>CAWFHE010000004.1:0-389467 GCA_963815575.1 uncultured Actinomycetota bacterium | reverse complement strand
TCCGCCAGCAACTCACTGTCCAGTCCCAGCGCCGCCTGGCCGCGGGGTCAGCGGCGCCCTCGACCAGAGCGGTAACGTCCGGCGCCTGGCGGGCAGCAGTCCGTAGCGCCTCACCGACTGTCAGGCTACGCAGCGGCGGCCCGGCGGCAGCTGGCCAGTCTGACATTGACAGCGGCTCGGGATCTCCCGGCACCGGATTGGGAACTCCCTTCTGGATATGAGGTGCGTTCGTTCCACGGGCCGCTCACGACGAGGTACCCGTCCCGAGCTAGGGTGATACCTCTTTCAGCTGGCCGGCCTCATGGCTGGCTAAGAGTTGGTTGACGCCGGCGCGCTCGACCGCACGCGTCTCGGGTTACTGGGCCCGCCTGCAGTGCGCGCAGGCCGCCCACTGCCCGCGCGGCGTACCCCCCACCGCGATTTCGCGCGGAAGAGCCTGCTCGAGTTCCCAACGCTCTGACGTTGGTACAAAAGGGTTAGTTTTTGCCCCGGCGAGCGCGCGGAGAGCCGAGGCCGCCTCGGCGATGTGCTCGCCAAGCGAGAGGTCACCGGAGGCGTCGGCGATCCAGCGGGCGAGGGCGACCCGGGAACCCGCCACGACGGTCTCGGCGGCCGGCTCGGCATCGAAGTCCGCAACGCCACGTTTGGCAAGGGTCAGAGTGATGGCCTCGGCAAGCTTGGTCATCTTGAGCAGCTCGCGTTCCTGTCGTGACGGGGTGGCTGCAAGCACAGCTCCCCGGCGAAGGACGAAGGCGCGGCGCTCGTCGAGTAGCGAGGCGCCGGCGACAAGGCCCGCGACCACCACGTCGAGCGGTGCCAATGATGGTTCGGCGTCCTCGATGCCAGCGATGATCTGGTCCTCCCACGCGTGACCGGCAGCGAAGAGCACCTCCCGCTTGTCGGTGAAGTAGCGGAAGAAGGTCCGCTCGGTCACTCCGGCCCGCTCGGCGACATCGGCCACGGTCGTCTGGTCATATCCGCGCTCGGCGAACAGCTCCAGCGCGGCTACGACGAGCCTTCCTTGAGCGTCGGGTTCCCAGCGTGCCACGCCCCTCATAGTACGTGATGACAGAAGCTGACATCATGTTGTAGAGTGATGTCAGAAGCTGACATGAAAGGAAAGAGCACATGCGAATCTTCGTCACTGGAGCCTCTGGTCACATCGGCTCCGCCCTGGTCCCCGAGCTGCTGGGTGCCGGTCACGAGGTCCTCGGCCTGGCCCGCTCGGACGCCTCGGCCGACAAGCTCACCGTCGCCGGCGCGGAGTTCGTACGCGGCAGCCTGGACGACCTCGACGTCCTCGCCGAGGCATGCCGTGAGTCGGGCGGCGTCATCCACCTGGCCTTCAAGCACGACCTGGTCTATGCCGGCGACATGGCAGGCGCTGCGGTCGCGGACAGCAAGGCCATCGAGGCTATGGGCACCGCACTGGAGGGCAGCAACAAGCCGTTCGTCGGCATCGGCGGGACGCTGATGCTGGCCGCGATGGGCATCAACGACCGCCCCGGCACCGAAACCGACTTCGCCCCCGAAGGCATCCCTGTCGCGAGCCGAGAGAATGACGTGATCGCTTCGCCGACAAGGGTGTGCGGGCCAGCGTCGTCCGGTTCGCGCCGGTCGTTCACTCTGAACTGGACAGGGAAGGCTTCGTCCCCGCTCTGATCGGGTTCGCCAAGCAGAAAGGCTCGGCCGCCTACGTCGGTGACGGCTCCAACCGCTGGCCGGCCGTCAACACCCACGACGGCGCCACGCTGCTGCGGCTCGCCCTCGAGTCGGCCCCGGCGGGAACGCGGCTGCACGGCGTCGCGGAGAGCGGCATCGCGTTCAAGGAGATCGCCGAAACCATTGGCAGGAACCTCGGGCTGCCCGTCACGAGCGTCACGCCGGAGGAGGCGCCAGCGTACCTCAACTTCCTGGCCATGTTCGCTGCCGCCGACAACCCCGCGTCGAACGACCTGACCCGCGAGCGATTCGGATGGCAGCCGACGGGCGTCGGCCTGATCGAGGACCTCAATGAAGGGCACTACTTCGCATGAACACCACGACAACCACCCCGATCGCTCCGGCTGTCCATGGCGATCATCGGCGTTGGCCGCATTGGCAGCTCGTTCGCATACCAGCTGGCTAGAGCTGGCCACCAGGTCAACCTCGTCGCCCGTCCCGGCTCCACCCGGTTGGCCCAGCTCTAGCGCGACGCCGCGCACTTCTAGCAGTGCTAGATCTAGCACTGCTAGCAATATAGCACTGCTAACATGCGTTGTCACGTGCCAGAGTGCAAGGGGAGGAACCATGGCGAGGGCAGGTACCCGCGCGCAGCGCGTGGCCGAGCGCAGGCAGCAGATCCTCGACACGGCCCGGGCCATGGCCGAGGCCGACGGGTGGGCGGCTGTCACATCGCGGCGTCTTGCCGACGCGATCGGATACACGCAGCCCGTGCTCTACGGTCACTTCCCGGGCGGGAAGACCGAGATCATGCGCACGGTGGCGCTCGCCGGCTTCGCGGAACTGACGGCGGCGACCCGGGCGGCCATAGGCCGCAAGACAGGTCCGCAGGCGGTTGCAGCGGTGGCGAACGCGTACCTGGGCTTCGCCGCGGCGCATCCGTCGCTTTACGAGGCGATGTTCCAGCTGCCGATCGATGCGCGCTTTGCACAAGACGATGCGGAGACCGAACTGCGCTCCGGCTTCAACGCGCTAGGCGCCGCGCTCGGCAATGACGAACGCGGAACGGCGACCGAACTGCTGTGGAGCGCACTACACGGCATGAGCCTGCTAGAACGCGCCGGCCGGATGCGCCAGGAGCACCGGCCCAGCCGCATAGCCGAACTCGCCGCCCGGTTCGCCAACTGACCCGCGGCCTGGTCTGCGGTCCCGGTGGCGCACGCGTCGGCGAAGCCGACAAGTGTCCAGGACTCGTCCTCGGCCACGCGCGGACTGCGTCCGGAAGCTCACCGTTGCCAACCCAGCTGATGCCGTCGCGGAGCACTGCGGACAGATCGTCGGCATAGCTCTGGCCGGGCCGCCTGCACTTGGCTTACACATGCGATGCCGGGTCGCGTGGGAAAAGCAGAACTCGGGCCGCCCTGTAGGGTCTCACTTCGCGTGACATGTTGATCTTGTGCGACCTGTGAGTTCTCGGCTGTCTCACGACGATGTCACCAAGATCAGTCTTAAGGCCGTGTCACTTTTCTCGGCAGGGTGCGACTCCGCAGGCAACCTGACGAAGGTCTGCGGTCGCCGGGTTGGCTTGGAGCGGTCAGGTACGACGCCGACACCTGGCCGACCCCGTACACGGCCATGACGAGCTGTACCCGTTCCCTCGCGCCAGGGCTTGGCCACCGTCGGCCGGCAGGAACCTCCACGGCTGCCGTCCTTCGCGTCCCCATAGGAAGCAGCGCGGCACGTCTCGACGATCGGTTCTAGGTCGGGTCATGGCTTGACACCGCGGGCGCGTCGAGCTCGTAGCCGGTCAGCGAGAGCTCAGGAAAGAAATCAGCGAACAGCAACCGGGCGAGCTCTGACCGCGACTCTGCCAACTGCTGGCCCCAACCGTGTCACGGAAGGCCCGGCCCGTCTGGTCGCAGATCCATCCCGGCGTGTTGCCACCTACGACGCCAACTGACTCAAGGCCTGCTGTGCGGTCGGTCGAAGCCAAAGGGAGCGGCTGGCGCGGCGGGGGAGAAAGTACGAGACAAGATGTACCGGCGCGTAGCGAACCCGCGAACGTGGGCATTCCTCGCTGTCATGTGGACAGATGCCCAAGATCTACCCAGTGACGAACACGAGGTTAGTTACAGGCGTCACGGATAGTGACTGAGCATCGCCGATCGTCGGGCTGCCATCACACCTTTAACGCCGAGTATTTGCTTTACGCCGGTGCGGTCTTGCGGGGTTGGTTGTCTCCCGCAAGACCGCACCAGATCTGACGCAGGTCGTCGCAGCGTGGCGTCGCCTAAGCCGCGCGCTGCCGGCGGCGGACGGCCCAGTAGCACAACCCGCCGAGGCCGACCGCGAGCACCAGATACAGAGCTGTCTCGGCCGATTGCAGTTCCCAGTACCGGCTCGCGGGCTGGTAGCTGACGGCGACCTTGATGCCGTGCCGGAGGAGGCATGATGAAAAGCCGTCGGGGTAACTGATCGACGGGCTTTCGCAAGCCGACGGCGCACTGGTCACTGTCTGGCCTGCCGCGCCGACCGCCTTGTCGCCGAGGATCCAGGCGCCAGGCTGGCCGCTGATGCCGAGTACCTGGATGGGGGAGGGTTGCCCTCCGCCGATTGTTGCGCTGCCTAGCTGCACCGCGCTGATGGCAGGGGTCTGGACGGGCGGGATGAGATGCGGCCGGACGAGCATGGGCACCAGTACCTGGATGGCGACGAAGACGGCGAGGGTGACCGCCATGGCGGGTATCGTGCGGCGGAGCAGCAGGCCGGCTGCGGTCCCGAGGGTGAAGGCGAACGCGGCGTAGCCGAGCGGGACGATCCCGTGGGTGCTGAACAGGGGGGCGGAGAACCGGCTGACGCTCAGCGCGTTCTGTCCGGCCTGGCTGGCTGCCTGAAACAGCGGGCTGGTCCACCAATAGATGAGCAGGCTGGTCAGGCCTACGGTCAGTATCGCGGCGCCGCCGATCAGGCCGAGCTTGACGGTGGCCCACCGGGCGCGGGTGACGCTCTGGCTCCAGGCCAGCCGGAAGGTGCCTGAGTCGAGCTCGCGGGCGATGAGGGGGGCACCCCAGAACAGGCCGATGACCGCGGGCACCAGGTACATGATCCCGATGCCCGCCCAGTAGACCTTGCCGGTGTAGCTGGCCTGTACCGAGGTGATGAACCTGCTTGCGTCGGTGGCGCAGCCAGTGTGGCAGGCGGCCAGGCCGGCGCTGGTGTACAGCGACAGCAGGGCGGGCCTGGTTGCGGCGAGGGCGGCCGCCAGCGCGAGCAGCGCCGCGGCGGCGGCGATCGCTGAGGGGCGGAACTGCCGCCAGGTCATCCAGATCATCGCTGTGCCTCCAGAATCGCGGTGGTGCGGGCGGTGCCGCCCATGTAGGCGAGCACCAGCTGCTCCAGGTCGACGGGATCAGCGGCGAGAGTCTCGTCGATGATGGGTGCGGTGCTGCGGACCAGGAACGTGGACTGCCTGTCGGTGTGGCTTTCGGTGATGACCTGGACGCCGGGCGGCAGGGACGTGGCGTCGCGGCGCCGGCCGGTGACCAGATGGTGGCTGGCCAGCAGCTCCGCGATCGGGCCGTCGAGCAGCACCCGGGAGCCGGCCAGCACGACGAGGTAGTCGCAGACGTCTTCGAGGTCGCCGATCAGGTGCGAGGACATGATGATGCTGAGCTCGCGCTCGGCGGTGGCGGCCGTCAGGGCCTGCAGGAACTCGTGCCGGGCCAGCGGGTCGAGGCTGGCGATGGGCTCGTCCAGGATCAGCAGCTCGGGCCGCTTGGCAAGCCCGAGGGTCAGCGCCAGCTGGGCCCGCTGGCCGCCCGACAGCCTGCCCGCTTTCTTCCGCGGGTCCAGCCCGAGATCGGCGATCCGCCGGGCCGCCAGCGCTCCGTCCCAGCCCGGGTTGGCGCGGGCGCCGAACCGCAGATGGTCGGCCACGCTTAGGCCGGCGTAGGTCGGCGTGCCCTGCGCCACGTAGCCGATGCGCGCCAGCTGCGCCGGGCTGTTGGGGGCCGGCCCGCCCAGCACCTCGATGCTGCCGGTGCTCGGGCCGAGCAGGCCGGTCATCAGGCCGATCAGCGTCGACTTGCCAGCGCCGTTCGGGCCCACCAGGCCCACGACGCGCCCGGCCGGGATGCTGAGCGTGCACTCCGACAACGCCCAGTGCCGCCCGTACCGCTTGCCCAGACCGCTAGCGGTCACCGCGGAAGTAGTCATGCTGCCTGCTCCTCGACGATCCGGGGCCCGACGACCCGCTGGAAGATGGCCTCGATGCTGTCCAGCGCCGTATGTCCGCTGCTCATGACGTCCTTCCGGTATCGGTGCTGTCGGGCGTCAGAGGCTGGATCGCACCAGCCCGGCGGCTACGCTAGGTGCACGGGCGCTGGCCGCGATATACGGCTGGGCGGTGTTCTGGAGGTGTATCTAGGTACACCCCTGGGCCGGGGGCCAGCGTCACTGCGTGACTCGCAGGCCGGCCTGCACACTGGGCAGAGATCAGCAGGCGGCCCGGCGAAGGGAGCCAGTCATGGAAGGCGGCCCGCACACCGGGGACGAGCGGAACGCGCAGCGCCTCCGTCGCGGGCGGTGGGCGTGGATTGGCGCGGGCGCTGACGCGGCTGCCAGGGGGGTGGCGTTTTGCGCCCTGATGCTGGCCGGGTTCTGCCTGGTGCTGGCGCTGCTGCTGCCGCTGTTCCTGGCCGGCCTCGGGATCAGCCTGCTGGTGAACGGTCCGGACCACGGGGGCGAAGGGCAGGCGGTGGCCATCCGGGTGGCACCGTTCGCCGGGCTCGCCGTCAGCCTGCTGCTGATCCCGGCCATTGCGCTGGGCATGCGCCAGCTGGCGATCCTGACCCGGCGGCTGTGCGGGCAGTGGTGTGCGGTGTCGATCGCCGATCCCTACCGCCCGGCGCCTCGTGATACGCAGCTCGGCTTGACCGGGCGGCTGCGGTGGCGGCTGGGCGATCCCGCCGGGCGGCGGGATGCCCTGTGGTTCACGGTGAACGCGTCCGGGGGCTGGGTGCTGGCCGCAGCACCGGGCGGGCTGATCATTTATGGCCTGCTTTGCCTTCTTGACGCTGGCCGCCTTGACGCTGGCCGCTGGCCACTCCAGCAGGGCTCCCTGCTCGCCCTGGGAAACCACCCGCGGCTGATGCTTTTCGCGGTGGGCCTGGCGTGCATCGCATTCGGGCTGTGGGCGGCCCCCTGGCTGCTGCGCGGCTACGGGATGCTGGCCCGGACGATGCTGGCGCCCAGCGGCCAGGCCGAACTGGCGCTACGCGTCGCGCACCTGGCCCAGACCCGGGCCGACACCATCGACACCGGGGCAGCGGAGCTGCGCCGGATCGAACGAGACCTGCACGACGGCGCGCAGGCCCGGCTGGTCGCAATGGGCATGACCCTCGACGCCGCCGGCCAGTTGCTGGACGACGACCCGTCCGCGGTACGGGCGCTGCTGGCCGAGGCCCGCGAGTCCTCCGTGAAGGCGCTGGCCGAGCTGCGGGACCTGGTGCGCGGCATTCACCCGCCGGTGCTGGCCGACCGCGGCCTGGCCGAAGCCGTCCGGGCGCTGGCGCTGGACACGCCGCTGCGGGTCCATTTCACCAGCGAACTGCGGGGCAGGCCGCCCGCGCCGGTGGAGTCGGCCGCCTACTTCGCGGTCAGCGAGCTGCTGGCCAATGTCTCCAAGCACGCGCACGCCGCCCAGGCCTGGGTCGACCTGCGGCACCACGGCGAGATGCTGCGGATCGGGGTCACCGACGACGGGAGCGGCGGCGCGGATCCGGCCCGCGGCACCGGGCTGCGCGGCATCGAACGCCGCCTCGCGGCGTTCGACGGCGTGCTCGCGGTGTCCAGCCCGCCGGGCGGCCCTACCGTGGTGAACATGGAGATCCCGTGCGCGTTGTCATCGCCGAAGACCACTTCCTGCTGAGGGACGGCCTCACCCGGCTGCTGCAGGCGCACGGCCTGCAGGTAGCCGCGGCGGTGGACAACGGCGACGACCTGCTCGCCGCGGTCACCGCGCACAAGCCCGACGTGGCCATCGTGGACGTGCGCCTGCCACCAACCTTCACCGACGAGGGACTGCGCGGCGCGCTGGCAGCCCGGGCCACTGTGCCCGGCCTGCCGGTACTGGTGCTGTCGCAGTACGTAGAGCAGATCTACGCCCGCGAGCTGCTGACCGGCGGCATCGGCGGCATCGGCTACCTGCTCAAGGACCGGGTCCTCGACGGCGCCCAGTTCATCGACGCCGTGCGCCGCGTAGCCCGCGGCGGCACCGCGATGGACCCCGAGGTGATCGCCCAGCTGCTAGACCGCAGCGCGGCAGGCGGCGCGCTAGGGTCGCTCAGCCCCCGCGAGCGCGAGGTGCTCGAAATGATGGCCGAAGGCCGCTCCAACACGGCCATCGCCCAGCGGCTCTTCATCACCGAGCGGGCCGTCGCCAAACACAGCGCATCCATCTTCCTCAAACTGAACCTGCAACCCTCCGACGACGACAACCGGCGGGTGCTCGCCGTACTGGCCTACCTCGGCCGCTGATTAAGCCCGGCATCGTCCCGACCGGGAGCACCGCTCACGCAGGAACAGCCTCGCTAAATCGGCTCCCTACGAGCAACCCGGAGGTCTGTCCGGCACCGACGCTTACCAGTGGTTGCTCATCCCCGACCAGCCCGATCCAGCCCGCGGGGTCACCTGGCGCGAACTCAAAGCCGGTGAAGGCGACAGTTACGACAACGCGCCCCTGGCCACGTCGGACTCCGTCCGGAAACTCACCGTTGTCAGATCGGCTGACATGGCAGGGCCTCACTGATGCCACGCAGGTAGCGGCGCTCGTCACTATGAGTGACATCGTGACTACGGTCCTACAGCTGTCCGGAGAAGCTTGGGAGGCACTCCGGCGTGTCTCACGAAAATGTCGTATGCGCCACCCGTGCGACACTGGCCGTGAGATTACGTCGCGCGGCGTGAGACCCTACAGGGCCCCCGGCTAGATCGGCGCCATGTCAACGAAGCGGCTGTAGTGACCCTGGAAAGCGACAGTCACAGTAGTCGTCGGACCGTTCCGGTGCTTAGCCACGATCAGGTCCGCTTCGCCTGCCCGAGGCGACTCACGTTCGTAGACGTCCTCACGGTGCAGCAAGATCACGACGTCCGCGTCCTGCTCAATGCTGTTGTGAACCGCTATTCCGTTGGCTACGAAATTGTGCAGTCCGGTTACGGTCGCGTCGTACACGTCCTGGACTCCGAGCGGCTCCACCGAGACGATTTCGTCCCACCGGACATCATTGGTGGCGAGCAACTCAAGTTCCGCATCGTCCAGGACCTCGGCCACAAGGGCTAGCCTGCCCCGGTTCGGCGAGTGCTTCCGCGACGTACTGCCACCGAACTGGGTCCCGATCGCGGCAGAGAACTGCCTGTGCGACAGTTCCTGATCGGCTAGCGCGCGGCTCACGCGCTGCCAGACCTCGGCAGGAATCGTGTCCACGTTCGTGTTGCTGTGAGTGCCGTCAATGATCGCCTTGAGTTCTTCGCATGCCGCAGCGCGCGCCCCGTGGACCCCGATCTGGGCCAGGAAGGAAAGCTGATCGTCCCGACCGGAGATGTCTAGCGAGAACTGGGGACGGTGCGGACCAGCGGTGACGTTGCGAATGCGCGGGTTGATGCCGAACCGGCGTAGCAGGCTCGCCAGGTCATCCAGCAGCCGACGGCTCGTGGAGCCGTAGTAGATGCGCCCGCCCTTTCCGGTGCGGCTGATCGTGACTGATCCGTCAGTGGCCCACAGATGCCGGAGGAAGAGCGCGACCTGGTCGTCACGCAGTTGGAACACGCCTGACGGCACAAACTTCTCGTGCTCGCGCTTGACAAAGGAGCCGTCGCCCAGCAGGTGCGCCAGCATCACGACACGATCGTCAGGCCACTGCTCGGGCACCAGTGGAGCCGGCGCCCGCCGGGGCACAGCTACGCGGGAACCGACGCCGAGTTCGGCCAAAGGCATCCAGCCATCGATCGTCAGGAACCGGTGGTTGCCCGTCGCTTCGATCTGCCGACCCGAGCTCAGGCGCAGCGCGAAGACCTGCTTGTGCCCGGTCGGAAACACGTGGCTCATCGTCGCCTTGACGTACCTAAGCCGCTCATCGAGTGCCCAGACCGGGATGTCACGTGCACCTGAAGTCAGAAGATGACCCAGGCTCACCTCTTGGTTGGTGTCTGCGCGCAAGACTCGGGTACTTGCAGTCAGGCAGCCAGACTCGCGGAGGTCTGCAAGCAACGGACGTTTGTCGGTGCGCATCTCCGGACCTCGGTTGAGCTGAGCGAGCGCCACGACCGGCACGTTCAGCTCCTTAGCCAGCAGCTTCAGCGACCGGGACAGATCAGACACTTCCTGCTGGCGGTTCTCGACGCGCTTCGGTGAGGTCATCAGCTGCAGGTAGTCGATGACAACCAGCCTGAGGTCGTTGCGCTGCTTCAGGCGCCGGCACTTAGAGCGGATCTCCATCATCGACATGTTCGGCGAGTCATCGATATACAGCGGCGCGTCGACGACCTCGCTCATCCGCCGCGCCAGCCGAGTCCAGTCGTCCTCCCCGAGCTGACCGGTGCGCATGGCCTGAAGCGGCACCCGCGCTTCCGCCGACAACAACCGCATCGTGATCTCGTTCCGGCTCATCTCCAGGCTGAACAAGACGGCGGTGAGACCAGACTGCACAGCCGCCGCCCTGGCGATGTCCAATGCCAGCGCCGACTTTCCCATCGCCGGGCGGGCCGCGATGACGATCATCTGCCCTGGATGCAGTCCATTGGTCAGCGCGTCCAGGTCGGCGAAGCCGGTCGGGACGCCCGCCAGGGTCGCGCCCCGGCTGCCGATTGCTTCGATCTCATCCAGCGCACCCGGCATGATCGCAGCCAGCGGCAGGTAATCCTCACTCACGCGGCGGTCGGTCACGCCGTACACTTCGGCTTCCGCCCGGTCGACGATTTCGTCCGCATCGCCGTCGCCGGCGTAGCCGAGCTGCACGATCCGGGTGCCCACCTCGACCAGTCGCCGCAGGATGGCTCGCTCGCGGACGATGCGCGCGTAATAGCCCGCGTTGGCAGCCGTCGGCACTGACGCGATCAGCGTGTGCAAGTAAGGCGCGCCGCCCATCCGGCCAATGTCGCCGTTGCGGGTCAGCTCGGCCGCGACGGTAACCGCGTCGGCAGGCTCGCCGCGGCCGTACAGGTCCAGAATGACTTCGTGAATGACCTGGTGGGCGGGCCGGTAGTAGTCATGTGCCTTGATCACGTCAAGCACGTCGGCGATCGCGTCCTTCGACAGCATCATGCCGCCCAGCACGCATTGCTCGGCCGCGAGGTCGTGCGGCGGCGTCCGCTCGAACCCTTCGCCCCGAGGCGCGATCTCCGCAACGCTCACCGGTACCTCTCCCTCTCAGGCCAGCTGCGCCGGCCATCCCCGTCCAAGCAGCCCCGTGCTTGCCTATACACACGCTCATCCGCGCCCTCCATAGCAGAGGGCGCCATTTGCCGCGCCTTCGGGCACTCGCAACAGCTGCCAATTCCGCATCAGCTACCACGAGATCCAGAGCCTGTTCTATCGAACGCTTCCGACAGTCTTCAGCGTGTCGCGCAAGCCGTCGAGTCGTCGTGTGCACAGGGCTGTGGACAGGCTGTGCAGACACGCCGCAGGCGCTGTGCGCAGCCTGGGGACACGGTTGTGGAAACAGCTGCTGATGGCCGCGGATTGGCACCGCAGCCTGCGGGAACGTTCTGCCCAGGGTGTGCATACAAGATTTTTTGATCTGGTAAGAACGCTCCCGGAAACGGCAAGTTATCCACACTAGGAATTTGACGTCCAACGTCATGCCAGAGCTTCGCCGGGCCTGGCCGGGGCAGCCAGGAGATCCGCCGATTTGGCAGGCGAGCCGGGCCGCGCGTGGCTACAGTTCGACTATGTGTTCGAACGGGGGATCGCGCCAGTTGCCGGCGGGGGACATAGCGGGGGACATAGCGGCCGCGGTAGTCAGGGCCGTCGACGAGGTGGCTGCCGCGCTTAGCGCGGGTGACGATGCAGCGGGCCCGCAGGTCGCGGCGCAACTGGCCGGCGCCTGGGCGATGATTTCCGCCGCCGATCCCGAGCTAGCCGCGCGGATGGCCCGGTACTCGCCGTCATAACACCCCTATTTCCGCAGGAAACGGGGCTGTTTCAGGCTCGGCCAGTCCGATTCACCCGGTGCCAGCGCGCGGCCCGGCGGTCGGCAAGTACCTGATGCACCACGTTCCTGCCCGGAATGCCGGTAACACCGCCACCGCCGTGGGTCGACGAGCCGGCCTGATACAGGCCGGCCACCGGAGTGCGCAGATCCGCGTAGCCAGCCGCGGGCCGGGCGTGGAACATCTGTCCAAGAGTCAGCTCGCCATGGAAGATGTTGCCGCCGACGAGGCCGTACTCCTGCTGCATCAGCTGCGGCCCGATCACTTGCCGGTGCAGGACGGACTTCGTGAAGCCGGGCGCGACCATCTCCATCCTGGCAATCATCCGGTCGGCGTACGCGCTGAGCGCTTCGTCGTCGGCATGGTCGGCGTAGCTGTGCGGAACCCACTGAGTGAACATCGACACGATGTGCTGGCCGGCCGGTGCCAGGCTGTCGTCGAAGACGCTCGGGATGCAGATGTCAGCAAACGGCAGCCGCGACGGTTCTCCTGCCACTGCGTCCTGGTAGGCCGCCTCGAGGTCGTCGAGGCTCTCGGCGAGCACGATGGTGCCGCCGTGGACCTGCGGGTCGTAATCCGGGTGACTGGCGAAGAGCGGGAGCCGGTCCACCGCCAGGTTGATCTTCACGGTGCCGCTGCGCGAGTGCCAGCCGCGGATGTCAGCGACGAAGTCAGCTGGAAGCTCGGCCGGGTCGAGCAAGTCGAGGAACGAGATCTGCGGGTGCGCGGTCGTGACAACGGTGGACGCATCGACCTGCTCCCCGCTGGCGAGCGTCACGCCGGTAGTCCGCCCGCCCGTGGTGTTGATGGCAGCGACAGCTGAGCCGGTGCGTATCTCGGCCCCGAACGACCGTGCGGCGGCCGCAAGAGCGGTAGTTACCCCGCCCATCCCGCCGCGCGGGAATCCCCACGCGCCGGCCTGACCGCCAGCATCGCCCAGGTGATGGTGCAGCGTCACGTACGCGCTGCCGGCCGACCGCGGTCCGGCCCAGGTTCCGATGACGCCGGAGACTGAAAGCAAGCCGCGCAGCGCGTCGCTCTCGAAATACTCATCCAGCAGGTCGGCGATGCTGCCAGTCAGCAGCCGGGTGATGTCGACCGCCGCCCTGGTGTCAACCTTGCGCAAGTGCCTGAGCAGCAGGCCCTGGCGGAGCAGGTCCGCCGGGCGCCGCGAGCCGAGGCGGGGCGGGATCTGCATGAGCATCGGACCGAGGATTGCTCCGATTCCCGCCATGTGCGCTTCGTAGGCGTCATAGCGCGCGGCGTCATGCCCAGAGAACTTAGCGATCTCCGCGCGCCGCGGGCCGGGCTCATGCGGCAGCCTTAGGTAGCGACCGTCGGCGCGAGGCGCGAAGTACGGGCCTTGCGGGTACACGTGGTAGCCGTGCTTGACCAGGTTCAGGTCGGTCACCAGATCCTGCGGCAGCAGCGACACAACATAAGACAGCGACGTAACCGTGTAGCCAGGCCCGAACGGGTGCTCGCTGACCGCGGCACCGCCGACAACGTCGCGGCGCTCGCAAACCAGCACCGAAAGCCCGGCTCGCGCCAGGTAAGCCGCGGCCACCAGTCCGTTGTGACCGCCCCCGATGATCACTACGTCCCGGCTCGAAGGCATTAGCGAGTTTTCCCTTCTCTGAAACCGCAAGCGGTGCCCCGCGGAGAACAGCGAAAGACCGGGGGCAGGACACCGTTCCCGCCCCCGGCCTTGGCCACTACGGTCAGCTTGCCGAGACCTCGATGTCGAGCTTCGCGCTGACTTCGGGGTGCAGCCTGACAGCGACCTGATGAGATCCGATTGTCTTGATGGGGTTCTTGACCTCGATCTTGCGCTTGTCGAGCTCGGGACCGCCCGCGTTCCTGACTGCCTCGGCGATGTCCGCCGTGGAGATTGAGCCGAACAGGCGACCGCCGGATCCGGCCCTGGTCTGCAGCCGTACCTTCAGGCCGCTCAGCCTGCTGGCTGCCGCCTTAGCGTCATCGAGACCGCGGATCTCGCGCGCTGCCCGCGCACGCTTGATCAGTTCGATCTGCTTCTCCGAACCGCGAGTCCACGGCATCGCCAGGCTGCGGGGCACGAGGTAGTTCCGGCCGTAACCGGCCTTGACCTCGACTACGTCGCCTGGTGTGCCGAGGCCGGTCACTTCCTGGGTCAGGATCAGTTTCATTGGCTTGCCGCTCATGGCTTCGGTGTCCTTCCTCGGCCTAGCGAGCCGTGCTCGTGTAGGGCAGCAGTGCCATCTCACGCGCGTTCTTGATCGCGGTGGCGACGTCGCGCTGGTGCTGCGTGCAGTTACCGGATACCCGCCGCGCGCGGATCTTGCCGCGGTCGGAGATGAACTTTCGCAGCAGCCCGGTGTCCTTGTAGTCGACTCTGGTTACCTTTTCCTGGCAGAAAAGGCAGACCTTCTTCTTTGGCTTGCGGATCGGTGGCTTGGCCATCGTGGTGCTCCTTCGCTGTCCCGGCCTGTGACCGGGAAGGTTGGCAGAGCCCCGCCTGTGGCGGGGATGGTCGGTTTTTCTTCTGTCTAACTCGGGTTAACTCCGGACGGCTCCGCTAGAACGGAGGCTCGTCAGAGAAGCCGTTGTCGGCCGGGTCGGCAGCCCACGGGTCGTCATTGGGGCGCCCAGCGCTTGCACCATACCCGCCCTGGCCGCCCTGGCCGCCCTGGCTTCCGCCGCCGAAGCCCGTACCGCCGCCGGACCGTGTCGACCGGCTGACCTTGGCCGAGGCGTTCCGCAAAGACGGTCCCACCTCGTCGACCTCGATCTCGTAGACGGTGCGCTTCTCGCCTTCCTTCGTCTCGTACGACCGCTGCTTCAGCCGGCCGGTCACGATGACGCGCATGCCCCGCTGGAGGCTTTCCGCGACGTTCTCCGCGGCCTGCCGCCACACGTTGCAGGACAAGAACAGCGAATCGCCGTCTTTCCACTCATTTGTGGTCTTGTCCAGGAATCTCGGTGTCGACGCCACCCGGAAGGTGGCGACGGCCTGCCCGGTCGGGGTGTACCGGAGCTCCGGGTCATTGACGAGGTTGCCGATGATCGTGATATTCGTGTCGCCTGCTGCCATCGGGGGTTCTCCCGCTCGCTCGGGTCGGGTTAGGTCAAGCTTGTGCTGCCGGACCGGACTGAACTTGACCTGGGGTCAATGCAGTTCAGGCCGCATGATTTTGGTCCGCAGGACCGCCTCGTTCAGGTTGAGCTGGCGGTCGAGTTCCTTGACGGTGTCAGGCTCGGCCTTGAGCTCGATGACGGTGTAGATGCCCTCGGACTTCTTGTCGATCTCATAGGCCAGCCGGCGGCGGCCCCAGACGTCCACTTTGTCGACAGTTCCTCCGGCCGAGGTGACGACGGTAAGGAACTGGTCGAGGGACGGCTGCACGGTGCGCTCTTCCAGCGAGGGATCGAGGATGATCATCATCTCGTACTGGCGCATGGCTATGACATGCCTCCTTTGGACTCTGGCGGTCACGGTATTTCCGTGACAGGAGGAGCTGCGTACCGCCCGCTTGGCGGCCTCATCACAGCTGCGCCAGCTTACCAGCCGGCCGCGACAGTTCCGGCCGCTCCGGCCGCGTTAGCTGTGCCGCCCGCGTTTCATGTTCCTTTCCGCCGCCGAGGGGAACACACTGGAGGGCAGCAGACCCTGCAGGCGATTTCGACCCATCGTTGGGGGTAGCGATGCCCGAGGCCACCAGCACGCAGACGCAGACTCACGGGATCCGGCTCACCCTGAACACGGACGGCGAGCGGCACCCGATGCTGAACGCTGCCACCGCGTTCACGTTCGTAGCCGGCATTGCCGCCTTCGCGCTCGGCCTGGTCGTCAAGGCTCACCTCGCCGCGACCGTTGTGGGCATCGCCGCGTTCGGGGTCGGCATGACGACTCAGATGCTGTCGGCGACCAGGGAGCAGCGCGTCTTCATCATGGCCGGGATCATCGCGGCAGGGGTCGGCGGAGGCCTCGGAATCGCCCACGGCGGGTTCGGGTAAGACTGTCCAGCTCGCCTGACTGACCGCCGCCGGCCGCCCGGCTGTCGGCTGCGCCCGATACGCTCGCCTGATGATTCGGATTGGTGCCCATCTGCACGATGGCGACCCGCTAGCCGAGGCTACGGCGATCGAGTCGGATGCCGTCCAGTTCTTCCTTGGCGATCCGCAAGGGTGGAAGGCGCCGGTCTTTCCAGGCGAACCCGCCGAGGTCCGGGCGGCGTTTGCGGCGGCCGGCGTTGATGCCTATGTGCACTCGCCCTACGTCATCAACGTGGCTTCGCCGAACAACCGGATCAGAATCCCCAGCCGCAAGCTGCTCGAGCAGCAACTGGCCGCTGCCGCGTCCATCGGCGCTAAGGGCCTGATCGTCCACGGTGGCCACGTCACTGCGGGCGTGGACGCCGAGGAAGGCTACGACAGCTGGCGCAAAGCTATCGAGCGGATCGATAGGCCGCTGCCGATGCTCATTGAGAACACCGCTGGCGGCGACGGCGCGATGGCGCGTGGCCTGGATGGCATAGCCAGGCTGTGGGATGCCATCGCGACCGCGGCTGACGGCGGCGGGGAGGTCGGCTTCTGCTTGGACACCTGCCATGCGTTCGCGTCAGGCGAAGACCTGGCGACCGTCGTGCAGCGGATCAAGGCGATCACCGGCCGGATCGATCTTGTGCACTGCAACAACTCGCGCGACGAGTTCGGGTCCGGCCGGGACCGCCACGCAGGCCTGGAGTCAGGCACCATCGACCCCGCAGCGCTGGTCGGCGTCGTGCGAGCTGCCGGGGCAACTGCCATTTGCGAGACGCCGGATCCCGCCGTCGACGTTCGCTGGCTCCGGGCAGAGCTCAGCTAGGCGACCAGTCCGAGGGCAGCCGCCAGCCGGGTAGCCGCCAGCCGGGTAGCCGCGTCTTCGGCGGCAAGCGCGACGATGCTCGCGGCTGATCCCGCCGACCTGCCTGAGCCTCTGGAGCTGCGAATGTAGCTCACCGTTCGGGCGGTCTTACCGCACTGGCCAGGCGGTCCGGTCGAGCACGAGGAGCTTGGCGACACCGAGGGCGTCACACTCGGACTAGGCGATGGCGAGCCACACGACTGGCCGAAGCCCTGGCACGACGGGGACGGAGACGGTGAGGTGCACTGGCCGCCGAACCCGAAGCCTTGCTGACATGACGGGGACGGGTTCGGATGCGCGCACCACGGCGCACCTGGCGGGCACACGCAGTTCTGGTTCTTGCCGCCCTGGTTGTTGCCACCGCCTGGCTTGCAGATCTGCTTCTTCGGCTTCCCCTGGTGGGCACGCACCTGGATCCAGGGCACGAATCCGGTCGGGTCCTGCGGGAACAGCGAGACATACGGCAAGTTGTTGAGATGGTTGGCCACGTACTCGTTCCAGATGGTGGCCGGCCAGCCACCGCCCTGCGAGCCCGGCATTCCGCCAACACTCGGCAGGTTGTCCAGGTTCTGGGTACTCGGCAAGTTGGTAAAGAGCGCCACCGATAGCGCGTACTGCCTCGGAGTCGCGGCGATAAACCAGGCTTGCGAGGCGTTAGCCCCGGTACCCAGCGTTCCGGTCTTGGCGATCAGGTCACCGCGGCGGAACGGGACATTCGCTTCGGCCGTGCCGCCACCGTAGTTGTTGTCGAACGAGAGCGCATAGTCGACGTCGGCAGCAGCGCCAGGGCTCAGCACGGTGCGGGTCGTCAGATGGGACGTAACCGTGGTGCCGTTCTGCTGCACTGACGTGATGACGGTCGGCGTGTGATAGACACCGTCATCAGCGAGCGTTGCGAACGTGCTGGCCTGCTCAATAGGCGTCAGCGGGTTCTCGCCCAGGGCGATGGCTGGCGATCCAGCGGTCGGCTTGTTGGAATGCGTCGGACTGAAGTTGGGGATCAGGCCGTTGACCGGGCCGGTCAGGTCGTTGCACACCTTGATCGTTGCGGCGACGCTGCCGTTAGTCGGCACCGAGCACGGGTTGACGAACGAATTCTGTCCGACGCCGAGCTGCTGGGCCATGTTGATGACGCTGTCGATACCGTCCCGGTGCGCCAGGTCCTCGAAGGCCGGGTCGGACGAGACGGCGGCCGCGATGTTGACCGGCAGCGGCCGGTGGAGGTTCTCAGCGGACTCGTCGAACAGGAAGTAAGTTCCGCCATTGGACGAGTAGCAGGTACCCGACTGCTGCGCCGAGCAACCGGGCGGCGCACTCGTTGGCGACAGTGCCAGCTGGGTCGAGGGACCGTTGGGTGGTGCTTTGAGCGGGATCCAGATCGGCGAGTAACCGTTGAGCTTGCTGGTGAAGACACTCATGTCTTCCTTGACAGCGGTGGCAAGAACGTACGGCTTGAAGGACGAACCGACCGGCTCA
The DNA here is from genome assembly GCA_963815575.1 of uncultured Actinomycetota bacterium. Lineage (GTDB taxonomy): Bacteria > Actinomycetota > Actinomycetes > Streptosporangiales > Streptosporangiaceae > JAJYUU01. Next base: position 371,238 of record CAWFHE010000004.1, on the reverse strand, counting down.
GCCTCCTCGGCCATATTGAGCTGGCAGCTGAAAACCTTGCAGCGCTTCTGGCTCGGCAGATAGCCGGGGCCGCCGTAGACGGCGACGATGTCGCCGGTCTGCGAGTCCTCGAGCACTGCGCCAATCCGGTCGTAGCTCCGGAACGAGTCCGTTCCCTCCTGAATGGCGAGCGACTTCATCTGGGCCTTCTCCGCATTGACGGAGCGGGCGAGCGCGAGGACCTTCGACATGCTGAAGGTCGTCCTGATCTTGTAGCCACCGGTGTCGACCGCCTGTTCGGTGAGGCCGTAGCCGCCGTCGGCGTATGGCGCTTCGAGTTGCTGCAGCACCATGTTCATCAGGTAGCCGGTGTAGCCGGACCAGCCGTTACCTGACGGCGGCGGGGTGATCTTCGGGAACTTCGCCTGGGCTGCCTGCGCCGGCGTGATGTTGCCATCCTTGACCAAGTTGCCAAGCACGTCGCTGAACCGAGCCTTCAGCAGAGCGAGCCCGGTGGGATTGTTCCCTGCCAGCCCGCTAGAGAATACGGCCGGATTGTTCGGCATGGCTGCCAGCAGCGCAGCCTGAGCAACTGTCAGCGTCGTGTGCGGCTGGGTCAGGTTGATGTTGAAGTAGTTCTCCGCTGCCGCGCCAAGTCCGTCGATCGTCGCGCCGAACGGCACGGTGTTGAGGTAGTTGGTCATGACCCAGGTCTTCGACCGGTCGTGGCCCAGCTTCATCGCGATGAAGATTTCCTTGAGCTTCGTGCTGATGTTCCGGCCAGTGTCAACGCCCGCGTAGTAGTTCTTCGCGTACTGCATGGTGATCGTCGAGCCACCCTGCAGGTTGCCGTCACCCCTAAGGTCCTGGTAGGCGGCACGCATGAGGCCGGTAAGCGAAACTCCGCCCTCGGTGTAGAAGTGGTGGTCTTCCGCGGCCGTCATGGCTTGTGTCATCACCGTCGGTATCTGCCCCGGCGTCAGCAGTATGCGATCGATGCTGTTGTCGAACGTGCCCAGCTGCTTGCCGTTGGCGAAATAGACCGTTGAGGACTGCCAGTTAGCGGTCTCCTCGTTCGCGGTGGGGATCGGCGTCATGTCGTAGAGGATGAAGAAGCCCGCGATGCCCAGCATGACGCACACTGCTATTCCGGCGCCGGCGACTGCCAGCGCCTTCTTCAACGTCCAGTGCCGCCACCAGCGCCCGTAGAGCAGCCAGTTCTTGAACCCGCCGGCACGGCTGTGCGGGTCGCCGCCAGGCGAGCGGCCCCCGCCGCGACCCCCGCCCCGGTTGCCGCCGCCACGCCCGTTGCCGCCGCCATGGGTGAACTGCCGCTCCGCGATCCTGGACCGTAGCCCGCGGCTGGTCCGGTCCGGCTCGGCCCAGTGTTCGTCCGCCGGCTCGCGAAGTGCCGGCCGGCCGGCCGGGGGCCCGTCCTCGTAACCGTAGTCGCCGGGTCCGTAGTCACCGGGTCCGTAGTCACCGGGTCCGTAGTCACCGCCGAGCCCGAGCCTACGCAGGCCGCGGCCGGTCTCGCCAGACCGGGAGCGGCTGCCGCGGGCTCCGGTCGCAGCCCGGCTCGCGCCCGGCTCGGCCCAGTCGTCGGCGGCCGGTCCGGCCAGGCGGCGTCTGCCCGCGCCCCTGCCGTTGCCAGCACCGCCGTTGCCGAGAGAGCCATTGCCAACAGAGCCATTGCCAACAGACCCGTACCCGTTCGCGCCGTTACTCGCCGCGGCAGCGTGCCTGAAGCCGTCGTCCCGGGCTCCGCCCCGCGTGGGCTGTCCCCCGTCGGCGCGGCGGTCGGCCGCTGAGCGGCTGCGCATGCCTAGCTTGCTCCGAAGATCGTCTGCGGTCTGGTTGAATCGACCAGTCCAGTCGCCGCGATCACTGTCAGCGGAGCGACGGGCGGCCCGCGGGCCGCCGGCAGGCCGGGCAGCTCCATGCCGCCGCGGACGGCTGTCTCGCTCGGCGCGGCTGTCCCGCTCGGCGCGGCTGTCCCGCTCGGCGCGGCTGTCTCGCTCGGCGCGGCCTGAGCTACGGTCGTCACGCCAGAAACCACTGCCGTCTTCCCACGCCGATTCCTGGCGTGGCGGCCGGTCTGCGCCAGTGCGCCAGCCAGAGCCGTAACCGGAATCGTCCTGGTCCTGCCAGTACGGCCCAGGCAAGTCTGGATTACTCACGCGTCCTCGCTGGTCGGGGGTTAGGAGCGGTCGCAAGCTTGCAACAGTTCGCCAGGCAAGACACGTTACCTGGCGGTACCAACCATCCCGGCACCTATTGCGTCACGCTCGCTGCCGACCCCGTGCCCGGGGCCAAGGACCGCGCCCTGGTCGAACCCGACCGCTTATTCGCCGGCCCTGGCCCGCCGACTGCGCCGGGGAGTCGGCTCTCCAGTGCCTAGAACATAGGACGACGCGAGGTGGTTCCAGGCACAACTCTGGCAGACCTCGACTACGTAGACCTGGAACTCCGCATATTCCGCAGCCATTTCGTCCAGTTCTGGCCCGCGTTTAATCCGGCCCTCGTAGCGCCCAAGCTCGTCGCCGTAGACGTAGGTGACATGGGTCAGCTTCATCTTTCGGCAGATCGGGCAAGTGATATCCGTCGCCTCGCCGTGGAACTTGGCGGCGCGCAACAGGTAGGGATGCGCGTCGCAGACGTCGGTAACAGTCGTGCGGCCGGACAGCACCGAGGCAAGCGTTGCCCGCCGGGCTAGCCCGTAGTCAACGACCGAACGCCTCATGCCCGACAGGTTACGACGGAACTGCTCGTGACAGGAGACTTGACTGGTCATCGCTTTACGGCCTGGTCCAGCCGGCGCCAGCTAGCTGGCACTGGCGGCGAGCAAAGGCGCCGGCAGCAGGCAGCCTGGACTTGCGGCAAAACACAGCACCGCATATCGTATCGATGTATCAACTCGATACATCGGACCGACAGTTCACGGACTCAGCGACTGTCGAAGATGGTAACTCCGGGCGGAATGCGAGGTGCGGGCGGGTATGAGTAACCAGCGAACTGGCGTACTCGAGCTCGCAATTCTCGGCATCCTGCATGAGACCCCGATGCACGGATATGAGCTGCGCAAGCGGCTCAGCTCGCTGCTCGGCGCCTTCCGCGCGTTTGGTTACGGGTCCCTCTACCCGGCGCTGAAGGACATGCTCGGCAAGGGACTGATCACCGAGGATTCCACCCCTGATTCCGGCAGGCCTACCGACCGCACGCGCCGCTCCAAGATCGTCTACCGATTGACCGCGGACGGCAAGGAGCGGCTCAACGACCTGCTCGGGCAGTCCGGCCCGGCCTCCTGGGAGGACGACGGATTCGGTGTGCACTTCGCCTTCTTCGGCCTGACTCAGGCGGAGATCCGGATGCGGATACTCGAGGGCCGCCGCAGCAAGCTTGAAGAGCGGCTCGAGGGGTTCCGCGCGGCGGCGACCAGGACCCGTGAGCGGGTCGATAGCTACACGCTGGAGCTGCAGCGGCATGGCCTGGAGTCAGTGGAGCGGGAAGTCCGCTGGCTGAATGAGCTGATCGCCTCGGAGCGGCAGTCGGGTACCCAGCCCGGCCGTCATGCCGAGGGCAATCCCGGCGGCTAAGCCGGGGAAATACACATAGCGGCGGAGCGACAACCGTCGCCTAAGGACCGGCGAGCGATCGTCGCTGCGCGGCAAAGATAAGGAGCAATCCTCATGGGTTCGGTACGGGTAGCCATCGTGGGCGTCGGGAACTGCGCTAGTTCTCTCGTTCAGGGTGTTGAGTACTACAAGGACGCCGACCCGGCGAGCCGGGTACCGGGCCTGATGCATGTCCAGTTCGGCCCGTATCACGTCCGCGACATCGAGTTCGTCGCCGCGTTCGACGTCGATGCTAAGAAGGTCGGCCGGGACATCGCCGAAGCGATCGTGGCCAGCGAGAACAACACCATCAAGATCTGCGACGTGCCGCCGACCGGCGTCACCGTGCAGCGCGGCCCGACGATGGACGGGCTCGGCGAGTACTACCGGGAGATCATCACCGAATCGGACGAGCAGCCGGTAGACGTGGTCCAGGTGCTCCGCGACTGCCGGGCGGACGTGCTCGTTTCCTACCTGCCGGTGGGCTCTGACGAAGCGGACAAGTTCTACGCCCAGTGCGCCATCGACGCCGGCCTGGCGTTCGTCAACGCACTGCCGGTCTTCATCGCATCCGACCCGGAGTGGGCGGCCAAGTTCACCGAGGCCGGCCTGCCGATCGTCGGCGACGACATCAAGTCCCAGGTCGGCGCGACCATTACCCATCGCGTGCTGGCGAAGCTGTTCGAGGACCGTGGCGTCGAGCTGCTGCGCACCTACCAGCTCAACTTCGGCGGGAACATGGACTTCATGAACATGCTGGAGCGCAAGCGCCTGCAGTCCAAGAAGATCTCCAAGACCCAGTCCGTTACCTCGCAGATCCCGCATGAGATGGCCAAGGCCGACGTCCACATCGGCCCGTCTGATCACGTGCCGTGGCTGGACGACCGGAAGTGGGCCTACGTCCGGCTGGAAGGCCGCTCCTTCGGGGACACACCGCTGAACCTGGAGTACAAGCTCGAGGTCTGGGACTCACCGAACTCGGCTGGCGTCATCATCGACGCCGTCAGGGCCGCCAAGATCGCCAAGGACCGCGGTATCGCCGGACCGGTCCTGTCGGCTTCCTCCTACTTCATGAAGTCGCCGCCGGAGCAGTACAGCGACGACGTGGCCAGGGAAGCAGTGGACAAGTTCATTCGCGGCGAACTCGACCGCTGACCGCTCTGGCTCCGACGGAGGCCAGCCCTTCGGGCCATGGCCTCCGTTGGCATTTGCCGGACCGGTGATGTCACCTGTCCTGCTGGAAACGTGCAGTTACCTGCCACAGCAGCCTGTCTGCTCACGGTTCGGCCCGGCTTGTCGATGCCGGGTGGCGCACTAGTCCGGGACTCCCGCGCACCAATAGGCTGACTGAGTGTCGTGGCAGGAGCCGCATCCGGCAGCGCCAGCTCCAGCGCAGGAGCCACTGCCTGGCGCGCCCGGCGGGCCGCCGGCAAAGACCTCGTTCCGCCACGATTTGCGCATGGTGTGGGCAGAGCGCGATTTCCGCCGGCTGCTGTCCACCCGGATGATCTCCCAGACCGGTGACGGCATCTTCACCGCCGGCCTTGGCACTTACGTGTTCTTCAACGCCGCTACGTTCCCGAACCCGGCGCGAGGGGCGGCTGCGTTCGCCGTCCTGTACGGGCCATACTCGCTGATCGGGCCGTTCGCGGGGGTTTTCATCGACCGGTGGTCCCGGCGCCAGATCCTGACCTACTCAGCCCTGTTGAGGTCGGTCTTCGTCATCGCGACGGCGGCGCTGATGGCGTCCGGGAGCCTGGGCGTGCCGCTCTATATATCGGTGTTGCTCGTGCTGGGCGTGAATAGGTTCTTCCTGTCCTCGCTGTCCGCCGCGCTACCGCACGTAGTTGCCGGCGACAAGCTCGTGATGGGCAACTCGGTGTCACCGACTGTCGGCGGGACCCTGGCTGCGATCGGCGGACTCGTCGGCCTCGGCGTGAATGCGGCCACCGGCGATACCGAGGCGGGCGCGGCCATCACGCTTCTAGTCGCGGGGGCGTGCTACGTGGCCGCGAGCCTGGTCGCCAGGACTATGCCGCGGGATCTGCTCGGTCCGGCGGGAGAGCCGGGCCAGGTGAGACCGGGCCGGGTGCTGGCCGAGCTCCGCGTTGTCGCGGTAGGCCTGGCGAAGGGTGTCAGCTACATCGTCAGGCGACGCGGCCCAGTGACCGCCCTCGGTGCCACTGGCGGTAACCGGTTCTTCTACGGGATCTTGTTTCTGATGTCGATCCTGCTGTACCGGAACTTCTTCTACCGGGGCGTCAAGCCCAGCACTGCGGAGACGCACTACGGCTACCTTGTCGCGGCCGTCGCGCTGGGCTACTTCTGCGCGGCGCTAGTCACTCCGCCCGTCACCCGGCGATTGCGCAAGTCGGCCTACATCACCGTCATGCTCGCCGCGAGCGCGGTCCTGACCGGCTTCCTGGGCGCGACCTTCAGTCAGCCCGGCTTTATCGTCATGGGCTTCGGCCTGGGCCTGGCCGGTCAGGGTATCGCGATCAGCGCGACCACGATCCTGCAAGAGCAGCTGCCGGATAACTACCGCGGCCGAGCGTTTTCCTATTACGACATGATGTTCAACATCACATTCGCGGTCGGCGCGCTGATCAGCGTGCCCCTCATGCCGCTCAGCGGTCATTCCCCGGTCCTCATCGGGGTGATCGCCGCCGGATACGCCGTGGTGGCGGTCGCTTACTGGCTGACCAGCCGTCACTCCGCCGGGCCCGGCGTCGGCGGCTCTATGCCCTCCGACGCAGCCCAGGTCAGCAGTTCCTGAACGGCCTGGTCGCGGCTCAGCGGCCCGGCCTCGATCCGCAGCTCCAGCAGGTATTTGTAAGCCTGGCCAACCAGCGGTCCAGGCGGGATGCCCAGGATCGCCATGATCTCGTTGCCGTCCAGGTCCGGCCGGAGACTGTCCAGCTTCTCCCGCTCGGAAAGCTCGGCGATCCGCGCCTCCAGGCCGTCGTAAGCCTGGGCCAGCCTCAGTGCTTTGGCCTTGTTCCTGGTCGTGCAGTCTGCCCTGGTCAGGGCATGCAACCGGGTCAGCAGCGGGCCGGCGTTGGTGACGTACCGTCGCACGGCCGAGTCGGTCCAGTCGCCGCCGCCATAGCCATGGAAGCGCAGGTGCAGCTCCACCAGGCGGCTCACGTCCGCAACGATGTCCTTCCGGTATCGCAGCGCTGCCAGTCGCTTACGGGCCATCTTCGCCCCGACGACCTCGTGGTGGTGGAACGCGACTCGCCCGTCCGGGAGCTTGGACCTGGTCCGCGGTTTCCCGATGTCATGCAACAGCGCGGCCAGCCGCAGCACGATGTCCGGCTGCAGCCCGTACCTGCCTTCCAGCTCGACTGCCTGGGCGAGCACCGTCAGCGAGTGCTGGTACACGTCCTTGTGCCGGAAGTGCTCATCCGCCTCCAGCCGCAGCGCCGAGACCTCGGGCAGCACCTGGTCGGCCACTCCGGTATCCACCAGCAGCGCAATCCCTGCCGCCGGGCCGCCGGGCAGCGGTGACAGCAGCAGTTTCGTCAGCTCGATCTCGATCCGCTCGGCCGAGACCTTGGGCGGGGCGAGCAGTCCGACCAGCTGGGTCATCGCATCCCGGACCTCGGGCACCACGGTGAAACCGAGCTGGGCAGTGAACCTGGCCGCCCGCAGGATTCGCAGCGGGTCGTCGGTAAACGAAGCCTCCGGCGTGCCGGGCGTCCGCAGCAGCCCGCGCTGCAAGTCGGCCACGCCGCCGAACGGGTCGACGAGCTGATAACCGGGCAGCCGGGCCGCCATCGCATTGACGGTGAAGTCGCGCCTGGACAGATCGTCCTCCAGCGACTGGCCGTAGGACACCACCGGCTTGCGGGATGTCCGGTCATAGCTCTCGCTCCGGTAGGTGGTGATCTCGAAAATCGACCTGCCCTTGCGCAGCCCCACGGTGCCGAAGTCGATCCCGATGGTCCACACCTGCTCGGCCCAGTCGCCGGTGATCTCGAGAATCTGCTCCGGCGTCGCATCGGTGGTCAGGTCGAGGTCGCCAGCTGTGCGCTGCAGGAAGGCGTCCCTGACCGGACCACCGACCAGGGATAGTTCGTGGCCGGCCGCCGCGAACAAGCGGCCGAGATCGTCGGCAAGCGGCGAGACCGCAGCAAGGAGCGCGGCTGCAGCCTGCAGCAGGCGCTTGTTCGGCAAATCTGGATCTGGCACGGCCATTGAGACTAAGTCCTGCGCGTAGCCTGTCGGAAACGGGAAAGCAGAAGCCCGGAGGATGAGTCGCAGAATACTGCCCAGCGCACGGGGACCGAGCATTCGCCGCGGCGACGCCTCGGGCACCCGCTCGGCGGCAATAACATTCTGGACATGTCACCGCCGCACGGGTCTCGCGTGCTTCCTGGCGTCCGGCTGATGACAAGGCGCGGTGGCATGCCCGGCACGGCAACAGGCGGGTGGGCGATGGCACGACGCGCAGGGCGCGCCCTCGGAGCCTCGCTCGCTCTGGCCGCGATCGGCCTGCCAGCGGCGCTGCTCGCCAGCCAGACTCCGGCAAGCGCGGCGGCTGGAAAGCGGGTCGCGCCAAGCCAGGCCACGGTGGCCATCACCGGCATGTCCCCGGAGCAGGCTTCGCCTGGCGCGACGATCAAGGTAACCGGGACGGTAGCGAACAACACGAGGCAGCCGCTTAGCGACGTGACAGTCAAGTTGCTCGGGTCTCGCGTGCCGGTCACAGACCCGGCTGAGCTGGAGCCCGGCAATGCCGCTCAGGACGAGCTTGCCAGCACGCCGTTGCCGCACGGGACCTGGACATCGTCCGGCACGCTGACACCGGGCAGCACCGACCATTGGTCCATCCAGGTGAAGGCCAACTCGATCGGCATGACCACGTTCGGCGTGTACCCGCTGACAGTGCAAGCCGAGGCCACGCAGTTCGAGCTACCGCTTGCTGCCACCACCACGTTTCTGCCGTACGTGCCGGCCAAGAAGAGTGCGTACGCCTCCTCGATTCCGGCCCGGACAAAGATCTCCTGGGTCTTGCCGTTGATCGACAAGCCGCTGCTGGATCAGCCTTGGCAAGACATTTGCCAGAGCTCACAGGCACAGGCGCTGGTTGCGACCCTTACCAGTACCGGGCGGCTCGGCCAGCTGGTCGGGGCAGGCGCGGACTCGGCGGGTACTGCAGACGCCTTCTCAGCGGCCGCAGGATCGGCACGGGCCGCAGATGGCCGGGCGGTCCGGTCGCAGGCGGTCCAGAGCCTGTCCAGTTACGACGGCGTCACCTGGGCAATCGATCCCGCTCTGCTGGCAAACGTCAAGGCCCTTGCCGGGTGCGGCAGCAAGCAGCCCCGCTGGGCGGCCGCGGCCCGGAGCTGGCTCGCCGAGCTCCGGCAGGTCACCTCGGCCGAGCCAGTGTTCGCCACCCCGTACGGCGACCCGGACGTAGCCGCACTCTCCAGCCACGATCTCGCTCGCGACCTGCAGCAGTCCTCGCAGCTCGGTCAGCAGATCAGCCAGCGGATCCTGCACCGGAACCTCGGGTCAGAGCCTGAGTACGGCGCTCCGAGCCAGGCGGCCGGCGTCGCCTGGCCAGCAGACGGGATCGCCGGCTATACGACCGTGGAGACCCTCGCGGCGGAGGGCGTCCAGACGCTGCTACTGAGCAGTTCTGCACTGCCGGCCCGGCAGCAGTCCACGGTGGTGCGGGTGGCCAACAGCCTCGGCGGCTACATGCACGTGTTGCTCGCAAACCAGCAGCTGACCCAGGTGCTGACCGCGGACAGCAGCACAAGCTCGGCGTTCGCTACCGCTCAGGACTTCCTGGCACTAACCGCGCTGGCCGCTCAGCAAAATAACGGCTCGCCCATCATCGTGGCGCCACCCCGGCGTTTCGACCCGGCGCCCGGGCTTACCTATGACCTTCTTGCCGAGACCGCGTCGGCGTCATGGCTCAGTCCGGCCAGCGTCACCTCACTGACCGCGGGAACGCACCCGGTTGTGCCGAGCTCTGCGTTGCCGGTCTCCCCGGCGCGGATCGGCAAACGAGAGCTGCGCCGGCTCAGCGTGGTCGACGGCAAGATCACGCAACTGCAAGGCATCGCGGCGAATCCCGCGAGTTATCTCGCGCTGGCAGTCGCCACCGTCGAGTCGTCGGCCTGGCATGGTAAGTCGAGCGCCACCGCTGTGGCAATGCTCCATACGGTCAGGAACCAGATCGCCGCGCAGGAACAGGACGTCCAGATCTTCGCCGAGCCACGGGTCACCCTCGGCGGGCTGAAGGGCAGCGTGCCGGTCTCGATCGATAACAAGCTCGGCTATGCCGTCCGGGTCGAGTTGCAGTTGCACTACAGCAATGTGAACGGAATCAAGATCACCGCGGATCCTAGCGGCCCGATAGTGATCGGGCAGCATATGGCGACGACCGTCAAGTTGCGCGTGCAGGCGACCGAGGTGGGCTCCACCATCGTCACCCTGAGTCTGGCTAACAGCCAGGGAAAGCCACTGCCTGCCAAGAGCCCGTCCATGACCATCGAAGCGACTCAGGTCGGCGTGCTCGGCGCCATCATCGGCGCTGCCGCACTCGGCGTCTTGCTCATCGCCTACGCCGCCCGCACAGTCCGCCGCGGTCGCTCGGCCGGGGCTGCCGGCCAGCCGGCTGGTGCCGGTCTTGCCGCAGATCAGGGCGATGATCGGAGCGCGGAACCGGTGGAACCGGATACCGTCATGGCTGAACGCACTGAGCTGGGCACAGCCGGTGCGCACGGACCGTGACGACGGGAGGCTGATGACCACCGGGGTGCCAGAGGGTGACTCGTACCCGGACTCTGGCGGCCGCGGCTGGGAAGTCCGGCCGGCGGTGCCGGGTTGGAGCGCGGGCCAGGACTACACCGGTCCGATCTTCGACGACACCGGGTGGCACATCGACCTGTCCGACGTGGACTGGGGTGACAACAGCAGACGCGACCGGGCTGACGACTGGGCTGACGATGGCGACCGCACGACAGAGGCCCCGCCGGGCCGGAGCGACCCGCCGGGCCGATCGCGGGCAGGCAGGGCGCAGCCGGGCAGTGGGCGGCGGGCTCGCCATGCCCGGCCTGATGACGAGACGCGCGCCGGGCCCGACTTCAGGTCGCCGAGTGCCGGGCCGCCGGGCATGCGGCGCCGGGTCGCGGGCCAGCCGCCACCCCGTACGCAGCCCCGCCGGGTAGTCCCGTCGGGGTATCAGCCGCCTGGCAACGACCCGCAGGGCTACGACGCTGGCGGCTACGACACCGGTAGCTACGACGGTGGGCCCTACGACACACAGCAGTATGGGGCTCCGGGCTACGCTCCGACGCGGGCTTACAATCCGCCTGGCTACCAGCCCCAGGCGTATCAGGCACCGCCATCTCAGGCACCGCCGTATCAGATACCGGGCGGGCGGCCGCCGGTCTATGAGGAGCCCGGCTTCGGCCAGCCCGCCTTCGGCGAGCCCGGCACGACTCAGGCGCCGCCGTATCAGCCCGATGATTACCGCGCTCCCCAGCCGGGACAGTCACCGCCGGGACAACCAGCGCCGGGACAACCAGCGCCGGCCGCCTCAGGTTTGCCAGGTACGCGGTCGCCAGGAGCCCGTCCAGCCGGACCGGGCGGGCCATGGGACCGACCGCTAGCGTCACGCGCAGCTTCCGACGGCAGCTCGGCGTCGATTGTCGGGTCGAGCAGCGTCATGGCGGTCGGCACCCTGGGCTCCCGGCTGACCGGGTTCGTCCGCACCCTCGTGCAGGCTTCCGTCCTAGGCTCCCTGGGAGTCGCTTCCGCCTACAACTTGTCCAACACGCTGCCCAATGTGGTCTACAGCCTGGCCCTCGGTGGCATCCTGACCAGCGTCATCGTGCCGTTGATCGTTGCTGCGGGCAGGCGGAACTCGGACCACGGCAAGGGCTACGACCAGCGGATCTTCACGCTCATCACGTTCGCGCTGGCCGGCATCACCTGCGTCGCGACGCTGGCTGCCGTCCCGATCGTGCGTCTCTACAGCGGCAGCGGGATCCACGGTCACACCCTGCATCTCACCGAGATCCTCGCGTTCTTCTTCATCCCGCAGATCTTCTTCTACGGGGTGAGCTCGCTGATCGGCGCGATTCTCAACTCGAGGGGCAGCTTCGCGGCGCCGATGTGGACACCGATCGTCAACAACGTCGTGGTGATCGGGATGCTCGGTCTGTACGCGGCCGTGGATGGTCAGCACCAGGACCCGCCGATCCACGGCAGCGGTGTCGCGCTGCTCGGCATCGGCACAACGCTCGGCATCGTCGTGCAGACCGTCGCATTGGTGCCGGCCTTGCGGCGAGTCGGCTTCCGCTGGCGTCCTCAGATCGACTTCCGGCGCGCCGAGGTCGCCGAGATCGGCCGGATGGGCGGCTGGATGTTCGGCTACATCGCCGCGACGCAGGTCGCCTACTGGGTCACCACGAGGCTGGCTGGTGACACCAGCCACGGAACCGGAATCAACGAGTACAGCTACGCCTGGCTGCTGTTCCAGCTGCCTTATGCGGTGGTCGGCATCTCCGTCATCACCGCGATGTTGCCGCGGATGAGCTTCCACGCCTCGCAGCGCCGGTTCGGGCTCGTCCGGCAGGACTTCTCGACCGGGCTCCGGCTGGCCGCCGCCATCGTGGTGCCATGCTCGCTGGTCCTGGCCGCCCTCGGCCCTAAGCTGGGCGAGCTCTTGTTCGGCCGGCACAGCTTCGGCCTGGGCGCAGCGCGGGAGACGGGCGTAGTTTTCGCCATCTTCTGCCTGGGCCTGGTTCCCTACATGATCTTCCAGCTCCAGTTGCGGGTGTTCTACTCCGTGCACGACAGCAAGACCCCGGCGCTGATCGGCCTGGTGACCATGACGGTGAACATCGTGGCGAACCTGATCGTGCTCAGCCTGTTCAGGTCAGTACTGGTGCCGGGGCTCGCCGCCGGGTTCGGCCTGTCGAATATCGCCGGGACGCTGATTGCCTGGCGGATCCTCGCCACGCGGCTCCGCGGGCTGGACGGGTTCCGGATCGGCCGCTCGCTTGTGCGCATGCACGCCGCAACGCTGCCGGCCGCACTGTTCGCCATTCTGATCGGGCTGCTGACCCAGAACGCGCTCGTCGTCGTGGTTATCGGCGGTGGTCTCGCGGCCGCCATGTACTTGCTGTTCGCCCGCGCGCTGCGGATCGAGGAGCTGACTGGCCTTACCCGGACGATCCTGGCCAGGCTGGGCCGGTGACGTCTCCTGCGGGTAACGGTTTGCTGCCGGCTGGAGACACGACTGCCGGCCGACGCCCATGCGGCCTAGCATGGAGTGCGGCACCACCGTGTTGCAGACCGTTGATGACCTACACCCGCGAGGGGAGGTTCGAGGGCCGGCGAGCCTTTGAACCGCGATAATGAGCACGTACACGTCAGAACCGGGCGTCAGGCTCGGCGGCCGCTACCGGCTCGAAGACCGGCTTGACGCGGCTGTCGGCTGGTCTGCGTGGAAAGCCATCGACGAGATCCTTGCTCGGCCGGTCAGCGTGATCACCTTCGCCGCCGGGTTCCCCCGACTGGAGCAGGCGGTGACTGCGGCGCGAGCCGCGAGCCGCCTTACTGACACCCGGCTGACGCAGGTATTCGACGTCGAAGACACCTGGGACCACGCCTACATCGTGCTGGAGTGGCCGGTCGGCGATACGGTCGCCGATCTGGTCGCGGCCGGCCCGATTGAACCTGCCGCCGGCGCCCGGATCGTGGCGGAGGCAGCATCGGCGCTATCCGGCGCTCATGCAGCTGGACTAGCGCACCTATGCTTGCGGCCGGACAGCGTCCGGTGGACGACTGGCGGCGGCGTGAAGGTCATTGGCCTCGGCATTGACGCGGCGCTGGCCGGCGTGACGTCGGACGATCCGGAACTGGCCGATACCCGCGGGCTCGGACAACTGCTTTACGCCGCGCTGACGGGGCTGTGGCCAGGCCCGGAGTGCCCGGACCTGCCACCCGCACCGGAGTCAGAAGGGCTCCCTCGGCGGCCGCGCCAGGTCCGGGCTGGAGTGCCAGGCGTACTCGACGACCTGGCCGGCCGCGCGCTCGCACTGCCTGGCAAGGACGGCCACGAGCCGTTCACCGCACCCGCCGAACTTGCCGCCGCTCTGGCTGCTGCCATCCCGCCAGCACACGTGCCGCCGGCTGCCGTCGCGCAGCGCGATTCACGCCGGGACGCGGACAACTGGCTTGCCGCGAGGAACAGCCAGCAGCGCACCACGGCACAGCGCAGCCCGCGTCAGCGAGCTGAGCTGCCGCAGACCCAGCCGAGCTACAACGCGTATGTGGCCGCGGGGCCTGGCGGCGGGCGTCTGACAAGGCGCGCAGTCGCCATCAGCGCGCTCGTGCTGGTGGCCGTGGCGGGGGCGAGCGCCGCCGCCGTTCACTTGCTGGGCGGCAAGTCGCCATCCTCCAACGCGGGCCACCGGCGCGGTAGCCCGTCCGCAAGTTCCTCGGCGCACCTCAACGCCACCATCACACCGCAGTCTGCCAGCGGATTTGATGCGCTTAACCCGGCCGATACTGGCGACGAGAACTCTAACCAGGCAGCCAACGTGCTCGACGGCAACCCGCAAGGCTGGAGCACTCAGTACTACGACAGCCCGCGGTTCGGCAGCCTCAAGTCCGGCACTGGCTTCATCCTGAACCTGGGCGAGCCAGCCAAGGTCAGCTCGATTACGGTGCAGTTCGGTAGCGCGGCCGGCGCCATTGCCGAGCTCAGGGTGGGCAACTCCGAGGTCCGGAGCGGTGCCAACCTGTACTCGATGCCGATAGCGGCCGGACCCAGCAGCGTCGCCGGCAGCTATACCTTCAGAATTCAGCATCCAGTTTCGGGACAGTATCTGGTGATCTGGTTCACCAAGCTGCCGCCGCTGGCTGGCCATGCGGGCGAGTTCGAGGCCCAGATCCTCAAGGTCGCCATTACTGGCACGACCTGATTGCCAGCAGCCGGGACTCGCGGTTAGGGCGGCTGCTCCGGACTCACTATCATGGGCCCTGAGGGCCTGCCCGACCCGGCTCAGCCCGTTCCCGTCCCGGTGAACCATGGCGCGCTATGGTGAGCGCCGTGAGCGCAGAACACCGCTACGTGTGTTGCAGGGCACAGGCTGCCGACCATCACAGTGCGCGGGCCGATGGCGGGGGGAGGAGCAACGGAATCCGATCAGGCGTCCAGCCGCTTCTCCTTGCCCGAGCCGCGTCGGCCTGGTGACGTGCGGCGTTCGCGGCAGGGTGACCAGGACGTCACGCCTGACGCTGAGCTGCTGCAGCGCCACGTCGATGGCGACACAGAGGCTTTCGGCGAGCTTTTCGCGCGGCATCGCGACCGGCTCTGGGCGGTGGCGATTCGCACCCTCGGCGATCCCGAAGAGGCTGCGGACGCGCTCCAAGACGCGATGATCGCGGCCTTCAGGCGGGCCGCGAGCTTCCGCGGCGATTCAGCCGTTACGACCTGGCTGCACAGGATCGTGGTGAATGCGGCGCTTGACCGGATGCGGCGCCGCGCCGCGCGGCCGACTACGGCGGGTCAGGACGACGAGGCGCTCGATGCGCTTGCCGTGGCGGGCGGGCAGCCACTGTCTGATCCGTCGGGCACTACGGATACCGCGATGGACGTCATGGCGGCACTGCGCCAGCTGGTCCCTGACCAGCGGGCCGCGCTGGTGCTGGTCGATATGCTCGGCTACTCGATCTCGGATGCGGCGGAGGTTCTGGGCGTGTCCGAAGGAACGGTCAAGAGCCGCGCGGCGCGCGGCCGGGCTCGTCTTCTGCCCAGGCTCTCGCATTTGCGGCCCGGTGCGGTGCCAAGCCAAGACACCGGGAACCGCACGGCCAGCCAGCGCGTCCAACCTGCGCAGGAGGGGGGTGATGAAGCACTATGACTCGTCATGCCACCCTGGACGAGCTCGCCAGGCTTGGCGCCGACGACCTGCGGCCGCGCAAGGCTGCCAAGGTCGGCCGTCATCTAGCTTCCTGCACGCAATGCACGCAGGTCAGCGACCAGCTCGCAGGAGTTCCCGCCCTGCTCTCGAGCGTCCAGTTCCCACAGATGCCACAGAACCTGTCCGCCAGGATGGACAGCGCCCTGGCCGCCGAGTCCGCGCAGCGCGTTGCCGCAGAGCCCGCTTCCGAAGCCGGCCGCGGGGATCTCCCGTCCCGGTCCGCCGCGCCCGGCAAGCTGAGGGGGGCAGGCCGCGGTTCTGGTGGCCTAAGACCTAACGGGCCTAGCTGGCGACTGCCACTTCCCGCCACCAGGGTGCTGGCCACAGCGGCCGCAATCCTGGTCGTTGGCGTCAGCGGCTACGAGATCGCCTCGCACGCCGGCGGGACCGTGGGGAGCTCGTCAGGAACTTCCGGAGCCGGGGCCACGGTGCCGACGCCCGCGGTCTCACAGGCCGCCCTAGGGCCACAGGTCAGCTACCGGCAGGCCGGAACGGAAAAGAGCATCCGGACTGTTACTTCCGACACCAACTTCCGCGCTTCGACCCTCGCCGAGCAGGCCGGGGTTGCGGTGTCGGAGGCCAAGGTCGACCGTGCGCGCGCGAGCCCTGCGCCTAGCGGCGGTCCGAACAGCTTCGTGCCCAGCTCGGCAAATGCCAGCGGCACTCTCGGCGCCGCGCAAGGGGCGTCGGCTAGCTCGCAGCTGTCCGGATGCATCGACCGGGTGATCAGTCCAGGGCAGGTCGTGATACTGGTCGAGCACGCCAGGTTCGAGGGCGCCCGCGCGACGATCATCGTGGCAGTTCCGGCTTGGGCCAGCTCGACCACCCCGCCGAAGGACGCCGAGGTGTGGGCTGTCGGTGGGGCTTGCTCGGCCACCAACAGCGACGTGCTGGATCATGTTAGAGTCGCTCGCCTTTAGGCACATCCTGCCGGGGAATCTCCTGGACCGGCTGGTGGTTATGCCGGTGCACTCGAGAGGAGCAGGACAGAAGTGAGCGACGTTCGCGACGTGATCGTTATCGGCTCCGGACCGGCTGGTTATACGGCAGCGTTGTACGCCGCCAGGGCGAGGCTTAGCCCCCTGGTCTTCGAGGGCTCGGTGACGTCCGGCGGGGCTTTGATGAACACCACGGATGTCGAGAACTATCCGGGTTTCCCGGACGGCGTGCTCGGGCCGGACCTGATGGACCAGCTGCGTAAGCAGGCCGAGCGATTTGGCGCTGAGCTACTTGCCGAGGATGTCACCGAGGTTGATCTGCGAGCCACCCCGAAGGTCATTAAGGCCGGCGAAGACACCTACCTGGCCAGGACCGTGATCGTCGCGACTGGCTCGGGCTACCGCGAGCTCGGTGTGCCCGGCGAGAAGGGCCTGTCTGGTCACGGAGTTTCCTGGTGCGCTACCTGTGACGGCTTCTTCTTCCGCGAGCAGGACATTGCCGTCATCGGCGGTGGTGATACCGCGATGGAGGAGGCCACGTTTCTCACCAGGTTTGCCCGTAGCGTGACGGTCGTGCACCGCAGGGACACGTTGCGTGCCTCGAAGATCATGCAGGACCGGGCGATGGGCAACCCGAAGATCCGCTTCGCCTGGGACAGCGAGGTCACCGAAGTACTCGGCGAGGACCGGGTGACCGGGCTGCGGCTACGGAATGTCAAGACTGGAGTACTGAGCACGCTCGAGGTGACCGGGCTGTTCGTGGCAATCGGTCACGACCCCCGGAGCGCGCTGTTCGCCGGTCAGCTTCCTGCTGACGCTGACGGTTACCTGCTGGTCGAGCATCCGACTACACGCACCGTCATCGATGGTGTCTTCGCGGCCGGCGATGTCGTCGACCGGACCTACCGCCAGGCCGTCACAGCGGCCGGCACCGGCTGCGCAGCCGCTATTGACGCAGAGCGGTGGCTGGCCGAGCACCACGGGTGACAAGCAAGCCGGCCTCACCAGCTACACAGCCGGCCAACGGAGACTGCCTGCCAGCTCGGCATGGCAGCACGAACAAATGAAGGGAAGTCCTGGAAGTGGGCGCAACCAAGGCAGTGACCGACGCGACCTTCGAGGCCGAGGTGCTGAACGCTACCAAGCCGGTCATCGTTGACTACTGGGCCGAATGGTGCGGGCCGTGCCGCCAGGTCGCCCCCGTGCTGGAAGAGATCGCCTCTGAGTACGGCGAGAAGATCGACATCGTCAAGCTCAACGTCGACGATAACCCTGTCGTCACCAAGCGCTACGGGATCATGAACATCCCGACGATGAGCGTCTTCAAGGACGGGCAGGTCGTCAAGGAGATCGTCGGCGCGCGGCCGAAGTCCGCACTTCTGCGCGACCTCGCCGACTTCATCTGATCTGGCTCGGAGCTTCCGCGAGCAGTGGCGTAGCGGGCCCCGATCAGGCGGCTCATCGGCCATAAACCCCGCCGATGTGCTCAGCAGGGAGCAGCGGCGCGGCTAGCAAGCCGCCCGCTGCTATCGCTGTAATCACGATCCCGGTGGCATGCAGGGCGCGCACCGGGCCGTGCGCGGCTGTCTGACTGGCGAACACCGCGGCGATCAGGCCCACGCCGAATGAGCCGGCGATCCGTTGCCAGATGCTGAACAGCGTGCTTGCATCGCCGAGCTCAGCTGGCTCGACAGAGCCAGTCAGCACTGCCAGCAGCGGCGATATCACCAGGCCGATCGAGACTGCACGGCCCGCGAGCAGTGCTGACGTCACCAGCAGCGGGGTCGTGGTACCGATCGATAGCAGGCCCAGGCTTGCAACGGTGAGCAGTGCAAAGCCGCTGAGGACTGTCGTCCGGACGGTCACGTGTCGGAGGGCGCGCCGGCCGAGCGTCGTCGACAATCCGGTGACTATGCCTTGCGGCAGCATGGCGAAACCGGCGGCCAGCGCGTTGTAACCCTGCACCGACTGCACAAATACCGGCAGCAGGAAGATCACAGAGAAAGTCACTACTGAGGCGGTAGCGCACAACGCTAGCGCCAGGATGCCGCCGCGACTGCGAGCGAGCGCGAGGTTTAGCGCGGGCTGTTGGGCATGGCGGGCCCAGGCCGCGTAGCAGGCCAGTGCTGCCACCCCGGACAGCATCGGCAGCCAGCTCGGCAACGCTCCCCAGCCGTCGGTGGCGGCATCAGTTACGCCGAGCAGGAGCAGCAGCATGCCAGCGGCCAGCAACGCGAGGCCAGGGACGTCCAGACGAGTCCGCTCGCCCGCTCCAGGAGCGAGATCAGCCGGGATCCTGCGCACGGCGAACGCGGCGGCGAGGCCGGTCGGCAGGTTTATCAGGAAGATGCCCCGCCAGCCACCAGCGGCGATCAACGCACCGCCCACGCTAGGCCCGAGCGCGGGCCCGAGGAACAGCAGCATTCCGGCCGTAGCCGGTATCGACCGTGCCGATTCGCCCTTGCCGAACAACATACTCATGGCCATCGGCACGAGCGGTGCCGCGACTAGCCCCTGGATCGCCCTGGTCAGCAGCAGCACCTGCACCGTCGGTGCGAGCGCGCAAGCGGCTGAAGCCGCGGTGAAGGCCGCGATACTGCCGCGGTACAGCGGCAGAGTGCCGAATCGCCGGGCCAGGTACGCGGTTGCGGCGAGGCCGGTCCCTAGAGCGAGCAGATAGCCGCTGACGGTCCATTGTGCGGCCGGGAGGCTGGCGTGCAGTTGCCGGGAAATCGGCTCGACCGCGACATTGACGACGCTCGAGTCCAGCATGGATAGCAACGGGCCAGCCAGGAGGGCATACTGCGCCACCGGGCCAAGGCCGCTGGCCGCCGGCCGCGACGCAGCGGTTGTGGTCATGCGCTGCCTTGCTGGCCGTCTTGCCCGCCCTGGCCGTCTTGCCTGCCCAGACCGTCTTGCCCGCCCAGGGCATCTTGCGCGCCCAGGCCGTCCCTAACGGGCCTGGCCGCGGGTGGTTGGCCTCCCGGCAGCCCTGGGCCCGTCTGTAGCTTCTCCGGCGTCCTCAGCCCGCTCGCCTGGCCCACCCGGCCCCGCCGGCTCATCCAGCCGCGCCAGCTCGTCCGAACTCCCAGGCTCACCCAGCCGTGCCAGCTCACGCAGCCTGGCCAGCCATGCGCGGTCCTGCTCGGTCCTGGCAATGAGCTCTGCCGTGACCAAGCCGCTCCAGGTCTCACCGCCTGATCGGGCCCGCAAGCTGGCAAGCCGGTCGAGCCGCTCAGCTAGTGCCGCGTCCCTGGCCTCCAGCACGGTCAGCCGCTCAGCCGGGGTGAGGAACCCGAACTGACCGAGCCTGGCCAGGAACTCAGTGTCATCTCCGGCCTGCTCGGCAGGCAGGTCAGCCAGCATGTCGTGCAGCAGTTCCTGACCCACGTCTGTGAGCTCATAGACCAGCTTGGCGGGCAGGCCCTGCCCTGGATGCGACGTCTTGACGACAGCGCCCGCCTCCTCGAAACGGCGCAGCGCGGGGTAGAGCGTGTTGTTGTGCAACACGAATCCCGTGACCGCCTCGACTCGCTTGCGCAGCTCGTAACCGTGCGCTGGCCGTCTGGACAGGTGCCGCAGGATCAGGATGTCGAGGTAAGACATGTCGTCCAGTGTGACCTATGTCAGACTGGACGGCAAGGCGTGCGCGATTACGCCGCGTCCAGCAGGGCTGGCTCCAGCTGCCTTACTGCTGAGGGCTGGCTCCAGCGGTTCAGTGCTGTCGTGCGTTCCTCCCCAACAGACTGGCATAGCCGTGCCTGGCGTTTCAGGCATGCCAATGCACAGTCCTCCGCGGAGGCCGCGCTTTACACGGTGATTTCTGGGCCGCGCTCAGGCGAGGCGCAGCGAGCGTTCGGGCGACATTGATCCGAGCAGCCGTTCCAGGGCCACTTCGACGTCCTCACGCCAGGACAGCGCCGTTTTTAGTTCCAAGCGCAGTCGCGGGTACCGGGGATGCGGCCGGACTGTCTTGAACCCGACCGATAGCAGGAAGTCAACAGGAACGACGCAAGTAGGCTGCGTCCACTTGTTGTCGCCGAAAGCTTCGATCGCCTTGATCCCGCGGCGAGTGAGATCCTTGGCCAGGCCTTGCACCAGCATGCGGCCGAGGCCACCGCCGGCGAATTCCGCCATCACGTGCGCAGTCATCAGGAGCACGGCGTCGGCGCTGACGGGGCTGGTCGGAAAGGCGACCGACCGCGGCGCGTAGCTGGGTGGCGCGTAGGTCAGGTAGCCAGCGGGGACTCCGTCTACGTACACGATCTTGCCGCAGCTGCCCCATTCGAGCAGCACCGAGGACATCCAGGCTTCTTTTTCCAGTGCCGGATCGCCGACCTCGATAGCGCGGGCCTGGCTGACCGGGTCAAGTTCCCAGAAGACGCAGCGACGGCATTTCGGCGGCAAGTCGTCGAGATTGTCCAGCGTGATACTCGCGAGTCGGCGCGACACCTGCTACCCCTGCCGGTCGAAAGGCCGTGACGAGGCCGTGACTAATGACCTGCGGCCGGGCGGTTGCGTTTAGTCCTCCCGTGCCCCTGCACATCGTACCCACCCGTTACCGGACGATCCCGCCGCGGCGGGCTTCTTGGGGATCCGGTTACTCGTCGGATACTTGGCGCGGACAGATGATTATCGCTCGCGCGGACGTCGGGTGGCGTCAGGTTTCACGTGAAACGATGCTCGCCTCGACCGCTGCCGCTAGCCGATCCACGTCCGCGGCTGAGGTGTCGAAGGCCGTCATCCAGCGCACGATGCAGGTCCCGTCGTCGCTCTCCGACCACACCTGGATGTTGAAGTCCTTCTCAAAGCCCAGCGCGATCGGCCGGTCCACTTGGGTGAATACGCCGTTCGCCTGCACCGGGAAAGCCAGCCGGATGCCCGGCAGGTCGGTCAGCGCGCTCGCAAGACGGGCTGCCATCGCATTCGAGTGGCTGGCGTTGGCGAGCCAAAGTTCGTCCTTGAGCAAGGCAGTGACCTGCGCTCCGAGGAACCGCATCTTCGACGACAACTGCATCTGCTGCTTACGCTGGTACTGGACGCCGTCGGCTAGCCGGCTGGTCATAACGAGGACGGCTTCCACGCCGAGGGCACCGTTCTTGGTGCCGCCAAATGTCAGGACGTCGGCGCACGCAGCGATGTCGGCGAGTTCGCCTCCCAGGTGCGCCGCGGCGTTGGCGATCCGGGCACCGTCGATGAGTATCAGCAGGCCGCGCTGCTGGCTGAACTCCCGTAGGTCACGCAACTCGTCCAGCGAATAGCAGGTGCCGAGTTCGGTCGCCTGGGCGATTTCGATCACCCGCGGCTGCACTCGGTGCTCGTCGCCGAGATGGGTGAGCTTGCCCGCGACCAGGCCGGGCGTGAGTTTGCCGTCCGGTGTCTCGACCGGTAGCAGTTTGCACCCCATGACGCGCTCAGCCGCGCCGCATTCGTCGACGTTCAGATGTGACGAGTCAGCGCAGATTACCGCTTCGTATGGTCTCACCATCAGGCTGAGCCCCAGGACGTTGGCCGCCGTGCCGGTGAAGACCAGATGGGCGCTCTGCGCTCCGGTTAGTTCGCAGAGCTCGCTAACGGCAGCCCTGCTGATGTCGTCGTCCCCGTACGCCACGACGTCGCCTTCGTTCGCCGCGGCGATCGCCGCCATGACGGCCGGGTGCACCCCGGCATGGTTGTCGCTGCCAAAGCTCTTGCCCGATATGGTCGCCACGGCACGGAAGCCTAACTGGGCCTGGTCTTGCGGCCCGAGGCTGGACTGGCTGGTGACCTGGCTGGCCGGCTCTGCTCCCGGCGACAGTTACCCGCCGCGACTACCCGGAGCTCGGACTATCCGGAGCTCGCTCTGCCGTGGCCAGCTCACGTTGGTGTTAACTCTGGCTTGCCCGGTGAGCCGGAGCCAAGCCCGGCGACATACTCCGAATGATGCGCTCAAGATCCTCGAGCGAGGCAAACTCGACCACGATCTTGCCCTTGCGCTGGCCGAGTTCTACTTTCACGCGTGTCTCGAAGACGTCAGACAAGCGATCAGCCAAGTCCTTGAGGCCGGGAGCCACCGGCGCCTTCGCCCCTGGCATGCGCGGACTCTTAGCAGGCTGCGCGCCGAGCGCAACGATCTCCTCGGTAGCCCGGACCGATAGACCCTCCGCGACGATCCGGTGCGCCAGTTGCTCTTGGGCAACCGGGTCTTCGACACTAAGCAGCGCCCGCGCGTGCCCGGCGCTCAGTACCCCCGCCGCAACGCGTTTCTGAACCGCGGGCGGCAAGTGCAGCAGCCGGATGGTGTTGGAGATGTGCGGCCGGGACCGGCCGATACGGCGCGCCAGCTCTTCGTGCGTGGCGGAGAAGTCGTCCAGGAGCTGTTGATAGGCCGCCGCCTCTTCAAGCGGATTCAGCTGCTCACGGTGGAGGTTTTCCATCAGAGCTTCGCGGAGCATGTCGTCGTCTGAGGTCTCGCGAACGATCGCCGGGATCACGTCGATTCCGGCGAGCTGGCACGCGCGCCAGCGCCGCTCGCCCATGATCAGCTCATAGCGCCCCGACGAAATTCGCCGCACCACCACGGGCTGCAGCAACCCGACGGCCTCGATCGAAGCAGCCAGCTCGGCTAGCGAGTCCTCCTCGAACATCTGCCGGGGCTGCCGCGGGTTCGCCGTGATCGAGCCGACGGCGAGCTCCTCGAGATAGGCGCCGGAGATCTCCGCGGCCAGCTCGCCATCATCCGTCGGCTGCCCCGGCCACTGGTCAGCCGTGCCTGTTGCCGACACCGAAGGCGGACCCGTTGGGATCAGTGCTCCCAAGCCCTTTCCGAGCCCGCGCTTTGGTTGCGGCATCCTGACTCTCCTCGCCATCTGGCCGCCCGTAACAGCGGCACCTTCCCGGCTGCGATGGCGGCGTGACTTCGCCCGTGCCCATACTGCCAGCAACCCGACTACCAGCCCACACAATCTCCAGGCCGGTCGCGGCCAGCATAGCCAGCCGCAGTGCCTGTCACGGATGCCGGGCGGCGCCAGTTACTACGGCGGTCGAGACGGCGAGTCCGGCACCGACCGGTCTCCGAAGTGATTCGAACATAGACGCTAGAAATGTCAGTACCAAGAGCTAACATCCATCGTGAAAGCAGCTAGCTGGTCCCACGACTGATGCGGAGGGAGGCGAGCGATGACCGATCCAGGTTGGGACATCCCCGGCGTCACGCGGGACGCTCCTGCCGACGCTGACGTCCTTGCACCGGCGGAAGACTCTGCCGCCTCAGTGTCTGCCACCTCAGTGTCTGCCACCTCCGCCTCCGCATGCTCCGTCTCCGCATGCTCCGTCTCCGCAAGCTCCGCCTCCGCAAGCTCCGCCGTCAGCTCCGCGGCTGGCGGTGCCGGCTCATCGCCTCGCCGTGGCAAGTCTGGCCGCAAGAGGCGGCCAGCCAGCGTGTCGGCATGCTCGGGTTCGTCGGCTGGTGCGTTTGGGCGGTTAGCTGCCGACACTGAAACGTCTTCCCGCTCGGCCGACGATAGCGCCAGCAGCACCGCGAGCGTCACCGCGGCTCGCCCATCGGCGACCGGCCGGGCGGCGAGCAGCCGTGTCCGCGCCGCCACGTTGGCCACCGCTGACGCCCCCGGCGCCGCCGATGCTGACGGAGCCTTGAACACCGTCCGGGCCAGCGGCCCGGCGGAGGCGATCGCGTTCTTGAAGGCTGGCCTGGAGTACCTCGCCCGCAGTAACCCCGCGGAGTGGAGCGAAGGCGAACAGGCGGATTGCCTCCGGGCGCTGGCGGTGGCGGAGTCGCGGCAGGCGGCGGCGCATGCGCGGATCCTTGCGGCGTTCAGTGTGCCGGGCGGGGGGCTGGCAGGGGACGGGCACCGGTCGCCGCGGGTGTGGCTGTCCTGGCAGACCGCCGCGACCCGTAAAGCCGCCGCCAGCAAGGTCTCCTGGATGCACCGGCTGGCCGTCCACCCCGTTGTCGCCGACGCCCTGGCGGCGCGACCGTTTCGGTGTCGTGGGCGCAGCAGATCATGGACTGGACCAAGCCGCTGCCCGGCGAGGTCCGCGACCAGGCCGACGACGAACTGCTCGCCGCGGCGAATGCCGGGGCGAGCCTCAGCGATCTGGCGGGGATCGCCGAGGAACTCCGCCGGGAGCACGCCCGACCCGACGACGACAGTGACGGGGACGGGTTCGAAGACCGCGGGCTGCGTCTCGCGAGCACGCTCGGCGGGGCCGGGCGGCTGGAAGCCGACTTGTCGGCCCGGTGCACGTCGGCTGTGGAAACAGTGCTGGGGTCGCTGTCCCGGCCGACCGGCCCCGAAGACACCCGCACGCTGCCCCAGCGGCAGCACGACGCCCTCGAAGAAGCGATGCTCCGGCTGATCGGCGCCGACGGGCTGCTGCCTCAGCAAGCCGGCAGCCGGTACGCCTCGAACTCGACATCACCCTCGACCAGCTCATCAACAACGGCGCGGGGAGCATCGCGGGACCCGGGGCCGAGTGTGACGCGATGATCCAGCCATTCATCACCGGCATGGCCGACTACGGCCAGGCCGGCTACGGCGACCCGCCGCAGGACCGCACGCTGCCCGGCAGCGGGCCGGTCAACGACCACGGCCTGCCAGCCCGGTTCAACGACCCCGACCACCCGCAATGGCGGCAGCACGTGCAGGAAGCCGCCGCCCGCACCGCTGCCGAATCACCCTGGGAGC
The DNA here is from genome assembly GCA_963815575.1 of uncultured Actinomycetota bacterium. Lineage (GTDB taxonomy): Bacteria > Actinomycetota > Actinomycetes > Streptosporangiales > Streptosporangiaceae > JAJYUU01. The sequence continues at coordinate 346,063 of CAWFHE010000004.1, read as the reverse complement.
AGGTCATCGCCCAGGCCGTGGCGCTGCTGTCCGGCCCGGCCAGGCCGGGCCGCGTGGCTGAGAGCCAGGGCAACTGGCCAGATCCCGTCGTCAGGAGTCAGCCTGCCACTGGATGTCTCCTCCGCTTTCGACACGATCCCCCGGCACCTGCGCCGCGCCGTCCGCAAACGGGATAAGCACTGCCGGTTCCCCGGCTGCGACATGCCCGCGGCCGCCTGCGAGGTGCATCACATCGTGCCGCGTAAAGACGGCGGATGGCACGCGGTCACCAACCTGGTCCTGCTGTGCCGGTTCCACCACCTCATCGCCATCCACCGCTGGGGCTGGGTCTTCACCCTTCACCCCGACGGCACAACAACGGCCGTCAGCCCCAACGGCACCAAGACCCTGCACAGCCACACCCCACCCGTCCGGGCAGCCTGACCATCCGCGGCGCAAGGTTCGACCGCAAGACGTCTCAGGACGGCATCGCCATCACGGTCGGCAATTGCGGGCGAGATAAACGGCCTGCGATGATCGGCAGCACCGGCAAGAGCCTCCTGAAGCTGAGGTACCTGAATGAGTTCGATCGTTGCAGTCATCTTGTGGCTCGTCGGCTTCGTGATCCTCTACTGGGTGATTCGCATCGGCGTACGCGACGGGATCCTGGCTGCCTGGAGAGTCCGGAACCGGGCCGAGAAGGAGGCCCGCGACGATAAGGCCCAGGGGTGGTAACACGCCTTCCGCCGCACGATCGCCGACCTGCTTTGCCTTGGCCGCGCACTCATCCGTGGACCCAAGCGCACCATCAGGAAGTCGGCTGCTGCACGTTGCGGCGGGCGAACTCCCTGGCAGCTTCCAGGTAGGCCAGCGCGCCGGTTGAGCCCGGGTCGTAGGTCATGACGGACTGACCGTAGCTCGGAGCCTCCGAAACCCGGACACTGCGCGGGATTATCGAGCCCAGGACCACCGCCCCGAAGTGATCCCTGACCTCGTCCGCCACCTGCGACGCCAGCCGGGTGCGGCCGTCATACATCGTGAGCAAGATCGTGGTGATCGACAACGACGGGTTCAGATGACTGCGCACCAGGTCGACAGTGCGCAGCAGCTGCTCCAGGCCCTCTAGCGCGTAGTACTCGCACTGGATCGGGATCAGCACCTCCGGCGCCGCGACTAGCGCATTCACGGTCAGCAAACCGAGCGACGGAGGGCAGTCGATGAAGATGTAGTCGAGGTTCGCTGCGTCGTACGCCGCCAGAGCCCTTGCCAGCCTCGATTCCCTAGCGACCAGCGGCACCAGCTCGATCTCAGCGCCCGCCAGGTCGATGGCAGCCGGCGCGCAATACAGGTGCTGGTATCCCGCGCACCGGGCGCACCACCGAACTCATGGGCTGTCCGTCCACCAGCACGTTGTACACCGACGGGACGCCAGAGTGGTGATCGACGTCGAGTGCCGTCGAGGCATTACCTTGCGGGTCAAGGTCGATCACCAGAACGCGCGCGCCATGCATGGCAAGGCCCGCTGCCAAGTTCACGGCCGTCGTGGTCTTGCCAACGCCGCCCTTCTGGTTCGCGATTGTGATGATCCGGCACGCAGAAGGTCGCGGCCAGATGTCACCGCCCGAACGCGCTACGACCGCCGCCTGAGCTGCCCGAGCGATCGGCGTGTCTGCCGAAGCCTCGTGAATTGACACCTGGTCCTCACCCTCGCCTGTCCGCTCGCCCGCAGCTGGCACGCGCTCGCGTATCCACGTTCTACCGCCGAGGCATCTACCGTCTCAGTTTCACGTGAAACTGCCGCCAACGCATTGCGAACCCGATCCGGGGGCGGCTCAGCTACGTGGCGGCGTCGCTGCGGCCGCGGATCCAGAGCCTAGGCCAAGCTTCGCCCACCAGGTCCCCGGCATGCGCACGATCGTCCTGCAGCGCCCGCTCCTCGCTCCGCCGCCCGGCCATCCGATGCCCACCCGTGCAGCTCGCCGGGCGTAGCGGCCGGGCAGAACGCCTGCTACCGGCGCGAACTCTACTTTCCCCGCAAATGGCTGCAATACTGGTGTCTCCCGGAGACGCCAGCCTCGCCGGCGCGCCCGCGAGGCGCTCTCCGCCCGCGCGCTCAGGCAACTCCGGACCGGGGGCAGCTTTCCTCAGGCCAGCCCAGCCCCGGCACCGAGTTCGTCATCGCCCAGGCTCTCCCATTCAGCCATGACCCGCCGGCGTCCATGGCGAACCAGTCGCCACCCGCATGCGCCGCTACCACTAGCGGATCACGACTAAGCCCTGATGGCTATCCGCCGCCGCGCCGGCTGTTGGGCCGCCCCTTGCGAGTACCTGCCGGGAAACCTGGCCGCCCGCCGCGCGCCGGCCCGCGGCTCGGCGCGTGACCGGCAACTCGCACACCCGTTGTCGGCCCGCCGCGGTGTTCCGGAGCGGTGAACGTCACGACCGTGGCGGCTGCGCCACCACCAGGGCTGGCTGCCCGCACCACACGCGCATCGGTGACGCCCAGCCGAGCCAGGACTGGCCGCGCCTTGGCGAGTTCAGCTTCGGCTGCTGAGCCCTTGATCGCCACCACTCGGCCGCCTGGCCGGAGCAGACCGAGACTCAGGCCAGCCAGCTTGTCCAGCGGCGCCACCGCCCGAGCAGTCACGACATCGGCTGACATCTGGCCCTCGAGGTCTTCGGCGCGAGCTCGCAGTACCTCGGCATTAGCAAGGCCTAGCTCCGCGATCGTTTCGTTCAGGAAATCCACCCGCCGTGCGAGCGGCTCCAGCAATGTAACGCGCGCCTGCGGCAGCAGTATCGCGAGCACGATGCCGGGCAGTCCCGCACCAGAACCAAGGTCTACCAGCGAGCACCGTGCAGGCAGCAGATGCGCTACCGCCGCCGAATTCAGCAGATGCCGATCCCAGATCCGGTCCGCCTCAGCGGGGCCGATCAGACCGCGCTCCACCCCGGTGCCAGCCAGTAGCGCCGCGTACTTCTCGGCCTGCGGAAATGCTTCGCCGAAAACGCCCTCGGCAGCCTGTACCGCAATGGACTCCGATACCGCGGGATTCACTTCGTCGTGCATCCGCGTGCCTCCACCGCCCAGCTTTGAGACACCGGCATTATCCGACCGGCAGAACTACCACGCGCCGGTCCGGCTCCTCGCCCTCCGACTCGCTGCGCAGGCCGGCCGCCGCCACCGCGTCATGAACGATCTTCCGCTCGAACGGGTTCATCGGCCACAGCTTTTTCGGCTGGCCGGTCCGCCGGACCTCTTCGGCTGCATCCAGTCCGGCCTCGGCGAGCTCGGTGCGGCGCCGCTGCCGGTAGCCGCCGACATCCAGCATCATGCGGGTGCGGTAGCCAGTTTGCTGGTGCACCGCGAGCCGGGTCAGTTCCTGCAGGGCCTCGAGCACTTCGCCGCGCCTGCCGACGAGCTCGTCCAGCGTGGCACCGACCACCGAGACGACAGCGCGGTCACCTTCCACGTCCATGTCGATATCGCCGTCGAGATCGGCGACATCGAGCAGGCCCTCGACATAGTCGGCCGCTATCTCGCCCTCAAACTCCAGGTCCGATACCGACCGGCTGCGCGATGATGGGCTCGCCTCCGCGCCGTCCGCGAGCTCATTGCCGTCGTCCGCGGCTTCATCGTCGTCCGCGGCTTCATCGTCGTCCGCCGCTTCATCGTCGTCCGCCGCTTCATCGTCGTCCGCGGCTTCATCATCATCCGCAGCGTCGACCACGAGATCAGACTCGTCAACCTCGTCGTCGAGCGCGCCGTTGTCCTCGCGATAGCCGTCCTGCACGTCGCCATCCCCGTCGGGCTCGTCTGCGGTTGAGTTCACCGTCCGCACAGCACCAGTCCGGTCGAACTCCTCATTGCCGCGATCGCGGTCATGCTGACCAGCATGCTGCGCCGCGACATCGTCCTGCTGGCTCATGCCAGGCTCCTTCTCGATCCCCATCCCTGACCGCATCGTTGCGTGAGGCAGCATGAGCCATTCCGCCGGGCCTGAGTTCGATTCAGCGCTTGCCCGACCGTTTGCTGCGTGACTGCCGTTGCGTCTGGTGCCTCACGAGCTTAACGTCGGGCAGTTCGGGCTCCGCCTCGGGTTCGGCACGCCTGCCCAGGCGCTTGAGCATGTTCCCAGCCGTCGCGCCACCCTGACTGCTGCCATTCGTGCTTCGCGCCGTTGGCCGCCGCCTTCGCAGTCCGGCTTCCGTTCACCTGTGATCCGCCCTGCTGGGCCCGCGCCGCAGCCGGCTTGCCAGCCCCGGCGGTCAGCGACTTCGCAGAGCCTCCCGTCAGCGACCGGGCAGCTGAACTCGGCGCCGGGGTACCGTCGGCAGCCGTTGCCGGCGGGGTGTAGGGGTAGCGCCTGCCCAGCAGCCACTGCTGACCCAGGGTCCACACGTTCGTGGTGACCCAGTAGAGCACCAGTCCGAACGGCCAGTACAGACCCGTCAGCGCGAAGAACGGCATGATGTAGGTCATGTACTTCTGCGACGACGCCATCGGGTTATCCGGCGTAGCCGCAGGCATCATGCCGCGCTTCATGCTCTGCCTGATGGTCAGGTAGGTCGTCGTCATGCTGACCAGGACCGCGGCGATGATGACCAGCTTGGCGTGCAGCGGAACGTTCGCCGTCCATGGGTGAACAGCACCTTGTCCGCGATCGAAGCGCCGAGAATCTTTGCCTGCTTGCCCGGCATGCACCATCGCGATGGGCAGGCCGTACTTCGGCGTTCCGCTGGTGTACTCAGCGATTGCTCGCAGCACGCTGAACAGCGAGAAGAACAGGGGCAGCTGGGCACGACCGGCAGACAGCCCATCAGCGGGTTGACGCCCGCCTCCTGGTACAGCTTCATCGTCTCTTGGTTGAGCGTCTGCTTATCGTTCTTGTACTTCTTGCGCAACGCTGCCATCTGCGGCTGAAGTGACGACATAGCCCTGGTGGTGTGCATCTGCTTGATGAACAGCGGCACCATGATCAGCCGCATCAGCACGACCAGGATCACGATAGAAAGAGCCCAGGTCCATCCGCTGGTGGCGCCGAAGAGGGGCTTCAAGCCGTTATAAATATGCGTGAAGACCCAGCCGACTGCCTCGTAGAGGTAATTCAGTGGATTCACCCTGTTAGCTCCCTTGTGCTCTGCTCATGACGTGCGAGCTCCGACCCCCGAGCTCATAACCTTCCGGACCCGTTCCAGCGGAGTCTTCTTCCGCCTCCGCCGAGCCGGGCACGGGATCAAGTCCGCCGGCATGGAACGGATGGCAGCGACTCAGCCGACGCACCGCCAGCCATGAGCCCCGCAATGCGCCGTGCAGTTGCACGGCCTCGAGTGCATAGGCACTGCACGACGGGTAAAACCTGCACCGCGGCCCCAACAGCGGGCTGATAAACCGGCGGTACACGGTCAACAGCCCCACGAGCAGCCAGCCAGCAGGAGACAGCTCACGGGCATCCCGCCCAGATCTGCGGCTCACTGGCTCACCACCCCACCTTGCCGCCGAAGCAATGCTCCGATTACCAGGTCGAGGTCGGCGGCAAGATCCGCCTGGCAAGCCGTGGCCGCGCGCGGCGCAGCGCGCACTATAAGCAGGCTACCTCCCGGCAGCGCACCCAGGTACCCGCAGGCGAGGTGCCGCAACCGCCGCCGCACTTTGTTACGGACCACAGCCGAGCCGACCGCCTTGCTCACCACGAAACCAACGCGCGCTGGCTCCTGACTATTGCGCTGGATGAGCAAATGCCCTGAAACCAGTGGCCGTCCGGCCCTGCTTCCGCCTTTGACAGCTGAGGCGAAGTCAGAGCTACGCCGCATCCGCGCGGTCGCCGGGAGCATGGCGGCACCGCCGCTGACCGCCAGCGTCATACGCTGACGCGCGCGCGGCCCTTCCGGCGCCTGGCCCCCAGGATCGCTCGCCCGGCCCGGGTGCGCATGCGCAGACGGAACCCATGAGTCTTCGCCCGGCGGCGGTTGTTCGGCTGAAACGTACGCTTGCTCACTGGAACTCCAGGTGCGGCAGATCTTGGCTACGACGGTCACATCACTAACGGCACAGGCAGCAGCTGCGAGCGCTGGCAACGATTGGCATTTGTCACTGTCAACAATCCGTCGGCCGTGAACTCATCCCATGAACAGGCCCTACCTGTACCAGGCCATGACTCAGCTGCACCGGGGTAAGCCGGACTTGTACAAGTTACGCGCCGCCCCGTTGACCGGTCAAACCCGCCCGCCTGCCCAGAGCGGTACCAGCCGACTGTCGGAGTTTCCCGAACGGACTGTGAACGACAGCCCTAGGCTGTGGATAGCGCAGGCCGTGCGGTGGGGTCTCCACACCAGCAGTTGCCTTCGGGTCGGCCTGGCGGCCTGGGACACTACCAGGACCGCTAGTACTGCAACGTGCACATGCTGTGGAAAAACCTGTTGATCACATGTGGGGGGCTCGGGTGACCGGCCAATGAGCGATGACGACCTCGGGGAGGTGTGGGCCCGCTCGCTGGCCGACCTGGCCGACATGCAGATAGAGCCGCATCAGCGCGCCTGGCTGCAGTTGACAAGGCCGCTCGGGCTCGTGGAGAACACCGCGCTGATCGCGGCGCCCAATGAGTTTGTCAAGGAACAGCTCGAGACGCGGCTGCGCGCTCTGATCACTAATGCGCTATCCCGCGAGCTGGCCCGCAGCATCCAGCTGGCCGTGACCGTCGACCCGAGCGCGACTGCCGACCTCGGCCGGCCCGCCGTCCAGCCGGCTGACCGGATCCGGCCCGGAGAGATCGGGACGAACGGCGACCTGCTCGCCGATAGCCATTACGGCAACGGCGCCTCGAGTCAGCTCGATCTCGATCAACCGGCGGCAGGGCTGCGAGGGGGACTTACCCCGTTTCCTTCCCAGATAGGACCAATGGTAACGGACCGTACGGATGAGAGCCTGACCGACCACGACATCAGCGGTCTTGACCTGGCGAGCCAGGATCTCGGCACCGATCAGCCCTAGCTCCGCACCTGGACGGCGGGCTCGGCAACGGCATCATGCCGCCCGGCCAGCTGCCGCTACCGCGTACCCACGGCGCGCACCGCCCGGCCGGGCAGCCGCCCGCACCTGGCCAGGCCAGGCTGAACCCCAAGTACACATTCGAGACATTCGTCATCGGCTCGAGCAACCGGTTCGCACATGCGGCAGCCGTCGCTGTTGCCGAAGCTCCCGCCAAGGCATACAACCCGCTCTTCGTCTACGGCGACTCGGGCCTGGGCAAAACCCACCTGCTCCATGCGATCGGGCATTACGCGCAGAATCTCTACCAGGGGCTGAAGGTCAGGTACGTGAGCTCGGAAGAGTTCACCAACGACTTCATCAACATGATCCGGGACGGCAAGCAGGACGGTTTCCGCCGCCGCTACCGGGACGTCGACGTGCTGCTCGTGGACGACATCCAGTTCCTGGAGAACAAGGAAGGAACCCAGGAGGAGTTCTTCCACACCTTTAACACCCTGCACAATGCCAGCAAACAGATCGTGATCTCCTCAGACCGCGCGCCGAAGCGCCTGGTCACGCTGGAGGACCGGCTTCGCAGCCGGTTCGAGTGGGGGCTGCAGACCGACGTGCAGCCGCCAGAGCTGGAGACCCGGATCGCGATCCTGCGCAAGAAGGCCGTCCAGGACCGGCTCAACGCCCCGCCTGAGGCGCTGGAGTACATCGCCTCGCGGATCTCGACCAACATCCGCGAACTTGAGGGTGCGCTGATCCGGGTGACCGCGTTCGCCAGCCTCAACCGCCAGTCCGTCGACTTGCAGCTCGCTGAGTTCGTGCTCAAGGACCTGATCGTGGAGACGCACGGCCCGGATATCACCGCGGCCACGATCATGGGCCAGACGGCTTCCTACTTCGGGCTGTCGATCGACGACCTGTGCGGCACATCCCGCTCGCGCGTACTGGTCACCGCCCGGCAGATCGCCATGTACCTGTGCCGTGAGCTCACCGACATGTCGCTGCCGAAGATCGGCCAGCAGTTCGGCGGCCGCGACCACACCACCGTGATGCACGCGGAACGGAAAATCCGCTCGCTGATGGCCGAGCGCCGGGCAATCTATAACCAGGTGACCGAGCTCACGAACCGGATCAAGCAGCAAGCGCTATCCGGGTGAGCACGGCGGCAGGAAGCACAATGCGCCAGTCCCAGCTACTGACTGCGACACATCGCAGGTCAACGCCTCAGCCTGGGCATTACCACCCGCCGTGTCCGGTTGCCCACGCAAAATTCGCGCTGCACGCAATGTACGCACACAGGCTGTGGACAAACCTGTGGATCACCTTGGGACATCCGGAGGAAAACTCCAGTCGTCCGGAGGGTAACGCCGGGGTTACGTCACACAGCCTGACTGCCGCCCACAGCCGCGCTGGCCGGTCTACCCGGGTCAGCCACAGCCCGTGTGCACGCTCGCATCCCGCCCTAGCTGGGCAGATCGTGGTTATCCCCGGGTTCCACCGTCCCTATGACGACTACCAGTCTTGTATAGGCAGACAGATCCAGAACAAAGTAGGCAAGCGTCCGGGCCTGACCCCTTAGGAGGTTTCCCGCGCCACGGCCCCGCTGGCTTCGAGCCAGAGCCCGATTCGACACCGACCAGATAAGGAGGGCGACAGGTGAAGATCGTCCTTGAGCGCGACGTGCTCGCCGAGGCCGTCGCCTGGACAGCCCGTGCCCTGCCCGCCCGGCCCACCGTTCCGGTTCTGGCAGGAATACGCATGCAAGCCGGCGACGAACTCGTGCTGTCGAGCTTCGACTACGACGTGTCCGCGCAGGCAACCGTCCCGGTCAGCACGGATGAGGCTGGCAGCGCGCTGGTGTCTGGCCGGCTGCTTGCTGAGATCAGCCGCAGCCTGCCGGCAAAGCCGGTACACATCACTGCCGAGGACGGGCGCGCGGTGCTCACCTGCGGGAGCGCCACGTTCACCCTGCTGACCATGCCGGAGGACGAGTACCCGGCGCTGCCGGAAATGCCTCCGGCTGCGGGCACGATCGGCAGTGACGCGTTCGCCACCGCAGTCAGCCAGTCGGCAACGGCAGCAGGCCGGGATGACACGCTGCCAGCGCTCACTGGCGTCCGGATCGAGATTGAGGGCGAGACGCTGACGCTGGTCTCTACCGACCGGTACCGGCTTGCGATCCGCGAACTGCGCTGGAATCCGGCCCGGCCAGACCTCGCCGCGGCGATGCTGGTGCCCGCCAAGGCGCTCGCCGACACCGCTCGCTCACTCACCAGCAGCGCTCAGGTCTCGATCGCGCTGGCGCTGCCTGGCACCGAAGGCGGCCAGGGCGATGGCATGATCGGTTTCGAAGCTGCCGGGCGGCGGACCACGACCCGGCTGCTGAGCGGCGAGTTCCCGCGCTATCAGTCGCTGCTGCCGAAGACGGTCAACTCGGCAGCCGAACTGCCGGTCAGCCTCCTAGCCGAATCGGTCAAGCGGGTCGCCCTGGTCGCGGAGCGCAATACGCCAGTCCGGCTGTCGTTTAGCTCTGGCCAGCTGGTGCTCGAGGCTGGCACCGGTGACGAGGCGCAGGCCGAGGAAATCATTGAGGCGGATTTCTCCGGCGATGACCTGTCGATTGCCTTCAACCCGCAGTACCTGCTCGACGGACTTGCTGCGATCGACTCCGACACCGTGCGCATCTCGTTTACCGAACCGGGAAAGCCGGCGCTGCTCACCGGGAAGCCTGGCCCGGATGGCAATCCGGAGTTCCGGTACCTGCTGATGCCGATCCGGCTCGGCGGCTGAGGCCCTGACGCTTTTATGATCGCGAAGACTTATGCGTCGGCTAAGGGCGCCTGTAAGTCTCCGCGATCATGACGAACTGAGGCGTTCGTGCACCTGCGCAGGCTGTCGCTGACCGACTTCCGCAGCTATGCCGAGGCGGAGCTGGCCCTTGAGCCTGGCATCACCACGTTCGTTGGTTCCAACGGGCAGGGCAAGACCAATCTGGTCGAGGCCGCGGGTTACCTGGCCACGTTCGGCAGCCACCGGGTGGCAACCGACGCTCCGCTGATCCGGCAGGGCGCTGACCGCGCCATCTTGCGCGCGGTAATCTCCGCAGCCGGTCGTGACAGCCTGCTGGAAATCGAGATCAACCCTGGCCGCGCCAACCGGGTCAGGCTGAATAAAGCGCCAGCGCGGCCGCGGGATGCGCTCGGCATGCTGCGGTGCGTGCTGTTCGCCCCCGAGGACATCACGATCGTCAAGGGAGATCCGGATCAGCGCCGCCGCTACCTGGATGACTTGCTGGTGGCGTTGCGCCCCCGGTATGCGGCGGTCCGGGCAGATTATGAGCGAGTCCTGCGACAGCGGACTGCGCTGCTGAAGTCGGCGAGGGCAAGCGGCGCAGTGCCGCCGGGCGCGCTGGAGGTCTGGGATGACCACCTGATCACGGCGGGCGCGCAGCTCACTGCTGGCCGGCTGCGCCTGGTCGAGCAGCTGAGGAGCCTGGTGGCCAGCAGCTACAGCGCAGTGTCGGGCACCGAGCGAGACACCGGCCTGCAGTACCGGATGACGGCGCAATCCGGCGGAGACGGGCAGCCCGGCGGGGAGGGTCCGGGCGTCGATCCAGGGCCGGACGCCGAGAAGCTCGCCGGAATCCTGCGCGAGGCGCTTGCCCTGCGGCGGCGGGCTGAGCTAGAGCGGGCAGCCTGCCTGGTCGGCCCGCACCGCGACGAGCTGGAGCTCAGCATCGGCGGGCTGCCGGCCCGCGGCTACGCCAGCCACGGTGAGTCCTGGTCGATGGCCCTCGCCCTGCGGATCGCCGCTTACCAGCTGTTGCGCGCTGGCGGCGAGGACCCGGTGCTGATGCTCGACGATGTCTTCGCCGAGCTCGACAGCGACCGCAGAGAGCGGCTCGCCGAGCTGGTAGCCGACGCCGAGCAGGTGCTGGTAACTGTGGCAGTCCCGCAGGACGTGCCGGCCGGGCTGACTGGCGCACGGTTCCGGGTAGCGGAAGGAACGATTAGCAGTGCCTGACGACCGCTCAGTGCCTGACGACGGCACCTTGCTCGGAAGCGGCACAGTGCCTGATGGCCGCGGCCCGAAGGACGCGCCCGCCGATCCGGTCAGCCTGGCCAGGGCTGCCCTGGCTGCTGCTCGTGCGGCCGCCAGTCCCGGTTCCGCAGCGCGCACTGGCTCCGCCCCGAGCGCCGGCCCCCGCGGCTCAGCTCGCGCGCGCCGCCAGGCGGCCCGGCCAGGTTTCCCGGCCCAGCCGGCCCAGAACGATCCGCAGCCGCTAGCCGCGACGATCGGCGGGCTCCTGGACGCCGAAGGCTGGACACTGGCCGCGGCAACCGGCTCTGTCTTCGGCCGGTGGGCCCAGATAGTCGGCAGCGACCTGGCGGCGCACACGACCCCGCAGACGCTCAACGACGGCGAGCTCACGGTGGCGGCAGACTCAACCGCCTGGGCCACCCAGCTGCGGCTGCTAGCCGCCCAGCTCGTCCGGCGACTCAACGCCGAGCTAGGCGACGGAACGGTGCTCCGGGTGCGGGTCGTCGGGCCGGTCACCAGCACCAGGCAGCCTGGTCAATGGCGGGTCCGCGGCGGCCGCGGCCCGCGTGACACGTACGGCTGAGGCTGACGCCCTGTACAGGTAAAATGAACAAGCGCACTAGGGATCGACGCCTGGTGGGGGAAAACCGCGTCGGCACTAGATGTTTTGCCTGTTCTGAGGAGCTTCAGCTTGTCCTATGACGCACATTCGATCACGGTCCTGGAGGGCCTGGAAGCCGTTCGCAAGCGGCCAGGAATGTACATCGGATCGACCGGCGAGCGCGGTTTGCACCACCTGGTGCAGGAGGTCGTGGACAACGCTGTAGACGAGGCGCTCGCAGGCTTCGCCGACACGATCGAAGTCACGCTCCTTGCCGACGGCGGTGTGCGGTGCGCCGACAACGGCCGTGGGATCCCGGTTGACATGCACCCCGTCGAGCAGCGCCCGGCGCTGGAAGTGGTACTCACCACACTGCACGCTGGCGGGAAGTTCGACAGCCAGGCGTACGCAGTCTCTGGCGGCCTGCACGGTGTCGGCGTCTCGGTCGTCAATGCCCTGTCCAAGCGGCTCGAGGTCGAGGTATGGAAGGACGGCTACGTCTGGAGCCAGTCTTACGAATACAGCGTCCCTACCGCGCCGCTGCTCCGCGGTGAATCGACGGACAAGACCGGGACAATCATCACGTTCTGGCCCGATGGCGACATTTTCGAGACAACAGAGTGGTCGTTCGAGACGCTGTCTCGCCGGCTGCAGGAAATGGCCTTCCTGAATCGCGGCCTGTCGATCACCCTGACCGACGAGCGCCCGGAGCACGTCAACGGCGAGCCGCACGTTGCCAGCTACCGGTACGACGGCGGCCTGGCTGACTTTGTCCGCTACCTGAACGCCACCAAGGACCCGGTGCACGCCTCGGTGATCGAATTCGGCGACGAGACCGACGGGATGTCGGCCGAGGTCGCCATGCAGTGGACTCAGTCCTACTCCGAGTCCGTGCACACCTTCGCCAACACCATCAACACCGCCGAGGGCGGCACGCACGAAGAGGGCTTCCGCGCGGCGCTGACGTCGGTTGTCAACAAGTACGCGAGGGACCAGAACTACCTGCGCGAGAAGGACGACAACCTGCAGGGCGAGGACATCCGCGAAGGCCTCACCGCGATCATCCACGTCAAGCTGTCCGAGCCGCAGTTCGAGGGCCAGACCAAGCAGAAGCTGGGCAACACGATCGCCCGGTCGTTCGTCCAGCGGATTTGCAACGACCAGCTCAAGGACTGGTTCGAGCGCAACCCTGGCGAGGCCAAGGGCATCATCATGAAGGCAATCCAGGCCGCCCGCGCCAGAGTCGCGGCTCGCCAGGCCAGGGATCTGACCCGCAAGAGCGCGATGGGCGGCTCCGGGCTGCCCGGCAAGCTAGCGGACTGCCAGTCTGGCGACCCGACGATATGCGAGATCTATGTCGTGGAAGGGGACTCGGCCGGCGGTTCAGCCAAGGGCGGCCGTGACTCGAAGTTCCAGGCGATCTTGCCGATCCGCGGCAAGATTCTCAACGTCGAGAAGGCCCGGATCGACCGGGTTCTGAAGAACACCGAAGTGCAGTCGATGATTACCGCGCTCGGCACCGGGATCCACGAAGAGTTCGACATCAGCAAGCTGCGCTACAACCACATCATCCTGATGGCAGACGCAGACGTCGACGGCCAGCACATCACCACCTTGCTGCTGACCCTGTTGTTCCGGTTCATGAAGCCGTTGATCGAGGCCGGGCACGTCTACTTGGCGCAGCCGCCGCTTTACAAGATCAAGTGGGATGGCCGTAACGTGCCTCCCGGCTATGCCTACTCCGATCGCGAACGAGACCTCATGATCGAAACGGGCGCCACAGAGGGCCGGAAGGTCCAGCGCGATGGCGTTCAGCGGTACAAGGGCCTCGGTGAAATGAACGCGGCCGAGTTGTGGGACACGACCATGGATCCGGCCAGGCGCGTGCTGAAGCAGGTCACAGTGGACGACGCGGCGCAGGCCGACGAGATGTTCAGCGTACTGATGGGCGAGGACGTCGAGGCCCGCCGCTCGTTCATCCAGCGCAATGCGAAGGACGTGAAGTTCCTCGACATCTAGGCGGGGAACGGGCAGTCCGGCGCCGGCTGCAGTCAGCCAGCGCAGCAGTTTGAGGGGAAGGAAAGCAGTCAGTGCCTGACGTCACCACACCCGACGCGCCGTCGGAGGGCCGGGGCCGAATCGAGCCCGTTGACATCCAGGTCGAGATGCAGCGCAGCTTCCTCGACTACGCGATGTCAGTCATCGTCGGCCGCGCGCTGCCGGACGTCCGGGACGGCCTGAAGCCGGTGCACATCCGGATCCTGTACGCGATGTACGACGGCATGTACCGGCCAGACCGCGGCTACAACAAGTGCGCGCGGATCATCGGCGACGTGATGGGCAACTACCACCCGCACGGCGACTCGGCCATCTACGACACCCTGGTCCGCATGGCTCAGGACTGGGCCATGCGCATGCCGCTGATCGACGGCCAGGGCAACTTCGGCTCGCCAGGTGACGACCCGCCTGCGGCGATGCGCTACACCGAGTGCCGTCTGGCCCCGCTGGCCATGGAGATGCTGCGGGACATCGACAAGGACACCGTCGATTTCCGCCCGAACTATGACGGGCGTTCCGCAGAACCGGTCGTGCTACCAGCCCGTTTCCCTAATTTGCTGGTCAATGGCTCGGAAGGGATCGCGGTGGCGATGGCCACCAAAATCCCGCCGCACAATCTGCGCGAGGTCGCGGCCGGGGCGCAGTGGTGCCTGCAGAATCCAGAGGCAAGCGACGAGGATTTGCTGGCCGCCTTGCTCGAGCGGATCAAGGGCCCCGACTTCCCGACCGCAGCGCAAATCGTGGGCCGGCGCGGCATCCAGGATGCGTACCGCACCGGCCGCGGCTCGATCACCATGCGCGCCGTGGTGGAGGTCGAGGAGGACAGCAGGGGCCGGACCTTGCTGGTGGTCACGGAACTGCCGTTCCAGGTGAACCCGGACAGCCTGATCTTGAAGATCGCCGAGCTGGCGAACGATGGCCGGATTACCGGCATTGCCAGCATCCACGACGAGAGCAGCGCGCGCACCGGCCGGCGGATCGTGATCATCCTCAAGCGCGACGCCGTGGCCAAGGTCGTGCTGAACAACCTGTACAAGCACACGCCATTGCAGGACACCTTCGGCGCGAACATGGTGGCGCTTGTCGACGGCGTCCCGCGTACGCTGCGCGTGGACCAGATGATCCGGCACTGGGTTAACCACCAGATCGAGGTCATCGTCCGGCGGACCCGGTTTCTGCTGCGCAAGGCGCAGGACCGGATGCACATCGTCAGCGCTCTACTCAAGGCGATCGACCAGATCGACGCGGTGATTGCCCTCATCAGGGCCAGCGAGTCGGCGAACACCGCCCGACAGGGCCTGATGGACCTGCTCGACATCGACGAGGTCCAGGCGACTGCCATCCTCGACCTTCAGCTGCGCCGGCTCGCCGCGCTGGAGCGCCAGGCGCTCATCGACGAGCACGAGCAGTTGCTGGCGGAGATCGCTGAGCACGAAGCGATCCTGGCCTCGCCCGAGCGCCAGCGGCAGGTGGTGAGCACCGAGCTTGCCGAGATCACCGAGAAGTACGGTGACGACCGCCGGACCGAGATCATCGCTTACGACGGCGACATGTCCATGGAGGACCTGATCGCCGAAGAGGATGTCGTCGTCACGATCACCCGCGGCGGCTATGCCAAGCGCACAAAGACGGACCTGTACCGGGCGCAGCGGCGCGGTGGCAAGGGCGTCCGTGGTGCGCAACTGCGCACCGACGACATCGTTGACCACTTCTTCGTCACGACTACGCATCACTGGATCTTGTTCTTCACAAACAAGGGCCGGGTCTACCGGGCGAAGGCGTACGAGTTGCCCGAGGCCGCCAGGGACGCGCGCGGCCAGCACGTGGCCAACCTGCTGGCTTTCCAGCCGGACGAGCACATTGCCGAAGTACTCGCGCTGCGGGACTACAACGTGGCGCCATACCTCGTGCTGGCGACCTCGTCTGGTCTGGTAAAGAAGTCGCGGCTGACCGACTTCGACTCGCCACGGTCGGGCGGGCTCATCGCGATCAACCTCCGCGAGGACGACGAGGTCATCGCTGCCCGGCTCGTCTCCGCCGACCAGGACCTCTTGCTTGTGAGCAAGCACGCACAGGCAATTCGGTTCAGGGCCTCTGACGAGGCGCTGCGCCCGATGGGCCGGGCGACCTCCGGCGTCATCGGGATGCGCTTCACCGAGGGTGACGAGATGCTGGGGATGCACGTGGTGGGCGAGGGCGCCGACGTGCTCGTCGCCACTGGCGGTGGCTACGCCAAGCGGACTCCCGCTGACCAGTACCCGGTCCAGGGCCGGGGCGGCCTGGGGGTCGTGACCGCCCGGATCGTCGAGGCCAGAGGCGAGCTGATTGGCGCGCTGATGGTCCATCCGGAGGACGAGGTCTACGCGATTACCTCAGCAGGCGGCGTCATCCGGACGGCGGCTGCGGAGATCAAGATCTCTGGCCGGCAGACTATGGGCGTGCGGCTGGTCAATCTCGGCGAGGGTCAGAGCCTCGTCGCGATCGCCAGGAACGCAGAGGCAACCGCCCCGGAGGCAGCCGTGGCTGACGACGAGGGCGAAAGCCCCGACGGCACCGCCGACGAGATCGCGGATCTCGTGGACGTGGCTGACGCCGAGGCCGACGATTCGGACTCTGAGTGACCAGTCGGTGACGTTTTCCGCAGCGGAGCTGTCGGGCCGGCGTATTGCCTGGTAGCCAAGTTGGCGAAGCGTGTATCGTGCCGGGAAGTAGCTAAAGAATTTGTGGTAGTTCCGGGGGATGCGCAACTTCGCGGGGAAAGCTACCTCGGTCGCAGAACTGCTGGTTGCAACGAAGTGGATGGGTTCGGCGTCATAAGGAGCTGTAGGAGAGGTTCCGGCTCGAGCGGATCAGACCGGCCTGACTGGGGATAACCTCGTGTCAGTGGACGGTGCGGAGGAGGACGGGGTGGACAACCGGGTGGAGGCGCCATCACGCGCGCCTGGCGAGGATTCAGGGAACACGGCGCCCGCAGGTGGTGCTGACAGCGCTCTGGCGCCCGAGTCCGTGCCATCGGCTGCCGACTCTGCCGTCACTCCGGATGGTCAGGACAGCGCGTCGTCCGCAGGTCAGGCGAGCCGGGTCCCCGCCGACTCGGGATGGCAGGTGTCATCCGGCGTCCGCGCACCCTCGGCCGCCCCGCGCGGGCCCGCCGCCACTCAGCCGGCTCCAGCGTTCTACCCCAACACCGCTCCGGCGCCAGGCGCTTCGGGTTCGGCTCAGACTTCGGCGATGGCTGCGGTTAGCGGGGCCGCCAGCGGGGCGCGGACCCTGGCTTCTAAGGTCGGCTCGTCGTTTTCTGGTCTGACTAAGCCGAAGCCCCCGCGGCCGAAGCCTCAGCCGGTCCGGCGTCCCGCGTCGCCGGCTGGCCGTCGACCGCCGCAAGCGCAGCCGGCTAGCCGCCCGCCGCAGCCGGGTCAGCAGACCCGCAGGGCGTTGCTCAGCCTGGAGCGGATCGAGCCCATGTCGGTCATGAAGTTCAGCTTCCTGATCTCCCTCGTCGGCTGGGTCGTCCTGTTCGTCGCGGTCGCGGTTATCTACTTCTCGCTCTCCAAGATCGGCGTCTTCACCAAGATCGAGCAGACCTGGGGCCTGGTCACTTACAACAAGGACCACCCGGGAAGCTCCCTCACGAGCTGGTTCCGGGGGTCGACCATCCTGGAGTACACGGCGCTGGTGTGCACGATCAACGCGATCCTGTTCACCGCGCTGGCCACCATCGGCGCAGCCCTCTACAACCTGGTGACGAACCTGACCGGTGGCATCGAGGTAACGCTCAAGGAATCCGACTGAGCGGCTAGTCCTAGCTTGCGGTAACCTAGCCCGGCGTGCGAGATACCGGTGGCGCTCGCGCGCACGCGGGCCTGTAGCTCAGCCGGTTAGAGCGCTTCCCTGATAAGGAAGAGGTCGGAGGTTCAAGTCCTCCCAGGCCCACCAAAGTAGTCATTGCGCGAACCGGATCTTCGCCGGTCGGGCGGAGTGCGTCTGCTACGCCCGACAGTTCTGGCTGTCCCGCAGCTGGCGGCTGAGGTATGCGGAAGACCGGGACTATCCGGCCTGGGCCGGTGATCTTGACCTGGGCGACAAGGGCCCCGATGAGTGCCTTGCGCTAGCTGTGGCTGCCGGATGCGATGACGTCGGCGATGTGCTCGGCGACCTGCAGGAGTGTGGCTGCTGCCGGCACGCTCGGCGTTGTGGCGACCCTGGCCGCGAGTTCGTCGTGGCGCGCGCGAAGCTGTGCTGACCGGGCTTTGAGCCGGGCGAGCCGGGGGGCGAGGTCTTCGGGGTCGAGGGTGCCGCTCTCGAACGCGGTCAGGTAGCGGTCAATCGCCGCGCCGGTCCTGGCCAGATCGTGCTCGGCCGCGGCCAGCTCGGCACGGTGGCCGTTTTGTGCCGCAGCGTGGCTGGCGTGCGCCTGGGCGATGGCGTCGGCGATCAGGTCGTGCTGGTCGCGGTAGAAGCCGGCCAGCCCGGTGATAATCGCATGCTCGACGGCGTCGGCGTCCAGCCGCGCGGCGGGGCAGCGCGCGGTGTCGTAGCGGGCGCGGGTAAAGCAGGTGTAGTAGCGGTAGACGCGGCTGCGGCCGTGTGCCCTGGTGCCGATCATCGCCTTGCCGCAGGACGGGCAGCGCATCAGCCCGGTGAGCAGGTAGTCCGAGCCGTTCGCGGCCCGTTTGGAGTGGTCCTCGCCGCGGGCGGCCAGGATCCGCTGCGCCCCCGCGAACATGGCTTGTTCGATGATTGCGGGGTGGCAGCCGGTTGTCGTGATGCCGCGGAAGGTCAGCTCGCCGAGGTAGACCCGGTTCGACAGGACGCGCAGGACCTGGTGGGCGGACCAGTTTCCGCCGGTGGTGGTCCGATGGCCACGATCGTTCAGCGCGCGGGCGACTGCCTTGCCGCCGACCCGATCCTGGGTGTAGAGGCCGAAGGCGAGCCGCACCACCGCCGCCTCGCCCGCCTCGGGGACGAGAATGCTGGTGGCTTTGTCGACCTGGTAGCCGAACGGGCGGCGGCCCCCCTTCCATTTGCCGGCGGCGGCCTTGCGTTCCATCCCAGCGATCACCCGGTCGATGATGGTGTCACGCTCGAACTGGGCGAACATACCGAGCATCTGCACCAGCATCCGGCCCATCGCGGTGGCGGTGTCGAACGGCTCGGTCGCCGACCGGAACGCGACCCCGGCGTGGTCCAGGTCATCCAGCAGGGTGACCAGGTCCCGCAGGCTGCGGGTGAGCCGGTCGACCAGGTAGACCAGCAGCACGTCGATCACTGCGGCCCGCGCCGCCGTAAGGGCGCGCTGCAGGCCGGGCCGGTGCGTGCTGGCGCCGGAGGCGTCGTCGGAGAACCTGGCCGCCTGATGCCAGCCGGCCTGGGAGCCGATGTAAGCCGCCAGCCGGGTGTCCTGGGCTTCGATGGAGTAGGGCTGGTGCTCGTCGTCGGTAGACCGGCGCACGTACACACCGACCCGTACCTCACCACCGGCACCGGCCGTCCCAGGCTGAGGGTCGGCGGTGTATGTCAGGACCTTGCTTTCGTGTCGCGGCCTGGAAGTTGTAGTTGTGTGCTGCGGCGTGGTCAGTGTCGCTCTCCCGGGCCGGGGAGGGGAACCGGGCTGGCCGGATCCTCGTCCGGCTCGGCTATGGGGCCGTGCTGCTGCCAGGCTGTGATCAGCACGGCGAGCGCGGCGACCGCCTGCTCGCGCCGCTGGCGGCTCATCGGTGCGGTAATGATGCGTTCCACGCGTACTGGCGGTGGCCGGCCACTGGTCTGGTGTCGTGGCATGGCTGTGAGCGCCCCGAGCCTGCCGCCGAACTGTCGCTACTTGAGAAATCCGGCTCCGGGGCGGCTTTTTGACGCGGCCGGGCCGGCTAGTTCGCTGACACTTGAGGAATCGCCTTCTGCGGCTCGGTTTTCACAGGCCCGCAGGAAAGATAGGCCCGCACGCGCCCGGTGAGCGCCGCACGCGCGCGGGACGCGGCTTCAGCCGCCGCGCGCGGCGAGCGCGCCACACGTTCGCGCTGTGCGCCACGGCGGCCCTTGGTGTCGGCCGACGACGGCCAGTTCAATCTGCCAGCGACGGCCATGCCGACCTGTCCGGTAGCGGCCGCTGGGACTACTTCGTGTAATTGCCGTCCACGGTGGAGGCGCGCACGCAGCCGCCAATCTGCGGCCATTGCGGTTTGTGCCGATCGGCATCTTTAGCACGCAGATCGGGTGGCACTGTGCACCGAGTCGACCGGATCTGCATAAGCGGGCCGGTTCTTGATCGCTCTTGTGCGGTGCGGCGGCCAGAGACTTTCGAGGCTAGACAGGCTAGACGCGGCCTTTGACGATCGCGGCGATCAGTTCTTTGCTGCAGCCGATGGCAGCAGCGAGCGCGCTGTAGGACCAGCGTTCGGGATCGTCCTCCCGAGCCCTGCGGATCAGGGCGTCTCGCTGCTGCCGGTGACGTTCCGCCAAAGCGAGAGCCTCGGCTGCCCGGCGGTGATGCTCGCGGGCTTGCTGAATTCTGGGATCAGATGGCACGAGCCGAGAAGTCAGTCAGCAGGGTCGGGAGGGCCGAGTCGAACCCGGCGATGTCGAGCATTCCCGGATCGGCTGGGTCGGCGATGGTGAAGTCTGTCGCAGTCAAGGCGACGACGGCCAGCCGTGCATCGATACCCGACCAATCACGGTACTGGCGGAGGGCCTGGTGCGGGTGGACGCTGCCTGCCCACGTTTCGTTGTCGGTGTAGATGACGAACGTGTCGACCTTCACCTTGTTCGCGGTCGCCCACAGCATCGGCAATGCGCAGTCGGTACGGCCGAAAGGCAAGCCGGAGATGCTCTTCAGGACGTCATCCAGGCGCTGCCGCGGCGAGATCGACAGTGGTGCGATTCCGTTGAGATCGACGCTGCGCCGGAACATACCGGAGCGAGCGCCACCGCTAGCGGCGGTGAAGCCGACCGTGGAAGTCTTCGGCTCCGTTGCGGCCGTCACAAGAGCCAGCGCCGCCGACACTTCGCGGGCAGTGACCGGCAAGCCCGAGATCGCCACCGTCATCGAGCCCGAGACGTCGAGCGCGAGCAGGGTGTGCTTGTTCGCGGGCTGCACTGCGGCGAATGCGGTGTAGAACGCCTCATCAAGCGCATCGGTCACGCGACCGACCGGTTCCCACGACGAGTGGCCCCGCGCCGACGCGCCGGACGCGTACGTGCGTGCCGCAACCAGAATGTTGACCGGGTGCACCCGCGCCTTCAGCAGCCGATCCCTGTCGGTGAGCTGGCGGACGACTACCTCGAGCGTGTCGGACATCGGCGCGAGCAAGCCGAGCCGGGTGAGGCGGGGGAGCTGGCGCATCAGGGCCGTCTGGGGCACGCCGTTGCCGATCAGCTTCGACCACACATCCGCCTCGCCCAAGGCCGGGTCGGGCAGCATCTCCCACGACAGTGACGGGTAGCGATCCAGGATCGCCACCCACTCGCCTGCCGTAGTTGCCGACTGTGCCTGCCGGAACCCCTCGACCAGTGCCGGGCCGTCATCGCTCCGACCGCAGATCCAGTCGAACAGCTGCTTGCGTTCGGCCTCCGCAGTTGCCGGGTGCGCGAGGCGAAGAAGGTCGCGGTGCGACCAGCCCTCCCGCTGGCGATACTTCACCGTCTGGCAAGCGACCGCATCAACGGGCTTGGACAGGTACCAGTCGGCCACGGCACGTCGAAGACCGCGGCCCCAGCCCCGGAACTGTTCGATGTACCCAGCGAACACAAACAGGTGAGTACCAGTCCGAGCGACCTTCGGCAGAGCCGCAAGGGCAGCCTTACGGCCCTCGGCATCCCCCAGCGCCGCAGCAGCCGCCAGCGAGAACAGCGCCGCGTTATTCCGCGGCGCACGCCCGGACGTCGAGATCGACACGGCCTCGTCGACCAGCTGGCTCGACCGGTCCCGCGCCCACTCGAGCACGACCTCGGCGTTCGCCTTGGTCAGCTCTCGCTCGGCGGCGTAATAGGTCCCGCCGTCGACTCCGAGGACGAGGAAGCGACGGAGCCGTTCCAGCGGGGCGACGGTGAACGTGTAGCCGCCTGCGCTGTTCTGCACCTGACGCGGATCAGCCGGCTGTGACTGCAGCGTGTTCCGCAGGTTGATCGCGCTCAGTGCGTCCGGCACGATTCCCTCCTCGACGGGCCTAGCACGGCCGCGCGGGCATGTTTGTGACTGCCGGAAGGCGCTCTACCCCTGAGCCACGCCAGCCGAGACCAGCGGCAGGATTCGAACCTGCGACATCCCCATTAGCAGTGGTAACCGACCGTCTCCGGCCCGCGCGGCTGGCGAAGTGAGGCGACGGACATGTTTGCGAGTCCGGACAGCCCACTGCTCTGCCACTGAGCTACCGGAAATTCCGGGCGGGAATCGAACCCGCGACCCGTGGGTCCGAAGTTAACCGAAGCTCTCCGGCCCGTCGCTGCTATTCAGTTGATGCAGGCAGGCGTGGTTGTGACGCCGGATCTCTCGCTCACCGGTTACCCGGTGGGCGAGGGCAGGTTCGAAGCTGCCAAGGCCACAGATAACCGACAGTCTTCGGCCCGCCTGCCATAGGAGTGTAAGACGTTACACCAGGCCTTGCCACCGCATTTCCTTACGAACCGCCCCCCGCGCGACGACTTGGGAAACCGGTCACGTTCTGCGACGGCCATGGTTTTTATTTCGTGGCCGCCACCGGGGCAGATCCGGATGGCCGTCGGCACCCGGCAATGAGTCGTCACCCTGCCAGCGGACGGCCTTGTGTCAGCCTCCTCTGGCGCAGCGCCGCACTCCGCGCGCCCGGCCGCGCCCGACAATCGTTCGATGCTCCTCCTGGAGGTATCAGTCTGGGAGCCCATCGGAAGGGTCAGGCTGGCGTCTGCCAGCGTGAACAGCGGTGCGGGGGTTACCAGTCTCAGCAGGAATGCGCAGGGGGATGCGTGCTGGCTGGCGAACTGGCATCCGGATTGCGTGTTAGCGTCTCGCTGTCTGTGGGCTGTCTTATCGGGCTTATCGGGCCGGGAGAGGTGGTTCTTCAGGGCCGGGATGGCTGAGATCGTGGCAGGGTCGAGGTGGTTCCAGTACAGGCCGCGTGGCCTTCGTGGCGGACCACACGGGATGACCTGGGTAGGTGGCGATGACATCGACGCTGAAGTCGTGCTCGGTTTCGGGCGGGTTCTCGTCGAGTACTTGCAAGTCACGGACCAACGCCATCAATGCACCTGGTAGACCGCCAGCACGTCGAACGTTCCGGACCTGCGCTGCGCCGAGCGGCCCCTTCCAATCCGGGCCGGGCGGTGGTGGCGCCCGAGGCGTCGTCGGCGAAACGGGCGTAGCAAGGGGCCGGCTGGGCGGGGCCTGTGCATGAGGCACCTGGCAGGTACACGCGAGGTCCATGGCAGGTACACGACAGGTACGCCTTCTTCTTGCCGTGGCCGGCGCTCGCCGTCAGATGCGGCGTTCGCGCACGGCACGAATCATGAGCTCCCGGCCATCGGCGACGGCCGGAGCGTTCGGGTGCTGACACGTAAGGCGCACCCCTCTGACCGGCTATTCCTTCCCTCTCGGCCGAGTCAGCGCGTCCGCGTACCGCCTTGGGAGTCACGCGCTGACAACCTCAGGTGCTGGAGCGATCTCACGCTCGTGTTCCTCGCCCGGAGTGGTGCGCTCGATGCCAATCAGCAGCTGCTCGTCAAGCACAGCGAGAATGCGCTTGAGCACCGGGATGGTCGGGATGTGCTCGCCGCTTTCGATCCTTGAGATGAACGAATGCGAGGTTCCGGCGCGCTCGGCGACCTCTTGCTGGGTCAGGTCCAGTTCATAACGCCGCTCTCGGATATGGGCGGCAATCCAGTTCTTGTGCCGCAGCCGACGGATCGCCGCGTACTCCTCACGCGCCGCCCGGTACTCCGGGCTGCGGCGCGCCCGCCCGGCTGCCGCTTCAGCAGCGGCCCTGCCGGTAGGGCTGGCACTGGCATCTGGTTCGCTCATGCTCACTAGTTTACCCATTTTGATAAGTAGCCGATATAGGGCGGCTGCCTGGGGCATCCCTGCCCGCTGGCCGGGGCGGCGTCCGCCGCGACGCGTCCATCCGATTCTTGAAGTCCGCCATCCGCCGCCTGGCCAGGTCGATGTCAGAACGGGGCACCGCCCCTGTGTCCTTCTCGATCGCGTGCAGCAGCACCACGAGATTCTCCGAGCGCTGGTACAGGATGCGGTAGCGAGCATTGGCGAACCGGACCCGCAGCTCGCGCAGCTCGCCGTCGATCTGCGAGGTGACCGGGAACGGAGGGGGCGGATCCTGTGGTGGCCTGCCGTTCAGGTGCTCATCGATGGAGTCGTCGATCTTCGCGGCGCGCCTGGGTGGCAACGCCTGGATGAACTCATCGACCGGTTCGGCACCGCGCGAATCCCGGTAGTAGACCGCCTGGGTGCGTGCCACGGCCCGAGCATGCCAGCCGATACCGACAGCCAGGTTAAGGCGAAGACATCGCCCTCAGGCCGAAGCGCCAGCTCGTCAGCGTTGCGCCACTGCCCCGATCCGCAGCTCGGGAGCCTCCGCGACAACGGGAGGGCGGTTCGGGTTGTGGTCCATTAGGCCCACCCAGGTCATAGGCCATATTGCGCGGAGGACAACCCTTCCCACCTGGCCGTGAGTAACTAACTGAGTAACTGAGCCCCTCCGGTGCCATCTTCCGCGAATAGCTGGTCCATTATCTGTGCGCCGCCTGTGACCACAGGGGCGCCAACCCGCGGACGGCGCGTCCTGCTAGTGAGGCGCGGCAAGGCGGACAGCATTCCAGCTACGCTGAGCGTCTCTTATCTGTGAGCCCCTCAATGGATGCGCCCCCCGGGCTAGACGACAGCGTGCCGCCGGACGGCACACTCTCACGCTACAGCGGCGTCAGCAGGGCACGCCAGGACCACGCCCGGGCGACCGTCGCTGACTTGTTCCGCCGCCACCACCTCGAGCTGGTCCGGCTCGCGCTCGTGATGGTCGGTGACCTGGCGACCGCCGAGGACGTCGTGCAGGACTGTTTCGAGCGGCTGCACGCCAGTTGGCCCCGTGTCCGCGAGCCGGAGCGGGCGCTGGCCTACGCCCGCTCAGCGGTCCTGAACGGCTGCCGGTCGGTGCACCGACGGTCCGCGGTGGCCCGCGGGCACGCGCCCCGGCTGGCGGTGCGCGCGGACGCAGCTGCCCCGGACACCGCCTCTGTCACCGCCGACCGGTGGCAGCTGGCCGCAGCACTGCGGAAGCTGCCGCGCCGTCAGCGTGAGGTGCTGGTGCTCCGGTATTACGCCGACCTGAGCGTGACCGAGATCGCCGCGACGCTGGGGATCAGCGCGGGCAACGCGCGCGCGTGCCTGAGCCGCGGGCTTGCGAGGCTCGCCGCTGAGATAGGGGAGGAAGAGCGATGACAGCACTGGAAGACCGGCTCACGCAGGAGCTCCGCCAGCTGGCCGAGGTAGCGCAGCCAGAGACTATCCGCCCGCTCGGTGGCCCGGCTAGGCGCAGCAGGGCCGCGGCACGAGGGCGGCTGTACTTGGCCTGGGCACGGCGTTCCAGGCTGCTTGCGCCCGTGGCTGCCACCGTGGCGGTAGTCGCGGTCGCCGTCGGGCTCGGCGTGGTCGCGCCGTCGCTAAGCCAGCCCGGCGGAGGGACGGCGCCTACGGCGTCGGCACTGGCGCGCAGCAACGCTATCCCGCCGTATTACGCGAATGTCACCGGGCCATCCGACAACGGCCTCAAGACCTTCGTGGCCGTGTACAACTCGGCGACCGGCGCCAGGATTGCCCGGGTGAGCCTGCCGACCGTGTACTTCAAGGACGGCCACATCTCCGCGCTCTCCCTGCCGGACATCACAGCCGCCCGCAACGGCCGGACCTTCGTGCTCCTGTCGGCACCATTTCCGTTCCCCGATAACCGCGAAGGTTCGTTTGGTTACGCCACCAGGATGTTCCGGCTGCAGGTCAGCGACAGCGGCGCCGTCCATGTTACGCAGCTGCCTTTTCATGTTCCGTCCGACGCATTCATAAGCTCGCCAGAGGACATTGACCTATCACCCGATGGCACCATGCTCGCGATCGCGTCCGATTGGGACTGCGGCAAGACCCGCTGCGCGCGTACTGGCATCCAGGTGCTGAACCTGACCACTGGTGCGGTCACAGGCAGCTGGTCCACGCACGTCGGCATCGGCGAGGTGGACAATCTCTCCTGGGTGAACGCCAGATCGCTGGCGTTCGAGTGGGTTCCCCTGATTCAAAGGGGGGACCGGATCATCTATCAGCCCATTACCCGCGGGTCCAGGCCCTACCGGGTGCTGCCACTGTCCGCCGCACCCGCTACAGACCTGCTGGCCGCTAGCGAGCCCGTCGCCTCATCGGACGCCCAGCAACCAGACTTCAACACCGTTCCCACGGTCCTTGTCACCCCGGATGGCCAGACCGTCGTCACTTCGCAGGTGACTGTCGGCTCGCACGGTCACGAAGCCGAGGGCCGGATCGTGGAACTGGATGCGCGCACCGGCCAACTGGAGCGCACTCTGTATACCGCCAGCGCGACCGGCGACGCCAGCGACCTCGAGGCCGGGTGCAACGTCTTGTCGCTAGGCCCGCGCGGTGCGCATCCGCTGGTGGATTGTTTCGGCACGGCCGGTGCGCTGGTCAACGGGCAGATCGTCAGCCTGCCAGGCTTCCTCACTCAGTCTCAGTCAGCTATTGGCTTGTTCGAGGGCGGCCAGCAGGTTATCGCTGGTATGCCCGGCTAGTAGGCAAACAAGAAATCTGGTGAGCGGGGCGCTGTTGCAGCCCCCTGGGGGGAAACGGCGGGTGGCGGCAGGGAACCCGAGCTGTCGAGGGCGGCCGCCGACTCGGCGCGGGCGCCTGCAGCGTCGGCCGTTGCTATCCGCGCTGGAGCGGCGCTAACGCCAGCTGAGACAGGGCTGCTTTTACCTGCCTGGTCCGCTCGTCGGCAAGAACTTCGACCGAGTCGTTCGCAAGGGCCTGCATGGTCTGCTCGGCCACGCTGGCCGGGCTGATCTTCGCCGCGTCGACCCAGGTACTCAGGTCGGTTTCGACAAATCCCGCATGTACTCCGACCACCAGAGTGCCCTGTTCACGCAGGCCCTCCCGCAGAGCCTGCGTCAGCGACCACTGGGCTGCTTTTGAGGCAGCGTAGCCGGGAAACTCGGGCCGTCCGATCCAGGCCGCCACTGACAGCATGTTCACCAGAGCGCCTCCGCCGTTCCGGGCGAGGATCGGGGCAAACGCACGGGAGATCGCCCAGGTGCCGAAATAGTTGACTTCCATCTCATGGTGCGCATCATCGAAGCTGCCTTCGAGGAGCTTCGTGCCCAAGCCCTGGACGCCCGCGTTGTTGATCACGATGGTCACGTCATCCGCCGCCGCTACGGCCGCGGTGACGTCGGCGGCGCTAGTGACGTCCAGCCGCAGCGGAGTGGCGTCATGATCGACCACTGTTGCTGGATCACGCGCACCCGCGTAGACCATGGCTGCGCCGTGATCCATAAGCGCGCGAACGAACGCGCGGCCTATCCCACGATTTGCGCCCGTCACCAGGGCTACTGACTCTCTGATATCCATAGTTGTTCCTTCGCTGCTGCCACGCCGCGCGCCGGATCGCGTGGCCATAGCAGCGGGTGTGCCCGCAGCGGCCGCCGCACACACCGGCCGGCAAGCCGTTCTGTCTGCTCTGCTAGCCCGGCTGGCAGAGGCGAGCAGTGATTGCCGGGGCCGTCTCCCGCAGCCATGCCTCGGCGCGCGGCAGCTCGTACTTGGCGCCGTCCTCCCATAGCTTGCGGAACACCGGATCTAGCTCGGCCGAAACGCGGGAATCCTCGTGATAGCGGCGGGCCAAGTCGACGACGAACGGCCCGAGATCGGCGCGCTGCCCGGCCGTCATGCCGTAGGCGTCCGCGAACACTGCGACCCGGTGAGGAACGTCGGCGTCCGCGAACGCCGGCGCCCGGTCCCGCGGATCGCGCAGCGGCGCCCAATACCACAGGGCGTTCGCGATGTCGTAGAGCCGGGTGGTCGGCATGGCCAGGTCGAAGTCGATCAGCGCGACGGGCAGCCCGTCGCGGAAGACCACGTTGCCTGGGTAGTAGTCGCGGTGACTGACCAGCTCAGACTGCTTGCTGATCCGTCCCGCGTTGGCCGGCGTGCCGCCCCAGACCGCGTCGGGCGGCGGTACCCACCCGGCTGACGCCTCGTGCAGCGCGCGGATCAGCAGCGCCAGGGCGACGAGCACGTCGTCGCACGCGGTTTCCGGCGGCAGCGGGTTACGCGGTACGTCACCGGGGACGAACGAGAGCACCTCGCGGCCCTGCTCATCGACGCCGAGTGGAAGCGGCGCGCCAGTGAACCCCGCGTCCCGCAGGTGGGCCAGGTAGGCCTGAATAGTCAGGCTGAATGGCCGCAGCGGCCGCCGTACCGTGTCCCGGATGCGCACGATCCCCGGGGTGACGCCATCGCCGATCAGCAACTCGCCTTCGCTCATGACGCAGCAGCCTAGCCGCCGTGGCAGACGCATTCCGGTCGCCGGGAGTCACCTGTAGCATCCGGGCATAGCCGTATTCGATCTCGCCACTGTGAAGGTCGCCAATGTTCCGGACGCTGGCAGCTGCCGCCCTCTCGACCGTCACACTGGCCTTTCTCACCGTCCCCGCATCCGCCTCGGCGGCACAGCCCACCTACATCGATGACTTCGCTAGCTCGGTGACTACGGTGGTCTACCAGCAGCCGGTCACGTTTACCGGAGAGTTGCTGGAAGGCAAAAGCCTCACGCCAGTTGCGAACGAGCCAGTTCAAATCCAGATCCAGCTGCCTGGCGAGGGTCAATGGACAACCGTGCAGACCGGGACTACCGCCACCAACGGACAGTTCACGATCAGCACGCCGCTGCCGAGCGGCGGATACGTCAGGGCCGCATTCGCAGGTGACACCGGACTGGCTGCCAGCCATAGCACGCCCGGCTACGGCATCTTGCTCGATGCTGCCCACCTTGCCAGCAGGCTGCTGATCAACCCGATTCCCACGTCGGTCTCAGCCGGGACACCGGTCGTCTTCTCTGGCACCTTGCAAGTGCAGGTCAGCGGGAGCTGGGAGCCGTTCCAGGGCGGCACCCCTCTGACGCTGACCATGGAGCCGTACACCTCGACCCAGAGCAATGTCACCTACGCAACCACGACCGGTGCCGACGGCACGTTCAGCCTGACCGAGCCGGTCACTGAGACCAGTGACTGGATGGTTGACACGTCGCTGAACGACGACTACTGGTCGGATTGGATTCCGGACTACGCCAGCGCCAACTACAACTGGATCGATGGCGTCTCCAGAACCGATGTCGTCGGCTTCCACCTGCCGCGAAAGGAAGAGGCGCACGCCGCTTTCCGCAAGGGCTTGTACGCGACCGGCACGGTAGAACGCTGGAACGGCAGCTCCTGGGTCGGTCTGGCTTACGGATCGGTCGAATTTTATTACCGGCCCGGGGGATCTAAGAGCTGGCACAAGGACTCTGGCGTGCAAGCGAATGCCCTCGGGCAGTTCAAGAGCCCCGTTGGTATCCACTTGGGCACCAGCAGCTGGCAGGCCCGGGTGCAGCCAGCTGCCGACACCCTCACGAGTACTAGCGCTACCACAAGTACCATCACTGACCGCACCCGCTTCCTGTCCGTACACATTCAACGCACTGCGTCGGGAAGCCAGACCCACGGCACCGTCACCGACCTGTTCGGGCAGATATCGTTCTCGTCCCTGCGAGGCCTGAAGCTCCGCCTGTACGACCGGGCACTGGGCTCGAGGACCTGGCACCTTGACAAGACGGTCAGGGTCGGCCGGAACGGAGCCTTCAATATTCACGCGGCCAAGAGCTACGGCTACCGCTTCAAGGTCGTCTTCCCGGCCCAGGGCGCTTACCTGTCGTGCAGCAGCCGCACTGTCTGATGCGGCACTCAACCGATATTCCGGACGCAGAACGTCCGAGTCGGCCGTTATCGGTTGCCTAGCCCCTAGGGAACAGGGCCATACAGGTAAATCGACGGTCTCTCGATCGTCGAGCCGGTGTTGATGGTTCCGGCCATCAGCCAGTAGGAGGCCGTCCCCGGCACCCGGCCCATGGACCCCTCACTCCCGCCCGCTTCAAGCGGTACCGGGACCGGGCCCTGCCAGACGTGACCCGTCCAGTGCGCCTCTGGCCCCAGCCAGGCTCCCCCGCTGCCGTCAGCGAGCAGATCAGTGGAATCGGCAGGAAATGACGTCGGCTCGGTTACCTTGCTCCATCCATTACCGGTCCAGTGCAGCAAGAAGGCAGGAGCGTGGATTCCCGTCCCGGACAGGCCGCTGATCCAGACATCAGCGGCCGAAGACACCTGGATATCGGGCGAGGTGGACCGAGGGTGAGGCATTGATACAGTCCGCCAGCGTGAGCCGTTCCAGCGGTATGCGGCGATCTTGGCCGTGACGCGATGCCGGTTTAGCCCCACCGCCCAGACATCTTTGTCTGAGGTGCCCGACAGTGCCGACAGATTCCTTCCCACGGTGTACCCCACCCAGCGGCGGCCGGTCCAGTGGAAGATGTCGGCCGAGGTGCCGTTCCCGCCGCCGAGGGCCCAGACATCACGCGGTCCGAGGACCACCGGATCCGCCAGCCCTATCTGGGGCGGCACGCGGACTGCGTGCCACCGCGAGCCGTCGAAGCGGTACGCCCTGGTGATGACCCTTCCGTTGCTGGATCCCATGACCCAGACGTTCGCCGCCGATGAAGCCGCGACCCACTCGGACTCAAAGCGCGCAGCATGCGGGATGGTGACCGCCTTCCAGGACTGCCCGTTCCAGCGCCGTAGGAGCGGCCGGAGCACATCGCCACCGTTGGAGAGGAGCCCAGCTGCCCACGCGTCGGTCTTGCTGATGACGGCGACGCTCGTAAAGAAACCAGACACGTGGGCCTGGTAGTAAAGACTCCAGGCGGGTAAGCCACCCGCGTCTGCGCTCGATGGCGCCGTTACCAGCGCCGTCAGGACGATCGCGCCTGCAGCTACCCCGCGCTTCAGCCCTTGCACAAAACCGGCCATGACAGACCACCCCGTGTCATTGGTGCACCCGGTGCCTATTGTCCCCCAAGGCACGGGCTTGTACAGCCCTGAACGCAGACCGCTGCGGTTGTGCAGCCGGGGGAGCCCGCCTAAGGGCAGACGCGGCCGTTCCGCTCGAACGCCGCGTGTGTCAGCGGCATCAGGCCCCCCCACAGCGTTTCCATCTGTTCAGCGACCATCTCTATCTCGCGCTGCGGGAACGACGGGAACGTCGCTCCGCTGTGCTTAACCCGCAGCGACAGGAAATTCATCAGCGCGCGGGCGTTGCAGGTGGCGTACATCGACGAGTACAGCCCGACTGGCAGTACGGTGCGGGCAACCTCACGCGCGACGCCAGCCTCCAGCATTTCCAGGTAGGCCTCGTACGACTGCCGGCAAGCGGTTTGCACTGATTCGGACACCAGCGCCTGCTGCTCAGCCGAACCGTCGGTGAAGACGTAGGCACCCGGCTTCCCGGACTGGACGAGCTTGCGATCCGGACCTGGCACGTAGAACACCGGCTCGAGCTTGCGGTACCGGCCGCTTTCCTCGTTGTAGCTGAACGTGCGGTGCCGCATGAACTCCCGGAACACGAAGATCGGCGCGCTGACGTAGAAAGTCATCGTCGAGTGCTCGAACGGGGTGCCGTGCCTGTCGCGCATCAGGAAGTTGATCAAGCCACCCGAGCGCTCGGGGTCACCGTCGATGTCGGCAAGCGACTGCTCGCCCTTGGTGGAAACCCTGGCGGCCCAGATGACGTCGGCATCCGACGCCGATTGCTTGACGAGCTCGACGGTCATGTCGCTGCGGAAGGTAATGTCCGGCACGATCGTCATTGTGCTCGCAGCTACCGACAGTCCCATACCCAGCATCATGCCGAACCGGTCCGGTCGGCAGCGCCGCGACGCGCGGGCCTGCCCGGCCACTTGATTAAGAGATCGCTTAATCCACCGTCGCGGCCGCCGGCGTCGCCGGGTTACAGTCAAGCCAATACCGCTGGGCTGAAGGGATGTCCGAAATGAGCGCAGAGCCTGGTGACGCGCTGGACGTGCTCCGCGCGGTGTGGCGCAGCCAGGGACAGACAGCTGCCGACCTCGACGACCAGACCGGTGAGAAGAAGTCCTGCAAGCGGATGGCCGAGGCCGGAGTCGGGTTCGACGACTTCGCTGCCGGGGACCAAGACCCGACCACCGCATGGCAGGCCAGGCTGGAGCGGGAAGGCAAGCTGAACCGTTCCGGCGGCAGCATTCGTGACCTTGTCCTCGGCTCGGCTGCCAGTCACCTCGGCTGACAGTCACTGAGCCTGGCTACTGACGGCGAGGAGATTCGCTCGGTGGAGTATCCCGGAACTGTCGGCGAACTGACCGAGCGCCTGCGACAGGGCGGCTACCTGGCCGATCGCGGCCTGGCCACATCTCTGCTGGTATCGCTATCGCTGCACCGGCCAGTGCTGATCGAGGGCGAGGTAGGTGTAGGCAAGACCGAGGTCGCGAAGGCGCTGGCCGCAGTCTTCGGCCGCAGGCTGATCAGGCTTCAGTGCTACGAGGGCATCGACGCTAACCAGGCGCTGTATGAGTGGGACTATGCCCGTCAGATGCTGCAGATCCGGGCGCTATCAGAGCGTCAGGCAGCCGACGAGCAGGCAGTCGACCGGCTGTTCGGGCCCAAGTTCCTTCTTGAGCGACCACTGCTGGAGGCCGTACGGGCTGGTGACCAGGCGATCCTGCTGATTGACGAAATCGACCGAGCCGACGACGAGTTCGAGGCGTTCCTGCTCGAGGTGCTGTCGGACTTCCAGATCAGCATCCCCGAGATTGGCACGATCAAGGCAGAGTCCGCACCCGCGGTGATCCTCACGTCCAACCGGACCAGAGAACTCCACGACGCGCTCCGGCGCCGCTGCCTGTACCACTGGATCGGTTACCCGTCTGCCGAACGCGAGCTCGAGATCGTGCTGGTGCGTGAGCCGGGTGCGGCGCAGCAGTTGAGCCGCAAGGTTGTCCGGGCCGTGCAGCGGCTCCGCGAACTCGACCTTGCCAAGCCGCCGGGCGTGGCGGAGACCATCGACTGGGTGCGGACCCTGGGCTTTCTCGGCGAGACCGACCTGACCGTGCAGTCCGCAGCCGACACGCTCGGGGCGGTCATCAAGGACCGGGATGATCTGGACCTGGTCAGGGAGAACCTGGCAGAGATAACTTCCGGTGGCTGAGCTCCGGGTGGCTGAGTTCCCGGTGGCTGAGTTCCCGGTGGCCGGGCAATCTCCGTTCGCTCCGGTGCTGGTCGGCTTCGCGCGGGAACTTCGTCGCGCTGGGATCACCGCCGGCACCGGCGACGTGCTGACTTACTTTTCAGCGATGTCACCACTCGACCCGTCAGATCTCATGGACCTGTACTGGGCGGGGCGCACGACGTTGGTCAGCAAACGCGATGACATCCCCGTCTACGACAAGGTGTTCCGGCGCTATTTCCTGGCGGAGGGTGCTCCCGCTGCTGCGCTGCTGACGCTGCGGGCTAGCGCCGCAGCCGAAGTTGAAGCGGCAATGGTTATGCCGGGCACAGAGCCTGGCCAGGAGCAGGACGAAGAACAGCCGCTACTCGGCTGGATGGCCTCTGACGTCGATGCGTTGAAGCACCGGTCATTCGCTGCTTGCACACCGGCAGAACTCGCCGCGCTGCGACGGATCATGACCAGAATCCGGCTCACGCCGCCGCGGCGCCGGACCCGGCGTACCGCAGCCGCAGTGAAAGGCCGCTCGCCGGACCTCCGCAAGACGATCCGGACCGCCATGCGAATGCATGGCGAGCCCGCTGACCTGTATTTCCGGCAGCGCAAGATGCGGCTGCGGCCGCTGATCCTGATCCTCGACGTCTCCGGCTCGATGGCCGACTATTCGCGGCATCTGCTTCAGTTCGCGCACACGGCCAAGCACGCCACCGCCAAGGTCGAAGTGTTCTGTTTCGGGACCAGGCTCACCCGGATCACCAAAGCGCTGACCCACCGGCGGCCAGATAACGCCCTCGAGCGGGCCGCCGCGACCGTCGTGGACTGGGACGGGGGGACCAGGATCGGTGCGTCACTCGAGACTTTCGTGCGCCGCTTCGGCCGCGGCGGTTTGTGCCGCGGCGGCGTGGTGGTGATCTGCTCTGACGGCCTCGACCGCGGCGATCCTGATCAGCTTGCCGCCGCAATGGAGCGGCTCTCCCGGCTCTGCTACCGGCTCGTGTGGGTGAACCCGCACAAGGGCGATGACCCGCATTTCCGGCCGAGCACGCTGGGCATGATGGTGGCAGCGCCGCATATCGACCTGCTGCTGTCCGGCCATGACCTGGCCAGCCTGGAGCAGCTAGCCCGGATGTTGCCGGCCATGAGTTGACAAGTCCAGACGGGCGCGAGGTGGAGACGGCATGAGGTGGAGTGTCGGAATCGAGGCCGAGGGCGACAGGGTGCTCAGCCGCGAGGAGATCGTCGAGCTAGCCGACGCGATCGCTGACAGCAACGGCATCGCCACCGGGATCGGCACCACCAGGTACGGGGCCCAGCTCGTGGTCGAGGCCGACACTAGGGAGGACGCGGTCGGGGAGGCGACCGGACGGTTCCTCGCGGCGGTTGCGACGGCCGGACTGCCGCCTGCGCCGGTGGTACGCACCGAAGCGGTCAGCGAGGCCGAGGAGGAAATCGACTTCTGATGATCCGTCTCGGCTCGCTAGCGGGCTACCCGTTCGAGGGGCCACGGCTGCTCGGCGGCTGGACGCCGCCCGCCACAGCCGCGGTCTACGCCATCCTCTACAAACCCGACCCGGATACGAAGCCGGACCGCTACGCGGTCAGCTATGTCGGGCACTGTGATGACCTGGCAGCCGAGCGCTTCCCGTTCCAGCATCCCCGCTCTGCCTGCTGGATCCGCCGGGCCGGCTCGAAATGGAAGGTCTACATCTGCACTTATGAAGTGCCCGGCGGCACGAGCGCGCATCGCGAGCAGATCGCGCGCGAGCTGACGGCGATCTACCATCCGAGCTGCAACGAACAGCAGTACGACAACGCATGGGAAGACCACTGGATCGGCGAGTACACGGCGCCGACCACCGGCCCCGTCGCGCGTCGCGGCCCGGACCAGTCCGGCCACCGGTAGCGCGTCAGGACCGCGGCGCGTAGCCGACTGCGTCGTGCAGCCGGGACCTCCGGGTCCCCGACGCGGGCCGGGCAACCTCGCGCACCTCAAGCTCTGCGGGCTGCGGCGTGACGTCGATGACGATCTCCTCGGCCATCCCGTATAGCAGTGGCAGCGCGCCAGCCACCACTCCGCCGGTCTGGTTAATGTGCTCGACGCCGGGCCCGATCTGCTTGGCGTGCCCGACGATCGTGGCGACAAGGCTCGGCGCACTCCTCCAGGTTGCCGGCGATCCGGGTCAGCAGCGTGCCGACCCAGTACAGGTAGAACGCGAGCCCGGCGATCAGCAAGAGGATGTCGACGACGGTCAGTACGACCAGCGCGGTCATGACTTCACCTTTCCGAGCACGCGGCCGAGGAACAGATGGTGCTGCAGTCCTTCGGCCAGCACCGCCTCGACGCCGTCAGCGACTTGCGGGATCAGCGCCGCGTCGGCCGTGTTCGCCGCGGCAGCCGCCAGCGTGTCCCGCACCTCGACCACACGCCGGTCGATGACCTTGACGAAGTAGATCAGCAGACTCAGCAGAGCGGCTACCGCGAGCACCACGACAAAGCCCAGGATGATCGCGACTATCCAGGCGGTGTGCTCGGAGGAGTTCATCGCCGCGGCGATCGCATGTGCGTGCATCGCTACCCTCCGAGCCTGGCGCGGCCGCGCTGCAGCCCGCCGATGATGATGGTGGCGTACTCGATGGTGGTGCGCAGCGCGCCGAGCGGCGCCGTGTTGTGCACGGCATCGCCGAGCGCATCGTTGATCTTCGGTGCTTCCTTGCCGATCGAGTAAGCCAGCCTCAGGATCGGCACTACGAGCGCGACCACGACGAGCACGACGACAATGCCGATCACATAGCCGAGGACCCAGCCGAAGCTGCTGAAGTGCCCGGCCCCGCTAGCGAGGTAAACGAGCTTGCTTGCATGTCCGGCCATGGCTGATCAGACCGTCTCGCAGAAGTCCCTGACGGGCTTCAGGCTCGCGTTAACCGACGTCAGCCGGTCCGGCACGGTGCTGGTCAACTGTGCGACCGCCTGGACCCCGCCAGTGGTCGCGACAAGCGTCGCCCGGATTGCCCTGAGGTGAAAGATCACCCGCAACAGTCCGACAGCGGCAATACGCGATGATCAGCGCGGCGATGATCAAAGTCACCCACGCGGCTGCTGGCATGACCGTTCTCCTTTCTGCTAGCCGGAAGCTGTGCTTGCTAGATACAGAGCTAACCGAGAAGCTTCGCGACGGAACCCGCGTAGCGAACCGCGCCGACGGATACTTCCTTCACCGTGGCGTCGGTCGTGGCTAGCGCGCCTGGCACCGGCGTCAGCTCGCCGACGAGCGCAACGCCGCCGGACAGGATGTCGTCGGTCGCGTGCCTGATCCGCTCGACCGCTGCCAGCACCCGGTTCAGCAAGTAGATGACGACGGGCAGGACTACGAGCAACAGCACTGCGTTGCCGATCCACCACAAGACCATCGCTGTCCTCCTCGTTAAAGCTCGGCCGGGTTAGTGCGACGCTGGCGACGCAGGCTGGTAAGGCAAGAAGAACCGGCGGAAGACCCGGGCGAGCGCCATCCGCGCGGCCCGCAGGCCCAGAATGAAGCCGCTCGCCGGGCTCACCGCAGCCGCGGCGATCTGGTCGGCGGACTCGCCGCGCTCGATCCGGCTGATCCGGTCCTGCATGTTGGCCGAGAAGTCGTGCATCAGGACGGAGCTGACGTCGGCGATCATGCCCCGGCCGTACTGCGCGGCGGCGCCGGAAAGCTGCAGGTCCTGGGCGACGTCGACGCGCGTGCCACGACCGGACTTGGCCAGCGTCGCGGTCACGATCATGCTGGCCTGGCCGCGGCCCTTCTCGTCGGCACCGGCCGCTTGCACGACGATGCGCCTGGCTGCCTCGTCCCGCTCGGTGATGTCAGCGGTGCCGGCGAACTGCAGCCGCACCGGCCCCATCCGGATCGCCACCTTGCCCTTGTACTTCTCACCGCCCAGATCCTCGGTCAGCTCTGCGCCGGGCAGGCAGGTAGCGACCTGCTGGATGTTGCCGAAGAACTGCCAGACCTTCTCGACCGGCTCGGCGACCTCGAAGTCGTTCTTGATCAGCATCGGGCCTCGCCCTTCATGTCCGTCACGTCAGCAACGGTGTAAGCGGCCGGATCTTTCTCGAACGCGTGGCGGCACCCCGCGCCGCAGAAGTAATAAGTGGACGCCCGCGTGTTCCAGCGACAGACTGCGTCCGCCCGGCAGTTACGGTCATGCCGCACACCGGATCGATGGCCGCGCCAGGCTGGCTCTGGGCGCTTCGGGGGCGACAGCCGGGCCGCCTGCCAGTGCCCCGGACGCGCGCAGCTGCACCATTTCGGCCAGGATCGCGACCGCGATCTCAGGATGCGTCGTACTGCCGAGATCGAGGCCGGCCGGCACCCGCACCCGGTCCAGCTCCGCCTTCGGCAGGCCGCGATCTGCCAGGTAACCAAGCACCGCCGCACCCCGCTTGCGCGAGCCGACCAGGCCAAGGTAGGCGGGCCTGGCGGCCACCGCGCGCTCGAGCACACTCTCGTCGTCATGGCCCTGAGTGGCGACAACGACGAGCGACTGCTCGTCTAACTCCGTCAGCGGTGAAGTCGGGACCGTCGATCAGTTCCGCGTGCCAGCCCAGGGCGCGCGCCAGGTCGGCGAGCGTCTGCGCCATCGGCGACCGGCCAACCACGACCAGGTGGGGAACGGGCACTACCGGCTCGATGTAGACCTCCAGCGCGCCCTCGCTCTGGCAGGAAATCGGGATGACGGCAACCCCTTCTGGCACCGCGCTGCCGAACTGTTCCGGGCTGCCGAGCAGCAGCAGTTCGGCGCTGCCGGTAGCGATGACGTGCGTGGCCGCGCGGATGACCGCAGGCTCCGCGCACGCACCGCCGATCCAGCCATGCAGTTCGCCGTCAGCGGTGATGATCGCCCGCGAGCCTTGCTGGCTCGACGACGGCCCCTGCCGCCAGACGACAGTCGCCAGCGCGAATGCCTCGCCACGCCGCGCTAGCTCGGCGGCGTACTCCATGACTTCCCAGCTGTTCATCACCCGTCCTGTTAGTCGTCCGAGCGCACAGGCGGAGCGCCGGAGATGTCCCGGCGGTAGGTGACGGCTTCCCAGACCCGGTCGGGCAGCAGCGGCATGTCGATGTTGCGGACGCCGGTGTCCTTAATCGCGTCCAGCACCGCGTTGACGAACGCGGCCGGGCCGCCGACCGCCGCGCACTCGCCGATACCCTTGGCGCCGATCGGGTGGTGCGGGCACGGCGTGACGACCTCGCTGTGCAGCTCGAAGCCGGGCGTCTCCCAGGCAGTCGGCAGCAGGTAGTCCATGTAGTTCGCGCCGACGCAGTTGCCGTCCGCATCGAAGGTGATGAACTGCATGTTGGACATCGCGTAGGCCTCAGTCAGGCCGCCCATGATCTGGCCTTCGACGATCATCGGATTGATCCGGATGCCGCAGTCGTCGACCGCCACCATGTTGAGGACGTCCCAGACGCCTGTCTGCGGGTCGACCTCGACCGTGACGATGTAAACCGCGAACGGCCAGGTCAGGTTCGGCGGATCGTAGTAGGCGGTGGCGTCCAGGCCCGGCTCCATGCCATCGGGCATATTGGCATACGCGGCGACCGCGCACTCCTGGATCGTGACCCCTCGATCCGGAGCGCTGCGGACGTAAAACCGGCCGAGCTCCCACTCGATGTCCTCCTCCGATACCTCGAGGAGGTGCGCGGCCAGTTTCCGGGCCTTGGCCCGGATCTTGCGCGACACCATCGCCACCGCCGCGCCGGCTACTGGAGTGCTGCGGGACGCGTAGGTGCCCATTCCGAACGGGGCGGTGTCGGTGTCGCCTTCCTCCACCAAGACGTCCTCGGCCGGGATCCCGAGTTCGTGGGCGACGATCTGAGCCCACGTCGTCTCATGTCCCTGGCCCTGGCTACGGGCGCCGGTCCTGACGATCGCCTTCCCGGTCATGTGCACTTTGAGCTCGGCCGAGTCGAACATCTTGATGCCGAGGATGTCGTACTCTCGGCTGTTCCCGGCGCCGAGCGGCTCGGTCATCGTGGAGATACCGAGCCCGAGCAGCCGCCCGCGAGAGCGTGCGTCAGCCTGCTGCTGCCGGAAGTTCTCGTAGTCGATCGCCGTCAGCCCGACGTCCAGGCACTTGGCGTACTGCCCGGAGTCGGTCAGGAAACCGAACGGCGTCCGGTGCGGGAATGCCTCGTCGGGCACGAAGTTCATCCGGCGGAACTCTGCCTGGTCGATGCCGAGGTCGTCGGCGGCGGCCTGCATCATCCGCTCTTGGAAGAACATCGCCTCAGTCACCCGGAACGAGCACCGGTACGCCACCCCGCCTGGCGCCTTGTTGCTGTAAGTGCCACGTGCGGTCAGATGGGCGACCGGGATGTCATAGGCAGCGAAGGCCGAATGCATCAGCCCGATCTTGAACTTGCTGGGCTGAGCGTCCGAGAAGAACGCGCCATGGTCGGCGTCGGTGTGCATCCGGACGGCCAGGATCTTGCCGTCACTGGCGCAGCGCCATCTCGCCCTTCAGGTACACGTCCCTCGCGAACCCGGTCGAGATCAGATTGCCCGACTTATCTTCGATCCACTTGACCGGCCGCTCCAGCAGGATCGACGCCAGGATCGAGCAGACGTAGCCCGGATATACCGGCAC
The DNA here is from genome assembly GCA_963815575.1 of uncultured Actinomycetota bacterium. Classification (GTDB taxonomy): domain Bacteria; phylum Actinomycetota; class Actinomycetes; order Streptosporangiales; family Streptosporangiaceae; genus JAJYUU01. Next base: position 306,453 of record CAWFHE010000004.1, on the reverse strand, counting down.
CTTGTTGCCGAAGCCGCCGCCGATGTCCGGCGAAATAATCCGGATCATGTGCTCGGGCAGCTCGGCCACCATCGCGACTGCCGCCCGGATGATGTGCGGCGCCTGAGTGGTCATGTAGACGGTCAGCTTGGAGGTCGCGCGGTTGAAGTCGGCGATCGAACCGCAGCACTCGATCGGGGACGGGTGCGACCGCGGATAGTGCAATTCTAGCTTGGACACCAGGTCAGCGGAGGCGAACGCCCGGTCGGTGCCGTCCCGGTCGCCGACCTCCCAGTCGTAGATGACGTTGTCCGGCTGGTTCTCTTTGTCGTCGCGGATGACCGCGTGCACCCTCGGCGACCGCCTGAACCGGGTTCACGATGACGGGCAGCGGCTCGTAATCGACGACGATCGCCTCGCACGCGTCTTTGGCGATGTACGGGTCGTCAGCGATGACGCAAGCGACTTCCTGGCCCTGGAACCGCACCTTGTCGGTGGCCAGCACGGCCTGTGTGTCGTAGGACAGCGTCGGCATCCAGGCCAGGTTGCGGGTGGCCATCATCTCGCCGGTGAGCACCAGGTGAACGCCCGGGAATGTCCCAGGCCTTGCTGGCGTCGATCGATTTGATCCGGGCATGCGCGAGCGGGCTGCGCAGGATCTCCATGTGCAGCATGTCGGGCAGCACGATGTCGTCGGTGTAATTGCCCTTACCGCGGATGAACCGGTTGTCCTCGACCCGCTTGCGGCTCGCGCCGATGCCGCCGATCTTGATTTCGTCTACTGCCTGCGACATGTCCTCGGTCCCGTCCCCTTCAATCCGCCTGCGCGCGGAGTTTCTCGGCGGCCCACAGCACCGACTTGACGATGTTCTGGTAGCCAGTGCAGCGGCAGAGATTGCCCGACAGCGCCCAGCGGATCTCTTCCTCAGTCGGGTCAGGGTTGCGGTCGAGCAGCGCCTTGGCCGCCATCATCATTCCGGGCGTGCAGAATCCGCACTGCAGGCCATGCTCCTCCTTGAAGCCCTCCTGCAGCGGATGCAGTTCGCTCGCCGTGGCCAGACCCTCGACTGTCTGGATCTCGTGGCCGTCCGCCTGGACAGCCAGCATCGTGCACGACTTGACCGCCTGCCCGTCGACCAGAACGGTGCATGCACCGCAGTTCGTCGTGTCGCAGCCGGTGTGGGTACCGGTCAGCCTGAGTCCTTGCCGGATCAGGTGCGCCAGCAGCAGCCTCGGCTCGACCTCGGCGATCTTTTTCGCGCCGTTCACGGTGAACTTGATCCGCCGCAGCGGCACCTCGGCCGCGGTCTCGTCGCCGCGATCCTCGTAGACCATGGTCATGATCAGGCCGCCCTTTCCGTCGGCTCGGCGCTGCATCTGCTGAGGATGCGCTCGACGAACGTCGCCACCATGTGCCGCTTGTACTCCGCGCTACCCCGGTGATCGGTGCGCGGCCGGGCGGCAGCAGCAGCCAGCTCGGCCGCAGCGCTGATCGATTCCGCCGTCAGCGGGCGCCCCGTCAGCGCCGCGGCCGCCTCAGTTGCCGCGATCGTGGAGCCGCCGACACCGGTCAGTGCGATACCTGCCCGCCGGACGACGTCGCCCGAGGTCTCCACCGAAACTGCGACGCCGACAGTGGCGAAGTCGCCGACGCGCCGCTCCAGCTTCAGATATCCGCCGGCGCGCGCGCCCTGAGCGGGCGGGATGACAGCCTCGACGGCGATCTCGTCGGGAGCAAGCAGATTCTGGAACGGGCCGGTGACGAAGTCAGCCATCGGAATCGACCGGCGTCCGGCCGGGCCCTGCGCCACTACCGAGCCGCCGAGCGAGAGCACGACCGACGCCCAGTCCCCTTGCGGGTCGGCGTGGCACAGCGAGCCGACTAGCGTCCCCCGGTTGCGCACGATCGGGTCCGCGATCAGCGGCGCGGCGGCGGCCATCGTCGGCTGGGTGCTGGCCAGCAGCTCGGAACGCTCCAGGTCGGCATGGCGGCACAGCGCGCCGATCCGCAGCGTGCCGTCCGGGTCAGCGCGATGGTAGCTAAGGCCCGGCAGGTTGTTGATATCCACGATCAGCTCGGGCGAGGCAAACCGGAGCTTCATCAGCGGGACGAGGCTCTGGCCGCCGGCCAGTACCTTGGCGTAATCGCCGCCGTCGGCTAGCAGCCCGATCGCATCGGCGATGGAATGCGGTGCCTCGTATCGGAACCGCGACGGGTACATACGCTTCCTCCGGTGTTTTCGCGGCGCTGTGAAAGCCGCCGATGCGTCTTAGTCCGCCTGCGGTTCCTGGCGCGCTGGCGCCTGCGACGCGGGGTCGGCGACTGCCACTGGCCCCGACTCGTAATCGGGATCGGGCCTTGGCTCCTGGTGCGGCGGCCACGGACCGGATACCGGCTGCCCGGCGATCTTCAGATAGTCGATCAGCTCGGGCCAGGCCCAGACGGTCGGGCTTTTGCCGGTTTTTGGCGCGTGCTCCACTAGCTCGTACAGCCGCGGATTGCCCTTGCTCTTGCCGTCGGACTCGATCCGCATTCCGCAACTCCCAGCCGGGTGAGGTGAGATTGCATCGTGCACCTTCTCGGGTGCCAAGGCAACGGGCCAATAAGCTGTCGCTTAAGTGCACAGCTAGGCCGACTGCGTAAATGCGGTGAATAGGAGACTTTCAACTCCATATGGTCACGTACACCGGCGGCCTGAACCGCGACGGCGGAACTCCGGCCGACGGCGACCGCATCAGCTGCATCGCCTCGGGCGTCCCGAGGAAACGGCGCAGCGCGCTGGCCGCCGTACTCCGGTGGTCCCGCTCGAGCAGCGTCGCGTACCAGCATGCCTCGGCTGGCAGGCCAGGTAGCTCGACCAGCGACAGTTCACCGCGCCGCAGCTGCTGCGAGACCAAGTGCTCGATGGCCGGCGCCGCGCCGGCCCCGTCGGCAGCTGCAGCCCACGCCGCGGTCTGGCTGGGGAACACGCCGATATTGCTCTCCGGGACGTCGAGTTGCGCAAGCAGCCTGCCGGTCTCGCTGTGCGGATCGGTGCCGGCCGGATCTACCAGCCAGCGCCACTGCCGGGGCGGCCCGCGCAGGCGCGAGTGCCCGGCAGTCACTACGACCAGCCGGTATTTGAAAATGGGCTCGCTCACCACCGGCATGGTCTGCTCAGCTGAGACACCCGGCCCGAATGCGACGTCGGCGAGGCGGTTGGCAACCAGCACCGCCTGCTCGCCGGAGACCGCGACGCCCGTCGAAACCTCGACCGGGCCAGGGAACCGGCGAGTGAAGGCTTCGATCAGCGGGCCGGCCACGAACTCGGCGAAGGTCGAGCTCGCCACCACCCGCAACTGCTCCGGTGCGCCCTGCGCGGCTCGGACCGCCGCGTGCGCCTCGGCACCGAGCACGACGATCTGCGACGCGGTGGCCAGCAGTCTGGAACCGCCTGGTGTCAGCGTCATGCCGGCCGGGCCGCGGGTGATCAGCTGGTCGCCGAGGTGCTGGCGCAGCGCGGTCAGTGCCTGCGATACCGCTGGCTCGCTCACCCCGAGCGCGCTAGCCGCGGCCGTCACTGAGCCGAGGCGGGCCACCAGGACGAACGCGTTGAGCTGGGTGAGCGTCATGACACACTCATCGGAAGGGAGGGCGATGCGGTGCAAGTCCCCGCGCAGGTCGAGTACGAGAAGGCCCGCAGCGTCCAGCACGCCCTAACGCTGCTGGCCAGGTATGGCAGCGCAGCGCGAGTCCTGGCCGGCGGGCACAGCTTGATACCCATGATGAAGCTGCGGCTGGCGCAGCCTGAGGTGCTGATAGACATCAACGGGATCACCGACCTCTGCTATATCAACCTAACCGGAGCACAGCTGCGAATCGGCACTCTTACCCGGCATGCGCAGTTGCTTGACTCGCCGCTTGTCGGCGAGCACTTCGCGATCCTGCACGACGCCGAACGCGTGATCGCCGACCCGATCGTGCGGAACTGGGGCAGCGTGGGCGGCTCGCTTTGCCAGGCGGACCCGTCGGAGGACCTGTCCGCCGCGTTTGCCGCGATGAAAGGCACGATGGTCATCCAGGGTCCGGACGGTCGGCGCGAGGTGTCTGCGCGAGAGTTCCACACCGGCCCGTACGAGACGGTCGTCGGGCCGTCAGAGCTACTCACCGAGATCACCCTGCCGATCAGGCCGGGCGGCGGCAGCGGCTATCAGAAAGTGTCCCGGCGGGCCGGAGACTGGCCGGTGGGTGCCGCGGGAGCTGCGGTCTGGTTGACCGGCGATGTCATCGCGGACGCTGGAATAGGCCTGACCGCTGTCGGGGCAACTCATTTCGCCGCCGCAGAGGCCGAGGAGTACCTGCGAGGCAAGATCGTGACTGAGGAGACGCTAGCGAGCGCAGGCGAGATTGCAGCCGACAACTGCCGGCCGGTCAGCGATCAGCGCGGCCCCGCGGACTACAAGCGCCACCTCACCCGCGAGCTCACCACCAGGGTCCTTCGGCTTGCCGTGGCCCGTGCTCGCGGGCAGGCCGCATGAAGGTCACGCTGACCGTCAATGGCAGTGAGTACACGCGCGACGTCGAGCCCCGGCTGCTGCTCATTCACCTGCTGCGCGATGACCTGGGCCTGACCGGGTCGCACTGGGGCTGCGACACTTCTAACTGCGGCGCGTGCGTGGTCTGGCTGGACGAAACGCCGGTGAAGTCATGCACTGTGCTGGCCGTGATGGCGGATGGCCGGCGGGTCCTGACCGTCGAGGGCCTGAGCCGGGGTGACCGCCTCGATCCTGTCCAGCAGGGTTTCGCAGAATGCCACGGGCTGCAGTGCGGCTTCTGCACGCCAGGCATGATGCTCACGGCGCGCTGGCTGCTGGATCACAACCCGGATCCGTCCGCGGCCGAAGTGCGGGAGGCGATCTCCGGTCAGATCTGCCGCTGCACTGGCTACGAGAACATCGTCCGGGCTGTGCTGTGGGCCGCGAAGAACGGCGCCGACCGGTGACAGATCACCAGGTAGAAGCGCACGAGACTGGGCCGTACGGGGCGATCCCGCGAAAGGAAGACGCGCGGTTCATCCGGGGCCAGGGCACGTTCGTCGACGACATCAAGCTGCCTGGCATGCTGCACGGGGCAATCTTGCGCAGCCCGCTGGCGCACGCCCGCATCGTCTCGGTTGATGCCAGTGCGGCCCTGGCACACCCGAAGGTCGAGGCCGTACTTACCGGAGCGGACCTGGCGGAACGCGGCCTCGCCTGGATGCCGACACTGTCGGCGGACGTACAGGCCGTGCTCGCCACCGACAAGGTCCGTTTCCAGGGCCAGGAGGTCGCGTTCGTCGTGGCGCAGGACCGCTACTCGGCGCGCGACGCGCTCGAGTTGATCGCCGTCGAGTACGAGCCGCTGCCACCGGTCATCGACGTCCTGACGGCGCTCGATGAGGATGCGTCGCTAGTACAGAGACGATCTTGCGAACCGGACCGAGCAATCACATCTTCGACTGGACCGCCGGTGACAAGGCCGCCACTGATGCGGTGTTCGCGGCCGCGGACGTGACGGTCGGCTGCGACATGGTGTACCCGCGTTCCCATCCTGCTCCGCTGGAGACGTGCGGAATCGTCGCAGCCTCGGATGCGGTGACTGGACGCCTAACCCTGTGGTCGACGTCCCAGGCCCCGCACGCGCACCGAACCTTGTACGCGCTGATTACCGGCCTGCCCGAGCACAAGATCCGGGTCGTCTCGCCAGACCTTGGCGGCGGATTCGGCAGCAAGGTGCCGGTCTATCCGGGCTACCTGTGCGCGATCGCGGCGTCGCTGATCACCGGCCGACCGGTGAAGTGGGTCGAGGACCGCTCGGAGAACCTGATGTCCACCACTTTCGCCCGCGACTACCACATGCACGGCGAGATCGCAGCGACGGCGGACGGCCGGATACTCGGCCTGCGCGCCCGGGTGCTCGCCGACCACGGCGCGTTCAACGCGACTGCGCAGCCGACGCAAGTACCCGGCTGGCTTCTTCCACATCTTCACCGGCTCCTATGACCTGCAGGCAGCGTTCTGTGAGGTGACCGGCGTCTACACGAACAAGGCGCCCGGCGGCGTCGCGTACTCGTGCTCGTTCCGCATTACCGAAGCCGTCTACCTGGTCGAGCGGCATGGTCGACGTGCTGGCGCGCAGACTCGGGATGGATCCGGCTGAGCTGCGGATGCGCAACTTGCTGCGGCCCGAGCAGTTCCCCTATACCTGCCCGACGGGCTGGCAGTACGACTCTGGTGACTACCTTCAGGCGCTGGCGCTGGCCATGGACATCGCCGGCTATGACGAGCTGCGGCGCGAGCAAGCCGAGCGGCGCGCCCGCGGCGAGTACATGGGCATCGGCATCAGCTTCTTCACCGAGGGCGTCGGCGCCGGTCCGCGGGCGCACATGGACATCCTCGGCCTTGGCATGGCCGATGGTGCTGACCTGCGGGTTCACCCGACAGGCAAGGTCGTGCTCGGGATCTCGGTGCAGACCCAGGGCCAGGGCCATGAGACCACGTTCGCGCAGATCGTCGCGCACGAGCTAGGGCTCACGCCGGACGACGTCGAGGTCGTTCACGGTGATACCGACCGGACCCCGTTCGGCCTCGGGACCTACGGGTCGCGCTCTACCCCGGTGTCCGGAGCGGCCGCAGTGCTTGCGGCGCGGAAGGTGCGTGACCGGGCCCGGCTGGTGGCCGCGGCGATGCTGGAGCTGTCCCCGGACGACCTGGAATGGCTGGACGGCAAATGGCGGGTGCGCGGCGATCCGGAGCGGGGCGCCGGGATTGCCGAGATCGCGATGGCTGCGCACTCCGCGCTCGAGCTGCCCGCCGGGGTGGAGGGACACCTGGACGCTTCCGCGGTGTACAACCCGCCGAACCTGACGTTCCCGTTCGGCGCCTACATCTGCGTCACCGACGTGGACCCGGCCACCGGTGAGGTCAAGGTACGGCGGTTCATTGCCGTAGACGACTGCGGCGTGCGGATCAACCCGATGATCGTCGAAGGTCAGGTTCACCGGGGCCTGGCTGACGGCATCGGCATGGCCTTGATGCAGGCGATCGTCTTCGACGAGACCGGCAACTGCCTGGGCGGGTCGTTCATGGACTACCTGCTTCCGACCGCGCTGGAGTGTCCGTCGCCTGAGCTGGGCGCCACCGTGACGCCGTCGCCGCACCATCCGATCGGGGCCAAGGGCGTCGGTGAGTCGGCCACCGTCGGGTTCGCCGCCGGCCGTAGTGAACTCGGTCGTCGACGCGCTGGCCCCGTTCGGCGTCGAGCATGCCGATATGCCGTTGACACCGGCCGCAGTTTGGCGGGCTATCCAGGGCCGCCCGCTGCGGCCAGACCTGGCGCTTGGCTGAGCCGGGAATCTTCCCGGCGGCTTGATAGCTACAACAGAGGATCAGTCCTTGATCAATGTGCAATTGGTGTTGCTATAGCAGCAGTAGATTCACATCGATCATGAGTGGCGACGGCGGGGCCGTCCGTAGCGTCGCTTCCAGCGGCGCGATTTCTCGTAGATGATGGTGAAATGAGCGATCTTGCCGAGCAACTGCCGGACGTGCCGACCCTGCTCGCCGAGCTGGATGGCGTGAGTTATCTGGCCGATGAGCCGCTCGGCACGGCGTTGTTCCTGGCTGCCCGCATGGGCCAGCCGATCCTGCTCGAGGGCGAGCCGGGCGTAGGCAAAACCGAGGCCGCCAAGGCGCTCGCTGCTGTTCTGGACACGCCGCTGATCAGGCTGCAGTGCTATGAGGGCCTGACCTCGGCAGAGGCACTGTACGAGTGGAACTACCCGCGTCAGCTGCTGGCTATCCGGCTGGCTGAGGCGAGGGGTGAGGCGCCGCGCGAGGCAGACCTGTTCAGCGATGATTACCTGCTCGAGCGCCCGTTGCTGGCTGCCCTGGATCATCCCGGTCCGCGCCCCGCGGTGCTGCTGATCGACGAAGTCGACCGTGGCGACGACGAGTTCGAGGCGTTCCTGTTCGAGTTGCTCGCCGAGTCTGCTGTCACAATTCCCGAGCTCGGTACCCGGCGGGCCGCATATCCGCCGGTCGTGGTGCTGACCTCGAACCGGACCAGGGACCTGCACGACGCGCTGAAGCGGCGCTGCCTGTATCACTGGATCGACTACCCCGACGCCGACCGGGTCGCGGCGATCATTAGGCGCCGGGTTCCTGCCGCGAGCGAGCAGCTCGCCGCCCAGGTGGCCGCGGGCGTGCACCGGCTGCGCAAGCTCGACCTGGCTAAGCCGCCCGGCGTCGCCGAGGCAATTAGCTGGGCAAATGCCCTGCAGGTGCTGGGCGCGACGGAGCTCGACGCGAACACGGCCCGCAAGACCATGGGAGCGGTGCTCAAGTACGCCGAGGATATGCAAGCCGCGCGGGCAGCGGACGTCGCGGCCGTGGTTAGCCACGGTTACGGCGATGGCTGACCGGAACGCCGAGTCTGTTCCAGGCGCCGGTTCCGGTGCGGGCGACCTGGCGGAGGTGGCGGCGCGGTTTGGTGTCGCGTTGCGGCGTGCCGGACTGCCGGTCGGGCCGGGCCGCACCGAGCGGTTTGCCGCCGCTGTAGCACTGGTCCGGCCTGTGGGCAGGCAAGAGCTGTTCCACTGCGCTCTGGCGACGCTGGTGTCCTCCAAGGATCAGGCGAACACTTTGCGCCTGGTGTTTACCGAGGTATTCGGTTCGCTGGACGGGGCCGGCCAGCTGACCGACCTCGCCATGGTGCCGGGACTCGGCGCTCCGCCGCAGCCAGCCCGTATCGCCGAAGCCGCAATGGTCGCCCGCATGCATGCCGAATCGGTCATCTCGAGTGAGGACGGCCAAGCCGAGGCAGCGGATGAGGACCGTGAGATAGAGCGGCCCTATCTGGGCAGTCCGGTGGAGCGGCTGGCGGGAACCGACTTCGGTGAGCTATCGGACGCCGAGCTGGCCGAGCTGGCTGCGGCTATGCGGCAGATCACGCTCGCCGTACCGAGCCGCCGATCCAGGCGCCGCAGGCCGCGGCCCGGCGGCAGCCGGACCGACATGCGCGCCACGCTACGGCAGGCCAGGCGCACTGGCGGGCATGCCTTCAAGCTCATCGGCCAGGTCCCGGCGAAGCGCCCGCGACGGCTCGTCGTGCTATGCGACATCTCCGGCTCGATGGAGCCCTACGCCAGGGCGCTGATCCAGTTGCTCTACTGCGCGGCCGGCGGAGCCGATGCGGAAGTGTTCAGCTTCGCGACCCGGCTGACGAGGCTGACGGCAGCGCTAGCCCGGTCATCCCCCGCGGCGGCGCTGGCCAGGGCGGCGCGCGCGGCTCCGGACTGGCATGGCGGTACCCAGATCGGAGCGGCGCTCAAGCAATTCAATGATCGCTACGGCCGGCGCGGCATGGCCCGCGGGGCTGTCGTGCTGATCATCTCCGATGGCTGGGATACCGGCGACCCGGATGTTGTCCGCCGGGAGATGCAGCGGCTGTCGCTCGTCGCCTTCAGGATCGTCTGGATGAACCCGCGAACCAAGAGCTCCGCCTACCAGCCGCTAGCTGGAGGCATGGCGGCGGCTTGGCCGTACTGCGACGCGGTCGTCAGCGGGCACTCACTGCAGGCGATCGACCAGCTAGCGGCCGCGCTGGCGGATCCGGTGCGGCGCCGTCCCGAGATCCGAGCGGTCGACCCCTAATCGACGTGGTCGGCGCTTAATCTTCGTGGTCAGCAGGGCGGATCCGGATCGCGGGGATCGAGCCGGACTCAAGGCTGATGTTGATGCCCTTGCCGCGTCTCAGCGCTTTCGGCACCTTGCGTGGCTTGCGCTTGATCTCCATGCCGCCGAGGATGCAGGCGCCCTCGACCCGGAGCACCGGCGCGTCCGGGCTCGATGCTTCGGCAGGATTTCCGGTGGACTCCCGGCCGCCCAGGATCGCGATGCCGTTGTCGACGACCCGCATCTCCGGAGGGACGATCACCGATACTCCGCCAAGGACGGTCGTAGCCCTGAGAACGACTTCCTTGCCGGGCAGTATCGCGTCCCTGAAATCGAGTTCGGCACCCCCGAACACGGTCAGCATGTCGATGACCGGTTCAGGATGCCAGGTGCCCTTCCGGCTAGCTCCAGCGAAGATCGAGACGATCCGTCCGTGTTGTCTCGGCCGTTCGAGGTCAGCCGAGGCCACCGACGGCATCATCACGCCCCGCTGGCTCTGCTCCGGCAGGTCCTCGAGCAGCGGCACTAGCTCGGCGTGAGTCTTCGAGGCGTAGATGGCGTCCAGCCGTTCGGAGTGTTCCTCGGCTGTCAGGCGGCCCTCCGCAAGCGCGTTGTTGATCACGGCGGCAGCCGTGTCACGGTCCGCGTCGGAAGCCCGGAGCCTGGAATTCGTGTTGAAACCCTGGGGGTCCATGCAGTTATTGTCGGCCATACCTGCCGGTAGATGGAACTGGAGACGCTAATGGGCCACGTGGAGGCGGCACATCTCAGCCACGCGCTGCCAGACGGTCGAGTGCTGCTTGATGACGTCTCGTTCCGTGTCGGCGACGGGCTCGTGGCCGCGCTGGTAGGGCCGAACGGGGCTGGCAAGACCACGCTGGTACGCCTTGTGTCAAGCGATTTGTCGCCGCAGACCGGCACGGTGAGTTCTAGCGGCGGCCTCGGCGTCATGCGCCAGTTCGTGGGCGGGATCCGAGATTCCAGCACGGTGCGGGACCTTCTGCTGTCGATCGCCCCGCCCCGAGTGCGCGCCGCGGCTCAGCGGCTGGACGCCGCCGAGCTGGCGATGATGGAGCGGGACGACGAGCCGACCCAGATGCGTTACGCCACGGCTCTGACCGAGTGGGGAGATGCCGGGGGTTATGAGGCTGAGGTGCACTTCGACGCTTGCTGCGTGGCGGCGCTCGGGGTTGGCTACGACCGGTGCCAGTGGCGCGAGGTCGCCACATTGTCTGGCGGTGAGCAGAAGCGGCTGGTGCTGGAGTCCCTGCTCCGCGGCAAGGACGAAGTCCTGCTCCTCGACGAACCGGACAACTACCTGGACGTGCCAGGCAAGGTCTGGCTGGAAGAACAACTGGCCGCAACGCCCAAGACCGTGCTCCTCGTAAGCCACGATCGTGAGCTGCTCGCTGCCTGCGCCAAGCGCATCATCACAGTCGAGGACAGGCACGTGTGGGTGCACGGCGGCGGGTTCGCCAGCTATGCGGAGGCACGGCGACAGCGCAACGAGCGACTGGACGAGTTGCGCCGCCGCTGGGACGAAGAGCACGAGAAGCTGCGCCAGCTGATGCTGATGTACAAGCAGAAGGCGTCGTACAACGCGGACATGGCATCGAGGTACCAGGCCGCGGTTACCAGGCTTCGCAGGTTCGAGGAAGAGGGACCGCCCGAGCTCGCGCCGAAGGAACAGAACGTGCGGATGCGGCTGCGCGGCGGCCGCACCGGCAAGCGCGCGGTGATCTGCGAAGGGCTGGAGCTCACCGGGCTGATGAAGCCGTTCGGCCTGGAGGTCTGGTACGGCGAACGGGTCGCCGTCCTGGGCTCGAACGGCTCAGGCAAGTCGCACTTCCTCCGCCTGCTCGCCGGCGATGAGTCCGTCGCACACCAGGGGGTTGCCAGGCTTGGCGCCCGGGTGGTGCCGGGGATGTTCGCCCAGACCCATGCGCGGCCTGAGCTAGCTGACCGGGCACCACTGGAGATTCTGATGACCGAGCATGCGCTGCTCATCAACGAGGCGATGGCAGCATTGTCACGCTATGAGCTGACAATCTGCGCGCGGCAGCCGTTCGCTTCGCTGTCAGGCGGGCAGCAGGCGCGGCTGCAGATCCTGCTGCTCGAGCTGGCCGGGTCCACGCTGCTGCTACTCGACGAGCCGACCGACAATCTCGACCTGGCCAGCGCCGAGGCATTGCAAGACGGACTGGAGTACTACTCCGGCACCGTAGTGGCCGTTTCCCATGATCGATGGTTTGCAAAGTCTTTCGACCGGTTCCTGGTCTTTGGCGGCGACGGAACGGTCTACGAGTCGCCAGGCCCGGTGTGGGACGAGACCCGCGTGGACCGGCCGCGCTGACCGGAGGCTTGCTAGGCTGCATGAATCTCAGGGGGACGTGTAAACCAGAGGCCGCCTTCCCCGGAAGCCGGAACCGGAAGGATCAAGCACCGTGAAGAAGCTGCTGCTGCTACTCGTGCTCGGACTCAGCGCATTCGCCGTGTGGCGGAAGGTCAAGGCGGACCGTGCTGAGCTCGACCTGTGGACCGAGGCTACGACCGCAGACGACTGACCTGGCTGTCGGTCTTGCATACGAACGGCACGACTGATAAGCCGTGCATCACGCTGGCCTGTTTCGGCCTGATCGGCACGCTAGTCGCCGACGAGGGCCTGATCGAGCGGTCTTTTGCCGAGGCCATCGCCACTCAGGGCGTTGTCAGCGGGACGAGCGCGTTCGCGCGACGGATGTCGCAGGTCCATCAGGCCCGTGGCCGGTCTGCTGCCGACGTGCTCCGGCTGCTGTTTCCTGACAACGAGGCTCGCGCTCAGGCAGCTCAGCTGGCCTTTGACCGCGCACTGACCGATGCGGTCGGCCGCGTCGCGGTCCAGCTTGTGCCTGGTGCGGTCGCAGGTGCTCGACGAGCTACGTGCCGCCGGTGTCCAAGCGGGCGTGCTGACGACCCTGCCGAGACGGGTCCATAACCTGGTGCTGGACGCTGCCGGGCTGCGCCGCCACATCGACCTGGCGCTGAGCGCTGACGACGTAGCCAGGGGCTTTCCCGCGCCCGACCTGGTACTGACCGCTGTGCTGCAGAGCGGAACCGACGCGGTGGGCGAGGTGGCGGTTGTCCACAGCACCGGAGCGGGCGTAGAAGCCGCCCGCCGCTCCGGCGCGAGCGTCGTGGCCGGCGTTCTGACCGGACCGCATGCGGCCCAGCGGCTGCGGTCAGCGGGCGCTACCCAGTCCTCGACAGCGTCGCTAGCCTGCCTGACATAGTGCACCCGGCGGGTGCGATTGCCGACGTCGGGCGGCCTGCGCTGGCCGCTAGTGAGAACGGCGATGCCGCCCGCATTCAGTCTGCGCCGGCGGCAGCGGCTCACGCGGACCCGGCGAGCATCAGCATTCCCCCGCAGGTACCCCTGGAGCGCCGCCGCTCAGGGCGATAGCTCAGCTGGCTTCAAACCGGCGGGCTCGCTCGACAACCGGCAGGCCTTCCGGAATCCGGGGCTGGAAATCGCCGACGCTGGTGGTCACGTCACGAAGTTCGTAGCGCTGCACCGGCTGGTCGCCTATGTAGTAGGTCAGCCGCAAGACGACTCCAAGTTCTGCGTCGACGTCGGCGGCGGCAGCCCGGAACAGCATCCCAGCCGAGTATTCTCCGCTCCTCTTGGTAACCATGATCTGGTAGGCAGGGCGGTCGCAGGCTGTGACCATATCGCCGCCAAACAGCGTGCATTGCAGCAGCCAGGAAGGATCCGCGAGGTTGCCGATCTCTGGAGGCGGCGGTCCGGCTGGCTCGGTCACTATCTTGTCGGAGTAGATCTGCCAGCGGCGCTGTCCGTCGCAGGCGATTGTCCTAGGCCGGCGTCGCGGGGTATGGGAGCGGTCGAGCTGGTACCTGCCCGGCGCTGCGAGACGGATGGCCGTTACCGAGTGCCGGGCAGTGGCCTGCTCGCTGATGGCGTCCACAAGCAGACCAAGCCCGCCCAGGCCCGCCCTGCGCGCCGAGGCCGGCACGGACGCGACCATCGCCCCGAAGTCCATCCATTGATGCAGGCTGGCAGCGAGTTCGGCGGGGCCGCCATCGTGCAGCAACTCGAGCAGGTGGTCGCTCAGAGGTGGCCTGGCTTGCGCGCTTGCCGGTGTCGGTTCGTCGCGCGGAATGGCGGTCTCGATGTCGCCGTAGTCGGCGTCGGGAGTAGGCGTGCGGCGAAGCGGTGAGTATTTGATCCAGGCGCCAAGCGCTCCCGCTGCTAGCCCGCCCGCGGTCGCCGCCGCGCGCCAGGCCGGGCCGAGCGGGCCGCGGACGGACTCGGCGAATCCTTCGGCAATCCGGCTGCCCGGTGGTGGCTGGAACTTCTGCGAGTCGATGACCGGGTTGAAGTCTGCGCGGACGAGTTCGACCACCGCGGGCTCGCTGCCCTCGCCTTGCTCAGCGAGACGAAGCAAGATACCCGTCTGAGCGTCTACCAGAATCTCGACACGCCCGGCCAGGTCATCAGCAGAAATCGGCCCGGTCCGCAGCGTCGGCCGGGTGGTCATGACGACGTCCAGTGCATCCCGCCCGCAGGCGCGAGTCCTGCCCCTCAACTCAAGCTCCGAACCCTGCAGCAGCCAGGCCGGACACAGCATCCGGTGCAGTGGCGCGGTAGCACCGCTGATCCAGTGGACTGAGCTGTCGTGATCGTCCTCGTCCTCAGACAGCTCCCACGGGCGGCCGCCGTCGCACCCGGTCAGGTAGTCCTCGGTCTGGTACCGGTACCGCATTCCCGGTGCCACGAGCACGGTCGAGCCGTCACTGACGTCGGCTGACAAGCTCAGCCGTGTCCAGTCGGCCCGCTGCAGCAGGCCAACGAGCCCGTCCATGTCCGTCACAAGAGTTCCTGTCCGCCCGAGGTACCAGGGGATGAGGATACCGGCGTTCGTCTGACAGGCCGATGCAGCAAGATCGCGCCGGTCTCCCTGCGGGCAGGCGCCCGGCTGGCTGGGCGAATGCTGCAACTGCGACTGACTGCTAAGATCGGGCGCGGTCGTGTGACCTGCGATTTCCCGGGGCTATAGCTCAGCTGGAAGAGCACCTGCTTTGCAAGCAGGGGGTCAGCGGTTCGAGCCCCCTTAGCTCCACCTGGTGTTTTGCGATCCGCCGGGTCCCTGACGAGGGCTGTCGTGCCATTAGCCCTTGCCCGGACTACAGGTCCGGGGACTCTTATGTATGCCGTGCGATCAACTGCCGCCTGAGCTGGACCTGCGGGCTGGCTGGCTGACATCACTGCTCGCGTTGAGCTGATCTTGTGATTGCCTTGGCCTATGCCTCGCGCTAGTTCGGCTAGCGGCAGGGCCGACGCGCCGCGCAGGCGACGGCCTTCCTTCCGCGATACGCGGGCACGGATCCTTGGAGGGCTGCGGGGGCGCGGCTGGGTCTGGTGGCTGTCGATGGTGTGGGTGGTGATGGGTGCTGGCGGGGTTGTTTACGCCTTTGTCTGCACCCTGGTGGGCTGCACCTCCAGCCAGTGCACCAACGACGAGTTCTGGTTTGTGCTGTGGAACGGGGAGCCGGGGATAGTCGCTTACCTTGGCAATCTGGCAGAGATGGCTTGGCCGTTGCTGGCTGTGCTGGTGCTGGTGGCGGGGTTTGTCCGGCTGCGTGGCTGGCGGCCGCGCAACTGGCGGCGCACGGGTGCGTGGGCAGGCGCATGGGTCACGGGCATCGCGCTCATAGTCGCGATCGCGGTCGTGGCAGGGCTCGGTAGCGAAACTCCCAGCGTAATCTGGGGCGCGCCAGAAGCACTGATCTTCGCTGCGTGGCTGGCACTCGGAGCCTGGGTTAACCGAATACTGTCTACGCCAGCCCTCAGTATGGACTCGCCCTTCGTAAGCGCGAGGTCGTCGTGCCACTAGACAGGGTCAACCGCGGCACACCGCGGTACGAACCTCGAACTGTTCATCCGAGGTCGGAGCTATCGCAGCGGGACGAGAAGGCGCTCTGCAAGCAGGAGTCCCCTTAGCTCCACCCCAATCTAGCTGCGTTAACACTAGAAGCTCGATCGTCCCGCATGCAGTATTTGTGTGCACTAACGACACTAGCTACACTAGCGTCATGACGAACACTAACACGGAGCGTCCGCAGGCGCTGCAAGCTGTGCTGTCGCGGAAGAACATCGAGATCACCTGCACGCTCGTCTTCGAGGACGAGAGCACCAGCTATCCGGAAGTTACTTCTGTGTCAGTGCGCGGAGCGCAGCGCGAGATAACGGGCAGGCTTGTAGGCGACCACGGTTACGTGCCAGCAGGCCGCTGGTCGGATGACGGTCAAGACGACGACGGATACAGCGAGTGGTCACGCGCGTTCAAACCAGGACAGAACGCCACCATCATCCGCTGGGACCTTCGGTGACAAGTCACCCGGTGCCGTTCTGCCTGGCGTCTTTACAGGCCATGAGTGCCCCGCTTGCCTAAGCGCCTAACCACGGCTCCGGTAGCCAGCGTTGACGCCGATGCAACGCGGAGCCTGGTCCGAGCGTGACCAGGCCACGGCATGATTCGGGGTGTGGATGAACACGCCCGCCAGGCGAGCGGGAAGCTGCAGTTTGCGGATTCGAGGCCGAGAGATGCCTCGATGATCGTCCCCGTGATGAAGCGCGCGGAACCTGGCCCGTCGGACGGCGCCATCGTGCTTCCGCCAGAGTCCCGGCCCATCTCACACAGCTTGGTCGGTGGGCTCGATCATCCTCTACGCATTCGACCTGCCCGGCCACTTCGTGTACCTGAGCGAGCACCACTGCAAAACTCTCGGGGTAGATCCTCGCGGCCTCAGGAAGCTAGCGGTGCAGAACCTGACCCGGCGGCGAAGCAAGCCCGAGATTCTCCGGCCGTCCGACGCGATTAACATGCTCAGGCTCGACGGCGACCTGGAGGCAAGCCTGCTTCTCGTTGACCATCTCTGGCCACAGGTTGCCCGCGCCGTCGCAGGTGAGACGGTCGTTGGCGTGCCCACGCGAGACGTTCTCGCTCTCACCGGCACCGGCATCACGGGGGGCGTCGAGACGCTACGCCGGGCGGTCGAGCGGGCGTGGCAGCGGCCGACGAATCGGAAGCTGGTGCTGACGCGATCGCTGCTAGTGCGCCGCAACGATTCATGGCAGATCTTCCAGCCTGCCTGAGACCACGTACGGGCGCCCGCGCAGGGCTTTCCAAGATCGTTTGCCTCCTCGGGGATTCCAGAAAACTTTGCGTTAGACCACGCAACCGAATGGCGCGATGTTTCGAGGAAACTCGACAACTGCTTAGCGAGATAGTGGTGTGGGTGCCTAACCGGGTGCCTACACCGCCGATCAGCAAGGGCCTCCTGGAGACAAGCAGAGAGCCTAAGTGCAGGCCAGGGGACGGTCTGTCCGATGCAGACTGACCGGATCGAGCTGTCGCCCGTGCGGGTAACTACAACAGCACATAGCACTTGCGGTTTGCCACTACCTGCTATCGTCCGGACGTCCGCTTGCAAGTCGCAATCACTTGGGGGCTCATGGTGGCGGACACCACCTGCCACATGTCGATCTCACTGGACGGCTTCGTCGCTGGGCCGGATCAGAGCCGGGAGGACCCCCTGGGGAAGCGGGGGCGGGAGCTGCACGGCTGGCACATCGGCGACCCGCGGGCAAACGACGCTGACAAGATCGCGAACGAGTGGCTCATGCGCCCCCGGGGTGCGTATGTGATGGGACGGAATATGTTCGGCCCGATCCGCGGGGACTGGGACGAAGACTGGTCTGGCTGGTGGGGCCCCGAACCGCCGTATCACGCGCCGGTTTTCGTGCTGACCCATCACCGCCATGATGTGATCCAGATGGACGGGGGGACGACGTTCCACTTCGTCACCGAGGGCTTCGAGGCGGCCTATTCCGCAGCGTGTGAGGCCGCCGGGGGCGACGGGGTGGACATCGCCGGTGGCGCCTCGACCGTCCGGCAGGCGTTGACCGCCGGCGTGATCGACGAGCTCACCCTCGACATCGCGCCCGTCCTGCTCGGTTCGGGCGAGCGCATGTTCGACGGGGTTGAGTCCTTCGGCTTCGAGCCCGCCGAGGTGCTTCACTCACCGCTGACCACCCACATCCGCTACCGCCGCGTCAGCTGACTCCTGCCTGACCGCCAGTTCCGCGTCTCCACGAGGGCCACCATCGCGATTGCCAGCAAGGCGAGCCAGCTCACCCAGAACCACGCGTCGACGTGCAGGAAAAAGAAACGGAAGACGTACCAGCCCAGTAGCTGAGCGGCAGCCTCTGGCAGCCACGCTAGGACCAAGACGGTAGCCATCCAGCCAGAGGCCAGGCCGGTTACTACAAGCGGCGCCGCAACTAGTACCAGGTTGCAGATAGCTAGGGCATTCTCGCCGCTTGTGTTCCCCGCGAAGATCGTCTGGATCGGGTGGCCGCTGAAATAAACAGGGCTTGGGATCGAGAGCGCCGCGAAGACAAGCCCGGCGGCTGTCCACATCGCTGCCCGCCAGCGCGAGACGGCGCCAGAGATGCTGATCATGACACCTGTGATAGTCGCCGAGATGATCACGGACACGCCAGCACACAACAGAAGGAGCAGGGAGACAGCTAGAGCAAGGCCGTGACGCCCTGCCGGTAGCTGAAGCGCATTTGCGCCCGCCGCAGTGCAGCTCGCGAATACCGCAGCGGGTCCGGTGCTAGTGGGGGCGCGCCGTGCTAGACATAGCCCGCCTGCAGCGGCTGGGGGCAGAGCAATAGCGAGCCAGGGCAACCAGCCGGAGCCCGCAATTCTGATTTCGGCTGCCATCCAGACGGCGACGACGCCTGTGAGCAGTGCAGCCCAGCCGCTCGCTATGACCAGGCTGTGGCGCGGACGCACTTGCCTGCGCGATCCAAGAGCCTGGGCCTGCCCAGACTTCGGGTCCGCGCTCACCGTGCCTGGCCTCCTGCCGCCGCGCGCTCAGGCTGCTGGTTCGTGTTCATACGCGACACCAGCTGCGGTCAGCGCTTGCCAGATCTCTGGCAGGTTGTTATGCGAGATCGCCAGCTGGACTCGCCGACCGTCAGCTTCTCCAGTGATAGAAATCCAGGCGCGTACTGGCCCACATCATCGCGTAGATGATGCCCAGCGGCGCCATCATTACGACGAGCCGGAGCATGTTACGCGGCAGGATCTACCAGGGAAACTCCAGCTGAGGGAGTCGGCAAGTGACAGATCCGGTGTCGGCGGTGCAACCCGTCGCTCTTGTGACCGGAGTTTCGCGGTTGCGGGGAATCGCGGCGGCAGTCGCCCGGAGGCTGGCCAAAGCGGGCTGGAACGTCGCCATGACAGGCTGGCCAGCGTATGACGCCTCGCTTCCCTGGGGTGCCGACCCGGACGGGCCGCAACAAATCCTGGGCGACCTTGAAGTGTGCGATAGCAGGGGCGTCTACCTGCCCGTTGATTTGAGCGAGGCCGCTGCCGCTGCTGAGCTGTTCCACGATGTGCAGCAGGTACTAGGTCCGGTATCGGCACTGGTAGTTGCTCATACCTATGACCCCGGCGGCGGTCTATTCGACATCACAGCTGATGAATTCGACCGGCACATGGCGATCAGCCCGCGGGCTACGCTAATGCTGGCAGCTGAGTTCGCCCGGCAATACGCGGGTGACCCCGGGCTGGGCCGCATCGTGACGTTTACAAGCGGACTACCGCTGAAGGGCTCGATCGCCTACGCGGCCAGTAAGGGCGCCATCGAGTGGATTACGGTCTCGGCTGCGGCAGAGCTAGCCCCACGGGGCATCACCGTCAACGCGGTCAATCCGGGTCCCAACGACACTGGCTGGATGGATGAGCGGCTGCGTGAGCAGATTGCCACAGAAGGCCCCCTAGGCCGGGTCGGGACACCAGCCGACGCGGCCGAACTCGTCGCTTCCTCTGCTCGGCGCAGAGCAGTTGGATTACCGGCCAGATCCTCAACTCTGACGGCGGCTGGGCGAGGCTGCGGGGATAGCCGTGTGCGTTTCGTCAAGTATCTCGTCCCACCTGGTCATGAATGCCGGCCCCGGTGGCGTCGAGGGTCGGCCGAGGCGCGCTTGCCGGGTGAGACCTGAAGAGCCGAGGCCGCTCAGCGCGCAGGAGCGGCTGTTGCTCGATCTCGTGCTGTCGTCCGACTTCGCTGGTGTCGCAGAGCTGCGTGAACAGGCGAGGCTGCACTCGTCGTTGGCGGCTGTGATTGCGGTTGCCCGTCGGCTGGTCTGCAGACGGGAATCGCTGCGCGGCGGGGAACACGCCGTTCCGCCGCAGACATACAGCGTGGCTGTCGCCGCAGCGGGGATCACTGCGTCCAGGCGGGCTGGGTCCCATGCCCAGCTGTGCCGCGCCAGCCAGTCGTCTATCGTCGGCCAGCCCTGAAAGCCAGCGCAAACGAGTTTGCGTCTCCAGTGCGGACTGCCACAGGCGAGAACACGAGGCGGCCGGGACCACCGGGATACTAGTGCCATGCCCGTCATCCTGGAAACACCGCGGCTCGCCTTGCGCCTGTTCAGCCAGGACGACGTAGACAACCTCTTCAATTTGAACAACGACCCGGAGGTAATGCGCTACATCACCGGCGGCAGGCCAACACCTCGCGAGGTCATCAGGGACGAGCTAATCCCCTTCCACCTCGGCGTCTACGAGCGGCTCGACAGGCTCGGCACCTGGGCGGCCGAGGCCGGAGCGACCGCGGAGTTCCTCGGCTGGTTCCACTTCCGTCCCGGCCCCGACGGGAATACCTCCAACATCGACCTCGGCTACCGGCTGCGGAGGTCCGCGTGGAACAAGGGCTACGCCACTGAGGGATCGCGGGCGCTGATCGACATGGGTTTCGCCGGACTTGGCGTGGAGCGAGTGTTCGCGCACACGATGACCGTGAACACCGCGTCGCGGCGCGTGATGGAGAAGTGCGGGCTCCGGCTCGTACGCACCTTCCCGTACCAGGGCCCGGATGTCATCGAAGGCTCTGAGCAGGGCGAGGTCGAGTACGCGCTCACCAGGCCCGAGTGGGCAGCAGGCTAGCCACCGGTCTGGTGTACCTGGTTGGCGACGCCTGCTTCGCGACGGCTAAGACGCTACTGCAGATAATCGACGGCGCGGTTAAGACGCGCGACCCAGCCCGCTGCATCCACAGAACCATCGGGATGCCCGGACAGGCTGAGCAGGCCCTGCACTGTGATTGCAGGAAAGACGGCGGCGAGGCCCGCTTGCGTGCCATAGGCCGCGATTACCTCGCCCCACTGGCTTGGCTGCACCGACGACAGCAGCCACCAGGCGAGATCGCAGACGCCCGGCACGGCGGACACGTCTTCCCAGTCCAGCAGTGCTATCTCGCCGTCCGCGCTGGTCCGCATGTTGGCCGCAGACGCATCACCGTGGACGAGTGTGACTGGTCCGGCGCCGTTGATTGCCTGCTCGCTCGCGCCGACATTGCCGACCAGCCGCCGTCCTAGCTCAGCAATCCGGGGCGGAATGTCTTCGCGGCTGGCCAGCACGGGCCAGGTCCGGTCGTACAGCTCTGCTACCAAGTCGGCCGCCGCGCCCACCGGGCGCAGCCACGGCCAGCGCGCCGAAGCGATCCCGGACCACCGTTGGTGCAGCCCCGACAACAGCCTCGCAGCCTGGACCGGGTCGGCGCCCGGCTGCCACGCGGACAGATCCTCTAGCACGAGCAAGGTGCCGTCATCGTTTGCCTCGGCCCGGTAGCAGGCTGGTACGCGGACCCCGGCGACGGGCGCGATCTCCTGATAGAACCGCACCTCGCTCCTGAATATGTCCAGCGCCGCCGGAATCGATCCCGGCGCAGGCTGTTCGCGGCGCTTCACGAAGTCAGGCACTGGGCGACCCTATAACGTCCGGTACCGTCTGGCTGTGCAGGACGGTGATCCGCTGGCCTTCGTGGTGATCGGTGAGGCGCTCATCGACCTCACCGCCCCTGACGCGGACGGGTCAGCGATCGCGAGGCCCGGCGGCAGTCCGATGAACGTGGCCGTGGGCCTCGCCAGACTCGGTCAGCGCACCGCATTCGCCGGGCGCCTGTCCGCGGATCCGTTCGGGACCGTGCTGCGGCGGCATCTCGAGCGCTCAGCGGTTGACCTCCGCTTCGTTGTGACGGCCACCGAGCCGAGCACGATCGCGCTGGTGGAACTGACCGGCGGCCAGGCGACATACGAGTTCTCGCTGGGCGCCGATTTTCACTGGTCGGCGCACGAGCTCGCATTCCTTCCCGGCGGAGCAGGCGCCGTGCATTTCGGCTCGCTGGCGTCATGGCTGCCGCCGGGCGATGCAGCTATCGCGGCCGCAATCGGCAGGCTGCGACGCAGCGGGTCGGTGCTCGTCAGCTACGACCCGAACGTCAGGCCCTCGCTGCAGCCCGACGCGGCAGACGCGCGACGGCGGGTCGAGGAGTCTGTCGGCCTCGCGCACGTGGTTAAGGCCAGCTCGGCCGACGTGGAGTGGCTGTACGGCCAGGACGTACACCTCGGGGCTGTCGCCGGCAGGTGGCTGGAGCTCGGTGCCGGGCTCGTCGTCATCACGACCGGAGCCGATGGTGCGACTGGATGGGTGGCAGGGCAAGCGCCGGTCAGTCAGCCTGCGTTCCCGGTTGCCGTGGCAGATACGGTCGGCGCCGGCGACGCATTCACCGGCGGCCTGCTCGACGCGCTAGCCCGGCGGGACTTGCTTGCGCCTGACCGACTCGTTGCCCTCACCGACGCAGTCAGGCTCGCGGACGTCATTAGTGATGCCAGTCGCGTGGCCGGTATCACCTGTCAGCCGGCCGGGAGCCAATCCGCCGAGCCGGGCCGAGGTGGACTGCTGGCCCGCCGCCTAGGAGGTCAGCTGCCGTTCGGCCGCCAGCATCTCCGGCAGATCCGCGACCGTGATCACGCGAGCTTGCCGCGGAAAGATCCCTCTGGTCAGGAACTCGTGGACCTCCGGATCCGGGTCGGCCGTCAGGTCAGAGAGCACGAAGATCTGATAGTCGCGGTCGTGCGCGTCCCTGACGGTAGACAGCATCACGCCACTGGTGCTGAGTCCGGCTAGCAGCAACGTGCCGATGCCTCGATCGCGGAGCTGGCTATCCAGATCGGTGGTCGAGAAGGCACCCACGCGCGTCTTGCGAACGACGATGTCGTCGGCTCGCTGCGGCAGCTGCTCGTGAACGGCGGTCAGTGGCGAGTCGGCGTGGTAATCGTTCCTGGCCGATGTGACCCGGCTCCACAACATGCTCGTCGGCGGGATCGCGTTATAGTCCGCGTCCTCGAAAGCGACGCGGACGAAGCCGATCTGGACGCCGTGGGCGCGGAGTTGCTCGATCGTCTCCGCAGCTCGCTTGAGCAGCTCGTCAGCGCCCTGAATACGATTCAGGACGCCGGGCTGGTAGTCCATGACAAGCAGGGCGGTACGGCCGGGCTCGATACCGGGGCGTGTTTCGGTCACTGCAACTCCGTTCGCGGTAGCGGCTGCGGATGGATCGGTGTAGACGTAGCGGCCGCCTCGCAATAGCGAGGCGACGGCGGCAATCGCGGCCAGGAATGCCGACACGCTGAGCGCGATTACCAGGCCCTGGTGGAACGGTCCGGAGATGAGTTGCGGGAAGAACTTTCGTCCGGTCAGGATCTGCCGGCTGGATTCCGGCAGCGCGGACAGCGCGCCTGCCGCGGCCAGCGTGTGCTGGACCGGGTTCACGCCAAGTACGGCGGCGAACAGCGACGATACGGGAGGCAGGCTGGCTACCTGCCGGGCGACCGAGTACGGAACGCCGTGCTGCTCGAGGCCGCGGCTCAGGGTGTGCGGCAGGCTGGCGGCCAGGCCGGCGATCATCAGCGAGAAGAACACGCCAATCGACAGGGCAGTGCCGGAGTTCTGGTACGTCGCGCGCATGCCGGATGCGGCACCGCGGTGCCGGGCGGGCACGCTGCTCATGATCGAGGCTGAGTTCGGCGCCGCAAACATGCCGCCGCCCACGCCATTGGCGAAGGTCACCAGGGCGAATATCCAGTACGGGAAGATCACCGGCATGACGACCAGGCCGATGAAACTGGCGCCGAAGACCACCATCCCGGCGGTCGCGAAGCCGCGAGCGCCGAATCGGTCGGACAGCGCTCCGGAGATCGGCCCGGAGATGAGGAGGCCGGCGGTCAGCGGCAGCAGGAAGATGCCAGCCCAGAGTGGCGTATCGCTGTAGTTGTAGCCGTGCAACGGGAGCCAGATTCCCTGCAGCCAGATGATCAGCGTGAACTGCAGCCCCCCGCGCGCAATCGCTACGGCTAGGCCGGCCACGTTTCCCGCAGTAAAAGCTCTGATCTTGAAGAGCCCCAGCTGGAACATCGGATCGGCCACCCTGGTCTCGATCACGGCAAACGCGACGAGGAGCAGGATGCCGCCGGATAGCAACCCGATGACAACCGGACTGGTCCAGCCCATCGTGTGACCGCCGTACGGCTGGATCCCGATGGTTAGCGCCACCAGGACGGCACCGAGGCCGAGCGCGAACGTCACGTTGCCCCACCAGTCGATGCGGCTGCGGTGCCGCTCGCCCTTGTCGCGGAGCTTGAAGTACGCCCAGGCTGTGCCGTAAATGCCGACGGGCACGTTGATCCAGAACACCGCGCGCCAGTCGATAGCCGCTAGCAGGCCCCCGGCGACCAGCCCGACGAACTGGCCGGCGATCGCGGCCACCTGGTTCACGCCGAGCGCGAAGCCACGCCGGTCCGGCGGGAAGGCGTCGGTCAGGATCGCGGCCGAATTCGCCGTGAGCATGGAGCCGCCGATAGCTTGCAGCACTCGCCAGCCGATCAGCCAGAGCGCCGCACCGCGGGCCGTGAACGGGTCGAACGACAGCAGGATCGACGCGGCGGTGAATACCGCGAAGCCGGCGTTGTAGATCCGCACCCGGCCGAACATGTCGCCAAGGCGGCCGAGCGTGACCACGAGGACCGCCTGCACGAGGCGGTATCCCATGATCATCCACAGCAGGTAGAAGATGTTGCCCGCGGATAGCGGGTCCAGATGGATGCCGCGAAAGATGGCCGGCAACGCGATGATGACGATCGAGCCGTCCAGCGCTGACATGAAGACCGACGCCGTTGTATTGGCTAGTGCCACCCATCGGTAGCGGTCGTCGGCTGGCCTCAGATGGTCTGGCATTAGATGGTCTGGGCCAGCCGCTCAAGCAGCGGGACGACTGCCATCAGCTGGTCAGCCTCCGCGTCGGTGAATCCGGCCGACAGAGCCTGGGCCAGCCGGTTCGTGCTCTCGGTTCGCCGGTCCCGCAGCACTTGCTGCCCGGCCGCGGTAATCGACAGGACCGCGCGCCTGCCATCGTCCGGATCGGGCTGCCGCCGCACCAGGCCGCGCGCCTCGAGCGCGGCGAGCGTGGCGCCCATGGACTGCGGGCTGATCTGCTCCCGCCTGGCTAGCTCGCTCGACGTTGCCGGGCCGCCCCGGTCCAGCCGGGCCAGCGCGGAACTCTCCGGCAGCGTGAGCTCACCCTCGGCTTTGAGCTGACGCAGGCGGCGTATCAGCAGTCCGAGGGCCACTCGCAGGGCCCCGGCGACCTCGTTGACGTCCAGCCCTTCGCGCATAAGCTAAGGCTACACTGATAAGTCTGAGCTTACTAATTGCCTGCCCGGCGATCTGCGGTGAGCTCCGTCAGCAGGGGCGCACCGGCGCAAGTATCCTCTGCGGGTGGCTATCAACAGCGGACGCATGAAGCTGCTCGTCACGGGCGGCGCTGGTTATATCGGCAGCGTGGTGGCGGCGCAGCTTGTCGCGGCGGGCCACGAAGTGACCGTGCTGGACGACCTGTCGACGGGGCATGCGGACGCGGTTCCGCCCGGCGCCCGGTTCGTGCAGGGCGACTTGCGGACGGACGCTTCGGCGGTACTGGCCGACGGTGCCGACGCGGTTCTGCACTTCGCTGCCAAGTCACTGGTGGGCGAATCGGTGGCAGACCCGGCCTTGTACTGGAGCCACAACCTCGGCGGCACGCTGGCGCTGCTGGAAGGAATGCGGGCGGCTGGTGTCGCGACCATCGTGTTTTCCTCCACGGCTGCCGTTTACGGCGAGCCGGAGACCGTCCCGATCGAGGAATCCGCGCCGCCGAGGCCGACCAACCCGTACGGGGCGTCGAAGCTGGCCGTGGACACCACGCTGACGGAGTACGCGCGGATGTACGGGCTTGCAGCCGTCAGCCTGCGTTATTTCAACGTGGCGGGCGCCGTCCGGGACGCCGAAGGCCGCTGGATCGGCGAGCGGCACACTGTCGAGACGCACCTGATTCCGAACATCCTCAAGATCGCGCGAGACCAGTCCGGGCCGGTCAGCATCTACGGCGATGATTACCCGACGGCCGACGGAAGCTGCGTCCGCGACTACGTTCACGTCGGCGACCTCGCCGCCGCGCACCTGCTCGCGCTCGGCGCTTGCAGCCCGGCCGAGCACAAGATCTACAACCTCGGCTCCGGTACTGGCAGTTCCAACTTCGAGGTGCTGGCGGCTTGCCGGGAGGTAACCGGGCTGGAGATCCCGGCCAAGATCATCGGCAGGCGGCCCGGCGACCCGGCAGTTCTGGTCGCGTCATCCGAGCGCATCGGCCGTGACCTGGCCTGGCGGCCGGAGCACAGCCTGCACGACGTGGTAGCGGACGCGTGGGCCTGCAGCTACCGCTAACGGCCATCAGCCAGCCGGATCACTGCCCGGCCTGGCCGCGTGGCGGCAGGTAGGCGTTCACCTTCAGGATCTGGGAGCGAATACCTGGCAGCTCGTGCAAGGTCCAGCCGCGGGCGTAAGCAGGTGGCGCCTGGCCGGGTGCCACAAGTACCGCGACTGGCTCGGTGAGCTTCTGGCCAGTCCCAAATCCGGGCGCCGAAGCACAGCCGGCGTAGATACGCGACCGGGATGTCCTGTACCCCCTTGACCAGGCAGGGGGGCCGGATGCCGAGTGCGCGCAAGTCGCCGGCGATCCGGTTGTAGTCGCCGAAGAAGGTGACCTTCTCCGCGACCTGGTGCTCAAGCACGGTCGCCTGGATCAGCAGCTGGACGCCGAGCGCGACAGCGACCAGCAACGCGGCCGGGCCCCTCAGGTCGCGCTGGATGCCGGTCAGCAGGCCGCCGATGGCGTCCGAGACGCCGATCGCAGCCAGCGCGTAGGCGGGCAGCAAGAACCGGGGCGCGGCGTAGTTGATGAGGAACAAGTACTGGAACGCGAGACTCAGCCCGCATGCCGTCGCAAGGACTGACGAGGCGAGCCGTCCGGCCCGATGAGCCGCATAGGCGCCAAGGACGACGAGCACCGGCAGGGCGAGCCACCACAGGCTCAGTTCCGGGTACCGGAAGCCCACCGTGCATGGCCGGCACAAAGTCGGGCCGTTGACCGCCCGCAGCTCGTCCCAGAAGGCAAGGTGGAAGCCGAAGCCGCCTTGCTCGGCGCCCGCCTCGTGGAGCCGGTTCAGTGCGCTGCCGAACCGGATGTAGCCCTCGATGACCCAGTCCGCCGCCCCGGCCACGAAGCCGATGACCACGGCCGCGAGCAGCCGCCATCGCCGCCACTGCCGGACAACGATGACCGCGATGCCGAGGGCTGCGGCCAAGTACAGGGCGTCGCCAGGCCGGACCAGCGCGGCGATCGCGACGCACAGCGCGACGCCGGCAAGCGGCCACCAGCGGGCCGGCCCGGCCGCGGCCGGGCGGTCGGCCGTCGCGGCGCCGTCGCCCGGGGCCACGGCTCGCAGGAACAAGCCGACCGCAGCCAGGGAGCTGAAAGCGACCCACAGGTCAGGCATGGCCTGCGGACCGTAATACAGGGTCGTCCACAGGCCGCCGAAAAGCAGGCCGGCGAGCGCAAGCTGCCAGGCCGGCCGCAGGGGGCGCCAGCAGAGCAGCGCCAGGAACAGCGCGATGCCAGAAGCGACCGCCAGGTAGATCCGCAGCGCCAGGACCGATGAGGTAAGCATGGTGACCGGTGCGACCAGCAGCGGGATCCCGCGCGCCCGCGCCGGGTCGAAGAACGAGGCCGGGGCGTGGGCGCTGACCTGGCTGATGTAGACGGTCTCGTCCCAGCTGAGCCCAAGCCGCGGGACGACGAGCGCGAGCTGCGCCACGGTGAACGCAGCTGCCACCAGGACGAGCCACCAGATGCTGTCGGCCTGCCGGACCCGGTCTACGGCGGCGGCAACTGAACGCGGCGGCCGCAGGCCGGCCTTCGGCGGGCGAAGACACGTGCCAAGGGTAGCCTGGGGCGTCACGCGCTCGGACCCGAAAAGTTCTCGTAAAGGCCGACCGGGCCACTGGCGGAGATATGGCATCCTGACGGCCATGACCAGTGGTGACTTTGCTGGCCGGCTCAGCGTGCAACGGGAGTGGGTACTCGCCACCAAGGTGCCGCAGATCACGGTCTCGTTCTGGATCGCGAAGATTGCGTCCACCGGTATGGGTGAGGCCCTATCTGATTGGGGCTACGCCCGCTACGGCACGTTCGTGGACGGCGCCTTCGGCGCGGTGCTCCTCATCGTCGCGATGGTGCTGCAGTTCCGGACCCGCCGGTACAGCACCTGGATCTACTGGCTGGCAGTGGTCTCGGTGAGCGTGACCGGCACGATGGCCGCAGATGGTCTGCACCTAGTGGTCGGCCTGCCGTACACGGTCACGACCGCAATGTACGCGGTCATTCTCGCGATCATATTCGTCGCCTGGTACACCACCGAAGGCACGCTGTCGATTCACAGCATCACCACCGTGCGGCGCGAAGCCTTCTACTGGGCCACGGTCATGGCCACGTTCGCGCTCGGCACTGCGCTGGGCGACCTGACCGCATTCACGCTGAAGATCGGGTTCTTCGGTTCTGCAGTCCTGTTCCTGGTCGTGATCGCCATCCCCCTGGTCGCGCACTGGAAGCTGGGCATGAACTCGGTGCTGGCGTTCTGGTTCGCCTACACGATCACCCGGCCACTCGGTGCCTCCGTCGCCGACTGGCTCGGCGTGCCGCACCGCCTCGGCGGTCTGGACTGGGGCCGCGGCAACGTGGCCCTGATCCTTACCGTGCCGATCCTGATAGCCGTCGCGTACATGGCCATCTCGCACGTGGACATGGAGGGCAGGCAGAACAGTCCTGCTAGCCCCGCTCGTCCGGCACCTGCCAGGGCACGGCACCGGGCGCTCTGACACCGTCTTTAACAGGGACAGACCGGCGAAGCCCGGTAAATGCGCCGCGCACAGTGGTAATGCCTGACAATTATTTCGCCAGACTGATAGCGCCCTCATAACGTTTTAAGAACTACGCCCTGAGGTGGTCCGGATCAATTTCGGACCGCTGTATTGTCATTGCGGTCAATAGCTTGAAAATACCGGGGGAATTTAAGCAATAAAACTCCGTCCGCGTCGGTCTGTGCCAAAGCCACCCGATAACGGCAAGCGCGGCGGCAACAGGCGTGTAGCGCCTGGACGGGGTGAGGTGGGCAAGCGGGGGAAGCTGTGCACCGGAGATTCAGGTGAGGCGACGGCCTGCGCACGCCGGGAGCCTGCGCATCTCGGAGCGCCTCGCGTTCATATTGATGTTTACGGCCATGGCGGCGTTCGTCGTCGGGCTCAGTATCGTCGCCGCCAAGTCTGGCGCTGTGCTCCGAAGATCGGTCGCCGCGAGTTCGGCGACAGAAGCAGTCGGCTCGGGCCAGCAGCCTCCGCAGACCTGCGCCAGGACGAAGGGGGCTACCGGTTTTCCGACCGGGACACGGCCTGCTCAGCCATCGAGCATCGCAAACGCGCGGCTGACCGCGGCGCTGCGGTCGACCTTGCGCGCCAGCACGGCCGCCAAGGCACAGATTTCGGTCGGCGTGATCGACATTACGACCGGTACCGAGGCCTCTTTCCACGCCAGCGAGCAGTACCACGCCGCTGACGTCGCCAGCGCGGACATCCTCGCAGCGCTGTCTTATGAGCATCAGCAGCACCACACCGCCGTTAGCGGCGGGGCCTTTGACCTGGCAGCCACGATGATGGAGACCGGCAGCCGCGCCGCCGCGGCCGCACTGTGGCAGGCGATCGGCCGGGGCCCGGGCCTCGCGGCCGCCAACCGGGCCCTCAGGCTCCGGCACACCAGCGCCGGAAACGCTGACGGCTGGTCTCGCACCAAAACGACCGTCGCGGACCAGTTGCAGCTGCTGGCCGACCTGGCCACCGACCATTCTGCGCTGCGCTCCGACTGCCGCGACTACGAGCTAAGCCTGATGGGCAGCGTGGCGGCGACCCGGCACTGGGGCGTGCCAGCCGCCGCCAGACCGGGCACCAAGCTATGCTGTCAGCGACGGGTGGCAGCCAGACCCGCGCCGGTTCGTGGTTAACAGCGTCGGCGTCATCGACTACGGCGGTCATGAGTTGCTCGTCGCAGTGCTGTCGCAAGACTGGACGGCGAAGGCGGCCGGGATGTCGGCCGTGCGGGCGGCAGCGATAGCAGCGGCGAGCGCGATATCCAAGTCAGCCTGACAGAAGTGACTCCCGCTCCGTCGCGATCGCGCTAGGCGCGCTAAGCAGGCAGGACGGGCCGGTAAACGGGCTGCCACATCAGGGCCTGCACCTGGGCTGGCAGGTCGCCGCCGAGCTTGCGCCTCGCCACGCCATCAGCGGCGGCTGCTTCGGCGACCGCGACCGCGACCGTCAGCGAGGTGTCGCGCAACGCCGCCACCTCGGGCAGCAGCGGCACGCCGGGCGAGCCGGCGTCGACGAGGCCTGCGACCGCGTGAGCCGCGGCGCTGAGCATCCCGTCGGTGATCCTGGCCGCCCCCGCGGCGATGACGCCGAGGCCGAGGCCGGGGAACACCAGTGCATTGTTTGCCTGACCGATGACGTACCGGGTGCCGGCATAGTCGACCGGCGGGAACGGACTGCCGGTAGCAACCAGCGCCCGGCCACCAGTCCACTCGATCAGATCCGCGGGCCGGGCCTCGGCCAGCTCGGTCGGGTTGGACATCGGCATGATCACTGGCCGGTCGGCGTGCGCGGCCATGTCTTTGACGATCTCCTCGGTGAACGCACCACCCCTGGCCGAGGTCCCGATCAGCACCGTCGGGTGCACCCGGCGCACGACCTCGGCGAGCGAGATTCCGCCGAGCACAGGGTCGCGCTGCCAGTCCGCTACCTCAGCAGGCTCCCGGCCGTATCTGCGCTGGTCGGTTGTGGGCCAGTCAGCACCAGCCACGACCAGGCCGTGCCGGTCGACGGCCCAGAAGCGGGCTCTGGCGTCCTGCGCCGGCAAGCCGCCGGCGGTCAGTGCCGCAGTCAGCTGGTCAGCGATCCCGGTGCCAGCCGAGCCGGCCCCGAAGATGACGATGCGGTGGCTGGCGAGCTCGGTTCCGGTGGCTTTGACTGCCGCCAGCACGGCTGCCAGGTTGACGGCGCCGGTTCCCTGGATGTCGTCGTTGAAGCTGGGCAGTTCGGCGCGGTACCGGCTCAGCAGCCGGCGCGCGTTGGCGGTGCCCATGTCCTCCCAGTGCAGCAGGGCTCGCGGGAACACGTTGCGGACCGCGGCGACGAAGGCAGCCAGGAACGCGTCGTATTCATCAGCCGGGACGCGCGGATGCCGGTTGCCGATGTACATCGGGTCGTCAAGAAGCGCCTGCCGGTCAGTGCCGACGTCGAGCATCACCGGAAGCGTCCGGCCCGGGTCGATGCCCGCCGCGGCCGTGTACACGGCGAGCTTTCCGACGGCGATGCTCATTCCGCCGACGCCCCAGTCGCCGATGCCAAGAATCGCGCCAGCGTCGGTGGCCACGATCAGGTCGATATCGTCTTCCTGGCGGCCGAACGCACGGAGCGACTGCTCGATCAGCTCCGGCTCGTCGACTGACAGGTACACACCGCGCGGCCGCCGGTACTCGTGGCTGTAATGCTCGATTGCCTGGCCGACGGTCGGCGTGTAGATCACCGGCAGCATCTCGCTGAGGTGATCGGCCAGCACCCGGTAGTACAGCACTTCGTTCCGGTCATTCAGTTCGTTGAGCAGCACGTTGCGCGCCAGATCGGACGCCTGCCGGCGGAACTGCGAGTAGATGCGGCCCGCCTGCTGGTCGAGCGTCAGGTGACCGGCCGGGATGAGGCCGACGAGCCCGAGCGCGGACCGCTCCGCGCCGCTGAATGCAGTGCCCTTGTTAATCCTCGGGTCGGCCAGTACCTGGCGCCCGCGCAGCGTCGTGCGCCAGGCGCCGTCGTCATCCAGCCACACCGTTCGCACTTGTTGCAGTCCTTTCCCGACTACTGGTCGGCAGCGTCCAGCTCAGCGCCCGACCATAGCGCGCGCACGGTGTCGATGGTGTCTGCTTCGGCCGGACCTTTGTCCGGCCGGTAGCGAAGCACGCGGGCGAATCTCAGCGTCACGCCGCCTGGATACCTGGTACTTGCCTGAACACCGTCGAACGCTATCTCCACCACGAGCTCAGGCCTGACCCGGACGACGCCGTACCTAGGCGCCTCGGCCATGCCTTGCGGCGGATCAGCCAGCTCGATCAGACGCTCGGTCTGCCAGGTGAGCAGCGCATCGGTCAGTCCCTTGAACGTCTTGCCGAGCATGACAGTCCCGCCGGTGACCGGGTCCCGCGCGCCGAGGTGCAGGTTAGACAGCCAGCCCTGGCGCCTGCCGTGACCCCATTCCGCGGCCAGGACCACCAGGTCGAGCGTGTGCCTCGGCTTCACCTTGATCCACTCGCTGCCTCGTCGGCCCGCGCCGTACGGAGCGTCGAGCGACTTCATCACCACGCCCTCGTGCCCGCTGTCGATGGCCGTGGCGAAGAACTGCTCGGCGGCCCCAAGGTCAGCAGTGACCAGCTGCGGGATAACCAGCTCGGCCGGAGCTACCGCGGCCAGTCGTCGCGTAGCGGTCGGCAGCCGGCTGCTCCAGCAGATCCGTTCCGTCCAGGTGCAGCAGGTCGAACAGGAACAAAGCGAGCGGCAACAAGCCGGGCTGACCGTCCGCGCCCGGCTCGCCTCCCGCGCCAGACTGACTGGCAGCGCGGGCGGAGGTGACCTGGAACGGCAGGGGCCGGCCATCCGGGCGGAGCGCGACAGCCTCGCCGTCAAGCACCGCGGCGGTGACATCAAGCGCCAGTGCCGCCTGAACCAGCTCAGGCACCCGAGCCGTAATGTCGTCCAGAGTCCGGGTGAAAACCCGCACCTTCGATCCCTGCCGGTGCAGTTGCACGCGGATGCCGTCCACCTTCCACTCCACCGCTGCCGGGCTGATCCGCTCAAGCGCGGCGGCCACCGACGGTGCCGATGCGGCAAGCATCGGCCGGATCGGCAGGCCCACCTGCAGGCCCACTGCCCGCAGCGCGTCTGTTGCGGAAGCCGGGTCGGTAGCGCCGAGTGCGGCTGCCGCGGCGGCCGGGAGGGAACCGCTCAGCTGATGGGCGCGACGGACTTCTACGGCGGGAACGCCCGCTGCCCGGGCAATCGCGTCCGTCATCACTCCGTCCAGGGCGCCCTGGCGCAAGTCCCCGCCCAGCAGCCGGACCAGGAACTGGCGCTCCGAGTCCGTGGCGCGGCCGAGCAGGCCGGCCAGCAGTCGCCGGCGCTCAGCTTGGGAACCCTGGCCAGCGAGCGCGCCGATCTGGCCCAGCGCATCGTCAGTCTCGGCGAGCGTGAGCTCCGCTGACTCTGGCGGCGGCGCCAGGCCAGGTGCAGGCTGGTCGCGCTGTCCGAAGCCGCCCAGCAGGTCGGACAGTGCTGCATAGCCGACGCCGATCTGGCGCTGGGTGAGGTCGCCTGCCAGGAAGGAGACGGCGACTGCGATCTCGTCGGCCGGCACGCTCCGCAGCAGGCCGGCGATCTGGTCGATCTTGGCGAGCCGGCCCGGAGTGGCAGTCACCGCCGCCGATGTGCGCACCACGCTGTCCAGCAACATTGCGTTACAGCCAGCCTTTCCGCTGCGCGATCTGGACGGCTTCGGCTCTGTTCCGGGCGCCGAGTTTCTGGATCGCAGCGGACAGGTGGTTGCGCACTGTGCCCGATGACAGGTGCAGCCGGGCAGCAATGTCGGCAACGGCGTCGTGGTTAGCCGCGGCCGCCAGGACGTCCGTCTCCCGGTCGGTCAGCGGGGTGTCGCCCTGAGCGAGCGCCGCTGCTGCTAGCGAGGGATCGACGACGCGTTCCCCTGCGGCAACCTTCCGGATGGCGGCCGCGAGGTCGGCTGCCGGCGCGTCCTTGAGCAAGAATCCGCTGGCACCGGCCGCCATTGCGGCGCGCAGATAGCCCGGCCGGTCGAAGGTCGTGACGATGATGACCTTGCCGTCAAAGCCCGATCGGCCGAGCTGGCTGGCCACCTCGATGCCGTTCGGTCCAGGCATTTCGATATCCAGCACTGCGACGTCCGGATGATGCCTGCTCGCCATCGCGAGCGCCTCATGGCCGGTCGCGGCCTCGGCGACCACCTGGATGTCCGGTTCAAGCTCGAGCAGTGCCACGAGCGCCTGGCGGACCATGGTCTGGTCCTCGGCAATCATGATCCGCACGGTCACTTGCCCATTGTCACGCCTGCGCAGCAACGGGGATGGCCACCCGGAGCAGGAAACCGTGTCCGCTGACGGAGCCGGCCGCGACCTCACCACCCAGGCTCCGGACACGCTCGGCTAGCCCGGCTAGCCCGGAGCCGGTAAACGCAGGACGGGGCAGTGCCAGAGCAGCTCGCCCGTCAGGCCCGGCTGTCAGCACGGTCGGCACCGGGTCTGCCGCACGAGGAGCCCCGTTTCCGTCCGGCTTCACCTGGCCGTTGTCGCGGATCTCAACAACCGCTGCGGTCGGCTCGACGCTAGCGGTGATGGACACCTGAGTGGCGGTTGAGTGCCTGACGACGTTCGTAGCGCCCTCCCTGACAGCCCAGGCCAGTGCTGAGTCGATGTGCTGCGGCAACCGGTCAGTCTGGACTGAGGTGATCCTGGCGGCGATGCCAGCGGCGTCGAGAAGCTGTTTTGCGGCCACGAGTTCGCCGGCCAGGTCAGGCTGCCTGAATCCGGCGACTGCTCCGCGCACGTCCGCCAGCGACTGCCGTGCTACCGACTCGAGCTCGCTAATCTCCCTGGCGGCACGATCGGGATCGGTGCTGATGGTCCGACCGGCCAGCTCCGCCTTGAGCGTGATCAGCGAGAGCGAGTGCCCGAGCAGGTCGTGCAGGTCCCGGGCGATGCGTAGCCGCTCCTCCGCGACGGCCGCCCTGGCAAGCTCCGCCCGGGTTCGCCGCAGCTTTTCGAGTGTCGCTGCGCGCCCGGTCGCGCTGTAGGCGAATAGCGCGGAAAGCGGGGCGATCAGCAGGACCGCGATGACGTTGCCGGACTGATAGTGATGGACCTCGGCCAGGATCAAGCCAGTCAGCGTGAACAACACCGCCGCGGCGATGGCTGGCACGGGAGTGCGGCTGAACCGGCTGCAGATCGCGGTGGCTATGGCAACGGTTGCCAGCCGGCTGGGACCGTCGGCGATGAACAGCGCGAGCGCCAGCCCGCTGATAACGACCAGGCTGACCCAATGGGTTGGCCTGTCGGCAGCGTCTGCGTAGCTGAGCTCCCTGAAGACCATGCCAGCCAGCACGACGACACCGGTGAGCTGGAGCCACTCCAGGTCGCTGTGCGGCCCGTGCAGCACGATATGAACAGGCTGGAGGACCAGGATCGCGAAAAATATGCCGAGCAGAATCCTGCGGTTACGAGAAACCCAGGGGCCGTCGGCGACCTCGTCGCCAGGGTCCTCTGGCACGGTGTCCTGGCGGGCAGCCGACAGCAAGGTCATGCTGCCAGGGTAGGCACCGAATCAGCAGGCGTCATGCAACGCCAGTCCTGACCTGGTCATGACATATGTCACGGCCAGGTCAGGATGGCGGCGGACTCAACTGATCGTCGAGTGCCCGTTCATATCCGGGTCGGGACCGTCGTCAGTCTCGAATCCCAAGCGCGTTCCTGCCTCGCTACGGGCACTATCGGGTCCCGGCTCGGCCGGGCCTACCGCGCCCGCCCCGGAGAAGCCCTGGGGTTGCTGGCGGAGGCGCATGACCAGCGCTGCTGCCAGGCCTGCCGCGGCGGCGATCAGCATCGAGCCAGTCAGCAGCCGGCGGCGCTGCACTGACTTCCGCTTCGGAACTTCGATCTTGTGCGCTGCGGCCATCAGCGCACTAGAGATCATCGGGGCCAGGTTCTCGCTGATCGCATGGGCGGATTGCTCAAGCTGCGGGGCGGCCCACGACCGGGCTGCGTCAACCTTCGGTGTAGCCCACGCCACTGCGTCATCGGTGCCGTGCCGGATGGACGTGCCCGCTGTGCGGGCTAGCGGTAGCGCTTGCTGGGCTGCCTGCTGCGCCTGCAGGGCGGCCAGTTGTGCGAGCGGAACGGTCTTGGCCAGCGGGCCGGCCTCGCGGACCGCCTGGATGGCCTGCCAGCGAAGCGCGTCGGCAGGTTGCTTCTTGGTCAGTACAGACACGAAGACCTCCTGGATGTTCTTTCCAGGCTGGACCCCTTCCCTGCGCGGGCATGGTCAATCACGACCTTTGACGGCTGCTCGCCAGGCCAGAGTGGCGAGAGCACAGCCGGGGCGTGGCAGGATTCCGGTATGACCAATACGCTGACCGCGACGCTGCGGACGAACCGGGGATCGGTAGTTGTCCGGCTATTTCCGGATCATGCGCCCAAAACTGTGCGTAACTTCGTGGAGCTTGCCGAGGGAACACGGGAATGGACGAACCCGGCGACCCGCAAGGCAAGTCAAGATCGGCTTTACGACGGAACGATCTTCCACCGGGTCATCCCGGATTTCATGATCCAAGGCGGCGACCCGCTCGGCACCGGAACCGGTGGCCCTGGCTACAAGTTCGCCGACGAATTCCATCCGGACCTGGCTTTTGACCGCCCGTATCTGCTTGCTATGGCGAACGCCGGGCCCGGCACGAACGGCTCGCAGTTCTTCATCACCGCGGCCCCGACCCCCTGGCTGAACGGCAAGCACACGATCTTCGGCGAGGTCATCGATGGCAGCAAAGTCGTCGATGAGATCAGCCGGGTACAGACGAGCCGCGGTGACCGTCCAGTCGCCGATGTGGTGCTGGAGTCTGTCGAGATCGGCCGCGACGAGACCGAATAGGCTGGGTCCTGTCATGGCCATCCCCCCAGACCCGGGTCAGGCTCCGCCCGACCAGGGTCAGGCCGCGCCGCCCGTGTGCTACCGGCATCCGGGCAGGCAGACATACGTGTCCTGCGTTCGCTGCGGCAGGCCGGCTTGCCCCGATTGCTTGCGGCCTGCCGCCGTCGGTCACCAGTGCGTCGACTGCATCAAGTCGGGCAACAGGGGCGTGCGCCGGGCCGCTGGCCGCTTCGGCGGGGCGGTGACGGCCGACACCAAGGTCACCTGGACGCTCCTCGGCCTGAACGTCGTTCTGTACATCATCGAGCTGGCCCATGCCCAGCTCGGCTACGACTGGTCCATGATCGGCTTTGGCAGGATCACACAGGGCGGCCCGGTCGTGGGCGTGGGTGTCGGCCAGTGGTACCGGCTGATCACCAGCGCCTTCATCCCGCCGCCCGGCGTCGGCTACCTCGGCTTCCTGGACATCGCATTCAACATGTGGGCGTTGTTCGTCGTCGGCCCGGCGGTGGAGCGCGTGCTCGGGCATGCCCGTTTCCTCGCCGTCTATCTGATTAGCGGGATCGGTGGCTCGATCCTGATCTACTGCCTGGTGCCGTTCGAGCTGGCGGCGGGCGCTTCAGGGGCGATCTTCGGGTTGTTCGGCGCGTGGTTCGTGCTCGCCAGGCGGCTGAATGCCGACGTCCGCCCGGTGGTCCTGCTGATCGTCATCAACCTGGCGCTGAGCTTCCACTTCGCTCAGATCGCCTGGCAGGCGCACGTCGGCGGGCTGATCGCCGGGGGCCTCCTGACCGCCGCCTATGCCTACGCCCCGCGGAGCAACCGGACCGCGATCCAGGTTGGCGCGACCGTCGCCATGGTGGTGGCCTTCATCGCCATAGTCCTGGTCAGGAACCACATGCTGCTAAGCACGTTCACCTTCTACCAAGGTCGGCTGTTCTAGGCAGCCTGGGCTGCCTAGAAGGCCGCTGCCTAGACCGCCAGAACGGGCCTCAGCGCCACTTCGTCGAGAGCACCACGCCCGAGACGATGAAGGCGAAGCCGACCACCAGGTTCCACGCGCCAATCGCGCCGATCGGCCACTGCTGCTGGCTGACGTAGAAGACCACGATCCAGACCAGGCCGAGGATCAGGCAGCCGAGCATTACCGGTACCAGCCAGGGCGCGCTGACCTTAGCCTTCGCGGACCGGGCCGGAGGGGTATATACCGCCTTGCTTCTCACGCGGGACTTCGGCACGGTCGACTCCTGGGAAGGTTACTGCTTAAGGCCCGCCGACGGCAGCCAGCGGGTCGGCACGCCGACCCTAGCGCGCCTATCGCCGTAAGCGTAGTTGGTCCGCGGCGGTGAGCGCACCGCGTACCCCCGCCTGGTGACCTCGCCGGCTACCCCGCACGGGCTACGCCGCACGGGCTACCCCGCTTGGCCGTTTCCCTTGCCGGGCTGGTTCTGGCCGAAGGGCGGCGTGCTCGACGGCGATGGCGACGGCGAGGTCGATGGCGATGTACTCGGCGTGACCGACGGGCTGGAGCTGGCCGCCTCAACCACGTAGATCGTGATGGGCGATCCCGGTCCGAGCGCGGAGCCGACTCCGGGGCTCGTGGCGTAGACCGTGCCGACCGCGTACCCGCCAGGCCCGGCGCCCTGCACGGTCGTGACCATGTAGTTGTAGGGCGGAGATTGCAGGGTGGTCTGGGCAGCCTGCGCCGTCAGGTTAATGACATTCGGTACCTTCAGCTGCCTGGCAGTCACGCTGATCGTGACCGTGCTGCCCGCTTTGGCGGGGGTGTCGCCGAGCGGCGACTGGTTCACCACCGTATTGGGCGCGTATCCGGCCGAACTCGTCGTTTCTACCTTCACCTTGAACCCGGCGTCCGTCAGCTTGGCGATCGCGGCGCCCCTGGTCATATTGACCACGCTGGGCACGTTCACCATCTTGGTGGCAGGCCCGCTGGACTCGATGATGGTGACCGGGGTGCCCTTCGGCTCGGTCTGACCGTAGCTTGGGCTGGTCGAGATGACCTGGCCCTTGGTGACGGTGTTGCTCGTCTGGTCGCTCACTCCCGAGACCTTGAGGCCTGCGCCGGTGATGGCCGTCCTGGCGGCGGCCACTGAGTCGCCGCGCACGTCCGGCACCGACACTCCGGTCGTGCCGGCGGTGACGAACTTGATCAGCACGATCGCAGCGATGAGCATCGCGACCACGACAGCCAGCACCACCCAGGGCCAGGCTCGCCGCTGCCGCTGTGGCGGGCCGCCTTGCCCGCCATCTTCTGGCCCGTACTGGTACGGCGGAATCGCGGCGGTGCGGCCTGCCACCTGAGTGGCCGCCCCAGAGGGCCGGCGGGCACCGGCATACGCCGCACCGAGCATCGGCGCTGCCACCGGTGCGCCGGACAGGGCGCGCTGGATGTCGTTGCGCATCTCGCCGGCCGACTGATAGCGGTCGGCAGGATCTTTCTGCATCGCCTTCAGCACGATGGCGTCCGCCCACGCGGGCACTTCCGGATCGACCCTGGAGGGCGGCACCGGCTCTTCCTTGACGTGCTGGTATGCGATGGCCACCGGAGAGTCCCCGGTGAACGGCGGCCGTCCGGTCAGGAGCTCGTAGAGCAGGCAGCCGGCCGAGTACAGGTCGCTACGCGCGTCCACCCGCTCGCCCCTGGCCTGCTCAGGCGACAGGTACTGGGCGGTCCCGATGACCTGCGCGGTCTGCGTCATCGTGAGCTGCGAGTCGGACACTGCCCTGGCAATGCCGAAGTCCATTACCTTGACGTCGCCCGCCCTGGTCAGCATCACGTTGCCGGGCTTGATGTCGCGGTGCACGATGCCGTTGCGGTGGCTGTAGTCGAGCGCGCGCAGCACCCCGTCGGTGATCTCGGCGGCTCGCTCGGGCAGCAGCCTCCGGTCGTCCCGAAGTAGATCGCGCAACGTCCGGCCGTCCACGAACTCCATCACGATGTACGGAACCGGGAGACTGCCGACCATGTCTTCGCCGGTGTCGTACACCGCGACGATCGACGGGTGGTTCAGTGAGGCCGCGGACTGTGCCTCGCGGCGGAACCGGGCCTGGAAGGTCTGGTCTCGCGCGAGGTCATCACGTAGCGTTTTGACCCCGACAATTCGGTCGAGACGGATGTCGCGGGCCCGGAAGACCTCGGCCATGCCGCCGCGCCCGACGATGCCGTCGAGTTCGTAGCGGCCGCCGAGCAGCCTTGGCTGAGTCATGTCGCGCACTTACGTTACCGTCCTGCTTATCGGGGGCTGCGACCACCGTGTCAGCCCGGAGCACCAGCCACTGTCCCTGCCCGGTGCGTTGCTTTCCGACCACGCACGGGGCCTCCTGCGGCCGCCTACTGTTCGGGTGATCATGAATGCGCACCCAGGTAGGCCTTGATGACCTTAACGGCGATGGGCGCGGCCGCATCTGCTCCGAACCCGCCGCCCTGCACGATGACCCCGACCGCGATCGGCGAGGGCTGCCCGTTGCTGCCCGGCACGAAGCAGGTGAAGACGGCGTCATCGAGGTTACCGTTATCTATGCCGTTCTGAGCCGTGCCCGTCTTGCCGTCGATGGTGATCCCCCCGGTTGCCTGCGGGCCTGCCGTGGCGAACGCGGTCCCGCCTGGGTTGTGGGTGACCTGGTACATCATTGACTGCAGATAGGACGCAACGGTTGGCTTAACCGGGTTGCTTAGCACCCTGGCGTTCGTGCGCTGGATCACAGCCAGTCCCGGACCAAGGACTTGCTGCACCATGTACGGGTACATGAGGGTGCCGTGGTTGGCCACCGCGGCCGCGAACAGGGCCTCCTGGAGAGGCGTCACCTCGTCGCTGTACTGGCCAATCGCAGTCAAGGCGGTAAGCGACGGGTCGGTCACGCCCGCACCTTCCGGTACCACGCTGGGCACGACCGGCAGCGGAATCGACAGCGGCCGGTTCATCCCATACAAACTCGAGTACTGGCGCAGCACCTGGCCTTTGACCTTCATGCCCAGTTCGCCGAACGCGGTGTTGCAGGACATGTAGAACGCCTGAATGACCGGCGGGTGGCCGTCTCCGCAGATCTCGCCGCCGTCGTTGATCAGCGTGTGGCCGTTGGGCAGCTTGAGCGGCTCCGGCGCGGGCACGGGCGTGTTCGGGTTGGCAACCACGTGCTGGGAGAATGCCGCCGAGCTTGTGACGATCTTGAACGACGAGCCCGGCGGGTACGTCTCCTGAATTGCCCGGTTCAGCAGCGGCTGGGAGCGCTCGGTCAACAACCGTTGGTCGACCTTGTTCAAGGTGACGCCGTCGAATGTCGTGAGGGCATTCGGGTTGAAGGTCGGATACGAGGCCAATGCCAGGATTGCCCCGGTACTCGGTTGAATGGCCACCAGCGCGGCGGCGTGGCCACCGTCGCTGGCCAGCGCGTTATAGGCCGCGTTCTGAGCGGACGGGCTGATGGTCAGCTCGACTGTGGCGCCCTGCTTCTGCTTGCCGGTCAGCAGCGCGGTGAGATTGTGTACGGCCAGTTGCGGGCTGGTCCCCGCCAGCAGGCCGTTCTCTGCTTGCTCTATGCCGGATTTGCTATAGATCGTGTCGTAGCCAGTGACCGGGGCGTACACCTTGCCGGCCGGGTAATAGCGCTGGTAGACGTCGGTTCCCTTGATCAGCCGGGACTCGGCAATCGTCGCGTCTTTAGGGTCACCCGCCGCAACAATCGCACCCCGCTGGTAGGTGAACTGCTGGTCGAACACCCGGACGTTGCCGGGCTCAGCGGCTAGCTTGCTGGCCTCGAAGGCCTGCACGTAGTTGATGTTGAGCAGCAGCAAGACGAACATGGCCAGGCAGGCAAGCGAAAGCCTCAGCAACGCGCGGTTCATACGGCCCGCACCACCTGGGTCATGCCCTCGTCCTGGATGGGTTGCGGGGCGGGCTTGCGTGCCGAGTTACTGACCCTGATCAAGACGCCGATGAGTATCCAGCTGGCGACGAGCGAAGACCCTCCTTGGGACAGAAACGGGGTAGTTACCCCCGTCAGCGGAATGAGGCCGCTCACTCCTCCCACGATCACGAAGACTTGCAGGCCAAGCACAAACGACAGGCCGCCGACTAGCAGCTTCGAGAACGGGTCCTTGACCGCCAGGGCAGCCCGAAGGCCGCGCTGCACGAGCAGGCCGAAAACCAGCAGCAAGGCCATGACTCCGACGAGGCCGAGTTCCTCGCCAAAGGCGGAGAAGATGAAGTCGCTCTGTACCAGCGGGGTGTGGTAGGGCTGGCCCTGGCCGAGGCCGGTGCCGAACAGCCCGCCGAAGGCCATTCCCTCCAGGGCCTGGACCGGCTGGAACGCGATGCCGGTGGGATTGCTGCCCTGGAACGGGTGCAGCCAGATGGTGAAGCGCTCCATCACGTGGTGGAACAGCAGCGCGGTCAGCCAGGAGCCGCCCAGGAACAGCAGCACGCCGAGCAGCAGCCAGGAGGTGCGCTGGGTAGCGATGTAGAGCATCACGATGAACATGCCGAAGAACAGCGCTGACGTGCCGATGTCGGTCTCGAAGATCAAGATGAGCAGGCTGGCCGCCCAGGCCAGCAGCACCGGGCCGAGATCACGTGCTCGGGGCAGGTCAATACCAAGCACCCGGCGGCCTGCCAGGGCCAGCGCGTCACGCTTGGCCACCAGGTACCCGGCAAAGAACACCGCGAGCGCGAGCCGGGCGAACTCGCCCGGCTCCACGGACAGACCGCTACCCAGGATGATCCAGACCTTGGCTCCGTTAACAACGCTGTGGCTGGCTGGCAGCATCGCCGGGATCGCCAGCAGCACCAGGCCGACTGCACCGAGCGTGTAGGTATACCGCTGGAGGACGCGGGCCTCCGAGATCAGCACCAGGACAGCGACCATCGCAAGGACGCCGACGGCGGTAAACAGTAGCTGGGTAGTGGTGGCCGACCCCGACATATCGGTCACCTGGAGGCCAGGATTGCCGTTCCGGCCAGACTCAGCGAGCCGGTAGATCATTACCAGGCCGAGGCCGTTGAGCAGGCCGGCCAGCGGCAGCAGCAACGGGTCGGCGTATGGCGCAAAGCGCCGGACCGCAAGGTGCGCGGCCAGCATGATCGCGGCGAAAACGAGGACGTAGGCCGGCAGACCCGGCGGCAGCTTGCCCTTCAGGCCGAGGCCGACGGCGGCATAGGCGAACAGCACCACGGCCAGCGCGAAAACGAGCATGAGCAGCTCAGCCCCGCGCCGGCTGCGCG
The DNA here is from genome assembly GCA_963815575.1 of uncultured Actinomycetota bacterium. GTDB lineage: Bacteria > Actinomycetota > Actinomycetes > Streptosporangiales > Streptosporangiaceae > JAJYUU01. Next base: position 263,435 of record CAWFHE010000004.1, on the reverse strand, counting down.
GCATGGGGACAGGCTGCTCGATGTCCGCCGGGAAGGTCACCCGGTCTCCGGGCAGTAAGACGGCAGCGCCGGCTTCGGCGGCATCGCAGTTGACGGGATCTTGATCTTCTTGTTCTTGACCCGTTTGGCCTTGGCGGCATTAGCCGCTGCCAGCTTCGCGGCGGACTCCGATTCCCACCCGGCGATCTGCTGAGTCACCACGTCGCAGGTGTGATCCCGGGTGATCTGCGCCAGCGTCGCCGTCGTCTTGGCCAGGGTGGTCGGGGTCGTCGGCAGGCTCAGGTCGGTGGGCACCTCGCTGGTGAGGACGGGGGTCGTCTTGTAGAAGCTGGACAGGCTCACGAACGCGATCTTCTGGCTGATGCCCCGGTAGATGCTGACGTGTGATCCGTCTGCCGCCAGGTAGTAGTTGTCCTGGATGTTCCGGTAGCCGAAATAAAGACCCGCGGCGACCAGGACTACCAGCACGACCAGGATCGAGGTCACCACCGGCCACCGCCGCCGCGGCTCGTCGAAGCCGTCATCCGGCGATTCCTCGTCAGCCGTTCTCGCGGCGGACCGGGCCCGGTGCCCGTTCAGGTTCGCGCTCGGCGGCGCCGCCGACTGGAAATCCGCGTCTGCGGCACCGGGGTCACTGTTGATGGCGGCCCGCAGCAAGGTGCTGACGTCGCCGCCTGCCGCAGCGCCGACCAATCTGGTTTCCGAAGACGGTGGCACCGGGCCAGCGGCGGTATCCACCACGTCCGCCACGATGCAGGTGATGTTGTCCGGGCCGCCATTGCGTATCGCGAGCGCGATCAGCTGGTTCACCGCGTCTTCAGCGCCCGGATTAGCGCTCAGTATGTGGTGGACCGCCTCGTCCGAGACGACGTCGGTGAGGCCGTCCGAGCACAGCAGATACCGGTCGCCCAGCATGGCGTCGTGCATGGCCAGATCGGGGTCGGCGTCGGTGCTGCCCTGCAGCGCCCGCATGATCAGGGAACGCTGCGGGTGATTGGCCGCCGCGGCCGGGCTGAGCCGTCCCTCGTCGACCAGCGACTGGATCAGCGTGTGATCGCGGGTGATCTGGTACAGGTCGCCCTCGCGGAGCAGGTAGGCGCGCGAGTCACCGATATGGCAGACCGCGACGCGCGCTCCGGCCCAGAGCATGGCCGTCAGCGTGGTCCCCATGCCTTCAACGGCCGGGTCGGACACGCTCATGTCGTGCAGCGTGGCGCGCGCTGAGGCCACGGCATCCGCCAGCGCGTTCAGCATGTCGTCATCGCTGATGAGGTCCTCGCCGTCGAGCGGTGCGATCGCCGAGATCGCCACGGCGCTGGCAACCTCGCCGGCCGCGTGGCCGCCCATGCCGTCGGCGATCGCCAGCAGCTGCGGGCCGGCATACGCGGAGTCCTCGTTGCCCTCACGGAGCAGCCCCACGTCTGAGCGGAGCGCGTAATGCAGTGCCAGGGTCATCTGCGCAGCTCCAGAACGGTCTTGCCGATGCGGATCGGGACGCCTATGGGCACCGGAGTCGGCCGGGTCACCTTCTGCCGGTCCAGATAGGTGCCGTTGGTCGAGCCGAGGTCCTCAACCAGCCACTGACCATCTTGCGGGAAGAGTCGGGCATGTCGGGTCGAAGCGTAGTCGTCGCTGAGTACCAGCGTGGCATCATCGGCGCGGCCGATAGTGATCTGCTCGTCGGCGAGCCCGAGGCTGGTACCGGCGAGCGCGCCCGCGGTCACCAGCAGCTGCTGCGGTACTGATCTGCCCGGCCGGACGGGCTTGGCCTTGGGTTTCGGCGGGCGCGGCGGCGCGGCCTGACGGCCCGCGGAGCGCCGCCGGCGCTGGCCGGGCCGAACATGTCAGTTCTGACCACGCCGACGGCCGCGATGACGAAGAGCCAGAGGACGGCCAGGAACCCGATCCTGACGAGAGTGAGCTCAAGCGCATTCATCGGGTCATAGGTCCTTGGCTGGCGTGGCAGCGAGTTTCGCGGCGGCTTTTCGGCGGTTCGCGGCAGTTCCCGTCAGTAGATACTGTCCCGGCGGAAGACCAGGGTGGTCCGGCCGAGGGTGACCTGCGTGCCGTCGGCGAGCATTACTCGCCTTACTGGCTGGCCGTTGACAAAGGTCCCGTTGGTCGAGCCGAGGTCCACGAGGACGACCTCACCGTCCTCGACCCGGATCTCGGCATGGTGCCTGGAGACTCCGGGATCCACCAGGCGGAGGTCGCAATCGGTGCCGCGGCCCAGGATTATCAGTGGCGTGGCGATCTCGAACGTCCGCTGGGTGCTGCCATCCGGGCCGGGCTCCGGGCCGGAGACCAGCAGCCGCGGGTTGCCGCGGAAGCCGCCTGCGGGCTGCGGGAGGTCACTCACAGGGCGGCGGATCTCGCCGTCTTCGACGGTCGTGCCACGGATAACGCCGGAAAGGATCCGGAAGGTGCCGGTCGTCAGGTCCCGGACGCCCTCGAATCGCATCCGGACTGGCCCGACGAAGGAATAGCCCTGCTCCTTGGCATACTCGCGAGCGAGCGTGGCGAGCTCGATGCCGAGACTGTCGGCGTATACGTCGAGCCGCGCATAGTCATCCTCGGCGACCTCGACGACGAAGTCGTTCGGCACCAGGGTCCGGCCTTGAGCCACGATGGCGGCCCGGTCGTCCATCTCTCGCTGAATCGCGCTAGCCACCTCGACCGGTTGCAACTCAGACTTGAACGCCCGCGCGAAGGCACCTTCGACCATTCCCTCGAGCCTGTGCTCAAAGCGCTGCAGAACTCCCACCGTGGCGCCCTCCTCTCCCTGCCGTATCCGATCGTATCGGCGATGTGGGATAGCTTGCGGACGTGCTAACCTGACTGCTGCTCCCGGGGCGGGTGGCGGAACGGCAGACGCGCACGGTTCAGGTCCGTGTGTCCGAGAGGACGTGAGGGTTCAAATCCCTCCTCGCCCACCGGACACACTGTGTAATAACAGCGCGCGGGGGTCGCATGCATCCCGGCCGCATGGTCGGTTTAGCTGGCCGAAGCTTAGGCCGCGAACGCCGCCCTTGTCACCGGGATCGGGCTGCTAGTGGCTGCATTCGTCCTGCCAGCTGGCCGCATCAGGCAGAATCGATACCGTGCCGGAACTGCCGGAAGTCGAGGCGCTCGCTGCCGACCTGCGCGAGCGTGCTGTCGGTCGCGAGATCGACCGCGCCGACGTGGCCGAGTTCTCAGTGCTCAAGACCTATGATCCGCCGCTCTCCGCGCTGCACGGGGCGCGGATCACTGGTGTCTCGCGGCGCGGAAAATTCCTTGACCTGCGCTGCACGCCGGCTGAGCGACGGGCCTGCGCTGCACCTGGTAACGCACCTGGCGAGGGCCGGGTGGCTGCGCTGGCGAGACTCGTTGCCGGCCGCACCGGCCAGGCCGGGCAAGGGCCCGCTGGCCTTCCGGGTCCGCTTTACCGACGGTTCAGGCTTCGACCTGACCGAGGCAGGAACCAGGAAGCGGCTGGCCGTCTATCTCGTCAGCGACATCGAGCAGATCCCGGGTGTGGCGTCACTCGGTCCCGAGCCACTCGATCCCGAGTTCACTACCGAGGTGCTGGCCGGGATACTGGCCGGCCGCAGGACGCAGATCAAGGGCGTGCTGCGGGACCAGAAGCTCATCGCCGGGATCGGCAACGCCTACTCCGATGAGGTCCTGCATGCAGCGAAGATGTCCCCGTTCCGGCTGGCCTCCAGCCTCAGCCCGGAAGAGGTCGCTGACCTGCATGCCGTGATCATCGGCACGCTCCGGGAGGCGATCGGGCGGTCCGACGGGCTTGCCGCGACCGACTTGAAGAAAGAAAAGAAGGCCGGCCTGCGGGTGCACGGCAGGACTGGCCAGCTGTGCCCGGTGTGCGGCGACACCGTGCGCGAGGTTTCGTTCGCCGACTCGGCGCTGCAGTATTGCCCGACGTGCCAGACCGGGGGCAAGCCGCTAGCCGACCGGCGGCTATCACGCTTGCTGAAGTAGCCCCGGAAACCCAGTAGCCACCGCCGTCAGGTGAAGATCTGCCTGAGCTTGGCCCAGCGACTCAGATCACAACCGCCGTCGACAATGCTCGCGTGCACCGGCCGGCCCAGATAGGTACCGGTCACCGTCGCCCGACCGGCGTTCCCCATGATCATAGGGCAGGCCACCTGGGCGGGCAGCGGCCCGAACAGGCTGGCGCCTTTCATCAGAGCGGCGCAGGCGGCGGCTGGATTTGCGACTGTGCCGCCGTCCGGATCGCAGCGCAACGTGTAATGCGCCGCCGGGCTGGCGGGCGATCCGCTGAAGCTCACTTCCAGCGAGATCTTTGCCGTCGCGGTCGTAGCTGGCCCGCTGCTACTGGCGATCGGCGCGCTGTTTGCAGATGCGCCTGCGCCGTTCGCGCCACTGCCAGGTGCGGCCGTGCTACCGCAGGCGGCAGCGAGTAGCCCGCAGGCGCCGACCGCGGCGGAGCGCGCCAGCAGCCGTCCCGAACCAGACCGTGTCCGCAAGTCGTGCGCCGGTGGCCTCATGGCCGTTGGACGTGCACCGAGCCTTGTTGGTTCCAGGCTGCGAGTTTGCGCAGTTCACCGCCTTGTCCCTGGCACAAATGACACCATGAGGCAGTGGCTTGGAAGCTCGCGGTGCCGCAGCGCGACCGGGACCGCATTGACGGCACCGCCCGGGCCGTGATCGAGTGCGCGGCTGACGCGATCATCGCGTTCGGCGTCGACCGTCGTGTCACGGTCTGGAACCCGGCCGCCGAGAAGCTGTTCGGCTGGACTGCGGCCGAGGTGGTGGGCTTGGAGCCGCCGTTCCTACCGGAGGAACTGCGGGCCGAGCACAACGCCGTGCTCGAGCGGGTGGCTAGCGGTGGCCAGGTTTCCTTCGCTACCCGGCGGACCTGCAAGGACGGCTCCATGGTCGACTTGCGGATCGACGCGAGCAGGATGGTGGACAGTGCGGACGAGCTGACCGGCTGGGTCTGCGTCTGCCATCGCAGCCGCGACGACGAACCGGTCAGGCACTACATGGCCGAGCGGGCCAGGGTCGTCCGCCGTCTCGGGGACGTCGTCGCCGATATGAATGCGCAACTTGAGCTCGAGGCGGTGCTCGACCGCATCGCGGCCAGCCTTCGCGAGCTCACCAGGGCTGACGCGGGCGGCTTCGTGCTCATCGAGCAGGACCGGCTGCGGCTTGTCAGCCTGGACGGCCTTCCTGCCGAACTGCGCGGCCGGACGGCTGACCTGCAGAGCAGCATGGTCGGCCAGCTCATGCGGTCGGGCAAGACGGTACTGATGGCCACCAGCGACTCCGGCGGCTTCGACGACCTGATCTGGGCCGCGTTGCCAGGTCTGCACACGATCACGCTCAGCCTGTCGCATGTTGCGGGCCGTCCGTTCGGGGCGCTGTACGCGCTGTACAGCGGGCGCAAGGTCGGCCACGTCGAGCTCGAGCTGCTTGAGCTGCTGGCCGGGCACGCGAGCGTCGCGTTGTCTAACGTGACCGCCTTCGAGGAGGTCGTCAGACAGCGTGCGCACGAGCGCGCGGTGATTGACGCCAGCGCAGACGGAATCGCGGTGCTGGATGCCGATGGCCTGGTCCGGCAATGGAACCCGGCCGCGCACCGGCTGACCGGTCTGTCCCCGGACCTGGCTACTGGCAGGCGCCCGCCGTTCCCGCTCCCGGCACCAGGCGAGAAGCTCACCCACAAGCTCGCCAACGGTCGATGGATCGACCTGCTGTGCACCGGGCTCAGCGGCCGCGGGGAGAAGGTGCTCGACTTCCGTGACATCACCGCAGCCAAGGAACTGGAGGAGGCGAAGGATCTGTTCCTCGCAACCACCAGTCACGAGCTGCGGACGCCAATCACCGTCGTCCAGGGCTTCGCCAGCACCCTGGCCAACCGCTGGGACAAGCTCGCCGACGCCGACCGCCGGGCGGCAGTACAGACGATCGCCGAGCGGGCCGGCTCGCTGGCCAGGCTCGTTGAGCAGTTGCTACTCGGCTCGCGGGCCGGCGCTGACCAGCTTCAGGTCAGCAATGGGTCATTCGACTTGGCCGGGCTATTGCGCGGTGCGGTGATTGCCTTCCAGCCGCTGTCTGACCAGCACACGCTCAGCGTCGATATTGCCGACGATCTGCCGCTCGCCAACGGCGATCCGATGGCTACAGACATCATCATCGGGCAGTTGCTGGAGAACGCGTTCAAGTACTCGCCCGAAGGCGGTGCGGTCACCGTGCATGCCCGGCCGGACGGCGAGTCGATCGTGGTAGAGGTCACTGACCAGGGCATCGGCATCCCGGCCCAAGACCGTGAGCGTGTCTTCGAACGGTTCGTGCAGGGCGAGACAGGGGACCGGCGCCGGTTCGGCGGCATTGGGCTCGGCCTTTATATCGTCCGCCAGCTCGCTAAGGCGCAGGATGGCGAGATCGCGGCTCACGGTCGCGAGGCCGGTGGCACGATGATGCGGCTGCGGCTGCGTAGTGCCGACTGCTAGCTCTCGCCGCCGACCGCCCGGTGCAGCCGCCGCCTGGTAAGCGGGTCACGGTCGACGGGTATCCCGCCGGATGCGTCGATGTACTTGTCGACGATGCCGATGACGTCATCACCTTGCATGACGATCTGGCCGCGGTCCATCCAGATCACCCTGTTGCAGGTCAGCTCGACTTCTTCCAGGTTGTGCGCGACCAGGAAAACGGTGCCCGCCGCTTGCCGGAGCTCATTGATCCGGTTATGACTGCGCACCCGGAACTCGGCGTCGCCGGTAGCCAGCGCCTCGTCAATGAGCAGCACTTCGTGATGCTTGGCCGCCGCGATCGCAAACCGCAGGCGCGATCCCATGCCGGAGGAGTAAGTCTTCATCGGCAAGTTGATGAAGTCGCCGACGCCGGAAAACTCGACGACGCTTTCGTACTTGGCCTTGGCCTCCTGCTTGGTCATGCCCATCGCCAGGCAGCCGAGTACCACGTTCCGCTCGCCGGTGAGGTCGTCGAGCAGCGCGGCATTCACGCCGAGCAGGGAAGCACCACCGGTGGTGTAGACGTCGCCGGACTCAGGCGGCAGCAGGCCAGCGATCGCGCGTAGCAGCGTGGATTTGCCGGACCCGTTACGGCCGATGATTCCGACGGCGTCGCCGCGGTAGGCAATGAACGAGATGCCGCGGATGGCATGTACCTCGCGGATGTTGCCGCGAGTTCTGCGGCCGAGTGCACGCAGCAAGACAGTGGCCGCGCTGCCGCGGTCACCGCCCGAGCCGTACACCTTGTACACAATGTGCAGATCGTCGACGACGACCATCGGCTCAGCCACGGCCGTACCTCGTCTCCGCACGCCAGAAGAAGAAGAAGCCGACCACCAGGGCAAGCGCTGCCCAGCCGATGCCGTAATACCAGAAGTGCAGGATCGTGACGTGAGCTGAGGCGGAGCAGTACGCGCTGTCATATTGCTGACTAGCCGGCAGGGAGTCACCGTGCCGAACGGCGTTCTGCCACACGGCGCACCTGGCTGGGTCGTACGGCTGGCCGCCTGGAGCGCTCAGCCGCTGGCTCGCCATGATCGAATTGCGGACCAAGGTGATATACACCGCGGCAGGGTTCACCTCCAGCACCGGCACTACCCACTGGTGGCTCGCGAGAAAGGAATTCTTGATCAGGCCGAGGTTCTGAATGCTGAAAAGGACGCCGGAGAGGTACAGCCAGGTGCGCATCAGGAACGGCAGTAGCTGGCTGAAGTCGTTGACCTGAGATCCGAGCCGGGCCGCGAAGAGCCCGATCCCGATATTGAAGATCGTCTGCAGCAGTAGCGCCGGGATGACCAGCAGCCAGTACCAGGTGACCGGCTCGCCAGTAGCCAGCACGATCACCACCAGGACCGCCATGGCCAGGGCCATCTGCTCCAGCTCGATCATCACGTAAGCCAGCGGGAGCGCGGCGCGCGGGAACTGCAGCGCCCGGATTAGCGGCAGACTCTCGGTGACCACCGACGAGGTTGAGATGAAGCAGCGCTGCGTGAAGTTGAACACGAACACGCCGGTGACCAGGAACGCCAGGTAGTTCGGGATGCCCCGGTTAATGGGCACCAGCAAGCCGAAGATCAGGAAGTAGACGCCAGCGTTGAGCAACGGCGTCAGCACCTGCCAGATCTGACCGAGCTTGGCCTCGGTGTACATCGCGATGTTGCGCGCAGTGGCGAAGGCCAGAATGAAATGCCGCCGTTGCCAGAGTTGCGCCAGGTAGGCAAGGACCTGTGGTCGGGATGCACTCGGCCGGAGGCCGTGCCGGAGCGCATAGGCGCTGAGCGATTCGGACGCGAGGTCGGGTGAAAGGGCTGCGACCTCCGCTGCCAGCTGGCCTGGTCCGGTAATGCGGCCTGGGCCCGGATCGCCGTCGCCGGACAGCAGAGTCGGCGACGGCACCTTCGGGTCGCTCACGCGGCACTCCTGGGGGACTCCGGGTTGCGCGGGGCTGCCTTCACGCCCGAGACTGTACCATTAGTCCAGTTGTGCTATACAACTGTTGCATGGCCAACGAGTCGTCTGGCGGCGCCGAGCTCGAGCAACTACTGGCTCAGTTGCTCCGCATGCTATCCCCTGCGCTCACCACAGTGAGCGCGGACGCGCGGCCAGGTGCTACCCACGGGAGCGAGATGCCTGCCGTCTCAGCCTCGGAGGCGCGGGCCTTGATCGAGCTCGTGTCGGCTCGCGGAATTGCCCAGGGTGAGCTGGCGGCGCTGCTCGGGCTGGACAAGAGCACAGTGAGCAGGCTCGCGGCGGGCCTGGAGCGGAAAGGCTGGATCCGCCGCGGCCGCGACGAGGACAACCAGCGCTACGTCAGGCTCTACCTGACACCGCAGGGTGGCGAAGTTGCCGGTCGCCTCTGGCAAGCGTGGCAAGCGCGGCAAGCCCGGATCCTGGCCGGGTTGTCTGCGGACGAGCGGGCTGGCCTGTCAGCCGGCCTGGGCGGACTGGTCCGCGTGCTAGCAGCCGAGTCGCCGCTTGATCTGCCTGCGAAAGGCGCGGGCTAGGCGCGATTACCCGGCCGGTTAACACCGCTCCGGTGCGGTGAGCAGGCGGCGCCAGGCGGTTTCCGGCCCGCAGGCGCGGGGCATCTCCGCGGCAATAGAGTGTCGCGCGCGCCGCGTCCCGGACGCGGCGCAGGAGGTGAGAATAGCGGGCACCGTGCTCCTGCCGTGCGCCCCGGCGAGCGTTCGAGTAGCACGCCGGCGGCTCGCGGCCGAACTGACTACGGCCGGCATCTTCGGCGGGGTCGTAGGCGACGCTGTCCTCGTCGTCAGTGAGCTATTCAGCAATGCCATCCTGCACGCCCGGCCATTGCCAGGGTCGAATCTGCTTCTCGCCTGGGCGCTGGATGATGACGCTATCGAAGTAGCGGTGAGTGACGGCGGCGCCATGACCAGGCCGATGACGGCGCAGCCAACGGTTTCTTCGCTCGGCGGCCGCGGCCTGGGCATTGTCGAGTACCTGGCCAGGAGCTGGGGCGTCAGAACCGACGCTGCCGGGCTGACGGTCTGGGCGGTAGTGGCAGCTCAGGCGCACGAGCGGATGCCCGCCGCTGTGACGTCCGGCCGCAGTCCGCAGGGCGGACAGGCGTAACCGCACGCCTGACCGGTTATACCTCCCCCAGCGGACCGGGTCGCATGGCTGTTGCCGGGACCGGGATCGCAGGTCACGGCCGGGCTCGCGGGGGGACTCCGCAGTTGCCACGGAGGCCTGCCGTCGGCGCCGCGTGGCACAGCAGTGAGAGCGGGGGAATTGGTCGTGACGACGACGCACGGCACAGACAGCGAGATCGGCCAGCTGAGGACCGTGCTCGTGCACAGGCCAGGTGGTGAGCTGCAGCGGATTAACCCCCGGCACGCAGGCGGCCTGCTCCTGCGAGCCCAGCCCTGGGTGAGCAAGGCCAGGGAGGAACACGACGTCCTCTGCCAGGTCCTGCGCGACCAGGGCGCGGAGGTTCTCTACCTGACCGAACTGCTGCAGGACGCTCTCGAATACGCGTCGGCGAGGACGGAGGCTGTCCGCTTGGCGGTCGCAGACGCCGCGTCTAGGCGACGAGTTGCGCGGGCAATTGCGTGCTCACCTCGATGAGCTGGGTCCCGAGCAGCTGGCAGAGGTGCTGATCGCGGGCCTGACGCCGGACGAGCTCAAGATCGGCCGCGGCGTGGTATTCGAGCTCCTTGACCGGCACGACTTCGTCCTCGAACCATTGCCGAACCTGGTGTTCACGAAGGACTCGAGCTTCTGGATCGGCGACCAGCTGGCGGTCGCGAGCCTGGCGGCTCAGCGCCGGCGCCGGGAGACCGACCTGGCGAGCATCGTGTACCGGCACCACCCGCGGTTCGCCGGTACGAAGTGGATATATCACGGGGATCTCGAGCCACTCGACGGTGGTGACGTGCTGTTGCTAGGGCCCGGCGTCGTCGCCATCGGAGTGAGTGATCGAACCGCGCCGGCTGGAGCAGAGCGGCTCGCGAGGCAGCTGTTTGCTGCCAGGCTTGCTCATACCGTGCTTGCGATCCCGCTTCGCAATCACGATTTCGCGGTCCACCTGGACACGCTTTGCGCCGTCGTAGACGACGACGCCGTGCTTATGCACCCGGGCGTCGCGTACGCGCTGACGGCGCACACCATCTCGGCGCAGGGCGCGAACCTAAGAGTGTCGAGGCCGCAACCGTTCCTGCAGGCAGCGGCCGGAGCCATGGGCATCGAGCGGCTGAAAGTGATCGACTCCGGGACTGACCTGCTCCGGGGTCAGTCGGGCCAGTGCGATGACGGTAGCAACGTGCTAGCTCTCGGGCATGGCCTTGTCGTGAGCAATGAGCGGAATTCTGAGACCAACGCCCGGCTGGAAAGCGCGGGCATATCGGTGATCCGGGTCCCGAGCAGCGAGCTAGACAGCCTGCGCGGCGGGCCACGCTGCATGACCTGTCCGCTGAGCCGGGAACCGGCGGCTCAGATCACGAATAAGGCGGACACTACGGCGCCGATGCTGCTGGCCGTCCAAGGCAAGCGCAACCGGGCCGAACTGGTGTCGGCGAGCTTAGGGTCAGCTGCCTGATTAGTAACGACTGTGTGAGCGCCTTGATGACCGGCGGCCGAACCGGAAGAAGCCAAGCGACATGCCAATGAAGGCGACTATCACCGCGATCAGTGCCAGCCAGAACAGCGTTCGGACGACGGTCGCTGCGACTGAGAACGATCACTATGGCCCCGATGATCACGAGCAGCATGCGGATCATGCATCCACGCTACGTGGTGGGACCGCTACGCAGCGGTGCCGCCCCCCGCGTTCGCCAAGCTGTCATCTTCTCTACGAATCCGGCTTAACTGGCCGACTGGATATGCCCATCTAGCCTGCTTCCCTGCGGACCGGTAGTGTGCGGCAGGTGGAGCTAAAGGTCACGACCAGGTCGCAAGGTGATCACGTCGTTGTCTCCGTCGCAGGCGAGATCGACTTGTACACCGCGCCCAGACTGCAGTCGGAGCTCATGACTGCCCTGAGCCGGAGCCCGGCGCGGCTGATCGTCGACATGTCTGGCGTTGAGTTCTGCGACTCGACCGGCATCAACGTTCTGCTCGCCGCACACCGCCAGGCCCGCGAGCGGGGCGGCGAGCTTCAGCTCGCCGGACCAGGATCCGCCACCAGGAAGGTACTCCAGGTAACCGGGCTGGAGACCGTGTTCACGGTGCTGGATGACCCGGCAGCGGTCACCGGCCAGTAGCCCGTTACTTTCCCCAGGGCCGGAACGACAGTGCGTGCAACGACAGTGGCGGCAACGACGGGCCGGCACAGACCCGGTCGGCTACCTGACCCGCACTAAGATCACAGCCATGCCGCCAGGCGACCTCGCAGTCATCATCCCCGCGAAGAACGAAGCCGACCGGATCGCAGCGACGGTCTGCGCGGCCAGCAAGGTTAGCGGCGCGGACATCGTCGTAGTCGTCGATGACGGATCAACCGACGAGACGGCCGCGCTAGCGGCCTCGGCCGGCGCACACGTGGTCCGGCATGCGCGCAACCGAGGCAAGGCCGCTGCGCTGGAGACGGGCGCTGAGGCCGTCCGGCTGATCGAGGCCAGCGCGGGCACCTCCGCCGCGGGGCCGCGCCACCTGCTGTTGCTTGACGCCGACCTGGCTGATAGCGCGACTGAGGCCGGCCCGCTCGCTGATCCGGTCCGCGCCGGCATAGCCGACATGACTATCGCGGTGTTCACCCCCGCAGTTCCGGGTAGCGGCTTCGGCATGGTCATCCGCACGGCAGGCGCGGGGATTGAGCGCGCGACAGGCTGGCGCCCCGCGCAGCCACTCAACGGGCAGCGATGCCTCACCAGGGAAGCGTTCGCTGCTGCGCTGCCACTAGCGCCGGGCTGGGGTGCCGAGACTGGTATGACGATCGACCTGCTGCGCAAGGGCATGCGCGTCACCGAAGTGAAAGTGCCGTTGTCGCACCGGGTGACTGGCAAGGACTGGCGCAGCCAGCTGCACCGCCTGCACCAGCTCGCCGACGTCAGCCGGGCGCTACTAGTCAGGGAGCCTACCTTCGGCCGGCTGCCAATCGGCCGGGGCAGCGCGTGAGCCCGGTGAGTTACCGGTACTCCTACCTGGGTCCGCGCGGCACGTTCACCGAGGCTGCGGTCCGGTTGCTGGCCCGAGCCGAGCCAGCGGCAGCGGCGCCAGACGCATTGGCGTGCGGATCGATCCAGGCCACGCTTGATGCGGTCCGAAGCGGCCGGGCGGAGTTCGGCGTAGTGCCGATCGAGAGCTCTGTGGAGGGCGCTGTCACCGCCACGCTTGACGAGCTAGCTGTCGGCACTGAGCTAGTGATCTGCGCCGAGGTGCTCGTCCCGGTCGAGTTCGCACTGCTCGCCAGGCCGGGCGCTAGCCTCGCTGACATCCGGCGGGTTGGCGGTCATCCGGTGGCGCAGCCGCAGTGCCGCAACTGGCTGGCGGCGAACCTGCCGCATGCTGACTGGCTGCCAGCGGCCTCGAACTCTGACGCAGCCCGGCAGGTGCAAGAAGGCGCTCTCGACGCAGCCCTTGCCGGGGTGTTCGCCGCCGAGCTGTACGGCTTGGTGCCACTGGCCGCCGGAGTGCACGACAGGGACGACGCAGTCACCCGGTTTGTCGCGGTTCGGCTGCCTGGCCAGCTGCCCGGCCCGAGCGGTTCCGATAAGACGTCAGTGGTCGCATTCCTGATGGACGATCACCCGGGCGCGCTGATGGACATACTCGGGCAGTTCGCTTTCCGCGATGTCAACCTGACCAGGATCGAGTCCCGGCCCACCGGTGACGGGATCGGCAGGTACTGCTTCTTCATCGACTGCGAGGGGCATGTCGCACAGGCCCGGGTTGGCGAAGCTCTCATGGGCTTGCGCCGGGTCTGCAGCACGGTGCGCTTCCTTGGCAGTTACCCGCAAGCGACGCTGGCGGTGCCGGGACGTGGTGGGCCAGGACGCGCTGTCCAGCAGGACGACAAATCGGACGCAGAGTTCATCGAGGCAGCCGACTGGCTGGCCAGGATCAGGTCAGGACAGGTGTAACCAGCGCGCGTGCTGTCCGGGCCCGCGATAGCGGGGACTACAAGTACGGCCCGGACGCCCGGCCGCCGCGCTGCGCCGCGTCTTCGGAATCGGCATCGGCCTGGGCTGGCATCATCCCTGGCGGCAGCGCCCGGCGCATCTGCTCGAGCTGCGCCCTGGCGGCCATCTGCTGAGCGAATAGCGTGGTCTGGATCCCGTGGAAGAGTCCCTCAAGCCAGCCGACGAGCTGGGCTTGCGCGATCCGCAGCTCGGATTCGCTCGGAATTTCGTCCTCGGCGAACGGCAGCGAGAGCCGTTCCAGCTCGTCGACCAGTTCCGGGGCCAGGCCATCCTCTAGCTCCTTGATCGAGCTGGCGTGGATCTCCTTCAGCCGGACCCGGCTCTTCTCGTCCAGCGGCGCCGCCCTGACTTCCTCGAGCAGCTGCCGGATCATGTTGCCGACCCGCATGACCTTGGCCGGCTGTTCGATCATCTCGGTGACCGGCCGCTCACGCGATGTCTCGTCCGCGTCGGACTCCGTGGCTACGCCGTCTGGCCCGACGACCACGATCCGCGGGCTGTCATGAACTTCTCCGTTGCTCTGCTCGCTCATGGTGCCTAGTCTGCCGGCGCCAGGCCGGAAATGCACATCTGGGGTCAGCAGACCTCGCTCCGGCGGCGTCCCTGCGCGTGTCAGCTCTCCCGCAGCGGAGGGTGTGGGATTCGAACCCACGGTGACGCTTACACGCCACAACGATTTTCAAGACCGTCGCCCTCGGCCACTAGGCGAACCCTCCGCCGACAACGATAGCGGCGAGCGGACCTGAGGAAGTACAGGGCCAGTTCGTGAGTAGGCTCACCGGTGAAAGGAGACGGCATGCTTCCGCGGTTCGATCTGTCGGCTGTGCTGACGCAATGGCAGTTCGCACCGATCGTGACCGCCCTGGTCGTTATCTCGGCAGGCCTCTACCTGTGGGGCGTCGTCAGGGTGGCCAGGCGCCATCCGGCGCGGCCGTGGCCGGCCTGGCGGACCGCGGCGTTCCTCGGCGGCATGCTGGTCCTCGTCCTGGCGACGCAGAGCGGCATCGGCAGCTACGACGACCTGCTCTTCTACGACCACATGATCCAGCACCTGATGCTGCTGATGGTCGCGCCACCGCTGCTGATCGCGGGCCAGCCACTGACCCTGCTGCTCCACGCCAGCCGGAACCCGCTGCACACCTGGGTCAAGCGGGTGCTGCGGTCACCAGTCGCCAGTTTCCTGACCTGGCCGGTCTTCGGCGCGGTCGTGTACGCGCTCGCCGTGCTGGCCGCCCATCTGAGTGGTCTGGCCAGCTACGTCGAGCGCAATCAGACAGCCCACAACGCTGAGCACGGGCTGTTCGTGATCGTCGGCTACCTGTTCTTCCTGCCGCTGCTTGGCCGCGAGCCGATCAAGTGGCGGCTGTCCTACCCGGTCCGGTTCGTCGTCCTGGTGCTGCTGATGCCCATCGACACCTTCACCGGCCTGGCCCTCGGCTATGGCAGCGCAAGCTCGCCCGGAGTTCCGTCCGGACCGCGGCCGGCCTGGGCCCCGTCGCCGGTCAATGATCTCCACCTGGGCGGCGCGGTGATGTGGATCGGCGGCGACGGGATCATGTTCGTACTGATGATGCTCGTCTTCCTGATGTGGAGCAGGGACGAGCGCGCGGCCCTGAGCGGGCACGGCTTCTTCGAGCGGGCCCGGCAGGCGAACCTGGCCACGCTGATCGCATCACATCAGCCTGCGGGATCGGCCGCTGCCATCGGCACCGCGACGCATGCAGCGGCCGGCCAGCTTGCCGACAGCGGCCGGGGCGGCGTTGATGACGACGAGCACCTGGCCGCGTACAACGCCTACCTGGCCAGGCTGAATCAGCATCCGCGGAGCGGCGCGCCCGGCTAAGCGGCTGCGAAGCTGGCAGGGACGGCTGGTCGCCAGTGCACGTTTCCTGAGAGATTCTGGCTTTGGATTGAACCGCCGACGGCTGGCAGCCGTGAAATAGGCAGCACCGCGTCGTGGCCGCACCCGTTGGCGCGGAGCGTCGCCCGTCGGGCGAGCGAAGCGAACTAATGGCCCCGTTCGCCGGCGCGCCCGGCGGGCTAACCATGTCCCTGGGCCGTAACTTGGCCGATCGCAGTCCTAGCGGGTAGCGCGACACGCCGGTAGCGGTTTCTACGCCAATCTAGGGAATGCGCTAGATCCGCCCATACTCTCCTGTGCATGGACCCTGTGCGGAACCCGTATGCGCCTGGTGCTGGCCAGCGGCCGCCCGAGCTGGCAGGCCGTGACCGCGAGATCGGCCAGTTCGAAGTGGTGCTCGAGCGGGTAGCGCGTGGCCGGCCTGAACGCAGCATGGTGCTCACCGGGCTGCGCGGCGTCGGTAAGACCGTGCTGCTGAACTCCTTCAGGTCGATGGCGATGCAGCGGCTATGGGGCACCGGCAAGCTTGAGGCCAGACCAGACCAATCCATCCGGCGGCCGGTAGCCGGGGCGCTGCACATGGCGGTTCGTGAACTGGCGCCGCGGCACCGTGCGCCAGATCGGATCGACCACTTTCTCGGCGTGCTCAAGGCGTTTGCCGCCAGGGACGCCAAAGCAGCCAAGGGCTCGATCGTTACCCAACTCGGCATCGACGCCCCGGCTGTTCGCGGTCGGGCTGACTCGGGCGATCTCGAGGTCGACCTCACCGAGCTATTCGCCGATGCCGCGTCAGTAGCGGCTGACCTGGGCGTCGGTATTGCGCTGTTCGTCGACGAGATGCAGGACGTCCCGCCACCGGATATCTCTGCCCTGTGCGCGGCCTGCCATGAGCTGTCGCAGAGCAACGGGCCGCTGATCGTTGTCGGAGCCGGGCTTCCGCATCTGCCGTCCGTGCTGTCGGCTAGTAAGAGCTACTCTGAGCGGCTCTTCAGGTACGTGGCGATCGACCGGCTGGACCGGGAGTCGGCGGACATCGCGCTGCTGGCTCCGGCCCGGCGGGAGGGAGCCGACTTCGAGCGGGACGCGCTGGACGCGCTGTACGCGGCGGCCGACGGCTACCCGTACTTCGTCCAGGCCTACGGAAAGGTGACCTGGGATGTCGCCGCCGCGAGCCCGGTAACCGCGCACGACGTCAGCGTGGCCGGGCCGGTCGCGGCCGGAGAGCTTGCAATCGGCTTCTTCGGCAGCAGATACGAGCGCGCCACGCCTGCCGAGCGGGAGTACATGCGCGCGATGGCGATGCTGGGCGATGACCCGGTGCCGACCGCTCAAGTCGCCGAGGAGCTTGGCCGCAAGCCCTCCAGCGTGTCGCCCGCCAGGGACAACCTGATCAAGAAGGGCCTCATCTACAGCTCAGAACGTGGCCTGATCGCCTTCACGGTTCCGCATTTCGGCCGCTTCCTGCGCACGCAGCCCGCCTGACAGGGCGGACAGTTATGACAAAGTCTTGGCCTGTCTAGGACTCAGCCTAGAGATCGGTAGAGAAGGGCACATCGGCCGGTGCTGCTGGCTGCGGCTGGACGGCCGTGAACGTCGGGGACAGGTGGTTCGCAACACCCCGCAGTGCCGCCCGGCCTGGCCGGGTCGACCCCCGCTTGCCGGCTGGCGACTCGAGCCGGACGCCGGTGCTTGAGTCGACCAGCGCGACATGCACGATGGGCCGCCGGTGCTGCAGGAACACGGCGAACACGACCTCGCTCGGCCGGTCGCCGTAGCGGGCCGGGTAGACGATGTAGCGCCAGCACAACTCACGCCACACGTCTACCGGGACCTCTGAGGTGATCAGCTTGGCGTACCGGCGCCAGTACTTGCTGCGCCGCAGCACCTGGAGGGTCCGGGCGGCCGGCACGTTCCGCAGCTCGCACGGCTCGGAGTAGCCGAGCCGGACCAGGGCTTCGCCGACCTCCGGCGAAAGTGCCGCGATCAGCAGCATCTCGGTGGCCAGGATGGCCAGCAAGCGCAAGGCGTCAGCAGTGCTCTGAAGTGGCCAGATCGGACGGAGGTTGTAGGTTGCCAGGGCCGCGAGGGCGAACAGGGCGGACCTGGCCAGGGTCCGGCCGCTGACGGGTGCCGTGCTGAACTCACCGAAGCAGCCGCAGCCGACGTCCGGCCGCGTTTGCCTGAGCTCGATCAGCGCGCTGATTGCGATGAGGAACAGCAGGCAAGAGCCCAGCCGGATGCAGTTGGCGAGCGTGTGCTGGCCGAACCGGCCCGCCGTCACGATCAGGCCGATCCCTAGGACGCCCTCTACCGTGCACAACGCGACTGCCACCGGCTTGCGCAGGTGCATCGGAAACAGGGCGGTGGGCCCGACGCGATCGTCAGCGGTACCGGCCCGCCCCATCTGCAGCAATTTGGTCGCGCAGCCGACCAGGAGCATCGCGGCGAGCAGCGGGATCTGGGCGTCGCGAATGGCGGTCAGCACGGTCATTCGCCGATCGTGATGGTGGCGTTGAAGCAGCCGCGCTCCAGTTCGCCGCCGAGCGCGATGAAACTGGCCATCGTCAGGTCAGCGACCCTGCCGCGAGGCGACGTGCCGCACGTCACGCACCGGTCGTTAAAAAGCCGGCCGATGGGCGTACAGCCGGTCACCGGCAGCAGGCAGCTATCTCCGGTGCAGTCGTTGCGCACCCGCAGCACGCTGCCGATCGCCAGGAGGGGCATGCGCGAGTAGCCCTGGCGATTCCCGCCGGCCAGGTCCTCCGCGCACCCTGCCTCCGGGTCGAGCGCGGGGTAGGACACGCCGAGGATGCCGGGCGGCTCGTCTTTCGGCTCATGCCAGGTCGCCGATCCGGTGATGGCGGCGGGCACGTGTCCGTTGACTAGTGGTGGCGCTGGCAGCCGCTGTGCCGCGTAGGCCGGCTGCGAGGTGGCCGGGATCATGCCGATGAGCTCGCCTCCATGCCGCATGCCGATGATGTCGACAAGGTAGCCGGGCTCGAGCGTCGGGAACCTGACCTGGATCCGGCCAAGCGCGCCCGGCTGGAGCGTGATCACCTGCGGCGAGCGCGTCGCGCCTTCGTCGACGAGCAACTGGTTGCCCGCGCGCTCGGCGATGATGCCCGTTACCCGGCCAATGTTGGCCCAGATCCGGTCGGCAACGTTGCGGCCGAAGGGGTTCAGCCGGACGGTCGCGTGATCGTCCTGGAGCAGCGACGCGGGCTCTAACTGAGCTCCGCGCCAGGCAACAGCGTCGGAAGTGAGAGTGAATCGCTGCTCGCGCCCGCCTTCGCCGAGGACCAGTACGTGCGGACTGACGTCCAGAATTGTGCCCGAGACGGTCCGCGGCAGCTCGAAGGCGCTGGCGAAGCCCGCACTCATGCTCTCGGGCTGCGGCCGGAATACCGCGGTCTTGAGCAGCCGGCGTCGCGCCACGGTCGTGGCGTTGGTTGGCTGTCCTGCGGGATCGGAGTTCGCGGTACCACCCCTGCCTCGCGTGAGGCCGGCACAGCGATCACAGCAGTCGAGGTCTGCGGTTCCGCTGTGCATCCGCATCTCCTCCAGCCCGCTCCGCCAGATTCACCACCATCTGCCAACTTCACGACGATGCGTACCGGCCACGTCCGCCGTCAAGCGGTTTGCCGATCTTTCCAAGATGGAGTAACGGATATGGCACCGGCTGGTCAGATTGCCGACGCATACCGTTCTGTCTGCGCCCGGCGCTGCTCGAGACTCGCCGTTAGCATGGGGTAACTGATTGTAGTCAAAGGAGGCTAGGTACGGTTGGCATGTGAGCGTGGGGGGCGATCACCGTCTTACTGGCACATACGCCGACGCGGCAGGGAGTGCGCGCGTCGCGGAGGTGCGTGCCGACCGTGACCGCGTCGCGCCGGGCCGGCCCGCTGTGCCTGCCGCGAGGGCAGTCGAGGCTGACGAGGCGGCGCCGGAGGGCCGCCGGATCGATGATCTCGCTTTTCGTGAGTACGTCCGGGCACGCGGCCGAGCGCTGCAGCGTACGGCGTACCTCCTGACTGGCAACCTGGCTGATGCCGAGGATCTTGTTCAGTCAGCGCTCGCCAAGACCTATCTGGCTCGCAACAGGATCGAGGACCGAAGCGCCCTCGACAGCTACGTCCGGCGCGCGATGGTCAACACCCAGATCTCCTGGTGGCGCCGGCGCCGGCTGGAAGAATTCCCGACCGACGAGGTCCCGGATCAAGCGGTGGCTGACGAGTCAGTCAGCACCGACCTGCAAGAGACCCTCCGGCGAGCGATCGACCGGCTGCCGCAGCGGATGCGCGCCGCTGTCATGTTGCGCTACTACGAGGACATGACTGAGGCAGAGGTGGCCGAGGTACTTGGCGTCAGCCTTGGCACCGTCAAGAGCACCGTTTCCCGCGCTGTTGCGAAGCTGCGGATCGACGCCGAACTTCAGCCGGATTGAGCGCAAAAGCGTGCTGCTGACAGCACTGACGTTTGCCGATACCGTGAGCTTACTCATGTCATGGCGGGTAACCGACGCGGCGGTTTAAGCGGTGTTGGGTGCGCTTTTCTTGCAGGAGGCTAGCCGTGCGCAGCACGATGATGGACGTTCCGCTGACCGTGACGGCGATCATGCGACACGGCACCACTGCTTACGCCGACGCTGAGGTCGTCAGCCTGACGAGTTCGGGCACCCGCCGCCAGACCTACGGGGCAACTGGCCTGCGCGTTGCAAAGCTTGCAAACGCTCTCAGGGCACTTGGCGTCACTGCCGACCAGCGAGTGGCGACCCTGATGTGGAACAACGCCGAGCACCTTGAGGCCTACCTCGCCGTCCCGTCGATGGGGGCGGTCCTGCACACCCTGAACCTGCGGCTCGATCCGCAGGTCATCGGCTATATCGCCGACCACGCAGGCGACGACGTCGTCATCGTCGACCCCACTCTGGTGCCGCTGCTGGCGCAGGTGCTGCCGCATGCCCCCGCGATCAGGCACGTCATAGTTACATCAGGCGGGTCCGGGCACGACTTCGTAGCCCCTGCTGAACTGGCCGCGGCAGGCCGGCCGGTGCACTCCTATGAGGCGTTGCTCGCTGGTCAGCCTGAGACCTTCGACTGGCCTGAGGTGGAGGAGCGGTCGGCCGCGGCCATGTGCTACACGAGCGGCACGACCGGCCACCCGAAGGGCGTGGTCTACAGCCACCGGTCCATGCACCTGCATTCGATGGCCGTCTGCATGGGCGGGGTTTTCGGGCTCTCTGACGCCGACCGGGTACTCCCGGTCGTGCCGATGTTTCACGCCAACGCCTGGGGGCTGCCGTACGCGGCAATGCTGGCGGGCTCCTCCTTGATCATGCCCGACCGTTTCCTCCAGCCCGAGCCGCTGGTCACTCTGATCGAGGCCGAGCGGCCGACGGTGGCCGGCGCGGTGCCGACAATCTGGAACGGGCTGCTCCAGCACGTCCGCGCGAATGGCGGCGATCTCTCCTCGCTCCGGCTGGTGCCGTGCGGCGGCTCCGCGGTGCCGCACTCCCTGCAGGAGGCATACGAGAAGGAACTTGGTGTCCGGATCCTGCAGGCGTGGGGAATGACCGAGACCTCACCGCTCGGCAGTGTCGCGCATCCGCCCGCGGGCGTCCCCGAGGACGAGGCCTGGCGGTACCGGGACACCGCTGGCCGGCTGATGTGCCAGGTCGAGCATCGCCTTGTCGGCGAAGGCGGCGTGATGCTGCCGTGCGACGGTGAGGCGGTCGGCGAGATCGAGGTGCGCGGGCCGTGGGTGACCGGGGCCTACTACAAGGACGACGACCCGGACAAGTTCCGCGACGGCTGGCTCCGGACCGGTGACGTCGGCACTATCGACCCGCTGGGCTACGTCACGCTGACCGACCGGGCGAAGGACGTCATCAAGTCCGGCGGCGAGTGGATCTCCTCGATGGAGCTGGAGAACATCCTGATGGGCCACCCGGCGGTTGCTGAGGCAGCGGTGATCGGCGTCCAGGACGAAAAGTGGGGGGAGCGCCCGCTTGCTGCGGTGGTCCTGGCCGAGGGCTGCACTGCTACAGCGGCGGAGTTGCGGGCGTTCCTGGCCGATCGTGTCCCGCGATGGCAGCTGCCGGAGCGCTGGTCATTCATCGCAGAAGTACCAAAGACGAGCGTCGGGAAGTTTGCCAAGACGCGGATGCGAGACGCTTACGCGCATGGCGAGTATGAGATCATCGAGGTGACCTGACGGCCGCGCTGGCCAGCTAGCGTTACCGGACTTTGCTGAGCGTTGGCCAGTACCGGTAGCCTAGGGCCCGGCCCGACAGGGCTACCAGGAGGCTTCGCCTAGTCCGGTCTATGGCGCCGCACTGCTAATGCGGTTTGGGTTCGCGCCCATCCGGGGTTCAAATCCCCGAGCCTCCGCTCTCTGACCAGGGATTTCCCCCGCTCCATCGCGGCTGGGAAGCCTGCCGCCAGATTCCGGCTTCGGTGGCTACACCTGCCGTTCGCAGGATCTCGCACAGCTCAGCTAGCATGCGCCCGATCCGCGTGCCCACCCGGCCATGCTCCCATCTGGGCCGCGGCCGCGGCTCTCCGTCGTTACCGGCGATGCCGCGCGACGGCGAGACTCGTCAGCCCCCGGAGCAGCTCATCGTTGTCAGCCTCGCCAGTCCAGTGCACGGTCTCGAAACCACCCGTAACCGCCGCCAGCTCGGCTGCCGCCAAGGTCACGGGCTGGTTGGCGACGAGCAGGACGGGAACACCGGATAGCCTTGCCGACGCGAGTACCTGACTGATCACCGCAAAGGTCAGGGGCCGGCTGTAGTGGTGCAGGACGACCGCTACCGGACGGCCCTTCTTGATCTCCACAACACCGTAGTCATGATCTGGCAGCGCTGCCGCAACCGGGTATCCAAGCTCGGCGAGCATCGCCATCGCATGGCTGCGATAGGTCTCGGCGGCGTCGGCGCCGTCCGTTACGAAGTCGTTTGTTACGGGGCTGCGGGCCGCCACGGCGTCAGTGGGCGCCGCGGTTAGCGCTGACTCCGTCCCCTCGGCCAGATCCGCGGATGGCGGAGTCGGACGCGGTGCCCACCGTCCGGTGAGTTGACGGAGCCGGGTCAGTGCCACGGCCGTGTCCTCGCGGTTCAGGACGAACGCGACTGCGGTGAACGCGATCACTGCGCAGCCTGCTGCCAGCACAGCAGCGACAGCGGCGATCAGCTTGTGATGGGTCGGCAAAGCGATGCTGACGGCGACGCCAACGGCCGCGCCCGCGGCGGCGGCTACCACCCCGGCGACCGTAGCGCGGCCGATGCCTTGCACCGCGGCCTTACCGCGAATGCGGCGGGTTGCGATCACCATCGGGACGGCTGCCGCCGTCTGACCGATAGCAGTGCCTAGCGCAAGCACAGGCACGACAAAGCGCGAAGGCACCAGCGGCGCCAGCGCGAGCTGCGCCGCTATCACCAGCACCCAGCTGCCGCCTACAGCCAGGGCAGCAACCTTGAGCCGGCCGAGCGCAAGCATCACCCTCGCGAGGTTAGAGACGACGGCGATGCCGACCAGGCCCGGGGCGAACATAACGAAGGCCTCGACGAGCTGCGGTACCTGTCCTGATTGCTTCGCGAGTACGTGAGCGGCCGGAAGGCTGACGGCTGCGATGACGGCCGTGCCCAGGCACGCGGCGAGCACGACAGCACGTGTCGATCCGGCGCAGGTTCGGTCAAAGGCCGCTCCGTCACGGGAGACCAGGACAGGGAAAGCGCTGACTGTGATCGATAGCGCCAGCACCGCATTGAGCGTGCTGAACACCTGGAACGAGTAGTTGAAGATCACCAGTGCGCCGGTCGGCCCGCGTCCGTTGGCGAGAGCAATCACCACCACGGTGGAGATGTCGTTGGCGATGAGCTCGATCACGCCGACCGCCGCCAGGCCGCCGGCCCGGCGCGCGACACCGGGCGGGAACCGAAGCCCAGGCCTCAGCCGAAGGTGCAATCGCCAGGTCGGTATCAAGCCGACGACCACCAGCATGGCGATGCCGGCGGTGGTGCCCCCTGACAGCAAGAGTTCATCCGACAGCGGCAGACTGCCCAGCGGGAGTCCATTGGCCAAGTGCGCGAAGGCGAGGTAGGAAGCGATGAGCACGAGGCTGGAGACTGCTGGGGCCAGCGCATACCCGGCGAACCGGCGATAGGCCTGAAGGAGGCCGAACAACACGACCGACAACCCGTACAAGACAGCCTGCGGGGCGAACACCCGCAGCATGCTGGCGGTCGTGGCGACCAGGTCAGCGTGCACGCACTGCGAGTTGGGGTTGGCCGGATTGAGCAGTGCCGCAATCGGGCCTGCCAGCGCCGCGATCAGGATCGTTAGCGGCACCAGGATGATCAGGGTCCAGGTCAGCAGAGCGGAGGAGATCTGACCGACCCGGGCCTTCTCGGCGGGGTCCGTCCCGGCTCGCTCGGCCGAGCGGGCAAGCACCGGCACCATCGCACTGGTCAGCGCGCCGCCTAGGACCAGCTCGTAGACGAGGTTGGGCACCTGATTCGCAGTGACGTAAGCCGTGCCCAGGCAGGTGGCACCGACCGCCTGAGCGAAGACCACAGTTCGGACGAGACCGAGGATCCGCGCCAGGATCGTCAGGCTGGCGATAACCGCCGCGCCGCGCGCAATGCCCGCCGCGTCGGGGTGAGGGCGGCTGGCACTAGCATCCGGCACCGTCGCCGGTTCGGCTGCGCTCTCACCCGAGTTGGTCCGCACGCGCATTCCCGTATCGTCACCGCTCGCGCGGAATCGCCATGGCCAATTCCCGCCTGCCGCAGGTCTGCGGGTCCAGATGACATGAATCCTGGACACACGGACCGGTCACTCAGGCGGAAGAATATACCGCGAGTGTGCTAGCGGACGCTGAAACAGCGAGCTCACTTCTACAGACCTGTAGCTCAGGTACCCTGACCAATCGCACCGCTATGCTGCAGAGCGCGATGACAGCGACACCTTCGACGAACTCGTGGTTACGGTCTTCGCCCTCGCCGCGGCGTTGCTGTATGGCAGCGCCGATTTTCTGGGCGGCGTGGCCACCCGGCGGGCCAGAGCATTGTCGATCCTGCCTGCGTCAGCCTTCGCCGGGCTGCTCATTGTCCTGATTGCCGCACTGGCGTCTGGCGAGCCGCCGCGGTTGCCTGGCCTGGCCTGGGGGCTGGCGGCTGGCGCGGTTGGTGGTATTGGCCTGATCGTCTTCTACGCCTGGCCTAGCCGAGGGCCCGATGACGATCGTCGCACCCACGTCAGCGCTGACCGCGACCGTACTGCCAGTTGCCGTCTCGCTGAGCGAGGGCGAGCGGGCGAGCGTCTCCGTCTACGCCGGCGCCATGATCTGTCTGGCCGCCATCGTGCTGGTAAGTGCCGCGGGCACGCCTGCCGACCACAATCCGGCGATGGCGGGCCTGGTAGATCGCCTGGCCGGGCGTGGCTTCCACGTGCGTGCCATCGGCTACGGCCTAACTGCCGGCGCCACCTTCGGGCTCTTCTTCATCTTCCTTAAAAACGCCGGTCAGTCGGGCGCGCTATGGCCCGTCGTCGCCGCGAGGCTGACCGGGCTCGTGGTCATCGTCGCTGCCGCCGGAGCCACCAGGACCGCGCCCGTCATCGCCGCGGGCGGCGCCCGGCTGCTGCTCGCGACGTTCGGCTCCGGACTCCTCGATGCCAGCGCGAACGTCTGTTACGTACTGGCGACGCGTGTGGGTCTCTTTGGTCTGGCGGTGGTTCTGACCGCGTTGTACCCGGGAGTGACGGTCTTGCTCGCGAGGTTGGTACTGGCCGAGCGGCTGCGCCCAGTGCAGTTGGGCGGTCTGCTGCTCGCTGCGCTGGGCATCATCCTGGTCACGATCTGACTCGGTGGCCGGTGCCGACGCCCGGACAAGCTCGTGCGGCCGGACGTCAGCGGTGTGTCATCCGGCCGCACGAACCCCGGGGAAGGGGCAGAGCGCTTCGGATTAGAGCTCGTCCGCGAGGGCTGGCGGCCGGGGCTGCCGTCCCAGCGGATCATCGTCAGGGTCCGGCGACAAGGGCTCGCCGCCGGTCGGATCGCCCCAAGGGTCCTGGGGCTCCCCTTCCTCCATGTCGTCTGCGCTCGACGGAAAGAGCATCCCACAAATGAGCAGGTAAAGCTGCTCTGGGTACGGAATAAATTCGACGTTTCGCAGGGCCTGATCCTGACCGGCGGACTCAACGATGAACTCGCCGTACCCGAGCAGCCGACCCGGCAACGACCTCTTGAAGCTCATATCGGTGACTTTGGTCAACGGCATCATGTTGACGCGTCGAGTCAGAAAGCCCCGGGTGAGCAGGAGCCGCTCGCTGGTCACCACGAAATAGTCCACTGACCAGTTCATGACTTTCCAGATGAGCCGCAGCAGCAGCAGCAGCCACGCGACCCACATGACTATGGCCGGGGTGCCGTGCACCACCGTCGCTGCGAGTACCCCGGCGAGAAGCAGGCCGCCGAGAGCAAGCGCGCTGGGCGGAATCAACACTGCCGGGTGCTGCCGCACCGTCGCGACCTGCACTTCTCGCGGGAGCAGGTACTTGTTGATCGCGACCGGCGATCCAGAGCCCTGGTTGGACGCCTGGCGCATCTCTACAGCTTGTTCACGAAGCGTGACATTGAGTTGCCCGCAGACTTGAGACCGTTAAAAGCGCTCTGGAGGGCATGTGCGGCACCAGATGGGTCAGTGGCCAGGTAATACACGATGAAAATAACGATTGCCCATGTGATGACCTTCCGCAACACGTGATCACCTCCCTGCAGATGCCGCAGTAGGTCGCTACCGCGAGTGAGCAAGCCGTTCGATAAGGCAGTGGCATCAGCATAGCTCAGCCCAATTTGCCGACCAATGACCACTAACCCCAGGTAACCATACGGGATTCAGCCGGTTATCAAGTTGCCGGCGCGCTGTGTCGGGCCGGCAAGCGCCGGCGGACCCGGCGGTACTCGCCGCGAGACGCCCGGACAGCACCTTCGGCACCAGCCAGGAGTGCGATCGGTACACGCGGAGCTGGAGAGTCTGACACCATTTCCCTTCTAGATTCCAGCTAGCGGAGTGTTGATGACCGATGTAAGCCCGAGCGACTTCGCAGTCGTCATCTACCGGGAAGATGATGTCTGGGAGGCCGAGGTCCTGCCGACGGCACTTACCGAGAACCTGGACGGGCTGATTCTGGCATTGCGCCAGCAGCCGGGCATCGGCGGAGCAATTGGCCTGGCCGCCGTTGGCGATGACTTTTTCGTGGCGTTGCGCGTACTTGGCAATCACGTCTCCGTCTTCCTGTCTGACGTCACCGCATCGGTGGACTGGCCGCTGGCCAGGCAGGTACTCGACTACCTTGATATCCCCGTTCCCGAGGATGAAGACCTCGATCAGGTGCTTCCGGTCGGCGACATGTCGATCTTCGCTGACCTCGGCGTTGACGAGATGGAGCTTGGGGCTCTCTCCGGCGACCTGGACCTGTTTCCTGACGAGGTCCTGGCCAGTCTCGCCAGACGCATCGGGTTTGGCCAGGCGCTCGAGCGTGCGCTGGACTCGGCCATCGGCGCCTGACAACAAGCCGACGCGATGACCGGCTATCTGGCCAGCTTCGAGCCCGCCATGCGGCAGGCCATAGCCGAGGCGCAGTCGGCCGGGGCAGACGTCCCGGTGGGCGCTGTTGTCCTCGATGCGGGCGGCTCGGTCATCGGCCGCGGCCGGAATCAGCGCGAGGCATCGGCAGACCCGACCGCGCACGCCGAAATCGTGGCGTTGCGCGCAGCGGGTGCTTCCCGCCGGAGCTGGCGGCTTGATGGCTGCACCCTTGTCGTCACGCTCGAGCCCTGCACGATGTGCGCCGGCGCGCTGCTGGCGGGACGCGTGGCGCGGCTGGTCTACGGGACGCATGATCCCCGCGCGGGCGCGGCCGGCTCGGTCTGGGACGTGCTGCATGACCCGCGCCTCGGGCCGCCGGTCGAGGTGCTGACCGGCGTCCTTTCCGCTGAGTGCGCCGCGATGCTGCGCGGTTTTTTCGAAGAACGCCGCTAGCCGACCCGCGACTCGCAGCGGGTTTGTCTCAGGTAGGCTCGGCTGCGGTGGAGTCGCCTAGTGGCCGAGGGCGCACGCCTCGAAAGCGTGTGATGGGGCAACTCATCCGTGGGTTCAAATCCCACCTCCACCGCCATTGGTCCGCAGTCACCATCTCGCGCTGCGCCGCGTCTCCGCACCGACCGTCGGCGGTCGCTAGGGTACTAGCGGACGATCCGGGAAACCGGACAGTATTCTCCCGGCCAGGGGGTGATCGCCGCGGTGGCTGCGCTTGAGGCGGACGTCGTTGTCATCGGGGCGGGCTCAGTCGGGAGCATGGCCAGCTGGCAGCTTGCGCAGCGAGGGCTGCGCGTCGTGGGGATCGACCGTTTCCCCGTGCCAGGGCCGTTCTCTGCGTACGCGGGCGAGTCGCGGGTGTTCCGCATGGTCTATGCCGAGGGCGGGCACTACACGCCGCTTCTGCGGCGGGCCCGTGAGTTGTGGCGCGAGCTCGAGGCGGCAAGCGATGCCAGCCTGCTGACCGTTACCGGCGTGGTGACGATCATGGATCACGATCATCCCGATCACGCTGCGCTGCTGCGGGCAGGCCGCGAGTACGGACTGGATTTCGAGGTGGTAACCGGTGAAGCTGCGCGCGAGCGGCTACCGCAGCACGTCGTCAAAGACGGCGACGTTGCTCTGCTCGATCCCGAGGGCGGCTATCTGCGCAGCGAACTGGCCGTGTTTAGCGCGGTGCGCGAAGCGAAGCGGCTGGGCGCGACGTTCCTCGGCGACCGGCAGGTGCGCGGCGTGCAGCGCTCCGGCGATTCCTGGTCAGTGCGCACTGGCCAGGAAGAGGTCAGGGCGCCCCGCCTGCTCATCGCCTCCGGCACCGGCGCCGGACCGCTGTGCGCCGCTCTCGGCACCCACCTAGCCGTGCTGCCGCAGGTCCTGACCTGGTTCCCGGTCGCGGACCGCGAACTGCTCACCCGGCAGCCGGAGCAAGTGTTCATCCGCAGCTCCCATGCTGCGCAGTTCTACGGCTTCCCGACCACGGACGGCTGGACCGTAAAGGTGGCGGCCAGCGTTTACCTGGACGAGGTAGCCTCCATGGCTCGCCCGCCTACCTGGGACCCGCGGCATCTGGACACGATCCAGTCCTGGGTCGCCGATTTCCTTCCGGCGCTGGTGCCGAGACCAGTACGGGCCGTGGTGTGTGCTGACGGCTACACGGCAGACGAGACCGGCCTCCTCGGCCCCGTTCCCGGTCTGGATGGAGTGGTGGTCGCAGTCGGTTTCTCCGGTCATGGCTTCAAGATGGCCACGTCCCTCGGCGCGGTCGCCGCCGACCTGATCGTGGCCGGCCAGACCGCGACAAGCGCTGACTTCCTCAACCCGGCGCGCTTCCTCCCGGCTGGCGGCGCGATCACGCCGGAGGCGCTTGAGCGCGCGGTTGTCTCGCCGGAGTCGAAGTGACCCGCACGGCCGGTTTCTCCGTCGGCGGCCTGACCGCCGAAGCTGGCACCCAGGTCCGGGGTACTGCCAGGTCAGCCTCGGAAGTGACTCGACCTCGCTCCCGGTCGCTGTGGCCCACGGCGGCGCCCCCGGGCCAGTGCTGGCGGTGACTGCCGGCATCCACGGCGGCGAGTACGTTCCGATGGTTGCCCTCCGGCAGTTCGTCGCTGGTCTCGACCCGGCCAGCATGCGCGGGACGATCATCGCGTGCCTGCAGGCCAGCCCGGTGGCGTTCCGGCAGCGCGCTGCGTTCGTCAACCCGGTGGACGGCCAGAACCTGAACCGGTCATTCCCCGGAGATCCGGCCGGCGGTCCGACCCAGCGCCTGGCCGCCTGGCTGTGGGAGCACCTGCTCAGCCGCGCCGATTACTACGTCGACTGCCATTGCGGTGATCTGCCGGAGGTGCTGGATTCCTTCGCCGGTGTCGCGCCAGGACCGGACGGTTCGCTCGACGCGCCAGCGCGGGCCCTGGCGAACTGCTTCGACGTTAGCCGGATCATCCTCGAGCGCACGCAGGGGTCAGCGGTTTGCGAGGCGGCCATTGCCGGCATTCCAGCTGTGCTGGTCGAGGTCGGCGGCTACGGTCGCTGGTCGCAGGAGGAGGCAGATGTCCAGCGCCTGGGGCTGCGGCGGGTGGCAGCAATGGCTGGAATCCTGCCGCCGGCCAGCGACGAAGACACCCGGCAGCTGGATCTGCCGGTGTTCGAGGATGCGGCCGACGTGCGCTGCGAGCGGACCGGCCTGTGGTTCCCCGAGGTGGCCGCCGGCGATGAGGTGGCCGCCGGTGAGCGGCTCGGGCGGCTGGAAGACCCGTTTGGTGTTGACGTGCACGAGGTGTGCGCTCCGGTAGCGGGCGTGCTGGCCTACGGCCTGGGCAGCCTGGCCGCGGCCGAGGGTGACCTGCTGGCCTCGATCGTGCGGCGAGTCCCCGACGCCTGACCAGGGCCCCGCCTCACCACCGGACGCCATACGTCACTCGGACTGCTTACGTCGCCAGCGGCGGAAGCCGCCGGCGCGTTCCCGCGGCTTGGCGTGCGCACATTCGGGCGGAATGCCAGCCGGAACGCCGTCCTCGTCTACCAGGCCGGCCACGAATCCGCGGGCGGTGTCGAGGTCGGCGCCGAGGCCGGCCAGCACTCGCCCGGCAAGGCCATCGCGCGGTGCCCAGACTGGCACGCCGACTCTAATCGCGAACCGTCGGCGGCTTAGTCTGGGGAAGTTGGCATTAGGTGTCGTCCTGCGAGGACAATGCGGGCGATCTGTGAGGATACCGGATCTGCCTGGCCAGCACGTGATCGACTTCCAGGCGGGCCACGCGCCGTGCGGATGCCGTCGCCTCATAGCTCGCCGGGTACGGATCGAAGGACGGGGGCGATTGAATGACTACCGCTGTGCAGGAAAAGGGCACGGTGATCGTGACTGGCGCCAGCCGGGGAATCGGCGCTGCCATCGCCGGCAGACTTGCCGATGACGGTTATGGGGTGGGCGTCAACTATTCGCGCGACGCGGACGGGGCCGGTTCAGTGGTGTCGGCCATCCAGGCGAAGGGTGGCCGGGCTGGCGCCTATCAGGCAGATGTCGCGTCGGAGGGTGACATCGAGGCCATGTTCAGCCGTGCGGCGAAGCAGCTGGGGCCGATCACCGGGCTGGTCAACAACGCAGGAACGCTTGGCGAGCAGGCACGGATCGACGAGCAAAAGGCCGACGCTCTAACCCGGCTCATGCAGGTCAACGTCGTCGGCTCGATGATGTGCTCGAAGCACGCCGTCCAGGCCATGTCGACCGCCCGCGGCGGAGCGGGCGGATCGATCGTGATCATGGCTTCCGCGGCTGCCAGCGCTCCGGCCGGGCTGAGCGGCATTGTCGCCTACGGCGCGACTAAAGGCGCGATGGTGACCTTCGCGCGTGGCCTGTCGAACGAGGTAGCTTCCGAGGGGATCCGGGTCAACAGCGTCTCGCCGGGCGTCATCGAGACGGAGATGGCCTTTCCGGAGGCGCGAGAGATCGCAAAACACAGCCCGCTGGGCCGCGTGGGCAGGCCTGACGAAATCGCGGCGACGGTGTCGTGGCTGATCTCACCCGACGCGTCCTACGTCACTGGCAGCGATATCGCAGTCACTGGTGGTCTCTGACCGGCCGAGCCGTGCTAGTCCAGCTCCAGCACCCGGACATGCAGCACCGACCGCTGCTGGAGCGCGGCCCGGAGTGCACGGTGCAGGCCGTCTTCCAGGTAGAGCTCCCCGCGCCAGCTGATGACGTGCGGGAACAGGTCCCCGTAAAAGGTGGAGTCGGTCGCGAGCACCGTGTGCAGGTCGAGCACGTTCTTCGTGGTGATGAGCTGATCCAGCCGGACTGGCCGGGGCGGTATCTCGGCCCATTCCCGTCCGGTCCGGGCATGGTCGGGGTAGGGACGTCCGTTCCCGACCTGCTTGAAGACCACAGCCTGAGTTTAAGGGAGCACAGCACCTGCTGCCCGTCCTCGGATGAGGCCGCCTACTCGAGGTAGCTGGCGTGCGCATGGGCCGACTATCGATAAGCTAACCCGCGGAGGATTCGCCTAGTGGCCTAGGGCGCACGCTTGGAAAGCGTGTTGGGGGCAACCCCTCGCGAGTTCGAATCTCGCATCCTCCGCCAGCGTAACCACGCACAACGTCAGAACGGCTGCACCGGGCAGCGGGCAATCGGCTGTCTGCCGCTGTCATCAGAACGCTGTGCTTGCCAGCCAGCCATCCACCACGGCGCTGTCCCCGTAAACGGTCACTGCCGGATCGGAAGCCGGCCTTCGCCGCATCAGCACGAGCAGCAAGCTGGCGGCCGGGCCGGTGAGGGCGGCATCACCCTTGCCATGTCCTGGTTCAACGGTCAGGCCGCCCGCGTCGTGTCGGATCATCCACTCGCCGCGGCCGCCAGGTCCGTCGTCGGTTGCGTGTATGTGCAGTGCAGCACCGGCGGGCAGCGCCTCGGTCCGGTGGTCGGCGTTGCCGAGAATCCCGCCGGTAAGCAGCGTCAGCCATTCGTCGATGGCATCGGCAGCTACCTCCGCGTCAATGACTGGCTCGGGCTCGACGCCGGCAGCGATCTGGGCGTCGGTTCTGTGCACTAGCGTCTCGTGCGCCATCCGCCGCATCCAGAAACTGGCAGGCGCCGGGCCGCTGAACGACCAGACGAGATCGCTGTCCGCCTCCCGCACGGCGTCGACGATCCGCGCCGCGCCAGCCCGTAGCCACGCCCGCTGCTCGGCGGGATCATCCGGCAGCTTGCCGTCCGGTACCTCACGGAATGGAATGAACGCGTCAGACCTCGTACGCGTGATCTCGGCCGCCCACCGGTGCGCTCTGCCAACATGCGTGACAAGCTGACGCAGTGTCCATTCGGGACAGGTGGGGATCGGCAGACTCTGATCGCGCTCGGCCAGGATCTCGGCCAACCCTGCTGTGCTTGCCTCGATCTCCGCGAAATACCGGTCGGGACTCAGCTGCGGCATGGCGTTCCTTCTGATGGTCTGCTGCGGCTAGCCTAGCCAGGCCAGTCGTCGTCCACGTGGGTCACAGACGGTGTCGACCTACTGCGAACGTTCGCCAGCAGACTTGAAAAGCGTGTTGGGGCCAACCCTCGCGAGTTCGAATCTCGCATCCTCCGCCAAGCTCGCGGATTAGCGGACAACGTCCGGGCGTCCACGCGTTGTGCCGCGGCCCCGGCGAGTATCACCAGCAGGATGCCGGTGACCTGAATAATCGACGGTGTCTGACGCAGCACGAGCAGCCCGAGAACGACTCCGATGGCCGGCTCGAGTGCCATCAGGGTCCCGAACGCTGCGGGTGGCATCCGACGCAACGCAAGCATCTCCAGGGCGCACGGCAGAACAGGAAGCAGTATTGCCAGTCCTGCCGCAGTAGCAAAGATGCCGAGCGTGAGATGGCCGACGGCTTGCGGGATGCCAGCGACTGCCGCCGTAGCGGCGGCAATCGGAATGGTCAGCGAAAGCGCGCCAGTACCAGCAAAGCGCCCGCCGACGTGCTGAGTCAGGAGAATGTAGGCGGCCCAGCCGATGGCCGCGAGCCCGGCAAAAGCTACGCCGGCCGGATTGATATCGCCTTGCCACGGCTCGGTCAGCAGGACAACCCCAAACAGCGCTACAACGGACCAGGTGAGCGATCGCGCGTTGTGACTGTGCAGCGCAGCGACTGTCAGCGGACCAAGGAATTCGATAGCGACGGCGGTACCGAGCGGAATGCGATCGATGGCATCGAGGAACGCGATGGTCTGGAGTCCGGTGGTGATGCCCAGGCCGAGCAATGCTGGTACGTCCCGGCTCCGTATCGCGCGCAGCGGGGGGCGCGCCAGTACCGGGAAGATGAGTGCTCCGATGCTGAGCCTGAGCCAGGCGGTGCCCGCCGCTCCAACGGTTGAGATCAGGTGCACCGAGAGGGCGGAGCCCAGCTGGACCGACAGCATCGCCGCCACGGCTAGGGTCCACGCTGGTACCGAAATATTGACCGGAACGCGGCTGGTCAAGGGCGATCCCGGGGCTGGATGTGCATGTCAGCCTTCCGGATCAGTTGCCCGTGTCAGCAGCAATCAGGCGCCTGTCGACCTGCACGTCAGGGCCGAGCCGGGTCAGGTGAGCGACCAGCTCGTCGGCGGCTGCAAGCACGGCCTCGTCGGCTATGGGGTCGAGCGCGTCGAATATGAACAGCGCCGCGGTAGTGTCCTCGCGCAGCTGTGTGCGGCGTCCCTGGCGCCAGTTCCAGCGTCGGCACGTCACCCCGGCTTCATCGCACCATGCCACCTCGCCAGGTTCGGGGTGCTCGACAACTGGAACGCCGTCGGCCACCGTGTCGAATGGCTCCTCGCCGGTCGCGCGGATCAGCCGCGGGGCGCCGACGTAGCGGTTCAGGTCTTCTCCGCCCAGCGGGATCTGATGCAGCACCGAGATGGCGTTGTAAATGTCGGTGAGGCGGTTCACCCGCGGCAGCCCGGATACCGACCGGCGCACCAGCGCCTCCAGACTGTTGCGCGTCCGCTGGGGCTTGGCTCCGAATGCGCGGTAAGCCTCTCGCCACGCCGCCACGTGCGGGAGCTCGTCCGCCGGAACGTCTCGCAAGACGGTGCGGGTCGTCGCCTCCGCTCTGACTAGCAGCGCTTCGCTTGACTGGTCACCAGGGCCTCCGGCAATCCCGTCGGCGGCGATCAGCATCACTCGGTAATCGGGACGCAGCGCAAACACCGGGAGGTCTACCCAAGCGCCTGCAAGGAACTTCTGCAACCCGCCGAGGTCAGACATCAGCAACCTCCGGCCGGAACCCTGACCCCACTCCTGGCTCGAAGACAGCCAGGGAGAATCTGGCCTGCTGGGTTCCCGGATTGGCGTAGGAGTGCGCTACGTCGCCGGCGAATGTGACCGCGTCGCCGGCGTCGAGAGTGATTGGCTGGTCGGCAACTTCGACGGTGATCCTGCCCTGATGGACTTGGAGGAGCTCTTTCGTGCCCGGCGTGTGGGCCTCGCTCGCGTGCTGGTCTCCACAAGCCAGGGTCCAGTCCCACAACTCGACCACATCCGGTGGCTCCGTGCCTGCCACCAGAACCCCGTATCCGCCGGCCTGACTGCTCCACAGCGTGGCGCCCTCGCCATGGCGGATTACCGTTACCGGTTTGTGCCGCGGGGGCTCAACCAGCGCTGGCAGTCCGACACCAAGTGCGTCGCTGATTCTCAGCAGCGTTCCGACGCTCGGGTTCGCGCTGCCCTGCTCGACATTGACCACCATGCGGCGGCTTACTCCGGCGGCATCCGACAGCCGATCCAGCGTCCAGTGCCGCGCGAGCCGCTCCTGCCTGACCCGGAGGCCGATCGCCTGGGCTAGGGCGATGGTGCTGCGATCCATGGAGTGCATGATACTGCACTTGCAGTGCACTCCGAAATCGAGGCGGGTCAGTGGCGTTCCGGAGGCCCGGACTGTCTCGCTATTGCCTGGCGGGGGCCCCGGTCAACCGACGAGGAATGACCGGCGCCACAAATAGCCGCCAGGCCAGCCGATCAGGCCCGACTCGTCGAGGAACCCGACGAGCTTCTCGCCGCCATACCTGAGCGTCTCGCGGTGGTGCGGGTTGGCGAGTGCAGCCCGCCTGGCAACGCGGGGATCGAGGCCGACTGCCTGATAGACCCTTGGGTTGATCATGATCCTGGACAGGATGAACGCGGTCCTGGCCAAGGTGATCCGATGGAAGGGCAGCTCGAACCGGGGCATCCGCGCCACGCTGGCGGTCAGTTCGGTCCGGGCAAAGCCGACGTGCCGTGCCTCTTCGGTGATGTGGATGCGGCAGACCATCCTGATCAACGGCTGGATGGACTCGTCGTCGACGATCTCACGCTGAAAGCGGTCGATGACCTCCTCGCCGATCAGGATCGCGCCCCAGAGCGACGGTCCGTGCGCGACTGCGGACAGGACGCGGGCCAGTCGCCGGATCGCCAGCGGGGGCAGGTAACACGGGGTTCCGAGCCGGTCGATCATCTTGGCGAACATGATCGTGTGCCGGGTCTCCTCGCCGAGTTCGGCAAGCGCGTACTGGACGTGGCCGCTCATCGGGTCGCCGTTGTAGGCGACCCGGGTGAGCATCCGCATCAGCACGGCCTCGAGGAAGATCCCGGTGGATGCGACGCTGACAGCCTCGTGCTTCCCTAGTTCGATTCGCTGCTCGGGACTGAGCTGCTCATACAGGCTCGTTCCGTACAGCGAGCACCGATGCGGCAGCAGGTACTGCTTATCCCGGGCCAGAGG
Source organism: uncultured Actinomycetota bacterium (assembly GCA_963815575.1). Taxonomy (GTDB): domain Bacteria; phylum Actinomycetota; class Actinomycetes; order Streptosporangiales; family Streptosporangiaceae; genus JAJYUU01. Next base: position 227,660 of record CAWFHE010000004.1, on the reverse strand, counting down.
TGCCGACCAGTCGATGTCGACGTCCGGGTCGTATGCTCTCGCGGCCGTCGAGCGCAGCAGGCGCTCGGCGGCGCGTTCGGTGTCAATCGTCGTCACGGTCGGCCTCCCCGGACTCTGATCATTAACTATAACTGCTAGTAACAGTTACTTCTGGTAGCGTCGTCCTCGTGAGCGATTCTGTCAAGCTCGGACAGGCGGGCGACGCGCGCAAGGCGCGGTGGACGTCGCACCGCGATGAGCGGCGACGGCAGTTTGTTGACGCGGCGCTGCGAGTGCTCGACGCCGACGGTCCCGAGCTGCCGATGGCAGCCGTTGCAGCAGAGGCGGGCGTGTCCAAGCCGGTGCTCTACCGGTATTTCAGTGACAAAGCCGCCTTGGTGGAGGCGCTGGCCGAGCGCGGTTCCGAGCTGCTGCGAGCGAGGTTGCTGCCGGCCATCAACTCGGGCGGCCCGGTGCTCGAGCGGGTCTCCGGCGCAGTCGGCGGGTACTTCGCCGTCATCGACGAGCACCCGAACCTGTACTGGCTGATCGCACGCCGTGGCCTGACCGAGCCCGGCAATAACGGGCTCGCGGTGCACCCCGACAAGGAGTCGATCGCGAACGCGCTGACCGCGGTGTTCGGCGACTATCTCAGACTGTGCGGTCTCGACTCGGGCGGCGCCGAACCGTGGGCATTCGGCATCACCGGACTGGTGCAGTCGACCGGTGAATGGTGGCTGTACCGGCGTTCGATGAGCCGCGCACACGTCGTCAGCTACGTCACGCAGCTGATCTGGGCGGCCGTCACCGGGATTGTGCGCGAGGCTGGCATCGAGCTCGATCCCGCCAAGCCGTTGCCAGCTATCAGGCCAAATCTGAGTTTGCACCGGGCGGACCAGGCGTGACAGGCAATGACGACGGCTATAGCGGACCGGCGCGGCTGACTATCGGCCAGGCTGTGTTCGACGTCGAGGTCGACTTGCGCGGCCACTTCGAGCCAATCGACGGCCGGTATCACTGGTACGGGCGGATCGGCAAGAACGAGGCGCTCGCGGCGGCGCTGCGCGGGCTCAAGACCTCCGGAGTCATCCAGACGCCGCAGGGAAGCGGTCCGTGCGAGGTCGCCGAGCCTGACGCATGGGACAGATACCGCATCACCGGATACTCGACCCCGCCATTTTCACTTCTCGCGCCGGACCTGAGCGGCGAAATACCAGAGCCGCGGTAACACTGTCCCTGGCGGCTTCAGCAGCGAGCCGGGAGATCTCTGGCATATCCCGTGATCTCCACCGCGTCTCCATGCCGCCTGCGTCACAGGTGCATGTCGCGGCCTTAGCAGTACCGCAGGGCCTGACAAGCGGGCCGCGAGGTTACCCGAGGTGATCGAATGCTCGCTCGTCAACGCCTGCGTCATTGCAGCCGCCACACCGCCTGCATGCCTGGCCGTCCGCTTCGGCGGCCTGTCGCGACTGCGGCCGCGACTGTACTGGCGGCGCTGGCAGCCGGGGCAATCGCCGCTGCCGCACCCGCGCTGGCAACCAGCACAGGCAGTTCCGCCCCAGCCACCGCATCGACTGCGCTGGCATCGACTGCCTCCGTATCAAGTGACACAGCATCGACCGTCGCAGGAAAGTTGCAGCCGTGGCCGGTGCTGAAGCAGGGACGCAACAGCCTGTGGCCGCGGGTGACCGTGCGGTCGCTGCAATACCTGCTGAACGCGCACGGTGCACGGCTGAAGGTCGATGGCCATTTCGGCGCCAAGACCAAGGCAGCTGTCGAGTCCTTCCAGCGGTCCCGGAAGCTGGCGGTCACCGGCGTCGTTAACGCACGGACGTGGCGACGGCTGGTCGTTACAGTGAAGCGGGGTAACCACGGCGCGGCCGTGCGCGCGGTGCAGGACCAGGTCAACTTCCGGAACAACAAGAACGGTCACACACTGACCGTGGACGGCGTGTACGGCCGGCGGACCGAGGCTGCCGTTCGGGCATTCCAGAAGGCAATGTCGGCGGATGTTCCGCACTTCGTGGTAGACGGCATTGTCAGCACGCAGACGTGGCAGGCCCTAGTGACCGAGGCGCTGTCCGGCTGACCTGTGCCAGCCGCACGGTCGGCGCCGTCGCGTCGGGCCACTCACCGGCTCAGCGGTTCCGACGGTAGGCCAGTTCCAGGGTCCCGTTTCCAAACGCGGTGCTGGACGCAAGGTCAAGCTGGCGCATCTTCTCCAGGTCATCGAATAGCCGCTGGCCCTTGCCGGCCAGGCAGGGAAAGACCGTAACGCGGTACTCGTCGACCAGGTCGAGCCGCATAAGCGACTGCCAGAATCCAATGCCGCCATGGGCAGCGATGTCACCGTCGCCGTCTTCCTTGAGCTTCTCGATCTCCTCGGCCAGGTCGCCGCCGTTGACCGTCGTGTTGAGAAAGTCAGCGGTCTGCAGAGTGCCGGAGAAGACGATTTTGGGCGCGGCGGTCAGGACCGCGGCATAGGGATGGTCGACGGCCGTCGGAAAGTACTGCGCCATCCCGTGATAGTGGACCCGGCCCATGATGTGCACGTCTGCGCGCTCGTAAAAACCGAGCGTGCGGGCAACCTGATCGGGGTCATCGGGGAGATCCCGGCAGTACTGGAAGAACTCCGTGCCCTCTTCGCTGATCAAGCCATCGAGGGAGTAGTCAAATATCCGGGCTACCAGATTCCGCATGATGCACTCCTTGTACGCCGGGCTGTCGTCAGGTGCCCCAGGTCCGGCACTTGGTCAAGCATGTACTTGAGTATGTTCCGTTGCAGCGACTATAGTCAAGTAGTTACTTCAGCATTTGCGTTGGCTACCCTGTTGCAAAGGTGCAGCGTCTGTCCGCCTGGAGGTCGCCGGCTGAGGCGACGCCTGCTGGGCGCCGCCTCCGGGCAAGGCCTCCCGAGCATGCAGGAGGAGACGCCCGTGGCTGAATCTCATCCGATCCTGGTAACCGGCGTCGGCGGCAGCGTTGGCGGCATCGGCCGCAGGGTTGTCGAGGAGCTGAGCGCGAAGCGGGTTCCGGTTCGTGCCCTCGTTCACCATGACGACGACCGTGCTGCTGAGGTGCGCGCCCTGGCTGGCGTGGAAGTGGCAGTGGGTGACCTCACCAACGGCCCCGATGTTGTGGCCGCCGTGAAGGGCTGCCGGAGGCTTTACTTCGGGATGGGCGTGTCTCCCGACTACCTCCAGGCAACAGCTACCGTTGCGGCCGCCGCGCTGGACAACGGCACGGTGGAACTACTAGTCAATATGTCGCAGATGACGGTCTCTCAGATGACGCTGACCAGCACGACCGAGTCCAAGCAGCAGCGGCTGCACTGGCTGGCCGAGCACGTGCTCAACTGGTCAGGCCTGCCGGTGACGCATATCCGGCCCACGGTGTTCATGGAGAACCCGCTCTTCGACGACCTCGCGGCAACTTCGATACGGCGTGACGGCACGATCCGGCTTCCGTTCGGCGAACGCGCGCACCTCGCCAGTCGCCGCGCGCGACGTGGCCGACGTGGTGACACGCGTGCTGACCGACAACCCGGCGCGGCACGTCGGCCACGTCTACGACCTGACCGGCGCCGCACCGCGTGACATGACCGCAATTGCCGCGGAGTACTCGCGCGCCCTCCGGCGGCCAGCCAGCTATGAGGACGAGTCTTTCGATCAGTGGCAGGAACAGGAACTCAAGCCGCTGGGCCTCCCTGCGCATGTGCGCGACCACATTGCGACGATGGCCCGGCTGCACAAGCAGAACAGGTACGACAGGTCATCCGGCGACGTCGCCGGTCTCCTCGGCCGCCCGCCGTCTGGTTTTGACAGCCTTATCGAGGAGACCCCGGCCCTGCAGGCCGCCGCAAGGTAGATCGCCGTAGCCGCACGCCTCGGCCCAGCCACGCAGCAGCGGGCGAAATGCGGTTGACCGCCGCGGTGCCAGTCGCGAGACTCCAGGCCATGCCTGACGTCCCGGTGCTATGGCTCTGCGGCCCGGCAGGAGTCGGCAAGTCCACAGTCTCCTGGCAGCTGTTCACCGAGCTTGCTAAGGGCGGCTCGCACATCGCCTTTGCTGACACGGACCAGCTGTGCATGTGTTATCCAGCGCCGCCGTCAGACCCTGGCCGCGAATATCTCAAAGCGCAGAACCTCGGTGCCATGATTCCGAACTACCGGGCAGCTGGTGCCAGGTGGTTGATCGTGAACGGTGTGGTCGATCCGGCGCTCGGCGTGCACCGAGACCTGATTCCACACGCAGCCGTGACCGTCTGCCGGCTGCGCGCCGGCCGCGATGAACTCGCGCACCGTTTCATCTCGCGACACCGGTCCTGGCGCCGACCCGGCGACGATCTGCAGGACGTGCTGACCGAGACGCTCGATGAGGCTGACGCGATGGACGCCAGCATTTTCGCCGACGTGGTTGTCGAGACCAGCGGCTTGCCGGCGGCGCAGGTCGCCGCGCGCGTCAGGGAAAGCTGCCGCTACTGGCCCGGGTTTAGCGGCGTCGCTGGCGGTGAACCTCCAGGCGCTGCAGCCAGTCAGCCAACCGCGATGAGCCTGCCGGGCTACCGCGCCACCGAATCGGCCGACGGGGACATCGTGCTGATCTGCGGTCCGACCGGTGTCGGCAAATCCACGATCGGCTTCCAGCTGTACATGAGGTACCTGAGCGCCGGGGTCATGACGGGCTATGTCGACCTCGGCCAGCTTGGCTTCCTGACTCCGGCACCGTCCGCCGACGGGCGTCAGCACCCGCTCAGGGCAGCGAACCTCGCCGCCATCTGGCAGAACTATCACGCGGCTGGCGCCCGGCACCTCGTCGTGACTGGCCCCGTAGGCAGCGACGAGGTGGTTGAGATCTACCGCGAAGCGCTGCCGGCCGCAACCATCACGCTGTGCCGCCTTGACGCCGGCCGAGCAGAACTGACCCGGCGGATAATGTCCCGGCGCGACGGCGGAAGCTGGCCCGAGCCGGGCGACCCGCTGCGCGGGCAGCCGGCTGAGTTCCTGAGCGAAGTGGCTGGCCGGGCGGCGGCAGAGGCCGGCCCGCTCGGCGGAATCCGGATCGACACCGACGGTCGCACCGTCGCCGAATCTGCCGACTTGGTAGCGGCGGCTCTCGGCTGCCCGGCCCGCTAGCCCAGCTAGAGCCCGCTAGCCCAGCTAGAGCCCGCTAGCCCAGCTAGAGCCCGCTAGCCCAGCTAGAGAAGGCCTACCCGGTCTCGCCAGTCCGGGGCGCGACTAGTCGCCGCAAGGTCCTTCGAGTACAGCCAGAACGCCCTGCCGATCGTCGCGTGCACCGTGCGGGCGAAGTACGACAGCGGACCTGCCCATACCAGCTCGGCAGCAATGACCCCGCGGTCGCGCTGCTCGGCAAGGCATCGCTTGATCAGCACCGCACCTATCCCTAGCCTGCGCAGGTGCGGGTGGGTGCCTACCGGGCCGACTTCATGGACGCGATTCAAGCCGTAACCGCAGAAGCCGACGTAGCGGTTGCCCTGCGCAGCGACGTAAAGTCCAGCCTCACTGCTGCGCAAGATCGCGGTCACCTCGGCAACCCAGCTCTCCTGCCATGTGGAGCTCAGCGATTCTTGCAACGGGCCGTCGTCGGCGGCACTCGCCCGCCGCACCTCGATGCCCGCGGATGCAAGCCGGGCTTCGTGCCGCGTCGGTCTCCAGGGGCGCGTGCAGCAAGTCGACGTCCATGTTGACCTCGCATCCTTGCCGCTCATAGCCGGAGTCCTCGGCGAAACACACTGCTGCCGTGTAGTGGATATCAACTCCGGGCCAGGCGTAATGCGGGCCGTTTCCAGCCAGAGTGACCTGCTGGCAGCCGCGTGCCGCCAGTGCACGTTCCATCTCAGCCGCCAGCTGCCTGCCGATGCCTCGCCGTTGCTCGGCGCGGTCGACGACGAGAAGATCTATGAATCCTTCAGGCTGTCCGTCATCGCCCTGCGCCACGGAGCCGACGCAAGCGCCCGCCATCACCGAATCATGTGCAGCTACCAGGCCCAGATACGGGCGCCGCGTCACGATCCGCGGGATCAGGTCAGCGCACCGGTCGAGAGTAAGTTCCTGGTCGCAGAGGCGGCTGAGATCGACTAGATCATGCGCCGACATCGAAGCGATCTTCACGCGAATCCTTCGGCTGACGGCCCTGGGCCCGACTGTCGGCCGGTGAGTTAGTCCAGGGCGCGGACGTCCGCAGGTGAAGTTATGCCTGCGGCAACTACCTTAAGAAACGAGGCCGCGGAGCTAAATGTAGTTACTACCGCTCGGCCAGCAAGGCGCGACTCGTAGGCTCGGTAGCGGTCCAGCTCCCAGGCAAAGCCCCGCGGTGACATCGCCTCGCAGGACGGCTCTGGGAGCCGGGTCCAGATCCAGTCTTGCGCCCGACCGCTGTCGGTCGGCGCGACGCCCGGCTCGATGAAATGAGCCTGGTCGATGTCGTTGCCGACCTGATTGCGCACGAAGCGCAGGCCGCCCAAGGTCTCTTCGATAAGCGCCCGTTCGCCGGCCGAGCGGGCGGCGAGCTCGTGATCGTAGACATCAGGGTGATAGCGCACCAGGTTGGCATCCACGATAGTGACCCACCAAACCGCCTCGCTGATCACGGCAAAGGCCCTAGGCCGGTCCAGCCCGGCCACCCGGGGAAGGCGCGCGACTACCTCTGCCATCGCTGCAATCGCCCAGGCCAGCGCGCTCTCGTCGGCCGCCTGGTGCGCCCGGTCGGCACGGCTCCAGGCAACGCGACAGCGTGCTGAGCAAAACCGGGCGTGCTCCCGGCGAGGCGTGAACCGGGTACCGCACTGCTCGCAGTCCCGGACATCGCTCATGCCATCATGTTACGCGTAACCGGTCCTGTCGCGGTGGCCTGCGAGCCAGGCCAGCCGCCCGTCGTGCGTCACGCTCCGTCATGCGTCACGTACAGCCATCGCCAGGCCGCCGGTCAGCATCGCGACCGCCGCCCAGATCGCTAGCACGCCGAGGCCAGCCCACGGCCCGATGGCCAGGTCTTTCAGGCCGGTGGTGGCCTGGATGTTCAGGCCTGCCATCGGGCTGTAGCGCTCGAGGCGGCGGTGCCACACCGGGTTGCCGACGAACGCCGCGACGATGGGGAACAGGTACAGCGATCCGAGAACGACGCCGACCGTGACCGCGGGATCGCGCACCAGGGCAGCGATGCCGCTGCTGAGCAGCGCGACAAGCGCTAGGTAGAGCACCGACCCGGCGACTGCTCGCAGCGTGCCGCTGTCCGCGAGCGACAGCGCGCGGAAACCCTCGGCCGCGTCAAACCCCCGGCCGGGAAGGATGAGCCGGGCAGCCAGCAAGCATCCAAGGGTCGCCGCGGCACCAGCGACGAGCGCGAGTCCGCCGATGATGGCGGCCTTGGCGGCGAGTACCACAGGCCGTCGGGGCATCGCAGCGAGCGTGACGCGGATCATCCCGGTGCTGTACTCGTTGCACACCGGCAGAAGCGCCAGGATGGCGACGACGGCCTGGCCGAACTGGATCCCGGTCAGGCTGAGCTTGGTGGTGTCCACCTGGCAGTACGTGCCAGCGGGGCAGCGGTTGGCTGCTGACGCCGCTGCGCTTACTGCGATCGTCAGCGCCACAATCCCGATCACCAGCCACACCGAACTGGACACTGTGCGCAGCTTCAACCATTCGGCACGCAGCGCATCCATGGTCGCGGTCATGCGTCCCTCCTGCGGAGCAGGAACGTCGCAAGGCCCAGCGCTGCGGCCGCGTACAGGCAGAGCACGCCAAAGCCGGCCCACGGCGGCAGCGGATAGGTGCCGCCGGCTGGCGAGGCGATGCTATTGACCTGCGGGTAATTCGGGATGCTCTGCTCGATCGCGAATCCCGCCGCGGGAGTCAGCCGCATTACCCAGTTCGCGGCGTTCGCGGGCAGCACCGCCACCGAGAGCAGGAATGGCAGCACGATGACCACGATTGCCGTCGTCACGGACGCAGCGCTCCGGCGCATGATCGCGCCGACGGCCACTGCCAGGACCGCAGCGATCGCGACCATGGCCGCGGTGCCGACCAGCACGCGGATCTCGGTCAGCATCGATACGGGCAAGACGAACTGGCCCTGGCTGCGCATTCTGGACACGCCCAGTGGCACCGCTATGACCGATGCGACGAGCGCCGCGACGAAGGCAGCACCGGCAACGACAACAGCCTTGGCAGCTAGCACACGGCCCCTGCTCGGCGTTGCTGCCAGTGTCGTGCGGATCAGGCCGCGCCGGTACTCAGCAGTGAAGAACATCGCCGCCACCACGACGACGGCGATCAGCCCGATAAAGATGGCGGTTAGCGGCTGCTCGATAGTGGTCGTCGGATAAAAGGATCCAGGTCCAGGCACTATGGGCGCGATATCGCCGGACCCGCTGATCGTTATGGCACCGCTGGACTGACGGAAGTAACCGACGCTGGTGCCGGGCGTATCACCGTGCCCCCCGATGTTGTCTCCGGTCCATGTTGCGGCCAGCCAGTGCCCGTGCCTTGTGATGTCGTCCATGACGGCGAGGGCCTGGCTCGGGCCGGCCTTGACGCTCGCGCCGCCGAAGAACGGCGTGACCTTGTTGTAGATGGGCGACGTCGCGAACGGGCCTGCCTGCACGGTTCCCGCCAGTCCGGCTAGCGTCGTCGTTCCTACGAGGTCCCAGTGCTTGCCGTCGGCGGAGTCGTAGCCAGAAATCACGTCGCCGTCGCGGGTTAGCCGCAGCCAGCGCGGCGCGACCGGGCTGACTTCGCCAGGCAGGCCCGCTACGTCGTGGATGTAGTTGTACTGCATCCGGACACCGTGGCTGCCGGTGACCATGATCGCGGCGTAAGCGGAGCCTTGCCTGGTGGTTGCCGTGATGATGACGCCGCCCTTGGCCCAGGGCACTAGGCCTTTATGCAGGTTCGCTAGCGGGTTCCGCGGCCCTTGGCCCACCGGGCTGGCCTGCCCGCCGCCATCGGGGATCAGGGTGGTGAGCGACGTGACGCGGACCGTGAGGCTGCCGTTCCCGGCAAGGGGCTGACGGGCGAAGTAAAAGCTGTCGGCGACCGCCTGTCCGCCAGGCCCGATCGGGATCTTCGGCAGGCAGGCGGCGCCACTCAACGTGGGACCGCAGCCAATGCTGGCGTTCCCGGCCAGGAACACGCCGAATAGCAAGGTGAGCAGCGCCGCCACGATCATGCCGATCACCCAGCCGCGGACGCTGGAGAACTTGATCCACTCGGCCCGGACCGCCTGGCTGAAGGCGGCGCCGGCATTGCTCGCGGCGGAGTGGCTGGCGCGTGCTCGCTCCCTGGTGATACTTCCGCTGGTCATGGCGTTACCCCCGGAACTTCGCTTGGCAGCGAAGCCGGCTCAGCGCGGAATTCGACCGCGTCGCTGGTCAGCTCCAGGTACGCCTGCTCCAGCGTCACCCGCTGGGCGGACACCTCCGAGAACGGCACAGCGTTCCGGGTGAGCAGCGTGACCACGCCCTCGGCCGGCAGTCCGGAAATCGTCAGTACGTCGCGTCCCGGCTGCGGTCACCGTGGCGCCCGCGCGATCGAGCACGCTCACCGCAGACGCTGTCGCCGTCGTCCGCAGCGTGACCCCGCCTCCGGCAGCCGCAGCTAGCAGCGCCGCCACGCTGGTGTCTGCGACGACCCGGCCGCGGCCGACGACCACCAGGTGATCTGCGGTGTCCTCAAGCTCGCTCATCAAATGGCTGGAGACCAGCACCGCCCTGCCCTGCCGGGCCAGGGACCGCAGGAACTCGCGCATCCATACGATGCCCTCCGGGTCCAGCCCGTTGAACGGCTCGTCCAGCATCAGGATCATCGGGTCGCCGAGCATTGCCGCAGCGAGGCCTAGCCGCTGCCGCATGCCGAGGGAGAAACCGCCAGCCTTGCGCCGGGCTACCTCCTGCAGGCCTGCCTGCTGGATCACTTCAGCGACCCGGCTCGCGGGCAGACCCTGCGAGCATGCCAGCCAGCGCAGGTGGTTCCGGGCTGACCTGCTGGGCTGTAGCGCGGCCGCGTCGAGCAGCGAGCCAAGATGGCGCATCGGATGGGGCAGGCTTGCATAAGGCCTGCCGCTCACCAGCGCCCGTCCCTCGTCAGGCGTGTCCAGGCCCAGAATCACCCGCATGGTGGTGGATTTACCGGCCCCGTTCGGTCCGACAAACCCGGTCACCTGACCCGGCTGGACGGTGAACGACATCCCGTCCAGTGCTACGGCTGACCCGTACCGCTTGCGCAGGCCGGCCACTTCGATCGTTGCCTCCACCTTCCTGCCCTTCCTCAACCAGTGCCAGTGACCTGGTTGTATTGCAGCGGCGATAACACGGGCCGAACCGTCGTTGTTATTTCGCCGTTAGGTCCGGCACGTCATCCTGGAACGGAGCCCGCCGGCCGGAGTCACGACCAGGCCCGGGCACTGCGCGGAGAGGACACGTGAGCATGCGACTAGCGGGCCGGGCGGTGCGGCCGTTCGGCGTGCGCCGGACCGTGCGGTCGCGGATGACGCTGCTGTATGGCGGCCTGTTCCTGATATCCGGCGCACTACTGCTGGCTATCGCGAGCGGGGTAGCTAAGGTCGGGTCGACCACGCGCGCTGTGGCGGCGAATCATGTGGCCGGCGCCCACGCCCCGTTCTCGAGCCAGTCACAGCTAGCGCAGGCCGATAACAGGATTCGCCAGCTACAAGGCCAGTTGGCTGCCGCACAGCACAGCCAGCCGCCGTCACTCATGCATCAGCTCCTGGTCGGCTCGCTGATCGCCCTCGCGATCATGGCAATGGCATCAGTGGTGCTTGGCAGGCTGATGGCCGGGCACGCGCTGCGCCCGCTGCGAACTATCACCTCGACGGCGCGCCGTATCTCTGAGGACAACCTGCATGAGCGGCTGGCTTTTGGCGGACCGCAGGATGAGCTGAAGGACCTGGCCGACACTTTTGACGGGCTGCTCGAGCGATTGGAGACCGCCTTCGCGGCACAGCGTCGTTTCGTCGCCAACGCCTCGCACGAGCTGCGAACGCCGCTGACCACCATGCGCGCGGCGCTGGACGTGGCCATGGCCAAGCCTGATCCGCCGCCCGCCCAGACCGTCGCCCTGGCTGACCGGCTGCGCGGCGAGCTGAACCGGGTCGACGAGCTGCTCGAGGGCCTGCTCGTGCTCGCGCGCGCGCAGCATGGCGCGCTTCCCGCCACGGAGGTCCTCGTACTTGACGAGGCCGTTGCGGCCGCCGTAGCTGCCAGGGCCGTGGCTATTGCCGAAGCCGGCCTGACGCTGCGACAGACTGGCACTTCCGGCGCATCGGTCGGCGGGGAGCCAGGCGCTGCTTCGGCGCATGGTCGACAACCTCGTCGACAACGCGATCGTGCATAACCAGCGGGCTGGCTGGATCACGGTCGGTTCCCGGGCTGGACCTGGCACCGCGCGCATTGTCATCGAGAACGGCGGGTCCGTGCTTGATCAAGCACAGGTTGACCAGCTAGCGCAGCCATTCACGCGGCTCGGCGCGGACCGGACCGGGTCAGAGCGCGGGTCTGGACTCGGACTTTCCATCGTCGCGGCAATCGTCGCTGCACATGGCGGCAGGCTGACCCTGCAGGCCAGGCCAGATGGCGGTCTGCGGGTCATGATCGAGCTGCCGCGTGCCAGCACGCCGATCCGGGCTGACCTGGCGGGGGTTCCAGGATGAGGGTCCTGGTGGTCGAGGATTCCCGGTCGCTGGCCGACGTTCTGGTCGAAGGCCTGCGCGATCAGGGCATGGCCGTGGACGCCGCTCATGACGGGCTGACGGCTGCGGCAAAGCTCGACCTCAACGCCTACGACGTGGTGGTGCTCGATCGCGACCTGCCCGGCATCCACGGCGATGCGCTCTGCCAGATGATCACTGACCGGGACGACCGGGTGATGGTCCTGATGCTGACTGCCGCGGGAACGCCCGGTGACCGGGTAGCCGGGTTGAGCCAGGGCGCAGACGACTACCTGGCAAAGCCGTTCCACTTCCCCGAACTGGTGCTGCGTATCCGCGCCCTCGCCCGCCGCCAACCGGCCGTCCGCGGCCGGGTCTTGCGTGCCCAGGGCGTTGAGCTCGACCCGGTGCGTCGCATCGCCAGCCGGGACGGGCGCCAGCTGGACCTGTCAGTAAAGGAGTTCGGCGTGCTCGAGGCCCTGCTCCGGGCCAGCCCGGCGTACTTGCGCGCCGAGGACCTGCTGGAACAGGTGTGGGACGAACATGCCGACCCCTTCACGAACACGGTGACCGTCACGATCGGCCGGCTGCGCCGCAAGCTGGGCGATCCGCCCGTCATCTCAACGATGCCGGGAGTGGGGTACCGGATCGCCGGACTAATCGCGCCCGCCCAGGCCGAGACGTGGAGATCTGCCGGTTAATCGGCGACGTAGTTTACGTGATCATGACCCAGTGGAGCAGGAGCCCTGGCGGCGATGACTACACTGACAGGCAGACCCCTCGCACGGCGTTCATCCCGCCAACCCCCCCAGGGCCGGAAGGCAGCAAGGGTACGCGGGCTCTGTCGGGTGTGCGAGGGGTCCTTTTTACCGTCGTGGCGACGGAATCCCGGCGAGAATGAGGTCATGACAGGCGACGCCAAACGGCCCGGCGCCGGAGAGACCGGCCTTCCCGCTGCGCCGCTGGCGCTGTACCGGAGGTACCGTCCGGCCACCTTTGCCGAGGTAAAGGGTCAGGATCACGTCACCGAGCCGCTCCGTCAGGCGCTGCGTAGCGGCCGGGTGCACCACGCCTACCTGTTCAGCGGGCCGCGCGGCTGCGGCAAGACGTCCAGCGCCCGGATCCTGGCCCGCTCACTCAACTGCGAGCAGGGGCCGACGCCCGATCCGTGCGGGGTTTGCGCCTCGTGCGTGTCGCTGGCGCCCGCCGGCCCGGGCAGCATCGATGTGATCGAGATCGACGCGGCGTCACACGGCGGTGTAGATGACGCCAGAGACCTGCGGGAACGCGCCTTTTACGCGCCGGTCTCCGGCCGCTTCAAGATCTACATCATCGACGAAGCGCACATGGTGACCAGGGAGGGCTTCAACGCGCTGCTCAAGCTGGTCGAGGAGCCGCCGCCGCACCTGAAGTTCGTCTTCGCCACCACCGAGCCGGAGAAGGTCATCGCGACCATCAGGTCGCGGACGCACCACTATCCGTTCCGGCTGGTCCCGCCTGCCGTGCTGCGCGAGCATCTGGAGCAGATCCTCGCTACCGAAGAGGTGCCGTACGAACCGTCGGTGCTACCGATCGTGGTCAGGGCCGGGGCTGGCTCGGTGCGAGACGCCCTGTCCGTGCTTGATCAGCTGATAGCCGGCTCGGACTCGGACGGCTTGCGTTACGACCGGGCAATCGCGCTGCTCGGCTATACCGACGACCGCCTGCTGGATGAGGTCGTCGGCGCCTTCTCGGCTGGTGACGGAGCGGCTGTCTTCCACGCCATCGACCACGTGGTCGAGGCCGGTCATGACACCCGCCGGTTCGCCGCCGACCTGCTAGACCGGCTGCGCGACCTGATCGTGCTCTCGGCGGTGCCGGATGCAGCATCCACCGGCCTGATCGACGCGCCGGCCGACCGGCTGGAGCAGATGAGTGCCCAGGCGGCCGCGTTCGGTCAGGCCGGTCTCACCAGAGCCGCCGAGATCGTCAGCGCCGGACTGCTCGAGATGCGAGGCGCAACCTCGCCCCGGTTGCTCCTTGAGCTGATGTGCGCCCAGGTGCTGTTGCCGGCCGCGCAGCGCTGACGGGCTAGCGGAGCAGGCCGGGCTAGCGGAGCGGATCGACCGGCTGGAGCGCATGCTCAATTCTGCGCAGCAGGCCACGGCAGACAGACCGGAGGCAACTCGAGCAGCCCAGCGGCCAGAGCCCCGTCGCGCTGCTCAGTCTCCAGAAGCGGCTGGCGTCGCAGGGCGCCGGGAAGCGGCTGGCACCGCGCCTGGCCAGCCAGCCGCCGAAGTCGCGCGGCCATCCGGTTCACCGGCCGACGCTGACGCGATCCGGGCCCGCTGGCCGGACATTCTCGCAGCGGTCCAGAGCAAGCGAAAAGTCGCCTGGATACAGCTGAGCAACGCCAGCGTCGAGTCGTATGCCGACGGTGTGCTGACGCTGGCGTTCGCCCAGCCCGGATTCGCTCACGGCTTCCAGACCGGGGGCTACGACCAGGACCTCAGCCAGGTGCTGGCTGCGATGTTCGGTAAATCCCCGCAGATCAAGGCGACTGTGCTGGCTGGCGGGGGGCTGGCTGGCGGGCGGCTGGCGGGGGGCTGGCTGGCGGGGGCCGGCGGCGGGGGGCTAGCTGGTGGAGGCCCGGCTAGCCGGGGACTGGCTGGCGGCGAGACAGCAAGCGGCGGGAGCAGGCAGGCTTCTGGCGGCCCAGCTGCCGGTGGTTCAGCTGCCGGTGGTTCAGCTGCCGGTGGTTCTGGTGAGAGCGGACCGGCTCGCGGCTCGCATCCGGACACAGGTGCGGGAGCATCGCCGTCCGCAGCCCAGCCGCCTAGTCAAGACGAGCGCCGCGGCACGCGTCCCGGTGCGGGCGGCGCGACCCAGTCCCGCTCGGGAAGCAGGCCGCGGCAGGCGCCAGCCAGCGCCAAGCACGACAATCCGCGAGGCCAGCGAATGTCAGCCGGAGACGGCGATCCGGAGCCGTCGGACCTCCCTGCACCGGACATGCTTACCGGTACCGACCTTATCGAGCGCGAACTCGGCGGCCGGGTGATCCAGGAGCTAGACGGATCCTGACCCGCAGGCCGGCCGCAACGTGCCGCGCCGAGGCGGAAGCCGTAGGCTCGGGGTGTCTAGCGCATCGGACTTGGGAGGTCGCGTGGAGCCGGGTGGCCAGCTCGATATGCAGCAACTCCTCGCAGCGGCCGCGGCCATGCAGAGCCAGCTCATGAACGCGCAGGAAGAGCTTGCCGAGGCCGAGATTGAGGGCAGTGCTGGCGGTGGCCTGGTCCGGGCCACTGTCAACGGCCAGGGCGAGCTGGTAGATATCTCGATTGATCCGGCGGCCATCGACGCGGCCGACCCGCAAGAAACCGCGCAAACCATCTCTGACCTGGTGCTGGCGGCTTACCGGGATGCCTGCCGGGCCGTTGACGACTTGCAGCAGGAGACGATGGCGCCCTTCGCGGCCGGATTCGGCGGTGCTGGCCAGGGCGGATTGCCAGACCTGTCTGGACTGCCCGGCTTCCCGCCCGCGGCTTCATCAGGCCCGTCTGGCAGCCAGCGGCCCGGCATTGAGCCATCGGCCGAAGACCCTGCCAGCGAGAGCTAGGCAGGCACGCGGTGTACGAAGGCGTTGTCCAGGACCTGATCGACGAACTCGGCCAGCTACCAGGTGTCGGCCCGAAAGGCGCTCAGCGAATCGCCTTCTACTTGTTGTCTGCTGATCCGGTGGACCTCAAACGGCTCGCGGCCGTCCTGATCGAAGTCACCGAGCGGGTCAAGTTCTGCCGGGTGTGCTTCAACGTGGCCGAGGACGACGAGTGCCGCATCTGCAAGGACATGCGCCGGGATCTGTCATTGATCTGCGTCGTCGAGGAGCCGAAGGATGTCGCAGCGATCGAGAGAATCCGCGAGTTCCGCGGCCGCTATCACGTGCTGGGCGGAGCGATCAGCCCGATCGACGGTGTCGGGCCGGACGATCTGCGGATCAGGGAGCTGATGGCAAGACTCGCTGATGGCGCCGTCACGGAGATCATCCTGGCTACGGACCCGAACCTGGAAGGGGAGGCGACCGCCACGTACCTGGCCCGGATGATCAAGCCGCTCGGGCTGCGTGTCACCAGGCCCGCGAGCGGCCTGCCGGTGGGCGGCGAGCTTGAGTACGCCGATGAGGTAACGCTGGGCCGGGCATTCGAGGGACGGAGGCTGCTAGATGTCTGACTCACCAAAGTGGCCAGTCGGCCAGCCTGCCGTATCTGTCGACGGTGCGGCTGACGCTGCCGATCTCGCCCCGGACCAGCCAGCCGCGGAATGGCGGCCGCTAGCCGACCGGATCGCCGGGAACGCGCGTGATTTCCTCGACGGCCTCGCGGCAGTGGCGCGCGGAGAGGGCGCGGACGAGACCGTGCCGCTGCTCCTACTGGAGATTGCGCAGGTAATGCTGGCCGGTGCCCAGCTTGGCGCGAGCAAGGACGTGATCTTGCCGAATAACTGGGAGCCGGATGTCGGCGCGGATCCGGACGTTGACCTGGACGCGCTGCGTACCGGCCTAGCGGCGAGGCTCGTCGGGTTTGATGATTATGCGGAGATTTTCGATCCCTTCGCTGATACCCAAGCGACCCCGTTTCGGCTCTCTGATGATCTAGCGGCAGTGGCGGCGGACCTCGTCCACGGGCTCAAGCATTACGAGGCAGGACGAGTAGCCGAGGCGCTGTGGTGGTGGCAGTTTTCCTACGTGAACCACTGGGGCACGCACGGCGGTGCGGCGCTTCGAGCGCTGCACTCGGTGGTCGCGCACGCCAGGCTGGACGTCGCGGAGGAACCAGCCGCGCGGTAGCAGGCCGCTGTCTCGATAGACTCATGGTCCGGCCAGACACGAGCCGGCCCGCGGGCGGGCCGGCCGGACCTGCCGGTTAGCTAGCGGTACGCCGATACGGAGGAGCGCGCGCAGCCGTGGCCTTGGTCGTGCAGAAATATGGCGGTTCGTCGGTCGCCGACGCGGACGGCATCAAGCGAGTCGCGCAGCGGATTGTCGCGACCCGGAAGGCCGGGAACAGCGTCGTAGTCGTGGTCTCGGCCATGGGCGACACCACCGACGAGCTCAGGGACCTGGCGAATCAGGTTAGCCCGGCGCCGCCAGGCCGCGAGCTGGACATGCTGCTCACTGCCGGTGAACGGATCTCGATGGCGCTGCTGGCGATGGCAATCGCGAACCTGGGCCTGGAAGGCCGCTCGTTCACCGGGTCCCAGGCTGGCGTCATCACAGACTCGACGCACGGTAAGGCCAGAATCATCGACATCACGCCGGGCCGGATCCAGGCCGCGCTCGAGGACGGCGCGATCCCGATCGTGGCCGGATTCCAGGGTGTCTCGCAGACCACGAAGGACATCACGACGCTAGGCCGCGGAGCGTCCGACACCACGGCGGTCGCGCTTGCCGCAGCGCTCGGAGCGGATTACTGCGAGATCTTCACCGACGTCGACGGCATCTTCACCGCCGATCCGAGGATCGTGCCGACAGCGCGGCGGATTCCGCGCATCTCCTACGAGGAGATGCTGGAGATGGCGGCATGCGGCGCGAAGGTATTGATGTTGCGGTGCGTCGAGTATGCCCGCAGGTACCAGATCCCCATTCACGTGCGCTCCTCATTCAGTAACAGGGAAGGCACCTGGGTCGCTGACACAGGCGCGGCCAGGGAAGGCGAGGCGATGGAGCAGGCGATCATCTCCGGCGTGGCACAAGACCGCGGCGAGGCGAAGATCACGGTTGTCGGGGTGCCAGACAAGGTCGGTGAAGCAGCACGGATCTTCCGGGCGATCGCTGAGGCCGGCATCAACATCGACATGATCGTCCAGAACATCTCAGCGGCAGCGACTGGCCGGACCGACATTTCCTTCACGTTGCCGAGAGACGACGGTCACGCAGCGATGACGAAGCTCGGCCAGTTGCAGGCCGAGGTCGGCTTCGACTCACTGCTGTATGACGACCGGATCGGCAAGGTCTCGGTCATCGGCGCGGGTATGCGATCGCACCCCGGTGTCAGCGCGACCTTCTTCGGCGCGCTGGCCGAGGCGGGCGTCAACATCGAGATGATCTCGACGTCGGAGATCAGGATCTCGGTTGTCGTCGACCAGAACGATGTGGACATGGCAGTGACGGCCGCGCACGAGGCGTTCGACCTCGGCGACGGTGGCGAGCAGGCTGTTGTCTATGGCGGGACCGGCCGGTGACCGCCACAGACGGCCGTCCGGTCCTGGCCATCGTCGGTGCGACCGGTGCTGTCGGGAGCGTCATGCGCGCCATCGTGTCCGAGCGCGCTGACATCTGGGGTGAGGTCCGGCTTATCGCGTCGGCCCGCTCAGCAGGCCGCAAGCTGCCGGTGCGCGGCGAGGATGTCGAGGTGCTCGCGCTCGCACCAGAGGTCTTCGACGGCGTCGATCTGGCTATGTTCGACGTCCCGGATGAGGTGTCGGCGGAATGGGCGCCGGTGGCTGCACAGCGCGGCGTCGTGGTGATCGACAAGTCGGGCGCGTTCCGGATGGATTCGCAAGTGCCGCTCGTGGTGCCGGAAGTCAATCCGGACGCGGCGTTCGACCGGCCCCGCGGCATCATCTCGGTGCCCAACTGCACGACGCTGTCGCTCATCGTCGTGCTGGCGGCGCTGCATCGCGCGTTTGGCCTTCGCGAACTGGTTGCCGCCTCCTACCAGGCGGCGTCGGGGGCAGGCCAGGCCGGGACTGACGCGCTGTACGACCAGCTAGCCAAGATTGCCGGGAACCGCACGCTCGGCCAGCGCGCTGGTGATGTTCGGGCGGCGATTCCTGAGGACGAACCCTTCGGCGCCCCGCTAGCGCTCAACGTGGTGCCGTGGGCCGGCTCGCTCCGGGACGAGGGCTGGTCGTCGGAGGAAATGAAGATCCGTAACGAGACTCGCAAGATTCTCGGGATGCCGGATCTTAAGGTCAGTGCCACCTGCGTGCGCGTGCCGGTGATCACGGGGCACTCGCTGGCGCTACACGTGACTTTCGACCGCGAAGTGAGCCGGGAAGAGGCGCAGCAGGTTCTGCGCGAATCGCCCGGCGTGGTGCTGGTCGACGACCCGGCCCGCGGCGAGTACCCGACGCCGGCCGACGTCGCTGGCCTGGATCCGACGCTCGTCGGGCGGATCCGGCAGAGCCTGGATAATCCGCAGGCCCTGGACCTGTTTGTGGTCGGCGACAACCTGCGCAAGGGAGCGGCGCTCAATGCCGCCCAGATTGCCGAGTTGCTCGCGCCGACGCTGGCGGCAAGCGCGGCTTTGTAGGCGGCGCCGGCAGGCTCTGTCACCCCGGTTCGCGTAGTCGTTCGCCCGGTATGCCCGAACTGCGACGTCAGCTGGCGAGGGCAAGATGCTGCCGGGTGTTGCCCGACAGGCACAAGGCGAGCCCGAGCAGGCCCACGTCGCGCAGCGTCAGGTCGGACAGCCCGGCCGTGATCGTCAGCCACACGACGATCTGCGCCAGCAGCAAGGCCGTGACGGCAGCGGCAGCCCTGGTCATAATGCCTGCCACCAGGGCGGCAGCGAGCACGAGCAGCACCCAGCCGTGTGCGAGGACAACGACGATTGACGCAGCTGACGCCTTGTGTACGAACGGCACGTATCCGGTCCACAGCGCTGGCTGGACCAGCTCGTGGTAGCCGAACCAGGCAAGGACCAGTCCGAGCAGGACCCGCCCCGCGGTCGGTCCGAAGGATGCTCCGAGCTCGCCAAGGTCAGCGAGAAGACGAGGCCCCGGGCCGGCTCTAGGGCTCACCCGTTTGTCCGCTGCCTGGCGAGTCTTAGTCATGACACGATCCGGCCACGGGCGTCAGTGACGATGATGCCGTCGTCACCGAGGTTGTAGTCGCTGTTGCCGGAGTCGTCGCCGAGGCTGGCCTCGACGATGTACACGCGGACACCGAGCGGGTAGAAATGCGCGCTGCCCTGCTGGCCGTTGACGCTGGCGATGACTGACAGGCCCGCAGACTGCCGGTGCACAGATACGGTCAGGCCCGTCAGCGCGGTCTGCGCCGCCATGCTCCGCCGGCCTGGCCAGATCTGGTAGGCATACGAAGCGAAGGGTTGCGAACTGAGCAGCGGGCCCGGCGGGCTGGTCGTCGGGGCGGGGCTGTTCTGCGCGCCAGCCACCGCTGGACCGGCAGATACGGAACCTGATGGCCGGCTGGCCGCAGCGGCGCGTCCGATCGCGCCAGGCATGATTGCCGTCCGCCAGTCAGCCCATCCGTGTGCCGCCAGCACCACGCCTGCAAGCCCGGTGATCGCGAGTACTGCCGTGCCACGAAGCCCGACCCGGCGATACCACGGGTTCACATTGCCCCTGCCCGGAGCTGGTTATTCGCCAGGCCCCGACCGGACGCTGATGCAGGCATCCGTGCTGAGACCAGCCCTGCTTCTGCCACGATCGCGGAGGCTGTGATCGAGGTAAAGCCCGCGGATCGCAGGAGGGCCGTCCAGGCGTCCATCGAGATCGGGCACTCCTGCACCCGGACCAGATACCGGACAACGTTCTTGGCGATCCGCCACCAACCCCCTGGCCCTTTCCGTGCCAGCGTCGAGAGCTTCTGCCTGATGATCTCGCGATCCCGGTGCGTGCCGCCGCGCCCGAACATCATGTCCGCGATCACGATTCGGCCGCCGGGCGTCAGCCATCGCGCCGCAGCCTGCACGAGTTTCGCCTTGTCGGGGTCGCGAAGGTGGTGCAGTGCGTAGCTCGACACGATCAGGTCGACGCTGCCGGCCGGCAGATCGAGTTCTTCGATCGGCACGGTGATGGCCTCGACCGTGGGCAGCCCGCGCCGCCGGGCTTCGGACCTGAGGGCGCCAGCCATGCCCGGGCTGATGTCGACACCGAGCACGCGGGCGCCATGCACGGCCAGAGGCAGAGTCACTTGACCGTTGCCAGCGCCGAGATCGACCGCGACCTCGCCGGGCTGAACGGCCGCGACGGCGATCACCGCGGCGGTAACGCGCGCCAGGTTCGCCGATCCGTGCTGGTCCCAGCTGGCCACCCGGCGGGACCAGACCCGGCGCTGCCGGTTCACGGCAGTTCTTGTGGCAAGATCCGCGAGCTTGCCGGAGACCGGCCGCTCGCCATGACTACCTGCGCGCCCGTGAATAGCTTTTCCCGAAGTCATTCCCGCAGGCTAATGTGCACAGTAAGGCGCGTCCAGTTCAGGCAATTCAGATCTGGCATGAATCTGGTTTAGAACTAGTTAAGATTTTTGTCGTCATGAAATATTCATGAAATTATGGCGCGCAGAAAAGGAAATCGCGAGCGTAACCTGGGATGTCAGACGTGACCGGGAGGGTTGTGTGCCAGGCACCACATCGCGGCGGGCCGGGCGCAGGCACGCCCGGTGCCCTCATCGGATGGGCCGGGCTGACCAGGCTGGCCGCCTGGCTGGCATGCGCCGACTGAGCCGGCGAGGGCTTCTTGCTGCAGTAGCGGCTGTCAGCGTCGGAGTCCTCGGCGGCGGAATCTACCTGGGCACTCACCTAGTGGCGGGCGGGTCGGCCGCGCGCTCGGCCACGCCGCCAATGAGGCAGCCACGCGGGCCGGCTAGCTCCGCTCTAGCGCTGCCGAGCCCGGCGGCTGAAAGCTCGCATCCGGCCGGCCGGGCCGGTGATTATGCCGTCGCACAGACCCGCTACACATTTACTGAGCATTCTGCTTCTGCTGGCACCCGGAAAATTCGCGTCACCGTTCGTTTCCCCGAAGTGCCAGCCGGGACCGCGACGCGTGACGGGTTGTTCCCGCTGATTGTTTTCGCTCCTGGATACCGTCAGTGCGCCGCTAGCTATAGTGCGCTCTTGCGGCAGTGGACGAGCGGAGGTTATGTCGCCGCTGCCGTGGATTTCCCGCTTACTAATTGTCATGTCGCCGCGCCGGATGAGTCCGATCTCTCAAATCAGCCAGCGGATATGGCGTTCGTCATCGGCCGACTGCTGGATCTCTCGGATCGCCCGCACCATCGGCTAACCGGCCTTATTTCGGCTGACCGCATCGCGGTCGCAGGTCATTCCGATGGGGGCGATACGGTCGCAGCGATGGCGGCGGCGGGCTGTTGCCGCTATGGCAGGCTTCGCGCCGTCGTCGTGCTGGCAGGCGCTGAGTGGCCGCCGCTCGCAGGTCCCTGGTTCGCCGCGCCGACCCCGCCGATGCTCTTCGTGCAGGGTAGCGCCGACACCTGGAATCCGCCTGCGGCGAGCATGCAGCTGTACCGGGCAGACACCGCCGGTGCGCGGTACTACCTGGAGCTATTCGGCGCCGGCCACTTCACTCCGTATGAGGGCGTCAGCGCGCCTGAGCCAGTAGTTGCCCGCGTGACGCTCGACTTCCTCGATCGTTACCTGGCTGGCCAGCCTGGCGCTCTCGGTGCCATGCGCCGGGCCGCCAGTCTCGCAGGGGTGTCGGAGCTGGCCAGCGGCGGCCGGGTGCCATGAGGCCCGGTGAAATCGGTTTGCGCCTGCCGTCGGCTGACACGATGATCGGGTTGTGAATGTCAGGGCGGCCCGCGTCGGGGATGCCGAGCGGATCGCCGAGATTCACGTCCTGGGCTGGCAAGCCGGTTATCGCGGCTTGATGCCGCAGCAGTACCTGGACGAGCTAGACCCGGCTGCGCGACTTCCGCGCCGGATCCAGTGGCTGCAAGGAGCTGACTGGTCTCGCGGCGGGTGCTTCGTCGTGGCCGACGATGACGGCGTCCTGGCCGGATTCGCTGATGTAGGCCGGTCTCGTGACGACGATTCGGAGTCAGGCAAGGTCGGCGAGGTCAGGGCGATCTATCTGGCGCCTGACGCGTGGGGCAAGGGTCTCGGGCGAGAGCTGATGGCTGCCGCGCTCACCTACCTGGCGGAACTCGGGTACGACCAGGTCACCCTGTGGGTGCTCGACACAAACGCCCGTGCCCGGCGCTTCTACGAGGCGGCTGGATTCCGGTTCGATGACACGGTCAAGGTCGATGACAGCCGCGGATTCCCGCTCCGCGAGCTCCGCTACCGAAGAACACTTCGGTAGCTTCATTTGCGCTGACCGGGTACTCGGCCGGAATCTAATCCACTCCTCCCGCGCCACCGGGCTGACCCGACAGCTGGCTGGCACGGATCAGTCGCATCACGCGGCGTCGCTCAGCGTTGTCGAGGCGATCGATGAAGAGTTCGCCGTGCAAGTGGTCGGACTCGTGCTCGAGCGCCCTCGCGAGCTCCGCTGTGCCGGTCACGATGACCTGCTCTTGCTGCAGATTGACCCCGGCTGCCGTGACCGACGCAGATCGATGCCGCAACGCGGTGGCCGGATGCTCATGCCCCGGGCTCGCACAGCTCGCTGTCAGCGGTCAGCTTCCCCAACCGGTCCAGCACCAGCTTGTGCCAGCTGACCTCGGCGTGCAGCCGCAGCCGGGCGTGCTCGACCACCAGGTCGTCGGCGACGGTCTGGTCTGGCCAGGTCCGCTCACGCTGATGTTCTAGCTGGCTTGCCTGCGTAGAGAGCACCCGTATCCGGTCCTCGATATAGCCGCGAAGAGTGTCTTCGCCAAGGTCGCCGCTCATCGCCAGGGCAAGATCCACGGGGTCAGGGTGAAGTCTGATCTCCTGCAGCGCCTCAGCGCGCAGCACCCGGAGCTCGCGGTGACCCTCGGCGGTAATGCCGTACACGGTCCGCGCCGGGAACTGACCGTCTTGCTCGGTCCGCAGCGCTTCGATCAGGCCTTCGGCTGCCAGCCGGTGCAAAGCGCTGTACAGCGAGCCGGGCTGGACTTCGGACCACATTTCAGTCCGGTCGATGCGAGCGTCGCGCCGCAGCTGGTGGCCGTACATCGGGCCGCGCTTAGCCAGCGCGCCGAGGATGAACAAGCGAGTCGGATTCACCAGAGTAGTAAAACACGACTAGTCAAATTTGACACCAGCGTCGAGGACAAGCGTCGTTGCAGCCGCGCTATTGCTGTTGCGCCCGCTGTAACTCCGCACCCGGCGCGGTGTCAGCCCCACCAGGCCGGGTCAGTGCGCGCAGGTCCTCCCGCGCCTTCGCGAGCTCGGCCTCGCACCGGCTGATAGCGACCTCGCTGCGGTCCGGCGTTTCTTCGAGAGACTCGTCCCAGTCGGCCCAGGTACGTGTGCCGTTCCTGAGGCCCTCAAGCATCACCTCAAGCCATGCGACAGCCGATGCCGCGATAGCCACCTTTTCGCTAGCGCTCAAGTCGGGGTTTCCCGAAGGCCCCGCTGGCATGTTCGGGTCGACTAGGTCATCTCCGTCCACAGAGGTTGATTCGTGAATCCGGCGTAAGGCGTTACTCGTCGTGTCGTCTCGCGCTACGAGTTGCATCTCAGCCCGGTATCCATTCCAGATAGAAGATGCCCAGTCCGAGCGCCACGAACAGGGCGGCGACTAGCCAGAACCTGATGACGATCGTGGACTCGTTCCAGCCGAGCAACTCAAAGTGATGCTGAAGCGGCGCCATCCGGAAAACGCGTCGGCCCGTCATTTTGAAGGACCCGACTTGGATGACAACGGAAAGTGTGATGATCACGAACAAGCCACCGAGTATCGCTAGCAACAGCTGCGTCTCGGTGCATACTGCCAGGCCGGCCAGCACGCCGCCCAGTGCCAGCGATCCCGTGTCACCCATAAATATTCGAGCGGGTGGTGCATTCCACCAGAGGAAGCCGATGCACGCGCCCAGCGCCGCTGCGGCCACCACCGCAAGATCCAGCGGGTCACGGATGGGGTAACACCGTGCCGTCAGCGGCACGCCAGCACACGGGTTCCGCAACTGCCAGTTCGCGATCAATAGATAGGCGGCTAGTACCAGGATCTCCGCGCCCGTCGCCAGTCCGTCCAGGCCATCGGTCAGATTCACCGCGTTCGACCAGGCCTGGATCATGATCACAATCCACACCGCGAACGGCAGTATGCCGATTGCCGGACCGACGTCGCGAAGGAACGAGATGGATGCGCTTGCCGGGGTCAGGTCGTAAGAGTTCGGGTAGCGCAGCACCTCAAGGGCGAACAGCACACCGATCAGCGCCTGGCCGGCGAGTTTGGCACGGCTGCGCAAGCCGACGCTGGTCTGACGGTAAATCTTAAGGAAGTCGTCGACAAAGCCGACGCAACCGAGCCCGGTCATGAGTCCGAGCACGAGCAGGCCAGAGGCAGATATCGGAAACTCGGTGGCCGAGTGCCCGACGAAATAGGCGATGACGGTCGCGATAACAATCACCGCGCCGCCCATCGTCGGCGTGCCCCGCTTCGTCGCGTGTGCTGCCGGGCCATCCTCTCTGATCAGCTGGCCATAACCGCGCCTGCTGAAGAGTTTGATAGCTAGCGGAGTGCCGAATAGCGCGAGAAGCAGCGACACACTGGCCGAAACCAAGATCGTCCGCATCTGCGCTGCCTCCCGTTAGGTCGGCCTGGCGGAAGGCTATAGCACAGACGGCCGATCAACGGGGAGGTCTGGAAGCTGGCCGTGCCTGACGCATCACGCAAGCCGCGACAGTTTGTCAGTGGCAGCAGCTACGGTTACACGCGATCGCGATCGCGATTGCGTAGCGGGCGGGCAGCGACAGTGCGGCCCCAACAGTTCTTTCGATGGAAGAGGTTTCGGCGATGCCTGAGATGACGCGGTATGAGCATGGAGTCCCGTCCTGGGTGGACATCGGGACGCACGACCCGAGCGCGGGTGTGGGCTTCTACTCCGAACTGTTCGGCTGGGAAGGCCAGGACATGGGAGAGGAAGCTGGCCACTACACGATCGTCTCGAAGGATGGCAAGCAAGTAGCGGCGATCTCGCCCGCGCAGGATCCCGGTCCGCCGCGGTGGACCACCTATATCAACGTGGACGACGTAGACGAAGCCACCAGGAAGGCGGAATCAGCTGGCGGCCAGGTCATCGTCGCCCCGATGGATGTCATGACCGCAGGCCGGATGGCGATCTTCATGGACACCACCGGCGCCTTTATCGCAGCCTGGCAGCCGGGCGACCACCTCGGTGCCCAGCTAGTCAACGAGCCGGGCGCGTTTATCTGGAGCGAGCTGTCCAGCTCCGATGTCGCCAAGTCGAAGGCCTTTTACTCCGCAGTGTTCGGCTGGGGCTGGGGCGGCGGCGATGACTACCCCGAAGCTCAGGTGAGCGGCCGCACCATCGGCGGGATCATGCCCAGGCGACCTGACATGCCCGCCGAAGTGCCCGACAACTGGCTGGTCTACTTCGGTGCGGCGGACGTCGACGCAGCCGTCAAGAAGGCAACCGACCTAGGCGCTAGCGTCGTCGCCGGCCCGGCTGACATTCCGGGCACTGGCCGCTTCGCGGTGCTCGTCGATCCGCAGGGAGCGGCGTTCGCACTGTTCCAGAGCTAGCCGGGAGTACGCCCGCGTTCGAGCGAACACGCGGCCTGATCGTCCCGTGCCGTTGCGTTAGCTGATGTCACATCATCAGGCTAGGAGCGCCATACAGTCTCATGCTGTGAACGGCTCAAGTGCCGGCCGTAGTGTGCCTGATGGCTCCCTCGCCAGGCGAGGCGCGGCGGCGGGCCCGGTGTCGGCCGACGTTGGCGCTGGCTGGCTGAAGCAGGTCTGGAAGATCATCCGCTGGCACCCATGCATGGCCACGACCTTGCGCAATTTTGACTAGCAGTCCTTGCCGCTCAAGGTCCTGGAGGTCAACGCGCGCGGTCTGTGGAACGATGTTGTGGCTTCGGGCATGCGAAGCAACCGTGAACTGGGCATACGGTTCCTTGATCGCATGCTGCAGCAAGGCGACTTGCCGGAGGTTGAACTTCCGCGAAGCCGCAACAAGAGACTCCTGGATCCGTCTAGCGTCGGCGACTTTCTGAGTGAGATATTTCTGCAGGTCAGCGACGGCGCGCATTATGATCTTGAGGTGATAGATCACGAAGTACGTTAGGTCCCCGTCGTCCTGTTCGGTATGCAAGAAACTACGCGCGTACTGCCCAGGGGCCTTCGTGAGCAGCCTAGATATAGGCAGGAACTCCGTTAGCCAGTAATCCTGATTGAGCATCGACCAGTAGAAGAGGACGCGAGCGGTGCGACCGTTGCCGTCTGCGAACGGGTGATCGTAGGCCAACATGAAATGCACGGCTATCGCCCGCACGACCGGCGGCACGTAAGCTCCATCCGAGGTCGCGTTCGCAAAGTCGCAGAGTTTCAGGAGCCGATCGGGCAGTTCTTCGGCAGGCGGTGGTACGTGCACGACAACGCCATCGAACGGATCCTCGACGACCACACGACCGTCGCCAGGCAACTGGACCCTGCCCTCGCTGGCCGGGTCCTCGAGGGTGCCAGATGTCACGATTCGGTGTAGGTCGCATATGAGGGCCGGCGTGAGCGGCTCATGCCGGATCTCTCCCACTCGCTGCATCGCCAGGTAGTTGTTAAGGATCATGCGCTCGTCTCTGTCGCGAGGCTGCCGCCCTGTGCGCAACATGTCCTTCGCCACGGCAGGTGTCGTACGTGCGCCTTCAAGCTGACTGGAGGTGATCGCCTCCTCGATGAGCGAGTTGATGATGTAACGAGCACGCCCAGGTGCATCATGCGTCACCGGCTCGGGAACGCCTATCCGGCCGCTTGTGTGTTTGTCGACGCTTTCGATCCCTCGAAGGACCTCGTCAGGCAGGGCGTAGCTGAGGGGGCGGCCAGCAGTATCGCTAAATGGAAGGACGCGTTTCATCCCGTTCCGGGCTAGTTTCGTGATCAGCCACCACTCTTCCGGCGTTAGATCACCTGGCGGTGTTCGCCACCGAAGCTGGTCCCACGGCAGGTAGGGACTGGCGCCTGCGGCCTGGACTTTAGCCATAGCTTCCGTGAAGAACTTAGGATCCGAAGATGTCTTCTGGAGAAGTAGAGCCATTAGGTCCGGTGGGGGCTGTGGCTTCCGCATCTTCCTCTGCTAACTGTGACGCGAGTGACTGCTAATTAGCTGCTAACTTCTCTAAGATTAGCAGCTAGTTAGACCTTCTCCGGCCTCTGGGTGCTCGTTGGTACCCCATATATAAGAGTAAATATCAACATTTAGGGCAGAGCCCGTGGAGAAGGAGCCCAAGACCAAGGCCGGGAGACGGACGCTGCCGCTGGACGAGTCCCTGCTCAAGGCGCTCAAGGCGTTCTGGGCAGTTCGGTCAGCGGAGAAGCTGGCGGCAGGCGAGGCATACGACGCCACCAGGGACTATGTGACATGCGACGAGCTGGGTGCTCCTTTTGACCCGGCGAGGCTCCGCCGGGTGTGGTACCGGCTGATGAAGCAGGCGGGCGGGTCGATTATCACGCCTTACACCGCGAGCCGTCATGCGGCGGGCAGTTACCTGGCGCGCGCCCGGGTGTCCCCGGTCGTCATCGCCGCATGGCTCGGCCATGCTGACGCCGGTTCACCATGAAGACATACGTGCACGCCCGGCCTGAGGATCTGGCCGCGACGCGCGACGCTCTGGCCGCTCGCAAGACAGCCGAGGAGTAAGACCGTGCAATCAGTGTGCAATCGCGGGCATTAGCGGGCGCCGCTGCCAAGCAAATAACAACTGAATTGTGGCTCTGACCTTGGTCGGGGTGGCCGGATTTGAACCGGCGGCCTCTTCGTCCCGAACGAAGCGCGCTGCCAAGCTGCGCTACACCCCGCTGACCGCGCGAGAAGTCTAGCTGATCCCGGCTACCAGCGTGAGCAGCGTAGCCTCTGGGCGGCAAGAGAAGCGAACCGGGGCAGTCGGGGCAGTCCCGAGCCCGGCAGACACATGCAGCCACGGAGTGGCTGCCGTGCGAGCGGCAGGGTAGCGGTGCAGACCGCTGACCATGTCCGTGCTTATGCCGCAATTACTGACCAGAGCCCCGTAGCCGGGCACACAGACCTGTCCGCCGTGAGTGTGGCCGGCCAGCAGCAGGTCAAAGCCATCGGCCGCGAAGCGGTCGATCCGGGTTGGCTCCGGTGAGTGCATCAAGCCGAGACGCAGGTCGGCTGCCGGGTCCGCGGCGCCAGCTACCTCGTCGTAGCGGTCCAGCCCGATGTGGGAGTCATGGATGCCGGCGACCTCAATATCGTGGTCGCCAACCTTGATCCGGCCACGCCTGTTGTTGGCGTTGAACCAGCCAGCACTTTCCATGCCCTCGCCGAGTTCACGCCAGGGCAGGTCGGGCACTTCCCGATCGTGCTCACCGAAACTAGGTCCCCGGAGGTATCGCAGCGGGTTCTTGATTCTGGGCGAGAACAGGTCGTTGGAGCCGTAGACGAACACGCCGGGCCGGTCCAGGAGCGGGCCGAGGGCGGTCAGCAACGGCTGGATGGCCTGCTGATGCGCGATTGAGTCGCCGGTGTTGACGACCAGGTCGGGCTCGAGCGCGTCGAGCGACCTCAGCCAGGAGAGCAGCCGGTGGCGGCCGGGCGTGAGGTGAATATCGGAAATGTGCAGGATGCGCAGCGGCGCCGACCCGGCTGGCAGCACCGGAACGTCGTACTGGCGCAGAGCGAACCAGTTCCGCTCGATCACGGACGCGTAGCCAAGGCCCGCGGCGCCGACCAGGAGACCAGCCTTGAGGAGGGTTCGCGCTCGCATGCACACATGGTGCCATGCCCGGCGGACTGCGCTGGCCGCGCCCACGCCGGCCGCGTGCCCGCGCCCACGCCGGCCGGTGCCCGCAGCACCGCGCTAAGCAGGGTCTCAGCACCGCCCGCGGCCGCGCCTGAGCGGGGAAACGGCAGGATAGTCCCATGCCTACTCTGAAGGACCAGCTGAGAGCCGACCTCACCACCGCGATGAAGGCTCGGGACGAGACCCGGACACGAACCCTCCGGATGGCCTTGACTGCCATCAGTAACGAGGAAGTATCCGGCACCGCAGCCCACGACCTCACCGACGAGGAGATAACCAAGATCCTCACCAGGGAGGCCAAGCGCCGCCGTGAGGCTGCCACCGCTTTTGCCGACGCCGGGCGCGACCGATCAGGCCGCCGCCGAGCGCGCCGAGGAAGATGTGCTGGCCAGTTACCTTCCTGCGCAGCTCAGCGACGACGAACTAGGCGCCGTCGTAGCAGCCGCGATCGCCGAGACTGGCGCGTCGGGTCCGGCGGAATGGGCCAGGTGATGAAGGTCGTGGCGCCGCGGGTGGCTGGCCGGGCAGATGGCAGCAGAGTGGCCGCCATGGTCAAGAGCAGGCTGACCGGCTAGCGCGGCCGACGGACAGCACGAGCAGCCGCCGGCCAAGCGCGTGCTGGGCTCAGTGGGCTGGCGGCGTAGGCGTGGGTCCGCCACCTGGCCCGCCGCCCTTGCCTGGTCCGCCGCCATTGCCCAGGACCGCCCTTGCCGGGCTTCTTCTTCCCGCCGATCGTCCTCGGCGCTCCCCAGCCATTGCCCAGACTGAAGTAGGAGCCCGGCGGGAACACGAAGGCTACGTCCGGTCCGAGTGCCGCGTGCATGAACGTGTCCTCCCACGTCGCGCCCGGCGCGTTGTCACCGTACATCTGGCCAGGGCACTGGAAGCCGCCGAGCTGGGCACGTCGCGGTAGCACGCGTCGTACGGACCAAGCATCGGATGCAGTTGTCGGACTCACCGGGTTGAACACCGACATGTACGAGGCCAGCCGCGGCGTGTAGCCGGCGAATGCGGCGTACCAGCCGCTGTTCGCGGTCCCGGTCTTGGCTGCGACGTGGGTGTAACCGGGGATTGACCGGCCCGCGGCCGTCGCACCGGCCTGAGTCAGCGTGCCCTGCAAGATGTAGTTGGCTGCGTCGGCGACTCCCTTGGACATGTCCCGTCGGCACGCAGGCCCGTGTACGGCAAGCTGCTGGCGCGTTGCCATGACCTCGATCCCGGTGATGGCCTCCGGGCTGCAGTACATGCCGCGCGCTGCCACTGACGCGTAGGCAGCAGCCATGCTCATCGGCGAGACTCCGACCGCGCCTAGCGTGAAGCTTGAAACGTCGTAGGCCGGAAGGCCGTTCTTGTGAAGCGCGTGGTCATATTTCATGAGCGAGGTGCCGTCGGCCCTGGTCATGCCCATGTCGACTGCAGTCTTGACGACGTTGCACAGGCCGACCTGGTTCTCGAGGTTGACGAAGTACAAGTTGATCGACAAGGCAGTTGCCTCAGCCATCTGCCAAACCTGGTGCCGCTGGTCGGGCCTTCGGCGTTATTGAACGGGGCGGCGGGCACGCTCTGTCCGTAACAGGTGGCGAACGGCCCGACGGACGCGGGCGCCTTCACCTTGATCGTGTGCCCGAACGGCAGTCCCTGCTTCAGGGCTGTGATCAAGGTGAAGAGCTTCGACGACGAGCCAGTCTGGACGCCGATGGGGTCGCCGCCGTACTGCGAGTTCACCGCGTAGTCGATATACGTTCCCGGACTCGGGCCGTAGGTCCGGTTCTCCGCGATCGCCCGCACGTAACCGGTACCCGGCTGCAGGAGCACCTCGGCGTCAGCGTTGTGGTTCGGGTTCAGCGCCGACTTGTTGGGTGACTCCACGTAGTTCACTGCGTTATTCGGCTGCCAGCTGGTCCTTCATGTTCAGCGTGGTGTGAATCGCCAGGCCGCCGGAGTTCTGGATCTGGTTCCAGATCGACGGGGTAGTCCAGCTGCAGGACGCGCTTCACGTAGTCGCAGAAGAACCCCGTGCTTCGGCGCGCGATGGGGTCGCGCAGCCAGCCGTTGTCGGGGCGGACGAGTACTTCATTCCGAGCGGCGCCTTCTCAGCCGCGAGCGCCTGCGGCTTGGTCACGTAGTGCAGCTGCCACATCCGCGTCAGCACCTCGGCTCGCCGCTGGAGCGCTGCGGCCGGATGAGCGAACGGATTGTAAGCCGATGGTGACTGCACAATGCCAGCCAGCAGCGCCGCTTCCGGCAGCGTCAGCTGGGAGGCGTTCTTGCTGAAGTAGACCTGCGCCGCTACCTGGACCCCGTTGGCGTTGTTGTCGAAGTAGGCGACGTTGAGGTAGGAGGCCAGCAGCTGCTGAGGAGTCAGCTCGTGCTCGACAGCGGCGGCTAGCCGCAGTTGCTGGATCTTCCGCTGGAGGTCGGGGGCGGCGTGCCGCAGATATGGCCATCAGGGTTGTTACCCGCCTGCAGGACCTTGACGTTTTTCACGTACTGCTGCGCGATCGTGGAGGCGCCCTGGAGCTGCGAGCCGCTCCCGTTGCTCACCAGGGCTCGCAGCGTGCCGCGCGGGTCGAGCGCGCCCTGGGTATAGAAGGCGTCGTCCTCGATCGCAACGATCGCGTCGCGCATCACCGGCGCGATCTGGTTGAAGCTGATCGGCACCCGGTACATGTCGTACGGGTAGAAGTACGCGATGGGCTTGCCTTCGCTGTCGTACAGGATCGACCTGGCTCGGCGCTGCACCGAGCTTGCCGACCTGCAGCGTGTCGAAGGTGTTCGCGGCATCGCGGACTGCAATGCCCGTGATACCGACGACAGGAAGGGCGGTAGCGGCGAGCAGCAAAGCAGCCGCAATGTCGTCAGGACGAGGCGGGGGATCGTTCCGCCTACCAACGCGCCGGCGCGGCGCAACGCGGTTTGCACCCGCCCAGGCTACGCTGCATTGGCAACCGCCAGCCACAAGACGAGCCGGCGGCGCCCCGGCTCCGCCAGACAAGCTCGGCCCGTCATACAGCAAAGCCCATCCGGCGAACACGGGCCGACATAAACCGGCCGCAGCGGTAAGCCGCGAACTAACAAACACAGCCAGCCCCACGAGTGACGCTAGCTGAGCTAGCTCCGCGTCGCTGACTGTTCGCTGCTAGTAGCCATCGCCAAATGCGCAGGGACAACGGCCGAGTCGTGGCAGTGTAGCCAGTAGCCGCTCGGGCCTCTATAGCCCAACCGGGCTATTCGTGAATGGGCCGGCTGGGGGCTAGCGCTGCGCGCCGGACTTCCGTAAGTTACTCTTCCGCGACCATCACTCGCCGGAGCCTGTCGCCCCGAGTCGGCTCCGGACCGCAACTGAACGCCACCCGGGCGTGATCACCCCCCGCGGGCGTGACGATCAGAGGAGCTGGACCACATGTGGATCACGGACTGGACTGCGCGTGCCGCGTGCAAGGGAACTGACCCGGACGAGCTCTTCGTCCAGGGCGCGGCGCAGAACCGGGCCAAGCTGATCTGCCGCGGCTGCCCGGTCAGGACAGAGTGCCTGGCCGATGCGCTGGACAACCGGATTGAGTTCGGCGTCTGGGGCGGCATGACCGAACGGGAGCGCCGCGCGCTGCTCCGCCGCCGGCCGGACGTCATGTCCTGGCGCGATCTGCTGGAGAACGCGCGCAACCACTACGAGCGCACCGGGGATGAGCTCGTCGCCAGCTAGAAAAACTTCAGGCCAGGCCGAGGAAACGGGCTCTTAGCCCCCATCGAGGCCGACCGAGACTGCTAACGGCCGCCTCACCCGGTAAGTTCCCGCGGCTAGCGGCGAGTCAGAGATCAGCATGCGCCCGCTGTCAAAGCTGTTCACTGCTCTAGCGGCAAATGATTCACCGACCCGGCGCAAGCCTTCGAGGTCGTGTACGTCCTCGGGCTGCGCCGGTATCTCGGCCATCGGAACCAGCGGGTGGGCAGCAGCGAAACCGCCAGCCATCCTGCGCTCCGATGCCGCCTGCGTCATCCGGTCGGCGTGCAGCTGCAGCGCGGCAATCGTCAGCTGCCGGGCCGCTGCCTGGTCGTCGGCCCCTCCGCGGCCGGACGCTTTGCTGCCGGATAGCTGTGTGTCTGATACCGGGCCTTGCAAACCTCAACTGCGGCCAGGCTCCTGGCCGCCGACAGGTGCACGGCGGGTACCTTGCTGGACGCGATTAAGAATCAGCCCGGCGAGCGGCATCCGCTCGGTATCAAGCCGCTCGACGAAGTACGACGCCTCGCGCAACGCGTCTTCCTCCGGAGCGGCGACTACCAGGAACGCCGTACCTGGCGCGCGGAGCAACTGATAGGTGTAGTCGGCTCGCTCCCTGAAGCCGCCGAACATCGTGTCCAGCGCACTGACGAAAGTCTGGACGTCCCTGAGCACCTGGGTGCCGAGGATCTTCGTCAGCATACCGGTCACCATGCCGAACCCGGCGTTGAGTGCACGGAGATAAGCCCGGCCGCCGACCTTGGCTGGCGCGGTCAGCAGCCGAAGCAACCGTCCGTCGAGAAACCGGGCGAGCCGCTGCGGAGCGTCAAGGAAGTCCAGCGCCGACCGGCTCGGCGGAGTGTCCACCACGATCAGGTCCCACTCGTCGGCACGCCGGAGCTGGCCGAGCTTCTCCATGGCCATGTACTCCTGCGTGCCAGCGAAGCTGGACGACAGCGACTGGTAGAACGGGTTCGCGAGGATCTGGGCAGCGCGGTCAGGGTCCGCGTGAGCCTCGACAATCTCGTCGAACGTTCGCTTCATATCCAGCATCATGGCGTGCAGGCTGCCAGCCGATTCGGCCCCGTTCCCGCCCTGATGGTCGTTGGTTTTGACGCCGCGCACCGGCCGCGGAGTGTTGTCCAGCGAGGTCAGCCCCATGGACTGGGCCAGCCTGCGGGCCGGATCGACGGTGAGCACGACCACATGCCTGCCGCGCTCGGCCGCGCGCAACCCGATAGCGGCCGCGATCGTGGTCTTCCCGACCCCGCCTGAGCCGCAGCACACGATGATGCGCGTCCGGCGGTCGTCGATCAGCCGGTCCACGTCGAGTGGCGGCGGCGGTCGTCCGGTCATCAGGCCGCCTTCTGATCTCGCGGAGCGCCGTCGCCAGGCGGTACAACCCGGCCATGTCCATGCCGCCGCTGATCCAGGGCAGCCGGTAGCACGGCTGGCCCGCGGTGTCCAGCCGCTGTTGCTGCTCCTCCTGGCCGAGTGTGGTCCTGGCCTGCTCGGCCAGTTCGGCAGCCAGAGCGGTAGCCAGGCCGTGGCTGTCGTCGAGGCCCGCGGACTTGAGCCCGGCAGTCAGCTGGGCTAGATCAAGCTTGCCGGCCGCCGCCTTCTTGAGCTGGCCTGATGGCAGCGCGAGCGGCCTGGTCATGTTGACGATGATGCCGCCGGGCCTGATCCCGCCAAGCGAGCGCAGTTCAGCGATGCCGTCCAGGGTCTCCTGTACCGGCATCTCCTCGAGCACTGTGACGAAATGCACGACGGTTTCCGGTGACCGGATTACCTGCTGCACAGTGTCCGCATGACCACGGATCGGGCCGACCCGCGCCAGGTCGGAGACCTCTGCGCTGACGTTGAGGAAGCGGCCGATCCTGCCGGTGGGCGGGGCGTCCATCACGACAGCGTCGTAGCTGCGGCCCCGGCTGCCGTCCTTGCGCCTGACGGCCTCGGCCGCCTTGCCGGTGAGCAGCACGTCCCGCAGGCCAGGCGCGATCGTGGTGGCGAAGTCCATCACCCCGAGCTTGGCCAGCGCGCTGCCGGCATGGCGAAGGCTGTAGAACATCTGCAGGTACTCGATCAGGGCCGATTCCGGGTCGGCTACCAGCGCGAACACGTCGCCGCCCGGGTGCGAGCCGGTTCCCGGCCCGACCGCGATCCGTCGTTCCTCGTATGGCAGCGGCGGCACGTCGAACAGCTGCGCGATGCCCTGGCGGCCCTCGACCTCCATCAGCAGCACCCGGCGGCCGTCGGCTGCCAGCGCTAGGGCAAGCGCGCCAGCCACGGTCGTCTTGCCCGTGCCGCCCTTGCCGGTGACGACGTGCAGCCGCACGCCGTCCCAGTCGGTGTCCCGCGTAGCCACGATTGGAGGTTATCTGGGGCCGGGGACGAACGAGCGCAGGTGCCTCTGCGATGGGCGGAGCCGGGGCGGAGTGACATGTCCGTTATCTCCGCGCTGTTGGTCTGGGGCACAATCTCACTAGGCTGGGCGGTGAGGGTTCGCTGATCCGCGGACCCATGGGAAGAGGTGTCCGCACATGGATGCGCTGATCGCCATCGTCGTTGTCATCGTGCTAGCCGCGGTTATACGCCGGCTCCCGGGCTATCAAGACCGTGCAGCAGTATGAGGACGGAATCATTTTCCGGTTCGGCAAGGTTCTGCCCGGAGTCCGCGGACCCGGTTTGACCTTCATCCGGCCGATCGGCGACAAGCTGGTCAAGGTCAATAAGCAGATCATCGCGATGGGCGTGCCTGCACAGGAGGGCATTACCAGGGACAACGTTAGCGTCAGGGTCGATGCGGTGGTCTACTTCCGCGTCGTCGACCCGATCAAAGCCTCGATTAACGTCTTCAACTACCAGAACGCGATCTCCCAGCGCGCCCAGACGTCACTGCGGTCGATCATCGGCCAGTCGGAGATGGACGAGCTGCTTGCCGAGCGGGACACCGTTAACCGTCGGCTGGCCGCGATCATCGACGAGGGGACGGAGATCCCCTGGGGCGTCAAGGTGGAGAGCGTCGAGATCAAGGACGTGTCGCTCCCCGAGGGCATGAAGCGGTCGATGTCACGCCAGGCTGAGGCAGAGCGGGAACGGCGAGCCAGGATCATCACGGCAGACGGTGAATTCCAGGCGTCCAAGCGGCTCGCAGCGGCCGCAAACGTGATGGCACGAGACCCGGCGGCGCTGCAGCTCCGGCTGCTGCAGACGGTGGTCGAGGTGGCAGGCGAGCGCAACAGCACGCTTGTCATGCCGATTCCGGTTGAGCTGCTGCGGTTCTTCGACAAGTTCACCCCGACCAGCGGCGGCCCGAGCGGGGCGGCCGGCGGCTCGGAGTCGTTGGCCGACTTTGGCGACACGGCCCTGGCCGATGCCTCCCTCTCCGACGCCATCGGGAAGGCGGCCGGCCCCGCAGCGATCGCTAACGCCCCGGACGTCCCGCTCGACATTCCCGAGGTACCCGAGATTCCGGAGCTGTCGCCGGAGGAGAAGGGCGAAATCGGCACCGCGCATCACCCCGCTAGCGAGTAGCGCGGGCTGCTGACTGACGTAGACAGCTCCGGATGGCTGCCCTGTAGGGTTCGGCTATGGCCAAATGGGAGTACGCGACTGTGCCGCTACTGGTGCATGCAACCAAGCAAATCCTGGATGGCTGGGGCGACGACGGCTGGGAACTCGTGGCGGTCGTGCCGGGCCCGAATCCGGAGCAGCTCGTTGCCTACCTCAAGCGGGTTAAGGAATGACCGAGCCTGACTCGACCGGTGCAACGGCAGCCGCGCCGTCCGGGCCGGAGCAGCGGCTGGAGGCCCTCGGGCTCACCCTGCCGCCTGTCGTCGCGCCGCTCGCGGCGTACGTGCCCGCGGTCCGGTCCGGCGCGATGGTCTACACCGCCGGGCAGCTGCCGATGGTCGAGGGTCAGCTCGTGTCGACCGGGAAGGTCGGTGCTGAGGTCGGAGCTGCTGAGGCTGCCGCGCTGGCCAGGACCTGCGCGCTCAATGCGCTCGCCGCAGCGGCGTCGGCGGCCGGCGGCCTGTCGTCGATCAAGCGCATCGTGAAGCTGACCGGCTTCGTGGCCAGTTCGCCAGACTTCACCGGCCAGCCTCAGGTGGTGAACGGCGCAAGCGAGCTGCTGCTTGAGATCTTCGGCGACGCGGGCAGGCATGCCCGGAGCGCGGTGGGAACCGCGGCGCTGCCGCTTGACGCCCCGGTGGAGATCGAGCTCATCGTCGAAGTCGGGGACTAGGCCCGCCGGGCGGAGGCAGACATGGCGGAAGATGCAGTGCAGGCTGCCTCCATCCGGCTCACCGGCGAACTCGCCGGGACTGCGCGCGAAATCCTGGCGGGCAATCAGGTTCCGGCTGAGCCCGCGTGACGCGGCAACAGTCATGCTGCTGCGACAGCGCAGCACCGGCCTCGAGGTCTACATGCTGCGGCGCAAGCCGACGATGGCGTTCGCTCCGGGAGCGTACGTGTTTCCCGGCGGATCGGTCGACCCGCGCGACGCCGACGAGGAAATCGCCTGGGCGGGACCGGATGCCGCCGAGTGGGGCCGCATCTTTGCCGCGCCGCCGTCGCTAGCCAGGGCGCTGGTCTGCGCTGCGGTCCGGGAGACCTTCGAGGAGTCAGGCGTTCTGCTGGCGGGCGAGTCGGCCGACTCGGTCGTGGCCGACACCACCAGCGACGAGTGGGAGTCGGACCGGCTAGCCCTGCTCGACCGCTCGGTCTCGCTCGCCGAACTGCTCGCCCGCCGCGGGACTCGTGCTCCGGGCCGACCTGCTGCGCCCGTGGGCGCGGTGGATTACCCCGGTCATCGAGCCGCGCAGGTTCGACACCCGGTTCTTCGCCGCGGCGCTGCCTGCCGGGCAGCGCACCAGGGACGTCGGTGGCGAGGCTTCCGAGGTCGCGTGGGTAGTGCCCGGCGACGCCCTTGCGGCCGGGAAACGGCGTGAGATCAGGCTGTTCCCGCCTACCGCGGTGACGCTGTCCGAGCTAGCTGACTGCGGCGACCTGGACACTGTGCTGACCGGGCCGCGGCAGGTCGCGCCCATCATCCCGGAGATACAGCTGCGCGAAGGCGCGGTCTGGCTGACCGTGCCAGGCCTCAGCGAGTACTCGATCGGGTCAGGGCGGGCCGGCGTGACGTCGGAAGCGCCAATCCAGGCCGGAGCCGGAATCGACGGCTCGGGTACCGAGCGGGTCCGGTGCGTGCTAGCGCCGAACCCGTCGCTGATGACTCTTGGACGGGACGAACACCTGGCTGGTCGCCGAGCCTGGCGCGGCCACGGTCATCGTGATCGATCCCGGCCCTGACGACGAGAGTCACGTGCAGCGAATCCGCGCAGTCGTGGCCGAGCGCGGCCAGCGTGTCGCCGATATCGTGCTCACCCACCGGCATCTCGATCACTCAGCAGGCGCTCCGAGGCTAGCCGAGCTGACCGGCGCGCCGGTGCGAGCAGTGGATCCGTCGCACCGGCTCGCGCAGCGACGGCCTTACCGCGGGTGACGTGCTCGACAGCAGCGGCTGCGAGCTGCGTGTCATCCCGACTCCTGGGCATACCGATGACTCGGTCTGCCTGCAGGTACCTGCGGACAACGTCGTCCTTACTGGCGACACGGTGCTTGGCCGGGGCACGGCGGTGATCTCTGATGACGGCAGCCTCGGCGACTACCTGGACTCGTTGCGGCGGCTGCGGGCGCTGACCGAAGAGACTGGCCTGTCGGCGCTGCTGCCAGGGCACGGCCCGCTGCTCGCTGATCCGGCGGCCGTACTGGACTTCTACCTGACACACCGGGCCGAGCGGCTTGATGAGGTCCGTGCCGCGGTCGCGGCTGGCGACCGCACCCCGGCCGAGATCGTCGCCCGGGTGTATGCCGAAGTCGACCGCAGGCTGTGGCGCTTCGCCGAGTCTTCCGTCCGGGCCCAGCTCCGCTACTTGCGCGCCGCGGGTGAGTTGCCTGCCGAAGTGAGCTGGTGACGCGTGCTCGTTTCCCGGCGCTCGTGCTCCTGGCTCGGTGCTACCTGGCTCGCTTGCGCAGGCGGTCAGTGTCGGTGATCAGGACGGACTTGGCCGCCAGCTGAATCCAGCCGCGAGCGGTGAAATCGGCGAGCGCCTTATTTACTGTCTCTCTGGACGCGCCGACGAGCTGAGCCAGTTCCTCCTGGGTGAGGTCATGGTTGACCTGCACACCCTCCGGAGTCTGAACGCCGAACCGCTCGGCGAGGTCAAGTAGCGCCTTGGCGACCCTGCCAGGCACGTCGGTGAATACGAGATCCGCCTTGACATCGTTGATGCGGCGCAGCCGCTGGGCCAGCGCCTGCAGCAGGTGCATTGCGACCTCGGGCCGCTCGCACAGCCAGGTCCGCAAGTCATCGTGAGCCAGGCCGGCCAGCCGGGCGTTCGTCAGCGCCGTTGCGCTGGACGTCCGCGGGATCGGGTCGAACAGCGAAAGCTCGCCGAACATCTCGCCGGGGCCGTGCACGCTGAGCAGATTCTCCCGGCCATCAGGCGCTGCCTTAGTGAGCTTGATCTTGCCGGTCAGGATGATGTACAGCTTGTCGCCGTCGTCTCCCTCGGAGAACAGGCGCTCACCGCGGTCGAGCTGGACGTCGATGATGCCCGATCGCAGCGCGGTGGCGTCTTCCTCGCTGAGCGCCTCAAACAGCGGCGTCTCACTGAGTACGTCATCGGTGTTAGCCATGACCCCTCCTTAGGGCCGACAACTGTGTGGTGCCCGTTCCCGGTTCTCGTCATCCAGGAGTGGCCGGGTGATGCTGATCGGGGCTGCTGGCCAGCCGGCGACGGCAATCCACGATCTCGGCCTCGGCCGCCGCGACGCCTACCCAGGTGGCAGATTCGACCTCCTTGCCAGGCTCCAGTGCCTTGTACACCTCAAAGAAGTGCTGGATCTCCAGCTGATCGAACTCCGGGACATCGGTGATGTCCCGGAGGTGGGCCATCCGCGGATCCGTCGCCGGAACGCAGAGCACCTTGTCATCAGCACCTTTCTCATCGCGCATCCGGAACATGCCGATGGCGCGGCAGAGGATCTGGCAACCAGGAAATGTGGGTTCCTCCAGGAGCACGAGCGCGTCGAGCGGATCGCCGTCGTCGGCAAGCGTGTCCTCAATGAAGCCGTAATCTGCCGGATAGCGGGTTGAAGTGAACAACATCCGGTCTAGCCTGATACGACCGGTCTTGTGATCCATCTCGTACTTGTTACGCTGCCCCTTGGGGATCTCGATGATTACTTCAAATTCCACGCTCGCACCCCCGGCACCTTGATAGGAACTCGGATTGCCTGGCTGATGTCTACCCGGTAGCACTTCGCCAGTCCCTACCGGGGGTAGCACATCACGCACCGGGAGCCAAGCGCGGGGGATAGCGCGTCGTCCGAAGGGACCTATTGTTGCGTCGGTTGCTGGGCAGGCCAGGAGCGCTGCCGCGGTAGCGATCGCGGTGCTGTGCGCCTTCACGATCGTCGCTGGCCTGGTTGTCATCAGGCTGCTGCCAGGCCGCCTGGCGCTGTTGCAGCAACCGCGCATCTCTGCTGGCCGGGTGGCCGCGCCGGACCCGGTACTAGGCGCGGCGACCGGCGCGGCCGGCCAGGGAGCGGCGCGACAGCGGCCGGCGTGGCGCGCGCTATCGGTCCGCTGGTCAGCTCGCCGGTATTCGGCCCGCAGCTTGGGGTGCTGGTCACCGACCTGGCGACCGGCCGGGTGCTCTATGCGCACAACCCGGCGGCGGGCTTCGCTCCGGCGTCGACAAACAAGCTGGCGACATCGGTCGCCGCCCTCCAGGTACTCGGGCCGTCGGCTCGGTTCGTTACCACCATCGTCGCCGGACGCGGCGCCTCGTCGATCGTCCTGGTGGGCGGCGGAGATCCGACACTGGCGGCTGGCCCGCCGTCAGCGGCTGACTACCCGCAGCCGGCCACCCTTGCTGAGCTGGCCAAGCAGACCGCGACAGCATTGCGAGCGCGCGGCCTGCACAGCGTCCGGCTTGGCTACGACGTTTC
Organism: uncultured Actinomycetota bacterium; assembly: GCA_963815575.1. GTDB lineage: Bacteria > Actinomycetota > Actinomycetes > Streptosporangiales > Streptosporangiaceae > JAJYUU01. The sequence goes on along the minus strand of CAWFHE010000004.1, from coordinate 186,641 downwards.
GTTGTACTCCGGCCCGGAACTGGCTCCGGGCTGGCCGCAGAGCTACGTGACTACTGGCAATGTTTCGGTCATTACACCGCTCGAAGCCGATCAGGGACGCGTTACCCGCGCCGGGGCGCCAGCCGACAACGAGGCATCCAGCGGGCCTAGGTCGGCTGATCCGGCGAAACTGGCGGCCGCCTCGTTCGCTGGCTTCCTTACCGCCGACGGGATCACCGTCCGTGGCGCCCCCGCACAGGTAACCGCGCCCGCCGGCGCCAGCACGATTGCGAGCGTCCGGTCGCCTCCGCTGGCTGAGATCGTGCAATGGATGCTCGAGGAGAGCAACAACGTCATCGCCGAGAACCTGGCCCGTCACGTCGCGCTAGCCCTGGGCATGCCCGCCTCGTTCAGCGGTGCCGCCGGCGCCGTGACTGCAGTGCTGCGCAGGCTTGGCATTACCGGTCAAGTCAGCCTCGTCGACGATAGCGGGCTGTCGCCAGCCGACAGCATCGCTCCGGCCGTGCTGGTCCAGCTGATCAAGCTTGCGGCGAGGCACCCGACATTGCGGCCTGCGCTCACCGGCTTGCCGGTCGAGGGTTTCTCCGGCACGCTGACGCCAGGAAGCAGCGTGTTCGGCCTTGGCGGGCGAACTGGCCTCGGGGTGGTGCGGGCTAAGACCGGGAACCTGAGTACCGTCGCGGCACTGGCCGGTACCGCTTATGCCCGAAACGGTCAGTTGATTGCGTTCGCCGTGATGGCCGACAAGATTCCCCCGGCCAATCTCGTCAATGCGGCAACGACGATGGTTGACCTCGCGAGCACGCTTGCCGGTTGCGGTTGCCGGTAGCTGCGCTTGCGGCGGTGGCGACTAATGGTGTCGACCAACGGGCCGGTCGGGCGGAATGCGCCCGGAGGCACGTACCGTGGAGGGGTGAGCAGCACTCAGATGATCGACTGGCAGGTAGCTACTTCCACCGGGGTCCGCTGGGTCCGGCCGGGCCCGCAGGTCAGTATTGCCGAGGCCAGGAAGGTCGTGGCCGAGCTAAGGCAGCTCGCCGACGCGGTCTCCGAGCCGGTTCGCGAGCTGACCGGACTGCCGGGCGCCGCGGACGACGGCAGGGTGGCTGTCGTGGACCGGCCGGGCTGGATCCGGGGGAACGTGGACGGGTTCCGCGTCGTGCTCGACCCGCTCGTTCAGCGGATGGCCGAGAGCGGTGCCGCACCGCAGGCCGGCTCCGTGATCACAGCGGTGGGCTCACGCGTGACCGGGATGCAGGCCGGGCCTGATCCTGGCCTACCTGGCCAGCAGGGTCCTCGGCCAGTATGAGCTGTTCCTTCCGCCCGACCCGGACGCCCCGGGCAGCGACGCGCCGGCCGGGCGGCTGACGCTGGTCGCTCCCAACATCGTGATGGTCGAGCGAGAGCTGGACGTCAACCCGCACGATTTCCGGCGGTGGGTGTGCCTGCACGAGGAGACACATCGCACCCAGTTCACCTCGGTGCCGTGGCTCCGTCCGTATGTGCAGGAGCAGATGTCGGAGTTCCTGCTGGCCTCTGATCTTGACCCGGCGTCAATCCTGGAGCGGATCCGCGCGGCGGCTGACGCAGTCGCCGGGGCGGTGCGGGGCGGTGATGGAGAGAGCCTTATCGAGGCCATCCAGAGCCCGCGCCAGCGGGCCATCTTGGACCGGATGACGTCGGTGATGACGGTGGTCGAAGGCCACGGAGACTACGTAATGGACGCCGTGGGACCCGCCGTAGTCCCGTCAGTGGCCGAGATCAGGGCAAAGTTCAGCGCACGCCGCGGGTCGGCCGGGCGGATCGAGCAGGCCATCAGGCGCGTGCTCGGGATCGACCTCAAGATGAAGCAGTACGAACAGGGCTCGCGGTTCGTCAAGGCAGTGGTCGATGAGGCCGGGATGGCGACCTTCAACAAGGTCTGGACCTCGCCGGACACCTTGCCGACCAAGGATGAGCTGCAGAATCCGCAGTCCTGGCTGGCTCGCGTCGACGGCGCCTACCCAGCCGCGACCCCGGCAGACTCAGGCGCTATCGAATCAGGCACGGTCGATTCAGGCACGGCGATTCAGCACGGTCGATTCAGGCACGGTCGATTCAGGCACGGTCGATTCAGGCACTGGGGACTGAGGAGCCCGGTGGGCCCGCACCCGGCCGTAGCTGAGGTCCGGCGTGCGGTCCGGGCCAGTCTTGCCGATCTCGAGCCAGGGACTGCCGTCCTCGCGGCCTGTTCGGGTGGTGCGGATTCGCTGGCGCTAGCTGCCGCGCTCGCATTCGAGGCACCGAAAGCAGGACTGCTGGCGGGCGGGATCACCGTCGATCACGGCTTGCAGCCGGGCTCGGCCGATCAGGCCAAGCGCGTCACCGCCGACCTTGACGGCCTCGGCCTCAGTCCGGTGATCTCGGTTGCCGTGACGGTGGCGAGGCCTGAGGAGCCGGGCTACCCAGGCCCGGAGGCTGCCGCGCGATCCGCCCGCTACGCCGCGCTCGACCTGGCTGCTGAGCGTACCGATTCGTGGCTTTTCCTCGGACATACCCTCGACGACCAGGCCGAGACAGTGCTGCTTGGCCTCGGTCGCGGCTCCGGCCCGCGATCGCTCGCCGGGATGGCATCCGTCAGCGGCCGCTACCGGCGGCCCCTGCTAGGCCTTCGGCGCTCGGAGACCATGGCAGCCTGCGCCGCCCAGGGTCTGCAGGTCTGGGATGACCCGCAGAACAACGATCCGGCATTCACCCGGGTACGGGTGAGACGCCTGATGCCGGCCCTCGAAGAAGCGCTCGGGCCCGGCGTTGCAGAGGCGCTGGCCAGAACGGCCACCCTGCTCCGGGCCGACGCTGAAGTACTGGATGCCCTTGCGGCGGCAGAAGCGGACCGGCTGGGCGGACTGGGGGACGCGCAGGTCAGCGGCTGGCGGGCGGACTGGCTCGCCGGGCTGCCGCTGGCAATCCGGCAGCGGGTGCTCCGCAGCGCCGCGCTTGCTGCCGGATGTCCGGCCGGCGCGCTGTCCCAGCGTCACATGACCAGCCTGGACGAGCTGGTCACCGGATGGCACGGTCAGCGGTGGATCGATCTGCCTGGCGGCGCCAGATGCCAGCGGCGATATGGGAAGCTGCTCTTCACCAGCACCCGGGGTCCGGGGGTCGTTCCCCGGGATGGCACTGTCGGGGGTCCGGGGGTCGTCCGCCGGGATGGCACTGTCGGGGGTCCGGGGGTCGTCCGCCGGGATGGCACTGTCGGGGGTCCGGGGGTCGTCCGCCGGGATGGCACTGTCGGGGGTCCGGGGGTCGTTCCCCGGGATGGCACTGTCGGGGGTCCGGGGGTCGTTCCCCGGGATGGCACTGTCGGGGGTCTGGCGGCGCGATCGGAGGACGCAGGTGGACGCGAACGACATGGGCCCGGACCTCAAAGAGGTACTGATTACCCAGGAGCAACTGCAGCAGCGAGTGGGTGAGCTCGCCGCTCAGATCGACGCCGATTACGCTGATCGCGAACTTCTGCTGGTCGGCGTGCTCAAAGGAGCGGTCATGGTGATGGCCGATCTGGCGCGCGCCATGCACCTGCCGGCGCAGATGGACTGGATGGCAATCTCCTCGTACGGGTCGGGCACGAAGTCCTCCGGCGTGGTGCGGATCCTCAAGGACCTGGACGCCGACATCAGCGGCCGCCATGTGCTGGTCGTGGAAGACATCATCGATTCGGGGCTCACGCTGTCCTGGCTGATCGGCAACCTTCGCTCTCGCGAGCCGGCCTCGGTGGCTGTCTGCGTGCTGCTCCGCAAGCCCGCGGCGGCGCGGATGAACGTCGACGTCGCTTACACCGGATTCGACATCGACGATGCATTCGTCGTGGGTTACGGCCTCGATTATGCCGAGAAGTACCGGAACCTGCCCTTCATCGGGACGCTGGCCGAGCACGTATACCGGCCGTCGGCAGGCTGATCGCAGCGTCGCCCGCTGGCGGGAACCGACCTGGCGATGAATTTCGTTAACCTGGGTAAGAGGCGTAACACGGCCGCCATTGCCCCTGTGCGGCCTGCCGCGTGTCGGCTATGGCTGGCGCGGTGTACCGTCGAGTATTCCTGTGCCAAGCGCGGGAAGAAACAGCCGCGTGTTCGCGCTGGATAACAAGGTAGCTTCGCCGGGACGGCGAGGCACGAGGCTCGTCAGGAGGGACCGGCCGGACCTGTGGGCCGTTCATCAATGGATCTGAAGCGCATTTTCCGCGGCTGGGTGCTCGCCATCCTCTTTGTCGCCATCATCCTTGTGATCCTGTACAAGCTGGTCAATACCGGACCTGAGTACAAGCTGGTCCCCACCTCGCAGGCAGTGCAGGCGATCGACACCGGCAATGTCAAGTCGGTCACCCTGACCGATGTCGACCAGACCATCCAGCTCACGGTTAAGAACGGCCCGTACGCGGGCCAGAACTGGGAGTCCTCGTGGGTCGGCAGCCAGGGCGTTCAGCTCGCGAGCACACTGCAGAAGCAGGTCGAAACGGGCAAGCTGAACCACAGCGCTTACACCGTCAAGGTGCCCAAGAGCAGCTCGTTCTGGACGCTGATCTTCAGCTACCTGCCGTTTCTGATCATCTTCCTGCTGTTCATGGTGTTCCTGAACCAGATGCAGGGCGGCGGCTCACGGGTCATGAACTTCGGCAAGTCCAAGGCCAAGCTCATCACCAAGGACACGCCCAAGACCACGTTCTCCGACGTGGCCGGCGCTGACGAGGCGATCGAGGAACTCCAGGAGATCAAGGAGTTCTTGCAGAGCCCCGGCAAGTTCCAGGCCATCGGCGCCAAGATCCCGAAGGGCGTGCTCCTCTACGGACCGCCCGGAACCGGTAAGACGCTGCTCGCGCGAGCCGTCGCCGGCGAAGCAGGCGTGCCGTTCTACTCGATCTCCGGCTCGGACTTCGTCGAGATGTTCGTCGGCGTTGGCGCCTCCCGGGTGCGTGACTTGTTCGAGCAGGCCAAGGCCAACGCGCCGGCCATCGTGTTCGTCGATGAGATCGATGCGGTCGGCACGGCACCGCGGAGCCGGCTTCGGCGGCGGGCACGACGAGCGTGAGCAGACGCTGAACCAGCTGCTCGTCGAGCTGGACGGCTTCGACACCAAGGGCGGCGTCATCGTGATTGCCGCCACGAACCGGCCAGACATCCTGGACCCGGCACTGCTGCGTCCTGGCCGCTTCGACCGGCAGATCGTGGTGGCACAACCAGATCTGGCCGGCCGGAAGGGCATCCTGCGCGTGCACGCGCGCGGCAAGCCGTTCGGGCCGGACGTGGACCTCGATATGATCGCCCGCCGCACACCCGGCTTCACCGGCGCTGACCTGGCCAACGTGATCAACGAAGGTGCACTGCTAACGGCACGGGCCAACCAGACGCAGATCGAGATGGCCTCGCTCGAGGAGGCCATCGACCGGGTGACGGCTGGCCCGAAGCGGAAGAGCGTGCTGCTGTCGGAGAAGGAGCGCAAGATCATCGCCTACCACGAGGGTGGGCACGCCCTGGTCGGCCACGCGCTGCCGAATGCCGATCCGGTGCACAAAATCACCATCATTCCGCGTGGTCGCGCGCTCGGTTACACGGCTGCAGCGCCGGCCGAGGACAAGTTCCTGGTCAGCCGTGCCGAGATGATGGACCAGCTGGCTATGCTGCTCGGCGGCCGGACCGCTGAGGAACTCGTCTTCCACGAGCCTACGACTGGCGCTGCCAACGACATCGAGAAGGCATCGTCGATCGCTCGCGCCATGATCGTGGAATACGGCATGAGCGAGCGCCTTGGTGCACGCAAGTTCGGGACCGGCGATGGCGAGCCGTTCCTCGGCCGGGAGATGTCGCACGCGCGGGATTACTCGGAGGAGATCGCCTCGGCGATCGACGATGAGGTCCGCCGGCTGATCGAGTCCTCGCATGACGAGGCCTGGGAGATCCTGGTGCAGTACCGGGATGTGCTGGACAACCTGGTGCTCCAGCTGCTCGAGCACGAGACGCTGACGCGCAATCAGGTCCTGGAGATCTTCGCGCCGGTGCACAAGCGTCCGACGCGGGGTTCCTACACCGGGTACGGCAAGCGACTGCCTTCGGAGAAGCCGCCAGTGCTGACGCCGAAAGAGCTAGCGCTCACTGCGGCGTCAGACGGGAACTTGACCCAGTCGCTTGGTAACGGCCAGGCGTCGGCCGCCGGGTTGCCCGCCGCGCCGCCACCGCCAGCCGCTACCTTCGGCTCGCCGCTCGGTGGTGCCAGTCCGCTCGGTGGTGCCAGTCCGCTCGGTGGTGGCAGTCCGCTCGGTGGCGGCAAGCCCGCTCGGGCGGCGGCAAGCCCGCTGGGCGGCAGTCCCTAGGCGGTAGCCCAGTCCGGATAGTGACCGGCCTGGCGAGGATGGTTCACCAGACGGCGAGGGCCATTGAGCGACGGCGACTTCGATCTTGAGCGGATCGAGCGCGCGGTCACTGAGATACTCCTGGCGGTTGGTGAGGATCCTGCTCGCGACGGCCTGAGGGATACCCCGGCGCGGGTCGCGCGCGCACTCAGTGAGCAGTTTTCTGGCTTGCGCATGCAGCCAGAGCAGATACTGACGACTGTGTTCGATGCCGATCACGAGGAGATGGTCCTCGTGCGCGACATCGAGTTGTACTCGACGTGCGAGCACCACCTGGTGCCGTTTTTCGGCCGTGCTCACGTCGGGTACATCCCCAACGAGAAGGGCCAGATTACCGGTCTGTCGAAGCTTGCGAGGCTCGTGGATCTTTACGCCAAGCGACCGCAGGTACAAGAGCGGATGACTAGTCAGATCGCGGACGCATTGATGACGATTCTCGAGCCGCGCGGAGTTATCGTCATTATTGAGGCTGAGCACTTGTGCATGTCCATGCGGGGAGTGCGCAAGCCAGGCGCTAAGACAGTGACATCCGCGGTACGCGGAAGTTTCCTTAACTCGGAAAGTACGCGGGCCGAGGCAATGAGCTTGCTAGCGGACCGCCGCTGACCGGATCTAAGGCCAATGCCGGGGTTTGCCCCCGGCTGGAGATGGCGAAGACTACGCTGATGCCCCGTGAGCCGGGGCCTGACCTTCATGTCCGAGATGACAGAGCACATCGGGCCACGGCCGGCAGAGCCCGAAACCGGCGACGAACGGGCGGAGCCTTCGGTCGTCCGCGGCACCGACCTGCGCCAGCAGCTTCGCTGGGTGCCGCTGGTCGCCGGGCTGATAACTCTGGTCATCGGCGTCGGCTACATCATCGAAGGGCTGCTGCCTAGCTTTTACGACCGGCGCCTGCGCGGGCTGTCTGACCTCGCCCCTGGCACTCTGGTCAGCCTGACCCGGACCTCGGACGTCATCATCGGACTGTTGCTGCTGATGCTGTCGCACGGCCTGCGCCGCCGTAAGCGCCGGGCCTGGGCCGCCGTCATGGCGCTGCTCGCGGTCGGTCTGGTCATCCACGCCGGAATCGGGTTCGTCATCCACTCCATCCGGCCGCAGGTGCCGTTGCCGCAGCTGCATCCGCTGCCAGCCGCATTTTCTGCTGCGTTGCTGGTGGCGCTGTTCTGCTACCGGCGCCAGTTCTATGCCGTCGGCGACCGGCGCTCCAGATGGCGTGCGCTGTGGGTGCTCTGTGGCCTGGTGATCGCGGACGTCATCATCGGGCTGCTTTTCATCACGGTGCAGGGCGGCCTCACAGCTGGCTACACGATGCGCGACCGCGTCTACTCCGTCGTGATGAACATGGTTGGATTCTCCGGTCCGGTGCAGTTCAGCAGCGAACTCAGGCAGGACCACTTTGGTTTCCTGACCGGCGGCCTCGGCCTGTTCACCCTACTTGTGGCGGTGTTCCTATTCCTCCGCCCCGCCGAGCCGCCGAGCCGGCTTCGGCCCGCTGACGCGGTCCGCATCAGAGAGCTGCTCGACCGCCACGGCGACCAGGACTCGCTCGGGTACTTTGCGCTGCGCAACGACAAGAGCATCATCTGGTCTCCGACCGGCAAGTCCTGCATCGGTTACCGCGTCCTGTCCGGAGTCATGCTCGCTAGCGGTGACCCGATCGGCGATCCGGAGGCCTGGCCCGGAGCAATGCACACATTCCTTGATGAAGCGGCCAGGCACGCCTGGGTCCCGGCCGTCATCGGCTGCAGCGAGCTCGGCGCTGAGATCTGGTGCCGGGAAGGCAGCCTGACAGCGTTGGAGCTCGGCGACGAAGCCATGGTCAGCGTCGCGGACTTCTCGTTGCAGGGCCGGACCATGCGCAACGTCCGTCAGATGGTGACCAGGGTCTGCCGGCAGGGTTACGTGGCCGAGATCCGCCGAGTCGAGGACATTCCGCCGGCCGAGATAGCCAGGATGACCCGGCAGGCAGACAGCTGGCGCGGCAGCCCGACCGAGCGCGGCTTTTCGATGGCACTTGGCCGCGTCGGCGCTCGCGAGGATGGCTGCTGTGTCATCGCGACCGCGACGCAAGACGGTGTGCTCCGCGCCCTCCTGCACTTCGTCCCGTGGGGCAGCGATGGTTTGTCACTTGACCTGATGCGCCGCGACAGGTCTTCGGCGCCTGGCGTGAACGACTTCCTGATCGTCGAGGCGATCAAGGCAGCTTCGGGTCTCGGCGTCAAACGCATATCACTGAACTTCGCGATGTTCCGGGCCGCGCTGGAACGGGGCGAGCGGATCGGCGCCGGGCCAGTGACGCGGGCCTGGCGGGGATTCTTGTTGTTCTTGTCGCGATGGTTCCAGATCGAGTCGCTTTATAAGTTCAACGCCAAGTTCAGCCCTGAATGGGTACCGCGATTCCTGGTGTTCCCGAGCACCAGGGATACGCCACGGATCGGCTTCGCTGCTCTTGAGGCCGAGGCATTCCTCGTCTGGCCAACCATCGAGATCCGCAGGATCGCCAGGAAACTCGGCCTCGTGCGGCTCAGGCAGCGACTGCAAGGCGCGTTCCAGCGCAATTCAGCCGCGAGCTAAGACAAGTCGGCGGCACCTCACAAGCTCACCGGTTCCGCACATTTGGTGCGGTCGGCCGCCCCCGTGTGTCATCGATCGATGCGGGATTCCGCCGGGCCGGGCTTCTGGATCTACACGTAGATTGGCAGCTATGACAGCGCAGGCGCAGGGCCCGGACGAGTGGCCGGCCGCAGATCCGGGGACTGCCTTGTCTCCCCCGGCCCTGCCGGTATCGTCGGCCGGGCAACGCTGCCTCGTCATGGGAGTCGTGAACGTTACGCCAGACTCTTTCTCCGATGGCGGTAGCTGGCTGGACCCGGACAAAGCCATCGCACACGGTCTTGAGCTTGTCAGCCAGGGTGCCGCCATTGTCGACGTCGGCGGCGAATCGACCCGGCCCGGTGCAGAGCGGGTGCCTGTACAAGACGAGCTCAGCCGGGTGCTGCCGGTCGTGTCGGCACTGGCCGAGGCAGGCAATTACGTAAGCATCGACACCATGCGTGCCGAGGTGGCGAGCCGGGCGCTGGCAGCCGGCGCGCGGATGGTCAACGACGTTAGCGGCGGGCTGGCAGATCCGGATATGCCGGCCGTCGTGGCCGCAGCCGGGGTTCCCTACATCGTCGTGCACTGGCGCGGCCATAGCTCGGACATGTACGGCCCTGCGGTGTACACCGACGTCGTCACTGAGGTGCGGGACGAGCTTGCACAGCGTCTCGCCGCCATCACCGCCGCGGGTGTGAGCCCTGGCCACGTCATACTCGATCCCGGACTTGGCTTCGCTAAGCTGCCCGAGCACAACTGGAAGCTGCTGGCGGGCCTCCGCCGCATTGCCCGGCAGCCCGGGTACGCCGAACCGTTCCCGGTACTGGTCGCCGCGTCGCGGAAGGGATTCCTCGGCAAGCTGCTGGCTGACCCGGACGGGCACCCGCGGCCGTTCATGCACAGTGACGACGCGACGGTCGCGCTGACGGCGCTCGCGGTCGGCGCGGGCGCCTGGTGCGTCCGGGTGCACGCTGTGCCTGCCAACGTGGACGCCGTGCGGGTGGCTACGCGGTGGCGGCAGGAGACTGTTCTGGCGGGAGATTAGGGGCGACGGGAGATAGGGGCAGGCGGGCACTGATGCTGGACCGGATCTCGATCACTGGCCTCCGGGTTCGCGGTTATCACGGAGTCCTGGCGCATGAGCGGGCAACCGGCCAGGACTTCATCGTCGATGCCGTGTTGTGGCTCGACGTCGCGCCTGCGGCGGCCACCGACGACCTGAGCCTGACCGCCGATTACGGCACTCTGGCAGACCGGCTGGCTGCGGTTGTGGCAGGGGAACCCGTCGACTTGATCGAAACGCTTGCGGACCGGCTGGCGGCGGAGTGCCTGGCGGCGAGCCCGGTGCAGGCGGCGGAAGTCACCGTGCACAAGCCGCAGGCGCCGGTCGGGCAGGAAGTCGCCGATATCGCTGTGACGGTCCGCCGGGAGCTAGCGTGACGCCGCCTGAAGCCGCCACCGGCAAGAGCGCTGTCGTATTCTCGCTGGGCAGCAACCTGGGTGACAGGCTGGCCAACCTTCAACTCGGCCTGGACGTCCTCCGCTCGGATGGTCTGGATCTCCAGGCGGTCTCCAGTGTTTACGAGACTGACCCGGTGGGTGGCGTCGATCAGTCGGATTACCTCAACGCGGTGCTGACTGCTGCCAGTTCGCTTGCGGCCCGCGACGTCCTGGCCCGGTGCGCGGCCGCTGAAGCCGCGGCGGGCCGCGTCAGGGCAGAGCGGTGGGGTCCGCGGACACTGGACGTGGACATTGTGGCCTACGGCGAGCAGGTCAGCGCTGATCCGGCGGTGACCCTTCCGCATCCGCGCGCGCACGAGCGCGCGTTCGTCCTCGTCCCGTGGCTTGAGTTGGACCCGCAGGCCGTGCTGCCCGGCTGGGGCACGGTAGCCGGGCTCCTGAGGGCTACCCCGGCAACCGGAGTACGGCGGCGGCCAGACCTGCGGCTCGCGTTGCCGGACCGGCCCGTGGTTGACCGGCCCGTGGTTGACCGGCCCGTGAATAACCAGCCCCGGACGAGTGCAGCGACGCCTGAGGCGGACGCGTCATGCAGCTGACGCGCCCTGGCACGCTGGCCGGAGTCTTCGCCGTCTGCGCGATCGTCGCGTGGCTGGCGACTCGCGCTACGTTCGAGAACCTGCCGCTGCTGCCAGTCACGGCGATTCCCGCACTGGCGGCCCTGGCGATCGCCGAGACCGTCGTTGGCAGGCATATCCGCAACAGGCTGACTCGACGCCGGGAGGGGACGAAGCCGATAGCGCCAATCGCCGTGGCCAGACTCGTGGCGCTGGCGAAAGCAAGCTCGATCGCCGCGTCAGCACTCGGCGGACTGGCTAGCGGTTATCTGATCTTCGTTCTCGGGTCACTGGACAAGTCGATCCCGGCACGCGACGCCAGGGTCGCCGGGGCGACCGTCGCGGCGGCAATCGCCCTGATGGCGGCGGCGCTGTACCTCGAGCGGTGCTGCCGCGCGCCTAAGCCGCCGGATGACTCCGATGACGATTCGCAGCAAAAGGACTCCTGGCAATGGCACTCGTAACGGTGCTCGACAGACTCTGCTGGCCCGGGCAGTGCTGGCCTAGGCGGGGGTCAGGCCCGGCCCCGGCTGCTGCTAGCCGAACCAGATCCGGGAGGATGCTCGGTCAGGAGTACCCAACCAGGGCGGTGACGAGCCCGTGATGAGCGGCATCGGGCTGGGCCGCCCGGGCCAGTGGGCGAGCTATGAGTTCTGATCCAGTCGCAGGCATGCGAGCCGGCCCGGGCGAGCCCGGGCACCCGGCGCGACTCGACGTCGGCGTGATAGGAGCTGGCCGGGTCGGGACCGCGCTGGCCGTTGCACTCCGCCGGGCCGGGCACCGGATAGTCGCCGTGTCTGCGGTGTCGGCGGCGTCCAGGGAGCGCGTCGACGACTACCTGCCCGGCACGCCGGTGCGCCTGCCGGCCGACGTGATCGCAGCTGCAGACCTGGTACTGCTCACGGTGCCCGACGACGCCCTGGCCGGCCTGGTGCGAGGCCTGGCTGCGACCGGCGCACCGCTAGCCGGGCGCATGCTGGCGCATACCAGCGGCCGGCACGGCCTGGCTGTGCTACAGCCGGCTGCCGACCTCGGCGCGCTGCCACTCGCGCTGCACCCGGTGATGACGTTCACCGGACGGGCGGACGATGCTGACAAGCTCGCCGGCATCTGCTTCGGCGTGACTGCCCCGACGGTCCTGCGACCGGCCGCGGAGGTGCTGGTGATGGAGATGGGCGCCGAGCCGGTCTTCATCGCCGAGCCGGACCGGGGCCTTTATCACGCAGCCCTGGCCGGCGCCGCCAACCACCTGGTGACCCAGGTGGTTGAAGCCGAGGATCTGCTCACCAGGGCAGGGGTAGCGCAGCCCGCGCGGATGCTCGGGCCGCTGCTGTCCGCCGCCCTGGACAACGCGCTGCGGTTTGGTGACGCCGGTCTCACCGGGCCGGTGGCACGCGGCGACGCTGAGACCGTCGCCGGTCACGTCGAGGCGCTGCGCGCCGATGCGCCGGAGGCGCTTCCGGCTTACCTCGCGCTGGCCAGGCTGACTGCGTCCAGGGCACTGGCCAGCGGGATGCTGAGCGCACCAGACGCGCAGCGGCTGCTCGACGTGCTGGCGGAGGCACGCACATGACCGCGGTGCACGCGGCGGTAGCGCCGGGCAAGGCGCCGCCGCCGGTGCCGATGCTGATCAGGACGCGGAAAGGCCTGGCCGCCGCGCGGGCTGCACTGCCAGAGCCGGTTGTGCTGGTACCGACCATGGGAGCGCTGCACGACGGCCACCGCTCGCCGTTGCGGCTGGCGCGCGAGCTGGCCGGGCCGGGCGGAAGTGTCCTGGTGTCGATCTTTGTGAACCCGCTCCAGTTCGGGCCGGGCGAGGACTTCGACCGGTACCCGCGCTCGCTGGACTCCGACCTCGCCGTGTGCGCCGAGGAAGGCGCCAGCGCCGTCTTCAGCCCCGACCACGCGCAGATGTATCCGGCGGAGCCAATGGTCACCGTTAATCCGGGTCCGCTCGGACGAGTGCTCGAGGGCAAGTCGCGGCCAGGTTTCTTCGACGGCGTGCTGACCGTCGTGCTCAAGCTCTTCCAGCTGACGCGTCCGCACGCCGGCGTCTTCGGCGCGAAGGACGCGCAGCAGCTCGCCCTGATCCGGCAGATGGTAGCCGACCTGGATCTCGGCGTGCGGGTCGAGTCGGCTCCGCTATTCCGCGATCCGGACGGCCTGGCCGCGTCCAGCCGCAACAGCTATCTGTCGGCGGCGGAGCGAATGTCCGCGCTCGCGCTGTCGGAAGCACTCGCCGCCGCGTGCGCGCTTGCCGCGCACGGTGCCGCGGCAATGCTGGCCGCCGCGCGCTCGGTGCTGGGCGCCGCGGCATCCGCCGACCCGCCGGTCGAGCTCGACTATCTCGTCCTCGTCGACTCCCGCTCGTTCACCGAGGTCGGATCCGGCTATCACGGTCCCGCTACCCTGCTGGTCGCGGCCAAGGTCGGCGCGACCAGGCTCATCGACAACATCAGCATCGAAGTCGGCAGCGGTCCGGCATGATCAGCCGCCGACTGCTCGCGCCACCGCCAGGCTGGCGCAAGGACACCGACGTGGTCGTCGTGGGCTCCGGAGTGGCCGGGGTAACGACAGTGCTGGCGATCCGGCAGGCGATACCCGATGCGCGCATCCTGCTGACGACCAAATCGGTGCTGGATGATGGCTCGACCCGGTGGGCTCAGGGCGGCGTGGCCGCGGCACTTGGTCCCGGCGACACGCCTGAGCAGCATCTGACGGACACGCTCGCGGCCGGCGCGGGCATCTGCAACGTGCGGGCTGTCCGTGCCCTCGTGACCGACGGCCCGGACGCGGTGCGGCGGCTGATCGCGCTCGGTGCTGAGTTCGACCGCGAGCCGTCCGGGCCGTTGTCGCTCACCAGGGAAGGCGGTCATCTGCGCCGCAGGATCGCGCATGCTGGCGGTGACGCCACCGGTGCCGAGATCTCGCGGGCGTTGCTGGCGGCGCTGGCCGAGGCAGGGGCGAGCGCTGAGCTTGAGGTCATCGAACATGCGCTTGCCCTCGACCTGCTGCTAACCGAGCGACGGACGGGCGGCTGGGATCACGCTGCATGTGCTCGGCGAAGGCCAGACTGATGGCGTCGGCGCCGTGCATGCCCCCGCGGTGGTGCTCGCCACTGGCGGCTTCGGGCAGGTCTACCTGGCCACGACCAACCCGCCGGTGTCCACTGGCGACGGGGTCGCGCTGGCACTGCGCGCCGGTGCCGATGTTGCTGACCTTGAGTTCGTCCAGTTCCACCCGACGGTGCTCTGGCTTGGCCCGGACTCTCGCGGTCGCCAGCCGCTGATCTCTGAAGCGGTTCGCGGCGAGGGCGCCCACCTCGTGAACGAGGCGGGACACCGATTCATGACCGGCCAGCACCCGCTGGCTGACCTCGCGCCTCGCGACGTCGTCGCCAAGGCGATCATGCGCGAGATGATGGCCGTCAAGCACCGATCACGTCTACCTGGACGGCCGCGACCTGGGTGCGCGGCCGCCTGGCAGCAGCGGTTCCCGACGATCTAGGCCAGCTGCCTGGCAGATCGGCATCGATCCGGTCACCGAACTGATCCCGGTCGTGCCAGCCGCGCATTACGCCAGCGGCGGAGTCAGGACCGACCTGCATGGCCGGACCAGCGTGCCCGGCCTGTACGCGTGCGGCGAATCCGCCTGCACCGGAGTGCATGGCGCGAACCGGCTGGCCTCCAATTCGCTGCTCGAAGGCCTGGTCTTCGCCGAGCGCATCGCGGCGCGCTCGCCAGCGGATTGCCGCCAGCCGGCGAGCCAGCCCGCGACGACCGGCCTGCAGGCCTCATCGATGAGTCCATCGTCCGGCCGCTGCAGCAGCTAATGTCCGCGAACGCCGGCGTTCTCAGGTCGGGAACGGGGCTGTCCGGGGCAGCTGCCGGCCTGTCCGACCTCGGCCGCCAGGAGTGCGACAAGCCCGACGCAGCCGCGTGGCAGGCGACCAACCTGCATCTGGTCGCGACCGCGCTGGTCCGCGCGGCGCTAGCCCGGCAGGAAACGCGCGGCAGCCACTGGCGGGAAGACTTCGCTGAGCCGCGCGAGGCGTGGCGCGGCCATCTGGTGTGCTCACTCGGGTCAGCCGGGCTAAGCGAGGTATTTGAGCCGGTGCTCGATGACTGACTTGTCAGGCAGGCCCGGGCCCGGTTGTGCCCGTTCCCGATCCTGAATATCGCGGCTGGCGGATCGACTGCGCACCGTCGGGCTCGATCCGGCTGCTGTCGCTGCTCTTGTCCGCCGGACTAGCAGAGGACCTGGCGGGCGGATCTGACGTGACGACTGCTGCGACCGTCCCGGCGGGCGCGACCGGACGCGGCGACCTGGTGGCCAGGTCCGCCGGGGTAGTTGCCGGCCTGCCAGTCGCCGTCGGCGGTGTTCGCGCTGGTGTCCGCGGGTGCGGACGCGCCGGAGCTAGACGTCGCCGAGCTGGCGGCGGATGGGGACCAGGTGACCGCTGGCCAGCCGGTGCTGCGCGTGACCGGGCTCATCGGGCCGATTCTGACCGCCGAGCGGACCGCGTTGAACCTGCTCTGCCACCTGTCCGGAGTAGCGACGCTGACGCGGCAGTGGGCCGACGCTATCGCAGGCACGCAAGCGCGCGTCCGTGACACCCGCAAGACCACGCCCGGCATGCGCGCGCTGGAGAAGTACGCGGTGCGCTGCGGCGGCGGGCTGAACCACCGGATGTCGCTGTCGGACGCCGCGCTGATCAAGGACAACCACGTGGCAGCGGCGGGATCGGTGGCCGCAGCATTCGCGGCAATCCGCAGGCAAGTGCCGGGGCTGCCGGTCGAGGTGGAATGCGACACCTGGACCAGGTGGCTGAGGCGCTTGAGGCCAGAGCTGACGAAATCCTCCTGGACAACTTCACCGTGCCCGATATGGCAGCGGCAGTGGCCCTGACAGGCGGCCGTGCGCGGCTTGAAGCCAGCGGCGGACTGACGCTGGCCACTGCCCGCGCGGTCGCCGAGACTGGCGTGGACTACCTTGCCGTTGGGGCGCTCACCCACTCGGCACCTGCACTGGACATCGGCCTCGACCTGGTTCAGGCCAACGCGACAATCGGGACGCCAGATGCTACTGACGATTGACGTCGGCAACACTAATACCGTCCTCGGCCTGTTCGACGGTGCGGAGGTAGTGGAGCACTGGCGCATCTCGACTGACCCGGTTCGGACGGCGGACGAACTAGCCGTGCTGCTGCAAGGCCTGCTGCGGCAGAGCACCTTGTTCACCGAGCCGGACGTGAGCGGCATCGCGCTGTGCTCCACCGTCCCCTCGGTGCTGCACGAGCTGCGGGAGATGTGCCGCCGTTACTACGGCGACGTTCCAGCAGTCATCGTGGAGCCGGGCGTGAAGACCGGTGTGCCGCTGCGGTACGACAACCCGAAGGAAGTCGGCAGCGACCGGATCATGAACGCGGTTGCGGCCGTGCACCTGTACGGCGGCCCGGCGATCGTGGTCGACTTCGGCACGTCGACGAACTTCGACGCGGTGAGTGAGCGGGGCGAGTTCGTCGGCGGCGCGCTAGCGCCGGGCATCGAGATCTCCGTCGATGCCCTGTCCCGGCGGGCAGCTCAGTTGCTGAAGGTGGAGCTCGCCAGGCCAAGCCGGGTGATCGGCAAGAGCACGGTCGAGGCGCTGCAATCCGGGATCATCTTCGGTTTCGCCGGCCAGATCGAGGGCATCGTGACACGGATGGCGGCTGAGCTCGCTCCCGCTGACCCGGATTCCGTCACCATCATCGCGACCGGCGGGCTCGCGCCGCTTGTCATCGACGAGGTGGCGGTGATCGATGCGTATGAGCCCTGGCTGACGCTGATCGGCCTGCGGCTCACTTACGAGCGGAACACCGTTGACCGGGGTAGCGGCACGGACCGCCCGGGCGTGCCCGGTACGACGGTAGCCTCAGGCAGATGACAGACGAAGCTGAGCTCCCTGAGCAGATGCAGGTGCGGCTGCAGAAGGCCGATCGGCTGCGGGCGGCGGGTGTCGACCCCTACCCGGTCGGGTTCCCGCGTACGCATACCATCGCTGAGGTTCGTGCCGAGTTCGACGGGCTGCCCGCCGATTCCGTGACCGGCAAGATAGTCGGTGTGAGCCGGCCGGGTCATGCTGTCCCGAATCGGCGGCAAGCTCTGCTTCGCGACCATCCGCGACGGTTCCGGAGACATTCAGGTGATGGTTTCGCTGGACCGGGTGGGTGACCAGGCTCTCGCCGCGTGGAAGTCCGATGTCGACCTTGGTGACCATGTCGGGGTCACTGGCGAGGTTATTTCGTCGCGTCGCGGCGAGCTGTCGATCCTGGCTGATTCGTTTGCGATAACGGCCAAGGCGCTGCGACCGTTGCCGGATAAGCACAGGGGCCTGACTGACGCCGAGTCCCGGGTTCGTCAGCGCTACCTGGATCTGCTGACCAATCCCGAAGCCGGCAGATGGCGGAGACGCGCGCAGCCGTCGTCCGGTCGGTCCGGGAAGAACTGCACGCGCGCGGCTATCTAGAGGCCGAGACGCCGGTGCTGCAGACGCTGCACGGTGGCGCGAACGCCCGGCCGTTCACCACTCATATCAACGCGTTCGACCTGGACCTGTACCTGCGCATCGCGCTGGAGCTTTACCTCAAGCGGCTGGTGGTCGGCGGCATCGAGCGCGTCTATGAGATCGGCCGGATCTTCCGCAACGAAGGCGCTGACGCCTCGCACAATCCTGAGTTCACGATGCTCGAGGCCTACGAGGCGTACGGCGACTACAACACCATGCAGACGCTGACCACGCAGCTTCTGCAGGCGGCGGCGGAGGCAGCTCACGGCAGGCAGATCGCCCGCCGGCCGGACGGATCCGAGGTCGACATCACCGGGACCTGGCGGCAGGCCACGGTGCACGGCGCCCTGTCGGAGGCTGTCGGCGAGGAGCTCACTCCAGATACGCCCGAGAAGGCACTGCGGGACCTTGCCGCCGAGCGGAAGATCGAGCTGCAGCCCAACTGGCCCCGCGCGCAGGTCCTGCTGGAGTTGTACGAGCATCTGGTGGAAGCCAGGACCGTGGAACCGACCTTCTACCGCGACTTTCCCGTCGAGGTGGCGCCGCTGACCCGGCAGCACCGGGATGACCCGAGGCTGGCCGAGAAGTGGGACCTGGTGGCATTCGGCACCGAGATCGCGACAGCCTACTCGGAGCTCGTCGATCCGGTTGAAGAGCGCGCCCGGCTGACGGCTCAGTCGCTCCTGGCGGCTGGCGGTGATCCGGAGGCCATGCAGCTGGACGAGGACTTCCTGCGCGCCCTCGAGTACGGCATGCCGCCGAGTGGCGGCATGGGGATGGGCGTCGACCGGATGCTCATCATGCTGACCGGGGCGTCGATTCGCGAGACCGTGCTGTTCCCGCTCGTCAAGCCGGCCGACCGGCCGCCTGCCTGAACCACCCGTCGCGCTATCCGACCTGGCCGGAGCGGTAAATCGAGCTGCCCGGCCGGAGGGGGGATCCGGCCGGGCAGCAGCTAGGGACAGCGGCGAGTTGGCTCAGGGTGGGTAACCGCCGCCGTCGTAACTTCCCCACGGCACCTCTTGAACGGACACGTCCTGGCCGAAAGTTGGCGCATCGACGAATAGGTTATTTCCCAGATAAAGGCCGACGTGGTCGAGCCCGTAAAAGAACATCAGGTAGCCAGGCTTGAGCTCGCTGCGGGGAACGTGCACGATCTCGTTCCACTGATCACCGGTGAAGTGCAAGAGGCTGATTCCGACATGCGCGTAGGCCCACAGCACCAGGCCTGAGCAGTCGAAGGCGCAGGGCCCGGCAGCGGCCCAGACGTACGGGCAGCGGTTGACCACCGACAGTGCCCATTTCAGTGCCTGGACCTCGTACGAGTCGCCGGGTATCTCGGACGCCGAGATGGGGTAGTTGCCGGTCCGCTGGAATATCGCCTGAGCCTTCTTGAAGGCCTGGCCGTTGAAGAAGTTCTCCTTCTTCTGGATGACGGCCTGCTTGGCTGCCATCGCCGCGGCGAGGTTCCTAGCCTGTTGCTGCTCTTGGGCCGCTGCTTCCTGGGCACGCGCAGCCGCTGCCACGGCGTTGGCTACCCGGCTGACCTTGAGGCCGTTTTCCTGCTGGATCTGGGTCATGATCGAGGCCCGGTTCAGCAGGCCCTGCGGCGACGCGGTAGTGAGCAGCTGCATGCTCGGGTTGATGCCACCCGTCATGTAGTTCTCGACGGCAATCGCTCCGATGGAGGTCTGATCCTGGCCCAGGATCTGCTCGTCGCGAGCGGCGTCCTCGCGGGCGATCGCGGCCGCGGTCTTGGCCTCGCCGAGCTGGATCCGGAGGGCGTCGTACTGCTCGCTGAGGCTGTCAATCTGCTCGGACAGCGCATTCGCCTCGGCCAGAATTGCTTTCAGTCCGGGACCGCTCGTCTTCGCAGCCGGCGCCGCGTTCGCTGAGCCACCTGCCAGCAGCCCGCCGCAGATCGCTATGGCTCCGGCGAGGACGACTGTGCGGCGGACGAAGCTAGCGCGGGCGGCAGAGCGGGACGGAAGGAATGTCCCGGAGCGGGGGGAAATCGGTTCGGAATGCCGTGGTACATGCCTGCTCAGCGGCATGCGCTTCACGTTCCGTCTCCTCTCCTAGACCGCCTACCGGGTTAGCTGACGGGTTCGGGCTGGAGCAGCCCTACGACAGGCCTGCCAGACCAGTACGCTTCGCAGGCCCGCCGATTCACCCCGGGGATCTGACTGGGTCCCCGGCTCCCCGATCGCGCCAGGGCGATCAGGAACTCGGCGGGTTGCATGCCTCCGAGGCTCCGGGGGCTGCAACGGGGTATCAGCGATGGAGATTACCGAGCGGGCCGTTACCGCGGGCGGAAACAAGGAAGATTTTCACCGGGTTCGCGCCTGGGGCACATCGGTCTTTTTGCCTGCGGTAACCGCTCCGCTCATTGGTACATCGTGCTGCCGCGCTCCCGCCCGAGTCTTGCTTGCTCGGCATCGCCGCAGGTCGGACGGCGTGTCTGAGTTGACTATGGACAGCGGTTCGGGCATAACCGGGGCCCAAACGAGCGCAATGGACGGTCCCATTTGGCAGTCGTCACTGTCTTTGGGATCCTTACGTCCGAGGCGACGGATGTCCCCTAAGGGGGGCTCAGGGCACGGCACGAAGGCGGCAACCCCGGATGGACTATGCAATCAGGCGTGCCAGGACTTCGGACGTCCGGGCGATCCGCGCACTGGTGGACGCGAATGCCAGTTCAGGGCGATTGCTCGATAAGGCAACTGTGGCGCTGTTCGAGGACGTCCAGGAGTTCTGGGTCGCTAGCTCCACGGAAGGCGAAATCGTCGGCTGTGGCGCGCTCCACGTGATGTGGGAAGATCTGGCCGAGATCCGAACGGTCGCAGTGGCAGATGGTCATCAAAGCCGTGGTGTCGGAAACCAGATAGTCCTCGCGCTGCTGGACACTGCTCGCGAACTGGGTGTCAGCCGCGTATTCGTGCTTACCTTCGCGGTGGAGTTCTTCCGGCGCCACGGGTTTGCTGAGATCGATGGTCAGGCAACGACTCCTGAGGTCTATGCGGAGCTGCTTCGCTCGTATGACGAGGGTGTTGCCGAGTTCCTCGACCTGGACCGGGTGAAACCCAACACGCTCGGCAACACCCGCATGCTGCTAAGAATGTAAGGGTCGGCGATGACCGAGGCCGGGCGGGCGGTCCGCGTCTGCGAGCCCGTACCCCGGTTGTAGCTGCAAGCGACGGGTGGCTGCACCGGCTGACGACTGTCGACGCACTGTCTGCCCCTACCGGGGAGCGCAGTGAATTAGGCCCGTCGCCGCAACTTTGTGCGGGATCACAATTATCGCGCTGACGAGACTGTGGCCGGACTTCGGCGCGGCTGATAGGACATCGGTAATCGCAGCGGGCGGCGACTATCCTTAGGCCGCAGTGGAGCAGGCGCGTCTCGCGTGCCTGACGGCCCTGGGCGCAGGGCGGTCGTCCTAATGCGGCAAAATCAGTGGCAGAGCCTAGCCGTCGAAGGCCGGTTAGCGGTCGGACAGGCGGCTCAGCGCCGGAGCGGCCGTGCCTGGCTCGGGACAGATCTGCGCAGGCCAGCCTCCTGCCGAAGGGCTGACTGGACGGACCGGCGAAGGGAGCATCAGCCTGATGACGGACCTGAGCGCACTTACGCCGCCGTTCCTGATCGCCGCCGTGGTGATCATCGCGATTGTTGTCTTCTTGCGGCATGAGATGGGACGCGGGCGGGTTGATCCCGCCGATCCGGAAGATATTTCCGCGGCCGACCCGGATGACGAGCAAGATAGTTAAGCCGGAAGGCGATCGCGGTGGCTGCGGTTGCCGTCCGCGACCACTTGCACGTGCGTGGCCTCTGATTACCCTGCGTTACATCCGACGGTCGCATTGTCCACGCAATGCGATACCGCACAGCTGCCTAAACGGCTAAGCCGAATTGTCACCGCGTCAGGTGTGGTATATCTTAAGTTGCCTAAAAGGACTTCAGTGAAAGGCAGCCTGATGGTTCAGAAGACCGTGGTGACGGTGGTTTGTGATCTACCTCACGATGGCGAGATCGAAGGCAACGAGACAGTTTCGTTCTCTGTTGACAGCAGCGCCTACGAGATCGATGTCTGCTCCGCGCATGCTAAGGAACTCCACGACATCTTTAGCGGCTACATCGAGCACGCCAGGCGCGTCAGCGTCGGGGCCCGACGTCGTAAGGCTCGCACCGGTCCCGGCCGTGAGCGCAGTTCAGAAATAAGGCAGTGGGCTCGCGAGCGCGGCGAGAAGGTCAGCGAGCGCGGTCGCATTCCGGCTTCGATCATTCAGGAATACGAGGCCACTCACTAACAGCTTCGGCGCCCATTTCCGGGCTTGCTCGCTGTCGTTTGACTGGCGAGCTTGACTAGCAAGTCTGCTGATTCAGATTAGCCGCTGGAGACGCCCAAAAGAGCAACTAGCGCGGTGCACCTTGCAAGTTCTGGTGCCGCTGAGCCAGCCGTACATCCCCGTTCCTGTGAAGACCCCCACATGACGCCGCATGCGGGGGCCTTCATGGTTTCTAGGCCGTTTTTGAGCTTGTGCGTGGCCCATCTGGCCTACACGACTCAGCGTGACGAAGCCCGGCAGTCTGTCGCCCGCCGCCAAAACCGCTGTCGTTTCGCCGGACGGCCCTGGCGCTACTCGCCGGCTGAGGCCAGCCGCGGGGCGGCTTTGTGACTCCGCGCCTTGACCGTCGGCCCGATCCGCTGGCGCGCGGTCTGCCCGGTCCGGTTGCCTCAACTCTGCCCGCCCGCCGGGATATCTCCGGGTGCGTTCGGACCGCCGGGTCCGCGTCGTTCAGCCCTTGCGCCGCTGCCCGCGGTCCTGCCTCTGTGCCTGCCCAGCCCCGGCTGCCCGGCTGTCGGCCCGCCCCGCGCTTCCCCCACCGGTCAGTGTCGGCCCGCCCCGCGCTGCCCCACCGGTCCGTGTCGGCTCGCCCCCGTGCCTGCCCGCTTCGCTCCGCGCTGCCCCCACCGGTCAGTGTCGGCTCGCCCCACGTGCCTGCCCGCTCTGGCCGGTCCGCGCCGGTCCGCCCAGCGCGCCCGGTCCGGTCCTCGCCGAACGGCGCGCCCTATTGAACGACCGGCCGAGGCTGGCAGCTGTCGTGTGGACGTTTCATGGGTGCGGCCCGGTTCGATGTCGGTAATAGCCCGGTTTGTGGTCACCCAGTCCATGAAGTGTTGAGCCGTGTGCCGTAACCTCGGCGACGAGTCCGGCTACTCCCGGCCGTCCTGGTCCGCCCCGCGCCGGGTTATGGCGCTGAGAGTGGCCGCGTTCGCTGCTGGCGTAGCGGCGAACAATTGCTTTCGCTGCGGGCGTAGCTGGGAACACTGCATCTTCAGCCCAGGTTGAATGGGATGAACGGCCTACTGGCGGGGAACGTTTTGAGTAGTGCGGCATGTCGCACGTCATGGCGTCGCCCGGAGCACGGGCTAACATGCGGAAGGGACGGGGCAGATCGGGTGCCTCACCGACCGCTCTGTGAGGAGCGACGAGATGTTCGAGAGGTTTACCGACCGGGCGCGGCGGGTTGTTGTCCTGGCACAGGAAGAGGCCAGGATGCTCAACCACAACTACATCGGCACTGAGCACATCCTGCTTGGCCTTATCCACGAGGGCGAAGGAGTAGCCGCTAAGGCTCTCGAATCGCTCGGGATAAGCCTTGAAGCCGTTCGGCAGCAGGTTGAAGAGATCATTGGCCAGGGCCAGCAGGCACCCTCCGGGCATATCCCGTTCACGCCGCGGGCCAAGAAGGTCCTCGAGCTCTCCTTGCGTGAGGCCCTGCAGCTTGGCCACAACTACATCGGGACTGAGCACATCCTGCTCGGGCTGATCCGGGAGGGCGAGGGCGTTGCCGCCCAGGTTCTGGTCCGGCTCGGCGCCGATCTCAACCGCGTTCGCCAGCAGGTCATCCAGCTGCTGCACGGCTACCAGGGCAAGGAGCCCGCGGCTGCCGGCGCGCCATCCGAGAGCGCGCCGTCGACTTCGCTCGTCCTTGATCAGTTTGGCCGGAACCTGACTGCTGCCGCCCGCGAGGGCAAGCTTGACCCGGTTATCGGCCGGGACAAGGAGATCGAGCGGGTGATGCAGGTGCTCTCCCGCCGGACCAAGAACAACCCCGTCCTGGTGGGCGAGCCTGGCGTCGGGAAGACGGCCGTCGTCGAGGGCCTGGCGCAGAAGATCGTCAAGGGCGAGGTTCCGGAGACTCTCAAGGAGAAGCAGCTCTACACCCTCGACCTTGGCGCGCTGGTTGCTGGTTCCCGGTACCGCGGTGATTTCGAGGAGCGGCTGAAGAAGGTCCTCAAGGAGATCCGGACTCGCGGCGACATCATCCTGTTCATCGACGAGATCCACACCCTGGTGGGGGCTGGCGCTGCCGAGGGTGCCATCGACGCGGCCTCGATCCTTAAGCCGATGCTGGCTCGCGGCGAGCTGCAGACCATCGGGGCGAGCACGCTTGATGAGTACCGCAAGCACCTGGAGAAGGACGCCGCGCTTGAGCGGCGGTTCCAGCCGATCCAGGTGGCCGAGCCGACGATCTCGCACACCATCGAGATCCTCAAGGGCCTGCGCGACCGGTACGAGGCGCACCACCGGGTGACGATCACCGATGACGCGCTGGTCGCAGCGGCGCAACTTGCCGACCGGTACATCAGCGACCGGTTCCTGCCGGACAAGGCCATCGATCTCATCGACGAGGCCGGCTCGCGGATGCGCATCCGCCGGATGACTGCGCCGCCGGACCTGCGTGACTTCGACGAGCGCATCGCCGATGTCAGGCGCGAGAAGGAGTCGGCGATCGACTCCCAGGACTTCGAGAAGGCCGCCTCGCTGCGTGACACCGAGAAGCAGCTGATCGATAAGAAGGACGCGCGGGAGAAGGAGTGGAAGGCCGGCGACATGGACACGCCGGCCGAGGTGAACGAGGAGCTCATCGCCGAGGTTCTCGCCACTGCCACCGGCATCCCGGTGTTCAAGCTCACCGAGGAAGAGTCGCAGCGACTGCTCCGCATGGAGGACGAGCTGCACCGGCGGGTCATCGGGCAGAACGACGCCATCAAGGCACTGTCGCAGGCAATCAGGCGGACCAGGGCCGGCCTGAAGGACCCCAAGCGGCCGGGTGGCTCGTTCATCTTCGCCGGGCCGTCCGGCGTCGGCAAGACGGAGCTGTCCAGGACGCTGGCCGAGTTCCTGTTCGGTGACGAGGACGCGCTCATTCAGCTGGACATGAGCGAGTACATGGAGAAGCACACCGTCTCGCGGCTGTTCGGCTCCCCGCCCGGCTATGTCGGGTACGAGGAGGGCGGACAGCTCACCGAGAAGGTCCGGCGCAAGCCGTTCTCCGTGGTGCTGTTCGACGAGATCGAGAAGGCGCACGGCGACATCTTCAACTCGCTGCTGCAGATCCTGGAAGACGGTCGGCTGACCGATGCCCAGGGCCGGGTGGTCGACTTCAAGAACACCGTCATCATCATGACGACCAACCTCGGCACGAGAGACATCTCCAAGGGCGTCACGGTCGGCTTCGGCGCGGCAAGCGAGTCGAAGGGCTCGTACGACCGGATGAAGAACAAGGTCGGCGAAGAGCTCAAGCAGCACTTCCGGCCTGAGTTCCTGAACCGCGTCGACGACATCATCGTCTTCCACCAGCTGAGCCAGGAGGAGATCTTCGAGATCGTCGATCTCATGGTCAGCAAGGTGGACGAGCGCCTGCGCGACCGGGACATGGGTATCGAGATCCGGCCGGCGGCCAAGAAGCTGCTGTCGGAGAAGGGCTACGACCCCGTTCTCGGCGCCCGGCCGCTCCGCCGGACGATCCAGCGGGAGATCGAAGATCACCTGTCGGAGAAGATCCTCTTCGGCGAGTTGAAGCCCGGTCAGATCGTGATCGTCGATGCGGAAGGCACTGGCGAGGACGCCAAGTTCAGCTTCAACGGCATCAACAAGCCAGCCGAGGTGCCCGACGCGCCGCCGGTCGAGGTGGAGACCAAAGCCGGCGCGAGCGGCGCGACAGCGACGGCGTCCGACTAGTCGCCCGGACTCCGCTTAGCGGCCAGGTCGTCGCCCGGCAGGGCGAGTGACCCGTCGCCACAGCGGATGACGAGGCCGTCATTGACCAGCGCAGCGAGCGCACGCGCTCGCTGCGCTGCGTCATGCCAGGCGTCCGCCAGCCTGCTCGCCGGGACAGGTCCGGCAGCTGCGCGGAGCACCGCGAGCATCTCGCCGCGGCACTGCCGGTCGCTCCCGTGATAAGCGGCTTGCCCGCGGCGCGGCGGCGGCGCCGGGCGGCCGAGCCGTAGCCAGGCGCACTGGCTGGCCAGCGGGCAGTCAGTACACCGCGGCCGGGTCGCTGTGCAGACCAGCGCGCCCAGTTCCATCACGCCAACTGACCACCGGGCTGCCTGCCTGCCGTCAGCAGGCAGCAGCGATTCCGCAAGCCGCACCTCGGCAACGGTCGGGGACACTGGCGGCAAACCCTGGCCGCTGATCAGCCTGGTCAGAACTCGCCGCACGTTAGTGTCCAGGACTGGATGCCGCCGGCCGAAAGCGAAGCTGGCTATCGCGGCCGCGGTGTAGGAGCCAACGCCCGGCAGCGCGCGCAGGTCGGGAACTTCAGCCGGGACACGGCCGCCGTGCCGGCTGACGATGAGCTGCGCTGAAGCGTGCAGCCGAACGGCTCTGCGCGGGTATCCGAGCCGGTCCCACTGACGGACGGCGTCAGCCGCGCTGGCATGCGCCAGGGCGGCAGGCTCGGGCCACCGGCCTAGCCAGGCTGCGTGGGCCGGCAGCACCCGGCTGACTGGAGTCTGCTGGAGCATGAACTCACTGACCATCACCGACCATGGTGTCGCGCCGGAATGACGCCACGGCAGGTCCCTGGCATGGCCGGCGTACCAGTCGAGAACGGCGGCTGCGTAGGGTGCGGTCATCAATGCCCGATCCTCGCACGTGCCCGCACTACCGGCGGCAGCGCTGACTCACGAATAGTGCTCGAGCAGCGCGGACTCGGCGATCCTGGACAAACCCTCGCGCAGGCTCCTGGCCAGGGCAGCGTCGATTGCCGGAACTCGGTGCAAATCTTGCGCGCTGGCATACAGCAGCTTCTGCAGGCTGCCGAACTCCGCGACTAGCTCTTCTGCAGCGGTCTGCGGCAGCTGCGCTATCTGGCCGAGCAGGCGGTAGCCCAGCGCGCTGACGTGCTGATCTAGTCCGTTGCCAGCGCTCAGCCCGATGGCCGCCGCCACGGCAGGGAGGTCGATGAGTTCGTCCGCGCTGAGTCCGGCCAGCGCTCGGTCACCAGCTGGGTGCTCGCCGCGCCCGTAGTCGCGCAGCAGCAGCTCCCGCTCTCGTCGCGTGCCGGCGGTTAGTTCCTCAAGCTGGAGCCCGAGCAACCCGGCGTCAGTTCCGAGTTCGACGAGGTATCCGGCTATCTCCTCGGTGACCCGGTTAGCCATCTCCAGCCGCTGGGCCACCCGGGCGATATCCCCGATTGTCGCCCGGTCCTCGATCTCAAGTGCTGTCAGTGCGGCGGCAGCATCGTCAAGGCGACGCTTGTACCGTTCAAGTGCGGCGAGCGCCTGGTGGGCTCGCGCAAGCAGGGCAGGTGACTCCTCGAGTACGTAACGCTCGCCGCCGGTGAACA
Source organism: uncultured Actinomycetota bacterium (assembly GCA_963815575.1). Taxonomy (GTDB): domain Bacteria; phylum Actinomycetota; class Actinomycetes; order Streptosporangiales; family Streptosporangiaceae; genus JAJYUU01. The sequence goes on along the minus strand of CAWFHE010000004.1, from coordinate 159,395 downwards.
CCGCAACGGTGCGCATCGACTTGCTGACGGCGATGACCGGGAACCCGGTCTGCCTGGCCACTCGCTCGGCCGTCCGGTGCCGGGTGCCCGATTCCTCGGTTGGCAGGCGCGGATCCGGGACCAGCTGAACGGCTGCCCGCAGGATCCGGGTGCAGGCCTGATCGAGCACGATGGCGCCATCCATCTTGGCCAGCTCGCGCAGCCGGGTCGCCGAGAAGCTCGCAGCCAGCTCGAAGCCGCCGGAGCAGATCCCCTCGACGATCGGATCGAAGCCCAGCACGATAAGCGCGCCGGTACTGCCGTGCACGATCCGCTCTAGGCCATCGCGCAGCGGCGTTCCCGGCGCGACTACCGCGAGCGCTGCCCTGCGGCGCTCGTCTCGCCCGATGCTCACGGCAGGCACCTGCCTCACGACCTCGGTATCACGGGCAGTCTAGTCATCGCTCGAAGGGTCTCGATCGCCCGTCAACCTGGTACCAGCTGCCGCCGCGGCGACGCGTAAGCATCAGCGCCGCCTCGCCGGGGTCACCGAAGGCCAAGCGCTGCAGTGATGGCGGCCCGGATGTCGGTCACCTCGGTCACCTCTAGCGGCCCGCTTCCTGAGGCGTCAACAACTCGGAGGTGTCCAGCCACCTGCCCGTTAGCGGATTGCTCGCCGGGCGGCAGCAGATCGGAGCCAGCCGGGACTATCGCCCGCCGGAACCCCATCCGCTCGGCCTCAGCCAGCCGCCGCCGGATGCCAGCGACCCGCCGGATCTCCCCGGCCAGCCCGATCTCGCCAATGGCGACCAGGTCGGCCGGGACGCTTACGTCCGCCAGCGCGCTCGCAGCGGCGAGCGCGACTGCCAGGTCCACCGACGGCTCCGTGAGCCGGACGCCGCCCACTGTCGCGGCGTATACGTCCCGCCGGCCGATGGCCAGCCGCGCGCGCCGCTGCAAGACCGCGAGCATCATGCCCACCCGTGCCGAGTCCAGTCCGGACACCACGCGTCGCGGCGGCAGGTCGTCGATAGCGGCACCGACGAGCGTCTGCACCTCGGCGACCAGCGGCCGCCGGCCTTCTAGCGTCACCGTGACGCAGGTGCCGGGCACCGGGTCGTGGCGCTGCGAAAGGAACAGCCCGCTCGGGTCGGGCAGCCCGACCAGTCCGGTCTCGCCGAGCTCGAAGCAGCCGAACTCGTCGGTCGGGCCGAACCTGTTCTTCAGCGCACGCACCATCCGCAGCTGGCCGCGTGAGTCGCCGTCGAAATGCAACACCACGTCAACCAGATGTTCGAGGGTCCGCGGCCCGGCGACGGTGCCGTCCTTGGTGACGTGCCCGACAAGCACGGTGGTCAGGGTGCGCTGCTTGGCGAGGGCGGTGAGCGCGGCGGTGATCTCCCGCACCTGGGTAATGCCGCCGGGCACCCCGTCGACCCCGGCCGCGCAGATTGTCTGCACCGAGTCGACGATGAGCAACGCCGGATCAACGGCCTGCACGTGTCCGAGCAGTGCGGCGAAGTCGGTCTCCGCCGCCAGGTACAGCGAGTCGGAGACCGCCCCGATCCGGTCCGCGCGCAGCCGGACCTGTGCTGCCGACTCCTCGCCAGTCACGTACAGCACGCGACCTGCGACCGCGGCGAGTGCCCCGGCCTCAAGCAGCAGTGTCGACTTCCCGACTCCTGGTTCGCCGGCCAGCAGCACGACAGCACCCGGTACCAGGCCACCGCCGAGTACCCGGTCGAGTTCCCCCATCCCGGTCGGCCGTGCCCTGGCTGCCGCGGCATCGACCCTGCCGATCGGTACCGCCGCGGTCGACGGCTGGACAGCCCGCAGTTGCGCGCGCGAGGTAGCCCGGCCAAGCTCCTGGTTGCGTACCTCGGTGACCGAGCCCCATTCGCCGCACTCGCCGCACCGGCCGGCCCACTTGGCGCTTCGCCAGCCGCAAGCTGAGCACTCGAACAGTGCGGTTGCTGATCTTGCCATGGCGGCAACGTACCGGGTCCCGCTGACAACCGGCCTTAGGCAGGCCAGCCGCGTCGGCAAGCCGGCCAATACGGCGGACCGGGCCGCTCCGGCGAGCCAGGCCTGCGCGGCGGCCGGCCAGCCCGGCGGCCGGCATAAGCTGGGTGGGGGGCTGGCGTCATGGTGGGACGGCGCCGTGAACCGGGCAGGACGCCGGTGCACGGCGTCAGGGCTTCGCGCCGAAGGTGTCGCCCATGCACTCGTAGCTGGGCAAAGGAGAAGCAAGTGCGCAGGTCACGGCAGTGACAGCGATCAAGGTCGCACTGTCGACTGCCTCTGTCTTCCCGGAGCGGACGCCGGATGCGTTCGAGACGGCTGCCCGGCTCGGCTATGACGGTCTCGAGGTCATGGTGACGGCCGACCCGGTCAGCCAGGATGCTGCCGTACTGCGCAAGCTGTCGGACTATCACGCGATCCCGGTGGTGGCCGTGCACGCCCCGAACCTGCTCGTGACACAGCGGGTCTGGGGCCGTGACCCGTGGACCAAGCTGGAGAGATCACGTGATCTCGCAGCGGCGCTCGGTGCCCGCGTGGTCGTCGTCCACCCCCCGTTTCGCTGGCAGCGCGAGTACGCGAAGGACTTCCAGGGCGGTATCGCCGCGATGTCGGCTGACGGAGACGTGGCCTTCGCAGTGGAGAACCTCTATCCACTGCTGCGCGGCGAGACTGAGATCGCGGCCTACGCTCCGCACTGGAACCCGGTCGAAATGGACTCCGCGGCGGTCACGCTTGACGTCTCTCATGCCTCGGTGTCCGATTCCGACGTGCTCGCGATGGCCGAGCAACTCGGCGAGCGGCTGGCGCACGTCCACCTTGGTGACGGCAGCAAGCCGGGACTGCCTGACGAGCACCTGGTACCTGGCCGAGGCAACCAGCCGTGCGCGGAACTGCTGACCTGGCTAAGCCGGACCGGCTACGCCGGATACGTGGTGCTCGAGGTAAGCACGCACCGGGTGCCGACGGTCGCTGACCGGCAGGCCGATCTGGCCGAATCGCTGGAGTTCGCCCGCAAGCATCTGAAAGGAACAAGGTCGGCCGGCGCCGGCACCCGCAGCTAGTTCCGCAGGGACAGCGACTCACGCTGTCAGGCGGCCCGGAGATGGCAGCGCTGCCTAGGCCTCGAGTATCAGCGTCACCGGGCCGTCATTGACGAGCTCAACCTGCATCTGCGCGCCGAACACGCCCGTTTCAACACTCGCCCCGAGGCTGCGAAGCGCCGCTGCGAACGAGATCACTAGCGGCTCGGCCACCGGTCCGGGCGCGGCCGCACTCCAGCTTGGACGGCGTCCCTTGGCGGTGTCGGCGTAGAGCGTGAACTGGCTGATGACCAGCAGCGGCGCGCCCAGATCGGCGCAGGACTTCTCGCCCGCCAGGATCCGCAAGTAGTACACCTTGCTGGCCAGCGCCGCCGCCGTGGCCGCGGTGTCGCTATGGGTGATCCCGAGCAGCACGACGAGGCCAGCTGCAGCCAGCTGGCCGACAACCTCGCCGCCGACACTGACGCTGGCCTGGCTGGCTCGCTGGACGACGGCTCGCACGACTCGAGATTGTGTCATGAGCCGGGCGGCCGGCTGGCGTGCGTTGCTTCAGTGACCGAAGCGACCAGTTATCCGGCAGGAAACGGGGCCGATTAGACTGCGGTAGCCCGCATCCAACGGCGTAGAAGGGCTGGTGGCACCACATATGGCAGTCAGCGGCAAGCCTGCTTCCGGTGGCCCGGCCACCCTGATTACCGTGGCCCCGACGGGCGCTGAGTCGGAGAAGTCCGCCGTGCCCGCTCTGCCGGTAACGCTCGAGGAACTGGTTACCACCGGCAAGGAATGCCAGGCCGCCGGCGCGGCGGTAATCCACGTGCACATCAGGGACGCCGAGGCCAGGCCGACGCTGGACATCGGCAGGCTCACGGAGACTGTCCGCGCGCTACGCGAATCCACTGACCTGATCGTGCAGCTGTCGACCGGTGGTGCGGTCACAGACAGCTTCGAGCGGCGGCTGGCAGTCCTTGATGCGGGCCCCGATGCGTGCTCACTGACCTGCGGCACGGTCAACTTCGGCGACGACGTGTTCATGAATCCGTGGGGATTCATGACCGAGCTCTACGCCAAGACCCGCGCGCTCGGCGTGGTGCCGGAGTTCGAGCTTTTCGACTTCGGGCATATCACCGCACTGCACCGCCTGCTCGCCGAGTTCGGCCCGCCAGCTGGCGGCCACGTGCATTGCGACCTGGTAATGGGCGTTCCCGGCGGCATGCCGGGGGACGCGGCGACGCTGGTGCACGCCGTCGCCGCGCTGCCGCCCGGTGCCACCTGGTCAGCGACTGGCATCGGGCGCACCTCGCTGCCGGTACTGTTCGCGGCACTCGCGGCAGGCGGTCACCTGCGCGTTGGCATGGAGGACACGGTTACGTTCGCCCGCGGCCGCCCGGTCGCGAGCAATGCCGAACTGGTCGAGCGAGCTGCGATAGCCGCCGCGCTCGTGCAGCGGCCGGCTATGACGCCTGCGACGGCGCGCGTGATGCTGGGGGTGCCCGATCATCGCTGACAATCCAGTGCTTGCCGAAGTTATCCGGTCTGGCCTCGTCGAGTCGCGCCACCGTGGAGCCATCGCGGCCGTTGCCGCCGACGGCACTGTCGTGCTCGCTGCCGGGACGGCGGATGCGCCGATGTTCCCGCGGTCGTCGAACAAGCCGTTCCAGGCCGCGACCATGCTGCGTTGCGGCCTCAAGCTCGATGGCGAACTGCTCGCGCTCGCCGCGGCCAGCCACTCCGGCGAGGACTTTCATGTGGCCGGCGTCCGGGCGATCCTGGCCTCGGCAGGCCTGACCGAGGACGCCCTGCAATGCCCGCCCGATTACCCGCTGGACGAGCAGGCGAACCTCGCGATGGTCGCGGCCGGTGCCAAGCCCGACCGCATCCACATGAACTGCAGCGGCAAGCACGCGGCGATGCTGGCAACCTGCGTCGCGGCCGGCTGGCCGACGGAGAGCTACCGCGACCCGGAGCATCCGCTGCAGCAGGAGATAAGGTCTGCCGTCGCCAAGCTGGCAGGCGAACCGGTCGTGGCGGTCGGCGTGGACGGCTGCGGCGCGCCGCTGATGGCGATCTCGGTGATCGGGCTGGCACGAGCGTTCCGCGCGATGGTGCAGGCCGAACCGGGGACCGCGGAGCGGGCAGTCTCCGACGCGATGCGCGCCTATCCGGAATGGACGTCTGGCACGACCAGGCCGGAGCGCGCGCTGATGAACGCGATACCCGGCTTGCTGCTGAAGTCTGGCGCGGAGGGTGTGGAGGGGTTCGCGCTGGCCGACGGCAGAGCGGGCGCGTTCAAGACGGAGGACGGCGCCGCGCGCGGCCGGGTCCCGGTCACCGTGAGACTGCTCCGAGAGCTGGGCGCTGACGCCGAGCCCGGCGCCGATGTTGATGCGCTGTCGGCGCTTTCGACCAGCCCGGTGTACGGCGGCGGCCAGGTCGTCGGCGAGATCAGGGCTGTGCAGCTCGATACGGGCAGCTCGACGTAGGCGAGCGAGTTCAGGGCGACTGCTTAGCCGCTGGCCTTGCTGGCGGTGCGCTGCTGGCCGCTGTCGCGCCTGGCGAGGGGCTTGACGGTGCTGGGCTCGACGGTGCCGGCATCGACGGGGACGGGCTGGGTGACGGCGAGGTGACCGAGTTCGGCAGGCTGACCAGACAGGTCAAACTTTTGCCGGCTAGCGGGAAGGACTCAGCCAGCCCGTCGGCGATGTACTGCGCCCGCTTCGCGTAGCCCGCGGAGGTGTAGTGAATGCCGTCATTGATGAACCAGCTCCGCTGTGGCAGCACGGCCCAGTTGAACACGCGCATGTTCGGGTAGCGAGCGCATGCCTGCATCAGCGCTGAGTTCCACTTCTGCATGTTGGTCTCGGAATACGGGCCGCTATGCAGAAGCGAGATCACATTCACCCACATGACCGGCTCGCCCTTGGTGACCCGCATCATCTCGCTGATCCGCGTGGGCAGCCCGACGTTAGAGCCGACCGCCACGTCCGCGGTGTCGTTAGTGCCGAGGGCTAGCACCCAGCAGCCGTCGAAGCCCTGCTTGATGAGCCTGCTGGCAGCCTGCTGCCCGTTGGTGGTCCCTGGCAGCACCTCCACGACTGAGCGCGCGCCAGTGATGTTCGTATAGACGCTCTGGACCCCGACGTCCTCGTACTGCGCGGCGAGTCGCATGCGCCGCTCCGGCAAGTAGTCGGCCGAGATCATGCCTTCGGAGGTGGAATCGCCGATGTGCGCGACCGAGGTGCACGACGTGCGCAACGGCAGGTTTGGCCCGCCCGGTTCGTCGCTCGCGCTAGCCGATGGATGCGCTGACTTGCCGCTCACATGACTGACGGAGCTGGTCGAGTCCGACAACGCCCCGGTGCCGAGGGCCGCTGCGCTTGACGCGGCAGGGACGGCGACCAGGCCGGCGAGTCCGGCGCAAGCCACCAGCACCACGCCAGTCGCGCCGGTGGCTGCGGCGAGTCTCGGCATGCCGACCCCGGTGAGATCGCGGTCACGGAGCCGGCGCCAGGCCCGCTCGATAGCGCCGTGACGCACTGGCTCTTCGACGAACTTCCAGGACAATGCGGCGATGGCGATGCTGGCGGCAATCTGCCACGCCGCCCTCGGCAGGTCCTCGCTGGCGTTCGCTGGCGTCGTCAGCACGATCACCGGATAGTGCCACAAGTAAATGCCGTAGGACCGGACACCGATCCAGCGCAACGGGCGCCAGCCGAGCGCAGCGCCGACCATGCTGCCCGTTGCGGCGCAGGCGGCCACGACTGCCGCCGTGGCGAAGCCGAGCAGGACCAGGCCGCCGTGGTAAAGGAAAGTCGAGTACTGGCCAACCCGCCAGATCATGACGGCGATGACAGCTAGCCCGAGCAGGGCAGGCACGTCGAGCACACGGGCGACTGTGACGGACGCCCGGCCTGCGGTTCGGCTCGACCAGACCATCGCGAGCGCGGCGCCGATCAGCAGCCCGCAGGCCCTGGTGTCAGTGCCCTCGTACACCCTGGTGGGGTCGACCGCCGGATGATAGAGAACCCACATGAGGACGGCCGATCCGGCCGCCAGAGCTAGCGTCGGAAGTGCGAGCCAGCGGATCGCGCTCGCGCTGCGCCGCCGACGAATGAAGTACAACCCGGCTAGCAGCAGCCAGGGCCAGATCAGGTAGAACTGTTCTTCCACGGCGAGCGACCAGAGGTGGTCAAGCGGTTGCGGCGGGGCGAATCTTGAGAAGTACGACTGCCCCTGCACTATCAGGTACCAGTTGCTGGAGTAGGTGGCGGCCGCGGCGACGGCGCCGCGCAGATCCGCCAGTCGCGCCCGGTCCAGCAGCGTGACCCAGGCCGTGACGATCGCGAGCATGACGAACAGTGCCGGCAGGAGCCTGCGGGCCCGGCGCACCCAGAAGTTGGCCAGGTGCGCTCGTCCCGTGGCGAGCCAGCGGCTCAGCAACAGGTCGGTAATGAGATAGCCGCTCAATGTGAAGAACAGCGCGACGCCGAGGAGCCCGCCTGGTGCCCAGCTGAACTGCTCGTGGAAGGCGATGACAGCCAGCACCGCGACGGCGCGAAGCCCGTCGAGGCCTGGCATGTATCGCTGATCCGAGCCAACTGGCTTCGGCATGTTCCCCCCTGGCGTCGCGAATCCAGCGCGGGGGAACTACCCCGAGTAGTCTATTGACTACGTATTGTTATTGACAAAAGATGTACCGCAACCTCGGCCGTTTCCCCGCGCTGTCTAGCTCACGACGCAGCCGCTGAGGTGCCTGTCAGCCGGGAATGCCCCGGCAAGGGCGCGGGCAATGGCGCGGGCACGAATGGCGTAGCCCGCCGCCGTGTAATGGATGCCATCAGGCAGATGCCAGCCCGGCTGGACCATCGCTGCCCAGTTGAAGATCCGCATGTTGGGATAGGCCGCGCAGGCCGCGACGAGTGTGTTGTTCCACAGTTGCATGTTGGCCAGTGACCACGGGCCGCTGCTGAGGTCCGTCTCGGTGTTGACCCACATGACCGGCTCGCCGTGAGCGGCCGACATCATTTCCTGGATCCTGGCCGCGATGCTGACCGGCGAACCTACGGACACGTTGGCGGTGTCATTGGTACCGAGCGCGAAGACCCAGCAGCCACGGTAGCCAGCCTGGTACCAGCCGCTCGCAACGCGATATCCGTTGAGCTGGCCAGGCAGTTGCTCGACGATCGACCGGCCACCGGACGCGTTGATCAAGACGCGGCGAACCCCGACGTCGTCGTATTGCGCGGCCAGACGCTGCGCCGCGTCGGGCAGCTCCTGCGGTGACACCATGCCGACCGAGGTGGAGTCGCCGATATGCGCGACCGAGGTGCACGACGTGCGGTCCGCGACACGCGCCCTCTCGTCCGGGCTGTGCTGGCCGGCCTCGGGCCGTGCCGCGCTGGTTCGTGCGGCGCTGGTTCGTGCGGCGCTGGTTCGTGCGGCGCTGGTTCGTGCGGCGCTGGTTCGTGCGGCACTGTCTTTTGCGGCACGGTCTTTTGCAGCACTGTGCCGGGCGGATGCCAGCGGCGCTGATGCCAGCGGCCGCGGGTGGCCTGTGCCGGTTGCGGCTGCCTGGCCGCGTCCGGTGAAGACGCCCGCCGACGCGGCGCCGGCAACGGACACCAGCAGCGCCGCGGAGACGCCGGCAATGACGACCAGCCGGCGCTTGCCGCCCAGCCCGCGGGACGACACCGCGTCGCTTGGCTGTGCCTTAGGGCGGCGGCCGGCCGGCCAGCGCATAGCGGACTCCCTCGCTCAGTGGGCGGTGCTGTAACACAGCTCGTCGCCGGCAACAGTTGCCTGTTATGTAACGCTTGCCATGATCCGGGCAATTCCTGCCGCCAGCGATCATCAGATGTCGCTACCCAGAAGAAGCTTGATTACGACACCCGGCGGCCAGTATCGCCACTGCTAGCCGCGTCGTTTGCAATTGCAAGCACCACGGTGCAAGACTTATTTCATGAGCCCGGTGAACGTAAGCGCCATCGGCGCCTACATCAGGGAGCAGCGTGAGCAGGCCAAGATCTCGCTCCGCCAGCTGGCGCAGTCGGCCGGTATCTCGAACCCGTACCTCAGCCAGATCGAGCGCGGCCTCCGGCGGCCGAGTGCGGACATCCTCCAGCAGATAGCCAAGGGTCTTCGGATCTCAGCCGAGGCGCTTTATGTGCAGGCCGGGTTCCTCGAGGACAGGGCTCCGGGCTCGGTGGTTAGGGACGCTGTGCTCACTGATCCCGAGCTGACCGAGCGGCAAAAGCAGATGCTGATCGAGGTCTACGAGTCCTTCCGCAAGGAGACCGCCGTGGCTCGGGCCGAGGCGGCGGAACTCGACGATGACGAGACTGGCCTCGCGCCCGACGAGGCGGCGCTGACGTGGCCGGAGAACTTGAGTCCCGCGGCCCTGGCTGGCCTGCCGCGCCGGCTGGCCCTCGCGGCGTTCCCCGAGGCCGACGACAGCGACGACGACGACGACGACGACGACGAGGACGAGGACTACCTGGGCGATCCGGCTCAGCAGATCGATCAGGAGACTGGCCACGGGGGCACGATCCATCAGTTCCCGCCGCCGGCCGGGAGCAGGTAGCGTATCGGCATGCCCTTTGCGGATCCGACCGCCATGTCGGTCGTCAACCTGTTCTTCTGGGTGTTGCTACTAGGCGCGTTTGTGATCGAGGCCTGGGCGTTCGGAGACGCGCTGCGGCGTCCGAAGACGGCTTTCCCGGCGGCCGGCAAGCAGACCAAGCCGATCTGGCTGCTTATTCTCGGAGTCGCCTTCGTGATCGGCATCGCGGGAGCAGTCGGCTACCTGACCCTGATCAGCATGTTCCCCATCATTGCCTTCGTTGCCGCGGCGATCTACCTCGTCGATGTCCGGCCGAAGATCAACTCGATGAAGCCGGGCCAGCGTCAGGGTCCGTACGGCCCCTGGTGATTGGATCGCTGTCATGGCGGAATCTGAGTGGCGCACGCACCGGCTCGAGCTCACCGACCAGACGCTGCGTGAATGGGACGCCGTCGTGTTGCACGTCGGCGAAGAAGGCATCGTCCTGGACCGATCGGCGTTCTATCCGGGCGGTGGCGGTCAGCCGCCGGACGCAGGCGTGCTTCTCTGGGGTGGCGTGCAGACCCGGATCGCGGGCGCACGGAAGGGCGACGACCTCTATCTGATCCCTGCCGACGGCGACCCGGTGCCGCCGGCCGGGACGGCCGTCCGCGGTGCCCTCGCCGACGATCGCCGGACCGCCCTGATGCGCACGCACTCTGGTCTGCACGTCCTCTGCGGGGTGGTTTTCCGCGATTACGGCGCGCTCGTGACTGGCGGCAACATGGAGCCGCTCGCCGCCCGGATGGACTTCGACCTGCCTGAGCTTCCGGACGGATTCCGTGATGCGGTCGAGGCCGCCTGTAACGCCGAGATCAGCGCCGACCGGCGGATCGACGTCCGGGTGCTGCCGCGGGCCGATGCGTTCCAGTTGCCAGACATCATCAGAACCGCCACGAATCTGGTGCCTGAGGACGTTGCCGAGGTTCGCATCGTCGACATCGTCGGGCTGGACCAGCAGGCCGACGGCGGCACGCACGTTGCAAGCACCAAGCACATCGGCAAGATCGAAGTCGCCAAGATCGAGAACAAGGGCCGCGGTTTCCGCCGGCTGCGGATCAAGATCGCCGACTGACCGGCGCCGCTGCTAGACGTCGAGGCCGAAGCTAATCACCCGGTCAGGGTAGATTCGGATGATCTCCGCTGAGAATCCTTGCGGCTGTCCGGCCTGCTCACGCAGCGCTTCAGCATGCCCGCGGATCTCCACGCAGCGCACCCGCCAGGGCTGGACCGAGGCGATATCGTCGACGACGAACGCCACCCTGGGGTTACCTGCCAGGTTCGCGAACTTACGGCTGGCGCCCATGTTGCGGCCGCCGACGTCGATGGTGCCCAGTTCGGCGTTGTAGCGGAACCCCACCGGGTTATTCTGCGGCGCGCCGCGGCTGTCGACCGTGGCGAGCCGGCCAAGCCGCTGAGACTGCAGGTAAGCAAGGACCTCGGGACTCAGCGACTGGGTGACTTCGGGCATGATCTGGCTCCTCGTGCTTGGCTGTGCCTGGCCGCGTGAATGCGGCCCGGGGCAGCAACGGTGACCTGTCAGCAGTCAACTACCGGAGGCTGCGGCTCGTTCCGAAATGCCGCGGCCCCGCTCGGACATGTAACCGGTGTCGAAAGACATCCCAGGAGCTTAGATGTCAAGCCGCGAGTTCGGAGACACGGTGAGACCAGGCGGTGGCTTCGTCGTAGCAGGTCCTGGTCTTGAGGCATCCGTGCAGGATGCCGACGAGTCTGTTGGCCAGCCGTCGCAGCGCGTCGTTGTGTTCGATTCCGCGAGCGCGGAGGTCGTCGTAGAAGGCGCGGGCGCCGGGCGAGGCCTTCAGGGCGGCGAAGGCTTGCGCGTTCAGTGCGTCAACGAGCCGGTCGTTGTGGATGAAACGGGCGGCGACGACTTTCTTCTTCCCCGACGCGCGAGTGATCGGGCTGGTGGCGGCGTAGTTCCTGCGGGCTTTGCCGTCACGGTAGCGGTGCGGGTCGTCGCCGAATTCGCCGAGCACCCGGGCACCCGGAACTGCGCCCATGCCGGGCTGGGACAGGTAGATCTCAGCGTCCGGGTGCTGGCCAAAATGCTCCCCCACCTGCCCTTGCAGGACCTTGACCTGCTCGTTCAGGGTCGTGATCACCGCGATCAGGGAGCGGACAGTGGCGGAATAGGCGGCGGTCAGGGCCGGCGGCTGGCCCAGCTGCTCGCCGCGCAGCGCCGCCAGGATCGCGTCGGTCTTGCCGGCGATGTCACGGCGGCGGGCGCGCTTGAGCGCCGCCGAGATCTGCGCGCGGGTCAGCTTCGCGGCCCGGGACGGATCCGGCGCCCTGCCCAGCAGCTCCAGGGCGTCGGGGGCGTCCAGGTCCTCGAACGCCGCCAGCGCAGCCGGGAAGTACTCCCGCAGCTGATGCCGCAGCCGCTGCACCCCGCGGGTACGTTCCCAGATCATCGTCTTGTGCATCCGGGCCACCACCTTGATGCCCTCCGCCGCAGCGGAGTCACCCGCTGCCGGGCGCAGCTGGCGGGAATCAGTGCGCACCATGTCGGCGAGCATGTGCGCGTCGCCGCCGTCGCTTTTGGCTCCCGAAACGCCGTGCCGTTCCCGGTACCGCGAGGCCTGCAGCGGGTTCACCGGGAACACCGCATACCCGGCCGCGACCAGGGCGGCCACCCACGGGCCGCGGTCGGTCTCGATCCCGACCACCACCTCCGCATCCACGTCATCCTCGCCCGGGTACCGGCCGATCAGCTCATGCAGCTGCGCTATCCCGGCCACGCCCTCCGGCAGCCGCCTTTTCGCCAGCACCTTCCCGGACTCGTTCATCACCTCGATGTCGTGATGATCTTCGGCCCAGTCATCACCCACATACAGCCGCATCGGCACTCCCGTCAACGATGTCGAATCAAGCCAGCAGCCTGCGGGAGAACCATCAGCGACCTAATGAAACAGTGCTCACGCCAGCAGGCGGGCACGACATCCCAGCAGCGATCAACTCTCCCCGGTCACCGGCAGGGGCACGATCTTTCGTCAGGGCTCAAAACCCAGGAGCACAAAGTGCTCACCTGCCGGCGGCCACCACACTCCGAGTCTGCCGGATGGCGGACCCGCTAGGACTCATTAGGAGCAATCTTGCTATCGCCGCCTGACGTCGTCACCGCCGAGCGAGCACACCGGTTCGAGGAGTTGTACGCGGCGCACCACGTGCCGTTGCTCGGGTATGCCCTGCGGCGAACGGACAACACCGACGATGCCGCTGACGTGCTGGCTGAGACCTTTCTGATCGCCTGGCGCCGGCTCGACGAGGTTCCGCCGGGCGCGCAGGCCAGGCTCTGGCTGTACGGCACCGCCCGGCGCGTACTGGCCAATCAGCGCCGCGGAGAGCGGCGCCGGCTGGCTCTCGCCGACCGGCTGAAGGCCGACCTGGCCGTGAGCTACCGGCCACCGGAGCAGGGCGGCGAGCTAGCCGACATCGCGGCCGCCATGCGCAGCGTGCCCGACTCGGACCGCGAACTGCTGGCGCTGTCCGCCTGGGAGGGACTCGACCCGGGGCAGATCGCTGCGGTACTCGGCTGCTCCCGCAACGCGGCCAGGATCCGGCTGCACCGGGCCAGGCGCAGGTTCGCCGCCGAGTTCGACAAGTACGCGGCCCGGCCGCCGCACCATCCTCGTGTCACGAACGGAGGTTACGCATGAATCCGATCAGCCAGCTATCTCCGGTCACTGACGCGGAAGCAGCCACGCTGGCTCAGGCCAGTACGCTCGCCGCTCTCGCCGACGAGATCATCGCCGCGGTCCCGGCGCCGGACCCGCGCCCCCTAGCCGCCACCGCCCGCGCCAGCCGGCGCCGCACGCTGCGCCGCAGCCTGCTAGCTGGCCTGCCCGTCGCCACCTGCCTGGCAGTGGCCGGGCTGCTCGCCACCTCGCTGGCCTCGCCGGGCCAGCACGTCGGGCCGCTGCCGCTCGGCCCGGCAAAAGCGCAGGCAGCCGTGCTGTCCGTGACCCGCCACGGTCACTACCTCGATGTAATCGTGCGGAACCCGGTGGCGGATCCGAAGCGCTACCGGGCCGAGTTCGCCAAGTATCACCTCCACATCAGCCTGCGACTGGTGCCAGCGTCGCCGTCGATAGTCGGTTCAGTGGTCTACGCCAGCTATCCCGCAGCTGACAGTAGCCAGATCAAGCCGATCACAGCTGTGGGCAAGTGCTTCACCGGCGGCGGAGGCAACGTCTGCCCGGTGGGAGTGCGGGTGGCGCTCGGCTTCCGCGGGTCGGCCACAGTGGTGTTCGGCCGGACGGCCCGGCCGGGTGAGCAGTACCAGTCGGCCGGATCGGCGACTGCACCTGGCGAGGCCATGCACGGCTTGCGGTTCGTTGGCAGGACGGTGGACGCGGTGTTGCGGCTACTGGCCAGACGCGATGTGACCGTGCCGCAATGGCGAGTTCAGCGCGCTCGCGGCTGCCTGACGGTGAGCCGGCCCACGCTGCCCGGCAACTGGTACGTCTACCAGGCCGTGCCGTGGGCTCCCGGCCAAGTCCTGTTGTGGGCCAGCAGCACCTGGCCGCTTAGCGCCTGCACCTATTCCGCGGGCACGCCGAACCCGAGCGCATCGCCTGGCGCCGGATAACCGGGCCGAGCGCGGGGTAGTTACCGAGCGAGGGAAGTGGGATGGCAGCGGCCGGACCCCGGATCGGGGGCCCGGCCGCTTGCCGTGTCAGCGTAGCGGAAGGACCAGCAATGCAGCCGGGACCGCCGCGATCGCGGCCGAAACCGTGATGATGGCTGCAAGTGCCGCATTGCTCAATCCGGGAGCGGGTCGCAGCAGCCTGATTACTCTCGCCGCGACCTCGCACTCCTCCGCTCGGCGTGTGGCCCCGAGAGCGCCTGACGGCACGGCCCCGCCACCAGCGGCCCCCACCCGCAATAGCGCTGTCGCCAGCTCCCTTGCCGGGCGCTGCCGCAGCGCGCGGTCGTCGGCGTGCATCTCGATGAGCAGTCCAACCGCGCGGTAGGCCTGCCGAGCTACCTCAGCCCAGCGGAAGGCACGAAGCAGTGCGAGGAACGGCAGCAGTACGAGATCATGCCGCTCTCGCAGGTGCGCCCGTTCGTGCGCGAGCACCGCCGCGAGCTCATCCGCGTCGAGCAGGTCGAGCGTTCCGGCGCTGATAACAATGGCCGACCGCAGGCCGGGCAGACAGTACGCGGCTGCGGCCGGGTGGTCGACGACCAGTGCGCCCGGAACCTTAGGGTCGCCCCGCGCCAGCAGGCTGAGCAGCTCGCGCTGGCGCTGCCGGGCGCGCACCACCGAGGCCGATGCTGCCAGCAAGATCCAGCACAAAACGCCGAGCAACACGATCCCGGCGACCAGGCACAACATCCGCACCGCGCCGGCCAGGTCGGCCACCGGGGGCGGGCTTCCGGTCCTGGCAATGCTGGCCAGCTGCCGCAGAGCGCCGGTGGCTACTGCGCCCTGAGAGCTGACCCCGAAGCCGATGAGAGCCCCGATGGCGGCGAGGCCCCACCCGAGGCCAAGAGCCTGCCAGAGCAAGATCGCGGCTGCGGGCGCGCGCCGCGGCCACGACGCGGCAGCGAGGACGCTTGCTGCCGGAACGCAGCCGACCGCGACGGCGGCGAGAATAAGGACGGTGGCCGACACTGTGTCACCCTCGGGCAGCCCCGCCGAGCGCTCCCAGGGCCCGAAGCAGCGTCTGGGCCTCGGTGCCGGACACGCTGCGGGCGAATCTCGCCAGCGCGGCCTGCCGGTCCCCGGTCTGGTCCAGCGCGCTCAACATGAGCTCGGTCACGTATGCTTCCCGGCTTTCTGCGGCCCGGTAGTGCCAAGCACGGCCGTTGCGCTCCCGCCGGGCGAAACCCTTCTTCGCCAGCCGGTCGAGCACGGTCATCACTGTCGTGTGCGCCAGGTCGCGATCGGTGAGCAGACCGCTCACCTCGCGCACACTCAGCGGGTCGGCGGTCTCCCAGAGCACATCCATTATGGCGCGCTCAAGCTCCCCAAGTCGGTTCACCCGGTAATTCTAACTTGGACGAATCAGCCTCACCAGCGCCGGCTGAGCACGCCCGGGCCGGCATGTCGCGCTCGTAAGCCAGGTCTGTCCGCCGCCGCCACTTCCCGCCGTTCCAGCGCTACGGTGCCACTGTGACCGTGCCAAGAATCGGTGTCAGCGTCGACCTCGTCATCCTGACGGTACGGGGCGGGCAGCTCGCCACGCTGGCATGGCGCCGGGATTCTGAGCCTTATGCCGGGATGCAAGCCTTGCCCGGCGGGTTCATCCGGCTGGATGAGGACCTGCCGGCTGCTGCGGCCAGGGTGCTGCGCGAGCGTGCCGGGCTGCCTGGCGATGCGGTCCATCTCGAGCAGTTGCAGACCTATGGCTACCCGGACCGGGACCCGACCAGACGGGCTGTGTCAGTGGCCTATCTCGGTCTGGCGCCGGACCTGCCCGCGCCGGATACGCCGCAGATGAGCTGGCAGCCTGTCAGCACCCTGACCCTGACCCAGATGGCCTTCGACCACGAGCGAATCTTGTCTGACGGAGTGGAGCGCGCCCGCTCCAAGCTTGAGTACACAGCCCTGGCCGCGGCGTTCTGCCGGGACGAGTTCACTGTCGCCGAGCTGCGCCGGGTCTATGAGATCGTCTGGGGCGTGCTCCTGGACCCGCGCAACTTCCACCGGAAGGTCACTGGTGCCCGCGACTTCCTGGTCGAGACCGGCGCGGTGACGTCCTCCGGAGGCGGCCGGCCAGCTCAGGTATACCGGCGAGGCAGCGCCGAGTTGCTGTACCCGCCGATGCTCCGGACGCCCGCGCAGCGGCCGCGCCGCACCGGCGGTGATCGCCAGTTACCCTGATTCCGGGAGTCCCGAGCAGCTCAGGGAGGACAACGGTGTCCGAGCAGTCACCACGGTTCCGGCAGGTCCTGGACCAGTTCGCGGGGTACAAGCCGGGCAAAGCACCCGCGGCTGCCAGCGGCAAGACGTTCAAGCTGTCCTCCAACGAGTCGCCGTACGATCCGCTGCCATCAGTCGCAGCGGTTATCGCCGACGCTGCCCGCCACGTCAACCGCTACCCGGACAACACCGCGGCCGCCCTGACCGAGGCGATCGCCGCCCGGTTCGGCGTGCCGGCCGAGCACGTCGCGGTCGGCTGCGGCTCCGTCGGAATCGCGCAGCAACTGCTGGAAGCGGTCGGCGAGCCCGGCGCCGAGGTGCTCTACGCCTGGCGCTCCTTCGAGGCGTACCCGTACCTGTCAGACCTTGCCGGCGCGACCTCGGTTCGGGTACCGCTCGTAGACTCCAGCCACGACCTGCCGGCGATGGCTGCGGCGATCACCGACCGGACTCGCCTGATCTTCGTCTGTACACCCAACAATCCGACGGGAACGGCGGTTAAGCGGGGCGAGCTGGCTGCCTTCCTTGATCAGGTGCCTGCGGACTGCCTCGTCGTACTCGATGAGGCGTACGTGCAATATGTTCGCGACCCGGAGGTTCCGGACGGCCTCAGCTTGTATGGCGACCGGCCGAACGTCGCGGTGCTGCGGACATTCTCCAAGGCGTACGGGCTGGCGGGCCTGCGCGTCGGTTACCTGGTCGGGCACGAGCCGGTCGCCCAGGCGGTGCGCAAGACGATGCTCCCGTTCACGGTCAACTCACTGGCCCAGGCCGCTGCGATCGCGTCGCTGGCCGCGGAGTCGGAACTGCTGGAGCGAGTCGAGCAGGTCGTCAAGGAACGTGACCGGGTCCGCAGCGAGTTGCTGGGCCAAGGCTGGACCGTGCCGCCGTCCGAGGCCAACTTCGTCTGGCTGCCCCTGGCCACGGAGTCGGTGCAGTTCAGCGACGCCTGCGACGCAGCCGGTGTCAGCGTCCGGCCGTACCCGCCCGACGGCGTGCGGGTGACGATCGCGAACGCCGAGGCGAACGATGCGTTCCTCGCCGTCGCGGCCAGCTATCCGCACCGAACCTGACCACGTCGCGCGGCCGCCACGGGAACCGGGCCACCGGTCAATGCGGCGATAAGCACAGTCGACAGCAATCCTTGGTTGCGGATATAGCCACCGCAACTGCCTCGGGGGTTGCCTGATGAGCGTGGATTGCAAGGTTATTGCCGGATGGTATGAATTATGGCAATCTCTAGGCAGTCTGGGAATGGTGCGGCCAGCATCGGCGGCGGCCAGCGCGGGCAATGGTCATCGGGCCGCTGGAGGAACTATGGCGCGCGGGCGCGGCGGACTGCTGCTTCTCATCAGTTCCGCTGCTGTCGTGGCCAGTGCGCTGGTTGCCGCTCCGGCATCCGCGGCGCCGGCGAAGGCGGCCAATGCGGCTGCGACCGTAGGCGTGCCCCTGTTTGCGTTCGACACAGGGATGGTGCTGACCGTCCCGGCTCACCCGGTTTCTGGCGTGCCGGTCCGGGTGGCGGCTAGCAAGAGCGCGGCCGGGCAGAGCTGGGTCTTCGGCGGGCATCAGACCTTGCGCCCTGCGGCGGACCAGAATCTATGCCTCAACGTGCCGGGTGGCGCCCGGTACCGCCGCGGCAAGCTACAGCTCTGGGCATGTGATGGGCACGCCAGTGAGCGCTTCGCGGTCACTGCGCCGTCTGCAAGTAGTCCGGTCTTCTTCCTGGCCGCTGCCTCCGGCCGGAAACTGTGCGTCAGCACACAGTCGACCGTGAATCTGCAGTCGGCAACCTTTACCGCGAGAACAGTGGTGCTCCAACGCTGCGCCAACTTGCAGAGCCAGGCGTGGGCGACGACGAACGTGGCGAGCGCGGTCGGTCAGTTCGCGCAGTTCGGCCCCAGAGAACTCGAAGATCTGGTCGCGCCCAGCCTTGGCGCGCCCCGCGCGCAGGCGACGGTAGCCCCGATCGGTAACGGGCTCAACGAGGAGTGGGAGGTGAATCCGAGGGGTGGCGGCTGGGTTTTCAACCCGGTCGATGACACTGCCGACTGCCTGACTATCGACGGCCAGCCGCAACTGAATGCCCGGCTCGTGCTGGCAGCTTGCGACGGCTCGGCGGCACAGTTCTTCGTCATGATCTATGTGCGGATCACTGCGAACGTGAGCGACTACCTGTTCGCCGTCGACGACGCTCGCTACTGCCTGGAGCCCGGCACACATGGGCGAGGTCCTGAGTATCCGGTGCTTCTGACCGGCTGCCCTGACACAGCCGGCGCTCAGACGTACTTTTTCTGGCTGTTGCCGGACACGACGTCCCTCGCCTATTCCAACCTGGACCCCGCGACGACCGGCGAGTTCCAGCAGTTTCTTGATGAATCGCAGAATTCCGGAACTCAGTACGCTATGACCGCAGCCGGTGCCAAGTCCGGGAGCGCGGTAATGCTGACTGATACGCCCGACGACATTGGCCAGATCTGGACCGATGTCACGCCGGGCACTCTGTCTGCGGGCAATGCCGACGGGAGCATTTCGATCCGGCCGCTCAACGAGTTCCGGTTGTGCCTGACCGTGCCGCAGTCGGACTTCCAGGCAGGTGTCGCGCTGCAGGTTCGCACCTGCGATGGGGCGAGTGACCAGGAATTCTCGGCCACGATGCCGTACCCCTACGATGGCCCGGACGTTGCGACGCTCTCGCCATATTCAGCGCCAGGGCTCTGTATAGGGCCGCAGGGTGGTGTCGCGGTGGCGGGCAGCGCAATCGTTTTGCTGTCCTGCGGCGGTTCGTCAGATACCTGGGGCGGGTGGAACGACTGGTCGGCCTGGGTGACTCCGCGCTGACCAAGTCCTGCCCGGTTTGGTAGCGTTTCCGCAATGCGACAAACTAGGCCTATGGGCTCCCTGGCAGTTGTGACCGCGGGCCGGGCCGCTGTCGTATTGCGAGAGGCTACGGCGGACGACCTGACAGCCATCGTGGAGTTGATCGCGGCAGACCAGCTCGGGGCTACCCGCGACGGCGTTCGGGATGCCGCAGATCTGGCCGCCTACACCGCGGCTTTCGAGGCGATCGACGCCGATCCGGCCCACATCCTGGTCGTCGCGGAGCTGGCAGGCGAGATCGTCGGCACCATGCAGTTGTCGTTCCTGCCAGGGCTAGCCCGGCGGGGCGCGGTGCGGGCGCAGATCGAGGCCGTCCGGGTCGCGGAGAGCACCCAGGGCTCTGGCCTCGGCACGGCGATGATGCGCTGGGCGATCGACGAAGCACGGCGACGCGGCTGCGCGCTCGTGCAGCTGACGAGCGACAAAACCCGGCTCGACGCACACCGGTTCTATCAGCGGCTCGGGTTCGTCGCGTCGCACGAAGGGATGAAACTGGCGCTATGAAGCAGCCGACCCCGATGAAGCAGCCGACCCCGATGAAGCAGCAGACGCGGTGAGCAAGCTCTACGTTA
This sequence comes from uncultured Actinomycetota bacterium, assembly GCA_963815575.1. GTDB lineage: Bacteria > Actinomycetota > Actinomycetes > Streptosporangiales > Streptosporangiaceae > JAJYUU01. The sequence goes on along the minus strand of CAWFHE010000004.1, from coordinate 139,418 downwards.
TTCACGAAAACCCGGACTGGTACGCGCCGCTGGCGGCTGCCTTCGATCTGGCGGGCGTACCTCACGAGCAATGGCTGCTCGGCGAGGCTGTGCTGGAACTGGATGCCGAGCCTCCCGCTGGCGTGTACTGGTCCAGGATGAGCGCGTCTTCGTATTCTCGGAACCATCCGTTCGCCAAGGACCAGACCAGAGGCGTCCTGGCCTGGCTGGAGGCTAGCGGCCGTCGCGTCGTCAACGGCCGCCGCGTGCTCGATCTGGAGATGAGCAAGGTCGAGCAACTCGCGGCGCTGCGGGCAGCCGGGTTCGACGTGCCGCGGACAGTTGCCGTGGCAGGCCGCGCGGAACTGGCGGCGGCTGCCAGGAAATTGCCCGTTCCCTTCATAGTCAAGCCCAATCAGGGCGGGAAGGGCCTCGGCGTCCGGGCGTTCGCGAGTCACGCCGACTTCGACCAGTACCTCGCCGGGCCAGATTATGAGCCGCCCGCGGACGGGATCACGCTGCTGCAGGAGTACCTCGTGGCTGCGCAGCCGCGGATCACCAGGGTGGAGATCGTAGGCTCCGAATTCATCTACGCGATCACCGCGGATACGGCGCGCGGCGGGTTCCAGCTCTGCCCGGCGGACGCGTGCGCGGTCGGTCCGGCCGGCGGGCCGGATGCCGAGCCGAGCCTGTTCGCGCTGCGTACCGGTTTCGACCACCCGGTTGTCAGCCGTTACCTGGACTTCGCAGTCACGCACGGGATCGGCATTGCCGGGTTTGAGTTCATCGAGACCGTCGACGGGCGGCTCGTCACCTATGACATCAACACCACCACGAACTACAACGCCGAGATCGAGGCGCTCGCCCCACGCCCGGCCCTCCCGGCGGTGGCTAGCTATCTCGGCGGCCTGCTGGCCAAGGCCGGGGCGAAGGAGGCCTGATGCGATTCGGGTACTGGATGCCGGTCTTCGGTGGCTGGCTGCGCAACGTGGCGGACGAGGGCATGCCGGTGTCCTGGCCATACATCCGGGATCTGGCCGCCGAGAGCGAGCAGCTCGGCTTCCACCTGTCGCTGATCGCCGAGCTGAATCTCAATGACATCAAGGGCCATCGCGCGCCGTCACTGGACTGCTGGAGCCTCGCCCCCGCGGTAGCGGCCGTGACCAGCAGTCTCGAGCTCATGCTGGCGGTGCGGCCGAATTACCACGCCCCGGCGCTGACGGCCAAGGCACTGTCCACGCTCGATGTCATCGCGCCTGGCCGGGTCTCGCTGAACGTGGTGTCGTCCTGGTGGAAGGACGAGGCGGCCCAGTACGGCGCACCTTTCGATGTGCACGACGCCCGGTACGCCCGGACGCAGGAGTGGCTTGAGGTCGTCGGCCGGCTGCTGAGCGAGGAGTCCGTGACCCATTCCGGCCCGCTGTATCAGCTGGCCGGGACAGAGCTTGAACCCAAGCCCTCCAGGCTGCCGCCGGTCTATATGGGCGGCGAGTCGCCCAAGGCGAAGGACGTCATCGCCGCGCAAGCGGACGCCTACGTGATGCACGGCGATGCGCCCGAGGTGATAGCTGCCAAGGTTGGCGACCTCAGCACCCGCCGGGCTGCCGCGGGTGGCCCGCCGCTCACTTTCGGGGTGTCCGGCTACGTGATCTGCCGTGACACCGAAGCCGAGGCGCAGGCAGAACTGGACCGGGTGCTGGATATCCGTTCGTCGCCGGAGGCCTACGCGTCCTACCGGGATTTCATCGAGGGATCTCAGCTCGAATCGCAGGTCTCGATCGAGGAGTACAGCGTCTCTAATCGCGGCCTGCGCAGTGGATTGATCGGGACGCCTGAGCAGATCGAGCATCGGTTGCGCGCATACGAGCAGGCGGGTGTGGGCCTCATGCTGCTGCAGTTCTCGCCGCAGCGGGAGGAGATGGCCCGGTTCGGCCGGGACGTGATCAGCAGCTGGTCCAGCTAGCGGGCTCGGCCGGCTTACGGCTGCGGCGCGGCTAGCACCCCCGGTCGGCTAGCGGCCCTGGCTGGCCAGCGGGCTGGACTCCCGGCCAAGCTCCTCCACAACCAGCCGGTAAGCCTGCCGTGGCCTGCCGGGGTGGCGGTTGCGTCGCGGCGGCAGTGGCAGCGCAAGTCCCTGGTCAGCCATCGCGCGAAGCTGGCGGCGCGCCGTCCGCGGGGTAACCGACAGCAGCTGGCCAGTGAGCTCGGCGTCCACGACGGGCGCGTCGTCGGCCGCGAGCTTCTGAGCGAGCTTCGTCAGCGTCTCCAGGCTGCGCAGCCGGCTGAGGCTGTCCGGCGCCGTGCCAGTGCGCGCAGTGGCGGGCCTGCCAGCCGCTCGCCGCGACCCCGTGACAGGCGTCAGCTCGGCAGGTGGCAGCTCGGCAGGCGTTAGCACGGCGTGCGCCATCTCGGCCGGCGGTAGCTCGCCCTCGGGGTCAGCCGCCGTGGCAAGGAGCACCGGCGCCGGCCTGCGCGCTCGCTGTCCCGCGCTCGCTGTCGGTCCTGGCATCAGCCGCTTCCGCGCGGCTTCCTCAGCCTCGCCTTCGGTCCGTCCGATACCGATGCCGACGTCGAGGCTGACGCCCAGCGTTCGGGCCGCAGTCTCCTGGAATTGCAGCTCTCCGTCTGCGGCTGTAGCCGGCGCCAGGGAGCCGCGGGTGGCGATCATCAAGAATCCGTGCTCGCTGACCGGGCTCACGGTTGCCTGGATCTGCCGGGCTTCGTGTACCAGGAAGCCGTGCACGGCCAGCCGGAGTTCCTCCCTGGCCTGCCTGGGCGCGCGTCGGCCGGGCCGGTCGCGCAATTCCGGTACTTCGACCATCGCGACCGCGAGCTGCGCTGCGGTTAGCGCGTGCCGCTCGGCTAGCAAGATCGCCGTCCGGAGCGCGGAGGCGATCGCGTGATCAGTCGGCTGTACCGCGATTACCGGTACCTGGCTAGCCGTCAGCCGGCGCGCGACCTCGTCGAGGCAGGTTACGGCCGCCGACGTCTGGCCGAGCCGCCAGAGCCGGTAGTGGTAGGACGCCGTGGCTGCTGGCGTCGCTATCTCCTCGCGCACGTGCAGCCGGCGCGCGGGTACGCCCAGCTCTGCCAGCGCGTGCATCGCCTCAAGCCGGCTGAAGGTGTCGAAGCTGGCGCGGGCCGGGTCGTAGCCGGCCTGAGCCGCGCGCGCCAGCGCCGCGATCAGCGGTCCGTCGGCGAGGTGGATGTGGATTGCTGGAGTGTGCAGGACGCCCGCGCGCCGGGCGTACTCCAGCGGTGCCGGACTCGCGAACAGACAGGCGTCGGCAGTGCCGAGCCTGCCCACTTTGTCCGGGGCTTCCTGCTCGTCGGCGTAAGCGGCCGTCAGCAGGCGACACTGCAAGCTGTCGTCATCGGCGCCGTTCGCGGTCATGCGAAGGCTGGCGCTAACCCGGCCGGGGCTATCGGGCAGCCCGGCGGCTAGCACAATCCGCTCCAGCAGGGCGTGCGGCCCGACAAGGCCGACGGTAACCTCCTGGCGCGAGGGCAGGCCCTTGCCCGGCGTGCCCCGCTTAACGCCTCCAGCCACTCTGGCCACCCCGTCCCGGCCATGCCGTCCCCGGCAGCAGCGCCGAAGTGCTCCCTACCTATTACTAACTCACGCTGGCGCTGGCGGGAAGACGGCAAACCGGTCACAGAAGGCAGAGCAAAGTCATGAGGTAGCCCGGTGTCGATCACGACGCCGGGCCAGCTGACGAAACTAAGGGCTCGCGCTGGCCGGCTGGCCTGGCGCTCGCGGACTGCGCTGGCGCTAGCCGACTACCTCGGAGGTAATGTCGGCGCCCAGCGTCGCCAGCCTGGTGGCCATCGAGGCGTGGCCACGGTCGATCAGGTAACCAGGTGCAACGACCGTCTCGCCGTCGGCGGCGAGCCCGGCCAGGATCAGTGCGACGCCGGACCGCAGATCGTGCGCGATGACCTCGCAACCATGCAGCGGCGTCGGCCCGTGCACCAGGACGGCGTTGCCTGCCACCTCGACCTTGGCGCCCATCTTGTTGAGCTCCTCGGCCAGCATGTAGCGGCCGTCGAAGATGGTCTCCCGGATGTAGCTGGTGCCGTCTGCCAGGCAGCTGAGCGCCATGATCGGAGACTGCAGGTCGGTGGCGAAGCCCGGATAGGTGTCCGTGATCACGTTGATCGGCCGAAGCTGGCGATCCCGCTTGACCTGAACGATCGCGCCGTGTGTGGCGAATTCCACGCCCATCTGCTCAAGCTTCCAGCGGGCGACGCCGAAGTGCTCGAGAGATGCGCCGACCAGGCTGAGCTCACCACCGGTGATCGCCGCGGCCATGGCGAACACGCCCGCGTCGATCCGGTCAGCCATGACCGTGTGCTCAACCGCGGTCAGCTCGTCGACGCCCTCAACGGTGACGAAGCCGGTGCCGCCACCGGTGATGTGCGCGCCCATCTTGGTCAGGAACGCGATGACGTCGAGGACCTCGGGCTCGAGCGCGGTGTTGTCGATGATCGTGGTGCCGGGCGCCAGCGAGGCGGCCATGATGAGGTTCTCGGTACCGGTGTGCGATGGCGTGTCCAGGTACAGGTGGGCGCCACGCAGCCGGTCGGCCTTGATGTGGATGACGGTTTCGTCTTCTTCCACGATTGCGCCGAGCCGGGCAAAGCCGCGGTAATGGAAGTCGAGGTTACGGCTGCCGAGGTTGCAGCCCCCGACGCCCTCGATGGTGGCCTCACCGAGCCGGTGCAATAGCGCCGGCACGAACAGCACGGAGGCGCGGAACCGCCGCGCGATCTCCTCGGGAAGCACCGAACTGGTCAGTTCGGAGGCGTCTACGACGAGAGTCCGTTCAGCCTCATGGAACTTCACCACTGCGCCGACCGCCTGAGCCAGCTCCACGGCCCGGCGGACATCTTCGATCACCGGAATGTTCCGGAGGACCGTGCGGCCCTTCTCCGCGAGCAGCGACGCCGCGATCATCTTCAGAGCGGCGTTCTTGGCGCCCTGGACGAAAACAGTGCCTTGAAGCGGGTTACCCCCCCGGACGATATAGCGGGTTTCTGGGCCGCTCGTCATCGTGATGGAACTCCCGTCAGTTAGCCGCATCCTGCCGATAGCCGGGACGGTGCCCGGCGCCTCTGCCCATGCAGACTGCGGCCAACCCTGAGCAAGGCCGCCCGCTTGTCGTGACGTCAAGTATTCCACCGCAACCGAGCCCCCCAGACCATGATGGCAGTGTTACGTAACGTACCTGAGCGGCTTCATAACGTAATGACCAGGGGATACTGCTCTTAGCTCCACCGGATACCGGTGATACGCTCGAACGCCGCCACATACATGTGCCGGGTTTGCTCGACGATCCGATCAGGCAATGGCGGCGGCGGCTCCTGGCCGTGCCGGTCCCACCCGGACGCTGGCGAGGTGAGCCAGTCCCGGACGAACTGCTTGTCAAACGAGACCTGACTGCGGCCCGGCTGCCACGCTTCCGCCGGCCAGAACCTTGACGAGTCCGGAGTCAGCACCTCATCGGCCAGGCGCAGGGTCCCGGCCTGGTCGAAGCCGAGTTCGATCTTGGTGTCGGCCACGATTATGCCGCGCTCCGCGGCTAGCTCGGCACCCCGCCGGTAGACCGCTAGCGTGATCCGCTCCAACTCAGCGGCGACGTCCGGGCCGACGAGCAGGTCGAGTTCGGCTTTGGTCAAATTCTCGTCATGCTGGCCCGGCGGGGCCTTGCTGTCCGGGTCGAAGATTGGCTCGGGAAGCCTCGATCCGTCAGTCAGGCCGGGTGGCAAGCGGACGCCCGAGACCACGCCGTCCTGCTGGTAATCGGCCAGCCCGGTACCGGTCAGATAGCCCCGGGCGACGCATTCGACCGGCACCATGGTCAGCGGCATGCAGGCCAATGTGCGCCCGGCAAACTCGGCCGGGATAGGCGCAGTAACCAGATCGTTCGGCACGATGTCGGCTAGCCGCTCGAACCACCAGGCGGAAAGCCGGGTGAGAATTTTGCCCTTGTCAGGGATGGGCGTGGTCAGCACATAGTCGAAGGCAGAGATTCGGTCGGTGGCGACCAGCAGCAGCACGCCGTCGTCGGTCTGATAGAGCTCCCTGACCTTTCCCGAGTAGATATGCCGCGGTCCCGGCTCTGTGGCGCCGGCCGGGTCGCCGGCGCTCACGCGAGCCGTTCCAGCCGGTCGAAGACCCCGCCGAGGCGGCGCACGTAGTGCTCCGGGCTGGATACCTCATCAAGCCGTGCCTCGTCGAGTTCCTGTCCGCGGGCGGCGGCATGCTTGCGAAGCGTCTCCCTGAAAGGGGCCCCGGACTGCGAGGTTTCCATCGCCGCAGCCTGCACCAGGGTGTAGGCGTCCTCCCGTGACATTCCGGCCGCTACTAGCTCCAGCAACACGGCTGAGGTGTAGATGAGGCCATGGCTCGACTCGAGGTTGGCCAGCATCCGGGCGGCGTCGACGACCAGGCCCTCCATCACCATCGTGGTCTGCTCGATCAGGTAGTCCGTGGCGATCGCGGCATCCGGCAGGGCGATCCGCTCGGTAGAGGAGTGTGAGATATCTCGCTCGTGCCACAGCGGGATGCCTTCCATCACCGGGACTACCTGAGCCCTGACGACCCGCGCCAGTCCGCTGATGCGCTCCGCCTTGATCGGATTCCGCTTGTGCGGCATCGCCGACGAGCCCTTCTGGCCCGCGCCGAACGGCTCGGCCAGCTCGGACACCTCGGTTCGCTGGCCGTGCCTGATCTCCAGCGCGATGGCGTCGCAGACCGAGGCAATGAGAGCAAGCACGCTCACCCACTCCGCGATGCCGTCCCTGATCACCACCTGGGTGGCGACGTCCGCCGGACGCAGGCTCAGGTCGCCGAGCACTTCTGCCTCGATTGCCGGGTCGATGTTCGAATAGGTGCCCACCGGCCCGGACAGCTTGCCGACGGCGACCGACTGGCGCGCCCGGATCAGCCGGTCCCGGCACCGCTGGATGGCGAAGGCAAAATCGGCGACCCGGTGTCCCCAGACGTCCGGCTCCGCGTGGATGCCGTGCGTCCGGCCCGCTCGCAGCGTCGTGCGGTGCGCGAGGCCATGCTCGCGGAGCACGTGCAGAAGCTTGTCGCACCGTGTGGTCAGCAGGTCCGTGGACTCTGCCAGCTGGATGGCTAGCGCGGTGTCGAGCAGGTCCGAGGATGTCATGCCGTAATGCACGTAGGCGGCCGCCTCGCGCGGCGTGGTGTTGTTGGCCCAGGCGGACAGGAAAGCGATCACGTCGTGGCCGGTCACGGCCTCTAGAGCGGCTACCGCCTCCGGCGTCGGCGGTGGTGCGGCGGCTACCGGGGCGACCGCGTCCTCCGGCACCGTCCCGGCTCGCGCGTGCGCCGCCAGCACGAGCGTCTCGACCTGGCACCACAGCTCATACTTGTGGGCCTCGCTCCAGACGTAGCCCATCTCCGGCAGCGTGTAACGCTCTATCACCCTCCTATCCTGCCGCATCACCTCTGGCTGACTCGTCGCCGCCTCGCCGAGCCTCGGCGATGAGCGGGGCAATCAGCACGGCCACCACCAGCACGAGCTGGACCCTGAGCCCGCCAGCTACGCCGACCACGGTGGTCGCCAGGGCGGCGATCGCGGCCGCGACCCGCAGCCTGACCGGGCCGATCCGCAGCACCCGCCTGATCACGACGTCACCGGTCAGGAACAGAGCTGCCCCGCCAGCGAGGACGACTGCCTGACCGGTCCTGGCGGCTACGCCCAGCCCCGCGCCGCCTCCGGCACTGAACATGGCGGCTGCCGCTGGATGCCCGGCCGATTGCACGACCGCTATGAGAATCGCCGCGGCTGTCGCCACCAGGCCGAGCAGCAGCGGGATATAGCCGTAGAACAGCGCGGACAAGGCCAGTTCGGTGCGGCGCTTACCGCTTGCCTCGGTCAGCGCCCGCTCCGCCCGTTCGGAGTCACCGCCGCCGAACACGATCCACCACAACGCCGCTGCGACTGCCAGCCCCAGCACCGCACTGGCAAGCACTGGCCAGCTGATGCCTGGCACCTGGCTGACCGGCCCGGCAGCGCCGATGCCCACTGCGGCGACGGACTCGCCGATCGCCACGATCAGCAGCGCGTTGTGCCGTTCGGCGAAGTGCGCGGGCCGGAGCTCGAAGAAGCTGGCCGGTCGGACGATCAGCGGCGATCCGAGCTGAACGACCAGAGCCAGGATCCACAGCAGATAGCCAGCGACCGTGTCTGTCCCGGCCCGGGTGTGGAGCAGGCCTGCCAGCGTGACCAGCAGTGCCGAGCCGATGTTGAACGGTGCCACGCGCAGGATGTTGGCGTTAACCCGGTAGTAAAGGATGGCGTGCACGACAACCACGAGCAGGTAGCCGAGTCCGAGCACGACGCCGTAGCTGGCGAATCCGGCCGGGATCGCGAGGCCGACCACCAGGAAACCGGCCATCCCGACCAGCAGCAGCAGTCGCTCGGCCGTGTGCACTGGCGGCCGGGAGTTGGTCAGCCAGGCGTATGCCCCGTACATCCACCAGAGCAAGCCGAAAACCAGCACGACCTGCCCGGCCGCCGTGAAGGACAGCCGGGTGGCGAGCACGGAGGCGAGCTGGGTCAGGGTGAATGCGAAGACCAGGTCGAAGAAGATCTCAAGCGTGGTGACCCGGAGCGGGAGCTCGGCGGTGGCCGGAGCTAGCGCCTCCTCCCGCTCGTCCTGAGCGCCCGGCAGGCTCGCCGTCATGTCGCGGCGCGGGTGCCGGGCGCCGGCTCGGCTGCGATATCGCTGCGGTACCAGCTGCCGCGCATCCGGATCCGGGCCGCCGCCTGGTACGCGCTCGCCCTCGCGGCGGCTTGGTCGTCGCCAGCTGCCACGATATTGAGGACCCGGCCACCGCTCGCGACGAGCCGCCCCGAGGCGTCGCGTGCCGTTCCGGCGTGAAGGACATAACTTCCGGAAACGAGCACTGCATCGTCAATGCCCTCGATCTCGTCGCCGCTGACCGGGGTACCTGGATACCCCTCCGCGGCTATCACGACAGTCACGGCCGACCCGCGTAGCCAGGTCAGCTTGCCTGCGCCGGAAAGGTCGCCGTCCGCGGCAGCCGCGAGTATTCCGCCGAGCGGAGTGCTGAGCCGGTCGAGCACGACCTGCGCTTCCGGGTCGCCGAAGCGCGCGTTGAATTCGACCACCCGGATACCGCGCGAGGTCAGGCACAAGCCCGCGTACAGCAGACCGCGGTAAGGAGTACCGCGGCGCGCTAGTTCGGCCAGCGCCGGCTGTACGACGGTGCTGAGTGTCTCGGCTGCCAGGTCCGCAGGCGCCCAGGCCAACGGCGTGTATGCGCCCATGCCGCCGGTGTTGGGACCGCCGTTCCCGTCGTATGCCCGTTTGTAGTCCTGGGCCGGCTGCAACGTGACGGCTGTCGCACCGTCGGCGATCGCGAAGACCGATACCTCGGGACCGTCGAGGAACTCCTCGATCACGACCGTTCCGCAGGCAGCAGCGTGCTCGAGGGCTGCCGCGCGGTCAGCGGTGACGAGGACGCCCTTGCCCGCGGCGAGGCCGTCGGCTTTCACGACAAAGGGCGGGCCGAATTCGTCGAGAGCTGCCTGCGCCATTGCCATCGTGGTACAGGTCCTGGCGGCGGCGGTCGGAACGCCTGCCGCGGTCATGATCTGCTTGGCGAACGACTTGGAGCCTTCGATCATGGCCGGGGCCCGGTCCGGGCCGAAGCAGCTGAAGCCGGCCGCGCGCAAAGCCTCGGCGACTCCGGCCACCAGCGGCGCCTCGGGCCCGATGACGACCAGGTCGGGCGCGGTCTGCCTGGCCAGCCCGACGACCTGGCCGGGATCGGCTGGAGCGACGTTGTGCAGTTCGGCCAGCTGGCCGATGCCGGGGTTCCCTGGCGCTGCGTGCAGCTGCGTGACCGCAGGGTCCCTGGTCAGCGACCGGGCGAGTGCGTGCTCGCGGCCGCCCGAGCCGATGAGGAGTACCCGCACGGCGCTGAGCCTACCGGCAGAGCGGGACGGCCCGATGCGCCCGTCCGGCTGCACTGGCTGCCGCCGGAGGCTGACGTCGCTGGAACCCGGGAGCGGCTGGCGGGCGCCCGGTGAGGCAGCTAAAGAATCTCGCGCAGTTGCACGGTCTGGTCACGCCGCGGGCCGACACCGATGGCGCCGACCGGCGCGCCGATCAGGTCCTCGACAGCACGGACGTAGGCCTGAGCGTTCTCGGGCAGGTCGGCGAACTCCCGGGCGTCGCTGATGTCCTCCCACCAGCCGTCCAGGTACTCGTAGACCGGTTGTGCGTGGTGGAAGTCGGTCTGCGTCATCGGAATCTCGTCGTGCCGCTTGCCGTACACGTCGTAGGCGACGCAGACCGGAACCTTCTCCAGACCCGACAGGACATCGAGCTTGGTGATGAAGTAGTCGGTCAGGCCATTCACCCTGGTTGCGTACCGGGCGATGACAGTGTCCAGCCATCCGGTCCGGCGTGGCCGGCCGGTGGTCGTGCCGTACTCGCCGCCGGCCTTGCGGAGCCATTCGCCCTGGGCATCGGTCAGCTCGGTGGGGAACGGTCCGGCTCCGACCCTGGTGGTGTAAGCCTTGAGGATCCCCAGCACTTTGCCGATCCGGGTTGGCCCGATGCCCGATCCGGCGCAAGCGCCGCCCGCCGTTGGCGACGATGAGGTCACGAACGGGTAGGTGCCGTGATCCACGTCGAGCAGCGTCGCCTGCGCGCCCTCCAGCAGCACGACGCGGCCTTTGTCGAGGGCGTTGTTGAGTACGAGGCCGGTGTCGGCCACGTAACGGCCTAGCCGCTCCGCATAGCGGAGGTACTGCTCGGCGACCGCTTCGGCGTCGATGCCGCGGCGGTTGTAGAGCTTTGCGAGCACCTGGTTCTTCTCGCGGAGCGCGAGATCTAGCTTCTGCCGCAGGATGCCGGGGTCGAACAGGTCCTGGACCCGGATCCCGACCCTGGCGGCCTTATCGGCATAGGCCGGCCCGATGCCGCGTCCGGTAGTGCCGATCCGGGCATTGCCGAGGTAGCGCTCGGTGACCTTATCGAGCGCCACATGGTGCGGCATGATGAGGTGCGCGTCCGCCGAGATCAGCAGCCGGTCCTGCCATACGCCGCGTTCCATCAGGCCGTCGATCTCGCTGATGAGCACTTCCGGATTGATCACCACGCCATTGCCGATGACCGACGTCGCGTGCTCAGACAGCGCGCCCGACGGCAGCAGATGCAGGGCGTAGCGCTCGTCGCCGATGACAACGGTGTGCCCGGCATTGTTACCGCCCTGGTAGCGGACGACATAGTCGACCCGGTCGCCGAGCAGGTCGGTGGCCTTGCCCTTGCCTTCATCGCCCCACTGCGCGCCGACGATCACGATGGCGGGCATGTCACAGGTCCTTCCCGTAACAGAACGAAAGCCCCAACCAGCGTCATTGCAGACCGATTGCAAGCGCGGAAGGGGCTCTTGCAATCAGATGTTACCGGACCGGTTTCCGGCCGACGTGATCCTGGCGCATTGCTGCTCAGGATTCGGGCCCAGCTCGGCCGTCAGGATTCCAGCGCAGCCACAGCTGCCGGGCTCGAGTCTGCCAGGAACTCCCGGCAGCGAGTCGCCTCGTCGTCCTCGCCGATCGCGGCCGCGGCGACGGCCAGCATGTGCAGTGCCCGCAGGAAACCCTGGTTGGGCTCATGCTGCCACGGGACGGGTCCGTGCCCGTGCCAGCCTGAGCGCCGCAACTGGTCGAGGCCGCGGTGATAACCGGTCCGGGCGAACGCGTAGGCAGTGACCGCATCGCCGCCCGCCATCGCACGCTCGGCGAGCGCCGCCCAGGCCGCGCAGTAACTCGGGAAGCGGGCCGCCACACCGGCCGGGTCGCCGGCGGCCAGCGCGGCGTCAGCTTCCGGATTCGCCGGGAGCAAGGTCTCGGGCGGGCCGCCCAGCAGATTATCTCGCATCATCTGATGATCCCGGTCAGGCCATCTGCTTGCCCGCGGACATCAGGTCCTCGCAGGCATGCACGACTCTGGCGGCCATCCCCGCCTCTGCGGCCTTGCCCCAGCTCCGCGGGTCGTAGTCCTTCTTGCGGCCGACCTCGCCATCGACCTTGAGCACGCCGTCGTAGTTGGTGAACATGTACCCGGCGACCGGCCTGGTGAACGCGTACTGGGTGTCGGTGTCAACGTTCATCTTGACGACGCCGTAGCTGATCGCATCCCTGATATCGGTTAGATCGGACCCTGAGCCGCCGTGAAACACCAGGTAGAACGGCTTGTCTTTGCCGTACTTGGCGCCCACGGCCTCCTGGATCTCCTTCAGGATGGCCGGGCGGAGCTTGACGTGGCCGGGCTTGTAAACGCCGTGCACGTTGCCGAAGGTCGCCGCCAGTATGTACCGGCCGCGCTCGCCGAGGCCGACCGCCTCCGCGGTCGCAATAGCATCCTCTGGCGTGGTGTAGAGCTTCTCGTTGATCTCGCCGACGACGCCGTCCTCTTCGCCGCCGACGACGCCGATCTCCATCTCCATGATCACGTGCGCGGCCGCGCATCTCTCCAGCAGTTCCGCGGCGATTTGCAGGTTTTCCGGCAGCGGTACGGCTGAGCCGTCCCACATATGCGACTGGAACAGCGGCTCCTGCCCACGTGCGACGCGCTCGGCCGAAATCTGCAGCAGCGGGCGCATGTACCCGTCCAGCTTGTCCTTCGGGCAGTGGTCAGTGTGCAGGGCAATGTTGACCGGGTATTTCGCCGCTACGGTCACCGCGAAGTGCGCGAGCGCGGCCGCCCCGGTCACCATGTCCTTGATGCCGGCGCCGGACAGATAGTCCGCGCCACCGGTGGATATCTGGACGATACCGTCGCTCTCTGCCTCGGCGAAGCCGCGGAGAGCAGCATTGAGCGTCTGGCTGGAGGTCACGTTGATAGCCGGGTAGGCGAAACCTTGCTCCTTGGCCCGGTCAAGCATGTGCGCGTAGACCTCGGGCGTAGCGATCGGCATGGCACGGAATCCTCTCGTGCGGGGCGGGCTCAATCACTGGCTTAGATGACTGGTTTCAGTATCGCGGAGACCCCTGGCCGGCTTAAGGCCGCCGGCCCAGTTGTGCAGCATTACCGAGCCGGCGGCCCTGCCGGGTCTACTCTGCAGACATGGGACACCATGATGCGGACCCTGCCGACCGCCGCCACTACGCAGGCTTCGTTGCTCTGTCTGTCGCGGTTTTAGCGCTTCTCGTCGTCGGAGCCATCGCGCTGCACGCCTTCTCGCAGCACTGACGGGCCAGACTGACCGGGGGGACGCAACCAGGTCAGGCTAGGCCGAGATCTGCAAGCTCGTAGGCAGGAAAGTAGGGGAGTCCGCGTTCGGCGATCTTCTGCCGTGCGCCGCGCTCAACCACGACGGCGACTCCGACGACCTCCGCGCCGGCCTCTTGGAGCACGTCTACAGCTGTGAGAACAGAGGCGCCGGTGGTTGACGTGTCCTCAACCGCGAGGACACGCCGGCCTGCGATGTCTGGCCCCTCGATCCTGCGCTGCAAGCCGTGCGCCTTCTCGGTCTTGCGCACCACGAACGCGTCCAGCTTGCCGCCGCGGGCTGCCGCAGCGTGCAGCATGGCGGTCGCGACCGGGTCGGCCCCGAGGGTCAGGCCGCCGACGGCGTCATAAGACAGCCTGGCGGTCGCATCAAGCATGACCCGGCCCGCTATCGGTGCAGCCCTGCCATCGAGGAGCACCCGCCGCAGGTCGATATACCAGTCTGCGCGTTGTCCCGAGGACAAGATCACCTCGCCGCGCACCACTGCCAGTTGCTTGATCATGGCGAGCAAGTCGTCCCGGTCGGTCACGGCAGCCGAGCCTACCGGGCGAGACGGGCACAGCAGTATCCGGCGCCTGGTAGCTTCTGCGGGCGGCGGCGGCGCGGTGGATCCGGGCGCCGATACTGAAACAAGGAAGTTGGCTGAGCTGACGGCAGAACCCGGCCTGGCGGATACGTCCCTGATCTGTGCTATCTGTCACGGTCGCTGGCCTGCGCTGGTAACGTCACGCGCAAGGGGAAGGGCGGTGTCGCGTTGGATCGCTGCGCGCTGTTCGTGGACGCGAGCTATGCGCTGGCTGACGGCGCACTGGCAGTTCATGGCACTCGCAATCGTGACTCGGTGTCCTGGGACTACGCGGGCCTTCTTAAGCTGCTTGGCGGTATGTCCAGGGACCGCACTGGCCTGGCGCTGCTGCGCTGCTACTGGTATGACACGTCGGCCGACGGGAACCGTACCGGCGAGCACGACTCGCTTGCCGATATCCCTGGCGTCAAGCTGCGGCTGATGAAGATCCGGCCTAACCGCAAGGAAGGCGTCGAGGCTGAGATTCGCAAGGACCTCACCGCTCTTGCCCGGAATCACGCGATCAGTGATGTGATCATCGTCAGTGCTGAGGAAGATCTGGCGCCCGTCATCGCGGAGGTCCAGGACCTCGGGATCCGCGCCATCCTGCTGACCATCGCGACCGACAATGACTGGGCTGCGTCGCGCGCGCTCAGGCAGGAGTGCGACGACCTCATCGAGATCTCACCTGGCCATCTGCGTCCCTATGTCGACCTCATCTCGGGCGCAGAGCCTCAGCTAGCTTCTGCCGGATATCGCGAACTCGCAGCCGACGCACACGGCGTCGGGGAACAGCATCCGGCTATCGAGGCCCCGGCGCAGCGGCTGTACCCCTCGCCTCTTCCGACGCTCTACGAGGGAGCAGCGCAACCTCAACTCGCGAGCCTGAGCGGCCATCGGGAGCAGCACAGCCAGGACCATCCCATCCAGCAGGCAGCATCCGCGCAGCAGTACCAGCAGGCGGACGCTGGTCGCGAGCTACTGGGCACTGGCAGCGACCAGGGTTTCCGGACGAGCGGCTACCCGACTGCCGAGTCTTCGCGGAATCATGCCGGTCAGGTATCCAGCGGTTACGGGCAGCACAGCCTCTCTGACGAAGGCCGTGGTGGCGCGCTGCCGGGCAACGTTCCGATGGGCGTCGCTCCCGGCTCCGCACAGCTTGGCGCGCCAGGACAGAACGGCCTGTCCGGCGCCGGGCCGGCTAGTGGCCAGACTGCGCCCAGGGGCGGCATGCCAGGCCGGACAGTCAGACAACGGCCAGCTGTCCAATGGCGGCTTCCCTGGTGGCGGCCTGCCTGGCGTCAATGGCCAGGGCGGCGGTCAGCCAGGCCTGCAGCAGAACGGCCTGCCAGCGAATGGATTGCCTGCGAACGGCCTGTCAGGAAGTGGCGGTCAGAGTTCGCAGTATGGCGCCCAGGCTGGAGTGCAGCAGAACGGGATGGCACAGAACGGCATGCCACAGAACGGCATGACGCATCAGGCGATCGGCCAGTTCGGCGGCCTGCAGGCACAAGGCACCTCCATGCCGGGCCAGTCGATGCCGGGCCAGTCGATGCCGGGCCAGTCGATGCCGGGCCAGTCGATGTCAGCACAGCCAATGCAGGCCCAGCCTGCGCGACCAGCCGGCCCCGCATCAGCGCAGAGCGGAGTCCAGCCCGTTATGGCGCCGCAGTCGCAAGCGCCTGGCGGTCAGCAACTAATCGGGGCAAGGCTTGCCTGGCGACCGGTCAGCCTGGCCAGCAGCGCCATGCCACCAACCCCGGCATCTCGCAGTCAGCGGTGCAGCCGAACGGGCTGGCGCCGGTGGAGTCTCAGCGGTCGCTTGCGCCTGAGCGCCAGCTCCCTGTCGGCAACGGAGTGCACTATCCGGCAGAAGGGTCAGCACCCTATGGCGGCGGCCCGCTCCAGCCGGCTCAGTTCGCCGGGCCGCCGAGCGCTGCTTACGGTCGCGGCTCATACGGTGGCCCGCCCGCTGCGCCGTCAGCGGGACTGTCAGTCGGCGACGCCGTCCAGTCGGCGCACGCTGAAGGCTTCGGATTCGGCGAGGCGGTGGCCAGAGACGCGCCCGCGTTGTGGCTTGAGGCCGTGCTAGCCCGCAAGCCGCGAATGCCGTCGGACCTGGAGGCGCGCCTGCTGCAGGGCTCCGCGCTGCCGATCGACTCGCTTCTGCACGACGAGGTCAGGCACGCGCTTCGGCGCGGGTTCTGGGACGCGCTCGAGCGTTCCCGCCACTGACATCTCCGAATGCCGGAGGAATGGTCACAAAGCCATTACTGCGAACGGTATTGGCGGCCGGATTGGCTATTTCCCGGATACCTTGGTTGCGTGGCAGTGCTGAGTCGTGAGCAGTTCGACTCAATCGAATTCGACGCTGCTGCCAGTGGTGATCATGCGGCTGCGGCTCGCGAGATGACCATGCTGGCCCTGACCGGCACCGAGACGGCGGGGATGCCGCGCGGCGGAGGCGTTTCTGCGCGCCGGCGAGCAATGGCTGCTGGCGGACGAGCCGGCTGAGGCGGTGGCCGGTTTCCGCCGCGCAATGGCCGACGGCGGACCGGTTTTCGCTGATCCCCGCATCCCGCTGGCGAGGGCGCTGTTCCAGCTCGGACGGCACTCCGAGGCGCAGGCCCTGATCAGCCGGGTGAAAGCAGAGGGCCCTGCCGATCCGCGGACCTGCGACCTGGTGGCCGAGCTGCTGGTCGAGCGTGACGACCTGGCAGGCGCGCTGGACTGGGCGACCGCTGGCGTGGAACTCTGCCTCGGCGGGCGATCGCGGACAGCCAGCAGCGACAGACGACGAGTCGGAACTTCGCCTGCTGCTCAGGCTCCGTTATCGCATCCGCAACGACCTCGGGCTGCCCGAGGACGACTACGACGCGATGCTGGACGACGCCTAGCAGCAGGCGCTGCTGATTACCTGGCCGCCGCTTACCGGGCCGCCTCGGTCATCCGGTCTGAGCTAACGCTCAGCGCGTCGGCGGCCTCGTCCAGGTCGACGACTACGCGTGTCGCCGTCGGTGATCTCGCCCGCGATCAGGCCGCGGGCCAGCTTGTCACCGATCGCCGACTGAATCAGCCGCCGAAGCGGCCGCGCGCCGTAGACCGGGTCGAAGCCGGTCAGCGCCAGCCATTCCTTTGCCGCAGGAGTCACATCAAGCGTCAGCCGCCGGCCGGACAGGCGGCGAGCCAGCCGGTTGACCTGCAGCTCCACGATCTCGGTCAGCTCCTCGGTCGAGAGGGCGTCGAACACGATCACGTCGTCGAGGCGGTTGAGGAACTCGGGCTTGAAGGTGGCCCGCACGACCGTCATGACCTTGTCCCTGGTGGCAGCCTCGTCCAGGCTCGGGTCGGCGATGTACTGGGAGCCGAGGTTGGAGGTGAGGATCAGGATCGTGTTGCGGAAGTCCACAGTGCGGCCCTGGCCATCGGTAAGCCGGCCGTCATCCAGCACCTGCAGCAGGATGTCGAAGACTTCCGGATGCGCCTTCTCTACCTCGTCCAGCAGCACCACGCAGTAGGGCCTGCGCCGGACCGCCTCGGTGAGCTGGCCGCCCTCCTCGTAGCCGACATAACCGGGCGGCGCTCCGACCAGCCTGGCGACCGAGTGACGCTCGGAGTACTCGCTCATGTCGATCCGGATGATCGCCCGCTCGTCGTCGAACAGGAACTCGGCGAGCGCCTTGGCGAGCTCGGTCTTGCCGACACCGGTCGGGCCGAGGAACAGGAACGAGCCGGATGGCCGGTCCGGATCGGAGATGCCCGCCCTGGACCTGCGGACGGCATCGGACACCGCCTGCACCGCTGCGCGCTGGCCAACGAGCCGGTGGCCGAGCTCGTCCTCCATGCGCAGCAGCTTGCCGGTCTCGCCTTCCATCAGCCGCCCGGCCGGGATCCCGGTCCAGGCCGACACCACGTCCGCGACGTCGTCCGGGCCGACCTCCTCCTTCACCATCGGCGGCGCCGTCGTTGCCAAGCCCGGCCTGCGCGTCCTCCTCGCTGGCCGTCGCCGATGCCTCGGCGATCTGCCGTTCCAGCTGCGGGATCTCGCCGTACATGAGCCTGGAGGCAGTCTCGAAGTCAGCGTCCCGCTGCGCCCGCTCGGCCTGGCCCGTCAGCTCGTCGAGCTGCTTCTTCAGCTCGCCGACCTTGTTGAGGCTCGACTTCTCCCGCTCCCAGCGGGCGACCAGCGCGGTCAGCTGCTCCTGCCGGTCGGCCAGATCGGCGCGCAGCCGCTCCAGCCGCTCGCGGCTGGCCGGGTCGTTCTCCTTGGCCAGCGCCATCTCTTCCATCTTCATCCGGTCGACGCTGCGCTGCAGCTCGTCGATCTCGACCGGACGGGAGTCGATCTCCATCCGCAGCCGCGACGCAGCCTCGTCGATCAGGTCGATCGCCTTGTCTGGCAGGAACCGAGCGGTGATGTACCGGTCGGACAGCGTCGCCGCGGCTACGAGGGCCGCGTCCGAGATCTGCACCTGGTGGTGCGCCTCGTACCGGCCCTTCAGGCCGCGCAGGATCGCGATTGTGTCCTCGACCGACGGCTCGCCGATCAGGACCTGCTGGAAACGCCGCTCTAGCGCCGGGTCCTTCTCGATCCGCTGCCGGAACTCGTCCAGCGTCGTTGCCCCGACCATCCGCAGCTCACCGCGGGCGAGCATGGGCTTGAGCATGTTGCCGGCGTCCATCGCGCCCTCGGCCGCGCCGGCGCCGACCACGGTGTGCAGCTCGTCGATGAAGGTGATGATCTGGCCGTCGCTCTGCTTGATCTCGTTCAGGACCGCCTTCAGGCGCTCCTCGAACTCGCCGCGGTACTTAGCGCCGGCGACCATCGCGCCGAGGTCGAGCGCGACGACGCGCTTGCCGCGCAGCGACTCGGGCACGTCGCCGGCGACGACGCGCTGGGCCAGGCCCTCGACGACGGCGGTCTTGCCGACGCCAGGCTCGCCGATCAGGACCGGGTTGTTCTTGGTGCGCCGGGACAGCACCTGGATCACCCGGCGGATCTCCGGCGTCCCGGCCGATGACCGGGTCGAGCTTGCCGTCGCGCGCGCTCTGGGTGAGGTCGATGCCGTACTTCTCCAGCGCCTGGTAAGTGCCTTCCGGGTCCTGCGAGGTCACCCGCGCGTGCCCGCGGACCTGCTCGAACGCGTCGGTGAGCTGCTTCGGCCCGGCGCCGGCGTCGCGCAGCACGGTGGCCGCCTGCCCGCCATCAGTGGCCAGGCCCACCAGCAGGTGCTCGGTCGACACGTACTCGTCCGACATGTCCCTGGCCAGCTTGCCGGCGGTGGCCAGGGCCGCCAGCAGCTGACGTGAGGTTTCCGGCGCGCTGACCGTCGCGCCGGCCGCCCGTGGCAGGCGGCTGATCTGGTCGCGTGTCTTCTTCAGCACGTCGGCCGGGTCAGCGCCGACGGCGCGCAGCAGCGGCGACGCGGTGCCGCCGTCCTGCTGGACCAGGGCGGCGAGCAGGTGCAGACCGTCCACGGCTCGGATTCCCGGCCGATGCCGCCATCTGCACCGCCTCGGACAGAGCCTCCTGGCTCTTCCTGGTCAGCTTCTCGTCCACAGTTGTCGTCTCCTCAGTGCTTGTTCATTGCCGCTGTTTCCGGAGGCGGCGCGGCATCCGCCTGACGGACCGGCTCAGGCCTGGTCGGTCGTGTTCCGGGCAGACTGCGGTGCTGAGCTCGGCGGCCGCTGGCCCCGGCGCGGCCAGGATCAGTGGCCGATGCCGTGAGCTGCCTGCTGGCGGGCCGCGCTCACGTGATGCACAGGCACCAAGGCGGCCCCGTCGGCCCGGCTCCGGACGAGGGTCGCGAGCCTGGCGGCGACCGCCCGGGTGGACTCGAGCTCGGCGCGCAGCTGGCCTAGCTCGGCGTGCATCTCCGCGAGCAGCTGCCTGCTGCGCCGCTCGGCCAGCTCCAGCTCCAGGATCCGCTTGATCCCGGACAGGTTGATGCCTTCCTCCTGGGACAGCCGCTGCACCTCGCGCAGGATCAGGATGTCGCGCAGCGAGTAACGACGGCCCCGCCCGGCCGCCCGGCCCGGCGAGACCAGGCCGAGCCGGTCGTAGGCGCGCAGCGTCTGCGGGTGCAGGCCGGACAGCTGAGCCGCTACCGAGATGACGTAGACAGGCGTGTCATCGGAGAGCTCAAACTCGCTGGTCATGTCATCTCCTTCCGAGCGCCCGGCGTGGCTAGCCATTCGCGTCCTTCAGCAGCTCGGCGCGCGGATCGGGGCCCGCGGTTGCGTCGCGGAACGTCTCGAGCGCGTCCCGCGCCTTGTCGTTCAGGTCCTTCGGCACCTGCGACGTTCACGGTCACGAGCATGTCGCCGGCTGTGCCGTCCTTCCGCCGGACGCCCTTGCCGCGGACCCGGAAGGTGCGGCCATTCGGCGTACCGGCCGGGATCCGCAGGCTGACCGGCATGCCGCCGTGCGACGGCACCTTGATCTCGGCGCCGAGCGTGGCCTCCGCGAAGGTCACCGGGACCGGTAATGGTCAGGTTGGCGCCCGAACCGGCTGAACGTGCCGTGCGGATGCGGCTCGACATGCACGCGAACGTAAAGGTCACCGGGCGGTCCGCCGCGCTCGCCCGGCGCGCCCTTGCCGGCGAGCTTGATCCGCTGGCCGTCTGCGACGCCTGCCGGGATCCTGGCCTGGATCGTCCGGGTGCTCATTGCGCGCCCGCTGCCGGAGCATTCCGTGCACGGGTCGTCCACGACCAGCCCGCGGCCGCGGCAGGTCTTGCATGGCTCGGAGAAGGCGAAGCTGCCGAGGTTGCGGCTGCCCTGGCCGGTACCCTCACAGGTCGGGCAGACCCGGGGTACTGTGCCTGCCTTGGCCCCGGTTCCCCTGCACACCTTGCACGGGCCTTCGCCGGTCAGCCGCAGCGAGACCGTCGTCCCGTTGATCGCGTCGCTGAACGGCAGCGATGTCTCAGTCTCAACGTCCGCGCCGCGCCGCGGCCTGGTCTGCGGAGGTGGTCGTTCCGCCGGTCCGGTTACCGAACACGCCGCCGAGCAGGTCGCCCAGCCGGCCGCCGGCATTACCCGCCGCGCCGCCGAACAGGTCGCCGAGGTCGAAGTTGTAGTTGCCGCCCGCAGATCCGGATCCTGGCATCCGGACTCCGCTGCCGAAGAGCGAGCGAGCCTCGTCGTACTCCTTGCGCCGCTTGTCATCGGACAAGACGTTGTAGGCCTCGGAGATCTCCTTGAAGCGTGCCTCGGCCTTCGGGTCGCCTTCGTTGGCATCCGGATGGTACTTGCGGGCAAGTTTCCGGTACGACTTCTTGATCTCGTCAGCTGTCGCGCCCTTGGCTACCCCAAGGGTCTTGTAATAGTCCTTCTCCAGGTAATCCTTGGTGCTCAACGGGCCTCTCTCGGGATCTATCTAGATGTCGGAGCCGGGCGGCCAGCTCGCGCGGACCGCCCGGCCCCGACCTCACCGTTCGCCGGTCCCATCACCCGCGCTGGCGTCGCCACCGTCGCTTGACTCGTCACCCTCGGCAGCAGCGGATCCGACCTCATCGGATCCGGCCTCCTCGGGCGCGTCGCCGCCGGGCTCGGCTACGGCTACCCGTGCCGGACGGATGATCCGTTCGCCAACCTTGTAGCCGGGCTGCAGGATCTGTACCGCCGTCGGCTCCGTGACCTCGGCCGAATAGGAGTGGAGCAGTGCCTCGTGCAGCGTCGGGTCGAACGGATCGCCGCTCTCCCCGAAGGGCGTCAGGCCCAGTTTGAACACGATGCCTTCCAGCGACTCGCCGACTGACTTGAAGGCGCCAGTCAGCTCGCCGTGCTCCCTGGCCCGGCCGATATCGTCGAGCACCGGCAACAGCTCGTTCAGAACGTTCGCCAGTGCCTGCTCTCGCACGGCCAGCCGGTCGCGCTCGACTCGCTTGCGGTAGTTGGCGTACTCCGCCTGCAGCCGCTGCAAGTCAGCAGTGCGCTCAGCCAGCATTGCCATCGCCTTCGCTACAGCCGCATCTGCGGCTTCTGGTGCCGTGGCGGCGCCGTCATCGGTGTCGGGCCGTTCCTCTGGTGCACGGCCGGAATCCGCAGCGCCGCTGCCGGAAGCCGGAGCCTGCGGGCTGGCTTCCGCGCTGGCGGTCATGCCGCCCGGCCTGGACACCGAATGCCTGCCGGGCTTCGGTTGCGCCCCGGCCGGAGCCGGCCCGCGCCGCGGGCCGGGCTCGCCGGGATCTCGTACCTGGCCAGTGGCCGGGTCGATCCGCCTGCGATCGCGGATGACCGGACCCTGGCTCTCCTCCTCGGGCCTCATCAGGCGGCGCCGCCCTCCTCATTGGCCGGCTTGTCGTCATCGACGATCTCGGCCTCGACGACGTCGTCGTCCTGGCCGCCGGCCTCGCCGCCCGTCTCGCCGTCCTGCTCGCTGGCAGCCTGCGACTGGGCGTAGATGGCGGTCCCCATCTTCTGGCTCACCTGAGCAGCGTGCTCGCTGGCCGTCTTGATGGCCTCGGTGTCGGTGCCCTCGAGCGCCTTCTTCAGGTCGGCGATCGCGGACTCGACCTCGGACTTGACGTCACCCGGGACCTTGTCGGCGTTCTCGGCGAGGAACTTCTCCGTGGTGTAGGCCAGGGACTCCGCACGGTTGCGGACCTCAGCCTCCTCGCGCCGCAGCCGGTCCTCCTCGGCGTACTTCTCCGCGTCGGCCATCATCCGCTCGATGTCATCCTTGGCCAGTGCAGAGCCGCCCGAGATGGTCACGGACTGCTGCTTGCCAGTGCCAAGGTCCTTGGCCGACACGTTCACGATGCCGTTCGCGTCGATGTCGAAGGTGACCTCGATCTGCGGGATGCCGCGCGGCGCCGGAGCAAGCCCGGCCAGCTCGAACATGCCGAGCTTCTTGTTGTACGCGGCGATCTCGCGCTCGCCCTGGAAGACCTGGATCTGCACCGATGGCTGGTTGTCGTCCGCGGTGGTGAAG
Organism: uncultured Actinomycetota bacterium; assembly: GCA_963815575.1. Classification (GTDB taxonomy): domain Bacteria; phylum Actinomycetota; class Actinomycetes; order Streptosporangiales; family Streptosporangiaceae; genus JAJYUU01. The sequence goes on along the minus strand of CAWFHE010000004.1, from coordinate 116,629 downwards.
ATCTCCGAGCGCTTTGTCGGAATAGTCGTGTTCCGCTCGATGAGCTTGGTGAAGATGCCGCCCTTGGTCTCGATGCCGAGCGACAGCGGCGTCACGTCGAGCAGCAGGACGTCCTTGACCTCGCCCTTGAGCACGCCAGCCTGCAGGCACGCGCCGACAGCGACGACCTCGTCAGGGTTGACGCCCTTGTTCGGCTCCTTGCCGCCGGTCAGGTCCTTGACCAGGTCGACGACGGCCGGCATCCGGGTGGAGCCGCCGACGAGCACGACATGGTGGATCTCGCTGAGCTTGATCCCCGCGTCCTTGATCACCTGCTGGAACGGTGCCTTGCACCGGTCGAGCAGGTCCGAGGTCATCTTCTGGAACTCGGCCCTGGTCAGTTTGGTGTCCAGGTGCAGCGGGCCCTGCTCGGAGTGAGTGATGTAAGGCAGGTTGATCTGCGACTCAGTGGAGCTCGACAGCTCGATCTTGGCCTTCTCCGCGGTCTCCCGCAGCCGCTGCAGCGCCATCTTGTCCTTGGACAGGTCGACGCCGTAGCTGTTCTTGAAGTCCTTGACTAGCCAGTCGACGATCCGCTGGTCCCAGTCGTCGCCACCGAGATGGTTGTCGCCGCTGGTCGCCTTGACCTCGACGACGCCTTCGCCGACCTCCAGCAGCGAGACGTCGAAGGTGCCGCCACCGAGGTCGAACACGAGGATGGTGGCCTCGCCCTCCTTGTCCAGGTGGTAAGCCAGCGCCGCGGACGTGGGCTCGTTGATGATGCGCAGGACGTTCAGCCCGGCGATCTGGCCGGCCTCCTTGGTGGCCTGCCGCTGGGCGTCGCTGAAGTACGCAGGCACGGTGATAACCGCGTCAGTGATGGTCTCACCCAGGTACGCCTCAGCGTCCCGCTTGAGCTTCTGCAGGATGAAAGCGCTGATCTGCTGCGCCGTGAACTTCTTGCCGTCGATCGACACCGTCCAGTCGGTGCCCATCTGGCGCTTAACCGAACGGATCGTCCGGTCAACGTTGGTCACAGCCTGCCGCTTGGCGACCTCGCCGACGAGCACTTCGCCGTTCTTCGCGAAAGCGACCACGGACGGCGTGGTCCGCGAGCCCTCAGCGTTGGCGATGACCGAGGGCTCCCCGCCCTCGAGGACGGCGACGACGGAGTTGGTCGTCCCCAGGTCGATGCCTACCGCACGTGCCATGTGTTCTGTCCTTGGGTTTGTCTAGTACTGAAAGATTGAGTCCCGACGGCTCAAGTCTGCCATGAGGCCGTCTGATTGGCAATTGAGTTGAGCCTTATTAACTCAACTTTACTGACCATGCCTTGTGAACTACTCTGCCTGGCATGATATTCCGCGTCCGGCAACGTAAGGTGCTGGTGGACCTTCGCAGGCAGGGGAGCTGATGCTGCAGCATGACGCCAGTTCCGACGCGGCTGCCGCATACCAGCCGGGCCTGAGGCCGCCTGGCCACCCCGCTACTCCTGCCAGACGTAGTACCCGGCTAGCCGCCCTCAGCCCGCATGATCGCGCGGCACTCGGCATCTGGGCTGCCGCGCACCTCGCGCTGCTAGTGCTGGCCTGGGCGTCGGCCTGGGCATTCCGCAGTTCCCGCGAGCACGCCCCGCTGACCGGAGCCTTTGAACACTGGGATGCCTATCTACTCCGAAATATTGCGGAGTACGGGTATTTCGGCGCTCACTCGATCCCGAACAACATCGCCTTCTTCCCTGGCTACCCGCTCGCGCTCAGCGCCGCCCACCTCATCGTTCGCAACTGGGTGCTGGCCGAGTTCACTGTCTCCGCGGTAGCGGGCTGCTTTGCCGTCGTCTCGCTGGCCAGGCTCGCAGGCGAGCGACGCGCGGTGCTTTACCTTGTCACCGCACCCGCGGCGATCTTCCTGATGGTCGGCTACGCCGAGGCGCTGTTCCTGGCTTTCGCGGTCCCGGCCTGGCACGCCGCGAGCCGGGGCCGTTGGTGGCGGGCGGCGCTGCTGGCGGGCCTGTCTGGCCTGGTCCGCCCGGACGCGCTGTTCCTGATCCCGGCTCTGGTGGTGATGGCGCTAACCGGCAGCTATCAGGCCGATGATGCTCTCAGCCAGGGCTCATCGCGCGAGCCGGGCCGGAACCGGCTAGTAAACGCGACCATCGCGTGCGCGGCCCTGGCCGGCCCGGCGGTGTACGAGGTCTATCTCCGCGTCCATACCGGCAGCTGGATGGCATGGTCCACAGCGCTGCGGACGGGCTGGGACCTGCACCGGAACACCCCTGCCCAGGCATTCAGGACCACTTGGTGGGCCGCCTTCCAGCACGCGTTCAGCGCGAGTACCGCCTTCGAGTTCCAGCTCGAGCTCGGCGTCATGGCCGTCATCCTGGTAGCGGCTGTGGCTTTCGCCGGCTGGCGGCGCTGGCCGGAGGCGGTCTATTGCGCGCTAGCTGTGATCGCGCTTGGGACGTCGACCTGGTACCAGACCGCTCCGCGAACGCTGCTCCTGCTCTTCCCCGTGTGGGTCGCCCTTGCCAGGCTCGGCGAGCGGTGGCCGGCGATCCGGTACGCCTACCTCGCCGTCAGCGCGCCGATCGCCGTCGTACTCGGAATGCTGTATCTCTCCGGCATGTGGGCCGGCTAGCTCTGGCCTGGGCTGATCAATGCGCTGGCTGAGGGCCTGCAGTGAGCCGGCGCAGACCGCCCCGGAGCACCCGTTTGTCCGGTGCGCCGGAAAGGACACCTCCGCCGGGGTCATCGACGCCTGCTGACCGCACCACATCCCGGTCGGGCCGCAGTGCCTCCCGCACAACCAGGCCGGCCAGCAGCAAGACAGTGCCGAAGCGCGCGAGCACCGCGGTGAAGTACAACCCGTTGCTGATCCCGTCGGGGAATCGATCTCCGTCGTACACGTTGGTCACGGTGATGAGGTAAGCCCAGATAGCGTAGAAATATCCGACTTCGGCAGCCTGCCAGACCAGGTATCCGCCAATCTTCGGCCGGGCTAGCACGACCAGCGGGACGAGCCAGACCACATACTGCGGCGACCAGACCTTGTTCGTCAGCAGGAACGCGGCAGTAGTGAGGAAGATCAGTTGCGCAAGGCGCGGCCGCCGGGGCGCGGCAAGGGCGAGCAGCCCGATGGCGGCGCAGGCCACGGCAAAGGCTCCGCCAGAGATCAAGTTGAGTGCCGGGACTGAGGAAGTGCCGACGCCCGGCCAGTGCAAGTACTGGAAGAAGAAGTAGATGCATCCCCAGTCAGCGCCCCGCTCGCTGCTGAAGACGTAGAACGTCTCCCAGCCGCGCGGCGCGACGATGGCGACTGGCAGGTTCACGACCAGCCAGGCCACGGCTGCTGAGCTAAACGTCACCCAGAAAGTCCGCATTCGCCCGGTTCGCAGGCAGAGCAGGAACAACGGCCACAACACCACGACGGGATAGAACTTTGTCGCTATCGCCAGGCCGAGCAGTACTCCGGCCAGGGCCGGGCGGCGCGCGGCCCAGGCCGCAAGTGCCATCATCATCAGGCCCATCGCGATGAGGTCCCAGTTGATGAAGGCGGACAGGATCAGCGCCGGGGAGAACGCCACCAGCAGGGCCGTCCACCGGTGCCTGGGCCCGGCGCAGTAAGCGGTGGCGAGCACTCCGGCGACCAGGAATAGAGCGAGCACGGCCACGGTGAGGTCGAAGAACTGCAGACCGCGGACGGCCGGATTGGCGATGGATCTGACGACCCAGGCCGCTCCCTGCATCACCGCGCCGATGATCACCGGATACTCGACGTGGTGGTCAAGGTAGGGGACCTTGCCCGCGCTGAGCCCCTCGTCGAAGTACAGCGGATAGATATCGGTGTAGCAGTGCGCCTGGTACTGCGCGACGCCGAAGTTCCAAGCGCCAGTCCGGCAGGCCTGCTTGGCCCCGAACGCCAGGCCGTCGGTCAGCAGGCTTGCGACCACAAGCACGCCAGCCGAGCCGCCGATCGCTGCCCAGCGGCCCACGGCGACACCGGAGCCGCGAGAACCGGACGACTGTGCCGAGGCTGGCCGGGACGAGGTTCCCTGCCTGGCTTGCTCGTCCATCATCTCCGCTCGCTCCGGGATCGGTGTCGATTACTCAGCGTGAACTAGGCTCGGCTAGTAGGCCAAGATCCTGTGACCAGCCAAGGTCCTGCCGGATAGGCCGGTGTCCAGGCCGACGGCGCGGCCACCGCATCGGCCGACGTCCGAATCAGGCTAGCGGGTGCTGCTATCCGTCACGGACAGTCGGCCGATAACCGCGACGCGCCACCTGGGCGGTTCGGGCGCTCTGGGCATAGGTGCCCGAGTCCGCGGGCGTTACGCTGTCACCCATCGCAAACCTGGAGGTTGTCTTGGCGCTGCGGATCATCATCGGACTGGCTCTGACGGTCATCGCGGCCGCGATCGCCGGGCACCGCCTGTTCTGGCTGTACCGGCTCGGTCGTACCGGGCAGCCTGCGCCGGAGCGGACCGAGGCACTGCGCCAGCATCCGGGCCGCCAGACCGAGACGCAGGTGACCGAGGTAATCGGGCAGCGCAAGCTACTTAAGTGGTCCATTCCGGGGCTGGCGCACGCGTTTACCTTCTGGGGCTTCATCGTGCTGTTCCTCACGATCATCGAGGCCTTCGGAGCGCTGTTCAGCAAGCACTTCGCGATCGTGCTGATCGGAACCTGGGCCTGGGTCGGCTTCCTCGAGGACCTGTTCGCTGTTGCGGTGCTAGCCGGAATCATTACCTTTGCCATCATCCGGCTCACCAAGAACCCGAAGCGTGAAGGGCGCAAGTCCCGGTTCGCCGGCTCGCACACCGGTGCCGCCTGGCTCGTGCTGCTCGGCATCTTCCTGGTGATCGCGACCTTGCTGATCTACCGGGGCGCGCAGATCAACACCGGTGACTTCCCGTACCCGAAAGGCGCGTTCGCTTCCGAGATAGTCGGGCACTGGCTGCACCCGGCCGGCGCGGCGAACAAAGGCATCGAGACCACGTTCATCCTGCTCCAGCTCGCGGTCATCATGGCCTTCGGCGTGTTCGTTACTTACTCCAAGCACCTGCACATCGCGATAGCGCCGATCAACGTGCTGTTCTCCCGGCGGCCGAACGGCCTCGGCCCGCTGGAGCCGATGCGCTCGAACGGCAAGGTGCTGGATTTCGAGGAGGCTGACCCGGACGAAGACGTCTTCGGCATCGGCAAGATCGAGGATCTTAGCTGGAAGGGCTTGCTCGACCTGGCCACCTGTACCGAGTGCGGCCGGTGCCAGTCGCAGTGCCCGGCGTGGGCGACCGGCAAGCCGCTGTCGCCGAAGATGATCATCCTGGAGCTGCGCGATCACGCTTTTGCCAAAGCGCCTTACTTGCTAGCTAGCTCCGACGAAGCCCGCGAAGCGCTCCCGGATGAAGTCAAAGCCGAGGCGGCTCGCCCGATCGTCGGCGACGAGGAGTCTCGCGGCGTCATCCACCCGGACGAATTGTGGTCCTGCACCAACTGCGGCGCATGCGTCGAGGAATGCCCGGTCGACATCGAGCACATTGACCACATCACCGGAATGCGCCGGTACCAGGTGCTGGTTGAGTCCGCGTTCCCGGTCGAAGCCGGCACGATGCTGCGGAACCTTGAGAACAAGGGTGACCCGTGGGGGATGGGCGGGAACAAGCGGACCGACTGGATCAGCGAGCTCGACTTCGAAGTCCCAGTCGTCGATGGGGCGATCGGCGATGACGTGGAGTACCTGTTCTGGGTGGGTTGCGCTGGCGCGCTGGAAGACCGGGCGAAGAAGACCACGAAGGCGATCGCGCAGTTGCTGCACACCGCCGGGGTTAACTTCGCAGTGCTCGGCCCGGCAGAAACCTGCACCGGCGACCCGGCCCGGCGGATCGGCAACGAGTTCGTCTTCAGCATGCTTGCCCAGCAGAACATCGAGACGCTGAACGAGGCCGGCGTCCGCAAGATCGTTGCCAGCTGCCCGCACTGCTTCAACACGATCGCCCGCGAGTATCCGCAGCTGGGTGGCAACTACGAAGTGATCCACCACACTCAGCTCCTGGCGCAGCTGCTCGCCGACGGCAAGATCAAGCCGGTCACTCCCATCGAGGAGAAGGTCACCTACCACGACCCCTGCTTCCTCGGCCGGCACAACCGGGTATTCACGCCGCCGCGGGAGATCATGGAACAGGTGCCGGGCATCCAGGCGCAGGAAATGCACCGATGCAAGGAGCGCGGATTTTGCTGCGGCGCTGGCGGCGCCCGGATGTGGATGGAAGAGCGGATCGGCAAGCGGATCAACATCGAGCGGATCGACGAGGCACTCGGCACGAATCCGGACACGATCTCTACGGGCTGCCCGTACTGCCTGGTAATGCTTGGCGACGCGGTCGAGGCAAAGAAGAGCTCGGGTGAGGCAGCGGAGACGTTGCAGGTCGTGGATGTGGCCCAGCTACTTATCCGGTCCCTGGCTGTCCCGGCCTCGGTCGGGCCGCCCGGCTCCGCTGCCGGAGCCGAAGACCAGGCGTGAGTGGATTCGCGGCGGGCTGAGTCGTTTAGCGACGGCGTCTTCGCCGTCGCTATCACCATCCTGGTCTTCAACCTGCTGCCGATCGCCGACAAGACTGCCGGTTACCTCACCGTTAGCGGGCTGACCAGCCACTGGGCTGCCTACCTCGCTTACGCGGTCAGCTTCCTGACCATCGGGATCATGTGGTTGAACCACCACACGATGCTGGCCCAGGTCGGCAAGGTAGACAGGCCGGTACTGGTGCTGAACCTGTTCCTGCTGATGGGCATCGTCGCTATCCCGTTTCCCACCGCGCTGGTGGCCGATCACCTGACCGGCCGGGATGGCGCGAATGGCCAGGCCACCGTGGCTGCGGTGAGCTACGGCCTAGTCATGATCTTGATCTCGATCGGGTACGCGGCCATGTGGATTTACCTGGCAGCCCACCAGGACGCGCTCGGCGGGCGGCGGCGGATACACCAGCCAGGGCTGTCCACGTTCCGGTTCACGATCGGGAACGCAGGTTACCTGGCCGGCACGCTAATCGCCTTCGTTCGGCCGGTAGCGGCGCTGATCATTTTTGGGTTGCTTGCCGTCTACTACATGGTCGAGCACCTACCGTCGGCTCCGGTCGAGGAAAATAACGCGACCGAGCCAGGCGAGGCTACGGAACGATCCTGACCGGCAGCCAGACCCGCACCTTGGTGCCCTGGCCGGGGAGCGATTCGAGCGTCGCGCGGCCGCCGTGCGCGTTGGCGATCGCTTGCACGATCGACAAGCCGAGGCCGCTGCCGCTGGTTCGTTCCGCGCGCCCGTAGCTGCCCGAGGTACGGTGCTGGCTTTGGCTCGCCGCGGCGCCGTTGTAACTAGCGCTGTTGACGCCGATCGGACGGGCCCCGGCCCCGTTAACACCGGCCCCGTTAACACCGGCCCCGTTAGCGGCGGCTCCGTTAGCGGCGGCGCCGTTGGCACTGGCTCCGTTGGCACTGGCTCCGTTAGCACTGGCTCCGTTGGCACTGGCGCCGTTGGCACTGGCTCCGTTGGCACTGGCTCCGTTGGCACTGGCCCCGCTAGCCGCGCCCGGCCGAGCGGCCGCGCCACGTACACCGCCCTTGAGCCACCGCGGGGCCGCGCTGGCGACGGGAGGGCCGGCCCGATCGTGCCCGTTTCCAGCGTGATCGTGATTTTCCTGAGCTGCGTCGAAGTCAGCCGCGGGGGTGTCGAATGCACCGGGCCGGTCGGCCGCCCGGTGGAACCGGTCGAAGGCCCGGATCGCGTCCTGCGTGGACATGCCGGGTCCGGCGTCCGCGATTTCGATGAGGACGCCGCCGGAGATCGCGCCCAGCCGCACCGCAACTGGCGTCGTTACCGGAGTATGTGCGCGTACGTTGCCGAGCAGGTTGGCCAGCACCTGCCGGATCCGCGGTTCGTCCACGACCGCAACCAGCCGCTGCGGCGCTTCAGCGTGAACTGGCCGTCGGGGCTCCACCGCGATCGCGTCCGCCACCGCGTCCCTGACCACGCCTGCCAGGTCAGTCTCGGCGAGGTCGAGGGAGGACGTGCGGTCCAGCCTGGCTAGTTCGAGCAGCTCGGCCACCAGCGCGCTCATCCGCTCGGCTTCCTGCTCGATCCGGCGCATCGCGTTCGGCAGCTGATCGGGTCCGAGCGCGCCTTGCCGGTACAGCTCGGCGTACCCGCGGATCGTGGTCAGCGGAGTGCGCAGTTCATGGGACGCATCTGCGGCAAATTCCCGGACCTTCTGCTCGGACCGCAGCCGGGAACCGAATGCCTGCTGGATGCGGTCCAGCATGGTGTTGATCGACGAGCCGAGCAGGCCGATCTCCGTCTGGTCGTCGGCGTCTGGCATCCGCGCCGTCAGGTCGCCGCGTGTAGTGATGTCGTTAGCGGTCCTGGTCATCTGGTCCAGCGGGGTCAGGCCGCGGCCGATTAGCCATTCACCCGCAAGTGCCAGCAGGGCAATCAGCGCGGCGCCGGTGATCAGCTCAGCGACGATGAACCCGCCCACCGCATCAGGACCGTTCGTCGCCGGTTCGCCGACGAACAACACAGCTACCATGCGGGGTGCCACCCCGCCGACTGCTTTGGTGCCCACCATGCGGCTGACCACCAGCATGTTCTGCAACTCGATCGGCTTGCAGGTGACGGCGGCGAGGTAAGGGAACTGCTCGCAGCCGCCGGCCTGCAGGAGCTGCCGCGCCTGGCCTAGGTTGCCGGCATCCGCGAGGTTCCTCGCGCCCGCCAGGTCGGAGCCGGCCAGCTGCGCGGTGATCGTGGCGCGCAGCCGGCTAGTGCGCGTTCCCGAGCTGATCGGGTTGACGGCAAAAGCCGCCCCCCGCAACGGGACCTCGACGACGGCCGGGCCCGGGTAGGTGGGGCTGGCCGCCGACCTCGGGTCACGGGCCAGGATGATGGCGGCCTCGGTGAGGTAGGCGCGGCTCGCGGCTATCTGCGCGTCCACGCGCCGTGCGAGCAGGTACGTGCTGACCGTGCCCATGACAAGCAGCAAGACGGTGGTAACGCCGATGAGCATCACCAGCATCCGGGCTCGCAGCGACAGCCTCCGGGTGTGGCTCATAAGCGGGGGCCTGTCAGGCCTGTCATCTGCGGATCCTGTCACTTCCGGCGGCGCTCTAGCTAGTGTGCTGTGTCGGCGGCGGTTTTGCGGTGCACTCGCTAGGCCGGACCGCTCTGATGTTCCTGCCGGTCCGGCCGCAGGCTGTAACCGACACCTCGCTGGGTGTGGATGAGCGGGGGGCCGAGCGGGTCGAGCTTGCGGCGCAAATAGCTGACATACGTCTCGACGATCTGGGACTCGCCGGAGTAGTCCCACCCCCAGACGCTCTCGAGCAGTTGCGCGCGGGTAAGCACTCGCCCCTGATGCCGCATCAAGTACGCCAGCAGCCGGAACTCGGTAGGTGACAAGTCCACCGCCACTCCGGCGCGGTGTACTGTCCAGCGCTCTTCGTCCAGTTCAAGGTCGGCCACCCGAAGCGGCCCGCTGCCGGGCCGGCCGGGCTGGTCGCTGGCAGTGCCCCTGGAAGTTCGCCTGAGCACTGCGCGCACCCGGGCGACCAGGGCCTCGACCGAGAACGGCTTGGTGACGTAGTCGTCGCCGCCTATCACCAGGCCGGTGACAGTGTCAGACGAAGTGTCGCGGGCGGTCAGGAAGATGACCGGCACCTCGTTGCCCGCTGCCCGAAGCCGCCGGCAGACCTCGAAGCCGTCCATGTCCGGCATCATGACGTCAAGAACGATGATGTCAGGCCTGGTCGAGTCGGCCTGCCGGAGTGCTTCCCTGCCGCTCGCGGCCGTCGTCACGGCACACCCGTGGAACTTCAGCGCAACCTGCACGAGCTCGCGGATGTTCGGCTCGTCATCGACGACGAGCACCTGGGGAATCCGGTCGTTCTCTGTCATGACGTCCTCGGCTTCACGCCCTGGCTCGTGCTTCTGCTGCCGCGACCGGGGTCTGGCAGTGCCCTGGCTGCGGATTCACGAGGTTACCGGGAAAATCCGGGCAGCCCGGTCAACTCAGTCCAGGTCGGTCAGCCCTTCAACGCTTCGCGGGCGCGCTCCAGCGACGTGGCGCCGCCTGGCGGGTGCGGCTTAGCTGAGGTTAGCCGGGCCTTGGCTGACCGCTATCCGGCCTTGGCTGACGCTGTCGGGCCGAGCTGATCGCTGTCCGGTTCGCCTGGCCGTTATCCGGCCTGGCCGTTATCCGGCCTGGCCGATGTGGATCAGCCTGGCGTCCCGGACTCCGCTGGCCGCCAGCCCGACAACCAGCACCCGGTCCCCGATGGCTGGCTTGGCCTGCGCGGTTCCCTGGCCAGCCGCCCGGATGATCGTGCTGGTGAGCAGATCCCAGGTCCAGGTCGTGCCGCTCGGTGCCTTAACGGTGATCACTGAACCAGTTGCCGACTCGACGGTGCCGCGCTCGAAGATCGCGGTCTTCGGGCCTGTCTTGCCCTGGAAGGTCACCTGGCCGTACTCGCCGCCGACAAGCGCCAGCCGCACGAGGGGGTTGGTGCAAAAGGCGTGCAGGCGCATCGCAGCGGCCGGGTGATCGGCACTGCGCAGCTTGGCGGCGAGTTTCGCGCACTTGGCGGCCATCGCTGCCGGAGTGCCCGCAGCCGGCGAGCTGGCCGCCGATCCGCTCGTCGAGGCAGACGCACCGCCGGTAAGCGCCACTCCGACCGCCGTGCCAGAGCCCAGCAGGGCGGCGCTGACTCCAACGGTGGCAGCGATGCGCTTCGCCCTGCCGAACCGGCGCGGCGCAGCAGGTACCGCGCCCGGTTCTGCCGGGCCGAGGTTGAGATTGTCCATGGGAGCCAGCCTGACTGCCGATCATGGGTATTGGGGAGATGTTACCTGGGAGATTCCTGGGAACTAAAAGCAAAACCCTTCACTACCGGGAACGGGCAATTACATCCGCTCCGGCACCGGAATCCCCAGTAGCCGCAGGCCAGTGTCGAGGACGCGCAAGCTTAGCGCACTGAGTGCGAGCCTGCTCTGCCTTGTCTCGCCCTCTGCGGCAAGCACCGGGCATTGCTCATAGAACGTTGTGAACGCGCTTGCCGCATCAAACACGAAGCCCGCCAGCTTGTGCGGCTCGGCGGTCGCCGTAACGTCGTCGATTGCCCGGCCGAGGCCGAGCAATCGCAGCGCCAGCGCGCGCTCGGCGCCGGTCGCCAGGATGATCGGACCTTTCGCATCGGCCGGATCAAGCCCGGCTCTGGCGAAGATCGACCTGATACGCGCGGCGGCGTACTGCAAGTAGGGGCCGGTGTTGCCGGTCAGCGCGAGAAGCCGGTCGAAGTCCAGCACGTAGCCGGAATCCCTGGCGACTGACAGGTCGCCGTACTTGAGCGCGCCGATCCCGACGGCCTCAGCGATCTGGCTCCGCTGGACCGGGTCGGGGTACCGGTCTGCGATCACCGTGGCTGCCCGTTCGACTGCCTCGTCCATCAGGTCTGCCAGCTTGACCTGTTCGCCTGACCTGGTCCGCAACCGCTGGCCGCCCGGCCCGGTCATCAGCCCGATCACCGCGTGCTCGGCGGTCGCCGGTGGCACCAGCCAGCCTGCCTGCCTGGCGAGCTCGAAGATCATCTGCAGGTGCTGGCTCTGCTCGGATCCGACGACGTAGATGATCCGGGTCACGCCGAGCTCGGTCAGCCGGTACCTGATCGCTGCGGCGTCGGTGCTGTCATAGCCATAGCCGCCGTCGCTCTTGCGCAACATGAGCGGCACCGGATTGCCGTCCCGGCCGGCGAAGCCTGGCGGGAACGCGCACAACGCGCCGTCGCTCATCACGGCGAGGCCACGCCGCTCCAGTTCATCGCAGACGTCAGCGAGCATCGAGTTGTAGAAGCTCTCCGGTGCCATGTCCGCGTCGGTCAGCGTGATGTTCAGCCGCGCGTAGATCTTGCGCAGGTACTCCATCGAGTCGTCGACGAGAAGCTGCCACAGCCGCATCGTGTCCGGCTCGCCCGCCTGCAGTTGCACGACCCGCTTCCGCGACCGGTCGGCGAACGCCGGATCGCTGTCGAACTTCGCCCGGGCAGCCTGGTAAAACGCCGTGAATTCACCGGATGCAAGCTGGTCGTAGGTGGCCTGCTCGCCGATGTCGATTGCGTGCTCGATCAGCTGGCCGAATGGCGTGCCCCAGTCGCCAAGGTGGGCTGCCCGGATGACGTCGTGGCCGAGGAACTCCAGCACCCGGACAATCGCGTCGCCGACAACCGTCGGCCGCAGGTGCCCGGCGTGCAGTTCCTTGGCCACGTTCGGGCCCGAGTAGTCGACTACGATCCGCTGCCTGGTCTCCGCCGAGCGGCACGCCCAGCCTCGGATCAGCCAGCTGCTCAGTGGACTGCTCGGCGATCCACTCATCGGCCAGCGTGATGTTGATGAAGCCGGGCCCGCTCACCTCGGCGTGCGCGATCGCAGGCGCGGCGTTCAGCCGTTCTGCGACCGGCCCGGCTATCTCCCGTGGGCTGCGGTCGAGCCGCTTGGACAGTGACATAGCGGCATTGGCCTGGAAATCGGCGAATGCAGACGGCCGGATCTGCGGATCGGCGGTCGCGTACTCCGCGCCGAACTCATCGGCCAGTGCTTGCTGCACCAGCACTGCGAGTGTCGCCTCCGGATCTGCCATCTCACCAGCCTACCGGTGCGTCTAATGGTTATTTGGGCAGCCAGCCTGGTCAGCGCTGGGTCAGGCTGAGGCACGGTCTGGGATCAGGGGCGGCGCAGGAAGTGCCCGGCCCGGCTCGGCCCCAGCCGCTCCCTGATGCGCTCAGTGATATGCCGTTGGGTCAGCTCGGAGGCCAGCTTGCAGGCCGCCGCGGCGCCGCGGGCTGTCACCGCGCCGTGCGCGATCACGATCGTGGCCTCCAGGCCCAGCAGCGCGGCGCCGCCGTATGTTTCGGAGTCGAACCGCTCGGCCAGCTGGCGCAGCGCCCGGCGCTGGAACACCGCGCCCAGCCGTGCGGTAGCAGAGCTTCTGATCGCGGCGCTGAACTGTGATGCCGAGTAACTGGCAGTGCCTTCCAGGGTCTTGAGCGCGACGTTGCCGGTGAAGCCGTCGGTGACGATCACGTCGACTTCGCCTGCCAGCAAGTCGCTGCCTTCCACGTTGCCGGCGAAGCTGATCGGCATGCCGCCGTGCGGGGGATCGCTGTTCAGCAGCTCGTGACCGCGGCGGGCGAGCTTGTTCCCCTTGCCCGGTTCTGCCCCGATGGTCAGCAGCCCTACCCGCGGGTCGGCGATGCCGTAGGCGATCTGTGCATAGGCCACGCCAAGCTGGGCGAACTGGACGAGCATCTCTGGCTTGGGGTCGGCGATTGCCCCCGCGTCGATCAGGACTGTCGGATGCGGTCGGGTCGGCAACGCGACTGCCAGCGCAGGCCGGCGTGACGCCTGGCAGCGGACGGAGCCGAATCTGCGCTGTGGCCACGATGGCGGCTGTCGAGCCCGCCGACATCACCGCTCCTGCCTGGCCGCGACGGACTAGCTGACAGGCCACCGCGATGCTCGACCTGGGCCGCCGCCAGCTGGCCAGCGCACCCTCGCTCATGGCGATGGATTCCTCAGCAGCTTCGATGTAGACGTTCGGGGCCGGCCCGGCTTTGGCTAGCAGTGGCCGGATAAGTCCGGGCCGTCCGGTCAGCGCAATGCGGATGCCCAGATCGCGGCTGGCCGCAACGGCGCCGGCCACGATCTCCTCTGGCGCGTGGTCGCCGCCCATGGCGTCGACGGCAATCATCATGGGATGAACCTGTGCGGGCGCCAGCTCTCCGCTAACTGACCGCTCTGACTCCACTAGCTGTTCGGCGCTCGCCGACCACCCCGCGCCGTTCGGATGGGCGCCGCCGTCTGGCTGGGCGCCGCCGTCTGGCTGGGCGCCGCCGTCTGGCTGGGCGCCGCGGCAGAAGTCTCCGCCGGCCGGCTCAGCGCGCCACTCCCCCGGTGTCCTGCATGCCGCCTAGCTTCTCATTGCCGGCGCTGATCCGGGCGGCTGCCGCGCACATGAGCAGGTCAGCCGCCATTGTCCTAACGGCGGACGACAGAAGGTGCGATTCGGGCTAATGTCTGCAGGTAGACCGGCTCTCTCGCGTGGGACCCGCGGGGAAGAAGGTGGCGATGGGAAAGATGAGGGTCTTTTAGGCAACCATGAACGGGCCATGAACGTTTCTTAATCGTTACTTCTTTAGCTGGCATGACGGTAACGTCGCACCCCCCGGCCGCGTCTGAGTTGGCGGGACCGGGCACAACGAGTAACAGCACGCCTGACGGGTGCATGACCGGGGGAGATCATGCGAACAGCCAGGCCGCCGGGGTCATTGGCGGTCGGAGGGAGTTGCATGAGCGTTCAGGAAATTTTGGCGGTTGTACCCGCGCAAGGCCGTAGATTCCACGCGTACAACGCGAAACACCTAGACCAGCTGACATCCAGGGCCGGGCTTAACCATAACGAGCGACTAGCCGTCCGGGCTGTGGCGACTGTGTTGCCCTTCCGCACCAACGATTACGTGATTGAGTCGCTGATCGACTGGTCGGCAGCTCCTGACGATCCGATGTACCGGCTCGTCTTCCCGCAGGCCGACATGCTGCCGTCGGAGGTCGTCGCGCCAATCGCCAGCATGCTCCAACGTGGTGCGCCCGATGAGGAGATTCAGGCCGCAGCGCATGCCGCCCGGATGCGCCTGAATCCGCACCCGGCGGGCCAGTTGTCTCTCAATACTCCGGCTCTAGCTGACGAGCCGCTTCCCGGCGTACAGCACAAGTACCCCGAGACTGTTCTGGTCTTTCCCAAACAGGGCCAAACGTGTCACGCGTACTGCACGTACTGTTTCCGGTGGGCTCAGTTCGTCGGCGAGCCTGACCTCAAAATCGCAACCGACGACATGTGCCGGGTGACCGCTTACCTGCGATCCCACCCGCAGGTGACTAGCGTCCTCATCACCGGCGGCGATCCGATGATCATGGGTGCCGCCGTGCTGCGGCGGTATGTCGAGCCGCTGCTCGGCCCCGGCCTCGAGCACATCGAGTCGATCCGGATCGGCACCAAGTCGCTGTCGTACTGGCCGCAGCGGTTCGTGACTGACCCTGACGCCGACGACACGTTGCGGCTGTTCGAGGAAGTCGGCGCGGCCGGGAAAACACTCGCGCTGATGGCTCACTTCACACACCCGCGTGAACTCGAGCCGAGTCTGGTGGCCAAGGCAGTCCGGCGGATCCGGTCGGCTGGCGCCGTCATCCGTACTCAAGCACCGCTGATCCGAAGCATCAATGACGATGCCGCTTGCTGGGCCCAGATGTGGCGCGCGCAGCTACGGCTCGGCATGGTGCCGTACTACATGTTCGTCGAGCGGGACACCGGACCACAGGGTTATTTCGCGGTGCCGCTGGCGCGTGCTGCCGACATCTTCCGGGACGCCTACAGTTCTGTCTCCGGCCTGTGCCGGACCGTTCGGGGCCCGTCGATGTCGGCCACTCCAGGCAAGGTCTGCATCGACGGTGTCGTGGAGATCGCCGGCCAGAAGGCGTTCGTCCTGCACATGATCCAGTCACGGGATCCCGCACTGGTCGGGCGCCCGTTCTTCGCGGAGTACGACCCGACTGCGGTCTGGCTAACGGACCTACGGCCGGCTTTCGCAGACCGGTTCCCGTTCGACACGGAGGAGACTGGTTCGCATGACGGTGAGGAGTGGAACTCCCAACTCCTCGTCGCGCACTGAGGTCTGCTGACGGCGCCCTGAGTCGATCGCACGCCCTTGGAATGTGCACCGCTGCTCGCGGACTGTGCTCAGCGAGCCGTGGTCGGACGCGGCCCCGTGCCGCGCATCCGATCCCTGGTCGCACCCGGCGCCAGGTCGGCGAGCCCCAAGTCGGCGAGCCCCAAGTGGCGCTGGCCCCAAGTCGGCCAGCGCCAAGTCGCGCTGGCCCCAAGTCGGCCGGCCCAGGTCGGCGAGCGCCAGGTCGGCTGGCCCCAAGTCGGGCTGGCCGAATCATTGGGTACTGTCGGCTTGCTGACCGGCATTTACGCGGGGTAGGGGTCAGGTTTGACCTGGTAGCTGCGGTCGGCTGGGGTGGTCCAGCGGAAGACGCCTGGATGTGGTTGTTCGAGGCACCAGCCGGGCAGCTGCTTGATCTTGTGGTGTGTCCTGCAGCAGCCGCCCAGGTTGCAGCTGCAGGTAGGCCCGCCGCGATGCCAGGGGATGGTGTGGTCGACGTCGGTGCGCCAGGCGGGCTGGCCGCAGGTGTCGAACCGGCAGGTTTTGTCCCTGGCGGCGATGAACTCCCGCAGCCGGGGCGGGGGCCGGTACGCCGGCGATGCCCCGGCATGCGCGCAGGCTCGAGCGGCATCATCAAGCTCAGCTTCCGCACTGGCGCGGCCGGCGGCTCGGCGGGCAGCGCGCAGCGCCATGACAGCGATGGCGGTAATGGGCGGCGGGCCTGCCGGCGCGGCAGCACCGAGCGTGCGGAGCCAGCTTTCCCGGATGGCGATGGTAACCCGGCCGACTGTTGCGGTGCCGCCGTCCGGGCAGCCGGGCCGTGCCGGCGCCGCAGCCCGGGTCGCCCGCGGCCGGGCTGTGGCCGGGGCCGGTGTTGTCTGTGGCGCTGCTGTCCGGCCCAGGCGGCCGGGCCCGGGCGTGCCAGCCGGGGCTGCCGCGTTGGACGGCTGTGGCGTGGCCGTCGTCATCGGTCACGATGACGCGCCACTGGGTGTGCGGGGTCTGCGCGGCGAGGATGAGCAATTGCCGGGCCTGGATGGCGGTGAGCGGCCCGATCCGGCCAAGGCAAGCCGGCTCGGCGGTGTGCCCGGCCAGCAACGACCACGGCACGATCAGGTCGAGCAGCCCGGCCGCCGGCCGCCCGGTTTCTGACGGCCGTCCTTCGCCGGCCGGGCCGTACGCTCCGGTACCGCCGCCGGGCAGCCTGGCGGGCAGCGGCGGCCAGGACGGGGCCGGCAACTGAGCGGCCCGGTCACAGTCCTCGAAGTCGCCGGCCAGGCTCGCGGCATCGGCGGTCGGACCCGCGGCATCGGCGGCCGGACCCGCGGCATCGGCAGGCTCGGACCCGCGGCATCGCCGGCCGGACCCAGCGCATCGTCGCCCAGCTCGTCGAAGTCGTCGCTGTCATCACCTTGCGGGGCGTCCTCATCGGAGGGCCACGGAATGTCATCCCCGGTGAGCCGGTCATCGGGTCCGCACAACCGGCCGTCGTCGCCGGGCCCGTCGCGCGGTACGTCTTCTGAGGGCGGCGTCGGCTCGCAGGACCTGCTGTCGCCGGGCGAGTGGTCGCTGTCACTGTCGTCGGACTCCGTACGTCGCCGGAGGGCGGCGCGCTCGCAGGACCTGCTGTCGCCGGGCGAGTGGTCGCTGTCACTGTCGTCGCCGGGGCCATCGTTCGGCGTGCCGTCCGGGGGCTGAGGATCGTCGGAAGGTGGCGGTGTGTCGGGCGGTCCGCCGGCCGGAGGCGGGATGTACGGCAGCGTGCCCAGCAGCAGGCCGAGGTAGACGTGGGTGCGCAAGAAGTCCAGACCGCCGCCGGCCCCCGAGGACTTCAGCGCGCGGGCGATCGCGGTGATCCGGGCCATGGCAGCGGTGGCGTGCACGCCGGGAAGACAGGTCCCCGTGAGCGTGGCCGTGCCTTCCTCGCCCGGATACAGCGTGATCTTGGCATGCCGTTCGGTGTCGCGGCGGCGCTGCTCGGCGCCGTCCGGGTCGACAGCCAGCACTGCGCGACGGACCGCGACGCGCAGCTGCGTGGTGGTCCGCTCGCCGGCGTTGGGCAGGACCCTTTGCTCGACCGCCGCGGCGTGCTCATCAGACAGCATGTTCGCTGCGTCAGCGATGATCCGGGCGCGGGCCAGGTCGATGGTTCCGCTGGCGAGGGCGGCGCCGGTACCCGGCAAATGCCAGCGCAGCTGGCAGCCCAGGTCGGTCCACGCGGAGGCGCCGGGCTGGGTCATCCGCAACTCCAGGGCGACTTCGGCGGCGGCTTCAGGCGGCAGGTGCGCGGGCCGGCCATCCGCGCCAGTACCGATGTTCGGGTTCGCGGCGGCTCGGCGGGAGGCGATCTCGGCGGCGGCGGCCAGCTCGCGGGCCTGCGCCCAGGCGGCAAGCCGCCGGTAGCACGCGGCCATCCCAGGCAGGTCCCAGTCGCTGGCAGCGGCAGGAGCGTCCTGCGCCAGGACAGCGGCCAGCGCAGGCCCGGCCGGGAGAAGCTCGCCGATCAGCACTGGGCTCGCCGGGCTGCCCGCTGCGTCGCCGTCTGCCTGAAGTGCTTCCCATTGCTCGGCGGCGACGGCATCCTGGTCGGCTTCGGGGTCATGCGTGCCCGGCACCGCCAGTCGGTCCAGCAGCGCCAGCACATCCTCATCGGCCAGCGCGGGCGTTGCCCCGGCCCAAGGCTCCATGGCCTTGAAACGATCGCCGGGAGCAGCGGCCGGGCCTGGCGTGCCGACTGGTTCGGTCATCCGGGGCCGCCTCCTCGCCGGTCGTCAGGGCTTGCGTCTATCGAAAATAGTATCGAGAGCCACCGACAAAACTGCGTCAGCGGAAGGGCGACTGGCGGCACTGGAGTGGCATTGGCTCGCTTGCACGGAAGGGCGCCGCACGTCCCAAGCGCGCCGCCATCGGCTCGCTTGCACGGAACCGAGCCGCACGTCCCAAGCGCGCCGCCATCGGCTCGCTCGAGAGCTTCCGCAGAACTGCCGGCGCATGGCCCGGTAACTATCTCCGGTCCCGAGTCGTGTCAAAGGCTGCCGTCAGCCGGCAGTAGTCACTTGACCGTGCTCACGTTGGCTGCAGTCACGCCGACAGCTGTCGTCATCCAGCCGCAGTTGCACTCGGCTCGACGACTCCAGAGACCTGACCTTTGCCGCCAACAGCGGGCGGTTGCGGCTTGATGAGGAGGCAACTGATGGCCGCGGCAAACAGGAACAGAATCGGGACCAGAATGGTCGGCCGCATCGCCTCAACGAAGCCGTGCGTGAAGATCTGGCCCCCTAGTCCGGTCGTGCGCGCTCCAGACCCCACCTCGAGGCCACCCCTGGCAGCAGACTGGAACCCGGCCACCAGCTTGTCGCGGGCGGCCGCGGGCAACGCCGCTCCGCGTTGCTGTACCTGAGCGGTGAAACCCGCGATCAGGCGGTTCTGGAGCAGCGCGCCAACACCAGCGGTACCGATCACGGTACCTACCTGACGGGTGGTGTTGAAGACGCCCGAAGCGGCCCCGGCCATCATCGGGTTGACGTTGCGCATGGCGACTGTGGTCATCGGCGCGAACGTGCAGCCGATGCCGATACCTGCGACAAACTGCGGGGCCAGGAAGTCATACCAGGCTGACGAGGCTTGGGCGATGAACGCGATAGCTCCCATGCCACCGGCAAAAAGCAGGAGCCCGACCATCAGGATGTACTTGCCGCCGATCCGGTCGGACATCCGTCCGGCGACCGGCGCCACGAACATCGCAACCAGCGACGCCGGCGCCATCGTCAGGCCCGCCTTCAGCGCCGAGAAGCCGAGGACCGACTGCAGATAAATCGAAAACGGCAGGAAGATCCCGAGCATGCCGATCGCGATGAAGCCCGCGACCACGTTCATCAGCGCATAGTTCCGGTCCCTGAACAGGGAGAACGGTACGAGCGGCTCACCGTCCTGCCGTCTGGCCTGGAAGTACAAGAACAGGCCCAACAGCACGAAGCCGACCCCGAGCAGCAGCGGAATCGATATGAACGAGGTGATAGTGCCCCAGTTGTACTTCTGGCCCTCGACCAGTGCGTAACAGATCGCGAGCAAAGACAGGCTGGCGAGCACGACACCGGCGACGTCGAAGCTGTGCCTGCGGCCGGTACGCAGGTCCGGGATGAGGATCACGGTCAGCACCAGCACGACGGCGCCGATCGGCACGTTAATGAAGAAGATGTACCGCCAGTCGAACGCGGTGACCAGCAGACCGCCCAACGTAGGGCCTGCGATTGTAGCCACGCCTGCGACCGCGCCCCAGACGCCGAACGCCGCTCCCCGGCGCTCCGGAGGAAACACCATGGTCAGGATCGCAAGCGTCTGCGGCATCAGCATGGCGGCGCCCAAGCCCTGCACAGCCCGGAACCCGATCAGCAAGCCGGCCGATTGAGCGAGGCCACATGCCGCTGACGCGAGGGTGAACAAGGCAACCCCGGCGAAGAACAGCTTGCGCTGGCCGAACAGATCACCCAATCGCCCGCAAGTGATCAGCAGCACTGCCAGCACCAGTGCGTAGGCGTTGATGACCCACAGGATGTCGTCGAGCGAGGCGTGCAGCTTGGAGATCATGTTGGGGATCGCGATATTGACGATCGTCAGGTCAAGCAGGGTCATGAAGAACCCGAGCGACACCACGATCAGGATCACCCAAGGGTTCCCGCGCTTTGACTCTGTTGCCACTGCCGCCACTGCTGTCCTCCCCTGCGAGCGGGCATTGCCGACCGACGGACCCGACGGGCCGGCAGCCGTGTTGTGCTGCTTGGCGTTCACGCTACGGCACGGTGCTGACATTTAGATATCCAGCAGTTCGACATCCGCGGGCGAGCCGGGAGAGGCAGCCCAGGCCGCCGGAGAAGGCCGGGCTGCGGCCAGCCGGGCGGCGTGCGGCGAGTGGGGCGGGGCTGGGGCAGGTGCTCATGCCGCTGACGTCGGCCGAGCTGCCGTGAGCGAGGCGGGCTGCGGCGAGTCAAGCGGACCGGGCCTGGGCGCGTCGCGGCGATTCAGGCGGGCTGCCGCGAGTCAGTCACGACCGCAAGCAGATTGCACGGCAGCACGCCGAACCCCGTTCGGTAGCCCTGAAGCGGAGCGAAGTATGCTCCGGCCATGAAACTTAACGGCACCGCTGCAATCGTGTCCGGAGGGGCTAGCGGCCTCGGCGAGGCGACAGTCCGCGAGCTCGCCGCACACGGCAGCAAGGTCGTCGTGGCCGACCTGAACGCCGAGCGCGGGAAGGCGCTGGCCGAAGAGGTCGGCGGGCTCTTCGCGCAGACTGACGTCAGCGATGCCGAGTCCGTCCGGGCGGCGGTAGCGGTGGCCGCGTCGGCGGGCGCCCCGCTGCGATTCGTAATCAGTTGCGCCGGCATCGGCTGGGCCCAGCGAACAGTGGGCCGCGACGGCGAGCCGCACGACCGGGCCGCGTTCGGCAAGGTCATCGACGTCAACCTCATCGGCACCTTCAACCTGATGAGCATCGGCGCCGCGGCGGTCGCCAAGACCGAGCCGGCCGACACCGACGGCGCCCGCGGCGTGGTGATCAACACCGCGTCGATCGCTGGGCTGGAAGGCCAGACTGGCCAGTTGGCCTATTCGGCGTCGAAGGGCGGCATCATCGGCATGACAGTGCCAGCCGCCAGGGATCTGGCAGCGATCGGCGTCCGGGTAAACACGATTTGCCCCGGAATCATCGACACGCCCATCTACGGCAGCGGTGCCGCCAGCGAGGAGTTCAAGGCCAAGCTCGCCGCGCCGGTTGTCTTCCCTAAACGGATGGGCACGGCGGCGGAGTTCGCCCACCTCGTCCGCATGCTGATCGAGAATGACTACATGAACTCAGAGGTCGTCCGCTTCGACGGCGGCATCCGCTTCCAGCCGAAGTAAGGCGCCGACCCCGGCCGCCTGGTACCGGCCCGTCCTGCCGACCTCCCGCCCTCCGACCCGCCCGCCGCCCATCGGACCGACCCGCCCGCCGGACCGACCCGCCCGCCGGACCGACCGCCCGCCGGACCCGACCAAACGTAAGGAACTCGCGGAACCATGCCGGAAGAAGTCCTGACTGAGGTCCAGGACGGCGTTGCCGTCATCACTATCAACCGGCCCGAGGCCAGGAATGCGGTCAACGGTGCTGTGGCCCGCGGCATCGCCGCGGCCATGGATGAGCTCGACGCGAGCAAGGACGTTCAGGTACTGATCTTGACCGGCGCTGGCGGCACTTTCAGCGCCGGCATGGACCTCAAAGGATTCCTGTCCGGCGATTCGCCAAGCTTCGAAGATCGCGGCTTCGGTGGCATCGTCGAGCGACCGCCGGCCAAACCGATCATCGCGGCCGTCGAGGGCTACGCGCTCGCTGGCGGATTCGAACTAGCCCTCGCCTGCGACCTAGTCGTGGCCGGCGAGGAAGCGAAGTTCGGACTGCCCGAAGTCAGGCGCGGGCTCGTTGCGGGCGCCGGCGGCCTGCTCAGGCTGCCGAAGCGCATCCCCTATCACCTAGCCATGGAAATTGCGCTCACCGGCGAGCACTACCCGGCGCCCAGGCTGCACCAGGCTGGCCTGGTGAACCTCCTCGTCCCGGCCGGCCAGGCGCTGAGCGCAGCCAAGGAGTTCGCGGCGCGGATCGCCCTCGGCGGCCCGCTCGCGCTGACGGCGACCAAGCGCGTGATCGGCGAATCAGCGGACTGGCCTGCTGCCGAAGCATTCCGGCGGCAGGCCGCGATCATCACCCCGGTGTTCACCTCGGCGGACGCGAGGGAAGGCGCACTGGCATTCGCGGAAAAGCGATCGCCAGTGTGGCGGGGCGAGTAACCGTCCGCACATCACGACCGCGCGAGTAGCGGGGCGAGTAACCGTCGCACATCACGACCGCCCGCGTGGCGGGCCGAATAAGCCGCCGATCCAGCGGCCCGAGTAACTACTCCGCAAGTCACGACGCCTCGGCGAGCTCAGCATCCCGCGGCGCGTAATTCAGCAGCCGCTGCCTCAGCTTCGACCGGCCGCGATGCAGCCTGGACATGACGGTCCCGATCGGGGTGTCCATCATTTCGGCTATCTCCCGGTAGGGATAGCCCTCGATGTCGGCCAGGTAGATCGCGATCCGGAACTCGGCAGGCAGCTCGCGCAGTGCCTGCAGGATTTCCGAGCTGGCAAGGTGATCGATGGCCTCGGCCTCAGCTGACCGGGCCGGCGGCATCAGCGGGTCGTTGCCGGTCTGCCAGTCCTCCTGGAAGTCCACGCCAAGATCCTGAACCGGCTCGCGCCGCTTTTTCCGGTAGCCGTTAATGAACGTGTTCGACAGGATCCGATGCAGCCACGCTCGCAGGTTGGTGCCGACCTTGAACTGGTGGAAGGCCGCAAAGGCCTTCGCGACGGTCTCCTGCACCAGATCTTCAGCGTCGCTGGGGTTCCTCGTCATGCGAAGAGCAGCGGGGTAGAGCTGGCCCATGTACGGAACCACGTCGCGCTCGAATCGCTCGTCGCGATCCTGCAACTGCTCTACCTGCTTCAGACCCTCAATTTGCGCCACTGCCGCTCCGCTTCGCTCGGTGAACTGACACTCGTATGACGCAGCAGGGGGCTATCCCGATGCGTGATCTGGGTAACAGACTGACTACCGGGAGTCACAGAACGGGACGATGACGGGTCAACACCCCTAAATCATCACCATCAGGGAAACGTGCACTTGCCCCTCACGGCACCCCGCCGACACGCCGACAGCCTGGCGGAACCGCCGGCGGCCACCCGCCAGCTCAGATCCAGGTGCGGAACCACATCCGGGACAGCCAGGACGAGTACGGAATTATCTCCGCTGTCAGAACCGGGTAAATGTAGGCAAGGTCAAGCAGCACCGCGAGCAGGTAGCCGCCCACCCCGATGGCACCGACCGCTCGCCTGCCGGGCGTGGCCCTGGCGGGTCCGAGGATAAGGCCGAGACACAGGGTGATTGCGATCACCATGAATGGCTCGAAAGCAATCGCGTAGTAGAAGAACTCGGTGCGGTTGTCGTGCAGGTAGAACCAGACCCACGGCAGCCAGCCGATGGCGACACCGAGCAGGCACGCTCCGGCTCGCCAGTCGCGTCGCGGCGGGCGGTCGAATGCGAGATCGCCGACGAGGCCGGTGAGCCACCAGCCCAGGCAGAACAGCAGCGCGAGCGCGCCGCCCCACCACAGCAGCGGAGTCCCGATAGCGAGCACCTCGGCGACCTGGCCCTTGGGCATGGCGCAGCCGCTAGTGCCGTTAGCACACCAGTAGAACGAGATCGGCCGCTGCAGCACCATCCAGCCGAGCGGGTCGGACCTGTACGACTGGAACGAATGCAGGCCCAGCCCGAACTGGAGCATCCACTGGTTGTAGTGGTACCAGGAGTCAACGGTGGACCAGATCGGGGTGTGGTTTCCTACCGTGGCGGCCCAGTTGCGGTAGTAGCCGTCGCTGGTAGCGAACCAGCCGCTCCACGACGCCGTGTAGATGATCGCAGGCACTGCCAGGAACCAGGCGGGCAGCCACTTGACGTCACTGCGCAAGCCGCCGGCCAGCCAGTTCGGGTAACCCGCGGCTCGCCGGGCGCCCATGTCCCAGACGATCGCAAGCCCGGCGAAAGCGATCAGGAAGTAGAGCCCGGTCCACTTACTCGCGCATGCCGCGCCCAGGCAGAGTCCCGGCCGCGACGCGCAGCCACCGGATTCCCAGCTTCGGGCCGGCAATGTCTTGCGGCCCGGCCGCCGCGGCGGCGTCCTGGAGCCGGGAAATGGTTCTGTCCCGGTCGATCACCAGCAGGCCAAATGCGGCAAGCACCCAGAACATCACGAAGATGTCGAGGATGGCCGTACGGCTGAGCACTAGTTCGAGGCCGTCAAGCGCGACCAGCAAGCCGGCAATGCAGCCGAGCATGGTCGAGCGGGTCATCCGCCGCGCGATCCGGGCCGTCATCAGGATGGAGACCGTTCCGATAACGGCCACGACGAACCGCCAGCCGAACGGCGTCAGGCCGAACGCCCACTGGCCCGCCGCCATCATGATCTTGCCGAGCGGCGGGTGAGCGACAAGCTCCCCCTGGAACTGTCCATGCATCTTGAGCAGGATGTTCGGGTCGCCCCGCACCAGCAGGCTGTTGACGTACCTAAAGTGGTCAAGCTCTACCCCGTGGTGAAGGATCGAGTTCGTATCAGGTACGTAGTACGTCTCGTCGAAGACGACCGCGTCGGGTTTGCCCAGCCGGTAGAACCGCAGGAATCCACCGAAGATCATGATGAGGATCGGCCCGGCCCAGCCCCAGAAGGCGCTGCCCGTCACGATCGCGCTGCCCCTGCTGCTGGCACGAGCAAGCAACGAGCCTTCGTCGGCGTCGGCTGCCTGCATCGTCTGATAGGCATTCATCGACAGCCATCGTAGAGGCCGGAGAGCCTAGCCTGGGCGGTGACATGGAGCGAGCCAGCGGGGTCAGCGATCCGGCCAGCCGGGCGGCCGGGCGTCCTCACGGTGGCGGCAGCGCCGATCGGGCAGCCTGCTGATGCGTCATCCAGGCTCGCTCAGGCGCTTGCTGACGCCGGCCTGATCGCAGCTGAGGACACTCGGCGGCTGCGCAGGCTTGCCGCCGCGCTGGGCGTCCGGCCGGCCGGCCGCGATCATCTCTTACTACGACGACGTAGAAGCTAGCCGGGTGCCGGGCTTGCTCGCCGAGCTCACCGCGGGGCAGGACGTGCTGCTGATCACCGACGCCGGCCTGCCGGGGGTCAGCGACCCCGGTTACCGGCTGGTCACGGCCGCGGCGCAGGCCGGGATAAGGGTGACGGTGCTGCCAGGTCCGTCCGCGGTCACGACCGCACTGGTTATCTCGGGGTTGCCGTCCGACCGGTTCGTATTCGAGGGATTCCCGCCGCGCCGCGCCGGGGAGCGGGGGAGGCGATTCGCCGAACTGGCCACGGAGCCGCGGACACTGGTGTTCTTCGAGTCACCTCGCCGGGTGGCAAGTACCGTCACCGAGCTTGCGGCCGCGTTCGGCTCGGACCGCCGGGCCGCGGTCTGCCGGGAGCTGACGAAGACGCACGAGGAAGTGCTCCGCGGCACGCTGGCTGAGCTGGCAGCCCAGCTCAGCCAGGGCGTGCTCGGCGAGATCACGCTGGTGGTGGCCGGCGCGCCCGAGCAGAGCGGGCCGACCGTCTCGGCAGACGCGATCGCCGAGGTTGAGCAGCGAGTGCGCAACGGCCTGAGCCGCAAGGATGCGATCGCGGCCGTAGCGTCCGAGCTCGGCCTGCGCAAGCGCGAGCTCTACGCCGCGGTCGTAGCGGCCAGCGCGGACGGCCTAGCACAGTCCGGAAATGCCGATGCCGGCGGACCCGGTCAGCCCCGCGATGCCGGCGGACCCGGTCAGCCCCGCGATGCCGGCGGACCCGGTCAGCCCCGCGATGCCGGCGGACCCGGTCAGCCCCGCGATGCCGGCGGACCCGGTCAGCCCCGCGATGCCTGGCGGACCCGGTCAGCCCCGCGATGCCGGCGGACCCGCTCAGCCCCGCGATGCCGGCGGACCCGCTCAGCCCGGCAGTTAGCCGTGCCGTTCCCTCGCCTTCCAGGGCGGCGCGGCACTTCATAGGCGGCATTTCCGTCGGACCTGCATGGACGTTTCATGGGTTCGCGTCGTTTTCCGTCTGCTTTGCGCTGGTCTGTGGTCGACGAATGCATGAAAGGTGCATGTGCCGAAGGATGCGCGTGCTAAGGAGATGCCATGTCCGAGCAAGCCAATCCTCCAGTGATTTCCGTGATGCTCGCGGTGCCCGATGCCCCGGCGGCGGCGCTGTGGTACGCGCAAGCGCTCGGAGCAGCCGAGCTGTGGAACCTGGGCAGCGTCGTCGGCCTGACCGTGGCCGGCGCGCCCTTCTTTCTCGGCGAGCCCGAGAACAATGGCTGGGACACCCCGGCGGCCCTGGGCTCGCGAACGGTCCGGGTCGAGGTATTCGTCGACGATCCGGACGGCTTCATCGAGCGCGCTGTGGCAGCTGGAGCCGACGGCTCCATCGACCAGATCCGTGATCATCAGATGCCGTGGGGGGTACACAGGCAGGGCGGCTTCATTGACCCGTTCGGCCACTTGTGGCTGGTCGGTGACAGATCGCCGCTCGGGACGGCCACCGGCTGACCGCCATCGGCCGGCTGCTCGCCACTAGGCTGGGACGTTATGACCAGCCGTCACATTCTGAGCGCGCCAGCCTGGCCGTACGCTAACGGTCCCAGGCACATCGGCCATGTATCTGGCTTCGGCCTGCCCTGCGACATGTTCTCGCGGTATCAGCGAATGTGCGGCAACCCCGTTCTGATGGTCAGCGGCACCGACGAGCACGGCACGCCGATCCAGGTCCAGGCGGACGCCGAGGGAGTGACCGCGCGGGAGCTGGCGGACCGCTATAACCGCGTGATCGCCGAGGACCTGGCCGGGCTGGACATGTCCTATGACCTTTTCACCCGGACGACGACCCGCAACCATTACGCGATCGTCCAGGACATGTTCGTCGGCCTGTACAACAACGGCTACATCTTTCCGCGCAAGGCACTCGGCGCGGTGTCACCGTCGACCGGCCGGACCCTGCCGGATCGTTACATCGAGGGCACGTGCCCGATCTGCGGCTTCGATGGTGCTCGTGGCGATCAGTGCGACAACTGCGGCAACCAGCTGGATCCGGCCGACCTGATCAACCCTCGCTCGAAGATCAACGGCGAGACGCCGGTCTTCATTGAGACTGAGCAGTTCTTCCTCGACCTTCCCGCATTCGCCGACGTGCTAGGGAGCTGGCTGCAGAGCAAGAGCGGTCAGTGGCGCCCGAACGTGCTGAAGTTCGCTCTCAACCTGCTCGATGACCTGCAGCCGCGCGCTATCACCAGGGACCTGGACTGGGGCGTGCCGATCCCGCTGGACGGCTGGCGAGACAAGGCTGACAAGCGGATCTACGTCTGGTTCGACGCGGTGATCGGCTATCTGTCCGCATCGATCGAATGGGCCAGGCGCAGCGGGGACCCGGATGCCTGGCGCGCATGGTGGCAGTCACCAGACTCCGACGCGTACTACTTCATGGGCAAGGACAACATCGTCTTCCATGCCGAGATCTGGCCGGCCATGCTGCTCGGCTACAACGGCAAGGGCGCGAAGAACGGCACGCCCGGCTCGCTCGGTGAACTCAACCTCCCGGCCGACGTCGTGTCCAGCGAGTTCCTGACGATGGAAGGCAAGAAGTTCTCCTCGTCGCGCTCGGTTGTCATCTACGTTCGGGACTTCCTCGCCCGCTACGACGTCGACGCGCTGCGCTACTACGTCGCGGTGGCCGGCCCGGAGAGTCAGGACACTGATTTCACCTGGAGCGAGTTCGTCCGGCGCAACAACGACGAGCTGGTCGCGAACTGGGGCAACCTGGTGAACCGCTCAGTCTCGTTCGCGGCCCGCAACATCGGCCACATCCCGGACGCCGGCGACCTCACCGTGGCTGACCAGGCGCTGCTTGACCGGTCCAGGGCGGCGTTCAGCAGTGTCGGAGACGCCCTTCGGCGCTGCCGGTTCAAGGCAGCCAGCACTGAGGTCATGCGTACGCTGGCCGAGGCCAACAAGTACCTGTCCGACCAGGCGCCGTGGAAGTTGCGCGAGTCGGATCCAGACCGGATGCGCACCATCCTGCACGTCGCGCTGCAGCTTGTCGATGACGGCAAGACGCTGCTCACCCCGTTCCTGCCCCGATCGTCGCAGAAGGTATTCGAGATGCTCGGCGGGACCGGCGAGTGGTCAGGCATGCCTCGAATCGAGGAGGTCAGCGAGGACGGCGGTGCGCCTTACCCGGTGATTACCGGGGACTACCGGACTGCAGCGCGCTGGGAGTCGATGCCGGTGAAGCCGGGCACTCCGGTCGGCGTGCCCGCCCCGCTCTTCACCAAGCTGGATCCCGCTGTGATCACTGAGGAACTAGCCAGGCTCGAGACCAAGTGACCGGGCGGGAGCGCGAATGACCCCTGGCGACGTCAGATTCGGGCCGGGCTCGGGCGTCGGCAGGCCGCAGGCGCCGCCCCCGGAGCCGCTGCCGTCAGCAGCGTTCGACGGTCACTGCCATCTCGACCTGATCGACATGGCCGTCGCCGACACACTGGCCCAGGCTGCGGCCGCAAGCGTCAACCGGGTGATCACGGTTGGCGTCGATGCCGCGTCGTCGCAGTGGTCGGCGGATTGCGCGGCCACGTTTCCATCCGTATATGCAGCGGTGGCCGTCCACCCGAACGAAACGGCAGCTGCAGCCGCGACGGGCGCGCAACGAGACGCAGTACTAGCCGAGATCGCCAGGCTGGCTGAGCTGCCGCAGGTTCGTGCCGTCGGCGAGACCGGGCTCGATTACTACCGGGACAGCGCGCCGCCACAGGTGCAACGAGAGTGGTTCCGGGCGCACATCGAGATCGCCAAGCAGGCGGGCAAGCCGCTGATGATCCACGACCGGGAGGCGCATGAGGACGTGCTGGCCATCCTGGCCGCGGACGGCGCGCCGGATCAGGTGATCTTTCATTGCTACTCCGGCGACGCGGAGCTGGCTGAACGCTGCGTCGCGGCGGGTTACCTGCTCAGCTTCGCCGGCTCCGTGACGTTCGGGAACGCCGTTGGCCTGCGCGAAGCGGTGGCGGTCACGCCGGCCGAGCTGATTCTGGCCGAGACCGACGCGCCCTTTCTGACGCCGTCCCCAAACAGGGGCAAGGCCAACGCGCCCGCTCAGGTCGCGCACACCGTGCGCGCTCTGGCCGACGTCAAGCAGATGGACGTGGCCAAACTGTGCGCGGTCATCGAGGCCAACGGCGAACGGGTCTTCGGGCCTTGGCCAACCTGACGCCGTTGCCGGCGGCCCAGCTGCTCGGGCCGACCGAGATCAGGGAGCTGGCAGCGCGGCTCGGCATCCAGCCGTCGAAACGCCTAGGCCAGAACTTCGTCGTCGACGGCGGCACCGTCAGCAGGATCGCTGCCCTGGCGGACCTGAGTCCTGACGATGTCGTGCTGGAAGTCGGGCCGGGGTTCGGATCGCTCACGCTGCCGCTGCTGGCTGCCGCGCGCCGGGTGATCGCGGTCGAGGTTGACCGTGTGCTGGCCGCCGAGCTGCCGATGACGGTGGCTGACCGGGCGCCCCGGCTGGCCGGGCGGCTCGACGTGGTGATGGCCGACGCGGCCAGAGTGACCGCACTGCCGGGCGCTGGACTGCCGGGCGAACCGCCGACGGTGCTGGTCGCGAACCTGCCGTACAACGTGTCGGTGCCGGTAGTCCTGCACTTGCTCGCGACCGTCCCGTCCCTTGCGCGCGGGCTGGTGATGGTGCAGGCCGAGGTCGCCGACCGGATGTGCGCGCCGCCGGGCAGCAGGACGTACGGGGTGCCGTCGGCCAAGATCGCGTGGTATGCCGCCGCGCGCCGGGCTGGTTCGGTCGGCCGGGCGGTGTTCTGGCCAGTTCCGCGCGTGGATTCCGGGCTGGTGTCGCTGGTGCGCCGAACCGAAGCTGATGCCGCCGCGGTGCGCGGCACAGCGCAGCGCGCGGATACGTTCGCGGTGATCGATGCCGCGTTCTCGCAGCGCAGGAAGACGCTGCGGGCAGCGCTGGCGGCCTGGGCCGGGCTCACCCGGCGCAGCCGAGGCCGTGCTCCGGGCGGCGGGCGTCGATCCAGCACTGCGCGGCGAAGCGCTTGGCATCGCCGATTTTGCCCGCATAGCCGCTGCTGCCGCTGGCTCACCTGGTCCGGATACGATCAGCAAGTCGTGATCTCAGCAACCAGGCCAGCTCCCGCCGCCGTCACAGTCCGCGTGCCGGCGAAAGTCAACCTCCAGCTTGCCGTAGGCCCGCCACGCGCTGACGGCTATCACCCGCTCGTGACGGTGTTCCATGCTGTCTCGCTATTCGACGAAATATCGGTGCTGCCAGCGGAGAAGACCTCGCTGTCCGTTACCGGTGAGGACGCTGCCGCGGTCCCGCGTGACCGGTCGAATCTCGCCTGGAAAGCGGCAAGCGCGCTCGTCCAGGCCGCGGGGCTGCGCGGCTCGGCTGTGGAGATCCGCATCAAGAAGCGGATCCCGGTCGCCGCGGGCCTGGCCGGCGGGAGCGCCGATGCTGCGGCGACGCTGCTGGCCTGCAACGAGCTGTGGCAGACCGGACTGTCCCAGCGCGACCTCGCTGAGCTCGCCGCCGGGCTTGGCAGCGACGTCCCGTTCGCGCTCCTGGGCGGCACCGCGGTCGGCCGCGGCCGCGGCGAGCACTTGACCCCGGCTCTCGCGGCCGGGAACTACCACTGGGCGCTGGCATTCGGGCACGAGGGGCTGTCCACCGCCGAGGTCTACGCAACCTGCGACCGGCTCAGGGCGGCGCGAGCGGCAGCCGGTGACCGGCCCGAGCCGGCCGGGCCCGAGCTGAGCAACCCGCTGATGACGGCGCTTCGGTCCGGCGATCCGGCGCGGGTCGGGCCGCTGCTGTCCAACGATTTGCAGCCTGCCGCGCTGTCGCTGCAGCCGGAGTTGCGGCGGACACTAACGGCCGGGCGGGAGAATGGCGCGCTCGGCGCGATCGTCTCCGGCTCCGGTCCGACGTGCGCGTTCCTCGCTAGTGACGCCGCGCACGCACGCGATCTCGCAGTCGCGCTGACCGGGGCTGGCGTATGCCGCGCGGTTGCCAGGGCGAGCGGCCCGGTACCCGGCGCGACCCTCGTCCGCGACCGCCAGCCATCCTGAGAACCACGGCTGCCATCACAACGCATCCTTACAACGCCCGCTGTCCTGACAACGCCCGCCATCCTGACAACGCCCGCCATCCTGACAACGTCCCGCCATCGTCACAACCGGCATCACACATGAACCTGGTGAACCTGGAGCTCGCGGCCAAGGCCTACCACGAGCGCGTTCTGCTGGATCGCGTCTCGCTGGGCGTCTCGGCCGGACAGCGCATCGGCGTCGTCGGCCGCAACGGGGCCGGCAAGACGACGCTGCTTGCCGCGCTGGCCGGGACGGCGAACCTGGACTCTGGCCGGACTACCCGGGCACGCGACATCGCCATCGGCTACTTGCCGCAGGCAGAGCAGCTGGCAGGTTCGGTGAGCGAGGTAGTGCTAGGTGGCCTGGCCGAGCACGAATGGGCTGCCGATCCGCGCAGCCGATCCGTCGTCGAGGCTCTTCTCGGCGGCATCGATCTGAGCGCCGATGTCCGTCAGCTGTCGGGCGGTGAGCGTCGGCGCACGGCACTGGCCGCGCTGCTGCGCCGTAGCTACGACTTGCTGCTGCTGGACGAGCCGACAAACCACCTCGACATCGAGGCGATCAACTGGCTAGCTGGCTACCTCAAGCAGTACGAGACCAGCTATGTGATCGTCACCCATGACCGCTGGTTCCTGGACGCGGTGACCGAGGAGACCTGGGAGCTGGCCGACGGTCAGGTGCACGCTTACGACGGCGGCTACTCCGCGTACGTACTTGCCAAGGCCGAACGCGCCAGGCTGGCCGCCGCGATCGACCAGCGACGGCGCAACCTGATGCGCAAGGAACTCGCCTGGCTCCGTCGCGGCCCGCCCGCCCGGACGAGCAAGCCGAAGTTCCGGATCGAGGCCGCCACGGCGCTGATCGGGGACGAGCCGCCAGCCAGGGACAGCGTGGAACTCTCCCGGCTGGCCACGACGCGGCTGGGCAAGACGGTACTCGGGCTCGAGGATGTCTCGGTTACGGCAGGCGGCCGGCCGCTGCTGAACCACGTCAGCTGGCAGCTCGGGCCAGGTGACCGGCTGGGCATCGTCGGCGTCAACGGCACCGGCAAGACAACGCTGCTCCAACTGCTGTCCGGAGACCTGCCGGTACCAGAGGCTGGCCCGGTCGCCACCACCGGACAGGTGATCAGGGGAAGTACCGTTCAGCTCGGTTACCTGACCCAGGAACCGCCGGCCGTGGATCCGGACCTGCGCGTGCTAGAGGCGGCCGAGCAGGTGCGCGGATCTGCGGTCATCGGCAAGCGCGAGCTGTCGGCCAGTCAGCTGCTGGAACGCCTGGGCCTGCGCGGAGACCGGCAGTGGACGCGGGTAGGTGAACTGTCCGGCGGTGAGCGTCGCCGCCTTCAGCTATTGCTGATCCTGCTCGCTGAGCCGAACGTGCTGCTGCTCGACGAGCCGACTAACGATCTGGACATCGAGACACTGACCGAGCTTGAGGACCTGCTGGATGGCTGGCCCGGATCGGTCGTAGTGGTCAGCCACGACCGGTACTTCCTGGAGCGCGTTACCGATCACGTGCTCGCTCTCGTTGGCAGCGAGCTGGCCTTCCTCCCTGGCGGCATCGATGAATACCTATCTATCCGGGAACGGGCAATTGCCGCAGGCGGCCGGGGTCAGGTCGGCGCAACAGCGGCCGGTCAGAAAGACCGCAGCGGCTCGCCCGATCTGTCAGCCAACCGCCCTGCCGACCGTCCTGCCGACCGCCCTGCCGACCGTCCTGCCGCCGAAGGACTGTCGGCGGCGCAGCAGCGAGCTAGCCAGAAGGAGCTGACCAGGCTGGAACGGCAGATCGCGAGGCTGACCGACGGCGAAGCGCGGCTGCACGCGGACCTGGCCGAAAGCGGAAGTGACTATGCCCGGCTGCTCGAGCTCGGCGAGCAGCTGCGGGCAGTCGAGGCGGAGCGCAATGCGCTGGAGGAGCGGTGGCTGGCCGTGGCCGAGGAACTCGGCGGCTGACGACGTGCGGCTGACGACGTGCGCCTGACGACGTGCGGCAAGCCCCCCCCGCAGCCACTTAACACTCGTTGGTGCTGGCGCGGATCGGTCATAATGCCAGATAAGGGCACGCTCAAGCGCTCAGACGGATGCTAAGCCTTTTCATCCGGAGGGATGGTCGCGGTGCGTGAAAATGCCGGGCCGGTGACGGGTGGTCGCGGGCTGGTGTTGCTGCCGCGCGCTGGCTGATGTGGCTGCGACCGTGGCGGCCGGGGCGTCAGGATGGGGCGGGCTGCCCGTGACGCCGTCCGCCTGTGGGATGTGAGCCCGCTGCTAAGCCTGGCGCCGGGGCCTTGACCTGAGGGTCGTTTTTTGTTGCCTGGAGCACGACGGTCAGTATTCCGGCGTAGTGCCTGTGACCGGGGGCCCCCGGGCAGCCCGCTGGTTTACCCGTCGGCTCAAGCATAGGGAGGCCGCGGTGAGCAAGCCGCAGGTTATCGACGATGAGGAACACGAGCGGGTCTTCGAGAAGGTCGCCGCGATCGACGTGGCGAAGAAGGACGGGATGGTGTGCGTCCGGGGCCCGCACCGGTCCCGGCCCGGGCAGCGCCAGTCGACGGTGCGGACGGTGACCGCCACCACGAATGAGGTGCGCGCGCTGGCCGGCCAGTTAGCGGCGGCCGGGGTGGAGAAGGTGACGCTGGAATCCACCTCCGATTACTGGCGGATCTGGTTTTACGTGCTGGAGGCGGCCGGGCTGGAGGTGCAGCTGGTGTCGGCCACGCAGGCGCGGCAGATCTCCGGGCGGCCCAAGACCGACCGGCTGGACGCTCAGTGGCTGGCCCGGCTGACCGAGAAGGGGCTGCTGCGGCCCGGCTTCGTGCCGCCGGCCGAGATCCGGGCGCTGCGTCAGTACACCCGGGCCCGCACCCACCTGACCCAGGACCGGACCCGGTGCTTTCAGCGGCTGGAGAAGCTGCTGGAGGACGCGCTGATCAAGGTGTCGTCGGTGGCCTCCAAGCTCACCACCGCCTCAGCGCAGGACATGATCGCCGCGCTGATCGCCGGGGAACGCGACCCCCGCGTGCTGGCCGGCCTGGCCCGCACCCGGATGCGCGCCAAGCACGCTGCCCTGTCGAGGCGCTGACCGGCATGTTCGCCAGCCACCACGGCGAGGTGGCGCAGATCCTGGTGGACCAGATCGCGTTCTGCGACGCCCGCATCGCCCGGCTCGCCATGCTGATCAGCGAGCAGCTCGCGGTGATCAGCGACGCGCGCGGGGTGGACGCCGACGGCACCACCGGGCCCGGCGCCGGCGCCAGCGGCGATGCGCCGGTCCTGTCCGCGGTGGCCCGGCTGGATCAGGTCCCCGGCATCAGCGCCGAACTGGCCGCCTCGATCATCGCCGAGACCGGGCTGGACATGACCAGGTTCCCGGCCGCCGCGCACCTGGTGTCCTGGGCCGGGCTGTGCCCGCGGGCACACCAGTCCGGGTCCCGCACCCGCGACGGGAAGGGCCACGGCAGCAGTTACCTGCGCGGCTACCTCGGCCAGGCCGCCATCGCTGCCGCCCGCACCCCCACCTTCCTCGGCGAGCGGTACCACAGGATCGCCCGCCGCCGCGGCAACGCCAAAGCCCGGGTCGCCGTCGCCCGCTCCATCCTGGTCATCGTCTGGCACCTGCTCGCCGACCCCGAGGCCCGGTTCGCCGACCTCGGCCCCGGCTGGCACGACAACAAGATCAACAATAACCGCGCGGCGCGCGGTCACATCCGCCAGCTCGAAGCCCTCGGATACACCGTCACCATCACACCCGCCGCCTGACTCACCGCAGGCCATCACCGGCGAAGCCCCCAGCCGGCTCCGCCGGCGCTGCCGCGCGGCCCGCTAAGGTCCCCGATTTTCCGGTCAGTCAGCAATCTGCGAAATCATCAGCCAGTCGCGGGGGCGCCGGCATCGAACGGGACCAGCAGGATCCGCAGCAGCCTGGCTAGTTGCTCCTGCTGATTCGCCTCGAGCCCGGTAAGCAACGCCTGCTCGCCCGCCAGCAGGGCAGCGAAGGCGGCGTCGACGGTGCGCAGCCCGTCCCCGGTGAGCTGGACAAGCACACCCCGTTTGTCCTGCGGGTCTGGGCGCCTGGTGACTAGTCCCGCAGCCTCGAGCCTGTCGATCCGGTTGGTCATAGTGCCCGACGTAACGAGCGTCGCCCGCACTAGCGCGCCTGGGCTGAGCTGGTACGGAGCGCCTTGCCGCCGCAACGCGGTCAGCACGTCGAACTCCCAGGTCTCCAGACCGTGAGCGGCGAAGGCCAGGCGCCGTGCCCGGTCCAGGTGCCGCGCGAGCCGGGAGACCCGGCTAAGCACCTGCAGCGGGCTCACGTCCAGGTCGGGTCGCTCGGCCTGCCAGCGCGCGACGATCTCGTCGACCTCGTCGCTGACGGGCTGGCCGGTGCCGGCTGGCTGACCGGGGCCGGCTGGCTGACCGGGGCGCGCTGGCTGGCCGGGGCGCGCTTGCTGACTGGGGCGCGCTTGCTGACTGGCAGGTGCCATGACACGAGCATATCTCTTGACATCGAGACTTCCAGGAGGGTAGAAACGGACCAGAATTTATCTCGACATCAAGATAACTGGAGTCAGTGTCATGTGGGATCCCGCGCAATACCTGCACTTTGCCGACGAGCGGTCGCGCCCGTTCTACGATCTGACCGCGCGGATCGGCGCGACAACACCAGGCTCCGTCGTGGATCTTGGTTGCGGGCCCGGCCAGCTGACGGCGTCGCTGGCAGTCCGCTGGCCGCAGGCCGACGTACACGGCATCGACTCATCTGCTGAGATGATCGCGGCGGCGCAGCAGGCCGATTATGGCGAGGCCGCGAGCAGCGGCAGGCTGAGCTTCGCGGTCGGGGACGTCAACGACTGGCGGCCCGTCCGGCCGGTCGACGTGATCGTCTCGAACGCGGTGCTGCAATGGGTGCCGAACCACATGCGGCTACTGCCGCGTTGGGCTGCTTGCCTTGCCCCGGCCGGCTGGCTCGCCTTCCAGCTGCCCGGCAATTTTGACCAGCCAAACCACGCTGTGCTGCGCGAGGTAGCCGGCTCATCAAGGTGGCGGGAGCAGCTGGCCGGCGTCGAATTGAACCGCCAGGCTGGCGATCCGGCTCAGTACCTCGACCTGCTGGCCGGCGCGGGCTTGACCGTCGACGCGTGGGAGACGACCTACCTGCACGTGCTGCAGGGCAGCGACCCGGTGACGGATTGGTACAAGGGCACTGGACTGCGCCCGGTTCTCGCAGCGCTGGACGCCGCCCACGCCGAAGAGTTCCTCGCTGAGTACTCCGAGCGAGTTCAGCAGTACTACCCGGCTGCCCGGTATGGCACCGTGTTGCCGTTCCGCCGGGTTTTCGTGGTCGCGCAGCGGGCCTAAGTGCCCGTTTCCATATGATTATTTGCCTTGGCGAAGTAGCTCGACCGCTTCGGCTGACAATTTTGGCTTGGGGTCAAGCTCGCGCATTCCGTTCCAGGCAAGGTTCACTAGGTGAGCGGCCATCTCCTCGAGCTTGGGCTTGCGCGCATCTAGCCACCACTGGCCAGCTGACGTCACCATGCCGACGAGCATCTGGGCATAAACGGGCGCGAGCTTCGGGTCGTAGCCCCTCGTCTTCAGGACGTCCCCGAGGATGTACTCGACCTGGCTGGCGATGTCACTGATCAGGCTGGCAAAGGTGCCCGATCCTGAAGTCGGGTTGGAGTCGCGGACCAGGATGCGGAACCCGTCGGAGTTCTCCTGGATGTAGCGCAGCAAGTGCACGGCCGCGACTTCGAACTTAGCCATGGTGTCCTCGCCGTCGAGGAGCCTGGTCGCCATGGTCAGGAAGCGCTCGACTTCACGGTCGACGACGACGGCGTACAGCCCCTCCTTGCCGCCGAAGTGCTCGTAGACGACCGGCTTGGAAACGCCGGCCTGGGCGGCAATCTCCTCAATGGAGGTGCCGTCCAGCCCGCGCTCGGCAAACAGCCGCCTGCCAATATCGAGGAGCTGCTCGCGCCGCTCTTTCCCGGTCATGCGCTTGCGACTGCTCGTAGTCTGATTTGTCACGACCCCATCATGGTGGTCAGGCCGCGGTCCGGCCAATTGACTTGGCCGTCGCCCGGCGGGTCATCGAGCCGAGCCGCCTGGTTCCGGTCTTCTTCGAGCTCAGCCTGGCCTCGTCTGGCCACCGCACGTCGTAGACCCAGCCGAACTTCTCGCAGAACCAGATCAGCCGCGCGGCGATGTCGATCTGGCCGCGGAGCGCGCCGTGCCGGGCGCAGGTGGGGTCGGAGTGATGCAGGTTGTGCCAGGACTCGCCGAAGGACAGCACGGCCAGCCAGTTGACGTTCCGTGACTTGTCCCTGACCTCGAACTCTTCCTTGCCGAAGGTGTGGCAGATCGAGTTGATGGACCAGGTCACGTGGTGCAGAAAGGCGACCCGGACCAGCGTGGCCCAGAAGAAGGCCGTGAGTGCGCCCCACCAGGACCAGGCCCAGAGGCCCCCGATCAAAGCCGGGGCGAGCAGCGAAAACGCGACCAGGGCCGGGAAGAGGCGCGAAATCCGGTCGATCTTCTTGTCAGCTATCAGGTCGGGGACGAACTTCTCCTTCGACGTGCGGTTGGCGTCGAACAGCCAGCCGACGTGCGCCCAGACCAGGCCTTTGGTGAGCGCCTTCCAGTCGTCGCCGAACCGCCACGGCGAGTGCGGGTCACCCTCCCGGTCGCTGTACTTGTGGTGCCGCCTGTGGTCGGCCACCCAGTTGAGCACCGGGCCTTCGACAGCTAGCGATCCAGCGATCGCCAGTGCTACCCGCATGGCGGGCTTGGCTTTAAACGACGAATGGGTGAAATAGCGGTGGAAGCCCATGGCGATGCCAAGGCCGGAGACGTAGTAGAACGCCACTGCCAGTACCACGTCGTGCCAGCCGAGGCCCCAGCCCCAGGCCAGCGGGATCGCGGCGATCAGCGCTAGCAACGGAACAGCAACGAAGGTCCCGACCAGGACCTTCGAAAACGTGCTCTGAGGTTCGTCCTGAAGATCATTCAGCGGTGCTTTGAGGTCGGCGGCGACCGCGGTAGTGGCCCCTGCTGCGGTGGCGTCCGGGGAGGTGCCGGTCGCGGTGGTGGCGCCTGCTGCGGTGGCGTCCGGGGAGGTGCCGGCCGCGGCGGTGTCAATGGCAGTGGCGCCGGCAGTTGCTGCGGTAGCTGTGCCGGTCGCGGTGGAGTCGATGAGGCTGGTCATGTGGATCCTCGCCTGGCACTCGGCCGTCAGTTGCGGGATAACCGGTCTGCATAGCCGTGGGCAAGGGCTCCTGCAGAATACGCTTACGTAACCGTAACCTACGTGACCGTAGGTTGCACACTACTGTTGCGGAAATTTCTTCCGGCATCGTCATGAATTAGCAGCGGCCGGTATTAGGCAGGTACCCGCAAGGGCTGGCCGCATGCGCGACCAGCCTGCGAAGGCGACGGAGCGAACGTCAGATGCCGCGACGAGCTCCCGGGGAAGGATTCGAACCTTCGTTGACGGATCCAAAGTCCGTTGTCCTGCCTGGCTAGACGACCCGGGAAGGTCGGATCCTGCCCCGAAAGCCTACTCGGACCGAGCGGAGCCGGTCGATGATCCGCTGTCTGGTGGCGGGGCAGACAGGGCATGGTTGCCACAGGCGACTACCGGATGCGGCCGGTCGGCGACCGCCCGTGTAGCGCGACCGTACGGAAGCGCAGCAACCGGTGCGATCAGGCACCCAGGCTGGCCGAAGGTAGGTAACAGGCCGGTATCCTGCCCATGTCGGGAAGGCATCTTGACTGGACTGCCGTCCCGGGCAGCACCGTAGACCTGTGCGGGCACACTCATAACAACGACACGTCCGAGAGCGGCAATCCGAGAGCGGCACGCGCGGGCCGGGCGCCTGGACTGGATCACGTCCAACGCGGTCGCCGTCGGCGCGTTCAGTCGAGACAGACCTCAGTGACCAGTTCGAGAGCGACACAGAGGAGCCGAGCCGAGTGACTGCACACGGTCCGGCCGCCGTCATCGTCCTGGCGGCGGGCGAGGGCACCCGGATGCGCACTGCCACCCCGAAGATGCTCAACGAGGTATGCGGCCGCCCGATGCTGGGACATGTGCTGGCCGCGGCGCGCGAGTTGCGGCCGGAGCGGTTGATCGTGGTGGTCAGCGATCTGCGCGGCCAGGTGGCCGGGTACACGCGGGAGCACTGGCCGGAGGCAACTCTGATCGTCCAGGAACGCGGCGGCTCGTGGGGCACCGGGCACGCCGTGCGTACAGTGGTCGAGTCGGCCGGAGTGGTCCACGGCACGGTGCTCGTGCTGTTCTCCGACACGCCGATGCTGCGCACGCAGACTCTGGTCAACCTGGTCGCCGAGCATGAGGCAGCGGGCGCAGCGGTGACCGTGCTGACCGCGCAGGCACCTGACCCCGCGGGCTACGGCCGGATCTTGCGCAACAAGGACGGCCAGGTGACCGGCATCGTCGAGGAAGCTGATGCGACGCCGGAGCAGCGAGCGCTGACCGAGATCAGTTCGGGCATGTTCGCCTTCGACGGTGACCTGCTCGCGGACGCCGTCAAGCGGGTTCCGCCCGCCAGGGCTACCGGCGAGGAATACCTGACCGAGGTGCCCGCCATCCTGCGAGCCGACGGTCACCTCGTCGGGAGCGCGTTCTGCCCCGATTTCGACGAGATCCAGGGCGTCAACGACCAGGCGCAACTCGCCAGAGCACGGCGCGTGCTCAACGAGCGACTGCTCGCGCACTGGATGGCGGCGGGCGTGACGATCGTGGACCCGGCGAGCACGTGGATCGACGTCGACGTTGTGATCGAGCCGGGCGTCCGGATCTCGCAGGCCACTCAGCTCGAGGGCGACACCGTGGTCGGAGCCGGCGCGAGCGTCGGACCAGGCTGTTTGCTGCGCGACACGACCGTGGGGGCCGGCGCGACAGTGCTGCAGGCAGTATGCGAAGGCATCGTGATCGAGCCGGGCGCTGTCGTTGGCCCGTTCGTTCACCTCAGGCCAGAAGGCGGTGATCAGCAGGCAGGGAAACGTGGTCGTTCGGCGCAATCGCCTACGGCCGCAAGCTCACGCACGTGGCAACACAAGGAGAGTTGACGTAAGTGACCGGCATGACCGCCACCCCCGAGCGGAAGATGATGCTCTTTTCCGGTCGCGGCTACCCCGAGCTCGGCCAGGAGATCGCGGGCTGCCTCGGCATTGAGCCGACCCCTACCACCGCCTACGACTTTGCTAACGGCGAGATCTTCGTCCGCTTCCTTGAGTCGGTCCGCGGCAGCGACGCATTCGTGCTGCAAAGCCACACCTCGCCCATCAACCAGTGGATCATGGAGCAGCTGATCATGGTGGATGCGCTCAAGCGCGCGTCCGCGAAGCGCATCACGGTCGTTACCCCGTTCTTCGGTTACGCCAGGCAGGACAAGAAGAGCCGCGGCCGCGAGCCGATCTCGGCCCGGCTGATGGCCGACCTGTTCCAGACCGCGGGTGCGGACCGGCTAATGGCCGTCGACCTGCATACCGCGCAGATCCAGGGCTTTTTCGACGGGCCGGTCGACCATCTGTTCGCGCTGCCGATCCTGGCGTCCTACCTCGAGGACAAGCTAGATGTCTCGCAGGTAACCGTGGTCGCGCCGGACGCCGGCCGGGTGCGGGTTTGCGAGCGCTGGACCGACCGCCTTGGCTGCCCGCTGGCAATCATCCACAAGCGCCGCGACCCGGATGTAGCCAACCAGGCACGCGTGCTGGAGGTCGTCGGACAGGTAGCCGGACGAACCTGCATTGTCGTCGACGACATGATCGACACCGGACATACGGTCGTGAAGGCCACGGACACGCTGTTTGAGCAGGGCGCCACGCAGGTCATCGTCACCGCGACCCACGGTGTGCTGTCCGGCAATGCCGTGGACATGCTCAAGAACTCGCGGGTCAGCGAGGTGATCGTCACCAACACGCTGCCGATCCTGAACGAGAAGCGGTTCGACAAGCTGACCGTGCTGTCGATCGCGCCGCTCATTGCCAGGGCTATCAACGAGGTGTTCAGTGACGGGTCGGTGACGAGCCTGTTCGACGGCCAGAGCTAAGCGCCAGCCCACAGGGGGTAGACTGCCGTAGAATTTCCTGTCATCCCGAGGAGTGCCACCGTGCCCGAGGTACGTATCGACGCCGAGCCGCGGACGGAGTTCGGCAAGGGGCCGTCCCGCCGGACCAGGGCCGCAGGCCGGGTTCCTGCTGTGCTCTACGGGCACCACGCCGAGCCGCGGCACCTGACGCTGCCGGGTCACGAGGTGCTGCTCGCACTGCGCACCGCCAATGTCCTGATCAGGCTCGAAGGCATGCCCGGTGGCGCTCAGCTGGCGCTGCCCAAGGCCGTTCAGCGAGACCCGATCAAGGGCAATGTCGAGCACGTGGACTTGCTGGTGGTACGCCGCGGCGAGAAGGTGACCGTCGATGTCGCTGTCACCACCGTCGGTGACATCGCTCCTGACGGCCTGCTCGACCAGCAGCTGGTACAGATCTCCGTCGAGGCGGAGGCCACGAACATCCCGCAAGCCATCGAGGTCAGCGTCGAAGGCATGGTGGTCGGCGACGCGTGCATGCCGGCGACCTGAAGCTGCCCTGCCGGCGTGACGCTGGCTGTCGAGCCGGACGTGCTCGTGCTGCACGTCATCGCGGCTCCGACGGCCGCGCAGATCGAGGCCGAGCTCGGCGAGGGCGAGGCGCCTGCTGCCGCAGCGGAGGCTCCACCGTCGGCTGCCTGAGGCGGCACCGGCCGCCGGGACTGCGTCGGCTGGAGGAATCCGGCTGAGTTGACGGCGGCGCTCCCGTTTTAGCCGTACCGGGCTTGCCGGGAGTAAGTGCCCGCCTCGTGCTCTGGCGTGACCGGCGGTCAGGACAACGACGACGATGGCTGATGACCGCTGGCTGATCGCCGGGCTGGGCAATCCGGGACCGCGGCTATGCCGGCAACCGTCACAACGTCGGCTTCATGTGCGCGGACGAGCTCGCGTCCGGATCGGCGCAACTTTCCGGCGGGACAAATCCCGGGCTGTGACGGCGACCGGTCTGCTCGCGGGTGTCCCGGTGGCGCTGGCGAAGCCGCAGCGCTTCATGAACCTCTCCGGCGGCCCGGTGGCGGCGCTGCGCACGTTCTACAAGATTGCCAGCCGACCGGATCCTGGTCGTGCACGACGAGCTCGACCTGCCATACGGCTCGATCCGGCTCAAGCTCGGCGGCGGCGACAACGGGCACAACGGGCTGCGGTCAGTGACTGCCGCCCTCGGCAGCCGGGATTACCACCGGCTCCGGATCGGCATTGGCAGGCCGCCCGGCCGTATGGATCCAGCCGACTTCGTGCTGCGGAACTTCTCGGCAGCCGAGCGCGAGGAACTTCCGGAGATTCTCGGCCGGTCCGCCGACGCCGCACAGGTCCTGCTCACCGAGGGCCTCGCCGCCGCGCAGAACAAGTTTCACTAGCCGTGCGACATTCAGCTAGCGGTGCGACTTTCACTAGCCGTCGCGACCAGGCATCGGTGCCGCGCCCGGCCAAGGTAGCTTGCGCCCGTCGCTGGCAGCGTCTGCTTGGCGGAGGCCGTAGGCTGGCGTGTGGCCGGAGCGGGCCGACGGCTGCTGACCCTGTGGAGCATCCTTGACGGTTTCTGACCACGAGCTCGCCGCGATGCTGGCTAGCGAGGCAGGCTCGCTCGGCTGCTCGCGCTGCGCGCCGAGGGTGGCGACGCCAAGGCTCTGCGTGATGCCGGCGACCGGCTGTCGCACGAGTTCCTCGCCGGCGAGCTGGCCAGGCTAAGGCCCGGCGACGCGGTGCTGTCCGAGGAAGGCGACGACGACTCGGCCCGGCTGTCAGCAC
Organism: uncultured Actinomycetota bacterium; assembly: GCA_963815575.1. GTDB lineage: Bacteria > Actinomycetota > Actinomycetes > Streptosporangiales > Streptosporangiaceae > JAJYUU01. The sequence continues at coordinate 73,284 of CAWFHE010000004.1, read as the reverse complement.
GAGCGGGTCTGGATCGTCGATCCGCTCGACGGCACCAGGGAGTACGGCGAGCCGGGGCGCACCGACTGGGCGGTGCACGTCGCGCTCTGGGCGGACGGCGACCTCACGGCTGGCGCCGTCGCGCTGCCCGCCCAGGACACGTGTCTTGAGCACCGCGAACCCGCCGCGACAGGCACCCGGCCGGGCGCCAGGCGAATCCGGGCGCGCGACCCGCCGGCAGCGCGGTACGCCGCTGCGCCTGCTGGTCAGCCGGTCGCGACCGCCAGAGTTCGTCGACAGACCTGGCTGCCAGCATGGATGCGGTGCTGGTGCCGATGGGATCTGCCGGGGCCAAGGCGGCCGCGGTGTATCGACGGCCAGGCCGACGCCTACGTACATAGCGGCGGGCAGTACGAGTGGGACTCCGCCGCGCCGGTGGCTGTCGCCAGGGCCGCCGGATTGCACGCCTCCCGGATCGATGGCTCGGACCTGCGATACAACCAGGCAAATCCGTCCGTGCCTGATATCCTGATTTGTCCGATCGGGCTTGCAGCAACGCTGCTGGGCGCGATTGCTCGTTCGCGAAGCGTCCAGCCAGGCTGGCGTAGCCGAGCCCGGCCAATCGTTACCCAGTGACCCCGGAGTCGTCCTGATGCCGCCACCCCGCACTGACTACCTGCTGTCTCAGCTCGACGTGCTCGAGGCCGAGTCGATCCACGTGATGCGCGAGGTAGCCGCCGAGTTCGAGCGGCCGGTACTGCTGTTCTCCGGCGGCAAGGACTCGATCGTGATGCTCGCGCTAGCCGAGCGGGCGTTCTGGCCCGCCAGGATCCCGTTCCCGGTCATGCACGTCGACACCGGCCACAACTTCGGCGAGGTGCTCGATTACCGCGACCGCAGGGTCGCCGAGCTCGGCGCCCGCCTCATCGTGGCGTCCGTGCAGGACTCCATCGACGCGGGCAAGGTCGTCGAGGAGACCGGCAGGTGGGCCAGCCGTAACCGGTTGCAGACCACCACGCTGCTTGATGGCATCGCGGACAACAGGTTCGACGCCGTCTTCGGCGGCGCCCGCCGGGATGAGGAGAAGGCCAGGGCCAAGGAGCGGGTGTTTTCGTTCCGCGACGAATTCGGCCAGTGGGATCCCAAGAACCAGCGGCCCGAGCTGTGGAACGTCTACAACACCCGGATCCGGCGCGGCGAGCACATCCGGGTGTTCCCGCTCTCCAACTGGACGGAGCTCGACATCTGGCACTACATCGCCAGAGAGCAGCTGGAGATCCCGTCGATCTACTTCGCCCACACCAGGGCCGTCTTCGAGCGCGACGGCATCCTGCTCGCGGACAGTGAGTTCGTCACCAGGGCCGAAGATGAGCCGGTCTACGAGGCACGGGTCCGGTACCGGACCGTCGGCGACATGACGTGCACTGGCGCGGTCGAGTCGACCGCGAGCGACCGTTGCCGAGGTGATCGCCGAGATCGCGGCCACCCGGATCACCGAGCGGGGCCAGACGCGCGCGGACGACCGGGCCAGCGAGGCTGCGATGGAGGACCGCAAGCGAGAGGGCTACTTCTGATGACGGCGCTGCAGCTCAGGTCTCGGCTATCCGGCCGACGAGCCCCGGCACATGGACATCTTGCGGCTGGCAACAGCCGGTTCTGTCGACGACGGTAAGAGCACGCTGATCGGGCGGCTGCTGTTCGACTCCAAGGCGATCTTCGAAGACCAGCTCGCCGCCGGTGGAGCGCACCAGCAAGGAGCGCGGCGAGGACTACACGAACCTCGCGCTGCTGACCGACGGGCTGCGGGCCGAGCGCGAGCAGGGCATCACAATCGATGTGGCCTACCGCTACTTCGCGACGCCGCGGCGGAAGTTCATCATCGCCGACACCCCTGGCCACATCCAGTACACGCGGAACATGGTCACCGGTGCCTCCACCGCCGACCTGGCGATCGTGCTCGTCGACGCGCGCAACGGCCTGACCGAGCAGAGCCGCAGGCATGCCTTCCTGGCTACCCTGCTGCGGGTCCCGCACCTGGTGCTGGCGGTCAACAAGATGGACCTGGTCGACTACAGCGCCACGGTCTTCGAGGAGATCGTCGAGGAGTTCACCGCGTTCGCCGCGAAGCTCGAGATCGGCGACCTGACCTTCATCCCGATCTCCGCGCTGCACGGGGACAACGTCGTCCAGCGGTCGGTCAACATGCCGTGGTACGACGGGCCGTCGCTGCTGCACCACCTTGAGCACCTGCACATCGCCTCGGACCGGAACCTGATCGACGTCCGGTTCCCGGTGCAGTACGTCATCAGGCCGCACCAGGCCACCGACCCGGAGCTGCATGACTACCGCGGCTATGCGGGCCAGGTAGCGGGCGGGGTGCTCAAGCCAGGCGACGAGGTGCATGCACCTGCCGTCCGGCCTCACCACCACCATTCGGCCAGATCGACACCGCGAAAGGCCCGGTGCCCGAGGCGTTCGCGCCGATGTCGGTGACGCTGCTGCTGGCCGACGACCTCGACGTGTCGCGCGGCGACATGTTCTGCCGCCCGCACAACCAGCCGACGGCGACGCAGGACATCGAGGCCATGGTGTGCTGGATGACGGACGCGCGGGCGCTGGCGCCCGGCAGCCGGCTGATGGTCAAGCACACGACCAGGACCGTCAAGGCCATCGTCCGCGACCTGCAGTACCGCCTTGACGTCAACACCCTGCACCGGGACGAGTCGGCGACGCAGCTTGCCCTGAACGAGATCGGCCGGGTGACGCTGCGGGTGACGCAGCCGATCTTCTGCGACCCGTACTCGCGGAACCGGCTGACCGGCGGCCTGATCCTCATCGACGAGGCGACCAGCGCGACCGTCGGCGCCGCGATGATCACCGACAACTGACGCCGACCGGGCCGAAAACCTAGGCCAGTCGCGGCGTATGCCAGGCTTGGCATCATGACCCGCGCTCAGCTCGACAAGAGACCCGCCGACGTCTCGGCCATGTTCGACGACGTCGCCGATCGCTATGACCTGCTGAATGATGCCCTGTCGCTGGGCATGGACCGCCGCTGGCGCCGGGTCGTCGCGCAGGGCTGTCGGGGCGGGCGCTGGTCAGCTCGTGCTTGACCTGGCGGCAGGCACCGGCACCTCGTCGCGCGCCTTCACCGCGTCCGGCGCGCGTTGCGTCGCGTGTGATTTCTCTCTCGGGATGCTCTCGGTAGGCGCTCGGCGGCCCGCTGCCGGGCTGCGCTTCGTCGCAGGCGACGCGCTGGCGCTGCCATTCGCGGACCGGCACCTTCGACGTCGTGACGATCTCCTTCGGCCTGCGCAACGTGGCCGACACCGGCCAGGCGCTCGCCGAACTGCTGCGGGTCACCAGGCCCGGCGGCCGGCTGGTGATCTGCGAGTTCAGCCAGCTGCCGGTGCGCGGCTCAACGCGCTGTACGAGCGGTACCTGACGACGGCATTGCCCGCCGTCGCCAGGCGGCTCGTCCAGGCAACGCCGAGGCCTACGACTACCTGGCCGAGTCGATCAAGGCCTGGCCACCACAGCACGAACTGGCAGGCAAGATCGCCGGGGCCGGCTGGTCCCGGGTGAGCTGGCGGAACCTGACGCTTCGGAGTGGTCGCGCTGCATGAGGCGCGGCGACCCGGCTAGCCGTGCCGGGGCATCCAGCGAGGGTGCGCATCCCTGGTGCTCAACGACCGATCCCGCGGGTAAGGATAGGAGCTACAGCCGGGAACGGGCAGTCCCGCGCCGCCGCCATCAGACCCTCGCCGGCCGGGGGAATTGCGTCTGGCTGAATCCGGGCGCGCCCGTGGGCGCGGGGCGGTCGGACGTGCGGGCATCACAGCCAGGACTAGACTGCGAGGCGAAGCTCTTGTGAAGAGGTTCACAAGACAGATCAGGACGGGTCCGTGACCGAGCAAGTACCCCCCGCCGACCCGCCAGACTTGGCCCCTCAGCATGAGCTGGTCAGCGCGGAGCGCGATAGCACGTCGGCAGCCAGCAGCGGGCGGGCTGACGCGGCGGCAGGCGCCACCGTGGCGGCCAGCACCGGCAGCCAACACTGCCAGCTACTGCGCCACCAGCACTGCTGGTAGCAGGCAGTGTCGGATGGCGACGCCAGCACCGCCGACGTCATCGTCGTCGGCGCCGGGCCGGCTGGCTCGGCTGTCTCCTACTACCTGGCCACGGCGGGCCTTGACGTGCTCGTGCTGGAGAAGACGAACTTCCCGCGGGAGAAGGTCTGCGGCGACGGACTGACCCCTCGCGCGGTCAAGGCGCTGACCGCGATGGGCGTCCCGATTGGCCGAGAACGACGGATGGCTGCGCAACAAAGGCCTGCGCATCATCGGCGGCGGCGGCCGGATCGAGCTGGACTGGCCAGAGCTGTCCAGCTATCCCGGCTACGGCCTCGTCCGCACCAGGACAGACTTCGACCAGATCCTGGCCAGGCACGCGCAGAAGGCCGGCGCGCGCCTGATCGAGGGGGCCAACGTCACCGGCCCGATACTTGACGACCGGACTGGCCGGATCACCGGCGTGACGACCAAGGACGGCCGCCAGTTCCGCGGCCGGCTGGTCGTGGCAGCAGACGGGAACTCATCCCGGCTGTCGATCGCGATGGGCCTGCACAAGCGCGACTGACCGCCCGCTCGGCGTGGCCGTGCGGACCTACTACACCTCGCCGCGGCATAACGACGACTATCTCGAGGCCTGGCTGGACCTGTGGGACGGGAACTCGCTGCTGCCCGGTTACGGCTGGATCTTCGGCATGGGCGACGGCACCTCCAACGTCGGCCTCGGGCTGCTGAACACCTCGACGGGCTTCGGCGAGATCGACTACCGGGATCTGCTGCGCAAGTGGCTCGGCGCGATGCCCGCCGAGTGGGGCTTCACCGAGGAGAACCGAACCCAGCCGGTCCGCGGCGCCGCGCTGCCGATGGGATTCAACCGGACCCCGCATTACACCAAGGGCCTGCTACTTGCCGGCGACGCTGGCGGGATGGTCAACCCGTTCAATGGCGAGGGCATCGCCTACGCGCTAGAGGCAGGCGAGATCGCGGCCAGAGTCATCACGCAGGCGCTGGCCCGGCCGACGGCGGCTGGTCGCGAGCGGGTCCTGCAGACGCTACCCGCAGCAGCTCAAGGACGCTTATGGCGGCTACTACACACTTGGCCGGGTCTTCGTCGAGTTGATCGGCAAGCCGTCCATCATGCAGTTCTGCACCAAGCACGGGGTGAAGCGCCCGGCAGTGATGCGCTTCACTATGAAGCTTCTTGGCAACCTGACCGAAACCCGCGGTGGCGATGCCGTGGATCGGCTACTGAACGCGGTGTCTAAGATGACGCCCGCGGCTTAACCGGCGATGCCGACTGAGCGAGAAATGACCGCTGACACAGTGCAATCTTCGATGAAGGGGGTGACAGGGCAATGAGCCTGTATGTGCCGATCCTGGCGCTGGCCATACTCGCCGCGGTGTTCGCCATCTTCTCGCTGATCGCTGGCTCTGCGGCCGGCCCGAAGCGGTGGAACAGGGCGAAGCTTGAAGCCTACGAGTGCGGCATCGAGCCGACCAAGCAGCCTGCCGGAATCAGATTCCCGGTCAAGTACTACCTGACGGCGATGCTGTTCATCGTCTTCGATATCGAGATCATCTTCCTGTACCCGTGGGCTGTCTATTTCGGCAAGCTCGGCGTGTTCGGCCTGGTGGAGATGGTGACGTTCATCGCCACGGTCCTCGTCGCGTACGCCTACGTCTGGCGGCGCGGCGGACTGGAGTGGGATTAGCAATGGGCATTGAAGAAAAGCTGCCGTCGGGCGTCTTGCTCACGACGGTGGAGAAAGTCGCGGGATACGCCCGCAAGAGCTCGGTCTGGCCGGCCACCTTCGGACTTGCCTGCTGCGCCATCGAGCTGATGGCTACCGGCGGTCCGCGACACGACCTGGCCAGGTTCGGTATGGAGCGGGCGTCTAACACGCCGCGCCAGGCAGACCTGATGATCGTGGCCGGCCGGGTCAGCCAGAAGATGGCGCCGGTGCTCCGGCAGATCTACGACCAGATGTCGGAACCCAAGTGGGTCATCTCGATGGGCGTCTGCGCGTCTAGCGGCGGCATGTTCAACAACTACGCGATCGTGCAGGGCGTCGATCACATTGTCCCGGTCGACATCTACCTGCCCGGCTGCCCGCCGCGGCCAGAGATGCTGCTGGACTCCATCGTCAAGTTGCACGACCGGATCCAGAACATGAAGCTCGGAGTCAACCGGGAGCGCGAGGTCACCGAACTTGAGGAGGCCCGGCTCCGGAGGCTGCCGCTGACATCCGGCGCGAACCTGCCGACCGGGGCCGCGTCCAGCAGCCCTGTCCACGGCAGTGCAGGCCACGGCAGTGCTGGCCACGACAGTGCTGGCCACGACAGTGCTGGCCATGATGCGGCCGTGCAGCAAGGTGGCATGCCGTGACCGGGCCAGACGAGCCGAAGCCTGGCGGCACTGCACCCGGTAGCACCGCCGTTCCCGATCCGGCAGTGGTAGCGGGCCGGGAACGGCTGGCCGAACAGGTTAAGCGGAGCGGAATGTTCGGGGTGTCGGACACCGGCGACACCTCTGGTTACGGCGGCCTCAAGGTGCGCCGGGCACCGCGGCTGGCCAGCCCGCGCCCGTACGGTTCCTATTTCGACGAGCTGGCCGACACGCTGGCAGCCTCGCTCGCGACCGTAGGGGTCAGCTTCGACGAGGCCGTCGAGCAAGTGATCGTCGCGAGTGGCGAGCTCACGTTGTACGTGCGCCGCGAGCAACTGCTGGCGCTAGCGTCCCGGCTGCGCGACGACCCCGCGCTGTCCTTCGAGCTGTGCCTGGGGGTGTCCGGCGTGCACTACCCCGGCACCGCCGGTGAAGAACTGCGCGCCGTCTACCACCTGCTGTCGATCACCCACAACCGGCGGCTGCGGGTGGAGGTCACCGCGCCCGATGCCGACCCGCATGTGCCTTCGCTGGTCGGCGTCTATCCCACCTGCGACTTTCACGAGCGGGAGACCTGGGACTTCTTCGGCCTGATCTTCGACGGCCATCCCGCGCTGACCAGGATCGAGATGCCGGATGACTGGCGCGGGCATCCGCAGCGGAAGGACTATCCGCTCGGCGGCATCCCGGTGGAGTACCGCGGCGCGACCATACCGCCGCCAGACGAGCGGAGGGCATACGAATGACCGCTCCTGCTGATCACCAAGCCCACGGCCCCAGCTCGGCCGCGAGCCGGCTGACCATGGCCGCGACCCCTACGACGAGGGCAGCTCCGGCGACGGCGGGCCTGACGAGAGCCCGGACGACGGATACGACGAGGGCCGGGTCTATCACGTCAGCGGTCAGGACTGGGACGAGGTCGTCGCTGCCGCCGCCGACGAGCGGGCATCCGATGAGCGGATGGTCATCAACATGGGTCCGCAGCACCCGTCCACGCATGGCGTGCTGCGGCTGGTGGTGACCCTGGACGGGGAGACCGTGACTGAGCTGCGGCCAGTCATCGGTTACCTGCATACCGGCATCGAGAAGAACATGGAGTTCCGCAGCTGGACTCAGGGCGTCACGTTCTGTACCCGGATGGACTACCTGGCTCCGCTGTTCAACGAGACTGCCTACTGCCTCGCGGTGGAGAAGCTGCTCGGCATCGAGTCGGAAGTGCCGGAGCGAGCCACCATCATCCGGGTGCTGATGATGGAGCTGAACCGGATCGGCTCGCACCTGACCGCCATCGGGACGATGGGGCTGGAGCTCGGCGCCACGACCGTGTTCATCTACGGCATGCGGGAGCGAGAGAAGACACTCGACCTGCTTGAGCTCATCACCGGCTTGCGCATGAACCACGCGTTCATCAGGCCCGGCGGCGTCTCGATGGATCTGCCAGCGGGGGCGCTCGAGCGGCTGCGCGAGTACGTCCAGATCATGCCCGGCCTGCTCGGCGAGATCCGGGCACTATTCGACGCCGCTCCTGTATTCATCGCCAGGACCAAGGGCGTCGCCTACCTGGACGTGACCGGCTGCATGGCACTCGGCGTCACGGGGCCGATCCTGCGCTCCGCGGGGCTCCCGTGGGACTTGCGCAAGAGCCAGCCGTACTGCGGCTACGAGAACTACGACTTCGACGTCCCGGTGCAGCAGAGCGGCGATGCTTTCGGCCGCTACCAGGTCCGGATGGACGAGATGGATCAGTCGCTGCGGATCATCTCGCAGTGTCTGGACCGGCTGACCAAGACCGCCGGCGAGCCGGTGATGATCGAGGACGCCAAGATCGGCTGGCCAGCGAAGCTGGCACTAGGCCCGGACGGGATGGGCAACTCGCCGGATCACATCGCGCACATCATGAGCCAGTCGATGGAGGCCCTGATTCACCACTTCAAGCTGGTCACCGAGGGGTTCCGGGTGCCGGCCGGCCAGGCCTACGTGCCCGTTGAGTCCCCGCGCGGCGAGCTGGGCTGCCACGCCGTCAGCGACGGCGGCACGCGGCCTTACCGGGTGCACTTCAGGGATCCGTCGTTTACGAACCTGCAGTCGGTCTCGGTGATGTGCGAGGGCAGCATGGTTGCCGACGTCATCGCCGCGGTCGCCAGCATCGATCCCGTGATGGGAGGCGTGGACAGGTAATGGCGCTGAGCGAGGAGGCACGCGCCCGGCTTGCGCCGCAGGCCGCCGAGATCATCGCCCGGTATCCCAGAGCACGCTCGGCTCTGCTGCCCCTGCTGCACCTGGTGCAGTCAGAAGAGGGCTACGTGTCGCAGGACGGCATTGACTTCTGCGCCGGGCAACTCGGGCTCACCGAAGCCGATGTAACTGGCGTGGCGTCGTTCTACACGATGTACAAGCGCAAGCCGGTCGGCGAGTATCACGTCGGCGTCTGCACCACCGCCCTGTGCGCTGTGATGGGCGGCGACGCGATACTCGCGGACCTCAAGGACCACCTCGACGTCGAGGTGGACGAGCCGACTCCGGACGGCAGGGTCAGCATCGAGCACGTCGAGTGCAACGCGGCCTGTGACTACGCACCAGTCGTCATGGTCAACTGGGAGTTTTTCGACAACATGACGCCGCAGTCCGCGCGCGATCTCGTCGACGGCCTCCGGACCGGGGCCGACGTGAAGCCGACGCGGGGTGCACCTCGACTGTGCACCTGGAAGCAAGCGTCGAAGATCCTGGCTGGCTTCCCCGACGACCAGGGGACCGAGGGGCACACCGCGGGCGATCCCACGCTGGTCGGCCTGCGGACCGCCAAGCAGCAGGGCTGGCGCCCCGATGGCACCAGTGCGGCAAATAGCGGCAGCCCGGCGGAAGGACACCAGTGACCACCATCCTGATCCCCGAGCTCAGCGCGCGATGGGACGAGCCCGATTCATTCCGGCTGGCTGCATACCGGCGTGATGGCGGCTACCAGGCACTGCCTAAGGCCCTGGCGATGGCGCCCGACGAGGTCATCCAGACGTTGAAGGACTCCGCGCTCCGCGGTCGCGGCGGTGCCGGCTTCCCCACCGGCGTCAAGTGGGGATTCATTCCGCAGGGTGACGGAAAGCCGCATTACCTGGTCGTCAATGCCGACGAGTCCGAGCCAGGTGCCTGCAAGGACATGCCGACCTTGCTGAACAATCCGCAGGCGCTGATCGAGGGCATGATCATCGCCTGCTACGCGATCCGGGCCAAGCTGGCGTTCATCTACGTGCGCGGTGAGGTGCTGCACGTAATGAGGCGGCTGCAGCTGGCCGTGGCTGAGGCATACGAAGCGGGCTATCTGGGCCGGAACATCCTCGGCTCCGGACTCGACCTCGACATCGTCGTCCATGCCGGCGCAGGCGCATATATCTGCGGCGAGGAAACGGCGCTACTCGATTCTCTCGAGGGGTTCCGTGGTCAGCCACGCCTCAAGCCCCCGTTTCCAGCCGTGGCAGGTTTGTACGCTTGCCCGACGGTGGTCAACAACGTCGAGTCGATCGCCACGGTGCCGTACATCTTGCAGTACGGCGCAGCCGAGTTCGCCCGGTTCGGAACGGAGAAGTCGAAGGGTTTCGGGCTCTTCTCGCTGTCCGGGCATGTGCGGCGGCCCGGCCAGTACGAGGCGGCACTCGGCATCACGCTTCGCGAACTGCTAGATCTCGCGGGCGGCATCAGAAACGGCAACCGGCTGAAGTTCTGGACGCCCGGCGGATCGTCCACGCCGTTGTTCACCGAGCAGCACCTGGACGTGCCGCTGGACTACGAGTCAGTGGCGGCGGCCGGGTCGATGCTCGGGACCCGCTCGATCCAGCTGTTCGACGAGACCACCTGCGCGGTCCGCGTCACGCTCCGCTGGACGGAGTTCTACCGGCACGAGTCGTGCGGCAAGTGCACCCCGTGCCGGGAGGGCAGCTGGTGGGTCGTCCAGCTGCTTGAGCGGCTGGAGCGCGGCGAGGGCAAGGAAGCAGACCTGGACAAGCTGCTCGACATCTGCGACAACATCACCGGCCGCGCGTTCTGCGCTCTCGGCGATTCGATTCAGGCGCCGGTCGCGTCCTCGATCAAGTACTTCCGGGATGAGTACATCGAGCACCAGCGGCTCGGTGGTTGCCCGTTCGATGCCGCCGCATCGACACTCTTCGCCTTGGAGTCGGCCCGATGACTATCCAGCCCGTGACCGACGGGGTCCGCGTCACCATCGATGGCTTCGAGATCACCGTGCCCAAGGGCACCCTGATCATCCGGGCCGCCGAGCAGCTCGGCATCCAGATCCCGCGGTTCTGTGACCACCCCCTGCTGGCCCCCATTGGTGCCTGCCGCCAGTGCCTCGTGCAGGTCGAGGGCCAGCCGAAGCCGCCAGCCTCCTGCACCACGACGGTGACCGACGGCATGGTCGTCCGGACCCAGCTGACTTCGCCGGTGGCGGAGAAGGCACAGCGCGGCATGATGGAGATGCTGCTGGTCAATCACCCGCTTGACTGCCCGATGTGCGACAAGGGCGGCGAGTGCCCGCTGCAGAACCAGGCGATGTCTACCGGGCAGGGCGAGACCAGGTTCGACGGGGTCAAGCGGACATTCTCCAAGCCGATCGCGCTGTCTGCCCAGGTCCTGCTCGACCGCGAGCGGTGCATTCAGTGCGCACGCTGCACCCGGTTCGCCGACGAGATCGCCGGCGACCCGCTGATCGAGCTGGTCGACAGGGGTCCGCAGGAGCAGGTCAGCGTTGCTGACGGCGTGCCGTTCGACTCCTACTTCTCCGGGAACACCGTGCAGATCTGCCCGGTCGGCGCGCTGACCGGGGCGTCCTACCGGTTCCGCTCCCGCCCGTTCGACCTGGTGTCCACGCCCAGCGTCTGCGAGCACTGCGCGGCCGGCTGCCGCCAGCGCACTGACCACCGCCGCGGCGCGGTCACCCGCCGGCTGGCTGGCAACGATCCGGCCGTCAACGAAGAGTGGAATTGCGATAAGGGCCGGTGGGCCTTCGCCTACGCGACGCAGCCAGACCGGCTCGTCTCACCGCTGGTGCGCAACGCTGACGGCGTGCTTGAGCCTGCCTCCTGGGCGGAGGCGCTGGCGGTAGCGGCCCGCGGATTGCTGGCCGCCCGCGGCCGGGCTGGCGTACTGCCCGGCGGGCGGCTGACGATCGAGGACGCCTACGGCTACGCCAAGTTCTCCAGGGTGGCCCTCGCCACTAACGACGTGGACATGCGGGCGAGGCCGCATTCGGCCGAGGAACTGCAGTTCCTGGCTGACCACGTGGCCAGCCGGATGTATGTCAGCTACGACGAGCTGCAGCACGCGCCGGCCGTCCTGCTGGCCGGCCTCGAGCCCGAGGACGAATGCCCGATCGCGTTCCTACGGCTTCGCAAGGCCGTGCGCGCCGGCGGCATATCGGTGTACTCCATTGCCGCGCTTGCCAGCAACGGCCTGGCTAGGCTCGCGGGCTACTTGCTGCCGACAGTGCCAGGTGGCGAGGCGGCGGCACTGACAGACCTGCCCGAGCAGGTCACTGCAGCGCTGCGGCAGGACGGTGCCGTCATCATGGCGGGCGAGCGGCTGGCTGAGGTGCCGGGCGCCCTTACGGCGGCAGCCCGGCTGGCCAGCCAGACCGGAGCAAAGCTGGCCTGGGTTCCCCGGCGAGCCGGCGAGCGAGGCGCGATCGAGGCAGGCGCGCTGCCGAACCTGCTGCCCGGCGGCCGCCGCATCGGCGGCACCGGGATCACGTCCGAGGTTGCCAGGGTTTGGGGAGTCGGCTCGCTGCCCGGTAACCCTGGCCGCAGTACCAGCGAGATCCTCGTCGCGGCCGGGGCCGGTGACATCGGCGCGCTGCTGATCGGCGGTGTGGACCCGTACGACCTGCCCGACCCGGATGCGGCGCTGGCCGCGATCGAAGCCACCGAGTTCGTGGTCAGCCTGGAGCTGCGCGTCAGCGCTGTCACAGACCGCGCCGACGTGGTCTTCCCGGTTGCTTCGGTCGCCGAGAAGCCGGGCACTTTCGTTAACTGGGAGGGCCGTCCGGGTTCCTTCACCGCGGCACTCGCCGTGCCGTCGATCCGCACCGATCTGCAGGTGCTGGCCGCGCTGGCCGACGAGATGGACGTGCACCTGGGCCTGCCGGACGTTGCCGCGGTCCGGCGCGAGCTGACAATCCTGACCCAGTCAGATGCCCTCCCGGCAGGTTCGACGCCGGCGGCTGCGGGCCAGCAGGCGCCGGCTGCTCAGGCCAGCGGGGCCGGGCAAGAGCGGGCCGGCCACGAGGGTGCGAGCCAAGTCGGTGCGGGCCAGGGAAGGGCGCTGCTGGCCACCTGGCATAATCTCCTCGACGTCGGGCGGATGCAGGACGGCGAGCCGAATCTGGCGGGCACCGCGCGTGCCGCTGTCGCGCGTATGTCGGCCGCGACCGCGGCCGAGGCCGGCACGGCCGACGGCGGCAAGGTAACCGTGGCGACTGGCTACGGCGCCATCACTGTTCCCGTGGAGATCGCTGATATGCCTGACCGGGTCGTCTGGCTGCCGGCCAATTCGGCTGGCAGCGCCGTTCGCCGTGACCTCCGCGCTGGCTACGGGAGTGTCGTCACGCTGAGGAGCGCGGAATGACTGTGCTGGCTGAGTCCGGCATCACGAAGGCCGTGCTCGCGAAGGCCGTGCTCGCGAAGGCTGTGCTCGCGTCCTCGACCCCGGTCAGTAACGTTCCCACGCTGAACAGCTTCGGGCACGATGCGTGGTGGATCGTCATACTCAAGGTGCTGATCGTCTTCCTGTTCCTGCTGCTTGGCACGCTGTTCGCGATCTGGGCGGAGCGGCGTGTCATCGGCCGGATGCAGCAGCGTCCAGGTCCGAACCGCGCAGGCAAGTTCGGCTTGCTGCAGTCGCTGATGGACGGCATCAAGCTGGCGCTGATGGAAGACATCATCCCGCGAAAGGTCGACCGGCTGTTGTTCGTGATCGCGCCGGCGTTGTCGGTCATCCCGGCGTTCGTCAGCTTCGCGGTCATCCCGTGGGGACCGATCGTGTCGATCGCGGGCCACCGGACCCCGCTGCAGCTGACAGACCTGCCGGTCGCGGTGCTGCTTGTGATCGCGATGAGCTCGCTGGGTGTCTACGGCATCGTGCTGGCCGGGTGGTCGGCCCAGTCGCCGTACTCCCTGCTCGGCGGCCTGCGGTCGTCCGCTCAGGTGATCAGCTACGAGATCGCGATGAGCCTGGCCTTCGTGCCGGTGTTCCTGTATGCGGGCTCACTGTCCACGTCGCAGATCGTAGCGGCACAGATCCACGGCGCCTCGTTCCACTTCTTCGGCTACATCTGGCACTGGCCGTCCTGGTACGCGATCCTGCTACTGCCATCCTTCGTGATCTACCTGATCACCATGGTGGGCGAGACCAACCGGCTGCCGTTCGACCTGCCCGAGGGCGAAGGCGAACTCGTCGGCGGTTACCACACTGAGTACTCCTCGCTGAAGTTCGCCATGATCCAGCTAGCCGAATACGTGAACGTGATCACGGTCTCGGCGCTCGCGACCACTCTCTTCCTCGGCGGCTGGCGGGCGCCGTGGCCGCTGTCGGTCTGGTCCGGCGCGAACAACGGCTGGTGGCCGGTGCTCTGGTTCCTGGCCAAGGTCGTCATCTTCGTGTTCTGCTTCTTCTGGCTGCGCTCCTCGCTGCCGCGGATCCGCTATGACCAGCTGATGCGTCTTGGCTGGAAGGTCCTGATCCCGGCGGCGCTGACCTGGACACTGGTCGTCGCGACCGCCAGGGTGTACCGGCAGCAGGGCGGCAGTCCGACGGTCTACGTCATCGGCGGGGCTATCGTCGTCATCCTGCTCGCGTTGCTGTGGCGGGCCGAGTCCAGCAGTCAGCGGGCTGAGCGCCTGGCGGCAGAGGCTGAGGAAGAATTTGCCGCGACCGGAGCGGAGCGACCGGCCCCTGCATTCCCGACGCCACCCATGGATCTTCCGCACTATCACGGCATCGGGCTCGCGGGCTCGGGCGGCGACCCTGTGCTGGCCGGGGTAACCGGCGACGACAGTGCCACCGGAAACGGCGGCACGAAGGAGGTCACGGGTGCCTGAGTTCTTCGATTCCGTCAAGGGATTCGGCGTCACCTTCCGGCAGATGTTCAAGAAGGTCGACACCGTCGAGTACCCGGAGGTGCAGCGGCCGACCGCGCCCAGGTTCCACGGCCGCCATCAGCTCAACCGGTGGCCGGACGGGCTGGAGAAGTGCATCGGATGCGAGCTGTGCGCCTGGGCCTGCCCGGCCGACGCCATCTACGTCGAAGGCGCCGACAACACCGAGGAGGAGCGGTACTCGCCGGGTGAGCGGTACGGCCACGTTTACCAGATCAACTACCTGCGCTGCATTCTCTGCGGCCTGTGCATCGAGGCGTGCCCGACCAGGGCGCTGACCATGACTAACGACTACGAGCTGGCAGATGACAGCCGGGAGAGCCTGATCTGGACCAAGGAGCAGCTGGTCGCACCGCTGCAGCCGGGGATGGAGGCGCCGCCACATCCGATGCGGCTCGGCCAGGACGAAGAGGACTACTACCGGCTGGGTGCGATGCTCGCCGCCAGCCAGGCTGACACCGGCGGGCGCAACCCGGTTGAAGAGGGCCCGGTGCAGGATTGGCCGGTGCAAGGTCAAGACGGCTCGGCGCGCCAGGGAGACGTGCAGTGACCGGAACTCATTCACTCATCCTGGCCGGGCTCGGCGGCCGAGACGACCAGGCTGGTCGCCTACTGGATCCTGGCGATCATGTCGGTAGCGGCCGCGATCGCCATGGTGCTGGCGCGGCGGGCAGTGCACTGCGCCGTGCTGCTGGCGGTCGTGATGCTCTCGCTGGCCGGCTTGTACATCATGCTCGGCGCGCCGTTCCTGGCGTTCGTGCAGGTCATCGTCTACACCGGCGCCGTATTGATGCTCTTCCTGTTCGTGCTCATGATCGTCGGCATCACGGCGGCCGACTCGATTATTGAAACGATCCGCGGGCAGCGAATGTGGGCGGCACTGTCCGGCATCGCTCTGCTCGTCCTGCTCAGCCTCGTCATCGGGCACGCCGAGATCGGCGGGGACGCGCCGAACAGCGCTAAGTTCGGCAACGGCAATGTGACCGGGCTGGCGAGCCTCATCTTCACCAAGTACCTGTACCCGTTCGAGGTCATCAGCGTCCTGCTAATCGTCGCGGCGGTCGGCGCGATGGTGCTGGCGCACCGCGAACGCACCACGCCGAAGCCGACCCAGCGTGAGCTAGCCGCCCGCCGGATCGCTAGCGGGCGGCCAACGCCGCTGCCAGGCCCGGGTACCTACGCCCAGCACAATGCCGCGGACATGCCTGCGCTGCTGCCGGACGGAAGCCAGTCCGAGCTGTCGGTCAGCCCGGTTTTGTCCGGCCGCCCCGCACAGGCGACTCCGGAGCTGCCGGGCGGCGCCGCGCCCGGCTTGCCGCAACAGACTGCGGGCTCGCTCGCAGGGCCGTCCTCCGAGGGTGGCAAGGAAGCAGGTGAGCAGTAGTGGTTAGCCCAGCCCACTTCATTGCGCTGTCGGTGATCTTGTTCGTCATCGGCGCAGTCGGCGTGCTGGTGCGGCGCAACGCGATCGTGGTGTTCATGTGCGTCGAGCTCATGCTCAATGCCTCCAATCTGGCGTTTGTCGCGTTCGCGCGGATGCACGGCCAGCTCGATGGCCAGGTGATCGCATTCTTCGTGATGGTGGTGGCGGCGGCCGAGGTGGTCGTCGGGCTGGCGATCCTGACCGCCATCTTCCGAGCCCGCAGGTCTGCGTCGGTGGACGACGCAAGCCTGATGAAGTACTGACGAAAGGGAGCCATGACCGGCTCAGTCCACGCTGCGCTCGGGCCGCATACCGCGGCCATCGCGAGCCTGCACGCCACCGGAATCCAGGACGCTGCGGGATTGCTGCTCGCTTTCCCGCTGGCCGGCGCTCTCATCCTGCTGCTCGGCGGTAAGCGAACCAACAGCTGGGGGCACCTGGTCGGAGTAGCCATGCCGATCCTGGCATTCGCCTACGCGGTCGCGGCGTTGGTGCAGATGCTCGGGTATCCGGCCGCGGAGCGGTCGCGCGACCTGGTCTTGTACCAGTTCATCAACGTGGGCCGGTTCCAGGTCCCGATGGGCCTGCGACTGGACCAGCTGTCGATCTGCTTCGTGTTGCTGATAACCGGCGTGGGGTCGCTGATCCACATCTTCGCGGTCGGCTACATGTCGCACGACCCGGAGCGCCGCCGGTTCTTCGGCTACATGAACCTGTTCCTTGCGGCCATGCTGCTGCTGGTGCTGGCTAACAACTACCTCGGCCTGTATGCCGGCTGGGAAGGCGTCGGCCTTGCCTCCTACCTGCTGATCGGGTTCTGGCAGTACAAGCCGGCCGCGGCTACCGCGGCCAAGAAGGCGTTCGTTGCCAACCGGGTCGGTGATGTCGGGCTGTCGCTAGGCATCATGCTGATGTTCGCCCAGTTCGGTTCGGTGACCTTCAACGGCGTCTTCGGCGCGGTTCACTCGGCCAGTCACGGCGTGGTGCTCGCGATCGGGCTGCTTCTGCTGCTCGGTGCCTGCGGCAAGTCGGCGCAGGTCCCGCTCCAGTCCTGGCTGCTTGACGCGATGGAAGGTCCGACGCCGGTGTCGGCGCTAATCCACGCGGCCACCATGGTGACTGCGGGCGTCTACCTGATCGTCAGGTCGGCGCCGATATTCGACCTGTCGGCTGACGCGCGCATGGCGGTCGCGATCGTTGGCGCGGTCACGCTGCTCTGGGGCGCCATCATCGGTTGCGCTAAGGACGACATCAAGAAGGCGCTGGCCGGTTCGACCATGAGCCAGATCGGCTACATGATGCTGGCCGCGGGCCTCGGCCCGGCCGGCTACGTGTTTGCGATCGCGCATCTGCTCGCGCACGGTTTCTTCAAGGCCGGACTGTTCCTCGGGGCCGGCTCGATCAAGCACGAGATGAACGACGAGGTCGACATGCGCCGCTTCGGTGGCCTCGCCGCCGCTATGCCGATCACGTACGTCACGTTCACGCTTGGTTACCTGGCGATCATCGGCGTGCCGCCGTTCTCGGGCTTCTTCACCAAGGACCCGATCATCGATGCCGCGTTTGCTTCGGGCGGGACGTCCGGCGCCCTCCTGGGCACCGCGGCCCTGCTCGGCGCCGGGATCACCGCGTTCTACATGACCAGGGTCATGTTCATGACCTTCCTCGGAGAGCGCCGGTGGGACGACAAGGTGCACCCGCACGAGGCCCCGCCGGTGATGACCGCTCCGATGATCGTGCTGGCAATCGGCTCGGTCGCGGCCGGCGGCTTCCTCATCCTCGCCAACCGGCTGATGAACTTCCTCGGCCCGCTGACCGGGGTCCCGCCGGTGCTGCACGGGATCTGGACCAAGGCCGGGGTGGCGACGCTCGTGCTCGTCGTGATCGGTGCCTTCATCGCGTGGGTGCTGTACGGACGCCGGGAGGTACCGGTGACAGCGCCTGCGGGCAGCTTCGTTACCGTCGCCGCGCGCAAGGACCTTTACGGCGACGCCATCAACGAAGGCCTGCTCATGCGGCCCGGCCAGTGGCTGACCCGGCTGTCGGTGTACTTCGACAATCGCGGCGTAGATGGCCTGGTGAATACCGTCGCGGCCGCGTTCGGCGGATCGTCGGGTCGGATGCGCAAGCTGCAGACGGGCTTCGTTCGCTCGTATGCGCTGTCCATGCTGGTCGGGGCCGTGCTGCTGATCGGTACGTTCCTGCTGGTGCGGCTGTAGAAACTGTGAGGCTGCCAAACTGATGAGCACATTTCCCTGGCTGACGGTAGCGGGCGCGATCCCGCTAGTCGGCGCTGTCGCGATCGCGCTGACGCCAGGCAGGTCGGCGCCGGGTAGCCCGGCCGACCGGCGTGCGCGGGACTTGCTGGTGAAGCGGCTCGCCTTGGCCTTCTCGCTGATCACGCTTGCGGTGACGATCGTTATCGCGGTGAAGTTCAAGGCCGGCGGCCCGCGCTTCCAGTTCCAGCAGCAGTACCAGTGGATCCCGCAGTTCGGGGTGCACTACGCGGTGGGCGTCGACGGCATCGCGCTGGTGCTGATCCTGATGTCCACCGTGCTGATGCCGGTGGTCGTGCTGGCGTCCTGGAATGACGTCGAGGACCTCAGCGCGACCAGTACCGCCAGCACAGGCGACAAGCCGGCCGCATCCGGCGCCCGGGCACCGCGAGTGCGCAGCGCTAAGACGTACTTCGCGATGATGCTGGTGCTCGAGACGATGATCATCGGCGTCTTCGCTGCCACCGACGTCTTTCTGTTCTACGTGTTCTTCGAGGCCATGCTGGTGCCGATGTACTTCATGATCGGCAGCTTCGGGGTGGGCCAGCGGCAGTACGCCGCGGTGAAGTTCCTGCTGTACAGCCTGCTCGGCGGCTTGCTCATGCTGGTCGCCGTGATCGCGCTCTACGTCTACTCGACCGAGGGCGGCCACCAGGGGACGTTCCTGTTCACCCAGCTCAGTCAACTGGCGCTGAGCCCGACCACGCAGAAGTGGCTGTTCCTCGGCTTCTTCGTCGCATTCGCGATCAAGGCGCCGCTGTGGCCGTTCCATACCTGGCTGCCGGACGCCGCCACATCGGCCCAGCCGGGCGCGGCGGTGCTGCTGGTCGGCGTGCTGGACAAGGTGGGCACGTTCGGCATGATCCGGTACTGCCTGGACCTGTTCCCGTCGGCGGCGCATTTCTTCACGCCGCTGGTGATCGTGCTGGCGGTGATCGGCGTCTTGTACGGCGCCATCGTCGCGATCGGTCAGGCCGATATGAAACGCCTGATCGCCTATACCTCTGTCTCCCATATGGGCCTGATCACGCTCGGTATCTTCGCGATGACCAGTCAGGGACAGACCGGCGCGACGCTGTACATGGTGAACCACGGCTTTGCCACTGGCGCGCTGTTCCTGCTGGCCGGGTTCATGGTGAGCAGGCGCAAGTCGCACCTCATCGCCGATTACGGCGGGGTGCAGAAGGTGGCCCCGATGCTGGCCGGGCTGTTCCTGGTCGCCGGCCTGGCTGGCCTGGCGCTGCCCGGCCTGTCGACTTTTGTCAGCGAGTTCCTGGTCCTGGTCGGCACCTTCACCAGGTACGAGGCCGCGGCGATCCTGGCCACGGCTGGCATCATCCTGGCTGCGATCTACATCCTGTGGATGTACCAGCGGACAATGACCGGGCCGGTCCGCGCCGAAGTGGCTAACATGACGGACCTCAAGGCGCGCGAGCTATGGGCGGTCGGGCCGCTCATTGCGCTGATCGTCGTCCTCGGCGTCTATCCCAAGCCGGTGCTGGACATCATCAACCCGGCCGTGCACAGCACGCTGGTGGGCGTGCATAGCAGTGACCCGGTTCCGCCGCATCCGGCCACTGCGCCGGCTGGCCCCGCTGGTGCAACCAACGCAGCCCGGACCTCCAGCCTCGTCCACCACCAGCACGGTCACGGCCGCAAGACACTACACAAACAAGGGAGCTCGGCGTGACCCTGAGCGTCGCGGCGGCGACACCGACAATCGCCACCCCGCACTTCGAGTGGAGCCTGCTCTCGCCGATGCTGCTGGTCTTCGCGGCTGCGCTGGCCGGCATCCTTGTCGAGGCGTTTGCCCCGCGCGATTTTCGACGGCCGATGCACGTCGCGCTGACACTCGGCAGTCTGGCCGGGGCGTTCGTGCTGACCGTCGTGCTGGCCGCCAAGAGCTCGATCTTCGCGGGCGGGCGGACCGGAGCTGTGGCCGCGATCGGGACCGTCGGGGTGGACCGGCCGACGTTGTTCATCCAGGCCACAGTGCTGATCCTGGCGTTCGTCAGCGTCCTGCTGATCGCCGAGTCGTCCCATGAGGTCAGTGCCTTCACCCCGCAGGCCGCAGCCGTTCCTGGCAGCGCCGAAGAGCGTGAGGGCCTGCTGGCCGGGCTGTCGCACACTGAGGTGTACCCGCTGACGCTGTTCGCCGTCGGTGGCATGCTGCTGTTCCCGGCGGCGAACGACCTGCTGACGATGTTCATCGCGCTGGAAGTTCTGTCGCTGCCGCTGTACTTGCTCTGTGGCCTTGCCCGGCGACGCCGGCTGTTGTCGCAGGAAGCCGCGATGAAGTACTTCCTGCTCGGCGCGTTCTCGTCAGCGATCTTCCTGTTCGGCGTCGCGATGCTGTACGGGTACGCGGGCTCGGTCCGGCTGTCGGCGATTGCCACTGCCGCGCAGACCGGACTGGCGTCCTCGACGCTGCTCTACGCCGGTATCGCGCTGCTCGGCGTCGGCTTGCTGTTCAAGATCGGGGCGGTGCCGTTCCAGGCCTGGAAGCCGGACGTGTACCAGGGCTCCCCGACACCGATCACGGCTCTGATGGCCTCGTGCACCCTCGTCTCGGCCTTCGGGGCCCTGCTCCGAGTGTTTTACGTCGCCTTCGGCCAGCTGACCTGGGACTGGCGTCCGGCGATGTGGGCTGTCGCGATTGCCACCATGCTGGTCGGATCGGTGATCGCGATAACGCAGACCGACGTCAAGCGATTGCTGGCGTACTCGTCGATCGCGCAGGCCGGCTACATCCTGACCGGCGTCATCGCCGCCAACACCGCCGGGCTGTCCGGCAGCCTGTTCTACCTCGCGGCCTACGGCTTCGCCACGATCGGCGCCTTCGCCATCGTCACGCTCGTCCGGGACCGGGCCGGGGAAGCGGCCCACATGTCCAGCTGGGCCGGCCTTGGCAAGCGCGCGCCGCTAGTCGCGGGGGTCTTCGCGCTGTTCCTGATCGCCTTCGCCGGTATCCCGCTGACCAGTGGCTTCATGGGCAAGTTCTACGTGTTCCAGGCGGCCATCCAGGGCGGCGCGCTGCCGCTGGTGATCGTCGGTGTGATCAGCAGCGCGATCCTGGCCTTCCCGTACGTCCGGGTGATCGTGCTGATGTTCTTCAGCGAGCCAGCTACCGAGGGACCGGTCGTCGTGCGCCCGAGCGCGTACACGGGGCTGGCAGTGGCTATCGGGGCGGCTGCCACCGTCGTCCTCGGTATCATCCCGGAGCCGCTGATCAGCCTGGCCAGTCACGCCGCCAGCCACCTGTTCGTCCGCTGAGCCTGGCCCGAAGATATGCGGTGGCCAGCAACTGCCGACCGGCTATCCGCATATCTTGGGGAAGGCTTGAGGATAACCTCAGCTATGACAGGCCTGCCAGCGGTCCAGGCGGGCCCATGAGGGGACGCACGTGATTGCCGCTGTTCCGCTGCAACTCACTGACGCAGCGCTTGCGTCCGATGTCGTGGACGGCCTCGCGCGCGTCGAGGACGGCCTGCGCAGCGCCGCCAAAGCTCAGCATGCCGTGCTCACCGAGGCAGCCGAGCACCTCATGGAGGCGGGCGGCAAGCGCTTCAGGCCCACGCTCGTGCTGCTGGCAGGGCAGTTCGGCGATCCCAGGGACCCCCGCATCGTGCCGGCCGCAGTCGCTGTGGAGCTGACCCACCTGGCCACGCTCTATCACGACGATGTCATGGACGAGGCCGACGTGCGCCGCGGCAGCCCCAGCGCCAACTCCCGCTGGGGCAATACGGTCGCGATCCTGACCGGTGACTTCCTGTTTGCCCGCGCGTCGGAGATCCTGGCAGACCTCGGCAGCGAGGCGATCAGGATCCAGGCGGAGACGTTCACGCGGCTGGTCAGCGGCCAGATCGCGGAGACCGTAGGCTGCCAGCCAGGTGAGGATCCGCTAGACCACTATCTCGGCGTGGTGACCGAGAAGACCGCGTCGCTGATCGCTACGGCGGGCCGCTTCGGTGCGATGTTCTCTGGCGCGCCGACGAGCGTCATCGACCGGATCACGCCCGCGTGCGCCGCGATCGGCGTGGCCTTCCAGCTCTCCGACGACATCCTCGACGTCGCCAGCGAGTCTGCTCAGTCCGGCAAGACACCGGGCACCGACCTCAGGGAAGGTGTGCGCACGCTGCCCATGCTGCACGCGCTCCGGTCGGCCGGCCCGGCGGACGCCAGGCTCGTCGAGCTGCTGAGCATGCCTGAGCTGACCGACCCGGCGCTGCACTCCGAGGCGCTGGGCCTGCTACGCGAGCATCCGGCGATGGAAATGGCCAGGGCTGACACAAGGCAATGGACGGAGCGGGCCAGGGAATTGATCCTGGGTCTGCCTGACGTCCCCGCTCGCGCGGCATTCGAGGCACTCTGCGAGTTCGTGGCCGAACGGACGGGGTAGGCAGGGACCAGGCGAGCTGTACTACCGCGGCTGAGCGACCGGGCCGTGAGCCGTCGCCAGCAAATAATGCCGGAAACGACCTGGTTTGCGCTATCGGGGGATCAAGGGGCAGCGGATATGGGCGTGCCTGCCAGAGTCTTCAGCATCAGCCTGGTCGGCTGCGCAGCGATCGCCCTGGCCGGATGCGAGGCTAGCGGCACCGGCGGCACTAGCAGCTCGGGAGCCCAGGCGAGCAGGGAGCCCAACGCCGCGAGCCTGGTCAGCGAAGCGCGAAGTTCGATGCGAAGCGCTAGCAGTGTGCATGTTTCCGGCCAGCTGTCACGAAACGGCGTGCCGATCAGCGTGGATGCGAACGTGACCAGGAGCGGCGACCTGGCCGGCACCGTAGGGCAGCATGGCGCTTCGCTTCAGGTCATCGCGGCGAGTGGCAAGGTCTACATCCAGGCGACGCCAGCGTTCTTGCGGGAGATGAAGGTACCGGCTGCGGCCTGCGCGACGTCCTGCGGCAAGTGGCTCGAGCTGACGCAAGCGGAGGCCGGCGAGCTGACCGGAGATCTCAGCGTTCAGAACTTGCTGACGCCGCTGATCTCCGGCCAGGCAGCGAAGCTGACCTCGGCTGGCAGCACGACGGTGCACGGGCAGCCGGCTTGGCTGCTGCGAGCCAGCGACGGCGCGACCGTGGCCGTCAGCTCCGCCGAGCCGCACTATCCGCTCCAGTCCACCAGCGGCAGCGGCAGCGGCGCGCGCGAGGTCGTGACGTACTCGCAGTGGAATTCGGCGCCGGTGCCCAAGCCGCCAGCGGCCAGCCAGTTGCTAACCCTGAACGGCGGTTAGCGGCCCACCTGACCGGCCTGCACCTGCCCGTTCCCGGCATGATGTCGTGACGGGAACAGGGTGCCGCCGCGGATGGTTGTGGCTGCCGGACCCAAGGAGGATCCGTGAGTATTTTCGGTTTCCGCAAGACACAGATGGCGACGGCAGAGGACGCTTTGCCTGGCCGCGACACCGCGATGCGAGTGCCGGAGCGGCACGAAGTGCTTGGCACGTCCTTGCGGCCGCCCTACCCGGCGGGTACGCAGGTCGCCGAGTTCGCCCTCGGCTGCTTCTGGGGGGCTGAGAAGAACTTCTGGCAGACGCCAGGCGTCGTCTCTACGGCCGTCGGATACGAGGGCGGTTTCAGCCCGAACCCGACATATGAGGAAGTCTGCAGCGGCCGCACCGGGCATGCCGAGTCGGTGCGGGTGGTGTTCGACCCGGCGAGGATCAGCTACAGCGAGCTGCTGAAGGTCTTCTGGGAGTCACACGACCCGACGCAGGGGATGCGTCAGGGCAACGACGTCGGCACGCAGTACCGGTCCGCGATCTTCTTCAACTCGCCGCAGCAGCAGGCCGAGGCAGAGGCGTCGCGGGCGGCCTACCAGAAGCGACTGTCCGACGCTGGCTACAGGGAGATCACCACGGAGATCGTGCCGGCCGGCGAGTTCTACTTCGCCGAGGACTATCACCAGCAGTACCTCAGCGATGCCAAGAACCCGTACGGGTACTGCCCTGATCACGGCACTGGCGTGTCCTGCCCGATCGGCGTTGTGAAGGCCAGCGACTGACCGCAGATCTGACATTTGCCGCCCGATCCCGACAGGAGGCCGCCGAATGTTCGGCGCCTGTCGGGTAGGGGAAGCTTCTTGGGTAGCGATCTAACTGGTCGCAGCGGCGGCCGGGTTCTGCTTCCGCGCCCGGTATGCCGCGACGTGCAACCTGTTGCCGCAGGTGCGGCTGTCGCAGTAGCGGCGTGACCGGTTTTTGGAGAAGTCCACGAAAACCGAGCGGCAAGCGGGTGATTCGCAGCTGCGGATCCGGCCCGCCTCGCCTGCTACCACCAGCCAGGCCAGACCCATTGCGAAGTGCGCCGCCATTCGGTCAGCGAGCGGTGCCGTCGGCCTGGAAACGTGCAGGTGCGGGCCGCGGCCATCGTGCGCGACAATCTGCGGGCTAGCTCCGGTTTGTGACAGCAGGTCGTTGATCTGGCCGATGGCTGCGGTCTCGTCGCCCGCCTCGCAGGTCGTCACGATCGCGTCCAGCCGTGCTCGGTAGTCCCGCACTCGGGACAGGTCTGCGGCCTTGCCGCGGATGCCCGCGAAGGCATACCGGTCGGCCATCTCCTGCAACTCAGCGAGCTTGACCAGTCCTTCGCCATCAGCCGACCTGCCAGTATTGATGAGTTCCACGCAGCCGGTCATGGCCTCCAGCTGGTCAGCATCAAAATGACTTTGACTCCTGTCGGCGGCGACCCGTAGGGTAGTGCTCATGTCAGCACCGTACGGCAGAACGGTCATGACCGGCAACGCCAGCCGGCCGACCGGCCGGCCGATGCTGACGGCGACTCTCGGCGCAGCGTGCATCTCCTCCTCGGCGATCCTGGTCACGCTCGCGCACGTCAGCGCGGTCACCACGGCATTCTTTCGGTGCGCGCTCGCGCTGCCGGTCCTTGTGCCGCTGGCAATGCTCGAGCAGCGAAGGCTCGGACCTCGTCCGCTCGCCAGCCGGGCCTACGCGGTGCTGGCCGGCCTGTTCCTCGCCGTCGACCTCGTGCTGTGGAATCACGCGATCAGCGATGTCGGCGCGGGCGTGGCCACCGTGCTCGGCAACCTTCAGGTGCTGTTCGTGGCCGTCTTCGCCTGGCTCGTGCTGCGGGAGCGGCCGGACCGCCGGTTCCTGATCATGCTGCCGGTCGTGCTGGCAGGCATAGTGCTGGTGTCCGGGATGCTCGGCGGGCACGCGGCTGGAGTACATCCGCTCTCCGGAATCGGCTTCGGCATCGGGACTTCAGCTGCCTACGCCTGTTTCCTGCTGGTGCTGCGCAGCACTTCTGGTCAGGCGCCGCATGTGGCCGGACAGCTGGCGGATGCGACCATCGGGGCAACGGCCGGCGCAGTCATCCTTGGCCTGATCGTCGGCGGGCTGCGACTGGACATCCCGTGGCCGTCGTTCGGCTGGTTGCTGATTCTCGCGCTGCTGAGCCAGACAGTCGGCTGGCTGCTGATCACGTCGGCACTGCCGCAGCTGCCAGCGGCGATATCCTCGCTAGTCCTGCTGCTGCAGCCGGCTGCGGCGATGGTGCTCGCCGACATAGTGCTCAGCGAACGGCCGACCCTGATCCAGATTGGCGGCGCGGCGCTAGTCTGTCTCGGCGTACTCGCAGTCGCCAGAACCGCAGCCCAGCAGCCGCGACGTCGAAACCCGCCGATGGTGCAGCCGCCAATCGAGGAACAGACCGGCCGGGGGCAGGAGCTGTGCGGCGTCAGTCCGGCAGGCGTTCAGTTGCGCACTGAGAACAGCACATAGCCATAGCTCAAGCCGGTAGCTGCCGGGTGGCGACGAAGCCAGGCGGTGGCGACTTCGACGGGGAACTCGATGCTCAAGACAGCCGCCAGGTCCGTGTGGCTGGCGAAGCGCAACTCCGACCTGACTTCGTGCCGTGCCGCACCCCGATCGCCCCACCAGGCGTCGACCGCGGCGGCAGTCCGCTGCGGCGACCGGACGGCGGACGCAGCCAGCAGGCCGGCGAACTCGCCCCAGCGGTAGTCGTTGTCGACGGCCACCAACTGGCCGCCGGGCCGCAGCACGCGCAGCACTTCTGTCAGCCCGGCATCGGTACCTGGCGGAAAGAAATAGGCGAACCGCGCATGCACGACGTCCACACTGCCGTCGGGAAGCGGGATGTGCTCCGCCGACCCGGCCTGCACCTCGGCTCCCGGCAGCTCCGCCGCAGTCTCATCGGCCACGGCTCGCAACGGCGGATCGGGCTCGATCCCGATGATCCGCGCCGCCTCCGCCGTGTAACGCCGCAGCCAGTAGCCCGTGCCGCAGCCGAGATCGACAATGGTGCGGCCAGCCCACGGGGCAATTGCGCGCATCGCGGCGAGCACGTGCCCGGCCCGGTCCAGGGCTTCGTTCTCGAGCTGGTAACTGGCCGGGTGCCCGCCGATGTTCGGCGCGAACCGCCAGTCAGGGAACTGGGCGAGGTCGTCTGCAACATGCGGCACGCCGCATTATTGACCGGCCCGAGCCGCCCTGGCCAATCGGCGGACAAGTCGGTCGAATTGCCCTCGCGGCCGAGAAGATTCCATGATGAATGTGACTTGGCTGTTCCTATAGCAACAGCCAAGTCACATTCATCAGGCCAGTCGAGCAAGCCCGATCAGCCGCCCGGCTCTGCCAGCGCCGCGCGATCGGGCAGGCTCGCCGGCGCCGCCTGCGTCGCACGACGGCCGGCCAGCTCGCGGTTGATCACTTCTGCGACGGCCTGTACGGTGGCGATGCCGTAGCTCTCTGCCTGCCTACCGCTTGCCGGCGGCGCCGTCAGGACCACGATCTGATAGGCGATGTTCTTGCCGGTAAACGCCCCGATGCTGTTGATGTTCCAGTCGTCCGCATCCGGATAGGGCAGCCAGCCGTTCTTGACGTGCACGGTCACGTCCGGTGGTGCCCCGGCTGGTACGCCCCAGCGCTCGGCCGAGATGACTTTGGACATCAGGTACAAGACATAGCTGCGCGAGTGCTTCCCGAGCACGTTGCCAGGATTAGTCAGCAGGTGCAGCAGCGTCAGCTCATCTTGCGCGGTGATCCGGGTGAGGCCCCATGCGTCGCTGAGGACCGTGTGCCGCATGCCGGCCTTGTTGAGGAATCGCTGCATGTCCGTCATTCCGACGTCGTTCCACAATGCCGTGGCGGCGTTGTTGTTGGACTGGGTGATCATCAGGTAGGCGAGGTTACGCTGGGAACTAGTGAGCCCTGACGGGCCGTGCACCTTCAGCAGCAGCGCGCTGATGATGGTCACCTTGATGACGCTGGCCGCGTAGAAGTGCAGCTTCTGCTGGAATTGGCAGGTCAGATCCGCGGCAGGGTCTGCCGCGGCTAGACCCACGACCGAATCGGTCCGGCCGGCTAGAGCGGCGGTGATGCCATCCGAGATCCGGGCAGCTAGTTTCGGGCGCTTGGCGGAAGTGCAGATGTGGCTGGTCGCCGAGGACCCGGCGCCACCGCGCGGCGCGGCGACGGCCGGTGCCATACCGACGACACAGGTACCAGCGACGAACGCGACTGCGACCGACGTGGTCACGCGCGTGCGGAGCACAGCTGTTTGGCGCACAGCTGTTTGCCGAATCCGTCCCATCGCTTCCCCCCGTTTCTCGATACTGCATAGACGCCCGAGACCGCCTGCAGGTTGTGCGGCGACGCAACAGGGAACCGAGGCGAGCACGGCAGTCAGCCGACGGGACAGCGGAGGAAAAAAATTCCCGCGGACCGATGTCGAGATCAGGGCGAACCCGTTCGTGGCATTAGTGAGAGGCCGCCGCTTCGGCGCCTTGGCACCCACTAGGAGGTAGTGAGAGATGAAGTACGTGATGCTCATCCTGAACACCGAGGCAGCAGGCAAGCTGACCGCCGAGGAGTACGGGGCCTGGAGCTCGGAGATCATGGCCTGGTACGAGAAGAACTCGACCTCGGGCGCGCTTGCCGATGGCGGCCACCAGCTCCAGGGACCCGAGACCGCGAAGACCATCAGGGTCGGCGCCGTCACCGATGGTCCGTTCATGGAGTCCAAGGAGGTCCTTGGCGGCTACTCGGTGCTGGAGGCCGAGACCCTCGACGAGGCGGTAGAGATCGCGAACAGCTGGCCGGGCGTGGACCGCGGACTAATCACGCTGGAGCTGCGACCGGTAGTCGTGTTCTGACGATCAGCTGTCAAGGCGGCGGGCGATGAGCTCGCGCTCGGCCGGGTTCGCGGCCAGCGCGAGCGCTCGCTCGTTGGCCGCTCTGGCATCTGCGGTGCGGCCGATTGCCGTCAGCAACTCCGCGCGGACCGCGTGGAAGAGCCTGTAGTCGTCCAGTTCGGCAGCAAGCGGCTCGACTTCGGCGAGCGCAGCCTCGGGGCCGGCTACGAACCTGGTCGCGACAGCGCGGTTGAGCTGGACTACTGGCGACGGTGTCATGACGAGCAGAGTGTCGTACAGGAGCCGGATCTGCTCCCAGTCAGTCTGCTGGTAGTCCGCGGCCGCCGCATGCAACGAGGCGATCGCAGCCTGGACCTGGTAGGGCCCCGGAGCGTGCAATCCGATAGCGCGGTCCAGGAGGCCGGTCGCCTCTGCTGCCAGGTCGTGATCCCACCGGGACCGATCCTGGTCGGCCAGCCGGATCAGCCGTCCCCAGCCATCGAACCGGGCGGTCGCCCGCGACTCGTGCAGCAGCAGCAGCGCGAGCAGGCCCAGTACCTCCGGCTCGCGTGGCATCAGCCGGTGCAGCAGCCGCGCCAGCGACACAGCCTGCGCTGCCAGGTCGCGTCGGGCCGGAGTGCGGCCAGCCGAGGCCAGGTAGCCCTCGTTGAAAACGAGGTACACCACTGCCAGCACGGCCGTCAGCCGGATTCCGAGCTGATCCGGGTCGGGGACGCGGATGGCGATGCCCTTCTCTCGCAACGTGCGCCGCGCCCGCGACAACCGTTGTGCCATTGTCTGTTCCGATACCAGAAACGCGGCAGCTATCTCCCCGGTCGTCAGACCGCACACGGCTCGCAGGGTAAGCGCGACTTGTGAGTCGGCCGGTAGCGCTGGGTGGCAGCACGCGAAAACGAGGCTGAGCATGTCGTCGGCCTCGGAGTCCGGATCGGCCAGGGCCGCGGTCGTAACACCGGACCGATCTTGAGTAACAGCCAGCAAGGCAAGCTTCTCCCGCCCCGCTTTGGCCCGGCGCTGCCGGTCCAGGGCCTTGCGCCAGGCGGTCGTGGCGAGCCAGCCACCGGGATTGGGCGGGACGCCACCGGCCTGCCAGTGCTCAAGCGCCTCGACAAAAGCGTCCTGCACGAGTTCCTCGGCAAGGCCTACATCTCCGAGGCGCCGGGCCAGCATCGCCCGCAGCCGGGTTGCCTCGACGCGGTACGCCCGTTCCAGTTCCTGGGTATCCACCGCTGGCCTGTCTGGACGGTCAGGCGGGCGCGCCGCCGCGGCCGGCTCCGCCGCGGAATCGCGACACGCCCTGGACTACGGCAGGATCAGCCATCGTTGCCATGCCGTGGGCGAATTCGTTCGCCATGGCGTCGCCGAAACCGAGGGACATCGATTCGAGTGCGGAGGCCCGGTCGCTGCGCATGCACGCCGCCGGGAAGGCGGCGATCTGCAGCGCGAGCCGTTCAGCCTCCTCCCGAGCCTCGCCATGCTTCACGAGCCTCGAGACTAGTCCCATCTGGTAAGCCTCGGCGGCAGGCACAGCCCTGCCGGTGAGGATCAGGTCCAGGGCGCGGCCGAGCCCGATGATCTGGGGTAGCCGGACGGTCCCGCCATCGATCAGCGGCACTCCCCAGCGCCGGCAGAACACGCCGAAGATCGCGTCCTCCTCGGCAACCCGCAGGTCGCACCACAGCGCAAGCTCCAGCCCGCCGGCTACCGCGTGCCCGGCGACGGCTGCGATCACCGGCTTAGACAAGCGCAGCCGGGACGGGCCCATCGGGCCAGGACCTTCCGGTTCGGTTCGGTTGCCGCGCGGAGTGCCGAAGGCCTTCAAGTCCGCACCCGAACAGAACGTGCCGCCCGCGCCGAACAGCACCGCAACAGCGGCGTCGGTGTCCGCGTCGAAGTCGGCGAACGCTTCGGTGAGCGCCGCAGCGGTAGGACCGTCGACAGCGTTTCGGACGTCGGGACGGTTCAGGATGATCGTCGTCACTGGGCCGGAGCGGTCGACCTGCACGCCGGCCGCAGCTGGCACGCTAGCCGACCTGCCAGGTGTCTGCGCCGGCCAGCAGATCGGCGAGGTCGCCGTCGCCCTGCTGCTGGCGCGCGGCGTCGATCTGGGCCGACATCAGCTCGTCATAGCTGGCCCGCTCGACTCTCCTGAAGACTCCGATCGGAGTATGCGCGA
This sequence comes from uncultured Actinomycetota bacterium, assembly GCA_963815575.1. Taxonomy (GTDB): domain Bacteria; phylum Actinomycetota; class Actinomycetes; order Streptosporangiales; family Streptosporangiaceae; genus JAJYUU01. Next base: position 42,699 of record CAWFHE010000004.1, on the reverse strand, counting down.
AGTCGGAGCTGTCCAGCCGGGACAGCGCGAACGCGTACGACGGATCTGGCTCGCGGGCATTGTGCACCAGCAGCGAGTCCGGGTCGCTGCCGGCGACCGCGACTGTCTCCAGCTTGCCGTAGCGGTTGAATCGCAGGCCCTGGCTACCGTCGGCGCCAAACCGGATGGGCTCGCCGTCCTCCAGCCGGATGAGCCGCATGTCCCGCTCGCCGGGCTCCGTCAGCGGGGCGAACGCGTCGTCGTTGTAGATCGGGCAGTTCTGGTAGATCTCCACGAACGCGGTGCCCCTATGGTCCGCCGCCGCGCGCAGCACGCTGGTCAGGTGCTTGCGATCGGAGTCAATGGTCCTGGCGACGAAGCCGGCCTCAGCGCCGATCGCGAGGGACACCGGGTTGAACGGAGTGTCGAGTGAGCCGAACGGCGTCGACTTGGTGACCTTGCCCTGCTCGGACGTGGGTGAGTACTGGCCCTTGGTAAGGCCGTAGATCCGGTTGTTGAACAGCAAGATCTTGATGTTCACGTTCCGGCGCAGCGCGTGAATCAGGTGGTTACCGCCGATCGACAGCGCGTCGCCGTCTCCGGTGATCACCCAGACCGACAGGTCTGGCCGCGACGATGCCAGCCCGGACGCGATCGCCGGGGCACGGCCGTGGATCGAGTGCATGCCGTAGCTGTTGACGTAATACGGCAGCCGCGACGAGCAGCCGATACCGGAGATGATGACCAGGTTCTCCCGCGGGATCTCGAGCTCAGGCAGGAAGGACTGGAATGCGGCCAGGATGGCGTAGTCGCCACAGCCTGGGCACCAGCGGACTTCCTGGTCGGACTTGAAGTCCTTGGTGGCCAGTTTCTCGTCGGCCTTAGGTACCAGAGTCAGCGAGGCGAACCGGTGCGTCGGCTCCGGAAACTCCGCCGCGGCGCGGTTGACAGGCCCGCCGTTTGCTGGCCCGCCGTTTGCTGCACTGTCAGACATTGGCGATCACATCCTGGATGACGTCGGCCAGCTCAGCCGCACGGAATGGCAGCCCCCGGACGCGGTTGTAGGACACCACGTCCACCAGGTAGCGGCCGCGTAGAAGCAGCGCTAGCTGACCGAGGTTGATCTCGGGGACCAGCACCTTCTCGTAAGACCGCAGCACATCGCCGAGGTTGGCCGGGAACGGTGACAGGTGCCGCAGGTGCGCCTGGGCCACCGAGCCGCCGCTGATCCGCACCCGCCGGGCTGCGGCGCCAATCGAGCCGTACGTCGAGCCCCAGCCGAGCACGAGCACCTTGGCGTTACCGTCCGGATCGTCGACCGTGACCGGTGCGATGTCGGCCGCTATGCCGTCGATCTTGGCTTGCCGGAGGCGCACCATCTTGTCGTGGTTATCCGGGTCATAAGAGATCGTTCCGGTGACGTCGGCCTTTTCGATACCACCGATCCGGTGCTCGAGCCCCGGCGTACCGGGCACGGCCCACGGCCGGGCCAGCGTCTTGGGATCGCGCTGGAACGGCAGGAACGGCGGTCCAGCAGTTCCGTCGACTGCCACGTTTCCACTCGCGAATTTGAACTCGTCCCTGAGCTTCGGCAGGCCATCCACGGCCGGGATGAGCCAGGGCTCAGATCCGTTGGCCAGGTAGCCGTCGGACAAGATGATCACTGGGGTGCGGTACTTGACCGCGATCCTGACGGCCTCCAGCGCGGTATCGAAGCAGTCGGCCGGGGTGGCCGGAGCGACCACGGCGACCGGCGACTCACCGTTGCGGCCGAAGAGCGCCATCAGCAGGTCAGCCTGCTCGGTCTTGGTCGGCATTCCGGTAGACGGCCCGGCCCGCTGGATGTCGCAGATGATCAGCGGCAGCTCGACCGACGCGGCCAGGCCGATCGTCTCGGCTTTCAGGCACATGCCAGGCCCGGACGTCGTCGTCACGCCGAGCCCGCCCCCGAAAGACGCGCCGAGCGCTGCGCCGACGCCGCCGATCTCGTCCTCAGCCTGCATGGTGCGCACGCCGAACCGCTTCAGCTTGGACAGCTCGTGCAGGATGTCCGAGGCGGGCGTGATCGGGTACGACCCCAGGAAGAGCGGCAGGCCGGACCGCCGGGATCCGGCCACCAGCCCGTAGGCAAGCGCCCCATTGCCGGTGATGTTCCGGTACTTGCCGGGCTTCAGCGGGGCGGGCTTGACCTCGTACTGAACCGAGAACGCCTCGGTTGTCTCGCCGTAGTTCCAGCCGGCCTGGAAGGCGGCTTTGTTGGCGGCGAGGATCTCCGGCCGGGATGCGAAGCGGGTGGTCAGGTACCGCAACGTGCCCTCGACTGGCCGGTTGTACAGCCAGGACAGCAGTCCGAGCGCGAACATGTTCTTCGCTCGCTCGGCGTCCTTGCGAGTGATGTCGAATTCCTCGAGCGCCTTGACCGTCACCGAGGTCAGCGGTATCGCGTGCACCTGGTAGGCGTCGAGCGAGCCGTCTTCGAGCGGATTGGCGTCGTAACCGACCTTTGCCAGGTTGCGCTTGGTGAACTCGTCGGTGTTCGCGATGATGTCGGCGCCCCGCGGGACATCATCCAGGTTGGCCTTCAAGGCCGCGGGGTTCATCGCGACCAGCACGTCCGGCGCGTCACCTGGAGTCAGGATGTCGTGGTCAGCGAAGTGAAGCTGGAAACTCGACACGCCTGGGAGGGTACCGGCGGGCGCCCTGATCTCGGCCGGGAAGTTCGGCAGCGTCGACAAGTCGTTGCCGAAGGAAGCAGTCTCCTGCGTGAACCGGTCTCCGGCTAGCTGCATACCGTCGCCAGAGTCTCCGGCGAACCTGATGATCACACGGTCAAGCTGCTGGACCTGCTTGGTCACAGTCTCCCGGCCTCCTTCACGCGCCGAGGCCGGCTTCCAGACGCGGTGACGGCGTGCATCTATGCGTGATTTCTGTTTGCGGACTCGCAGCCGGTTAGGCGCTCGCCCCCCATGACCCACTAGCGGAAGAGACCCTCTGCCTGCGGCTATAACGTTATTCTAGTACAGATCGCTGGTAGGCCACCCTTGGTCTAGCTACTCCGTTAGCGTTGGCAAAGACTTGGCGTTAGCGGTCAGTAGCGGCAAGCGCTTTTGCTGGCGAGCAGCAGCTAATTCGGTTCGTTAACTAGCTCGATTAGCTGGGCCAGGGTGTCCAGCTGGGCGCTCTGATCGCCGCTCAATTTGACCTGCAGCGTAGTGACGCCGACGGCGCGGTAGAGCCGCAGCCGCTCGCGGATCATTGCCGGCGTGCCGATCAGGTTGGTGCCGGTGCCAAACTCCAGCGGCACCCGTTCGGCTGCTTCGTCCCGCCTCCCGGCCAGCCACAGTTCCTGGACGGCTGCCACGTCGTCGCCGAAACCTTGCCGGGTGAATGCCGCGTTGTAGAAGTTCTCGTCCTTCGAGCCCATTGCGCCGATAGTGAACGCATAACCGCGCGCGTGCCGCCTGGCCGCGACTTCGACGTCATCAGTGATTTCCACTCCCACAGGGATGACCAGGTCAAGATCGGTCAGCTCGCGGCCGGCTCTGGCCGCGCCTGCTCGCAGCCGGTCAATGAACACCTCGGCATGCTCGGGCATGAAGGTATTGCCGATCCAGCCGTCGGCGAGTTCGCCGGTCAATTCCAGGTTCCGCGGGCCGAGCGAGGCCACGTAGACGGGTACCCGGGCGGGCGGCAGCATGGACCGGATGGCGCGGCCGCGGCCGCCGGGCAGCGGTAGCTGATAGGCGCGACCCTGGTAACTGAGCCGCTCGCCGGCCGCGACGGACCTGACGATCTCGATAGTGTCGCGAGTGACAGCCAGCGGTGCGTCGAAACGGACTCCGTGCCAGCCCTCCATCACCTGCGGTCCGCTGGTGCCGATGCCGAGCCGGAACCTGCCGCCGGACAGCAGCTGCAGCGACATGGCCGACATAGCCAGCATCGCCGGGGTGCGGGCACCCAGCTGGGCGATCGCCGATCCGAGGACAATGCGGTCGGTCCGGGCGGCTAGATAGGCGAGCGGTGTCAGCGCGTCCTGGCCCCAAGCTTCAGCGACCCAGACCGAAGCGGCGCCGAGCCGCTCAGCCGCACGCACGAAATCCGCATCCTGCGGTCCGGAAACCCGGGCTGCGATACCCACCTGCATGAGGCTGCTCCCTATTGTGTTCGGCTCTCTGTTACGCCCGGCGTACCATCCAATCGTGGAACACGCCGAGCTACGCTACGCCGATTGCCCGACGACCGAGGCTGAGCTTTTGATCGACGCATCGCCCGCGGTGGTCTGGCCGCTGGTCTGCGATATCCAGGTACCGGCAGAGTTCAGCTCGGAGTTCCAGGGCGGGCAGTGGCTCGACGATGCAGCCGGTCCGGCGCTCGGTGCCCGCTTCCGTGGCCGCAACTATCACGAGTCAGCCGGCACCTGGGAGACAGTCTCCACCGTGTGCGAGTTCGAGCCCGAGCGGCTGTTCGGCTGGGCGGTCGGCGATCCCGAGGTTCCGGCCGCGCGCTGGCGGTTCACGTTGCAGCCGACGGGATCCGGCACGCTGGTCCGCCAGTGGATGCAGATCGGCCCGGGCGAGTCCGGGATCAGCGGCCTGATCCGGCAGATGCCGGACAAGGAACACCGCATTTTGCGGCGGCGACTGGCCGAGCATCACGCGAACATGACTGCCACGCTGGCTGGCATCAAGGGCCGGGCCGAGGTCTCCTGATCCGCGCGGCCGCCGCCCGCTACCAGGCCGCGTCGACCACGTTGGCAGGCCATGGCAGCGGCGTGTACTGGTTGCCGCTGTAAATGCCCGCGGTGTTGCCAGGCCTTGCGCTCACCACGACGAACCTGCTGCCGTCATAGCTGGTCCAGAGCACGTTATCGGCAGCCGTGTCGGCATAGGGATTCGCATGGATGCCGAAGCCGGTGGCGTGTCCCTCATTCGTGACCGTCAGCTTGTTGATGACTGCGAGCTTGCCGGTGGTTGCCGAGTAACGGTCTAGTCCTAGCCAGTTCGACTTGCCGACGGACTCGTAGTAGCTAACGAACGCCGACTTGCCGTCGGGGGTCAGGTAGACCGTGGTCCATGTCTGGACCGGCGCGTTCTTGATGTCAACCGGCCTGCTGTTGCGCCGTACATCGTCGCCGGGCTTGGCAATGTCCAGAATCCACAGCGTGCTCCACGGGTCGGGCGCCAATCCGAGTGCTTTGCCGCCGGCTGTCCAGGACAACGCGACGGCGCTGAGGCTGAAGCCATTTCTGGTGATCCCGGACCACCATTGGCCGCTGGCAGACGTCTTCCAGATCCATGTCCGCGTATTGCCTGTTTCCAGGTAGAAGACCGTGAGCACGCCCCCGTGCGCATTGTCCACGATCGCGGCCAGGGCCCGCCCGTCCGGAGACAACGCCAGGGCAGTGATTTGCGTCCCACCAGGGTGTCAGTGGCGGGGAGGGCGGTCAGCTGCGCCCGGCCAGCTCCGGCTGGTGATGACGGGTTGATGTGCAGCAGATAGAAACGCTCCGGGCCGGGCTGCCGGATGTTATCGGGCTGGCGCACCACCGGGCGGCCATAGGCAAGCAAGACGAAGGTCCGGTCGTCGGCGGCACCGGCGACCATGCTGAAGCCCAGGTCCGGAGCGGGCGCTTTGACCTGGGCGATTATCGATCCGGTCGAGGTGGCGCGCACCGTTGCGACAGTGGACCGGGCCGGATCGAAGGTCGAGGCGGACTGCCCTGGGATACGGTCCGCCACTAGCGCGACGTAGTACCGCGGGACGGTTGTCTGGATCAGCACCGCCGGCGGTGTCCGGTGGGTCGGCAACGCGCGACCGACGGTGAGCGCGCCGGCAACGACCGCGAGAACGGCGACGGCAGCGGCCAGCGGGACGAGCCACCTCCGCTCCAGCGGTGTTCCTGCCCTGCCACTGCCCCTGCGAGCGGCAGGACCGTGCACTGGTCGTGCCTGCAGCTCCAACGGCGGCGGGGGTGGCGTGATCTCGCCCGCCTTCGCCCGGAATGCCCGTCGGAGCTGGTCTTCAAGCTGTGTCATGACCTTTCCTTCAGGTTCCTCGCGAGGGTTTCGAGCGCCCGGTGCCGCGCCGACCTCACGGAGCTCAGGCCGACGCCCATGAGCGTGGCGATCTCGTCATCGGGCAGGTCGAGATAATAGGAGAGGATGAGCGTCTCCCGCTGACGTCGCGGTAGCCGGTCGACTGCGCGGATAAGCTCCTCGCGCTCCTCACCGCCGAGGATCGCCGCTTCGACTGAGGGTGCCGGCAGTTCGTAGAGCACTCGGCGGCTGCCTACCAGGCGATGGCGCAGTGCCGACCGGCACGCATTGAGCACCGACACGCGGACGTAGTACTCGGCGCCCTCCAGATGGGACAGCTGGTCCCAGCGCCTGAACAGGTTGCAGAAGGCGTCCTGTACTACGTCCTCCGCGGCCTGCCGGTCGCCGAGGATCACATAGGCCAGCCGGATCAGGCCGACGGCGGTTGCCAGATATAGCGCACCGACCGCGACCGCAGCTTCCTCAGCTCGGACCGACGGCCGCCAGGTTCTCGCCCTGGCGGGAAGAGTCCCGGCAGGCTGAGTGCCGCGGCGTCGTCGAGCGGATCACCCTTCATGCAAGTAAAGACTCCTCAGCGGGCGCGATGCTGCTTTCGAGAATGCGGATTCTTGCGCCGTCGAGGCGGGGCGCGGGTCGCCGTCCGGGCGACCGCGATTCAGGCTGAACCGGTGAAGGTATCGATGTTCTCGATCCGCCACCGGCCGCGCTGGTTGACGGCCGTGACAGCGAACATCGCGCCGCCGTAGCTCGACTGGCTCGTCTCCGCGCGGGAGTCTTGCTGGTTGACGAAGACCAGCAGCCGGGCACGTCCGCTGGTCAGCAACTCGACCCCGATGTCAGTAACCCGAGTCGTCACCACCAGCTTCTCCTTCGGCGCCTCCTGCTGCACCAGGGCGAACAGCTGGTTGTACTGCTGGATCGCGGGACCGATGAGCAGCCGCTGGGCAGCCTGTCTGGTCCGCGCAGTGTCGGCGTAGTTGTAAGAGAACACGGTGTTGACCGCGCTGGTGACAGCCCGCTCCACGCTCCGGGTGGCGCTAGCATCGACGAGCGCGCCGTTCGCGCTGGTGGCGCTTGCCCGCAGGTCGTGGCCGTCGACCGCAGCCCACGCACCGAGCGCCCCTAGGATGACAGTCGCGCCGCCGAAGGCTAGCGGGAGTGCTCGATGCCATCGTCGGCGCGGGCTCGGGTCGGCCGCGGGGCTCTCCGTCACCGCTACTTCGATCATGTCGGAAACGGCAGCGCTCTCCGACGCGGCCACCGGCCGGAAGGACGGCCCTCTGGGCATCGCGGGGACTCCTTTCCGGCCTCAGTGTGTCGAGCCCGCAGCGCTGGCAGCCCCGACCGGGACCTGCTCGAGCGAACTCAGCTTCCATCCGGACGGCGTAAGCGTGAGAACGCCCTCCTGTCGGCTCTGCTTCGTCGCAGCCGCACCGTGCGCCGGGGTGACGGTGATCTGCATCGCCACGATGACGGACGCCTTGCCGGCCCGGAAGTCGAGCGAGGTGAGCGCCGCATCGAGGATCTTCGCAGTTGTCACCGACTTCGCCTGCTTGATCTGCTGCTCGAAGGCGGACCGGCCGGCCGCGATCTCGCTGTGCAGCGCTCCGGTGGAGGACTGCTCCCACAGCTGCACGCCCTGGGTGACGTACCGGTAGCTCAGCGTGTTGAAGTTCAGCACGGCCTGCTCGCCCTCACGGAGCGCCTGGTCCCTCGTTTGGGCAAGGGCGGGCGCTCGCGGCGCGGTGAGCCAGGACAGTCCGGCCCAGGCCGCGAACACCGCGGCAATGGCTAGCAGCACGGCGGAGGTCGCCATCACCGGACTCTGTCGCCAGCTGACCGCAGAAAGCCGCGCCGTCACGCTAGTCATCGCCACCTCCGCTCGCCGGGCGGGATCCCGCGAGGATGCCGTCATCGTATGCAGTCGCGGCGTTTGTCATGGCGCTACACCGAGAAGCTGAGCCATTCCCGCTTGCGCGGCTGGCGGCACGCCGCCTCCGCTGGGGGCGTTCGCGGAGCCGCGGACGTCCACACCGCTACTGGCCGGCTCCGCGCAGTAGGCGCCGGTGTTTACCGGTGCGTCCGGCGAGACGTCAAGCCCGTTCAGATAGACGGTGCCGCCGTAGCCAGTCGTGCACGGCAACGGGTCGAAGAAGGTCAGCGCCAGCCCGAACGTCGCGCCCTTTGAGGTGACCGCAGTGGAGCCGACGGCCACCGCCGCGGGCAGTGCGGACAGCAGCTCATCCAGTGCCGCGCCCCTGGTCAGGGTGACCTCCGAGGTAGTCAGCAGGTTGGCGATGAGATCGCCGAGGCCGGGGTTAGTCTGCGCGAGCAGGTCAGCTATTTCAGCCGCGGCTTGCGGGCCAGAGACGACGAGCTTGCGAATGCTGGCGTTGGACTTGTCCAGCTGCTTCGCCAGCAACAGCAAGCTCTGGCTGAACGAATCCAGCTCATTACTCTCCGCCACCTGAGTGTCGATGACCTCCTGGCTGTCTCTGATCAGTTTGATCGTCTGCGGCAGTGTTGCGTTGGCCGCGTGGATAAGAGCCACGTTTCCTTCCACGATGCTCGCGACGTTGCTGCCCTGACCACCGAAACCCGTGGCAAGTTCATTGGTCAGCTCACGCAGCGACGACAGCGGCAGCGAGGTTGCCAGCGTGTTGACGCTGTTCAGGACGCTGGTGACGGGGATGGGCAGCTGAGTATCCCGTTCCGGGATAACGCTGCCCGAGTGCAGGTACGGTCCGGCTGGCGTCTGCGGGCGCAGGTCCACGTACTGCTCGCCGACCGCGGACAGGTCGGCGACCGCGGCCTGGAGCCTGGCCGGAATCAGCGGCGCGGAGTCGCTGATATCCAGGTCGGCTTCGATGCCGACGGCGGTCAGCCGCATCGCGCCGACACGGCCAACCGATACCCCTCGGTAAGTCACGTCGGCGTCGGGGTAGATCCCGCTGCCGTTGGCTAGTTCTAGCCGCACCACGTAGTAGCCGCGCAAGCCCAGGAAGCGCCCGAGGTCGGCGTAGTGGATGCCGGTGTAGGCGATAATCAGGACGCCGACCACAGCGAAGATGGCGAGCTTGACCCGGGTGCCCCTGGTGAGCATCAATGCCTCCTGGCGTGGCGGGGAGGCTTGACCGGGGGAATGACTGTCGTTCCCTTCTTCGCCTCAAGCGACAGGTAGACGTTGAGGTAGTCGCCCTTGACGTCGCTGAGGACCTGATTGGTGAACGGGTAGGTGAGGAGCACCTGGAGCGCCAGCGGCAGGTTCTGGCCGGCGTCGGCGAGCTCGCGCAGCGTCGGCGCTAGGTCGCGCAAGTCGGCGACCACGTCGGCCTGGCTGGCGTTGATCGTGGCGACCGCAACCCCGGACAGCCTGTTCAGCGAGTCCAGCAGCGCGACAAGCTGCTGCCGCTGGTCGGCTAGGACGCGCAGGCCAGGTGACAAGTTGTCCAGGGCGCTGCCGATCTGCCGGTCGCGCGCGGCCAGCGTGGCTGACAGCGTCTTCAGGCCGGACAGCGCCGTAAAGATCGCCTGCTTGTGAGCGTCCAGGTTGGTCAGTGTCGTGTGAATCTGCGCGAGCAGCGAGCGAATCTGCGGTGCGTTGCCCGTCATGGCAGCATCGAGCTGGGTCACGATCGTGTGCACCTGGCTGATGCCACCGCCGTTGAGCAGCAGCGAGAGCGCGCCCAGTACCTCCTCGACAGATGCGTTGGCTGTCGTGCGGCTGAGCGGGATCACCGCATGGTTGGCCAGCCTGCCAAGCGGCGCGACGCCGGGCGGCCGGGACAGCGCGATGTACTGCTCGCCGAGCAGGCTGGACTGGGTAACTTCGGCGATCGCATTCGCCGGCAAGCGGACGCTGCCATTCACCAGCATCTGGACATCCGCTGTCCAGCCGTGCGGCGGCAGGTAGATCTTGGTCACTCGGCCAACTGCCACGTCGTTGACCATGACCGCGGACTGCGGCACCAGGTCGGCCACGTCGGAGAACTGCGCGGTCACCTGGTAGGGATGCGCGCCCAGGCTGGCGCCGCCCGGCAGCGGGATGCTGTAGATGCCGCTGTACCCGTTCGATGAACTGCAGCCGGCCAGCAACGCTGCCGCCGCGAGGGCTGCCGGGAGCCTGGCTGCCCGGCTGCCGGGGCGCCCGGTGCGCCGCCCGCGGCGCCAGCGCGGCGCGCTCATTTGCTGCCTCCGGTCAGCGCATCCGGCGTCCCGTACACCGAACCCGCTGACGGCAAGGGGAGCGGCGGGAGCAGCGATAGCTCGGTTGCCGGGACAGCGACCGAGCCGGCCGGCAACGCCGATGTGAGCAGCGATCCCGGACCCTGTTCGAACTCGAGCAAGTCCCCCCGCCCGTCCAGGGTGTGCGTGGTGGTGTTGTAGGCGTTCACCACGTTGTCGGCTGCGAGCGGCGCCACGTCCAGCGCTTCGGCCAGCGAGGCGCGCTCGGCGACCAGCAGCGAGGTGATTGCCGCGAGCTTGTTGACGTTCGCCACGAGCAGGCTGCGGTTGCTGCCGATGAAGGTCTTGATCTGGTCGAGCGCTGTGGCGAGCTGGCTCAGCGCGGCGGACAGCTCCTGGCGGTCGCTGGCGAGGAACCCGGACACCTCGGCGAGCTGCTGCTCGGCCTGCTCGACCTGGCCGTTGTTGTGCTTCAGCATCGTGGTGAACTGCTGCAGGTAGGCGACCGATGCGAAGAGGTTCCCTGACGAGCCGCCCAGTGTCTTGGACAGCCCGCCGAACTCGGTGAGCATCTGCCGCAGGTACGTGCCGTTGCCGTTCAGGTTCGCCGCGCCGGTCTTGATCAGGTCGCTCAGCGCGTCATGTTTGTTCGCGCCGTTCGGGCCGAGCGCGTCTGCCAGCCTGGCCAGACTCGCGTAGACCTGGTCGACCTCCACCGGCACCGCGGTCCGGCTCTCCGGTATCTCCGCACCGCTGGCTAGCAGCGGCCCGCCGGTATAGGCCGGGGTGAGCTGGATATACCGGTCGGACACCACGCTGGGCGCAAGCACGACCGCATCCGCGCCGGCCGGGATCTTGACCCCGGCGTCGATCGTCATCGTGACCTTGACGCCGGTGCCTTCCGGCTGCACGGCGTCGACCGTGCCGACCGGCACACCGAGCACCCGGACTGTGGACTGCGGGTAGACACCGATCGTCTCGGCGAAGTAAGCCGTGATCTGCTCGGCAGGATGCAGGGACTGGTAAACCAGCGCGCCGCTAACTACCAGCGCCGCGGCCACGAACGCTGCACCGGTGCCCAGCACCCACTTGTCCCGCCTGGTGCGGATCAGCCGGGACAGCCTTCGCCGCCCGGCCGGCGCTGCCTGCTCCCCGGCAGGTCGCGGCCGTCGCCGAGGAGCCAGGTCCTCCTTGTTCCACCTCAGCATCGTCGCGTTCCTCGGCTATGGTTTCGGCGGCTGGCAGCCGGTCGGGGGCGTGTTGTCCGGCGCGTCGGCGTGCGTGATCAGGCCGCACAGGTAGACGTCGAACCACTGGCCGTTGCCCACAGCGTTGCCGAGCAGACGGTAGTAGGGGCCCGGCCAGCTGGAGCGCTCGCCGCAGGTTGGCCTGATTACTTTGCAGCACGCTGGTTACCTGGTTGAGCGCCTGCAAGGCCGGGGCGAGTTCGGCCTGGTCGTCGTTCACCAGGCCGGAGACTTGTGCGGCAAGCTCGCGGGTGTCGGTCAGCATCGCGGCGATGGCATATTGACGCTGTCGTAGCTCGGCCAGCAGCAGGTTGCCGTCGCCGAGCAGCGCGGCGAACCTGGCGTCCTCGCTAGCCAGCGTGCCGGTCACTTGCTTTGCTCCGGCTAGCAGGCTGGTGACCTGGGCCTGCCGAGAGGCGACGGTGGTCGACAACGAGGCCAGTCCGCGCAGCGCAGTGCGGACGTAGGGCGGCGTGGTGGCGAATGCGTCAGACAGCGTTTGCAGGCTCTGCGCCAGCTGAGCGGTGTTGATCTGGCTGATCTGCTGGCCGAGGCCGCTGAACGCCTGCGTCACGTCGTAGGGCGAGGTCGTACGGGACAGCGGGATCGGCTGCGCCGGGTTCTGCGGGGCGCTGCCAGCCGGGTCGATGGCCAGGTACTTGTCGCCGAGCAGCGTCTTGATCTCGATAGCGGCCGTGGTGCGGTCGCCGACCCACGCGTTCTTGACGTCGAATGTGACCGCGACCTTGTCGCCGTCGAGTGATACCCCGGTCACCGATCCGACGGTAACTCCGGCGATCCTGACCTCGTTGCCAGGCTGCAGGCCGGCCGCCTCGGCAAAGTAAGCGGTGTAACCGGTGCCGCCACCGATGACCGGCAGGTCGCCGGAGAAGTAGACGAGCAGCGCGATCGCGGCCAGGATGGCGAGCCCGGCGAGCGCGACCGCGATCGGGTTGCGCTCCCTGATGGGCTTCACCGGCCGCACCGCGAGGCGCGTCACGACAGGCACCGTGCGGCTGTCAGCGGAACGCCCGGTGGCGTCTTGCCTGAACCGCCGGCCAGGCGCACGCCGTCCGCCGTGGCGTCGCAGAGGAAGAAGTTGAGCCAGGAGCCGTAGGAAGCTATCCGCGCGATGTCAGCCATCTTGACCGGCAAGTCCTGCAGGAACGTGTTCACCACGGCGGAGTTGCCGGCAAGGTTGCCGGACAGGCGCTGCAGCTGGGTGATGTCCGCTTTCAGCGGCGGCCTGGCAACCTGAAGCAATCCAGCGGTGGCGCTGGTAAGGCTGCCGATCGCGGAGATCGCCTGGCCGATCGGCTGCCGGTTGGCGGCGAGGCCGGAGACAAGTTCCTGCAGCGAGGTGATCAGGCCTGTCAGCTCGCTGTTCCGCGCACTGATCGTCGTGATTACCGAGTTGAGGTTGTCGATGACCTGATCGATCACCTGGTCTTTGGTGGCCAGCGCAGATGTCAGCGAGCCGATTGCCGCCACCAGCGCGGTGATGTTGGGGCTCTCGCCCTGGAATACCTCGATGATGTCGCTCGACAGGCGGTTGACGTCGCCGGGTGACAGGGCCTGAAACAGCGGCTGGAAGCCGTTGAACAGCACCGTGAGGTTGAGGGCGGGCGTGGTCTGCGCCAGCGGGATAGTTCCGCCGGGCGGGAGGTTTCGGTCCGCTGGCCCGGTTCCCTGGCCGAGTTCGACGTAGCGCTGCCCGACCAGGTTGAGGTAGCGGATCGTCGCCGTCACCGAGGCCGGCAGCGGCCGGTCCGCCTGCACGTTGAATCCGACCAGCGCGAGATCGCGGTGATAGACGGTCAGAGAGGTGACCTGGCCGACCCGCACCCCCGCGATGTCCACATCGTTGCCAACGGCCAGGCCAGTCACGTCGGTGAAGACGGCACGATAGCTGGTCGTGCCGGACACTCCGGTGGAGACGATGGACAGCGCGAGCACAGCTGTGATGGTCACCGTGATGACGACGAAGATGGCCGACTTGATGAGCGGCCCGGCGATGCCCTTGCGCTTCATGCGGTCACCCGACCTGCACTGTGCTACCGCGGTAGAGCGGGGCCGTCAGCAGGCCAGCCCAGGCCGGGATCGAGGCCGCGGGGCTGCCGAGAGCCAGCGCGTCTAGCTCCCTGACGAGCGCGGCCTCGCCGGGTGAGCCCGCCAGCCCGGCCGGACCGGTGCCGGTCAGCGACGCAGTGTCGCTGGCACGCTTGCTGGCTTTGCCCGTGCCTGACTTGCCCGTGCCTGACTTGCCTGCTCCTGAGCGGCCAGCTGGCGACCCGGCTACTCCGTCGTTCAGGTGGACGCCGGTAAACGGGACGGGATAGCAACGCGGTCCGAGGTTGTCGCCGTAGACCGGGGTGTCGACGTGCGGCAGGTACGCGCCGGACGACGTCGCGGGCTCGACGACCAGCTTCACGTGCAGGCCGGCCTGCCTGGTGCCGGCGCCGAGCACCTTATTCATGGCGGGCACGAAGTCCGCAAGCTGCTGCAGCACGCACGGGTACTCGGGCGCGTACCGGGCCAGGATGTCCAGGGTGGAGAGGCTATCGGCGGACAGCGAGATCGCGTTCGCCGAGTTCGCGTCGAGGAAGGATGTGAGGTCGTCGGTGGAGGTGGTGAGGTTGGCCAGCAACGCGTCGAAGTTCACGCGCTGGTTCGCGAGCGTCCGGCCGGTTACGCCGAAGTCGTCGAGTGCCTGCACGATGTCCGGGGCTGCCTGGTTGTAGGTCCTGGCGAGGGCGGCCAGCTTCGTGATGTCAGTGTCGATCTGCGGTAGCTGCGGGTTCAGCTTCTCCAGATAGGAGTTCAGCGTCACGAGCGCCTGGCCGAGCGATTGACCCCGGCCCTGCAGCCCCTGCGCAATCGCTGTCAGCGTTAGCGACAGCTTGTCTGGCTGCGTCGCGGCGAGCATTGGCAGCAGGTTGCCCAGTACCTGGTCAAGCTCGATGGAGTCGGCGGAGCGGTTCTGCTGGATGACACTCCCGCTGGTCAGCCTCACCGCGGACGGCTTCGAGGGCAGGATCAAGTCAACGTAGCGCTCGCCGAACAAGGTCGTCGGCAGCATCTGCGCGAAGACGTTCGCGGGCAGCATGCTCAGCTGGCTCGGCTCGATGGCGAGTTCAAGCCGCGCTCGGGCGCCGTCCGCGCTGACCTGCCGGACTTCGCCGACCTGCACGCCGCGCACCATCACCTGAGCACCCGGGTGCATCTCGTTTCCGGCGCTGCTGGTGTAGAGCGTGACCATCGCTACCGAAGTGAACTTCTTCTGGTAGATAGCGACCGACAACCACACCAGCAGGGCCAGGACGAGCAGGAATGCCACACCGCCGAGGCGGCGTCGCGTCTTGACCCCGGCGGAGTTCATCCCGCCACTCGCACCGTCGTGGTCGCACCCCAGATGGCCAGGCTCATGAAGAAGTCAATGATGTTGATCATCACGATCGCGGTCCGCACGGCCCGGCCGACCGCGACTCCGACGCCCGCTGGGCCGCCTTTCGCGCGGTAGCCGTAATAGCAGTGCACCAGGATCACCACTACGCTGAAAATCAGCACCTTGACGAAGGACCACAGCACGTCGACTGGCGACAGGAACAGCCCGAAGTAATGCTGGTAGGTGCCGCGGGACTGGCCTTCGAAATAGACGGTGACGAGTTCCGAGCCCAGGTAGGAGCTGACCAGGCCGAGCGCGTACAGCGGGATGACCGCGATCGCTCCGGCCACGATGCGAGTGGTGACAAGGTAGGGGAGGCTGGGCACGCCCATCCCTTCGAGGGCGTCGACCTCTTCGTTGATCCGCATCGAACCGAGCTGGGCGGTGAAGCCAGCTCCCACGGTGGCGGACAGCGCAAGTCCGGCGACGAGCGGTGCGATCTCGCGGGTGTTGAAGTACGCCGAGACGAACCCGGTGAACGCGGATGCGCCGATCTGGTTCAGTGCGGCGTAGCCTTGCAGGCCGACGACCGTACCGGTGAACAGCGTCATGCCGATCATGACGCCGACGGTCCCGCCGATGAGCGCGAGGGCGCCGCTGCCGAAAGCCAGGTCAGCGAGCAGCCGCAGGATCTCGCGGGAGTAGCGCCGGATGGCGCGCGGCGTCCAGGCCAGCGCCCTGGCATAGAAGGCAAGCTGGTCGCCCAGCAGGTCTAGCCACGACAGCCAGCGATCAAGCCGGGCGCCGGCCCGCGCACCGCGCGGGGGCAGCTCCGGCTCGGCTGGCGTGGTTCCGGTGACGGGCGGCTCGCCGATCGAGGGCGGCGGCTGGCTCGTTGTCGTCATCGGCTCATCCTCCCTTCGGCGGCACGATCTTCAGGTAAATCGCGGTCAGCACCAGGTTGACGAAGAAGAGCAGCAGGAACGCGATCACGACCGACTGGTTGACGGCGTCGCCGACGCCTTTCGGACCGGGACGCGGGTTCAGGCCGCGATGCGCCGCGACCACCGCTGCGATGAAGCCGAAGAGCAGCGCCTTGATCTCGCTGATGTACAGGTCAGGTAGCTGCGCGAGCGAGGAGAAGCTAGCCAGGAACGAGCCCGGCGTCCCGTGCTGGAGGTAAACGAAGAACACGTACCCGCCGAGGACGCCAACCACGGAGACCAGGCCGTTCAGCAGCACTGCGACGCCGGAGGCCGCCAGCACGCGCGGGACGATCAGCCGCTGGATCGGGGAGACGCCCATCACTTCCATGGCGTCCATCTCTTCCCTGATCGTCCGAGCGCCGATGTCCGCGCAGATCGCTGAGCCGCCGGCACCGGCGATCAGCAGGGCGACGATGAGCGGACTGGCCTGCTGGACCACCGCCAGTACGCTCGCCGCGCCGGTGAATGACTCTGCCCCTAGCTGCTGGGTCAGGGAGCCGACCTGGAGCGTGATCACGGCACCGAACGGGATCGACACCAGCATGCACGGCAGGATCGTCACGCTCGCGATGAACCAGAACTGCTCGACGAGTTCGCGGACCTGGAACGGGCGCCGGAAGCTGAGCGTGATCACGCTGGCAGCGAGCGCGAACAGCTTGCCGGTCTGCCGCAGAGCCCCGGCACCGGGCACCGGGCGTTGCTGGCTGCTCATGATCGCCCGCCTCCCGGGTGACCGGAATGCTCGCGCTGATCGGGTGGCAGGCTGGCGAGTATGGCCTGCTGCGCTTGCTCAGGCAGCGTGGTCAGCATGCTCAGCACGCGGGCTGTGCGGCGCTGCACAGCCAGCCGATCAGGCAGGCCCGGCGAGGGACTGAGCTGCGGCACGAGCGACGGCAGTTCAGCTTCATTGCCGCCCGTTGTCGCCGGCCCGTTGCTGTTCTAGCGCCAGCGTGGCTTCGTCCTTTTCTTCCGACATGCCGATAGGGCCGACACGGCGGCCGTTGACGAATTGCGTGATGACCGGATGCTCGCTGGTGAGCAGGACCTCGCGAGGGCCGAACATGATCAGGTTGCCGCGGAACAGCATGCCGATGTTGTCGGGCACTGTGCGGGCGATCTGGATGTCGTGAGTGACGATGAGAATCGTCGCGTCGATCTCGGCGTTGAGGTCGATCAGCAACTGCGACAAGTAGGCGGTCCGCACCGGGTCGAGGCCAGAGTCTGGCTCGTCGCACAGGATGATCTGCGGGTCCAGCACGAGCGCCCGGGCGAGCCCGGCCCGCTTGCGCATCCCGCCAGATATCTCGCCGGGGAACTTGTGGCCGTCGTCAGCCAGCCCGACCATGTCCATCTTTTCCAGAACGACGCGGTGGATCTCAGCCTCGGTGAGCCTGGTGTGCTCCCGCAGCGGAAAGGCGACGTTGTCGTACAGGTTCAAGGAGCCGAACAGCGCGCCGTCCTGGAACATCACGCCGAAGAGCTTGCGCACCTGGTAGAGCTGGCGTTCCGAGCATGAGACCGTGTCGATGCCGTCGACCAGGACCCGGCCGCTGTCTGGCCGCACCAGGCCGACGAGCGACTTGAGGAATACCGTCTTGCCGGTGCCGGAAGGCCCCAGCATGACGCTCACCTCGCCGGCCGGAAGGGACAGCGAGACATCGCGCCAGACCACATGGCGCCCGAAGGACTTAGTCAGTCCCTCGACGACGACCTCGATGCCCATCTCACCTCCCTGTCAGGTGGCGGGTCCGGCCGGCCAGCGAGCATCAGACGATCCGCGCTTTGCCGAGCTTGAGGTTAATGGTGTTACCAGCTCCGGGAATAGTCAGGTTTATCAGGACTGTGGCCAGACCGCAGCCGGAAAAGTCTCCGATCGTGTAGCCGCCAGCCACGTGGCCGCCCTTGAGGATGTTGAAGCCGGGCTGGCTGGCCAGGCGCACCACGACGGCACGCTTGGTCTGGCAGGAGTTGCCGACGGAAACACGCGATGCCGCCCACGGTGAGGCTCACGATCCGAAGCGTGATCCTGGATTTAGTGCGCACCGTGCCGGTGTCAAGATTCACTCTGCCAGTAGTCGGGCCGTCGTTGATGAACTGCGTAGTGGCGGTCACCGGGATGATGCCGAGCTGCTGGAACGACCCGGTCGCGGCTGGCAGCGTAAGGCTGGCCGTCAGCTTGCCGGTCTTGCCGTTCACCGTGGCGGCGAGCTTGCCCGGTCCGAGGCTGAGCGTGAAGTTCGGCGCCTTGATGTAGGTGCTTCCGGTGACTCTGTACCGCGCGTGCACGTTGGTAGCCGCGAGTGCGGGGTCGGCCGCTGCGGCCAGCGTGGCACCTACGGCCACCATTGACCGCGGCTGTGGCCGCAAGCCGCGGCCAGATCGATCGTGTTCCAGTTGTCATTTGCGAGCTCCTTCGTCAAATGATGACTGACGGCATTGGGCGATTCCCTGGGAAAGCCGTCAATGGATCGGTTTGGGTACGGGCGGAGGGCATGTCCAGTTCTGCGGCTGCGCCGGGCCGCACAGCTTTCCCTGGGTCATCTGCACGTAGTTGCCTGGCCCCGAGATGGAGCCGGTCAGCAGCGGATCGAGATTCTCGGTCACGCCGCAGTCGGTGAAAGCGGGAATGGTCAGCCGCCCGCTCAGCGGACCGCCTGTTGCCACGGTGTAACCCTTTGGCGGGATGGTGTTATCGCCTCGCCCGATTAGCGTCAGCACCGTCGAACTGACTGGCCGGCAATGCGGACCGATCGCCAGCGGCACGCCGTTCACGTCGACGTCCGAGATCCGGATCGCCACCCTCGTGGTCGCGCGGACGGTGATCGGATACGGCGGCGCGGTGATGCCGGAGACTGAGCGGATGCTTATCGGCGTTAGTTCGGTGACCATGATCGTCGCGGTCACCGGCACGAACCTGAACGCCAGGAATGTCGCGCGGACCGGAGGCAGTTCGCGGTCGCCCCTGGTAATAGAGGTCGCCGGTCGAGTACTCGATGAGCTTGCCGTGCTTGAACTGTGCCGGTAAGCGAAGTCGATATTGACTAGCGCGGGCAGGGCCGGTCGCTTTGGTTGCAGTGGCGCCGCGCCGTAGAGCTTCGCGACGTCCGAGTAGCCCATGATGTAACCGCACACGGCGACGCCAGTTCCGATTACCTTGATGTGCCCGCAGTCCTTCGGAAGCTTCAGCTTGCCCCGGCCGCGGGCCGGTGACTTGATGCGTTTCGCGGTCGCCGCGACCGGCATGGCGCCCAGTGTGTCGCCCCGGTCCCTTACCAGGGTGCAGGCGACGCGAAGGTGTATCCCGGAGGGACGACTTGCCTGGACAGCGTCGCGCTTGGGCTCGGGCTGGCAGGCTGCTGCCGTAGCCCGCCAGCTCGGTGGCACTTGCCCAGCCATAGCTCGAGCATCAGGCCAGCTGCCGGCGAACTTGAGCGTTCCGCGGTTGGTCGCGGTGACCGGCACGGCGCGGCCCGGTGCGACGACTGTGAGGCTGCCTGTTGCGGGCAGCGGGCTGAGTGGCCGGTCCCTGGCCTTGCCAGGTTCGTCGTCCGCCGGTTCGTTTCAACGGACAAGACTGCTCTGGAACTCACGGCGGCTGCGCCCGACTCGCGCAGCGCGGCGACTGCCGGCTGCGGCAGGAGCACGGTCATCCGCACCCCGGACGGCTGAATGCGGCGGCCGACTGCGACTGCTCTCGGGAAGGTGGCCGCGATCGTCACGCCCAGCGCCTGTCCTCACCTGCTGCGATCCAGCCGGAAACGGGCACGTGTAGCTCAGGCTCAGCCGCACGTGACTATCGGTTCGGGTGCCCGACGCCTGGGCGGCGACTGTTACCCCGGCGGCCAGACCTCCGGCGAGCAGCAAAGCGCCGGGTATCGCGGCGCCGCGCGCGCCGATGCCCCGGACGCCGGTGCGCTGCCCGCTGGCGGGTCGATGCACGCGAGCGTTACTCACCTACACCTCGGCTCCGGTCCGGTGTCCTTGTACGTATTACGTGAAACGCTGACACGCCCGGCCAGTCGTTGGCCCCGGTATTGCGGAGTTCGCCTCGCGGGTCGTGCTGGCGGCGCCTAGGTCCGATGGCGCCAGGGTCTAACGGCCGCGCCAGGATCTAACGGCAGCGCCGGTGACCGCAGCACGGCCACCGGCGCTGCCGGGCCGTCTTAGGTGGACTTGATAAGATGTGGCGGCTGACCACGTAGCTGGCGTTATAGGTCGGGTGATCGCCGTTCTTGACGAGGCCCGCGCAGCCGGTGACACCCGAGACCGTGAGCTGAGCCGTAGCCAGTTCCTTGGCCGGCAGCTTCCCGCTGGTCATGGTGAGGGTGTGGGTCTTGTTGTTGTAGAAGCCCGGCGCGGACCCCGTCACGTCGAACGAGCAGCCCATCATCGAGACGCTCACGTCGACGTTGGTGATGATCGCGTCCGTAGCGCCCTTGCTGGTGCTCTTGGAGTCGGCGTTGAGCGTGGGCTTCTTCTGGACTGTCGTCGTCACTGCGCCGAGCGGGACCGGTGCAGTTGCTGAACGTCAGGCCCTTCACCACGCCGAGGTTCACTTCGTTCTTGCCCCGGTGGGTGCCGTTGGAGATCTTGCCGGAGGCCTTAGAGCTAGGCGTCTTGCCCTTTGCCGAGCAGGTCACGGCGACGCCGTTGTCGCTGAGGACTGTCGTTTTTGCCGATTGCGGTGTACGAGCCGCCATGGCTCACCTTGACGGTGAGGTTCGTCGATGCGCCAGCGCCGAGCCGACGCTCATGCCTACGATGGCGGCCGCTGCGGCAGCCGTGAACAGCACGCTGCCGGCCCGTTTCCTGATTGTCATGACTGCGCTCCTTGATCGGCGGTTCGCCTGACACCATCGGTGCGAGGCTGATCGGGTCACGCGCTGCACTCGCAGCATTTGCTACTGGCGAGTACGTTACGTCCGCGTAACAACCGGTGCAAGGAGAGTCGGCCGGGTATCCGCCATGCCGGCAGCCAATCCGACGATCGTTGTCACCTTCGGACAACTTACCGGCTGGTCTTTATCACGAAGTGAGCAATTCAGCACTGGCCTCGACGATCGCAGGAACTGCGGCGGCGCTGGCGCACTCGTCTGCCGGCTGGCTCGCCTGTGATCCCCGGCACGGAAATGCCGCGCTTGCCCTTCGCCGTCGCCTGCCTGAGGTTTACTGTCGGAACTGTGCCGGATCGCGCAGTAGCGACTTCGACGCCGTAGCCCGAGGCCAGGCGGGACGCCGCAGGTCATGCGCCCCGCGCAGCTTGCCGCGATCATGCGGCCCGAGCTGCCCGATCTAGCTCGCGAGATCATCTCGGAGATCCGCAGCCGGATCCCGGAGTATGCGAGGCCGATGGATGGGCCCTATGGCCATGTGCTGCAGGTCGCGGTAGAACGGGCGCTTGCCTCGTTCTTTGACTGGATTGCCGACCAGACCGCACCGCGAGACCGGCGGGACCAGCTGTGCCGCACGCTTGGCCAGTACGAGGCACAAGAAGGCCGCAGTCTGGACAGCCTGCAGGCCGCCTACCGAATTGGCGTGCACGTCGCCTGGCGACGGGTGATGAGCACTCGGGCTGCGCTCGCGGCGCACCGTCTGCGGTCATGTCATGGCTTGCCGATGCCGTACTCGCGTACTCCGACGAGCTTGCGTCGCTGTCGCTTCAGGGTTACCTGGAAGCGAAGGCGCGGTCCGGGCGATCACAGCAAGACTGGCGGAAGCGCCTGCTGCGCCTGATCCTCGAATGGCCGCCAGCTCCCGCGCGTGCGATCACTGAGCTTGCCGAGATCGTCGGCTGGACGGTCCCTGAGCGGTCACCTGGTCGCTCTTGAGCCTGGCCCAGACTGCCTGCTCGAACTGCCCGAGGACGGCCTGCAGGATCTTCGGCGGCTCGCAGCCGCATCTCCTGCTGCCTGGCAGTGCGGATGCTGGCAGCGCGGATGCTGGCAGTGCGGATGCTGGCGGTGCGGGCGCTGGCGGTGCGGGCGCTGGCGAGAGCAGGCGACCGGCGCTAGCAGCTGCCTTTGCAGGCCGTCGGTCCGCTGTCGGACTTAGCGTTCCGCTTACGGAAGCAGCTAACTCGCTGCGCTGGGCGCGGCGGGCCCTGGCACTGAGCCGCGCCGGGATCATCGACGCGGGTGAGGTGACGTTCTGCGAGGACTTCCTGTGGAACTTTGGCTGCTAGCCGACGAGCCGCTCATCGATCAGCTGGCACGGCGGCGGCTTGGCGCAGTAGCCGACCTGAGTACGGTACTCAGCGCCAACGGATGGCAGAGACATTCAGAGCGTGGCTGGAAACCAGCGGAACCGCTCCCGCGATGGCTGAACGACTGAGCGTCCACCCCCAGACCGTCAGGTACCGCATGCGCAAGCTCGAACGCGCACTGGATGGCCAGCTCAGCGATCCGGACTCGCGCTTCGCTATCGAGGCAGTGCTGCGCGCGACCCGGCTCGGGATCGCGGGGGCCTACTGCGATACTGACCCGGTCGGCTCCGCCGACCATGACCTGGCTCACTAGCCGCGTTCGAGTGGCCGCCGCAGGATGAACTTCTCGACCGCGTTGGCGAAGCCCTCCGCATCGTTAGCGGTCGTCACCCGGCGGGCGGCTCGCTTGACCTGCGCGCTGGACTGCCCCATCGCGATGCTGAGGCCCGAATGGGCGAACATCAGCACGTCGTTCGGCATGTCGCCGATGGTCGCGATCTCCTCCGGCTGCAGGCTGTACTTGGCAGCCAGGTACTTCGCCACCTCGCCCTTGTTGGCTTGCGGGTGGGTGACGTCCAGGTAGTACGGCTGGGACTGAGCGGCTGTCACGTGATCGCCGAACTTGTCGCGTGCACGCCGCGGTCGCTCGCTCCACCGCGTCGGTATCGTCGCTGACGCCTACTAGTTTGGCCACGCCGTCGGTCAGCCCGTTGACGCCGTCCGTCATGATCTTGGGCTCGAACTTCACCGTCCAGGCCTCGCGCGCCACATGCGGGCCGTCCGCGCTTCGGCACGTACCAGTCGGCGCCCCGGTACAGCCAGACGTCCAGGCTGAAGGAAGCCATCGTGTCCGCGACCGGAACCACCAGCTCCTCCGGCAGCACTCGCTGCTCGAGGACGTTCATGTCGCGGTCCACGACGAGGCCGCCGTTGAAGGCCGCGATCGGCGTCTGGATGTCAAGTGGCTCGATCAGCATCGCCATGCCGCGCGGCGGCCGGCCGCTGGTGATCGCGAAGACGATCCCCGCATCGTGCAGTTTGCGCACGGCCGCGATCGCCCGGTCGGTCAGGACCTTGTCCTGCGTGACCAGCGTGCCGTCGACGTCGGCGAGGAGCAGCTTGATGGCAGCGCGAGCCTCCGTCACCGCGTCGGATTGCCTCCCGTCTGTGTGACGCAGCCGGCGACGCTGCGCGTCGCGGTAGGCGTCGATGACGTCACGGTAGCGGCGCGCGATCCGGTCCATTGCCTCCTGCCTGGACGCCTTGCCGGCCAGGAAGTCCTTCAGCGCGTCTTCCCACAGCGTCCGGCCGACTGCGAAGCCGTCGAAGCCGTCAACGCCGCGCCGATCCTGACCCACTCGATGACCTGTGGTTCGTCCGCGCCGCGGCCGAGCACGATGCATTTGACGCCGGCCCGCCCGCCGGCCTGCGCCTGGGCCACTACGGCCTCGCAGTCCGCGGCGCTGTCCAGGCCCTCGATCTTCCAGATATCCGGCTCGACCCGGCCGGCCTGCAATGCCGCGATCGTCTCGACCACCAGCCGCGGCCGGAGCTTCCGGTCGTAGTCGCGCTGGTGGCCGTCGAACATTTCGAGCTGCGCCGTAGTGGCCGGCACCAGCAACTCGAACAGGAACTTGCGGTCCCGCTCCCGCAGCCAGGCGCTGAGCCGTGGCCAGGCGCGCGGTCTGGCGCCGGTTCAGCTCCGCGTCGCCGGCCGGGTTGTAGCGGACCAGTACTTTGGCGAACGTCGGATCGAAGGACTCGATATGCGCCCCGAAGTCGTCGCCGTACTGGAACTCGAACTCGTCCTGGCCAGATTTCTCCACCGGCATAGCCAGCGGCACGCCTTCGGCCTTGGCGCGCCGGGCGACGTCAGCCCCGAACTCCTCGTCAACCAGCACGCCGGACGCGTCGGCTGGCGCGCCCGCAGCGAGAGCCCGGGAGTGGGCATCGAAGATGATCCCCTTGACGTTGATGATGCCCGCCCGTACGTCGGCGGAGACCGGCTCGGAGGCCCCGAACAGATCGTGCTCGAACGAACCGCGGTGATCGAAGGCCATCAGGTAGAGCGGCCTGTCGTACCCGAGCGTCATCAGCACGCCTCCAGATTCCAGCCATCGGGCAGGTAAGGACCATCGGGTCAGCCGGAATTCGGCAGGTGCCAGCGGAACGGCTCGATGAGCTTGGTCACCGAGTCAGGACCGTAAGGAGCCGCGAGCATACGGCTGCACCGGCGGCGGGTTCTCTAGCAGCGGCTCGGAGATCTCCCACAGCCGCAGAATGCCGTCGGAACTGGTGAACAAAGCCTGGTCGCCGAGCATCGCATCGAGGATGAGCCGCTCGTAGCCCTCGAGCGCGTTCGCTGCCGCGAACGAGTCCCCGTATTTGAACACCATCTTCTCGCTACCCAGCGTCATTTCCGCGCCCGGCTCCTTGGCCAGGAACTTGGCGGTGATCGAGCCCGGGTCGGCGAAGTCGATGATGATCTCGTTCCGGCGCCCGTCCGGCACGTCCTTGCGGTGTGCCTTGAACATCCGCAGTGGCGGCTCGTGGAAGCCGAGCGTGATTACCTGCCGCCCCGCTCCCATGCTCTTGCCGGAGCGGAGGTAGAA
The DNA here is from genome assembly GCA_963815575.1 of uncultured Actinomycetota bacterium. Taxonomy (GTDB): domain Bacteria; phylum Actinomycetota; class Actinomycetes; order Streptosporangiales; family Streptosporangiaceae; genus JAJYUU01. Next base: position 18,047 of record CAWFHE010000004.1, on the reverse strand, counting down.
CGGCACGCCATGCCAGCGCCAGTTGTCGACTCTCGGCCTTTACCGCGACCATCGTCTCGGTGTCGGACTCCGGCTGCGACTCCGGCCTCGTTCCGGTAGCCCTCGTACTGGCCACGCACCACGTGCCGCAGGTCGACTGGCTTGAGCGCCTCGTAGACCTTGAGTTTCTCGCTTCGCAGCTGCTGGGCAGTCAGGGCACGTCGGCGGCTCCATCGCGATGAAGCCGAGCACCTGGAACAAGTGCGTGACGACCATGTCGCGGTAGGCGCCGGTCTTGTCGTAGAAGTCGGCCCGGCCCTCGATCGAAAGCGTCTCCGGTACGTCGATCTGCACGTAAGCGATGTGCGAGCGGTTCCACACCGGCTCGAACAGGCCGTTGGCGAACCGGAACGCCAGGATGTTGTCGACCGACTCCTTGCCAAGGAAGTGGTCGATGCGGAAGATCTGTGACTCGTCGAAGACCGCGTGCACGGCATTGCCGAGCTCGATCGCTGACTTCAGGTCGGTGCCGAATGGCTTCTCGATGACCACTCTGGATCGCTCGCCTGCCAGGCCCGCATCGCCGAGCATCGCGACCACAGAGGCGAAGGCAGCCGGCGGCACGGCGAGGTGGAACAGCCGCCGGGGTGAACCGCCGATCTCTTTCTCGGCCCGTGTCTACCTCGTCCTTGAGCGGGCGTGTAGTCGTCCGGGTCAGCAGGCGCGAAGGACAGGTGCTTCTGGAACTCGGTCCAGCAGTCGATCTCACGCCCGGCTTGGTGATGCAGAAATCCTCTGCCGCCTGCCTGGCGTGCTCACGGAACTCGTCGGTGCTGATCGCGAATTTGGCCGGGCGAGGAGCCGATGATGCGGTATTTACGTGGCAGCAGGTTGGCCGCGGCCAGGTGGAACAGGCCAGGCAGCAGCTTGCGCTTGGCCAGGTCGCCGGTTGCACCGAACAGCACGATGACGTGATCGTCCGGGCGCCGGACCGAGCCGTGCACTGGTGCCTTGCTAGTAGTGACAGTCATTCGAGGTCCTCGCTATCGGGGGGTACCGGCAGCACGGCGACTAGAGGCCGGCCCGGCACCTGGAGCAACTGCCCGCGGCGGCCGCGCCGAACCGCGGGAATTCAGGCCGCTGCCTCATCAGCCATGATCAGCGAGCGGGCGGCCAGCACCCGGCCGGCCGGAATCGACTCGTCGCCGGCCAGCAGTTTACCCAGCGCGTCGCGCTTGTCGGCGCCGGTGATCAGCCACAGCAGCTGGTCTGCCCGGGCGAGCGCAGGATAGGTCAGTGTCATCCGGCGGTGGCCCTGGTACGGCTGCGTCACCCCGACCAGCGCATCGGCAACCTCCAGCACCGGGTCGCCGGGCACCAGCGACGCGGTGTGGCCATCCGGCCCAAGCCCCAGATGCACCAGGTCGAATTGCTGCGGCAGGACCGCTGCGTACGCGGCGGCGGCCGCTGCCAGATCAGGGTCGGTGACGGCCATCGGGTGCACCTGAGCGGGCGAGTCGCCGATGCTTTCCCGCAAGTGGGTCAGGTTCCGGTCCGGGTCACCATCGGGAGCGACCCGCTCGTCCACCTGGAACAGGGCGACCCCCGCCCACGGCATGTCCTCGTTACGGAGCTCGGCAAACATCGCCCAGGGCGTGTGGCCGCCGCTAACCGCGAAGCTGAACTGGCCGTGATCCGCCACTGCCGCGCGGGCCAGCCGCGCGACGTAGCTCGCCGCCTTGGCGGCGACAGCGCCGGCGTCGGGCGAGACATCCAGTTCGTGTTTCACTCGCTCAGGCCTTCTTCTCCTTGTGCCCGCCGAACTCGTATCGCATCGCGGACAGCACCTTGTCGGTAAAGTCACCCAGCCCGCGCGACTCGAACCGCTCGTACAGCGATGCGGTGATGACCGAGGCGGGCACGCCCTCATCGATCGCGGCCGTGACGGTCCAGCGGCCCTCGCCGGAGTCGGACACCCGGCCCTCGAAGTCGTCCAGGTCCGGAGACTGGGCGAAGGCGGCGGCGACCAGGTCGATGAGCCAGGAGCTGATCACCGAGCCGCGGCGCCAGACCTCGGCTACCTCGCCGACGTCGATCTGGTACTGGTAGGCCTCCGGATCACGCAGCGGAGCAGTCTCGGCGTCGGACTCCTGCTCGTGCATGCCAGCATCGGCGTGCTTGATGATGCTCAGGCCCTCGCCGATCGCGGCCATCATGCCGTACTCGATGCCGTTGTGCACCATCTTGACGAAGTGACCGGCCCCGTTCGGGCCGCAATGCAGGTAGCCGTGCGGGGCCGTGCTGCCGGTACCGTCGGCCTGCGGGAGGCTGCGGCCCGGCGTCGGCTCGGCGCTGCCCTCGCCTGGCGCGATGGTCTTGAAGATCGGGTCGAGGTGCTGTACCGGCCCGTTCTCGCCGCCGATCATCAGGCAGTAGCCGCGCTCCAGCCCCCACACGCCGCCGCTGGTCCCGCAGTCGACGTAGTGGATTCCGTTGGCTTTTAGTTCTTTGGCGCGCGCGATGTCGTCGCGGTAGTAGGAGTTGCCGCCGTCGATGATGATGTCGCCCTCGGCCAGCAGCGGCTTGAGGCCTTCCAGCGTCGGTTGCACGACAGCGGCAGGCACCATGATCCAGATCACCCGTGGCTGTTCCAGCTTGCTGACGAAGTCCTCCAGGCTGCTCGCACCATCCGCGCCCTCTCCTTCCAGCAGCCTGACCACGGCGGTGGTTCGGTCATAGGCAACGCAGCGGTGGCCGTCGCGCATCAGCCGGCGCACCAGGTTCGCGCCCATCCGGCCGAGTCCGATCATGCCGACCTGCATCGGCTTATCTGTAGGCATCGTCTTTAGCCTTCCGTTGTCAGTTTCATTACGCCTTGGCCTTGAGCGCCCGGTAGCGGCGGATCAGGGCGTTCGTTGACGAGTCGTGGTTCAGCTCCGGCTCGGTCGCGGACTCCAGCTCGGGGGCGATCTGGTTGGCTAGTGCCTTGCCTAGTTCGACGCCCCACTGGTCGAAAGAATCGATCTGCCAGATCGTGCCCTGGGTAAACACGCTGTGCTCGTAGAGCGCGATGAGCGAACCGAGCAGCCGCGGCGTGAGCACCTCGGTGAGCAGCACGTTCGTCGGCCTGTTGCCCTCCATGACACGGTGCGGTACGACGTGCTCGGCGGTGCCCTCCGCGCGCACCTGTTCCTCGGTCTTGCCGAAGGCCAGCGCCTGGGCTTGCGCGAACACGTTGGACGACAGGATGTCGTGGTGGTTCCTGAGCGGGTTAAGCGACTTACCGAAACCGATGAGATCGACCGGGATCAGCTTCGTTCCCTGATGAATAAGCTGATAGAAGGAGTGCTGCCCGTTGGTGCCCGGCTCGCCCCAGAACACCGCCCCGGTCTGGTAGTCCACCCGCTCACCGGTGAGCGTGACGTGCTTGCCGTTGGACTCCATCGTGAGCTGCTGCAGGTAGGCGGGGAACCGCTTCAGGTACTGGTCGTAGGGCATCACGCCGACGGTCTGGGCACCGAAGAAGTCGCCGTACCACACGCACAGCAGGCCCATGATGACCGGCAGGTTCTGCCGTAGCGGAGCAGTGCGGAAGTGCTCGTCCATGGCGTGGAAGCCGGCCAGCATCTCGCCGAAGTTGTCCGGGCCGATCGCGATCATGGTGGATAGCCCGATCGCCGAGTCCATGGAGTAGCGGCCGCCGACCCAGTCCCAGAAGCCGAACATGTTGTCGGTGTCAATGCCGAACGCAGCCACCTTCTCGGCGTTGGTCGACACCGCCACGAAGTGCCGGGCGACCGCGTCCTCGCTGCCGATCGCACCGACCATCCAGTCGCGCGCCGATTGCGCGTTCGTCAGCGTCTCCAGCGTGCCGAATGTCTTGGAGGAGATGATGAATAGCGTCTCGTCTGCCGCAAGGTCCCTGGTTGCCTCGACGAAGTCAGTGGAGTCGACGTTGGACACGAACCGGAACGTCAGCCCGCGGTCGGAGTAATGCCGCAGCGCCTCGTATGCCATCACCGGGCCGAGGTCCGATCCGCCGATGCCGACGTTGACGACGTTGCGGATGGGCTTGCCGGTATAGCCCTTCCACTCACCGGAGCGGATCTTCTCCGCGAACGCCCGCATCCTGCGCAGCACGGTGTGCACCTCGGCCACGACGTCGGCGCCGTCGACGACGAGCGACGCCGTCTCGGGCATCCGCAGCGCGACGTGCAGCACTGCCCGATCTTCTGAGACGTTGATGTGCTCGCCGGCGAACATCGCATCCCGGTGCTGTGACAGGCCAGACTCCTCCGCGAGTTCGACGAGCAGCCGCATGGTCTCGTCGGTAACCCGGTTCTTCGAGTAGTCGAGGTAGATCCCCTCGGCCTCGGCTGTCAGCCGCTCGCCACGCTCCGGATCTGCCGCGAAGAGTTCGCGCAGGTGACGCTGGCCAATCTCGGCGTGATTGCGCTCCAGGGCTTGCCACGCCTTGCGCTCACGAAGCGGCGGGACGGCGGTCATTGACGTCTCCTTCGGTGGCAGCCGGCCAGGGTCGGAGCCAGCACGTCAGATCAGCTCGGGCACTGTCATGGCCAGCACGGTCGGTACCGGCACGTCAGCGCCGGCACCGTCTAATCCCAGCACGGTCGGCGGGGCCGATGCTGGCCGGCCCGCCGTGCTGCGGACGATGGTTCCGATGCTGCTACGTCGGGGCAGGTCAGTCAGGGTCGGCAGACGCACGCTTGGTGAACCTATGGCGACGCCTTGCCGTGATAAGGGTCATGAGCACAGTCATCAACGGGGTGAGGAACATGACCGGCCGACAGGCGCTCACTGCGCGCTGGCTCCTGCTCCGGGTCGCCGGCGCAGGCCTGCTGTTTGCCACCGCTGCCATTCACCTGGACCTGTACCTAACCGGCTACCGCACAATCCAGACAATCGGCCCGCTGTTCCTGTTCCAGGTAATCGCGGCTTTTCGGTTGGTGCGCTCGTGCTGGCTACGGCCAGCAGGCTGGTCGCTGCGGCGGGAGCGTTGCTGGCGCTGAGCACGCTCGGCGGGTACTTGCTGACAGTGCAGTTCGGGCTGTTCGGGTTCCGTGAGGTCCGGACAACCGCGGGGATAATCGCGGGCGTCATCGAAGTGGCGGCATTCGTCGTGCTTGCGGTCTATGCGGCGGTCGTGGGGTCATCGGCGCGCGCCGTGTCCGAGGGTGCGCGGTCGGGCGCGGCCTGTTCGATGGTGTCCGCTCCCGCCTCGCGGCATTGCCTAGCCTGAGCTGGCGGCAGGCCGGCCTCGGCGCAGGCGCGGTCGCCGTGGTGGCTTTCGCGCTGCTGGGCGGCGCCCTGGCCGGCGCGGGCAGCGTGGCGCGGAGCTTCCGGGCCGGCCCTCCGCAAGTGCGGAGTTGCGAACCACCTCCATCGGCGGCATGACGGTGCTGACGAATTCGGCTGGCCGCACCCTGTACTGGTTCGCGCCTGACACTCCGACGAAGTCGGTCTGTAACGGCTCGTGCGCGGCCTACTGGCCGCCGCTACGCGGGCCACTCACCTCAGGCGCTGGCGTGACCGGGCAGCTAAGGACGATCATGCGGGCCGACGGCTCTACTCAGGAAACCTACGACGGGCACCCGCTCTACACCTATATCGGCGACTCCGGCCCTGGTCAGGACCACGGGAACAACGTCAACCTGAACGGCGGCCGCTGGCACGTCGTGGTCGTCGGCGGCCACTAGCCCGCGGTTCGCGCGAGCACGTTTCAGCGGTAGTTGACGTACTGCAGCGCTATGTCCAGATCCTTGCCCTTGAGCAGCGCCTGGACTTCCTGCAATTCGTCCTTCTTTTTCGACGAGACGCGCAGCTCGTCGCCCTGGACCTGGGCCTTGACGCCCTTCGGGCCCTCATCGCGGATGATCTTGGAGATTTTCCTCGCGTCGTCCTGGGAAATGCCTTCCTTCAGCCCGACGTGCAGCCGGTACTCCTTGCCGGACAGCTTGGGCTCGTCAGCGTCCAGGACCTTGAGCGAGACCTGACGCTTGATCAGCTTGTCTTTGAACACGTCGAGGACGGCGTTAGCCCGCTCCTCGCTGTTCGCCTTGATCTCGACTGCTTCTTTGCCAGACCAGGCGATCGATGCGCCCACGCCGCGGAAGTCGAACCGGGTGCCGACCTCTTTAACTGTCTGGTTCAGCGCGTTGTCGACTTCTTGATGGTTGATCTTCGAGACGATGTCGAAGGAAGATTCCGCTGCCACGTGCTCAGGTTATCGCCGGAGCCTGACCCGCGCCCGTTCATGGCAGGCTGTCGGACCAGCGCCGTTGCGGTGCGGTGCTGAAGTAGCCGACCGGTTCCGCTATCCTTCACAGTGCCCGTTCTGAGAGACGGTGCACGGCAGGTTGCCCGAGTGGCCAAAGGGAGCGGTCTGTAAAACCGTCGGCTCAGCCTACGTTGGTTCGAACCCAACACCTGCCACCAGCTAAAACGCCAGCTCAGCCACGCACTGGCGAACTTCAGTCATCTATGGGCTATGCAGCCGGACGCCACCGTAAGCCGCCGTGTGCCGTTGGCCGTGGGATATGCGTGGGATGGATTCCGGTCGGCCTGGCGCACATCTGGCCTGTTCGGGGGGCAGTTCCTCGCTCGGTCGTCTTCCTCGGGGCGCGCATTAGGCTTCCCGGAGCGCGGCGTCTATCCGGGTGTTGGCAATGTCCTCGCCGTCGTCGAGGCACTTGGCGTAGACGCGGAGCAGGACTTCGACGCTGTGCCCGGCCCGCTCGGCCACGTCGGTGGCTGGCACGCCCGCGTTGAGCCACAGGGAAACCGCCGCGTGCCGGAGATCGTAGGGACGACCGGCCAGGGGCGAGGCGACCTGGGCGGGGGTCAGGGCAATCGTCCGGGCCTCGGCCCAGACATCGCTGATGGCGGTGGAGGCGACGGGGTGGCCCCTGTCGCTGCTGAAGATCCGGCAGTCTGGTGCGACGCCGAAGGTGTCGATGTGCACGCGGAGGATGGCGACTAGCTCGGGCGGGATGGGCACGCGGCGCGTGTCGCTGGCAGAACGGTGCTTGAGCCCGCGCTCGTCGTGCGCAGAGCCGGTGTCGGTCCAGCGCCGGTTGACCTCGGGCCGGGACTTCTCCAGGGTGAGGCGGCCCCACCCGGTCTCGGGCAGGTAGCAGTCCTGGCGGCGCAGCCCGGTGACCTCGCCCGGCCGGAGCGCGGCGAAGTACATGCAGGCGTAGAAGGCCATGAGTCGCTGACCGCGCGCATGTGGCCCGCGCCGGTGCTGCCCGACGTAGGTGACGGCAATTAGCAGCTCGCGGGCCTGGCGCGGGTTGACGACGACGCGGCGGTCTACGACCTCGGACACCTTGGGCGGTTTCCAGCTCAATCGGTCGAGCGGGTTGGACGGCATCTCTTCCAGCTCCACCGCGTACCGGACCACATTGGCGAAAACTGATCGCTTCCGCGCGATCGTGGTAGCGCTGGCAGCCTTGCCGTTCTGCTGCAGGGAGATAGCATCGAGTGCCGCGCGGGCATGCTGAGGCTTGCAGATCATGCTGACCGGGAGCGACGTCTTCTCCAGCCAGCGCAGTGCCGCCGCGATGAGTGGCGGCCGGTCCAAGTCGCGCGAGCCCGGCGCGAGCGCGAAGTGGCGCAGCGCCTCGCGGAGCGTACCGGGGTCGAGCCCGTCCGGGACTGGCTCGCTGGTTACGGCCGGAATGAGGGTCGCCAGGGCATCGGTGAGCGAGTCTCGTGTCTTCGGTGCTGCTGACGGCCATTTCATGTCGATGTAGGCGAGGCAGAATTCCAGCCAGGACCGCTCACGGCTGGCTGTTGTCCTCATCGAGTCAGGTAGGCCGGTTTCGGTCTCGAACGCCTCGCCGTTGCGCGCGGCCTGCCGCAGCTCGGACAGGAAATTCTCGGCTTGCGCCTTGTTGCCGAGTGAGCGCGACTGCGGGGAGTGGCCGACCTTCCACCGGATTTCATAAGTGCGCTTGGTAGTCGCCTTGCCGGGCCGTATGGTCCAGAACTTCACGTCGTAGGACTTCATGCAGCAGGCACCTCTCGGAGTCGGTCAAGCCATGCGTTCAGGTCGCTGCGCCAGATGCGCAGCTCGCCGTTGGGGAGCCGGACAGCACTGGGCGCCTTGCCGGTCTCGCGCCAGCGGTAGAAGGTTCGGGGCGACACGTCGCCAAGCGCATTGAGTACCTGAGCCACGGTCAGCAATTCGTCACGCTGGCTCGCCATCAGGCCGCCCTCCCCGTTGCCGAGAGATCGGGGGCGGCTTTGTCGCTGGCTCTGGCCCTCGCTTCGATGAGCGCGGCACGCCATCTCTGGCGGTCGGCGACGACGTGCAGCAGCCGCTGGGCGGGGGGCATGTGGCCGGGGTCGCCGGGCGTGACGGCTTCCCAGGTGTAGCGGCTGGGGTCGATTGCCGAAAGACCGAGCGTTTCCATAAGCCAGGCTTTGCGGTCGGCGCGGTGGTCGGCGAGGGTCTTGCCCGACCACTTGCGGGAGACCAGGACGCGGCGCCCGGCGTACCCGAGGTACTCCCGGCGGTGTGCCTTGCCCGTGCAGCGTCCTGGGCGCAGGCCCTCGCGCGGATTCTTCGGCTGGACGCCGTAGCGCAGCCAGTTGGCGCACGTCGGCGAGCACGGCTCGTACTGCAGCGCGTCGGCAAGCCGCCCGGTGTGCGCGGCCTGGGCGTCGGTCTGGGCCTGGTGGCAGTCGGCGATCTGCTTGGTCAGGTACTTGGTCAGGTACCCGATGCATCGGGCGGAGTCCTTCGATCCGGCGAGGACGCCCTGGGCGTCGAACTTCGGCCCGAACCGCGCGACGTGAAGCGGCTCGTCCTGGTCGCCGATCGCGTCGAGTGCGTCGTCCCAGGTCGGCAGGAACTCGCCGGTTTCCGGATCGAGATACCGGCCGGACGCCTCGTGCCAGACCGGCAGGATGCGTCGTCATGCTTGACCCTGCCAGTGGCTGGCCACCAGACCTGGTGGTAGGTCGCGGCGAGCACCTGGCGCAGCTCGACGCGGGACACGGTGCCGCGGATTGCCACGTGCACGTGCGGGGCGAGCCGCTTCTGCGGCTCGACCGCGGCGAAGTACTGGAGGTCGTAGCCGACGAACCGGCGCAGGTTCTGGATCAGCCGGTCGAACAGCGCGGCGAAGTGCAGCGCGTCGCGGGCCGCCCGCTGGTAGTCGTAGCTGTCAGGGTCGGCCGGGCGTGCCGTCGGCGGTGACCTTGCCGTAGCCGTCACATGTGAGCGTGAGAAACATCGACGGCCGGAACGTCTTGCCGTCCGGCGCGGTGTAGGTCTTGCCGATCGTCACCGGGGCGACGGGCCGCCGGGGAAGATCGGGAGCGTCCTGACGGCGCCTTGTTGACCGGTGCCGCCGGGCGCCTCGGTTCGGCAGGACGCTGCCGCGTATCCCCGAGCGGGTGATTTCCTCGTCCAGCTCGGCCGCCAGCTCGTCCAGCCTGGCTGTGTCGTGTCCGGCCGTATCGGCCTGGTCGCGGTGCTGCTGAGTATCGGCGCGCGCTCGACCCACATCGCTGCTCGTCGCTGGCCGGGTCGCGGGCTGAACGGCGGGCTCGGCCTCCAGGTGCCAGCCTTCGCGACACTGCACAGCGCGCAGAGTTCTGGCCCGCTCGGCGCAGGCAGGGCAGACCGTGGCGAGGGTGTGCCCGCACGGGATGAGTACCTGTTCGGTCTGGCCGGTGTGCAGATCGGTGCGGCGGAGCTGGACGGGGCGGACGCAGCCGCCGCGCTCGGCGGCGAGGTCGCGGACGACATCGCGGGCCAGGGGCATTGACAGCCTCTGTGCCCTGCTCGTGCGTGGGGTCATTCGGTCTCCAGAGGATCGGTCGGGCCGCCGGAGGCCGCTGCTACGGGGTCCGGGTCCGTCGCGTGCCAGGTGACCGCGTAGCCGCAGCCGGGGCAGGCCAGCGTCAGAAGGTCCGGGCCGGTGCTGGTGTCCAGCAGCGGGCCGCCGCAGTCCGGGCAGTCGTCTGGTGATAGCCAGCCGGTGATCACGCGACCTCCCCGGCGGTCAGCGCGACCAGAAGCCCGGCCGATAGGCAGCGGCCATGTCGCGGATGTCGTCGTCGGACACAAACGCCGCCCGGACTCGCACCGGGTCGGGCGCTGCCTCCAGGCGCACGTAGGCCACGCCCGCGCCGGTAGCCGGGTCAGCGGAGATCTCGTCGCAGAACGCGCCCCGGTCCCGCGCGCCGTCTCCGAGCACCATGTCGACCTGGGCGGGCTCGTCGAGGCGCAGCGCGAGCTTGTCGGGGAACAGGTTGCGGATGTTCAGGACTTCCTTGCGCGGGTCCTGCAGCGCGGCCACGACGCAGTACCCGACCGCCCGGCCCTGGGTGGTGAGGGTGGCGAGCGCGCCGAGGATGCGCTCCCGCAGCTTGCGGTCGGCCTGGTAGGCGGTCAGGAACGCGACCTCATCGACCACGACCACGACGAACGGGTAATCCGCGGTCGCGGTGTGGTCGCGCTGCTTCCCGGCGAACCGCCGCGCACGTGCCTGCATCCCGCCAGCGGCGTCCTCCAGTAGGTCGGCGATGTCGGCCGGGTCGGCGGCATACCGGCCGTAGCGGTCGAACAGCGCACGGCCGAACGCCAACTCCATCAGCTTGGGGTCGCACGCCCAGACGCGGACGAGCCCGGCCGCCATCGCGGGCAGCATCGCCCGGACCACGCCCCACAAGTACGAGCCCTTGCCCGCTCCGGTCGCACCCGCGATGAGCAGGTGGGTTCCCGCCAGCCGGATCGCGAACGGCGAGCCGTCCTCGCACCGCCCGACCGGCAGCGCCCGCAGGTCGGTTACATCAGGGACCGGGAGCGCGGGCATCGGGTCGGCGAGCGCGTCGCGGCGCACCAGCTCCAGCACTACCGCGCCGGGCGCGGCGGAGCGGACGCGGCACAGGTACGCACCGAAGCCGTGCGCGATTCCCTCGGCCCGGGCGGCGAAGTCGGACGGCGACTGGCCGGACACCAGGCGGACGCTGACCCGGTCGGTGCACCCGGTCACCCGGACCTTGCCGAGGACCGGCATGACGACCCGGCCCCGGTAGGACGGGGCGAGCCGGGCGATGGTCATCACCGCGTGCCAGTGCCGCCGGTAAAACCACCACCGCCACCGGTTCCGGACCGGGCAGGACACGAGCCGCGCGAACCAGGCGGGCCACGCGACCCGCAGCGCGACCAGGACAGTCAGCACGACGGCCGTCAGGATCACCAGACCGGGCCAGCCCGCGCGCAGCCAGGCAAGGGCCGCCAGCCCGGCCACCGCGTCGAGCAGCGGATGCCGCAGGATAAACCACGCCAGCCGGACCAGCAGGCGGAGGAACTGCACGATCCAGATCACGCACTCTGGCGTGCGGTAGACCGGGGACCGCCAGACCGGCGAGGCGAACGGATCGGGGTTGTCGACCTGGGCGAGCTGCTCGCCCGTGACGTTACGCATTACGATCAAGACCTCTCCGTGTTTGAAGACCTGGGGAGACACCAGGGGCGGCAGGAATTTGGCGTTCCTGCCGCCCCGCCCTGCTGTTTAGGCCACAGCCGTAGCGGCCTTAGATGCCGTGCTCGCCGCACACAACCGCTCGACCTCAGCGGCGTACATCGCGGCCTTGTCAGCCAGCTCGCGGGCTATCCGCGCATCCTCGGCGGTCGCCCGGCCGGGAGCCGGGGCGATGCGGACCGAGACCTCGCCGAGCGAGATGGCCAGGTGCGGCCGATTAGTGTCCAGGCCATTGACGTTGATCCACGCCCGGCCGTCGAGGTAGAACGACACCCCGACCCTTGCGGGTTCGCCGGGATCGGCGCTGATCGTCGTGTAGGTGTAGCCCGCACTCATGCTGCTGCCTCCTGCCCGCCGCCGCGCCCGCCTCGGCCAGGCACGCGGACTCCGGTGGCCTTGAGGGAGTACCCCAGCCGCCCGGCCTGGTTGACGTAGGGCGTCACCGTCAGCCCGGCGAACTCCACCGGCACGAACGGCAGCCCCGCGCCCGGTGGCGGCAGCGTTGGTTGATCGGCCGCCGCCACCTTCACCCGCACCGTCTTGTCCCGCGCCTCCGGGTCAGTGTCGATCACGTCGACCCGCCACAGTGGCAGCCCGCTCTGCTTGTCCTTGGACTGGACGAACCGCCCGCCCTTGGACGCGTCGAAGTCCCGCACCGGCTCGAACCCCCCGACCGCGAACACGCCGCGCGGGAACACCTGCCCGAACTCGACCGGGATTGGACCCTGCACTGCCATGAATCCTCCAGAGAGATTGTGAATGCTTGACCACTTGAGTAACCAAGTCCTGTCAAGAGTAAAGCTTGCTAGCTTGATTAGTCAAGCGGCCAGGCGTGGCAGGCTTTGCCTGGCTAGCCGATGGCGTATGCGTCCTCCAGCTCGTGCAGGTCACCTGCCATTGCCACGTCCAGCGCGAGCACCGGATTGCCGGGCGTCGCGGACGCTCACGTACAGCCCGAGCACCGGGCTGCCCGCGAGATGCCGAGCAGCTTCGCCTCATGCGGCTCGGCGCGGCGGGCAGTGACCTGCTCGACCACGTGATCGATACGGACGCCCGCGGTCCGGTCAGCAGGGAGCGGATTCCGCCGCGGACAGGTTCCGGGCCTCCGAGCCCCGCGCGCTCAGCCAGTCCGGAAGGCAGCCACCATGTCACGATCTCAGACGCCTCGCCGTCGTCCTGGCGGACCAGCCGCCTGCGGCTCACCAGCTCCGTGCCGGGCTCGATGTTGAGAAGTGCTGCGATCCGGGCCGGTGCCGGGGACATCCGGCGGAAATCAGCTCGCCCGGCTCGCGTGACTCGTCCCGGTCTAGCTCCGCCTGGCCGCGCCGCTCTGCGCTGACCCCAGCCCGTGCCGGGCGACCGCGCACGAAGCTGCCCTTGCCCTGCTGGGTGTCGATCCAGCCTGCCTGGCGCAGCTCGCGCAGCGCCCGGACCACTGTGGGCCGGGCGGTCCCGAACTCGGACGAGAGCTGGTGCTCGCTGGGAGCAGCGATCCGGGCGGGTACTCGCCGGACTCGATCCGGCCTGTAGCTCTGCGATCATCTGTGCGTACTTGGGCGGCGTGTACTCGAAGGCCATGCCCGCCTCACTTGGCTAGTCTGCGATAGCTGCTTGGCTACCCAAGCAGACTACCGCGGGACTAGCCAGGATGTCACGCCCGAGCAGCGAACGGCAGGGAACGAGGGATAACGTCAGCCGTCGGCTTGCCGGACCTCAAACCACACCACCCGGCCCAGTCATCCCCGCCGTGCCCCCACCTGGCAGCAAGGGCGTCCACGATCCGCAGGCCGGCCCCCCAGTGAGCGCGCCTAACTCTCCGCTGTCATCAGGTATCCGAGGCTCCACGAGCCGCCCGGTCAGCTATGGCAATCCGGGCTGCATGTCGGCCACCGAGACCGTGAGATCGAACCAGCCGTTGTTTCCCGACGCCGTGTGACGCACGGCGTTCGAGGCGACCTCGCTGACCAGCACCAGCAGGTCGTCCAGGCCCGGCCAGCACCGGCCCGACGCCCCGGACGAACTCGCGGGACTCGCGGACCGCCGCCGGCTCGCCGGGAACCAGTCCGCCGCCAGGATGGCCGCCCGCTCAGTCTGCATCGCCTGTTCCGTCGCACTCCGGGCAGTCCCGCCGAGCTGGCGCGGCCGGGCCGCGCAGCAATGTTCCGATGATGACCGCCCGGCGAGAGCGGACGAGTTTCCAGCCACGGCCACGGCAGGCTGGGCACGCTTTCGGTTGAGGTCAGGTTGCGTCATGGCAGCACTCTCGTACAGCGCATCCCGATATCCCATCTCAGCAGAGTTATCGCCCCGATATATTCAGTAGCCTTTGGCATGCTCGACTTACCTGGGCATACCCCGCCAGGCAAGGAAGCGACATGCGCGACAGCGCGAGTTTCCGGCCGCAATATACCCGGACTTCTGGGTCCGCGGCGATGTCACCCGCGCGTTAGCCCGCCACGACATCGGCGGATTGTTCCGGCTGCTCAAGCAGTGGGCCGGGATGAGCCAGACGCGGATAGGCGTGGCCACGGGCCACCAGGGCCGCGTCAGCTACATCATCAACGGCAAACATAGGTCAAGAGCCTTAAGAAGCTGACCAAGATCGCAGACGGCCTTGGTATGCCCGGCCAGCGCGCGCAGCTCTCGGCCTGGCCCTGTCCCGGTCGGAACCGCTGGAGCACCATCACGAGCCGTCCCGGGACGCCGGGGTACCCGTGCGCGGCCCGCAGTACCCCGCGACCACGGAGCAGGCCGTGGCGGCCAGCTCCAGGCTGTGGCAGGCCGACTCGGCCCGATCGCAGGATGTCCTGTCCGCAGCGCTGGACCCGGCCGCGTGGAATGGCGCCGCGCTGGCCTGGCTGCTCAGCCCGCCGGAAGGCCTGCCGGCGGAGAATAGCCAGGATGGCGGTCGGCCGTACCGATGTCGCCCGGGTCCGCGCCTCATCCGACTGTTCGCCGAGCTGGACAACCGGTTCGGTGGAGCCCACGCCCGCCGGTCCCTTATCCATTTCCTCGACCGTGACGCTGCCAGCCTGCTCACCGGCCGGTACACCGATGAGGTCGGCCGCGAGCTCTACGCTGCCGTGGCCGAAGCTCCCTGCTGGCCGCCTGGACGTCCTATGACTGCGGCCTGCACGGCCTGGCACAGCGCTACTTCCTCCAGGCCTTGCGCCTGGCCCAGTCCGCAGCAGACCGGCGCCTGGCGTGCAGCATCCTGTCCGCCATGAGCCATCAGGCCACCTACATCGGCCACCTAACCGAGGCCGCCAACCTGGCCCGGGCCGCCCGGGGGCCTGCGCGACCAGGCAACACCCGCGCTGACCGCCCAGTTCCTGGCCATGGAAGCACGCGCCCTGGCCCGCTCCGGGGAGACGCAAGGATGCCATACCGCCCTGGCCGCCGCCGAGCGCGCCTTCCAGGTTCCCGAGCCCGGCCGAGACCCCGAGTTCATCAGCTACTTCAACGAGGCCGAGCTAGCCGCCGAGGGCGCACTGCTTCCGCGACCTGGGCGACGCCCAGCAGGCCGCCCACCACGCGGCCCTGGCCGCCCCCTCCGACGGCCAGTACGCGCGCAGCGATTTCTTCGTCTCGATGGTCCGGGCGGACGCGCTCGCCGACCAAGACGAGCCCGAACAGGCATGCACGTAGCGCTGACGCGCTGCGGATCGGCGAGGCCCTGACCTCGGCGCGGTGCGTGACCTACATACGGGATTCCGGCAGCGGCTCGGCCGCTTCGGCGACGTTCCCGCCGTCCGCGACTTCACCGAGCAGGCCGCCGAGCACGCCCTGTGGATCAAGGCCGCCTGACCGTCAGGTCAGAACGGCGCCCAGTCCCGGAGCCGCCGCCCCTCGCAGGTCCTCGATGCGCTTGGCAACTTCCGCGGCTATCTCCGCGCTTTCCCTGGTGTTCTGCGCCAGCCATGCCACCATGATCAGCTCCCGGATATCGCGCAGCACCGGATAGCCCGGCCAGCTCATCACGTCGAACCCGTAGGCCGTCACGAACTCTGGTACTCCTCCGCGGTATGCCAGCCGAACCGCTCGAAGTACATCGCGGTCAGCACCAGATCCCACTCACGCGGACCCGCCGAAACCCGTCGAGGTCGATCAGCACCGCCACGCCATCAGCCCGCCGGATGATGTTGCCGATTTCGCGTCGCCGTGCACCAGGCCCGCAGGCAGCACGAACTCCAGCCGCCCATACCTCCCGCAGCTCCGCTAGCCGGTACCGCAGGAACCCGCGGTCCCGCTCGGCCAGGTCCGCGCCATGATCCGCGCATCCACCCGCGCGAAGGGCCGTAGCGCCGGCAGCACCAGCCAGCGGGGGCTCCAGGCTATGCAGCCACCGCAGCAGCACGGCCAGCTCCGCGACCGTCCCGTACTCCGTGCGCTCGACACCAGCTCCCAGAACGTCACCGGCCGCTCATCCGCAACGACCGGCTGCTCAGCGGGCCCCGCCAGCCGGACCGCCGGGAACCTCACCGACTCCAGCCACCGCGCTGCCGATACCTCAGTCTCAATGGCCGGCAGGTAGTCGATAGTCCGCGCGATCCTGGCCACCAGCGGATCAGCAGCCGGTAAATCGCGTTCTCACCCAGCCGCAGCAGCTCCGCGCCCCCGGCATCCAGCCCCGCCACAGCGCAGGCGATCTCCAGCGTCCGCCGCGTGCTCTCCGCCGAGAAACCACCGCGCCGTCAGGCTTCGCCGTCGCCTCCCCGCCCTCAGTCGCCACGCACCAGACGCTACAGCGCCTGAGCCTGACTGGCCGGGCGGTCAAGCAGTCAAATGTCTCAGTTATCCAGCCCGCACGGGGCAGCAGATCAGCGCTCCCGTTGCGCGATACTCAGCAGCCCCACTAGCGATGCAGCGTTCCAGATCTGGCCAGCGGCGATCAGCCGCACCGACCCAGCGGCACCCACTCCGCCGCTCGATGCCCTCCGACCTGACCGGATCGCCCACCTGCTGAGCATCCCGGCCCACGAATACAACCCGCTCACCGTCGCCACCTCGGCCAGCGGCTGAAACGTGACCACGTGCTCCAGCTGGCCAGCCCGGTAGCCCGTCTGTTCCTCCAGCTCCCGCACCGCCGCCTCTCCGGGCTCCTCGTCCTCGTCCACCAGGCCGCCGGGCAGCTCCCATCCCCAGCGATCTGCACGAACCTGTGCCGCCAGACCAATAGCACCCGGCCCTGCCCATCCAGTACAGCGACCGACACCGCCCGGGGCAGCCGCACGACGTGCCGCCAGACCCGCTCACGCGACGGCAGCCCGACGTCGACCTGCCGAGCCAGACCTCCGGGCTCTCATAGATAGCCCGCTGGCGAAAAGTCCGCCACTTGCTCATCCTTCGCCCGTTGCCTCAGTCACGCCTACGACGCTAGTGCAAGCTAGGGATAGCGCACATAGCCCGCAACCAGCAGTGCCGCTTTCTGCAGGCCTCCGGCGCCAGGAGCGAACCCCTGCTACCTGGCCGAACGCTTCGCCGTCCTTCCGTAACGGCAGGGACCGGGCCGTGCCGCAAGGCGGTGAGACTGTCCGCCATGGGACAGCACGAGGAGCCGCTCACAGGCGGGAACATCAACATCGGCGTTGTGCGCATCGGCGACACCGTCCGCCGCCCTGCCGGGCCGTGGACTCCAACGGTCCACGCCCTGCTCGCCTACCTTCGGTCCATCGGATTTCAGGGCGCTCCAGAGCCGCTCGGCATCGACGCGAAAGGCCGCGAAGTCCTCAGCTTCATCCCCGGCACCGTCCCGTGGCCGGACAAATTCGAGCCGCTCCAGTCCGGCCGCGCAACTCGCCACGGCCGCCCGCCTCATACGGGACTTCCACGACGCCGTGACAGGCTTCGTCCCGCCAGCCGACGCCCACTGGCAGGTGAACATCCCGGCCGACACTTTCGACATCATCGCCCATCACGATCTTGCTCCATGGAACCTCGTCGTCGGCGATCAATGGGCGTTCATCGACTGGGACAACGCAGCACCCGGCTCCAGGCTCTGGGATCTGGCCTACGCAGTCCACGGGTTCATCCCGCTCACGGCCAACCCGCAGTTCAAGTCGCCCGATACCGATGTCCGGCTGCGCACCTTCGTGGACGCTTACGGTCTCGATGACGAGACCCAGCGACGGCAGCTCGTAGCGCTGCTCGGAGCGCGCGCCCGGTCAATGCACGATTTCCTCGCCGACCAGGCTGCCAGGAACGCGCAGCCGTGGGCAACACTCTTGCGCGACGGTCATGGCGACGCCTGGCGCAACGATGCCGATTACATCGAGCGCCGCCAGGCGCAGGCTGCGCTGCTCAGCTGACACCACGCCCCAAGCTGCCGACCGCCGCTGATCTCCGTGCAGCCGGGCGACCCGAGGCGAGCAACGGGCCTGGCGCCAAACCGCGCATCGCGTTACCGGCTGCTGCCGAATTGAGCCGTATTTAGATCAAGGCGGCAGCGCTCCGCGCCGCCGCTCGGCGCTGCCCGCCGCCGGGCTCTGCCTCTTCGAGGCCCGCCCGGCGCGCGCGCGCCTGAACTGTGGTACGCAAGCCGCTGAA
>CAWFHE010000003.1:0-228518 GCA_963815575.1 uncultured Actinomycetota bacterium | reverse complement strand
CCAAGGGGAAGCCTCCCCGGGCAGGCTCTGAGGTCCCAAACCGCCCCGGCCTTCGTGAAATCTCCACCAAAGCCGGGGCAGCTAAGTCCAGGCCCACCGGCAACGACATGCCCCCTGCGGCCCGCGTCAGCCAGCCCGCGTGCACTGCCAGCCTGGGACCGGGTTGAGGTCGCGACGCGGTGTCTAACCGCGCAGCCCGGAAGGCGTTCATGCGGGCGACCGCATCCGGCTCGCGACCGGCGCTAGGCGCTTTGTAGTACCGCCGCTGTGGCACGGGCGGTGCACCGACGTCATCGGCCAATTGCTCATTGCGAACGCGTGTGTGCTGTTGGGCGGGCTCGCGGTCGCGATGGGGGTCACGTCATTCCATGCGCAGTTCACGTACATCTTCGCGACCAAGCGGCAGCGGGCGCCCGCGCTGCTGGAGGCCCTCGGCCTGGACGCAGGCGTCCGACTTTCGCGTGCCCGGACTCAGTTCTTCAAGTGATTCACCCTTGCTATGACTTGGCGGGCGCCGAGGTCCTCAGAGCCTGGCCTCGTCGAGTGCGTGGAAGATTTGCTCGGGTTCGGTGCGGCTGCTGTAGTCGGGGTGGACGTCAATCCACTGGAGGATGTGGTCGCCGTCGAGGATGAGGGTTGCGGGCATCGGAAGAGTGATGGTGCCGTCCGCGTTGACGCTCGTCAGGTCGAGTCCCAGCTGAAGCTGGGCGGCGCGGGCATCTTCGGAAGGCTGGGTAAGGATGCCCAGGTACCGGGCGACGACATTGCCGGGGTCGGAGACCACGGCGAAATCGAGATCGTGCTTTTGCTGCATGGTCAGCGAGCCGTCTGGCTTCTGAGGGCTGACGGCGATCAGCCGGACGTCACGTTCGCTCAGCTGCGGGAGCAGGTGCGCCCGGTAGGTCGCCAGGGCGACGTTGCAGTACGGGCACCAGGCTCCCCGGTAGAACAGTACGACTGACGTGCCACCGCTGGTCGCGGCGTACAGCGTGGTCCTCGCGCCGTACGGGTCGAGCAGGTCGGTGTCGGGCACGACGGTGCCGACGGCGGCGATGCCCGGCGGCAGTCCCCTCGCTGCCAGCGTGGCCTGTTCCCGCCGGAAGGCTGTAGCCGGCGCATCTGACGGCGTGGCCGCCGCCGCGGAGTGCATCTCGGCGACCCGGTCGGCGATTGTCCGTGGGCTCGTCATTCCAGCTCCTTCCATCGGTGGCTGATGGCTGGGGGGTGCGACCCGCCGCACCTGCTTAGCTTCGCCTGGCGTGCGTTTCTTACCCCGACGAGAAGTCAAAGTCACTGGTCGGGCGGGTCGGCCGCTGCGGCCGAACGCTGCGATGCCGCCACGGCGGCCCCAGCCGGTCGCTGAAGCCCTCGCCCGACGGGGCTGCGTCCCGTGACGCTCGTCGAGGCGCCTGCTGAGGAGTGCAGGGATGGCAATGCGCGACGCGGAAGATTCGCGTACGTCGGCGCTGGCTGCCGCACGCGGATTGTCGGTCCTGGTCGCTCTCGCTGGGGTGTTCTTCACGGTGCCCCGAGAGTGTGACTTGCGGGCACAGACCCGGCAGCTGTCAACAGCAGCCGTAAAACTGACCAGCTAGCCGACAAACTGGTGAAATCGCGGCGTGTCAATTCACTTGTTTCATTACGTGCGATCGTCCCCGCGATGTTCGTATAACAATCTCGCATCTCAGCATCGCCACGAACCCCCCCGGTCCGCACTCCTCGTGTCTTAGTCGTCACTCCTGGTCATCAGGGGTGGTAGCTTCGATGTCGTGAGTTTGCTGTACGGCCTGACTAGGCCGCAGCTGAAGTGGGGGCCCGCGGTCCGGACGGCGGCGTGGGTCCTGGCAGTTGCCGGGCCGGTGTCTTTGACGCTGGCGGCGCTGCCGCTGCACTCAGCGTTGTTCCGGACCGGGTTCCAGTTTTCCGCTCTAGTACTCGTTGTAACGATCGCGGTCGCCGGAGGCATGCGGCCGGCGGTAACGGCCCTGTTCCTCACTGCCGTCGGGCAGGCGCTATTCTTCGCGCCTGCTTTCATGCACATGCATGCCGGCGTACTGCCCGGCGTTGTCGGGCTCGCTGGCTTCGCGGTAGCCGGGCTAGCAGTCTCGAAGCTGACGGGCAAGTTGGCCCATCTCGCGGCCGAGGAGGCCGCTTTCCAGCGAGTTGCGGTACTGGTCGCGCACTCGGTACCGGAGCAGGAGCTGTTCGCGGCGGCTGTCGAGGAGGCGGGGCGGCTCGTGCGAGCAGATTATGTCTGCCTGGGGCGGTATGAGTCCGGCAAGCTGGTCGGGGTCGCGTCGTGGCACCGAGCACCGTGTCTGCTCCCCGCTCGGGGCCGATGGAGGCTGTCCCGTGGCGTCGCCAGGGTGGCGTCGGAAGCCGGCCGCTGGGCCCGGATGGAGGCCATTGCCAGTACGTGCGGGCCGCTGGCGGAAGACGCCCGCGACTGTGGCATCCGGTCGGCCGCCGCGCTGCCGATCAAGGTCCGGGAGCGCGCGTGGGGCCTGCTGCTGGCCGGAACGACTATGAGATCGGCGCCGAAAGCATGCCCCCGCAGGTGCATAGATTCGTTCGCGGACTTGCTGGGAGCGGCGGCCTCCAATGTGGAGAGCCTGACCGAGCTGACGGCCTCGCGAGCACGTGTGCTGGCCGCCGGTGACCAAGCCCGCCGCCAGATTGAACGGGACCTGCACGATGGCGCCCAGCAGCGGCTGGTATCCCTCACTCTGGCGGTACGGGCAGCGCAGGATGAAGTCGCGCCCGCGTCCGGTCATCTCGGCAGCAAGCTGGCCAGCGTCGCCGACGGTCTGACCGGCGTGCTGGACGACTTGCGCGAGCTCGCGCGCGGTATCCACCCGACGGTCCTGTCTGAAGGCGGTCTTGTCCCGGCGCTGACGACCCTGGCACGTCGCAGCGCCATCCCGGTCGAACTCAGTGTCGAGGCCGTCGGGCGGCTGCCCGAACCGGTCGAGATCGCCGCTTATTACGTGACCTGCGAAGCGCTCGCCAACGCGGCAAAGCACTCCAGCGCGTCGGTGGTCCACGTTGGCGCTGAGCTGGCCGGTCACATTCTGCACCTGCATGTAGCCGACGACGGTGTCGGTGGTGCCGACTCTGATCTGGGCTCGGGGCTGATGGGTCTGAAGGATCGCGTCGAGGCAATTGGCGGGAGTATCGTCATCACGAGCCCGGCTGGCGCTGGCACGGCCCTGGACGCTGACCTGCCGCTGGCGGCTTGACCAGGTGATCTGGAGTGAGGGACGCCGAGCTCGTGAAGGACCGCTCCGGCAGTCGGCTGGTTCCTGTGGTTCCCGATCCAATCCCTGCCATGGGTTCTGAGACCCTGCCCGCTGCGCGGGAGCCATGATCTCCGTGCTAGCCCGCTGAACCGCTGTCGCTGCTCGAGATGCCCTCTTCTTCCTGCTGGCTGATAGGGCGGGGCTGGGGTACCGGGTGGCGGTGGACAGGGGTTTGCCATGATGCGGCCGGTCGTCTGAGTGCGGAAAGCGGATGGCGATACAGGACCTGCGAGCTTGCCGGCACGACACTCAGCGACTCACTCGCGGTCGCAAGATCTCGAACGTCGCGGGCTGCTCCGCCGCCGGGGTCGCCCGGGTAAGCGCCGGGCTCCGGGCGCTTGCAACGTCAGCAACAGCGGCATCCGCGTCAGCGCACATCGTCGCTCACGCGAGGTCCTGTTCTTCCACGACGAGATGCAGGCGAACGCGCGCTGGACCGGCTTCCAGGCTGGCCCACGAAGGGGTGGTCCGCTATGTCGTCTTGGGTGTGCCCACGCCCTCGCAGCTTCTGGCAGCATGTCTATCCCACCATCGACCACGACGACGGCGTCAGGAGGCAGCAGGTACGCCCAGCCGCTCAGGGTGGCTAGAGCTAGCCGACCACCGATCCGACCCAGGACACGATGTCGGTGCGTCTTTCAGGAGTAGGGGCGATCGATGTCGTGGCCGGGCTAGCCGCATTTGGTGACGTCAATCAGGTGGAGGAGCGTCTGCTGCCTGCGTGCCAGTCCTCCTGGATTCCGGCCTGTCCGGGGTCGACGCCGAAACTGCGCAGCTGAGGGCGCTCGCGCAGGCTCCGCTTGAGTTCCGCGAAGCCAGGGAATGCGGCCAGGCCAACCACGTGGTCCCATAGCCTGCCGGCCTCCTCGCTTGCGGGCAGCCGGCTGATGACCGGTCCGAAGAACGCGACGCCCTCCGGGGGCTGGAACTGGATGATGGGGGTGCCGACGTCTCGGCCGGTCAGCGATAGGGCGTGGTCGGTCTCGGCTAGCAGCCCGGCGTCCCAGCTGGCGTCGTCGAGGGCGTCGGCGAGTTCGGCCGGCAGGCCCGCCCGTGTTAGCAGGGGTTCGGCGAACTCGCGGCTGCCCCGCACCTGGGGGGTGAGCTGCGCAGCCCTGGGAGAGTCGAAGATCTCGCTGCTGAATGCCTCGTAGAGCGGGCCCACTACTTCGGGGCCGTGCTCTGCCCTAGCCCGGGCGGCGACGCGCAGCAGCCGCAGGCCGGAGGTGTGCCCGTCCTCATAGCCGGGCGGGAACTGGCTGTCGTAGTCGAGGTCGGCGTTAATCAGACGCAGCGAGATGAACCGCCAGTCCACGGCATAGTGGCGGTGGGCGGCGACGGCGCGCACCCACTTGCTGGTTATCCAGGCGAATGGGCACACCGGGTCGAAGTAGAAGCTGATGTCGGCGTCGGGTGCCGCGGCCGCGGTTTCCACGATCAGGCCTGGGAGTGCTGGCGCAGGTAGCGGACTAGGCCGATGACGTCCTCGGGGACGAGCCGGCCGATGGCGCCGCTGGAATAGACGCTGACCACGACGTTGCCGGCTGGGTCCAGGACGAACCCGGTGGACTGCAGGTAGACCGGATCAGGGTTGACAAACGCACCGGTCATATCCGCGATGGCGCGTGCGTCGGCGCTGTGTCCGACCGGGAAGGTCAGCCCGTGCTTGGCGATCAGCTCGGTCGTGGCGGCCTCATCGTCGACCGACAGTGCCACGACCCCCGCGCCGGCCTCGGCCAGGCTTTCGCTGGCCCGCTGAAACGCCCGCAGCTGCGCGTTGCAATACGGACACCATGCTCCGCGGAAGAACAGCACGACACCTACCTCGCCGGCGAAAGCGTCCGGGACGGCCAGTGGCGCACCGCCCGGCAGGGTCAGCGTTAGGGCAGGAAACGGGGTTCCAGGGCTGAGCAGCGGCATGACGGTTCTCCTTCACGGCCTCGCCTGGTGCCAGGATGAGTGCTCGTTTAACACCAGGTCTTCTCGCAGTTAGCGCGCCCCGGTTCGGCGTTCTTACTTGGACTGGCCGTCAATTCGTCTGCTGGGAGGAGCCACGGCCAGCGATGACCGTCAAGGTCCTCGATCCGGCCACGGGGAGACAAGCCGGTCTGGCGGCACGTTCGGGCAACACTTCAAGGGGTCATCCAGGCACGCCGCGCCCTACGCCTTTAACCTTGTGCTGTTGTCGCCGACAGCTGTACGCCGTCCGGCGACGGTCCTCTTCGTGGCGAGCTACCGGTGGGGGTAAGACGGCGCCCAGGGGCGCTGCTACCACCGTGTGGATGCCGCGCCGCCTGACATTAGGTGAGGACAGCTGCTGAGGAGTTTAGAACTGGCAATGCGGCGTGCGGGAGATCCGCCGACGTGGGCGCCGGCCGTGACTCGCGGATTCCCGTCGCCGAGCTCCATGAGGCGGGCCACCGTTCGTGGCGGCGGACATGTGGCTCGCGCCAACGCCGATCGGGGCGTCTGCCGATGCAGCTGCAGCAGAGTCTCAGCCGTCCCCTGTGCTTCGCCTCTTCTGGGTGATTGCGCTGCGAGGGTTTGTGCTCGAGGCAGTTGCCCTTGCTGGCATGGCCCGCCTCGATGGAAGCAGGACCAGGGCGAGCAGTAGGCCGGCGGCGAAGATCACTGCTCCGGCCGTAAAGCCGACGGTGTATGCGTGCACGGTGGCGTCGGCAGCTGCAGCAGGCCCGCGTGACGGCCTGGTGAGAGCGGTGGCGAGCGCGCTGGCGAAGATGGTGCTGAGCAGCGCCGTACCGATCGAACCGCCCACCTGCTGGGCGGTGTTGACGACGGCGGCAGCGACGCCCGCGTCGCTGGGCTGGACACCGAGGGTGCCGGTGGCGAACGAGGCGGAGAAGACACAGGCCGCTCCGGCGCCTGCCGGGATGAGCCCGGGCAGCACCTGGGCGACGTAGCTGCCGCCGGGCGTCAGCCGGGTGAAGACGATCATCGCGATGAGGCCGAGGGCCATGCCGGCCACGATGACGGCCCTGGGGCCCACGCGGGGCAGGATCTTGGTCTGGACCAGAGGCGCGACAATGAGGACTGAAGCGGTGAGGGGCAGGAATCCCAGGCCGGTTCTGACCGGCGAGAAGTGCAGCGTCTGCTGCATGTAGAAGGTCATGAACAGGAACACCGAGAATAGCGCAGCGCCCACGATCGCCATGGATGCGTAGGCGCCGCCGCGGGAGCGGTCGGCCACGATGTGCAGCGGCAGCAGCGGCTGCCGGACGCGGTGCTCAATCGTCACGAATGATGCCAGCAGCACGGCGCTCGCGGTGAAGGCGGCGATGGTCAGTCCGGCTGACCAGGCGTGGGTCTCGGCGTTGGAGAAGCCGTAGACCAGGAAGAACAACCCGGCGGAGGCGGCGGCGACCCCGGCAAAGTCGATCCGGGGGCGTGGGTGCATCGCTCCGCCGCTGCCCAGGACGCGCGCTGCCGCGATGGCCGCGGGAATGGAAAACAGCAAGTTGACGTACAGGCACCAGCGCCAAGACAGGGTCTGGGTCAGGACGCCGCCGAGCAGCAGCCCTACTGAGGTTCCGCTGGCGGCGATGGCGCTGAAGATGCCGAACGCTTTGGGCCGGTCGGGTGAGTTGTGGAAGGTGATGGTCAGCAGGGAAAGTGCGGACGGGGCCAGGAGGGCTCCGAATGATCCCTGCAGCGCGCGGGCTGCGACCAGTGCGGCGAAGGATGGTGCGAGCCCACCGAGCGCGGACGCGATGGCGAAGCCGAGCAGCCCGGCGATGAACGTCAACTTGCGCCCGAACAGATCGCCGAGCTTGCCGCCGAGAAGCAGCAGGCTCCCGAAGCTAAGCGCGTAGGCCGTTATGATCCACTGCCGGTCGTCGGTGGAGAAGCGCAGCGCCTGCTGGGCGGACGGCAGGGCAATATTCACGATCGTCACGTCCAGCACGATCATCAGCTGCGCGATCCCGAGCAGCGTCAGAACTACCCATCGGTTGCCGGGACTGGCGCTGCGGGTGGCAACCTGTGCGCTGCCACTGGTGACTGCTGTACTGCGCGCTCTCATACGTAGTTAGCGTCGCCCGGTCCCTCGCTCTTACCCGGAGGCCGCCGAGGCGGGCGACCGGTGGTTCCCGCCGTCTCGCACTGTCCAGAAACGCCGCCGGGTTGTAACGCCCGCCCGTTTCGCGGGACCCACTAGCAGTGAGGACCAACGACGATCGAGATGCGCACGAGAGGGGGCTGCCCGGCGGTTCCAGACGGCCGCGGATGCATTGCGGCTCGGCGTGCACCCAATTGATCGGATGACGATCGGGATGGAAGAAGCAGGAGTGACCCGCTTGCTTCTATGACGGCACCAGCGGAAACCAGGGACGTGCCACAACCGCGCGCAATACAGATCGTCGCGCCGTCGAGCAGGGAAACGGCCAGTCGGCGAGTCCACGGCGGCGTTCCGCGCCAGGCCGGTGTGCGAGGCCGAGAACGCGGGAACAGGCGGCCTGGGCCCGGCAACGGAGCGCGCAATCGAGCTTGCCGACGTTCACTCCGCCTGGGGTTGGCATGCGCTCGGGTTCCTCGGCTTTTTGCGCGACTAGGAGGTAAGACCCTGCTCGGGACGGCCGCCAATAGACGCAAGGATCCTGCGAGACCGAGCCCGCCGATCTGAACCGAGCGCAGCAGCTCCCCCAGGTGCTTAGCAGAGGTAGTGGCCGCTGCGCGGCGTTGGCGTTTTGTGAGTGATGAGGGAGACCGTGGTGGCAGCTGGTTTCAGTGGTAAGACAGCGCTGGTCACTGGCGCGGGGCGTGGAATTGGCCGTGCCGTCGCGCTCGGGCTGGGCGACGCGGGCGCGAGCCTGGTCCTAATCGCCCGTTCTGGTGATGAGCTGGCTCAAACACGGGCGATGCTGGCCGTCCGGGGGGCTCGAGCTGACCGGGTCCGGGTCATTTCCGCTGACCTGGGCGATGAGGAGCAGCGCGGTCAAGCCGCGGCGGCGGCGCTGGAAACAGCCCGGGTGGACATCCTGGTTAACAACGCTGCCACTGTGGAGCCGCTCGGCCCGACCGCTGCTGTCTCGCTGTCGGAGGTGCGCGGGGCTTTTGAGGTGAACGTCGTTGCGGTTGTTGCGCTGACTGCCGCTGTCTTGCCTGGCATGCTGGATGCCGGCTGGGGACGCATCGTCAACGTCTCGAGCGCGATCGCCGCGCGGCCAGATTCCATGGTGCGGTTCAATACGTACGCGGCGACCAAGGCGGCGCTTGAGGCACACTCGGTCAACCTGGCCGCGGAACTGGCCGGCACTGGCGTGACTGTTAACGCTTACCGTCCCGGCGGTGTGGACACTGCGATGCAGGCCTGGATCCGGCGGCAGGACCCCGAGCGCATCGGAGCCGCTGCGCACGAATGGTTTAAGCAGAACTTCGCGCAGGGCACCCTAATCACGGCGCAGGAGTCCGCCGCAGCGCTGATCGCGCACCTGAGCGGGGACGATACCGGGGCGATCTGGGACGTGAGCAGCGCCCCGGCCGTGTCGTGAACCCGGCAACAGCGCTGGAACTGGCCGACTGGCGGCGAGCGACCGCCGCGCTGTACGCACGCGTCAGGGAACAGCCAGACCCTGCTGCTGCCCACGCGCTGTGGCGGGCCGGGCGGGACCGGCTGATGTCCTCGCACCCGCAAAGTCCGCTGGCGGCGGCGGATCCGATGCGGAAATCTGGGATACCTTACTGGCCCTATCGCGGCGACCTTCGGTGGGAGCTGCCCGTCGAGCCAGTCGAGCGTCCGCAGCGGCTGCAGATCGACACCGGCGCGGATGGCGTCACCTGCCTCGAACAGGCAGGCTGGGTGATGCTCCCGGCACCGGTCGGCCGCCGCCTGGCCCTGTGGTGGCTAGGCCAGTACGGCGGCGGCCTGTTCATGCCAATCCGGGACGCGACGGCCGGGGCTGCCAGCTATGGCGGCGGCCGCTACTTGCTCGACACGGCCAAGGGCGCCGACCTCGGCGTGGCGGGCAATGCCCTGGTCATCGACCTGAACTTCCTGTACCACCCGTCCTGCAGGTACGACGACCGCTGGGTCTGCCCGCTCGCTCCGACAGACAACCTCATCAACGTACCGGTCCGCGCAGGGGAGCGGCTGCACGGCCTGTGAGCCCGAGCTTTCTCCGCTCGCTGCCGCTACCCCAGCGGGGCGATCGGCCAGCTAGTCTCCGACGCCGTCACCGGCCTGATGCGCTACCTGCGCGACTACGCGCCCAGCGCGACCGCATGACATCGCCAATCACCGGCCTGCGGCTGCGGGGCCGGCTGGCCGCGGCGTCTGCCGATTCGGCTTCGGAGATAGCTGATGCGGCGTTGACCAGACCGATATGGCTGAAGGCCTGCGGAAAGTTGCCGAGCAGTTGGCCGGTGTCTGGGTCAACCTGTTCGGCCAGCAAACCGAGGTCGTTGAGATAGAAGATGGCGCGCTTCGAAGACTTGCCGTGCCCACTCCGGTTCGCCGGCCAGGGCCAACGCGTGCGCCAGCCAGAACGTGCAGAGCAGAAAGGCACCCTCCTGGCCTTCGCCACCGCCGCCGCGGGTGTCGTAGCGGTAGACGAGGCCCCGCTCGTGGGTGAGATGCTCTGCGATGGCCTCGATTGTGGCGAGCATGCGGGGATCGGTGGCGGGCAAGAACCCGACGAGCGGCATCATCAGGGCGGAGGCATCAAGGTTGTCGGAGCCGAAGAACTGCGTGAATGCGCCCGCCTTTTCACTCCAGCCCTCGCGCAGCACGGTCGCATGGATCTGATCCTTGGTCTGCTTCCAGGACTCCACCTTGTCGTGCGCGCCGAGCATCCCCGCGAGCTTGACGGCCCGGTCCAGCGCGACCCAGCACATGACCTTGGAGTGCAGGAAGTCCTGCTCGGGCCCGCGGATCTCCCAGATGCCCTGGTCCTTGTCGGTCCAGCAGCGCGCGGCGGTGTCGGCCACTGCCACGAGAAAGTCCCGGGTCCCGGGCTTGAGCTCGCTGATCTGGTCACGCAGCCGGTAAAGGGCTGACAGCAGCTCGCCGTAGATATCGATCTGGCGCTGGGTCCAGGCCCCGTTGCCGACTCGCACCGGCGAGCTGCCTCGCCAGCCGACGAGGTGGGGCAGCTCCCGCTCGCTCAGGTCGCGGTTGCCGCGGACTCCGAACATGATCTGCAGGTCGGCACCGCGGACTAGCGAGGTCGCCGCAGCAGTGGACAGGTAGCGGAAAAACTTCTCTGCCTCCTCGGGACAGGCAGCCACCCACATGGCGTCCATTGCGAGGCAGGAGTCACGGACCCAGGAGAATCGGTAGTCCCAGTTGCGGCTGCCGCCGCTGGCCTCCGGCAGGGACGTGGTCGGCGCCGCGACCACGGCACCAGTCGGGTAGAACGTAAGGGCCCGCAGAACCCGGCCGCTGATGTGGACTAGCTCAGGCCACCGGCCCTGGTAGCGCTGGTGCATCTCAGACCAGGACCGCCAGGCGGCTATGGTATCCCGCAGCCGGCCGGGCCAGCTCGCGTTGGCGCCACACCCGCGGCGAGGGCTCGCCGAGCTTGCCATGTTGCAATGCGAATACCAAGCTCTGGCCGGCCCGGACGCCGAACCGTCCGGAGCCGACGCCGGCGCCTATCTCGAGATCTATGGGCGAGGTAAGGACCGTGATATCGGCCCCGCCGCGGCCCTCGATGCCGCCACCTACGTGCGTCAGCAGCGGCCAGATCAAGCCGTACTCGGTCCGGGGCACATATTCCGTCTCCAACTCCACCCGCCCCGTCTCGCCCTTCACCTGGCGTATCAGCAGGCTGGGCGCCTCCGCCCCGAGGTGGTGGCCTCGCTGGCCGCCACCCATCGCCAGCGCGTCGACGACCTTGACCGAGCCAGTAGCGGTGGTGAACGTGGTCTCCAGCACCATCGTGTCGTCGAGATAGCGACGGGTAGCCCGGAACTCACCGACTGGATGAACCGACCAGTGTCCCGCGCGGTCGTCAAGCAGCCGCCCGAACACCGACGGGCTGTCGAACCTCGGGAAACACAGCCACTCGACCGACCCCTCTCGGCTCAATAGGGCGGCAGATTGGCAATTGGACAACAGAGAGTGGTCTCCGATCGGAACCGAACTCATGATTGTTCTCCTTCGCCGCCGCGCCTCGGCGCGGTCGGCTTGCCGACCGGGCGAGGAGGAAGTGGAAGCGAGCGCTACCTGCCATCTGGATCTTCGCCGGAGAAACTCAGGTCTACGGTGGTCAGCCGATAGCTCGGCCCAGTGATTACTGGAAACGGGTCCCCGCGCGCCTGATCCAGGCATCGCCACCGGCCAGCAGGCATAAACCTGAAAGCTTCGGAGAAGCGGCCAGGAGACCGTACGCCGCCCCAAGGCCGGTCAATGCTGGGGAAGAGTTTATGCCCAGGCCGTATCTTCTGCAGCAGGCCGCGGCCGCGACCGCCAAGTACTCATCACTGCAGGCGGTGGGCAGTACAGGCGGCGCTGTTGCGGCCGCGGCAGCTGTTGGTGCGGATCGCCCGGCGCGAGCCACGCCGACGCCGCAGGCGGCTGTCACTCGTCGACAATGGCCTGATCGGATGACATTTCTGGCATCAGCTGGTGCGGCTCGGGCTGCGTGGGGCAGTCAAGGCCGGGGCGTTCACCTCATGTCAGCCGTTCGATCCAGCCAGCCGGGAGCCAGTCATGGCCGTTGCGCCGGACGCCAGCATCGGTACCCCTACATGCCCATTGACCCGCTCGGTACCCCGAAGCCGAGATGATCCGCCGCGGCCGGGAGTCTCCGCGACTTCCTGGACAGCCCCCGCAGCGTAAGGTTCTTCAACGGTCAACCGGTGCCGCGCCAGTGCATCGACCTGGTGATCGAGTGCGCCAACGCCGCGCCATCGGGCGCACCTCCAGCTATGCAAAGGTTCGCGGTGATCGGCAACCCGCGGATCAGCCACCAGACCCGGCCCGCCGCAGAGGAGAGGAGCGGCAGAATTACAAAGGAGGCCGGTTGCCCCAGGCTTCCAGGAGGACTGGCACGGCGGCAGTCACTGCTCCGGGAAAGAGCGCGGTCCCGAGCGTCGCCTCGAGACCGGGTCGGTCACCGCGACAAAGCGCCTGGGCCGGGCTATCGGGCGCGCAGACGATGCGACCGCGGTCTTACAAACACATCGTTCGACGGGAACGGGGTTGTGTCGCCGGATGCGCCGAGCAGCGTCGCGGCCGACCGGCGCTGACATACCAAACTCGGCAGCGGAGTCGGCCGGCATCTGCGGGGAGACATCGAAGGCCCGGGGTCAGGGGCGCCGATCTTGATAGCGAACTACGCCGTTGTGTGCGGCTCGGCCCGAGCGAGCGGCGGGGCGCTGGCCAGGAACGCGGCAAGTACGTCTTAGTTCATCGGCTTGGCCTGTGGCACGGTACACGCATGTCCGGGACTGCCACGGTGGGGAGGACGCTGTTGTTGAGTGCGGGCATAGACGGGGAAGCCCGGGCCCGCCCGGTTGGGCAGGCCCGGGAATCGCTGACTGGACTCCGGCGGCTGATCCTAGGTGTTCACAATGCCTGAGGATGAGGCGCCGGCGGGCAGCGGTGTCGGTGAGCTGGGCACCTCCGTGAGGTTCCCGCGACTGACGGCGAAGACGGATACGAAGTGCATGCCGGAGCCGTCGACGAGCAGGTAGTTGCCGTCGGGGGATAGCCGGGCGTCGATGTCAGCTCCGCCGCCGCTGATGGCTGTGCTGCCGATCAGGGTCAGTGAGCCGTCGGGGTTGATGGAGTAGCTGGAGATCGTGCCGGAGCCGGTGTTGACGGTGAACAGGTACTTGCCGTCGTGGCTGATCTCTACCCAGCACGGCGCGGTCTGTCCGTCGGCGTAGGGCGAGGACCCGATCGGGGTGAGCTGGCCAAGGAAGCTGTCGCGGTAGGCGGACACGGTACCGAGAAGGGCACCGTTGTGGGCGTTGCTGACGAACAGCTGCGAAGGGTTGGCGGGCGAGAACTCGGCGCCGAGCTGGCCCAGGCCCTGCCCGGTGTAGGGGGAGCCCTGGGCGGCCAGCAGGCGACCGCCGGGCAGGACGACGAAGCTGTCGATCTGCGAGGTGCCGGTGCGGGTGCCGATGAGGTGGTTGCCGAAGGCGTTGAAGAACACGTCGCCGAGGCCGGAGCCGTCCGGGACGGTGACTGTCGAGCCGGGGATCGCGGTGAGGCTGCCGTCGAAGTGCAGGCGGAAGCCGGAGTAGCCGCTGCCACCGTTGCCCTGATTGGCGACGTAGACCAGGCCGAACGGGGA
Source organism: uncultured Actinomycetota bacterium (assembly GCA_963815575.1). Classification (GTDB taxonomy): domain Bacteria; phylum Actinomycetota; class Actinomycetes; order Streptosporangiales; family Streptosporangiaceae; genus JAJYUU01. The sequence continues at coordinate 214,957 of CAWFHE010000003.1, read as the reverse complement.
GACCGCGACGCTGACCGGCTTGATCCCGCCCGAGGCTACGGGCTGCCCGACCAAGACCGGCACCCCCCCGGCGGTGATCCGCAGCACGGAGATCTGGTTGCTGCCGGCGTCGACGGCCAGCAGGTACCGGCCGTCCTGGGTCACCTGGATCGCGCCCTGGGAGGCCAGGCCCGTGCCCAGGCCCGCGCCCCCGGCGGCGAACGGCGAGCCGGCGAGCGCGGTGAGCGACCCGTCAGCGTGCCGGGCGAAGGCGGCGATGGTGTTGGCGGTCGCGGTGTTGCCGTCGATATAGGTGTAGCCGGTTACCGGAGATGCCGTGCTGGCGCTGGCCGAGGCCGCCGCGCCAAACACGCCGAATGGTTGCCGCCGCCACCCCGCCGCAGACGGCGAGGCTGATGCGTTTCCGCATGTCCTTCTCCTTTGGTCAGGCTGAGTCCGCAGCGATTCTGCGAACCACCCGTATGGGCGCCGTGCCGCGGACGCATGCTTACCTCCTCTGCCTGCGGTGTCACACATCTGTAATAAGTGGCCGGCCGGGCCGCCGCTGCTATGGCAATAGGCGTGGGGTCGGCTGCGGGGCGACCGGGGGGCTTGCCCTTCCGGCCACCGTGACGCGCTGCCGAGCACGCCGAGATGGTCGGCCAGTACCTGGTCCGTGGCGGCCATCAGGTGGAACGCGCCGGGGCGGCTCGAAAGCGCCGCACCGAATCGCCCGACAGCCACCGGCCCGGCCATCCTGATGCCGCCCGCCATTGACGGCCTCGAGGTCTGCAGGCAGCTTTGCGCACGCCGGCCCATCCCGGTCGCAATGCTCGCCGCTCTGGTTGAGGAGACCGATCGTGTCGTCGCCTTGTGAACGGGGCCGGTGTTAAGTCACCAAGCCGTGCAGCCCGCTAAAGCTCGCGCTTCGGGTCAGGTCGGTGCCGGATGTGAGCGCCAGTGCGGCGGTCTGACTGTCTCGCGCCGAGCGAGCAGCAGACGCGTGCCGCCGATGCCGAAGGAGATTCTCCTGCCAATGAGAAGTCGGTCCTGGTGCCCGCCAACGCCCAGAGTTGTTAGTAGCCGAGCGTGACTTCATAAGATGAGCCGCATGGTGTCAGCTGACCCGGCGGCCGGGGGAACGGCCTGCGCCCAGGACCGGATCGATTCTGAGTCGGCTGAGTGGGTCGCGGGGCTGACTGCCGGTGGCGCGGAGCAGGAGGCGGCGCTGGCCCGGCTGCATGAGCTGCTGGTGCGGATCGCCCGGAGCGAGACTCGCCGACGCAGCGGGCAGCTGCGCGTCGCAGGCCCGGAGATGGACGATCTGGCCCATCAGGCCGCGGCTGACGCGCTGATGGCCATCATCGCCAAGCTCGGGCAGTTCCGGGGCGAGAGTAGGTTCACGACCTGGGCTTACAAGTTCGTCATCTTCGAGGTATCGGCGAAAGTCGGGCGGCATTACTGGCGTCATCCAGGCGCGGCGATGGCCGCCGAGGACTGGGAGAGGCTGCCGGACCGGTTCGGGCTGGAACCCGCCCGGCAGGCAGAGTGGCGGGAACTGGCGGAGGCGGTGCGCCGCGCAGTGGAAGAGGAACTGACGCAGCGGCAGCGGCTGGTCTTCGTGGCGCTCGTGCTGAACGGCGTGCCGCTGGACGCCATCGCGGCTGAGCTCGGCTCTACCCGCAACGCGATCTACAAGACGATGTTCGATGCCAGGCGTAAGTTGCGTGCAGTTCTTGCCGCTAACGGGTACTTGGATGATGACACTGCGAGGCGTTCATGAACCGATGGCCAGCGCTGGGGCGCTTCCTGTCGACTGACCCGCGTGACGTGGGATGCGCCGAGGCAATGGAATTGCTGCACGTCTATGTGGACCTGGTAGCCGGATATGGCCCGGCGCGGGCAGCGCAGCGCTACCCCGGAGTCACGGCCCACCTGCGCGCCTGCGGGCCATGCGGCGACGACTTCGACGGGCTGCTCGCAGCGGTGGGCAGCTTGGGGGTGTGACCAAGCGATTCGGCGACCCGACAATGCTGAGTTACGTCGAGGTCGGCATCAGAGGGTGTTTGCAGTAGAAGTCGGCAAAAGCGGTGCCGATCTGGCACGGGCTCGGCGTTCACGAATCCAGCGGCGCGCATCCTCAGGAGCCGGCGGCTCGCCCGCGCGGGGTAATCGGGCTGTCCTGCACGCGTCACGCTGGCCATCCTGCTCTGATGGCCGCAGCTCCCTAGTAAGATCCGGCGTTTCCGTGACGCTGACCATGTGGCGGGCAGCGCACGGGCCACTGGAAACGTTGCCGGAGCTGCAATGACGAATGGCCGGACGATCACAGACTGCGTCACCGGGCTGCACGCCACGAATGCGGCTCAGCCGGGGATATGGCGGTGAGTGCCTTTCGCCGGGACGCAGACCCAGCTGCCACCGCCTGACTGGCACAACAGCTAGACCGGGAAACGGCACTAGACCGAGAGAACAGGACCACGCAGATGACGGTACGACTGGGAATCCTCGTGCTGCTCGACGCCAAGCCCGGCAAGGGTGACGAGCTAGCCGCATTCCTCGAAGCGGGCCGGGCGCTCGCGCTCGCCGAGGAAGGCACCGTGACCTGGTACGCGTTCAAGATCAGCGACACCAGCTACGGCATCTTCGACACCTTCGAGACCGAGGACGCCCGCGACGCGCATCTGGCCGGGCAGATTCCCCAGGCCCTAGGCCAGGTCGCGCTCGACCTTCTCGCCGGCCAGCCGAACATTCGCATGGCCGAACTTGTGGCAGTGAAGTAACAAGCCGCCGCAGGCTCCTGGTGGCGAGCCAGTGGTTCGGCTCGGCGCACCAGACGGCAACCACAGCCGGGCGCTGGTGGCTGACATGTAAGCGGTCGGAGGCGGCCAAGCGGGCCAGAGTAACCAGGCGCTGTCGCCGCACGCTTGTGCAGGCCCGTCTGGCGACCTCTGGCCAAGGAGGTAGTCACGGCAATACCCGACCTAGGAACGGACGTCACGCGGTCTTGCCGGCCGGGGGTTCTGGCCGCAGCCTGGCTGAGGAACTGACGGGACAGAAGTTCGCAGGCCGCCGTCATGATTGTGGTCGGCCCAGTAAACCCACGTCACCTGCGACACCGCCACGGTCCGGTCCATCAACCTTTCGGCGAGCCGATGACGGGCACATGTCCGGGCGGGGCGGGCTTACTCTATGACCACGCGCAGCCTCTGGCTGGCGGTGGCACTGGCTCGCCGTGACCGGCGGCCTTTTCCTGTTGTCTGCCGCGGCATTCGCCTTGCGGCTTCGGACAGGCCGTCGTGGTATGCGGAAAGTCCACGGCACCTGAGTTCCGCGGATGACTGTCTGGGCTTGGTGCCTTACCCGGACGCGCCGCCGCTGTTGGACGCCCACCTGCGGCTGATGTCTGACCGCGCGGCGCAGCTGAAGCGTTTCGTGGTCGCAGACGATAGGCGTGGCTTCCTGCAGGGAGGTGACAGATGGCTCGAGTGTGACGAGCGCGGCTGGTCTGCGAAGCGGCGCGATCAGCGCCGCTGTGCTATCGCGGATCACCGGGGGAGGACGCCAGCCCGATGTGATGGGCTCCTGCGCTACCGCGGGCATGTCGCCGCTCAGCATCCGGAACGCGGCCGCCGCCATTGTGGCCAAGCGGCTGGCGGATCGTGGTCAGGACCGGCCTCGCCCAGGACGCCACCGGAACGTCGTCAAAGCTGATCACGCTCACGCCGTCAGGCGCCCCCGCAAGCCCCGCTCCACCAGGGCTTCGCAGTTTCCTGTCACGGAATCGAGTAGACGTGCCGACCAGCAATCCTACTGGGGCTCCATGTAGCCTGCGGCCGGCTGAGGGTCTGAGATCGGTGTCGGGCCGCGGCGGTGGCTCCGGGGTGATGATCAGGCTGGTCGGCGCCGTGCGCCTCGCGAACAGTCACAGGGTTGGCTCCGCGGTCCGGCCAGCTTGGTCCGCGCTTTCGGATGGCCGGTTCGGCGGGCCAATCGATCTGGCGGTTTCGGGGTCCAATCCTGTGATAGCCGCGATGGGAGGGACAATCGATGCGTCAGGTAAATGCCCGCACTAGGGCCAGCTCAGCAGCAGAGGTCCAGCAGCCCGACGTCCGGTGGCGCCAGGGACCGGCCGGCGAGCAGCATGACGTGCCGGACTGGGGCCACGCCGAGCGATCATGCAGCAGAATGTACGTCCGCAGCCAGGAGAACGGCTTCGGCCGTCGCCAGGCATCAGGGAAGGGGCCGGGAGGCTGCCATCGCGTCGTAGTTGTCGGCGGCGGCTTTGCCGGCTTGCAGGCGGGCCGAGGCCTGCGCGGAGTCGACGCGGACGTAACGCTGGTGGACCGGCGGAACTTCCATCTGTTCCAGCCACTGCTGTACCAGGTTGCTACCGGAGCGCTGTCGCCGGGCGAGATCGCCTACCCGCTACGGCGGATCCTGGCCCGCCAGGACAACGCGCGCGTCGTGCTGGCGGACGTGGCGGCGATCGACCTGCCGGGCAAGCGCATCGTGCTGCGCGGTCAGGGAAGCGGGACAGGCCTAGCCGAGCTCGCCTACGACTCGCTGATCGTTGCCGCCGGTGCGGCGCCTTCTTACTTCGGCCACGCGGCGTGGGCGCCGCACGCACCCGGCCTGAAGACTGTAGAGGACGCCTGGGAGATCCGCCGGCGGATCCTGACGGCTTTCGAGGCCGCGGAGGTCGAGACCTCTCCCGACCGCCGTAAGGCATGGCTGACTTTCGCAGTGGTCGGTGGCGGCCCAACTGGCGTGGAACTGGCGGGCCAGATCGCTGAGATTGCCCGGGACACCTTGCGGCACGAGTTCCGCTCCGTCGACCCGAGGGAGGCGGAAATCCTGCTGATCGAGGCCGCCGACCGGGTCTTGATCAGTTATGACCCGAGGCTTTCACGCAAGGCGGCTGAGTCGCTGACGCGGCTGGGCGTCACGCCTATGGTGAACACCACTGTTGCGGACGTAACCGACGGGTCGATCCGCCTTGCGACAACGGACGGCCAGATCAGCGAGGTGCACGCGCGCACAGTCATCTGGGCGGCGGGCGTTTCCGCCTCTCCTCTGAGTCAGATGCTGGCGATGGCATCCGGTGCCGCGCTCGACAAGGCCGGGCGGATCACCGTGGAACCGGATCTTACGCTGCCGGGCTTTCCCGAGGTATTGGCTGTCGGTGACATGGTCCGGGTCTCCGACGGTACCGGCGCAACGCTGCCCATCCCTGGCGCAGCGCCTGCCGCCGTGCAGGAAGGACGCTACGCGGCGAGAGTCATCCGGCTCCGTCTGGCCGGGCGCGCAGCACCCCGCTTCAGCTATCACGACAGGGGATCTCTGGCCACGATCGGGCGGAAGGCGGCGGTCGCGCAGACGCGCCGGGCCCGGCTCGGCGGCCTGCCCGCCTGGGTAGCGTGGCTGTTCATCCACCTCTGCTTCCTCATGGGCTGGCAAAACCGCCTCATTGTGCTGCTCCGGTGGACGGTTAGCTTCATCACGCACGGCCGCGGTGCGCGCCTTATCACCTGGGCGGGCGCGCCTAGCGCGGCTCGTCAGCCGCAAGAGCCGGTCTTTCGCCAGCCGGGACCGTGGCGAGCTGCTTCTGGCGGCGCTGACCAGCGGGCGCTCGCGACTGCGTCGCGTGACGCCGAGCGGTCGCGCGCAGCTGCCCGGCCCCACTGAGGTCCGCATATCGGCCGCCCGGCTGGGTCAGGTCAGCCCAGGCTGTTGAGAGACATTGCCGGGCCTCACTTGACTCTGCGAGCGGCAGGAAGCGCACCCGCGGGAGCGTGTCGGGCAGCTCGTCAGCCGGGCGTCGCTCGGCATCCGATTTCGCGGATCAGCGGTCCTACTGGGCAGGCGGCCATGCAATCGATTCGGCCGGTCTCAGGTCCAAACCTACGAGAGCTAAGACAGGAGGGACCAAAGCCATGGGCCTGTTCAGCCGAGCCGATGATCATGAGTGGTCGCTGCAGCACCTGCCCGGCTACGCCAGCGGGGACCTTTCCCCCGGCGCCCGCAACCGGCTGGAGCGTCACGCTAAGGACTGTCCGGAGTGCGGTCGCGCCATTCGCGGGATGCGCGCAGTAGCCGGACTTGCTGCGGGCGCGGCGGCGGCTGGCGCCGGCGCCGTGGTGCTGGCCGAGAAGGTCGCAATGGGCCGCGTCAGGCTCAGGTCCGGTCCGTCTGCCGGCGAGCCGCCCAGTGCCATTAGCGGCGAGGCGCTCACAGTGTTCGCTGACGACGGCCTGCCGCTGCACGTGGAGGTCACCGGTCCCGTGGACGCGCCAGTGACAATGATCTTCTGTCACGGCTACGCTGCTAGCCTGGATGCCTGGTGTTTCCAGAATGCCGGGCTGGCGCAGGGCGCCAGGCTCGTCTTCTGGGACCAGCGCAGCCACGGCCGGTCCGGCAAGTCGGAGCCCGGCCTGGTCAGTATCGACCAGCTCGGTGCCGACCTGTACCGCGTGGTGATGGCCACGGCACCCGGTGACATGCCCGTGGTACTCGTCGGCCATTCGATGGGCGGGATGACCGTGATGGCTCTGGCTGACCGGCATCCCGAGTTGTTCGGCAGCAAGGTCATCGGCGCGGTGCTGATCTCCGCGGCAGCATCTACGGTCGACACTGTGCGCTGGCTGCCGGCACCGCTTCGGCCGACGCTCAGGCGGGCGCTGCCATCGATCATGAGCGGGGCCTCTAAGGGCAGGGTCGCCGACGTGGTCGAGCGGAGCCGTCAGTCGGTAAGCGACCTGACATTTGCAGCGACACGGTGGATAGCGTTCGGTGACTCGGGCGTGCGCCCGGAGGTCGTCGACTTTCTTGAGCGAATCATCCGAGCCACTCCGATCGGCGTTGCCGCCGACTTCTGCATCGCCCTGATTGGCCATGAGAAACGGCACGCGCTGAAGGTGCTCGGCATTGTCCCGGTGCTGGTGCTGACCGGTGACAAGGACAGGGTCATCGACCCGGCACGCTCCGATGAGATCGCCTGTGCGGTCCGCGACGCCCAGCTAGTCAGAATCCATGGTGCTGGTCACGCCGTCATCCTCGAGCGCCCCGAGGAGATTAACGAGGCAATCGCCAGCCTGGTAACAAAGGCGCTGGCGCATCAGTCCGAACGGACAGAGCTGACACGCCAGCGGCATCACGTGCGCCGCCGCGACACGGAGCGCCCCGTGACCAGCCAGCGCAGGCATGACAAGGGGGACGGCGCTCGCCATGCCGCGGCCTGACGGCGGTGTGGGAGAACTTAGGCTCGGAACGGACTTGACGTGCGCGGCGACGGGTAGGGAGGGCGAGCAGTGCTCAGCGCAGGTCGCGCAGCTCACCCGCATAGACCGCGCAGCGTTCTGCAGCTGCCCGCGTCCGGCGCGGCCGCAGATCCGGTCCACGATTAGCGAGGATGCGCCATCAGCGCGAACCAGTCATCCGACGACAGCCTGCCTTCCGAATGCCCGGCCTGGGAGTTGCTCGCCCAGGAGCTGTTCACCTCCGCCGGGTCGGTCCTCGGGGCTGGCCTGCCCGTCTGCTGTATGTCAGCTATCGCCCGGGCCCTAGGGGCCGGCTAGCAGGGTGAGTGACCCATCTGGTGGCGCCCTTGTCCGCGGAGCTTCACAGGTCTAGCAGGGCCTGCTCGACGACCTCGGTGAGCGCCGGATGGATGTACGGGACGCCCGAGGCCACCTGGTCGACGGTGTTGCCGAGGCACATGGCTTGCACGAGCGGCTGGATCCGCGTCGCGGCCCGGGGGCCCAGCAGGTGGGCGCCCAGCGCCAGCCGGGTGGCCGGGTCAGCGAGGATCTTCACGAAGCTGCCGGTGTCCTCCAGCGCCCAGCCGTAGGCCGTGTCGCTGCAGGGACGGGCGGCTGCTGTGTAGTCGCGGCCCTGGGCCTGCAGGTCCTGCTCGGTCGCGCCCACGGACGCGACTTGAGGGTCGGCGAACACAGCTGAAGGTACGACGGTAAAGGCCGCCCTCTGGGGCTGCCGGGGGTGCAGCAGGTTGTAGCGGATGAGCCGGGTCTCGGCGTTGGCCATGTGCTTGAGCTGGAAATGGTTGGCCAGGTCGCCGAGGGCCCAGATGCCGGGTACGTTCGTGGCGTAGGTGTCGTCGGTGCGGACATGGCCGTGGACGTCGACGTCGATCCCGGCCGCGGCGACATTGAGGCCGTCGCTGTTCGGTGTCCGACCGGTCGCCGCTAGGAGCACCTGGCCTTCGGCCTGCTCCGGGCCGGAGGGCGTGGCTAGGTCTACGCGGATCCCTTTCTTGTTGCCGACACTCGCCTGGGCGTTGCGCCGAGCCGCACGTCGAAGCGACCGGCATACGCTTCGGTGAACCGCGCCCGGACATCGAGGTCGTGACGGCCAGGAGCTGTCCGCTGCGCGCGATGATCGTTACCCGGGTGCCGAGCGATCCGAAGATGTGGCTCATCTCAGCTGCGATGAAGCCCCCGCCCAGCACGACCATGGACCTGGGCAACGTGTCGAGCCGCATTACCGTGTCCGAGGTGAGGTAGGGAACCTCGCCCAGCCCGGGCAGCGGCGGGATGACCGGGCGTGAGCCTGCGGCCAGCACGAACCGGTCGGCGCGCAGCTCATCGTCCCCGACGCTAAGGACCTTGGATCCTGTGAACCGGGCCTGGCCGAGGAATACATCGATGCCGCCGGACTGGCGGTAACTGACCGCCCGCTCGTGCAGCGGGTCGATCCGGCCGAAGATCCGGCTGCGGATGGCCGGCGAGTCCGCCCCCCCTCTATCTCGCGCTGACGCCGAACCGGCCGGCGTGGCGGACGGCCTGGGCCACGTCCGCGGTATGTACCAGCATTTTCGAAGGGATGCACCCGCGGTTCAGGCAGGTGCCCCCGAAGCGGTCGGATTCGACCACCGCGATCCGCCAGTCCGCGAACTCGCGAGTCGGCAGCATGTTTCCGCTGCCGGCGCCCACGATCATCAGGTCGTAGCTATGGGCGGCCATCGCCTCTCCTTAGCAAGGCCCTCCTGCTGCAGAAAGGGGCCTCCTGCGGCGCCTGGCGTCGGTCCGACAGCTGCCGGTGCAGTGGCACGCCGGGGCAGGCGCGAAGCCTCCGGCGGGCGGGCCGCACACCTCGCGTATGACACCACTACCGGGGCCGGTCTCGCCGCCCAGTGCCGCCATGTCATCCGCATCCTGAGGATCACCGAACGTCCTGCCAGCATTCCCTGCCCCGGCGGATTGCAGCCATCGCGTCCCCCGGCCTGGACTCGCAGTGCCAGCGCCTGCGGCCAGCATGTCGAGCCGTCGTGCTATCGGGCGGTTCGGACCCGTAGGGCCGCGAGCGCCTACTGGCCCGTCGACCCGCGCCGCCCGGCAGGGGGCAGCACGGGTAACGGGCCTCAGACCTGGGCTATCAGCGCGACCTAACGTCGACTGACCTTCCGCTTCGCGGCGCCGAGTGAGTCGCCCAGCGTCCACAGAGAGGCGCCGAGCAGCACCAGGTCCTTCAGCAGGAACTGGCCGGGCAGTACCGACAGCACCGGGAAGCCGGACGCAGCGGTCACTCCCGGCGTGGTGAACAGCAGGCTCAGCGTGCTTAGGAACAGCAGCACTGCTATCGCGCTGCCAGCCGCCGATACCCGCGGCCAGGCCGGCCGCACCGCGATGAGCACCGCCGCGATGATCTCCACGGTGCCGAGCGCCGCTGCCAGGCCGCGGACGCTGAGGATGCCGTAAAGCCAGCTCATCAGCGGGCTATGGGCTATCAGCGGGTGGATTGCCGTCGCTTCGTACAAGGTGTACTTCAGCGCGCCGATCCAGGCGATGACGACAACAAGCCCGTATCGGAGCACGTGCCTGCGGCAACGGCCACCGGGTGCTCTGCCGCCGCGGCCGCGTCGCCACGCTGATGCTGATGCTGATTCGGATGCTGATTCGGATGGTGAAGTGCGCGCAGCATGAGCCTGATCCTCCTTCTCTCATTTAGCTGATGTAGAAGTAGACCGGCTATGCGAGGAAACGATTGCAGCGGATTAGTGGCTCTTCAAAGTTGAGGGGGCTGGTCACCCTCGCAGCGGCTAGCTGATCGTTGTCCGTTTGCAGTGCAACCGTACTCGGCGGCGCTGGTTGTCGAGGTTGCGGAACCCGAACGCGATCCGGGCGGCGTCTTTGACCATCCGGTTGTTGCCTCGGTGCCGGCGTTGGTGATGCCGGTGTCGATGAAGGCGAGGATCTGCGGCCACCAGGCCTCGATGGTCTTGGCCAGGGTGGTGACCTCGGGGACGTCGGCGCGGGCGCACCAGTCGTAGAACGCGAACAGGCGGTTGCTGATCTCCGACCGGGGCGGCCGGGTGCGGGCCAGCGCCAGCAGGTATCGGAGCTCTTCCTTGGCGATCCAGGCGGCGAGCAGCTCGCCCGGTGGCCTCCTGCTGCGAGGATCTCGTCCCACATCCGGGTGAACTGCTGCTCGGTGAGCCGCTCGCGGGCGCGCAGCAGCCGGCGCCGGTTCGCCCACGCCGGGTCCCTGGTCGTGCCGCGGCGGCCCAGGACCTGGCGGGTGACCCGCTGCCGGACCTTGGTGACGGCCTGGTTGGCCAGCCGGACCAGGTGGAAGTGGTCGACCACGATGACCGCGTGCGGCAGCGCCCGGCTCGATCGCCGACCGGTAGACCGCGCACGGGTCGATCGCCACGAACTGGACCTGGTTCTTCCAGTCCTGGCCGCGGTCATCCAGCCAGCCGGTGACGGCCGTGCCGGTCCGCCCGGCGACCTGGCCGAGCAGCCGGCCGGCGCCGGACAGGTCGGTGAAGTTGGTCTCGAACCGCTCGGTCCGCACCCACCGGCCGCGTCTCGGGGTCCTGGATCCATTTCGGCGTCCCGCGGCGGGTCTCATCGATGCCCAGCACGGCCGGCGGATCCGGCTCGGTGAGCAGCGTGTCGGCGTGCGCGGTGTAGTGCCGGTGCGCGACCGGCCAGCTCACCTGGTACTCGGCGGCAACCGCGGACACGCTGCGGCCGGAGGCGACCTGCCGGGCCAGCTGGCGGCACAGCCGGCCGGTCAGCCGCGCCCGCGGCGGGATCTCGGCGATCGACTCGGTGAACGCCTTGCGCGGGCAGGCCTGCTCCCGGCACCGGTACTGCCGCTTGTGCCAGCGGACCGCCAGCGGCTCCTCGCCATAGGGCAGATCCCGCGGCCGGGTCGTCCGGCACTGCTTCACCGACGTCGAGACCACCCCGCACTGCGGGCAGCCCGCCGCGCTCGACGCCGTGGTCACCACGTGCACTAACCGCACCGCCGCGCCGCGCTCATCAGCGTCACGCTCGACACGCTGCACCGCCACGCCGGGCAGCCCGAACAGAATCGATCGTACCGTTCTCCATAGCCTGTGGCTCCTCCGCCAGCTGTCCTTGATCAACAGCCAGTGTTAAGGAGTCACAGGCCTTTGCCCGTCAGGCTGAGCCCGTGTCGTGCCCCCTCAAATTTGAAGAGCCGGATTAGTTGGGCCGGGGCGGTGCTCGCGCGGCTAGATTCAGGTCTCCTGGTAAGCGCAGTGCCTGGCGGCCATGCACAGAGTTGCTCCGTCTCGGCGGCGCCGGCGCCGGTGCCGCCCCGGCCAGCTCGTGATCGCCCCAAACGTCGCTCGCAGCGCGACTCTGGCCTGGCCCGGTCGTGTTTGGGTCAGCTGCCGGCGTTGATCAGGGCGTCGTCGCCTATGGCGGCCCGGATCCGCAGCCGCGCCTGGTGCAGGCGGCTCTTGAATGCCGCCTGGCCGCAGCCGACGACCTCCGCCGCCTGGGGGGCCGACAGGCCCTCGACGTCGTGTAGCACGACCGCGATCCGGTAGTCGGGCGGCAGGCGGAGCAGGACGCGGCTGAGCGCTTCGCGCAGCTCGGCCTGCTCTAGCCGCCGGGCTGGCTCCTCGCGGGCGGCTGCCGGCAGCTGGACCGCGGCGGCCTCGATCGATGTGTAGGCCGGCCGGCGGGAGCTCTTGTCCAGGGAGCGGTTGGCCTCGTTGACCGCTATCCGGTACAGCCAGGTATAGAACAGCGACTGACCGTGGAAGCGGCCGATGCCGCGCCACGCCCGCAGCATGACTTCCTGGGCCACGTCCTCGGCTTCAGCCCGGTCGCCCAACAGCCGCACCAGCAGTGCGAACAGGCGATCGGCGTGCGCGCCAGCCAGCTGCTCGAACGCATCCGCGTCCCCGTCGCGGGCCCGGGCAACCAGGGCCGCCTCAGTGTCCAGGACGCCCGCACCGCGAGGGCCAGCCGCCCGCGACATCACGTGCCCCCCGCGGGCGCGCCCTCACCACCCGGGTCCCCGGAACCGGCGGAGCGAACCCGGTCGAAGATCCCGGCCGGTGCCCGCATGATCTCCCGGCCCTCAATAGCCGGGATCAGCCGCAACAACGCCCGCATCGCCCGGATGCCACGGCCGCAGTCGAGGCAGCCCTCGGCATGACGCTCCAGCCGTCGGCGCGCCCGCGCAGAAAGATCGCCATCCGCATAGTGCGACAGATGCAGCTGCGACCACTGGTGATCGTTATCTCGCTTGAACAGGCCCATAACCCCTCCTGGGACACGCCAGCCACCCACAGCCGTTAGACCCGCCTACGCCACCACCGATTGGACCGCACTCCCAGGGCCTCGTCCCGGCCCGTCGATCCGCAGCGATCGCTCACGCCCTCCCTAGGTCCAAGCCCGCGGACGAGCCGCTTATGGCGAAAAAGGCGACACAATGCGATCCGGCCCCAGTGCCGCCTTCGTGGTGTCTACCGCAAGGGACTGAATACTTCGCCGCATGCCCGAAAACCGATCACCCGGACGGATGCATCCGCCCGACGTCGGATCTAAGGGTGCCGTCTTCGGCCATCGTAGCTAACATCAAGGCGCCGCCTACTCCCGGTGGCGTTCAAGGCCGGATGAGGTATGCGGCCATGACACTCTCTGCACCGACCAGGGTTATCTTCGATGCCCTGTACCGGCCTGCGGTCTCGGTTGAGGGCGTGTAAATTAAAGATACGACAAAAACACCAGGTCAGGACGGGTGCGCCGCCAGGGACTTGAACCCCGAACCCGCGGATTAAGAGTCCGCTGCTCTGCCAATTGAGCTAGCGGCGCGTAAGACTTGGCGATCGTAGCGCAACTTACCAACGGGTGCGAATCCCACCCGCGGCTCGCTAGTGACGGCCCCTCGCCCTCGTCCCTGCACGTAAGACTACGCGAGAAGCCCGCCTCCGCCGCCGGGCAGAGCCGCCTCCACCGCCGGGCAGAGCCGTCTCAACCGGGGCCCGCAGCCGCCGCTAGCCGCCTCAGCCACTCGGGCGTACAGCGCGCTCACTCGCCGAGGAACCGGCCCATGAACGCACGCCGACCCTGGACGGCCGCCCGGTGCGGGCCTCCTCCCGGTCGGCCAGGCCCATCACCTGCAGCCCGGCGTTCAGGCCCAGCCAGCGCAACGGCTCCGGCTCCCAGTCCGGCGACCGGTGACCGACCCACGGCAGCCGGGTGATCTCGCTGTCGGTTCCGGTGATCAGGTCGGCCAGCGTCCGCCCGGCCAGGTTCGTGGTGGAAACGCCGTCGCCCACGTACCCGCCAGCCCACCCGATCCCGGTCGAGCGATCCAGGCCCACCGACGCGCACCAGTCGCGCGGCACGCCGATCGGGCCGCCCCAGTGATGGGTTACCCGGACATCTCGCACCGCCGGGAACAGCTCACCCAACGTCCGCCGCAGTGCCGCGAATACTGCCGGCACCTGGTCATAAGACGGCCGGACGGACGAGCCGAAGTGGTAAGGCGCGCCCCGGCCGCCGAACGCGAGCCGCCCGTCGGCGGTCCGCTGCCCGTAGATGATCAGGTGCCGCAGATCGCCGAAGGTCGGGCGGCCAGCCAGCCCGATCCGCGTCCCAGACCGCGTCCGGCAGCGGCTCGGTCGCGATCATCAGCGAGTACACCGGCGCGACCGCCCGCCGGTAGCCGGGCAGTCCCGGCGTGTAGCCCTCGGTCGCGCGGATCACGTGCCGCGCCCGGACGGTCCCCGATGCCGTCACCAGCCGGCCCGGCAGCAGCTCGCAGCACCGGCGTCCGCTCGTAGACCTGAACTCCAGCCGGCGTACCGCCTCCAGCAGCCCGCGGGCCAGCCGCGCCGGGTGAATGGCCGCGCAGTGCGGCGTGTAGGTCCCGCCGAGCACGCTGCTGGCCGCCAGCCATCGACTGCGCCTCAGCAGCGCTCAGCAGCCGCACGTCATCGTCGCCGAAGCCGAACTCGCGCGCTTCCTCGACCTCAGCTTTCGCCCGCTCGCAGCTGCGCCGGAGAACGGGCCAGCATCACCGTGCCGCCCTTCGCCCAGTGGCAGTCGATGCCTTCGGCCGCCGCGAGCACGCCCGACCTCGTCCACGGTCGCGTGCATGGCACGCTGCATCGCGATGGCACCGTCCCGGCCACTCATCCGCGCGAGCTTGGCCAGCGAGGCCGGGAACAGCGCCGAGCACCAGCCGCCGTTCCGCCCGGACGCGCCGATACCCGGCGATCTCCCGCTCGCACACCACGATCCGGATCGCCGGGTCGCGCCGGGCCAGGTAATACGCGGTCCACAAGCCGGTGAAGCCGGCCCCGACGATCGCCACGTCGGCGTCGAGATCTCCGGGCAGCGGATCGCCAGGCGTCGAGCGTTCCCGGCACGGTGTCGTGCCAGAACGACAGTGACCGGTACTGATCAGATCGGGCCATGCGGTACATCGTGGCAGGTGGCGGGCACGGCTCTTGCGATCGGGCATGCTGGTGCCATGGCCACCAGCTCTTCCGCCGCCAACGCGCTGCCCGAGCCACGCGATCCGCGGCGGCCGTACCGGATCTGCGTGGTCTGCCTCGGCAACATCTGCCGGTCCCCGATGGCGGAGGTCATCCTGCGGGACGAGCTGGCGGCAGCCGGGCTGGGCGGGAAAGTCGACGTCGACAGCGCCGGGACCGGCGACTGGCACCTGGGCGAGGCTATGGATCGCCGCGCCCGGGCCGAGCTTTCCCGCCGCGGCTACGACGGATCGCGGCACGAGGCTCGCCAGATCCAGCCGTCCTGGCTTGACCGACTACGACCTGCTGCTTGCCATGGACCGCAGCAACCTGGCCAACCTGCGGCGCATGGCGAACGGCGACCGCGAATCTGGCCGGCCGGATCCGGCTGATGCGCTCGTTCGATCCTGACGCTGCCGAGCAAGCCGAGGTTCCCGACCCCTACAACGGCGGCCCGGAAGAGTACGCGCAAGTGTTCGACCTGGTCGAGCCCGCCGCCAGGAACCTGGCCAGCCAGCTCGCGGCCTTGCCCTGTAAGGCGCGCCGACCGTGGACCGGGCAACCCGGACCCGGCTCGAGCAGCCTGCTTGGCGCCGGCTTGCTTGCGGCGCAGAGCCTCGGCGGCGGGCACGGCGTGCGGCATTACCGCCTGACGCTGGCCGGCGGTCGTCCGGCGTTCGCCAAAATTCAAGACCAAGATCATCCGGGAACGGGCACGACGCCTTCGCAGCCGAGGCAAACAGCCTGCGCTGGCTCGGCGAAGCCGGAGCGGCTCCTGTTCCGGCGGTCCTGGCAGCGACGCGGCCTGCCTGGTCACCGACTGGATCGACACCGGCCGGCCGACGCCGGACGCGGCGCGCACGTTCGGCCGCGAACTTGCCCGCCTGCACGCCGCAGGCGCCGGCCACCTTCGGTGCCCCGTGGCCGGGCGTGATCGCCAGCCTGCCGCTGCCGAACGACGCGGCCGACAGCTGGCCGGACTGGTACGCGGCGAACCGGCTGCTGCCGTACGCCAGGATCGCTGAGCGACGCCGGGATGCTGAGCTCGGCCGATACGAGGCTGATCGAGGCCGCGGCAGCCCGGTCGGCAGACCTGGCAGGCCCGCCCGAGCCGCCCAGCCGGATTCACGGCGACTGCTGGTCCGGGAACGTGCTCTGGTCCGGCGGCCGCGGCTGGCTCATCGACCCGGCCGCGCACGGCGGCCACCGGGAGACCGACCTGGCGATGCTGGCGCTGTTCGGCGCGCCGTTCCTTGATCAGATCCTCGCGGCCTACGCGGAGGTCATCCCGCTGGCAGACGGCTGGCGGGCCAGGGTGCCGCTGCATCAGTTGCATCCGCTGCTGGTGCACGTCTGCCTGTTCGGCGGCTCGTACCGGGACGCGACTCTCGGCGCGGCCCGCGCGGTGCTCGCTTAGCTGAGCGGCTAACTGCCGCCTAGCTCGGCTTGCGCGCCCGCGGTATACGCCGAGCCCGTGCATCGCCGGAGCGCTCCGCGCTGCTGACGAGTCTCGGCAGTGACCGGTCTCGCCACTGCCGTCGTCAACGCGTCGCCGTTCGTGGCCGTGGTCCGTCAGCGGTCTCGGTGCCGTGCTCACCGTAGTTGTCTCGGTGCCGGCGTCGTCATGCGTCGCCATCAAAGTCGTCTCGGTGCGCCTGCATGGCGTCGGGCGACAGCGGCAGCGCGATGCAGAATGTCGCGCCTTCGCCGGGACGTGACCGGACCCAGCAGGCGCCGCCGTGAGCTGCGACCAGTGCCGCGACGATAGCGAGGCCCGAGGCCGGTCCCGCCGGTCGTGCGAGCCGCATCGGCCCGGTAGAACCGCTCGAAGACGTGCTCGGCCTGCTCCCTCGTCAGGCCCGGGCCGTGGTCGGTGACCTCGAGCACCGCGGCTGGCCCGGTCGGGCCTGCCGGCCGGTCGCGGGCAGACTGGGCCGGCGGAGTTGAGCCGGGCGGTGGCGGGGAACGTGGTCGGCATCCCAGCGCACGTCCGCCGTCCGCGCCTGTACCCGTGGGCGGCCGTGTTCACCGCAGGCCCGCCGTCTGCATCGCGTTCGCCGTCGAAGCTGACTTCGGCGGCAATATCCGGCTGCGCGACCGCAGTGGCGCCGGCCGCCTCGTCCAGGTTGCCGGATCGGATCAGCACGTCGATCGGCGTCCCTCGGGCGTGTGTGTCAGCGCGTTGCTCATCAGGTTGCCGATGACTTGCCGCAGCCGCACCTCGTCACCGATAACCAGCAGCGCCGTGCCGGAGCTGACGGTCAGGTTGATGCTCCTGGCAGGCGCGACGACGCGCGCGTCGTGTACCGCGTCGGCAGCGAGAGTCAGCAGGTCGACCGGGCTCGCTGTTGCAGCGGCCGCTGCTGATCCAGCCTGGCCAGCAGCAGCATGTCCTCGACCAGGATGCCCATCCGCGCCGACTCCTGCTCGACCCGGCGCATGATGCGGTCCATGTCGGCCGGCGCCAGCTGGTGCCGTCGGTCGCTCGTGGTCGCAGCGGCGTCGGCCGGTGTCGCCGCGCCTTGAGCCATGTTTCCGGCGGCAGCGTCTTGATCAGCGGCGCCTTCGCCGGCTATGCCGTCAGCAGCTGCGACCCCGCCGCGCTGCCGGTAGTACTCGGCGAATCCGCGGATCGCCGTCAGCGGCGTCCGCAGCTCATGGCTCGCGTCGCCAACGAACTGCCGCATTCGCTCCTCGGACCGCCGCGCGGACTGCCTCGGACCTGGACCTGGCCTGGAACGCCGACTCGATCTGGCTCAGCATCGCGTTCAGCGACCGCCCCAGCCGGCCCATCTCAGTCCGCGGATCCCGGTCAGGCACGCGCCTGCTCAAGTCCCCCGCTGCGATAGCGCCCGCCGTCTTCTCGATCTCGGTCAGCGGCCGCAGGCTAGCCCGGACGACGCGGCGCCTACCAACGCCACGGCGAGGCACGATCAGCAGGCTGACTATCACGTCGATGAGCGTCAGAGCGTCGATGGTGCGATACGCGCTCGTGGCGTCGACGGCGACGACGACCGTGCCGTGCGTGACTTGGCCGTTCGAGCCGTCGCGGCACGGGTATGCCGAGGACCCGCCATTGCATGCCGCCGTTGGCGGAACCGACTGTAACCAGACGTCAGCGGCGCTCGTCGGCAGCGCGGCCGCCTCGCTGCCGGACAGGCTGGGGCCGGCAAGCGGCGGCCCGTAGCTGTGCGGGGCTGTACCCGGAGGCGCTAACCGGGAACTCCAGGTATTGCGAGCTGCCGCTATCCGGAACCCATATGGTCGCTTCGCCGCTCCAGCGGTTGGCACGCCCGTCCGAGGTATCAGACCGGGGGAGTATTGAGCTCGTGCGCAGTCTGGATGCGCAGCTCGGCAAGCGTTGTGTCGACGTTGCCAATGAGGTTGTCGCGCAAGACGCTGATACCGGTGACGCTGATCACGGTGAGGGCGATAGCGACCAGCACTAGCACCGCGGTGATCAACTTCACGCGGAGCGGCGTCCGCTCGGGCAACCCCCGGAAGGAGCGCCAGAAGCCGGTGCGAGCAGGCTTGAGCCATGAAGCTGGTCAGTGCCTAGGAGGGTGACGGAGCGTGCGGAAGCCTAAGCACGTAGCCGACACCGCGCAGGGTGTGCAGCAGGTGCGGCTCAGCGCGTGTCGATCTTGCGGCGCAGCACGGACACGTAAGACTCCACGATCCCGGTGTCACCGCGGAAGTCGTAGTCCCAGACGTGGTCGAGGATCTGCATCTTGGACAGCACCCGGTTAGCGTTCCCCATGAAGTACCTGAGCAGCTTGAACTCGGTGGGGGAGAGCTGGATCTGGGCGCCGCCGCGCCAGACCTCGTGGCTGTCCTCGTCGAGCTCCAGGTCGGCGAACTTGAGCCGGGGCGGCGGCTCGCTGCCATCGCCCCTGGTCCGCCGCAGGACTGCCCGGATCCTGGCGATGACCTCCTCGAGGCTGAACGGCTTGGTGACGTAGTCGTCGCCGCCCAGAGTCAGGCCGCGGATCTTGTCGTCGGTGGAGTCCCGTGCGGTCAGGAACACGACCGGGATCTGAGCGCCGCCGCCGCGCAGCCGGCGAATGACGTCGAAGCCGTCCATGTCGGGCAGCATGACGTCGAGCACGATGAGATCCGGCCGGTGCCGCTGAGCGGCCTGAACCGCCTCGTTGCCTGCTGCGGCCGTGACTACCTCGAATCCGGAGTAGCGCAAGCTGGCCGCTAGCAGTTCCAGGATGTTGGGCTCGTCTTCGACAACGAGCAGCCGGGCGTCCGGCCCTGCTCCCGTTGGACTGGCTGTTCATCTACTCAGTGTCCGCCCATCCCCTGAAGGTTACCTGAACGGGATCCTGAGCCTGACCTTCGCAGATGACGGGTAGTAACCCACTCGCTGCCTGTGCGTCACTTCACGGTTCGCGCTCATGGATCACGGGGGCGAGCCTCATGGCCGGCTCAGCGCCCCTGCCGCGAGCCGGTGATGAGCTTTTCGGCACGGTCTGTCCGGTCTGCAGGTCGTTGAACAGCGTCTTGGCCTGCGAGCTGTCCCACAGCACAGCGTCGCCAGCCGACGTGGGATAGTTCGCGCTCGCGATCGGCACTGTGGTCGTCTGCGGATTGCGCATCGCCTCCGCCACTCCGAAGCAGCTGATACAGGCTCGTGCCCTGATCCACGGTCAGCGTGCCGACAACGCCGCTGGCCGCAGGCAGCGCCGCGAACGGGTTCAGGATCACGCCGGGGCTGGTCAGTTTCTTGACAGCAGTGCCTTGAGGAAGATCCGCTGGTCCTGCTCGCGCTGCAGGTCCTGGGTGGCGAAGTCGTGCCGGTCCCGGACGTAGGCCAGCGCCTCGCGCGCCGGTGAGAACCTGGCAGCCCCGGTGCAGGTGGAGCCCGGACGCGCGGTCGTACAGCTTGTGGACCAGGCACATGCGGACGCCGCCGACCGCGTTGACCACGCGGACGAAGCCGCCGAAACCGATGTCCATGAAGTGGTTGATGTACAGGCCGGTGTCGCTCTGGATGGTCTTGGCCAGCAGCGCAGGGCCGCCGATGGAGAACGCGGCATTGATCTTGTTCATCCCGTAGCCAGGGATGTTCACGTATGAGTCGCGCGGAATGCTGATCAGCAGCGGCTTACCGCCACCGGCCGGGATGTGCAGGATCATGATCGTGTCCGACCGGCCCGGCCCGGAGAGCTGCCCGGTGGACAGCCGGCGCTCTTCGCGCTTGCTCAATCCCTGGCGGCTATCCGAGCCGGCGATCAGCCAGTTCGTCCCGGATCCGGGAGCGGGACGGCCGACATAATTGACCAGAATATTGCTTCTGGTCAGCTTGGAGTTTAGGTAGAAGTAGCTGCCGATCCCGGCGACGAGCACGCAGCGCGACGATCACCGCGAGCACGGCGAAGATCCGCTTCGGCCGTAGCCAGCGCCGCCAGGACCTGCCGCCGGGCAGGCTGGGCCCGCCATACCTGGCCGGGGACCTGGCAGGCGCCGCCCCGCCGCCGTACCTCGCGGTACTGCCGGGTGCGTAGGACGCTCCGTAACCCGCCCGCCTGTCGAGCTGGCCGGCGGCTGCGCTGGCCAGGAGCCTGGCGGAACGTGGCGTTGAGCTGCGCCGCTGGACCCGGCTGCGTGCCGGTCCGCCGGAATACTCATGGTCTTGTCGGCGCTCGCGTCGGCGCCACCGGCGAGTCGCGGCCCCATCGTCCGAGCCCTGTCCGCGGAACCAGCCGTCTGGCCATTCGCCCATCAGATCCGCCTATCGCCGTTCGCTGTCCACATCGTCTCTACCTGCAAGACGGCCCGGTGGCCAAATCGTTGTGTAGCAAACGCGGTACGGCCCGAAACCGCTGCGGCGCGAATCGCCGGCCAGTTAGACGTCCCACCAGATCGTGACGACATCGCGGCCGGACGTCCCGAGGTCCTGCGGCCGCTCCGGGTCGACACCGGATTCCTGGAGCGCGCGGCTTACCTCATCGGTGCGCTCGGGCCGGAGGCATAGTCGTCGCCTGGTGACTTCTGCCAGCTCGGCGAAGCTCTCGTAGTCCCGGCCGCCGGGTCGCTGCCAGTGCTCTGCCCGGGCAGGCATGCCCATCGCGAGCAGGATGGCGAGGAAGTCATCGGCGGTCGGCCCGGTCGGCCGGGTCAGGCCGTGGAACCGCAGCCAGAACCGATTCAGGCTGACCAGCGGATGAGTCGCTGTCGTCTCCACCACGACCCGCCGGCGCGCGGCCGCGGTCAGCGCCGCGACGAACGGCTCGATCTCCGGCACGTTGTAGACCACGTGATGGCAGGCGACGACGTCGGCCTGCCCTGCCTCGGCGGCCACGTCCGGCCAGGTTCCGAGCACGAGGCGCGGCGATATCCCGGCCGCGCTAGCTCGCCGCCCCAGCAGGTCGAGCATGCCCGGCGCGCTGTCAACGCCAGTCAGTTCCGTGCACCGGGGCAGCAGCGGCAAGCTGGCTGCGCCAGCCCCGGAGCCGATGTCGAGGACGCTGCCCGGCGGGTCGAGCGCGGCCCAGGCTCGCTCGAACGACGGGCCGGACGGGGCCGCGGCGAGCCGGTCGGCCCGGCGGGCGAAGACTGCCCGGGGCAGCACCCACGGCGATTCCGTGACCGCCGCAGTGATGTACTCCGGAATGGCCCAGGCGGCCAAGTCCGACCGCCAGCGCTGCAGGCCGGCCGAGAGATCACCCATGGGTGTGAATCTACTGTTGCTATAGCGACAGTAGATTCACATTGATAGCGACACTCTCATTTCTTATTCGGTGCGAAATCGATGGCGCAACCGATACCGTGATCATCGGGTGCCGGCAACGGCGGGCGGACGAGCGGAGAGCGCAGTTGAGCCAGTACCAGACGGGCAAATCGGGCGCTGGAGAGGTCAGGATCGGCGTTGTCGGCTATGGCGCGATGGGCAAGGCCCATTCGTACGGCTATACCGCAGCGCCGGTTATCAGACCGCGCGGAGTGCAGCCGCGCCTGACCGTTATGTCCGGGCGGAACGAAACTGCTGTCCGCCAGGCCGCAAGCGCGCTCGGGTTCGCTGACTGGACAACCGACTGGCGTGAGCTTGTCGCGAGTCCGGAGGTCGACATCGTCGACATCTGCACGCCGCCAGGGACGCACGCCGAGATAATCACTGCGGCAGCAGCGGCGGGGAAGGCGGTGATCTGCGAGAAGCCGCTCTCGGTTCGGCTGGCTGATGCGGAGGCGGCCGTGGCCGCCGTGGCCGACCGCCGCGTGCTCGCCGCGATCGGCTTCAACTACCGCTACCTGCCGGCCGTCGCGCTGATGCGTGAGCTCATCGCGGCCGGTGAGATCGGCGAGGTGCTGCTCTGGCGCGGGAACTGGCTGTCGGATGAGTTCCTTGACCCCAGCATTCCGTTCGACTGGCGCTTCGACGCGGCGATGGGCGGCAGCACGATCGCTGACCTCGGCAGTCACCTCATCGACCTGGCCGAGTGGATGGCCGGCCCGGTGGCGGAGGTATGCGCGCAGTCCGCGACGTTTACTACGGAGCGCCCCGCTGGTCGTGACGGTCAGGGCGACGGCGCGACGCAGCGAGTCGGCATCGACGACGCATCGAGCGCGCTGCTGCGGTTCGACGGTGGAGCGGCTGGCGTGCTTGAGGTGGCGCGCACCTGCGCGCGCCGCCCGTGTGACTTTACCGTTGAGGTCAATGGCACCAAGGGCACTGTGGTCTTCAGCTACCCGCGGCTGAACGAGCTGCGACTCGGCCGGACCGCCGACGACGAGCGCTACTACGGGATGCGCACGATCAGGGCCGAGCACCCCAGCCACCCGTACGCAGCTGACTGGTGGGCGATCGGCCAGGGCGTCGGTTACGGCGCGAGCTTCGTCAACTTCCTCGGCGGACTACTCGATGCCTGGCCGGCCGGGCCGTGGCTGCCCGACTTGCAGACCGGGCTGCGGGTACAGCGGGTCTGCGCCGCGATGGAGCAGTCCGTAGCCCGGCGTGCCTGGGTGAGCGTCGGCGACTAGAAACCGCGGGCCTTCAGGTACTCCCGGTTCTGCGCTTGCTGAGCGCTGGCCAGCTGGTAGGCAGCAGGGTCGCGGGGCAGCACATCCTGCTCGACCACGACCCAGCCGGCGTAGTTGCTAGCTTTCAGTTCGGCAAGCACTTCATCCACCTGACCGGCGCCGGCTCCGAGCGGGCAGAACGCGTCGTCTTCCCACAACTGCATCGCGTCCTGGTAGGGCTCGCCGGAGGGCGGCATGATGGCGTCCTTCAAGTGGAAGTGGCTGATCCGGTCGCGCCAGTCCCGCAGGATCGCGACAGGGTCGCCGCCCGCCGCGACCAGGTGCCCGGAATCCAGGCAAAGCGCAGCCGGTGTCGACTGCAGCACGCGCACCACGCTGTCCTGCGTCGCGATCTGCGTGCCGACCTCGTTGTGCAAGCAGGCCTCATAGCCGCGGCCCTTGCAATAGCCGACGATGTCCCCGACGACGCGCTCGATCCGGCTCCAGCGCTGGTCATCGGTCTCTCCGAACGCTGCCGGGGGAGTCCCGATGATGGCGACCGTCGGCCGGGCCAGGAACTCCGTCGTCACTTGCGCAGCGACCGCGTCGAACTGATCGCAGACCTGCGAGAGCTCGGCAAGACCCGCCTGCGGCGCCTCGTCAGCCGACACGTCTACCTCGACGTAACCGCCCGTCAGCAGCAGCCCGCGGGTGGCAAGCGCGTCGCGGAGTCCGCTGCCGAGACCGAGGAACCCCACCGGGCCGAGATCGATGCCTTCGTATCCGGCCGCAGCAACCGCGTCGAGGACGTCGATGGCACTGGGCACGCCCTCGCGCTTGCCCACCGTTACCTCGAACGCACCGTAGCTCACCGGCGCGTTGCCGATCTTGATCATCGTTCTCCTTGTCGGGTTCAGTGCTGCTCTGCGGTTACCAGCAAGTCCGCGGCGATCCTCGCCATGGTGAGCGCAGCGACGGCGTCGGCGATGCCGGCGCCATTGCGCCCGGCCTGACCATCCCGCGCCGCTCGGGCGAAGTCCTCAGCCTGGTTCCGCAGCGCCACCGCGAAAACCTGGCCCGCATCGGCGGGCCGCAGGAACGGGCAGGCGATCGAGCCGCTGGTGCCGAATACCTCGACCCGGCAGATGTCGCCGTCCGGGTGCCAGCGGCCGAGGCTCACCAGTGCCGTGCTGCCGCCGTCGAGCTCGGCCACCAGTTGCGCGCAGTCCGGATCACCAGGCGCTCCAGCGGTACGGGACGCGGCAGGCCAGACCGCGCCGAACTCCTGGCCAGTCAGCCAGCGCACCTGGTCGAATTCGTGCACACCCATGTCGACGAAGATGCCGCCGCTGCTTTCCCTGAAAACCGCCGCCGGCGGCGCCTCGTCCCACTGATAGCAGTTCACCGCGAGGATCTTGCCTAGCGCGCCGCGCGCGATCTGGTCCCGCAACGCGATCAGCTCCGGCACGAACCTTCGCCAGTACGCGACTTGCAGCAGGAGGCCCGCCCGCTGCGCCTCCTCCGCGCAGCGGGCGGCCTCCGCGACAGTGAGACCGCACGGTTTCTCGCAGAGCACTGGCAGGCCTGCGCCGAGTGCGTCACTGACGAGGGAAAGGTGGTGAGTGGTCGGCGCCGCAATGAGCAGCCCGTCCAGCGTCTGTGCGGCCAGCAGTTCTGGGAGGCTGGCGTAGGCCTGTACGCCGGCCTGGGTCACTGCCGCCCGCGATTCAGCAGAAGGATCGGCGACGGCGACGACGCGCACTGAGCCGGACCCGGCGAGCGCATCAAGATGAGTGCGGCCCATTCGTCCGGCACCGACCAGACCAAGCCGGAACTGGTGTCCGGCCGGCTGCGCCTTCTCCATAACTGTCCTCTCCGGGACTGCGGGACGGGATGACTCCATGATCGGTGTTGATTCAGCGGGCCGATAACGCCCCTAAAGTCACATCGATCAGGCCGGCGACCGCCGGGTCTGTCGTGACGTCGCCCTCACAGCTCATCGGGTCGCAGCGCCCCCTCCGCCATCCGGCCGTCCGCCGTCCAGATCGATTCCAGCTCCGCCATCAGCTCAGTCAGTGTCTGCACGTACTGGCGCACCCACGGCAGGCGGACCGGGATGACCCGGTCGGC
Organism: uncultured Actinomycetota bacterium; assembly: GCA_963815575.1. GTDB lineage: Bacteria > Actinomycetota > Actinomycetes > Streptosporangiales > Streptosporangiaceae > JAJYUU01. The sequence goes on along the minus strand of CAWFHE010000003.1, from coordinate 190,113 downwards.
GAGCGACGCCTCCGAAGCATGCTGGTCGACGAGCGCGCCGCCTTGCTCGTCCGGGTTCGCGATCGCGTTCAGCGCGCGAACGATCCGGCGGCGCAGGTACTCGGAGGTGTCGGCGACGCGGACGGTGCGGGTTCCGAAGCACGGTTCTCCCGCCGCGGTCACCGCCGTAGCGGTCACCGTGAGAAAGCCATCCTCCGCGCCCGATTCGGTCGTGAGCAGCAGATCACCCGCGTCGCCAGAAACAGCAATGGCCGGAGTGACTTCCCAGGCGATGTCCCGCAGGCCGAGCGTGTCAGCCTGAGCGCCGTCAAGGTACCAGCGGACCGCGCAACCAGAACCAACCAGGTCGCCTTCGCCAACGGACTCGCCTTCAGCAAAGACCGGGCCGTGGATGATCAGCGAGCGGCTCGCCAGCTTGCTCACCACGTTCTGGGTAATCCGGCCGACCGCCTCATCCGCCAGCGCCAGCGGCCAGTCAGTAGTACCGACCGAGAACGTGATGCCGCCGGATGGCGCGGTCCTGATCATGATGGCTGCGTTCGCCTGGTCCGGGCCCGCCACCCAGCCAGCCGAGAGCCGCGCCAGCGCAAGCAGCGACCGGCCGCCGCCGCCGCCCTTGCGATGCTCGCTCAGCCGCGGCGGGTCGGACGCTCGCTCCAGCCGGACCCCGTCGGTCTCATAGCCGATGACCGGCGTGGCGTCACCGCCGGTAATGCCGCCGGGCGGGAACTCGACACCCTCGAACGCCCAGTGAGCCGGATTGACCGCGTGATAACCATCGATCGCGCGACGGCCGTCCCACCAGCCGCCGCCGTACGCGCCGCTGGACAGCGTGAGCCAGTCTTCCGGGTCGTTGACATGCCAGAGCGCTCCGATCTGATTCGCGCCGCCATCAGGACCGCCGCCCGCCATCTTGCGGCAGTACAACCGGTCGCCCGCTGCGCCGAACTCCACCTCGAAGCACGCGACGTCACCGGCGAAGAAGCAGATGTTCCCGCCACGGTCAACGAACTCCAGGATCCGCCGTCGCATCTGGCTGCTCCAGTACTCATCGTGTCCTGCGCTGAGCACGAGTGCGTCACCGGCAAGCAGGGTCTCGTCGTCATGCAAGTCGGAATCGGTGCAGTAAGTCAGCGCGTAACCACGCCGCTCCAGCCACGCGATGAACGGCGCGTCCCAGTGCGCGAACACCTGCCGCCTGGAGTTGCGCGCATACAGATCCGGCGCGTCGCCTTCCATCACCTTGCCGCCGACACCGCCGTTACCCGGCCGCTGGAGACTGACTACGTAACCCTGCGCTGACCAGTCCCGGACCCAGTTAGCCCCGGCGTACAGGCTGACTCCGCCAAGCTGGTTGTATGCGGCATACGTGGCCGTCGGCAGCTTATAGATGATCTTGCGGCGGCCCGGCTCGGCAGCCTGCCTGCGGAGCACGAACAGGGCGGCGTCCGGCCGGGTCAGCAGCGTCTCGTCCGCGGTCACGGCATCGGCGCTCGCGCCCGCGGGTACCGGCACCACCACGTACACCCCGTCGGCAAGTTCCGCCCCGAGCGGGACCGTGTAGCGCGGCCAGCCCCAGGCCTCATCCGGCCGGCCAAGCGGGAGGTCCCGGCCCCGGTAGCGGCCGCCAGGAACAGCGACCTCCTCGATAGCGGCGCCGACCCGGAACAACCGAACGTCAAATTCTTCAACCTGGGTGGAAACGTGCAATTGCAGGTCGCTGCCCGCGCCAACAGTCAGCGGCCAGGCATAACAGCGCGTCATCGGAGATCCTTGTCGGTCAGCCAGCCAGTCATGCGGTGTGCTCCGGGTAGTGACAGGCGACCCGGTGGCCGCCGTCGGGACTGTGCCTGCCATCGGAAGCGGGCACGCCATCGGCCCGGTGGTCGCCATCGAGAGTCGGCGCGCTAGTCAGAATCCGCAGCAACGGCGGCTCTTCGGCGCAGCGCGCATCCGCTTTCCAGCAGCGGGTGCGGAACCGGCAGCCCGACGGCGGGTTCACCGGACTCGGCACCTCGCCGTGCAGCAGGATGCGCTCGCGGCTGCGCTCGACCGGCGGGTCGGGAACCGGGACAGCAGACAGCAGCGCCGTCGTGTAGGGGTGGGCGGGCTGGCCGTACACCTGGTCGGCCGGGCCCTGCTCGACGATCTTGCCGAGGTACATCACCGCGACCTCGTCGGCCACCTGACGGACCACAGACAGGTCGTGAGCGATGAACAAATACGCCATGTTCCGCTCGCGCTGCATCTCGCGGAGCATGTTCAGGACGCTGGCCTGGATGCTGACGTCCAGCGCGGACACCGGCTCGTCCAGCACCAGAGCAAGCGGGTCCAGCGCCAGTGCCCTGGCGATGCCGATCCGCTGCCGCTGGCCGCCGGAGAACTCACCGGGGAACCTGACCCCGGCCGCCGGGTCCAGTCCGACGCTGAGTAGCAACTCGCGCACTCGCTCAGCCTTGTTCGGGATCTTGTGCACGGTCAGCGGCTCGCCGACGATCTCGCCGACGGACAGCCGCGGATTGAGCGATGAGTACGGGTCCTGGAACACCATCTGCACGTCCCGGCGAGTGGCGCGCAGCTCGTCGTCGGAAAGCTTGGTCAGGTCGCGGCCGTTCAGCGTGATGCTGCCGCCGGTCGGATCCTCAAGCCGCATCAGCAGCCGGGCGAGCGTGGACTTACCGCAGCCAGACTCGCCGACGAGGGCCAGGCAGCGGCCCGCGCGCAGTTCGAGGTCGACCCCGGAGACCGCCTGGACGATCGACACCGACCGGTAGCCGGCGCCGCGGACGCGGAAGTGCTTGGTCAGGTCGCTGACCGCCATAACGACCTCGCCGGCCTGGCCGTTTCCGGCGTCCGGCGCGGGCTCGGGATTCGACGCGACCTGGGCGTTCACGTCCGGATGGTCGTGCTCTGACTCCTGAAGCGATGGCCCGGCGGGCAGCTGGAACGCGGTCGCCGCGCTGCTGCCCGCTTCGGGGCCGGCGAAATGACACGCAGCGACGTGCCCGGCGCCGACTCCGACCAGATCAGGCGCGCTGGCACAAGGTTCGGCGGCAAGCGGGCAGCGCGGCGCGAACGCGCAGCCCGGCCCGTAGCGCAGGCCGGTCGGCGGCGTGCCGGGGATGGCCGGCAGCCGCTCGCTCCGGTGACTGAGCGACGGCAGCGACGCCAGCAAGCCGGCTGTGTACGGCATGGCTGGCGCAGCGAACACGTCGTCTACGCCGCCGAGCTCGGCGGTCCGTCCCGCGTACATCACCATCACGCGGTCGGCGACGCCTGCCACCACGCCGAGGTCGTGGCTGATGAGGATCATGGCTGCGCTGCTCTGCTGCCGGATGGACTTCAGCAAGTCGATGATCTGGGCCTGCACTGTCACGTCCAGTGCCGTAGTCGGCTCGTCAGCGATCAGCAGCTGTGGCTCGTTGGCGATGGCGATGGCGATCACCACGCGCTGCCGCATGCCGCCGGACAACTGGTGCGGATAACGCTTTGCCATCTGGTCAGGCTCGGGCAGGCCGACTGCCGCCAGCAGTTCGATCGCGCGGGCCATCGCCGCGCGCCGGGTTGTCTTGCGATGCAGCAGGATGCACTCGGATACCTGCCAGCCGATCGTGTACATCGGGTTCAGGGCCGTCATCGGGTCCTGGAAGATCATGGCCACCCGGGAGCCACGGATCTTGTGCCATTGCGCGGCGGTGCTGCCGATCAGTTCCGAGCCTTCCAGCCGGATCGATCCGCTGACACGCGCGGCTGCGGGCAGCAAGCCCATGACCGACAGGGCCAGCATCGTCTTGCCTGACCCGGACTCGCCGACGACGCCCAGGGTCTCGCCGCGGCCGATCGAGAAGCTAATCCCGCGCACGGCTTCAATGAGGCCGCTGTCGGTCGGGATATTGACCGCGAGGTCGGTGACCTCGAGGAGCGGCCCTGGCCGGGCGGGCGGCGAGTCCAGCGTCTCGCCGCCCGCCCGCTGACCAGGGGTGGATACCGTCACTTGAGCGCCTCGCCTCAGCCCTTGATGTAGAGCGTGTTGTAGTTGATGGCGTCCATAGCCTCGCTGTAGACGTAACCGCCGAGCTGCGCGGACACGAAGTCGTACCAGCGCGGGCTGAAGATCGGCGCGACCGGAGCCTGCTGCGCCATTAGCTCGTTGTCGAGCTGCTGGTAAGCCTGCACCCGGGCGGAGCCTTGCAGCGTGATGGCCTTGTTGAACGGGGCCACAAACGCGGGGTCGCCGAACCGGGTGAGGTTTGGCACCGCGTTCGGTGTCGCCGGGTCGAAGCCGGTGTTGATGATCGCTTCCCCGTCCGGGAAGTCCAGCGACCACGGCTCGATGCCCATCGGCACCCGCGCCTTGTAGTTGCCGATGTAGGAACCGTTCACGCTGTTCGGCGAGCCGATGATCTGGACGTTGATCCCGAGCGGCTTGAGGTTGGCCTGGATGACCTGGGCCATGTTCATGAAGCCGGGTGCGTCATTCTGCGTGCGCAGCGACGTGTTGATCGGGGTCTTGACGCCGGACTCGGCCATCAGCTTCTTGGCCTCGGTCAGGTTCGGAGTGTTCGGGTAGAGGTTGAACTGCTTGTAGTCGAGCTGACCGGCCGGGATGATGTTGTCGCTGACGCTGCCGGCCAGCGGTCCGCCCCACTGCTGCAGGATCGTGGTGCGGTTGATCGCGTAGTTGATTGCCTTCCGCACGTCCACGTTGTTGAACGGCGGGACCTCGTTGTTGAGGAACAGGTATGTGATCGACGGCCGGGGCGAGGTGTGTACCTGACTGGCCAGCGCCGGGTCGTGCGAGATCTTCAGGATGTCGGCCGTCGCCAGGTTGGAGGTCTGGAAGTCGAGCTGCCCCGCCTGGATTTCCTCTTCTGCCTGGGTCGACTGCACGCCGATCGAGAAGGTGATCTTAGCGACGTGGCCGCGGACGCCCAGGGACTGGTCGTAGTTCTTGTTGAAGACCATCACGATCTGCCGGCCAGGGGAGTACGACTGCAGCTTGAACGGGCCGCTGGCGTACTTCTCCTCAAGCGAGCCGTTCGTGATCGGCTTCATCGGGGTGCCGGTCGGCACCGGGCAGGTCGTCGGCAGCGCGGTCTTATACAGGAACGCGCCGTCCGGTGCGGTCAGGTGGAAGGTGATCGTGTTCGACGTCGTAGTAATGCCGGGCAGTGTCGTCGACTTTCCGGCGAGGTAGTTCGGAGCGCCGACCAGACCCAGGAAGTAATAGCCGGTACCGCTGTCGACCGCGGGGGCCATCAGGCGCATGTAGGTGTACTTGACGTCGGCGGGCGTAATGGGCTGACCGTCAGAGAACCGTGCGCCGGGACGCAGTGTGTAGGTGTAGGTCAGGCCGTTGCTGCTGACCGCCGGCATGCTCGCGATGCCGGGCACGAGCGCGGTGCCCGCAGTGCCCGGCTGGTCGCCGTACCTGATCAGCGTGGTGCACAGGCCGTTCGCGAGGCCCCAGGTGACCGCGAAGTACCACGCATTGGGGTCCATGGTGTCGATGGCGCCCGAGGACATCGCGGCGGTCAGGTCGCCGGTGGCCACGCCGGGCTTAGGCGGGCCGGAATTGTTGGTGGTGGAGTTGCTGCTGCCGCCGGACGAGCCGCCGCTGCTGCCGCCGCATGCTGCGATCAGCAGCGGTATCGCGGCGGTGAGCGCTATTCCGGCTTTGGCCCAGTGGCGCCGGGCTAGTTGTGCTGTCATGTCAATCTCCGATTTCTCGTGCCTCCGGGTAGTTGTGTGCCTGTCGCCGGTGTCGTCATTGGCCGGTCACGCGCCGCAGCCGCGGGTCGAGTGCGGCGTGCAGCAGGTCGACAATGGTGTTCAGCAACACCGCGATCAGCGCGCACAGGATGATCACGCCGGTGATGACCGCGTAGTCGAGGTTCTCGATGGCGCTCAGGCCGGTGTAGCCGAGGCCGGGTATCGCGAAGACGGTCTCGACGAAGAACACGCCGGTGAGCGCCGTCGCGATGTCTGCGCCGAGCAGCACGGTCACGGTCGGCGCGATGTTGCGGCCCACGTGAGCCAGCAGGACCCGTGCCGTCGAGGCGCCCTTCGCCTTGGCGGTGCGGGTGTAGTCTTCGGCGAGCTGCTCGGCGGTGAGGGTCCGGATGAAGCGGATGTAGACGGCCGCGAATCCGATAGCCAGCGTGACCCACGGCAGGATCAGGTGGTAGGCCCACTGCACCGGATTCTGGCCGAAGTCCACGTAGCCGACGATCGGGAAGATGGTCGTCCCCTGGTGCAGGATCGGCAGGCCGAGGATCTTGCCCTGGGTCGGCTCGTAGCCGAAGAAGTAGGAGATCATCGGCGCGAGCCAGAAGACCGGGATCGACATGCCGAGAATCGCGAGCGCCCGTCCGGTCACGTCGCCAGCCGACCGGGGATGCAGCCCGCCGTAGGCTCCGATCGGCGCCGCGATGCACAACCAGATCACCGCGGCGCCCAGTACTAGCGAGGCGGTCGCCCTCGTGGCCGGCCACAGGATCTGCGAGACCGGGCGCATCTGGACGTAGGAGAAGCCGAAGTTGCCGTGGATCAGGTGATTCATGAAGATGACGTACTGCTCCCAGTACGGCTTGTTCAGCCCGTAGATCCGCGCGACTTCGGCGATCTGCGAGGCGGACGCGGCTTTCCCGGCGATGCGCTGTGCGGGGTTCGCGCCGGTGAACTTCGCGATGACATAGAACAGCAGCCAGGCGAACACGGTGATCGCGATCACCTGGATGACTGCGCCACCGAGGCGCTTCAGGATGACCGTTCGCATCAGCGGCCTCCCGGAGTCAGCGCGTCCCGCAGGCTGTCGCCGAGCAGGTTGAACGCCAGCATGGTGACGACCAGGGCCAGGCCGGGGGCGAGCGCGAGCGTGATGTCGGTCTGGTACATCCCGGAGGTGACCGCGTCCGACAGCATCTGGCCCCAGCTCGCAGTCGGTGGCGGGACGCCGACGCCGAGGTAGGACAGCCCGGCTTCGAAGATGATGTTGTTCGCGATGATCGACGTGGCGTAGACCAGCAGCGGTCCCCAGACCTGCGGGAGCAGGTGCACCAGCAAGATCCGCCGCGGGCGGGCGCCGACGGTGCGAGCAGCGGCGACGTAAGTCATCTGCTTGGTCGAGATCGTGGTGCTGCGGACGATCCGGGCCGGGTAGTACCAGGTGAACAGCGCGATGATGATGACTACGTTGAGCAGGCCGGGTCCGACGACGACCGCCAGGCCGACCGCTAGCAGCAAGTTCGGGAACGCCATCGCCGTCTCGGTCATCCGGTTCACCACCGCGTCGACCCAGCCGCCGAGATAGCCGGACAGCAGGCCGAGCGTGACGCCGATGACAACCGCGATCGCGGTCGCCGAGGTGGCGACAAGAAGCGAGATCCGCGCGCCGTACAAGACGCGAACCAGGACGTCGCGGCCGAGTTCGTCGGCACCGAGGATGAAGAGGCTGCCGTGCGGGTTGTGCACGGTGCCGTTCGGAAGGTATGCGCGCTGCATGACCCCGAGCGGCTGACTGTCCGACGCGAGCGCGTTCGGGAACTGCTGGTTGGGCCCGTGCCCGGTCAGGTGCGCGGCCAGCGGCCCGCCGATAAGCGCGGCGAGCACGAGCAGTACGAGCAGGCTGAACGCGAAGATTGCGACCGGGTCCCGGCGCAGCCGCCGCAACGCGGTGGCGCGCATGCCACTCGGCTGCCCCGAGCCCTGCTGGCCACCTTGATCAAGATCGATCGATTGCATGCTGCTGGTCATTGCGTCACCTCCAGCCCTCAGGCAGCGCTAACTGCGCCAGTTCTGGTCGAAACTGTGTTGGTTCACGCTGGGCAGGCTCGACCTGGGCTGGTATAAGCCGCGCAGCGCTGGGCGGGGCAGTCGACTCACGGATAACGAGCTGGCCGTCGAGCACCCTGGTGGGCGGCAGGTCGTCCGGCGCGGCCAGCAACGCGTCGACCGCCAGCGAGCCCAGGTCCTGCTTGGGCTGCGCCACGGTGGTCAAGCCCGGGTTTGTGTAGGCAGCGAACTGGATGTCGTCGATCCCGACGACCGAGAGATCTTCTGGTACCCGCCAGCCCGCCTGATGCGCGGCACGCAGTGCCGCCACCGCAGCCATGTCGTCGTAGGCGACCATCGCCAGCGGCGGGCTTGCGCTGCGCAGGTAACTGGTCACTACCTCCTCGCGGCTGGCCATGACCGGAGACGGTGCGACTAGCACCGGCTGCGGCCACCTGCCTGCAGCTTCGAGCGCTTGCCGCATGCCGAGCAGGCGCAGCAGGCTCGACCGGACGCCCGGTCCCCGCAGGTGCACGAAGTCACGGTGGCCGAGTTCGAGCAGGTGGCTGGCAGCGAGGCGCCCGGCGGCTACGTCGTCAAAGCTGATACGGCTGACCGATTCCTGGCTGAGCCGAGCGCCGAACTGAGTCAGGCGCTTGCCGACCGGTCCGTGCTCGGCGGCCTCGAACAGCTGGGCGGGCACCTCGGTGTCCCAGTTGATAACCGCGACGTGCAGGCCTTCGTCCACGGCGCGGCGCAGTAGCTGCGGCCGTCCGGTCGGCGAGACAGCGATGAACTCCGTTACCTGCTCGGACAGGAACACTTCCAGTGCCTCGGCTTCGAGGTCCTCGCGGCCCTCGGAAGAGAAGAACAGCAGCTGATAGCCAAGCTCTCGGGCGCGGTTCTGGATGCCGAGCACTACGTCGCCGATGTAACCGTCCCCGACGCTCTGGACCACGACGCCGATGAGCGAGCTGGACTTAGTTCGCAGCCGCCGCGCAGCCGCGGACGGGCGGTACTGCACTCGCTCCGCGACGTCGGCCACCGCCAGCCTGGTCGCCAGGCTGATGTTCGGGTCGCCTTTCAGCGCCCGGCTGACGGTCGCGGTTGACACGCCAACGGCAGCGGCTACGTCTTTCATCGTCACCCTGCGTTTCATCGGCGGGTTGCAGCGCACCTTTCGCGGCATGCGAGCAGCAGGACGCAGAGCAGAACTGCGCGGGAACGGGGCGGGAATCCCTGCGACGCTGCAGGTGAGGATGAGCAGGTTAATCGATTGCAAGTTAAACGATTGCATAGCCTGGAAGAGAGCGTCAATAGCGCTATATCGCATTTGCGTAACGAGCTGCGACGCCGTGTGCGCTACGGCAGAGAGCGGCGGTCCGGCGCGCGGGCCGAGGCCCGATCCACGGCGAATGAATGTGACTTAGCTGTTGCCAGGGGAACAGCTAAGTCACATTCATCAAGATCATCTGGCGAGAGGTGGCCAAGCGGAACGGCGAAGCCGTCGCGCTAAGTGCCCGTTTCCTCACTTATTGGTCACCAGCGCCCTCGGTGCTCGGGAACCAGCAACACCAGCGGTAGCGATGCGATGAGGACCGCGGCGAAGACGACGAACACGTGGGCCTGCGCGATACCCGGATTACTGCTCCGGGCGATGACTGAGGCGGTGATGGACACTGCGGTGATCGCTCCGGCTTGCCGGAACATGCCGCGCAAGCCCGCGACCGCCGCGGTGTGGTCGGGCGCCAGCTGCAGGGTCGCGTTGTTGGACGCGGGCGTGCAGATGCCCATGCCCACACCGCAGATGCCGGTTGCCATGGCGAGCCAGGCGTAGGCCGAGAGCCCGTGCGGGCTGGCTGCGGTAGCGATCAGGCCGGCTGCGGCCAGCGCGAATCCGACCGCGATCGGCCACCGGTAACCAGTGCGGCGCAGCAGGTACACCGCGAGGCCGGCCGTGGCGATCATGCCGACCGCCCTGGCGGTCAGCAGCGTGCCGGCTGCCAGCGCCGACAGTCCGTACCGTGCCTGGGCGTACAGCGGCACGAGTGGCGCGAAGCCCAGCACGGTGCCGCCATAAAGGAAGTTCAGCAAGTTCATGACGCCGAAGCCGCGGCCGGTAATGAACCGCAACGAGATAAACGGCGAGCGGGCCCGGCTGGCGTGCCGGACGAAGGCCACGCCGGCTGCTATTGCCATGCCTTCGGGAACGAGGAAGTACCAGCTCGCCGGATTGCTGCCCGCGCCGCCGAGGTAGCCGATACCGAGCATTGCCGGCAGCAGCATGCTGCCGAGCAACAGGATTCCGCGAACGTCCAGATGCTGATCCGGCCTCCGGGCAATGTCCGGGATGACAATCGCGCCCAGTACTAGCAGGACGAGTCCGACCGGCACGTTCACCAGGAAGATGCCGCGCCAGGACCAGTAGCTGACGAACACGCCGCCGAGGATCGGGCCAATGATGCCGCCGATCGGGAAGATGCTGGAGAACAACCCGACCGCACGGTCCCGGTTCTCGCCGAAGGTGTCGGTGACGATGCCGGTGGCCGACGGCATGAAGGCGCCGCCCCCGATGGCCTGGATCGCTCGCAGCAGGATGAGCAAGTAAATGTTGGTGGCCAGGCCGCAGCACAACGACGCCGTGGTGAACAATGCGGCGGCGCCGAGGAAGATCCGCTTCCGGCCGTACTGGTCGCCCATCCGGCCGGCCAGCGGCATGACCAGCACCTGGCCGAGCGCGTAGATGGTGATGGTCCAGCTGCTCCAGTTGACCTGGGCGGTCAGGTCGTGCTGAATGGCCGGCAGCGCGGTGGCAACGATCGTCTGGTCGACCGACGACATCATCAGCGCGATCGAAACGATCGCGTAGATAGCGAAGCGCCCGCGCGTCGATTCCTCAGCGACCTGACCGCGAGCGCCATCAGCGTGTGCGACCTGCTCTGCCACTCTCGCGCCTAACGCTACACTGCTTGCCGGCAGGCAACTAGTTGCCGACGGTAAGATCCCGGCATGAACAATGGCGGCATAGACGAGGAGATGGCGATCCGCCTGCGCCGTGTCATTGGCCAGCTCGCGCGCCAGCTCAACGCTTCGTCGACGGGCGCGGGCCTGACGCCCTCGCAGGCCTCGGTGCTCGGGCTCATCGTCGCCCGCGGGCCGCTCAGCCTGGTGGAGCTGGGCAGGCTCGAGGGGCTGAATCCCACCATGTTGTCCCGGGTGATCAGCCGCCTGGCAGCCATGGGCCTGATCGACCGGATCCCCGACCCTGATGATCTGCGCAGTGCCTCAGTGGTGAGCGTTGCGGCGGGGCGGACTGTCGATCAGCAGATCAAGGCGCGCCGGGCCGCGGCCGTGTCGCAGTGCATGCAGTTGCTGGCGCCGGATGATGTCGCGGCGCTGACCAGCGCGCTGCCCGCGCTGGAGCGGCTCGCGGATGTGATGCGCCACCAGCCCGCCGCGGGGGCTTCCAGCTGACCGAACGGGGTAGCCCGATAAGAACACCAGAGGGGCGCCGAGTCCGGACGAACGGGGGGCAACATGTCTTTCACGGGGGTGGACAGCCTGGATGCCAGCATCAGCAAATCCAATAGCTGGCTCGCGGATATCGATGCTGCGTTCGGGACGAAGGACCGTCGGCTGGCCTACCGGGTACTCCGGGCGTGGCTGCATAGCCTGCGCGATGGCCTCAGTGTGGACGTAGCGGCACATTTCGCGGCGCAGCTGCCCGAATTGCTGCGCGGAGTCTTCTTCGATGGCTGGAATCCGAACAAGGTGCCGCACAAATATGACCGTGCCGAGTTCGTAACCCGGTTCGCTCGCGAGGCCCAGGTCCGTGATTCCGACGTGGCCAAGTCGGCCAGGATCGTCACGGCCGTGGCTCGCCAGCACATGTCGCCCGGTGGGCTGACCCATCCCTTCGACCACCTGCCGGCCGGGGTACGGGATGTGCTTGAGTCGGAGCTGGCCGGGACATCGGGCGAGCAGCGGCGCGGCTGAGCGAGAACCGGCTGAGCGGGGCCGGCTACCGCGCGGTTCCGAAGGCGGTCTCGTTCCACCGGCTCTTGTGCGAGCCGGATTCGTCTGGCCGCTGGTCAGCCACCATGACAGTGGACGCATGAGGCGACTTGCCGGGTGAGCGCGGATATGCCCAGGCCGCTGCAGTACGGAGTTCGCCGAGAGAGGACGTTGGTCCCTTGCGCTTGTGGGGCAGGAGGCTACTAGAGTGAATATTGCCTGCGAGACGAGCGAGGGAGCCGGACCGTACGGGACCTGACCGGAGTGACCGGGAGCAAGGTCGGCGGGAAGGCTGAGAGGCTCCAGCTGAAGGTAGAAGCTGAGCGACCCCTAGCACCTGATCCGGACAATGCCGGCGAAGGGAGAGCGCCTCGCAGGTTTTGCTTGCCCGGGCCCGGTCCGGTGCGTTGCGGGTCGTCCGTTAACCAGCCGGAGCCGGGGCTGATATCGAGACCGCCGTCATCGTCGCTCACCGTTGTGCCGAAGTCGGCGCACGCTCGGGTGAGCCGGGCGGCAATCCAGTCCCGGTCTGCACCGCTAGCAAGCTCGGTGCGCGCGAAGCGGAGCCTGAGCGGGACGGCTGTGACGCGCTGCGGCCCGCGCGTGCCGATGGTGACGAGGAACAGCACGCCGAGGTCGTTGCGCAGCAGTGAATCAGTGGCGTAGTCGTCGACAAAGTCGCCAAGGTCGTAGAGCACCCGGCCGGTCGCGCCCTGGAACACGTGCGCGGAATGCCCGGCCACCAGCGTGGCGCCCGCCGCGGTGAACGCGTCAGCGGCTGACTGGACGTACGGCCACGGCCGCGATTCCATGTTCGGGCCCCAGTGCGGGGTAACGAGCACAACGTCCGCACCGCCTGCCAGCGCGCGCACCCGATCGGTGAGCCAGCCCGGCACGCCGCCGAGCATGTCGGCATATGCCACCCCCGGCCGGCCGGCGGCCGCGGCGTACTCCAGCGGGTGGTCGGTAACGCCGAGGACGGCGATGACCAGTCCGCCGGCCTCGCGGGTGGCAGCGGCGCGCGCGCTCTGGATCGTTGCGCCGGCCCCGGTCACCGCTATCCCGGCTGCATTCAGGTGCCTGATGGTGTCGGTGAGCGCTACCGGGCCATAGTCCATCGCGTGATTGTTGGCCAGCGTGACGCAGTCCACTCCGAGGTCGGCCAGTGCAGCCGCCGACTCCGGTGGCGCACGGAAATGAAACCGACGGCCCGGGAACGGGTGCCCGCGGCTCGAAATGCAGCATTCGAGGTTGAGCACGGTGAGGTCGGCCGACCTGGTCAGGTCACGGATCTCACCGCTAACGAGCTCGCCGCCCCTCGTTGCGGAGATCTCGGTCGCGACTCCCCGGCCAAGCATGGTGTCACCGGCCAGCGCGATCGTGACAGTCATGACCGCCGGGGGACGAGGTAGTGCAGGAACCAGTCTCGGGCCAGGGTCGCGGCTTCGGCCAGCGTGCCTGGCTCCTCGAACAAGTGCGTCGCGCCCGGTACCACGGCCAGGTCCTTCTCGCAGCGCAGCTCGTCCAGGGCGTGCTGGTTCAGGTCTAGTACGGCGGGGTCATGTCCGCCGACGATCAGCAGCGTCGGCGCCGAGACCGCGGTTAGGCGCGGGCCTGCCAGGTCGGGGCGGCCGCCGCGAGAAACAACGGCGGCGATGTCCGCGCCCGGCTCGGCTGCTGCCCAGAGCGCGGCGGCCGCGCCAGTGCTGGCGCCGAAGTAGCCGATCGGCTCAGGGCGCTGCTGCCCCCGCAGCCACGCTGTCACCTGAGAGAGCCGCTCGGCTAGCAAGCCGATGTCGAAGACGTTGGCCCGGTCGACTTCCTCTGCTGGAGTGAGCAGGTCGAATAGCAGCGTCCCGAGACCTGCCTCGTTAAGGATGGTCGCGACGTACTGGTTGCGCGGGCTGTGCCGGCTGCTCCCGCTGCCGTGAGCGAAGATCACGATCCCGGCGGCACCGGCGGGCACAGACAAGTTGCCGGCCAGCCGCGTTGCCCCGGCCATGGGCTCGACTTCCGGATCCAGGCCTGACGGGCCGGCGGAATCCGCGTCCTGAATGGGGTCGGTCTCCGCCTGCGGTGCTGACGTGACCGCACCCCGGAGGCTAGCAAGCACCTGGTCCTCGGACGTCTGGGAAAAATCCTCGTAGAACTGGCCGATGGCGAAGAACCGTGGCGGCTCGAGCACGCAGGCGAATTCGTCTGCACCGGGGCCGATGCGGTCCTCCCAGCCGGGCGGCGCGACCGGTACTGCGACGACGACCCTGGCTGCACCGTGCGCACGGGCGATCTGGCAAGCCGCTTTGGCGGTCGCGCCAGTGGCGATGCCGTCGTCCACCACCACTGCGATCTTGCCAGCCAGATCCAGCCGGGGCCGAACCGCGCGGTACCGGGCGGCACGGGCCGTTACCTCGGCCCGTTCCCGTGATTGGACGGTCGCAAGCTCCTGGTCCGTCACGCCCGCCATCGCGATGACATCCGGGCTGGTGACGGCCGCCCCCTCCTCGCCGACGGCACCCATGGCGAGCTCGGGCTGGAACGGCACTCCTACCTTGCGCACGATGATCACATCGAGTGGCGCGCCGAGCCGGGTGGCCACCTGAGCTGCCACCGGAACGCCGCCGCGCGGCAGCCCCAGCACCACCACCGGCTGGCCGCGCAGGTACTCGAGCCGCTCCGCCAGCCGCTGGCCCGCATCCTCCCGATCCGCGAAGGTCATGACTGCTACCTCACCTGCTGCACTAGCTTGCCGTCGAGCCAGGAAAGTGCAGTTCGCTCATTGACGTGATACCCAGGGTGAGGCCGGGCTGCCCGGTTATCCGAGGGTCAAGTGGCTGGGACTGAGCGAGACCAGGAAGTCCGCTGCGTCGAAGCGGTCGCCGACCGAAGCGACGCCGGCTTTGTCGCCTTATCCTGCCAGGATCTGGGCGGGCCCGACGAGTCCGCGGCGGCCAGGTCGTCGAGCGCGTTGGGTGTCATGTCGATGGAGATCTCCGGGATGTCTAGATGCGTCGGGATAGTGGCGCTGTCGGCCAGTCGCCCGGTGCCCCGGCGTCGGGCGCCAGCTGCTGAGGGCGTAGGCGATGGTTAGTCCTTTTGCCCTTATCTAATCCGGGTTAGTCTGTCTGCGATCCTTTTATGGCGCTGCGTTGACAAGTGCGCGACGTCTTTTGCGACGGCATTGCTGGAGGCGATTCGGGTGGCGCGACGCCAGGGATTGGTGCGGACGTCGGCTGTTGCGGCAGCCGTGATCTGCTCCGGCATTCTCCTTTCCGTCCCGGCGACGGCGGGAGCCGTCCGGGCCGGAAGCCTGAGCCGGCCGGTCATCAGCCCTATCACCGAGTTCAGCAAGGGGTGTCCGGGCCAGAACGCCGAGGTGGAGCAGGCCGTCGACCCGGTTAACGGCTTCGTCTACGAGGAGTGGATGGGCTGTGACAACCAGATCGGCGTAGCCGCCTCGGCGGATGGCGGGCTGCATTTCGGCCCGCCAGTGGTGCTCGCGGACTCCGTGAACGCCTGGGATCCGTCTATCGCGGTCGCGCCAGACGGCACTGTCTACGCGGCATTCATGAATGCCACCGTGCACCACGTTTTCCCGGTCGTCGAGGCATCGGTCGATCACGGCCAGACGTTCCCCCAGGTCGTCAAGCTTGTCGCGAAGACGCGGAACAACTGGGGTGACCGCGACTTCATTGCCGTTGGCCCGACCGGCACCTTGTACCTGACCTGGGACTACGGCCCGAGCGCGAAGGACGTCACCTATATCTGCAGCAAGGGCGGAAGCTGCTCGTTCGCAACAGGCGACCTGAATATCGTCATGCAGAAGTCCACTGACGGCGGTCGCCACTTCGGCTCGATGACTCACGTCAGTCCCGGTTTCCCGGCAAGCGGCGGCGATAGCGCGCCCTTGCTCGTCGAACCCGACGGCAAGATCTACGTGGAGTATCAGGGCTACCACATGACCAGCAGAACCAAGTTCACGATGACGACGGCGCACAGCTTCGTCACGTCTTCGGCGAATGGCGGCAAGGCCTGGTCGGCTCCGGTACGAGTGGGGCCGTCGAGGCTCGCCATGAACAAGTCGGAGTGGTGGATCGACGGCGACATCTCCGCCGACGCGGCAGGCAACCTCTACGTGACGTGGGACACCCAGTCCGGCGGCCACGACATTGGCTGGCTTGCTTACTCCACTGACCACGGACGGCACTGGTCGGCGCTGCACCGCGTGACGCCCGATACCGACAACGCGACGCACATTGTCCAGGTCGTCGGCGGCAGCCGGGGGATCGCCTACGTGGGCTGGCTTGCCGATAACTCGGCGCATGGGTACGCGCTGTACCTGCGGCCTTTCTCGATCACGAAGGGCTGGCTGTCCGGGCCCGTTCAGGTCTCCCGGAGCTTCGGCAACGCCAAGATCTGGCCGGGGGACACCTTCGGCATCTCGCTCGAGCCGATGCCCGGTACCACCCCGCAATCGCTGCTGCGAACTCCCGCTGTCGTGGTCAGCTGGGGTAGCGCCGTTGGTGGCAAGCATGCGGACTCACAAGACCGCGCGGCGATCGTCACTTTCTGAGCAGGGAGGCAGGGCCGGTACGATCTGGCCGCATGGCCCTGCCTGCTGCCTCCGCCGAGTTTGACGTGGTCTTCCAGGCCTCCTGTGTGGACCTGGTCCGCGACAGCCAGCTTCTGCTAGACCAGGTGAGCGTCACGATCAGAGCTGGCGAGCACTGGGCACTGCTCGGCCCGAACGGCGCAGGCAAGAGCACGCTGCTACAGATCATGGCCAGCTACGCTTACCCGACGCGGGGCCAGGTCGACATCCTTGGCCACCGGCTCGGCCGGGTGAACGTGTTCTCGCTGCGGCCGCGAATCGGGCACGTCAGCTCGCACCACCGGGTGGATCCTCAGCGCACGGTCCGTGAAGTGGTGCTCACCGGAGCAACCGGCACCATTCAGCTCGTGCAGCGCCGGGAGACCAGCCAGGATGAGATCGCCCGCGCCGCCGCGCTGATCGACCTCATGAGCCTGTCTAGCCGCGCCGACGTGCCGTGGCAGGTTTTGTCGCAGGGCGAGCGCAGCCGGACGCTGATCGCCCGAGCGCTGATGGCACAACCCGAGCTGCTCTTGCTGGACGAGCCCGCGGCCGGGCTGGATGTGGCGGGCCGCGAGCAACTCCTGGCCAGCGTGGACGACCTAGGTCAACGCGAGCCGGGCCTTGCCAGTGTCCTGGTGACCCATCATCTGGAGGAGTTGCCCGCCAGCACCACCCATGCACTGTTGCTACGCACCGGGCGGATCCTGGCCGCCGGTGCTGTCGACGATGTACTCACCTCCGAGCTCGCGAGCGCCTGCTTCGGCCATCCTGTCGCGATCAGCCGGCAAGCCGGCCGCTGGGCGGCAGTAACAGCGCGGGGACCATCCCGAGGCCAGCGAATGGAGTGATCCTCAGGTTGCGTCTTGCCTGGCCGAAGCCGATAATTCGGTGCACTCGTGCTTAACGGCAGTCAGGCGAGGGCGCAGTCGGGTCGGCACGGCGAACGGTGGAGGAGCGGTGGCTAGCACGATCCCTCCACAGCCAGACACGGTGGGATTCACCGCCGGTTACCGGATCGCCGGGTACCGGCTGGACCAGCAGATCGGCCGCGGCGGCATGGCGGCCGTGTTCGGCGCCTACGACGAGCGGCTGGAGCGCCAGGTCGCGCTGAAGATCCTGGCCCCGGCGATGGCCGAGGACGACGCCTTCAGGCAGCGTTTCATCGCGGAGTCACGCGCGGCCGCGGCGGTCGAAGATCCGCACATCATCCCGGTCTATGAGGCCGGCGAGGCCGACGGCGTCCTGTTCATCGCCATGCGCCTGGTTCCTGGCGGCGACCTGCGGACGCTGGTGGCCGAGCGAGGTCCGATGGCACCCGACCGCGCAGCCTGGATCTTGTCGGCGGTCGCGTCGGCACTCGACGCCGCGCACGCCGCCGGCCTGGTGCACCGGGACGTCAAGCCCGCGAACATGCTGCTCGACGTGCGCCCCGGCAGGCCTGACCACGTGTACCTGTCCGATTTCGGGGTGAGCAAGACGTCGGTGAGCTCCAGCGGGCTCACCTCCGGCGGCCAGTTCATCGGCACCATCGAATACTCCGCTCCCGAGCAGATCCGCAGTCAGCAGGTGGACGGCCGGACCGACCAGTACGCGCTCGGCTGCGCTGCCTTCGAGCTGTTGTGCGGGCATCCGCCGTATCCGGGCAAGCAAGGGCCGGCTGCCATGTACGCACACTTGTCTGCGCCGCCTCCGGCACCGACGTCGCAGCGGCCGGACCTGCCGGCGGCCGTGGACGCCGTCTTTGCCAGAGTGCTCGCGAAGTCACCTGCAGATAGGTATGAGTCCTGTCAGGAATTCGCTGCCGCTCTGCGCGATGCCCTTGGCGTTAAGTCTTACGTCGCTGAGGGGCCCGCAGCTCCAGGCCATGCAGCTTCGGACCAGTCGGGGCAGGCGCTCGGCAGCGCCGGGGACGCCACCCTCGATCCGGTCGCGGTGGACCAGGTCGCGGTCAGGGCCGCGGAGCCTGCGAGTGCGTACACCGACCCGCGGGCCACGTCGCAGCTGACCGCCGGAGGGACTGCGCGGCCGCAGGCACGGCGCTACCGCAGGGTGCTGGCCGGCGCCGCTGCGGCGGTGATCCTGATCGCCGGTGCCGCAACCGCAATCCTGCTCGGCCAGGGGCACGCATCACCTCCGGCCGCCAGCTACCAGTTCGCTGCGGAGTCGTACCCCGGCGGGCTGGCCGTCACCCAGCTATGGACCCTGGTCGGATCCGGCGGCTCGGCGCTCGACGTCAGCATGACAGTCAGCAACGGCTCAGGAAAAGCCGTCACCGCGCAGCTCGAGGAGCCCATCCCGGCGGCAGTTACGCAAGGTCCCGGTTCGCTCACGTTCACTAGCGCGGTTACCCCGCTGGTGACGAGCCCCTTGCTGGTCTGGGACATCCGGTTGCCACCCCACGGTGACGAAGTAGTGAGCTATCAGGTACCTGAGCCCCGCAGCGGAGTGACTGAACTGCGGCTGATGACGTATGTCCAGGGCTACGTAGCTGTCTCCCGGCAGCAGACGCTCGAGCTGATCGCGCCGCCGGGCCTGATCCGGTGGGTGTGGATCGGCCCGCTCACGCTCCGGCTTACGGTTGGCCACACGGGCCAGCTCAGGGCGCACGGTCGGCTGTACGACAAACACCTTGCCTCAACGGCAGACCTGACTGGAGCGGTATGGACCACAGCCAATCCTGCCGTGGCGACGGTGAACAGCATGGGACAAGTGCGCGCCGAGTCGCCAGGCAGGGTCCTGGTGTGGGTTCAGATTGGTGGTCTCCGTGCGCAGGCTGTCGTGGTGGTCAGCCGCGCCGGGGGCACGGCTCCGCCGCCTGCTAGCAACGGCCCGCCGCCGGTGCAAGCTAGCACGCCGCCGCCGGATTCGGGCTCACCGTCACCGACGACCTCGCCGTCCACGTCCGGGTCTCCGTCCCCGACGACCGCACCGTCTGGTTCAGGGTCGCCGACGCCGGCCGCGCCGCAGCAAGCCGCGCGGATCAGGTCCGCGGCCGGTTTAGCAGCCGCGCTTCCGGCGGGTGATAGTAGGCACCCAGCCGGATCAGCCAGACGTGCAGGACAACCGGACCGGCGCGCAGCACCTCGGAACGGATGAGGACCGGGTGCAAGGCGGCCAGCCCGCTCAGCGCCGCGGGAAAGCATGCCGCGGAACTGTCGAACAGCAGCAGTTCAGCTGGTTGCCTGCGGCGGAGCTGGCCGCGATCACGAGCAGTGAGTTCAGGTGGCTCAGTGCGCAGGCTATTGATCGCGCCTCGCTCGGTTACGCCGGCGTACTCGACGTAGGCATCGTTCTGACGCCGGGGCCACCACATGAAGACCTGCTCTCCGGAGTAGGCAGGCGGACCGACAAAGGACGGCAGGGCCGCGGCTATCCGGTAGCGATCGATGTACACGCTCCCGCTGCCGCCAAGCGCCGAAGCGTAAGGCGGAGCCGGAATGATGAACGGGGAGATGGTACCGGGCAGCTGCGGATGATCGGGGATTGGCGCGACGGTAAGCAGCAGCATGGCACCAGCGAGCGCGGTGAGGGCTAGCCCGGTCACCGTGGCGGCAGCGAGCTTGCTGCGGAACCTCGTGCCGCCTCGTGCTGCCACGGCCGCGACCACCGCGGCAGCCGCCAGGATGGCCCCGTACGACCGCCACCCGAACGCCGGCACGCGCGGTGCGGCCTCGTATCCGAGCGGCACGGCGAGCAGGACCGCGGCAGGCACCCAGCGCGCGAGCGGCCTGTCGAACAGCGGAGCGGCCAGTTCCGCGGCGGTGACCGCGAACGCCAGGCACACCGCGCCCCAAAGCGCCGAAGAGGAGAAGTAATACTCGAGGGTCTGCACGCTGCCGGCGAACTGCATCCAGGCGTAGATCGCCAGCTGGCCGGCAGCTACCAATCCCACGAGCAGCACGGCAGTGGGCAGCGGGCGGCCGCGCCGGACGATCGCTACCACCCAAGCGCCGAGCACGACAGGAGGCACAAGTAGGTAGGCCACATACGGCGCCCACCGCCAGCTCGCCGAGTGCCAGATCTGCGTCTGGGATGGCTGTGCCAGGTAGCGGTAGGACTGCCAGGTTATGGCGATGAAGTTGTCGTGCCCGGTCAGCGCTCCGGTTGCCACGACCAGCAGTCCTGTGACTGCAGCACCGACCGCGGCCAGCAAAGCCAGGTCGCCGGTCAGCCCGCGCCGGACTCTTACCAGCCGTACGCCCGTGTAGCAGACGAGTGTTGCCGCTACTAGTGGCACGGCAGTGCCGTCGGACCACACTGCCAGCGTGAGCAGCACTCCGGCGGCCGCAAGCCACCCGCGGCGCCACCGGAGCGTGGACGGCATCGCAAGGCATGCCAGTGCACCCGCGGCGTAGGCGACGACTGCGGAATCCGGGTAGTCGGTACCCCACGCGGTCACGATCACCGGCGACGAAAGCACCGCCAGGACGCCGATCAGCCCGGCGGCAGGACCGTGAAGCCGGCGCAGCAGCAGATATGCCGGGCCCACTGCGATCAGCGCGAGCACATACCGGAAGACAAAGAAGCCAGGCACAGCGCCGAAAGACAGATAGGCCAGCCGGGCTGGCACCAGGAATCCGACCCTGGCAGTCTCGCGCAGCCGGCCTGATGCGGCGTAGAAGGCTGCGTACCGCGCGAAGATCTGTTGCGGGTCAACGATGGCGCTGGTGTGTATGGCAGGGTCGGGCAGGATGCTCGGTGCCATCAGCCGGAGCCGAAGCACCAGGGCGGCGGCTGGCGGGGACGACGCGACCCCGAGCGCCTCTAGACCTGCAGCCCATCGCTGCCGCGCCAACGCCATGCACGATGCTGCGTTGCGAGGCAAACCGACAACAAGGGGAGCTCTTCCCAGGCGGGGAGGTCTCCCCGCGGCCGGGATCAGGCATCACAGTCCTGTGAGCGATGGTTTTCGTTTCCACGGCCGGGAGCGCGGCGTGCTAAGCGTCTGTCCTACTCTGCTGTTCTGACCTGTTCTGCTGCGCCGCTCTCGCGACTGCGTTGCCCCGAACGATAGCGTCCGCTGACCGGCCTGTTTCCTTTTCGTAGGCGCGCGCGTCAGCGTCGTTGTAGGGGGCATTCCGCCTTGATCCGACTCGGGGAATGATGATGCACGCTGCGGCGATCAGCAGCCCGAGTACGGCGGCAAATATCCCAATAGCCATAATCAGGATCCTCTTCCGAACAAACTCGTCAGTGTGAGCCCGGCCTGGACTGCCCGATGCGCTCGGCGCGAAGGTCGAGCCGAAGCGAGACGCGGCTGAGCGCCTTGACGCAGAGGCGAGCTGCGTCCGGGGAGTCCGCGAGCAAGCGTCACCACTCACGCGCCTGCCCGCTCCCGATCTGCTTTGGCCGTCGGCCTGTCCGCCGCCGCCAGGAATAGTGTTTCCATATACAATACTTGTATGAAGCAACACCTTCAAGGTATGCGCTCCGGCGGCGGGCGGGAATGGGACCAGGCATGCGCGGGGGACAGCAGTCCGGAGTACCGGAAGTGACCGAGGCGGATCCTCCCATGGGGAGCGACGTTGAGGTGCTCCAGCAGGCAACCCGGATGCTGGCTGGCGTCGCGCTGCGCAGCGTGGAGGTATTGCACGGAGCCGTGACACTGCCCCAGTACCGCGTGCTCGCAGTCCTAGCTGATCTCGGCGAGGCCCGCTCCGCGCGAGTAGCCGATGCACTCGGGCTCGAGGCCTCGACTGTGACACGCTTGGTGGACCGGCTGGCGGCTGCAGGGCATGTCAGGCGAAGCAGTGACCCGACAAACCGCAGCGCGGTGACTTTGCAGCTTACTGCCAGCGGTCGTGGCCTCGTCGAGCAGGTGGTTGGCTGGCGGCTCCGCGAGCTCACGCGCATCCTGCTCTGCCTCAAACCCGCCGACCGTGTCTCTTTGACTAGCAGCCTTGCGCTTCTCGTGGATGTGGCAGGCGAGAGATACGGCGCTCGCGCGGTGCACAGGCTGCCGATCTGACCAAGACATTGCCTGGAGTGACCATGAGCGGGAACGCGCTTGGGAGCGCGCCGTGGGCTGCGGTGTTGCGGCTGCCAGCGATACGGAGCTGGCGAGAGTGGCGAACGAGATGATGACGAGGGGGCCTGCGGTGGCTGGCCGGCTAGCCGGCTGGCTGCGTGGCTCGCGTGCGGGCTTGTTTCCGGTCGCGGTGCTGGTCGGGCTCGGCTCAGGGCTCGGGGCTGTGGTGTTCCGGTACCTGATCTACTTCATCACCTGGCTTGCCACTGGTCACAGCCAGTTCGGCCAGCAGGGTTACGTGGGCAGCTCGCACTTGCCCTGGCTGGGCCTGGCGTTCTTCGTGGTCATCCCGGCTATCGGGGGCATCGTCTACGGGCCGCTGATCTACCAATATGCACGCGAAGCGCGCGGCCACGGCGTGCCCGAGGTGATGGTCGCCGTCGCGGAGAACGGAGGGCGGATCCGGCCGCAGGTCAGCGTCGTCAAGGCGGTGGCGTCGGCATTGTGCATCGGAACCGGTGGGTCGGTTGGCCGGGAAGGCCCGATCGTGCAGATCGGTTCGGCCCTGGCCTCCACATTCGGCCAGTGGACGCGGATGCCCGAGAACCGCATGCGAATCCTGGTGGCTTGCGGTGCCGCCGGCGGTATCTCGGCTACGTTCAACGCGCCGATCACTGGCGTGTTTTTCGGCGTGGAGGTCATCCTGCGGGAATTCTCCATCGACGCGATCTTCACGGTGATGTTGTCGGCCATGCTCGCCGATGTGGTGGCGATTCCGTTCCTCGGCAGCCATCCGTTTCTGACCGGTTTCCCGTCCGGCATAGCGCTGGTGCATCCGCGCAATTACCTGCTCATCGCCGGGTTGGCCGTTGTCGCGGGGCTGATCGGGCTGCTGTTCAAGGCTGTCTTGTACAAGACCGAAGATCTGTGGGACCTGTGGTGGAAGGGCCTGCCGGAGTGGGCCCGGCCGGCGGTGGGCGGCATCGCGCTTGGCCTGCTCCTGCTGGCGTTGCCTCAGATGTACGGGGTCGGCTACCCGGTGATGTACAAGGCGATGGCCGGGAATTACGTGCTGTGGTTCTTGCTAGTCCTGGCGGCCGGGAAGATCCTGGCGTGCAGCATGACTCTCGGCATCGGCGGATCGGGCGGGGTGTTCGCGCCGTCGCTGTTTATCGGTGCGACATCCGGCATGGCCTTCGGCGTCGCGGCTGGGCACGTGTTCGGGCCGGGGGCGGGCCAGCCGGCGCTTTATGCGGCGGTGGCCATGGGGGCGGTTTTCGCTTCGGCCGCCCGCGCGCCGCTGACGTCAGTGGCCAGTGTGGTTGAGATGACCGGAGACTACGCCCTGACGCTGCCGGTGATGCTAGCGGTGGCGATCGCGACCGCGACGTCACGGGCGCTCAGCTACGGCACCATCTACACCACCAAGCTGTTGCGCCGCGGCCAAGATTTGGACCGGGCCGCTCCGTGGCGCGCGTTCGGGGATCTGAAGGCCGTTAACGCGATGTGGCCGTTCGGCGTGCCGATTGCGGTATCAGGCGAATCCCGCCCCGCAGCCAGCGTCGCCGCGCCCGGAACCCGGCATGTGCCAGTGTCTCTTGGTGAGGTGACCTGGCGCGGTGACCCCCAGGCGGTCTATGAGGGCGAGTCGCTCGGCCAGACCCTGCGGCAGCTTGCCGTCTACGGGCGGGACGGCCTGCCGGTGCTGTCGGCCGACGGCCGACAGGTGCGAGGGTGGATTACTAACGCCAGCATGCTGCAGGCCGTGGCCAGCGAGATCGGCACATCTTCTCCGCTTGACGGGCTGGCCGCCGCGGCCGCCGGGTCGGCGGCGGCTGACGGCGAACCGCCGGACCCGCTGCCCGGCTACCAGGTGGTCGACTTCATCGTCCGGAGGGAGTCCGCGGCAGTCGGCCACGCCCTGGGCAGCGTCAGCATGCCGGACGGATGCATCCCGGTGTCGGTCCTGCGCGACCGGGTCCTGCACGAGCCAGATCCGGTGCTCACGCTAGCGCCCGGCGACCGGGTCAGCATCCTTACGCCCGTCCCGGCAGGAGAGGCATCGGGATCGTAGGCCACGGCCGCCTCGCGCGAATGCGGGTGGCTACTGGAATGCCGTATGCACAAAGGGTGTTTTCCCATCACAGGCACGTGATTCCGACGCCCGGTGATTGGCAAGCACCAGGGCGTTTCTGCGGCTGGCAGGCCGGCGGATTCTTCCGGGCCGGCGGCGTTGCGCTGGCCCGGGGGTGCCTACCCTGTGGTCGCGTGAACCGGAGTGAAGGAGCGCTTGATGCTTGCCGTCGTGACGTTTGTAGCCGGAGCAGTGGTCAGCTTGCTGACAAGCTGGCTGCTGGTGTCCCGGCTCGAACGGATTGGCGAGCGGCTGGGCCTCTCTGAGGCGCTGCTCGGTATGGTCGCTGCGCTGGCGGCTGACGCACCGGAGATAACAGCCGCAACTACCGCGCTGACTAGTCACCAGCAGCGGATCGGCGCGGGCGTGGTGCTTGGCTCGAATGTCTTCAACCTCGCTGCGTTGCTTGGCCTTGGTGCCATGGTCGCCGGGCGGATTGGCCTGCACCGCAGGGTCGTGGCCCTCAGCGGAACGGTTGCGCTGTGCGTCGCGACGGTCTGCGTGCTGGTCGTCGTCGGAGTGCTAGCGCCGCTGCCCGGCCTGGTGATCGCGGCGGGCGTCATCGCTGCATACGCCGTTGTGCTGGGTAACGGCGGAAACGGCTTGCGCTTGCCTGCGTCGTGGTCGGCGTGGCTGCAATTGGCGGTCGCTGAGGAGGAGATGGAACTCCAGGAGGCGATACGGCCCAGGCGCGGGCGGTGGACGGATGTAGCGACCGCTGCGGCGGCGCTGATAGTGGTCATCATCGCGAGCATCGCAATGGAACAGGCCGCGTCCGGTCTCGGTCGGTCCCTGGGCGTGCCGCAGATCATCACTGGCGGGCTGGTGCTTGCCGCGGTGACGAGCCTGCCCAACGCGGTAGCCGCTGGTTACCTCGCCAGCCGCGGCCGCGGTGCAGCAACGCTCAGCACGGCGCTTAACAGCAACACTTTGAACGTCGTAGCCGGACTACTGCTACCTGGGGCCGTACTGAGCCTGGGCGCACAATCCGGGCAGGCAGTGCTCGTCACCGCCTGGTATGCCGGCCTGACGCTGGCGGTGCTCGCGCTCGCATGGCAGAACAAGGGACT
This sequence comes from uncultured Actinomycetota bacterium, assembly GCA_963815575.1. Lineage (GTDB taxonomy): Bacteria > Actinomycetota > Actinomycetes > Streptosporangiales > Streptosporangiaceae > JAJYUU01. The sequence continues at coordinate 164,563 of CAWFHE010000003.1, read as the reverse complement.
AAGCCGCCGTCAGGGCGCTGCGGTCATCGGCGCGTACGCCGCGTTCACAGCCAGCCTGATCGTCAGCGGCTACGCTGACCGCACTGGTGACGCCCTGGCAATCGGGCTGGGTGGCTTGTCGGCAGTGGCACTTGCGGGGGCCATGGTGCACGGAGCGAGGCGCGGCCGTCGTGATGCGCATCGCCCGCTTAAGCCTGCAGTGAATGGCCGGCGGCTGGCTTGGGATACGGTTACCCGCCGTGCGTCCCTACTGCCGGGCTGGACCGCCGGGCGGCTATGGATTGTGAGCATGATCGCTGCTTCCGCGGTCGCCGCCATCGACGCAGCGACTGGTCCCCGCGTGGTACTGATCGGGCTTCTCATCGTGGGGCCGTGCATCGCCCTGCTCACCGGATGGTGGCTGCCGGCCGCTATCACGGGCGTGTGGGCGTGCGGCCTCGCGGTCATCCTCGGAGTGCCCGACGGAATCTGGGCAACCAGCACCCACCTGACATTCATCTGCGTGACAGCCGTCGTGGCTGCGGCTGCGGCGGCTGGGGCTGTGATGATCGACCGCGTGGGCCAGCGGCACGGTACAGGTCGGCTGCATTGACCATATGACCTGAGCACGGACACATGCTGTCCCGCATGGGTCGGCGGTTGCCGCAGATGTTGCCTGGTTGCGTGCTACGGCAGGATGAGGAGCGCCTGCCCCTTTTGCTGCCAGACTACGTACCCAGATTCAGCGGCCGAGGCGGCCCTCGTCTTACCCGCCGGATCCATGACGAGCTACCCCCGCGGCAACCTAGGTCGGGGAGTTGTTGTCGTCTGTCACCAAGCGCTGACTGTTGAGCTGGGCGAGTCGAAGAAGAGTGTCGAGGGCGATTTCGAGCGCGCGGGAGTCCCGCTGCGCCTGGGCGAGGAGGAGTCCGCCCTGCAGCGTGGCGAGGATCGTGACGGCGAGGTCGTCCGGGCGCACGCCGGCCGGAAGGTGCCCGGCGTCGTGGAGGCGGCGCAATCCGTCGCCGATTGCAGCAGACCATTGCCCGAAGCCGGCCGCGATCAAGGTTCGGGCCTGCGGGTCGGTCTCGGCGAGCTGGCCGGCAAGAGCGCCAAGCGCGCAGCCGCCCTTGCCCTCACCGCTTACTGCCTGGGCTACCACCATGTCCCGCCAGGCCAGCAGTCCTTCGGGGCTGCCGAGATCGGCGCGTTGCTGGTTGCCCGCGATGGCTGCGGCTGGTAGCTGATGACGGCCCTTACGAGGTCGTCTTTCCCGGCGAAGTAGTGGGATAGCTGCGACCCGCTCACTCCGGCCGCCGATCTGACGTCATCCAGTGTGGTGCTGGCGACGCCGCGCTGGTAGATCAGCCCGGCGGCAGTCTCGACGATGCGGGCGCGGGTGCGCTCGCCCTTGGGGGTGCGCCTGGGCTGGCCGTCTGCATGGTTTCCCACGGCCGCCACGATACCAGTTTTCTGGGTTTGACAACCCAGTCCTCGCTGCATCACAGTGGGCTGTACAACCCATTCGACTGATTAGAGAGGCTCAGCGTGATTCTCGTGACTACGGCCGGGAAGGTCGGCGCCGAGACGGTCCGCCTGCTACGGGGACCGGGATGTACCCGTCAGAGTGCTCGTCCGGGATCCGGCGACAGCGACAGCGCAGCGACTCGCCAGGGCGGGCGCAGAGATTGCCGCAGGTGATCTCGAGGTACCCGCTAGCGTCGACGACGCCATGGTTGGCGTAAGCAGTGTAGTGCTGGTCAGCCCGGCCGTGCCCGCTCAGGAGCTGAACGTCGTCGCCAGCGCGGCGCACGCAGGAGCAGGTCATGTGGTGAAGGCAACCAGTAAGGCGTCGCCAGACTCGCCGATCGCGCGACGGCGCTGGCAGGCCGAGATCGAGGGCGGGCTGGCCGCTTCCGGGATCCCGCACACCCTTCTGCGCTCCAACGCTTACATGCAGAATGTCCTGGCGGTTGGGCCGGCGATCGCCGCCACGAGCAGCTTCGGCTCGGCAGCCGGCCGGGGCCGTACCGGTATGGTCGACGCCCGCGACGTGGCCGCCGTCGCCGCTCAGATCGCCGGTATGCCCGCTCCGCACGCCGGGAAGACCTACCGGCTCACTGGCCCGGAGGCGATCTCCAACTACGATGTCGCTGCCATTCTGTCCAGGCTGCTCGACAGGACCATCACCTACCGTGAGCTCACCTTCGACGAAAACAAGGACGCGATGATGCGCGCCGGGGTACCCGAGCAGATTGCGCAGATGAACGCTCAGGCGTTCCGCCTGACCGCCGACGGCGACGCCGATTGGGTCACCGAAGACGTCCTGTCGATTCTCGGCCGCCCCGCCCGCTCCTTCGAGCAGTTCGCCGCCGACTACGCCTCAGCGTTCTCCCGCTAGCTGGCAGGCCGGCGTAGCGGCGTCGATGGCGCTGGCGGCCTGCCACCAGAAGCGCTACATCGGGCCGTCCGGTACCGCTCAGGGCTCCGAGGGTCCCCGAGTGGCAGTTCATGCTCGTCGACCCCGGAGACCAGACGATCCTGGCCGCGGGCGACGACGGGCTGCCTTTCGACCCCGTGGGTGCTGGTGCATGTCCGGATGGGCGCCGCATCGGCCCGGTGATCCCGAAGTCATTGCGCATCTCCGGCACCGTCGCGGACTGGGAGTCCTGGACAGACATGCAGTTCCCCGAGACCGGCGACTACGTGTTCCCTGAAGGCCTGGCCACCGTACGCATCGACCGGGAGCAGGACACGGGAACGTACTGGGAGGCCAATGATCCGTGGCCTTCTAGCCGCTCCGGGCAAACTGCGGTGCGACCAGAGCACCCTGACGGCTGAGCGGCTCGCCGCAGTCGGGGAGCAGGCCGCTGACCTGCGGTTTCTTTGGGTGAGCGATGGTGTCTAGTTTCAGGACATGCGAATGGGGTCTCTCAGGACATCCGTACGTCTGCTGGCTTTCATGATCTTGCGTTGCCGTTACGGCGTGTCTCAAGACATCGGAATGGGCTGGCAGGCACGGTCGGCGGATGTCGAAGGCACGTCTTGTCATCACTGCTGTTGTCTCTGAAGGCCGTTCCCGGGGCGAGGTAGCCCGGGCCTACGGTGTCTCCCAGGGCTGGGTATCCCGGCTGGTCTCCCGCTACCGGGCCGAGGGCGAGGCGGCGTTCGAGCCGCGGTCGCGGCGACCGAAGACCTCACCTGCCGCGATCAGCCAGGACGTCGTTGACCTAATGGTCCGGCTGCGCAAGGAACTGGCCGGCCAGGGCCTGGACGCCGGGCCGGACACCATCTGCTGGCACCTGCGCCAGCACTACCAGGTCAACGTCTCCCCGGCAACGGTCAGCCGGTACCTAACCCGACTGGGCCTGGTCACGCCCGAGCCGAAGAAACGGCCGAAGTCGTCCTACATCCGGTTCGCCGCCGAGCAGCCCGACCAGCGGTGGCAGTCCGACTTCATCCACCACCACCTCGCCGGCGGCACAGAAGTTGAGGTCGTCTCCTGGATCGACGACCACTCCCGGCTGGCCCTGTCGGTCACCGCGCACCCGGTCACCACCGGGCAAGTCACCCTGGCCACCTTCCGTGCCGCATGCCAGCAGCACGGCGTCCCGGCCTCAGTGCTGACCGACAACGGGCTGGTCTACACCACCCGCTTCGCCGGCGGCAAGGGCGGCCGCAACGGCCTGGAGAACGAGCTGCGCCGCCTCGGCGTAACCCAGAAGAACGGGCGGCCCAGCCACCCCCAGACCCAGGGCAAGGTCGAAAGATTCCAGCAGACCCTGCAGAAATGGCTGGCCGCCCGGCCGGCTGCCGCTGACCTCGCCGGGCTTCAGGCCCAGCTGGACGAGTTCACCGCCTACTACAACACCCGCCGGCCGCACCGCTCACTGCCCCGCCGCTGCACCCCGGCAGTCGCCTACACCGCCCGCCCCAAGGCCGTCCCCGGCGACCGCACCGCCGACACCCACGACCGCGTCCGAACCGACATCATCGGCACCACCGGCACCGTCACCCTGCGCCACGCCGGAAAGCTCTATCACATCGGCGTCGGCCGAGCCCACACCGGAACCCACGTGCTCCTGCTCGTCCAGGACCTGCACATACGCATCATCAACGCCGCCACCGGCGAACTGCTGCGCGAGCTCACCCTCGACCCCGCCCGCAACTACCAGCCCCTCGGCCGCCCGCCCGGACCCAAGCCCGGCACACCCCGCAAACGGGAAAACCCCGAACCCTGACGTGGGTTCGAGGTCATTCCGATGTCTTGAGAGATCACAAGGGGGTGAGCGATGGGATTCGAACCCACGACATCCAGGACCACAACCTGGCGCTCTAACCAACTGAGCTACGCCCACCATTGCTGCCTGGCACGCTAGCGCCGAGGCGGCTTACGAAGCATACCGGGCGTTGGTCAGTCTGCAGAACCGGATTGCCGGTCGGCTGCCGGCTCGGCAGCAAAGCGAGCCGCGAGCTGGCGCGCCGTTGAGGTGTCGGGACCAGGCTGCGGGACGAACACTGCTTCCCGGTAGTACTGAAGCTCCCGGATGCTCTCCTTTATGTCCGCCAGTGCCCGGTGCCCGCCGTGCTTCTCCGGGCTGGCGAAATACACCCGCGGGTACCAGCGCCTGGCCAGTTCCTTGATGCTGGAAACGTCGACCATCCGGTAGTGCAGGAACGCGTCTAGCTCAGGCATGTCCCTGGCCAGGAAGGACCGGTCGGTAGCGATCGAGTTCCCGCACAGCGGCACCTTCCGCGCTTCGGGCACATGCTGCTTGACATAGCCGAGCACGAGGTCCTGGGCCTCCCCGAGAGTCAGCCCAGCCGGGAGCTCGGCCAGCAGGCCGGAGGCCGTATGCATCTCCCTGACGACGTCCTTCATGCCATCCAGGGCCTCAGCCGGGGGCTTGATCAGCACGTCAATGCCGTTATCGAGCGGGCTGAGCTCACCGTCGGTGACAATGCACGCGATCTCTACTAGGGCATCGCTGGTGAGATCAAGCCCGGTCATCTCGCAGTCGATCCAGACGAGCCGGTCAGTCATTGGTTCAGCCTAGGTGATGTGGACTCCCCGGCGCGCCAGCGGCGCTCAGCGCCCGGCGGAGGCATCCGGCGCCGCGCCCCGCACCTGGCCGGCCAAGGCGACGATATGGGCGGGAACGGGCACGTCACCGGTCAGTGCCGGATCTGCTTGCGCCGCTCCGAAGGTCAGTGCGGCCGGGAGGACGCCGGCCCAGATGCCGGAGTCGTAATCTTCCTCGTCGTCCTTCGGCGCCCCGGTCCTGACCTTGACCGACGCCTCGTCCAGTGGCACGGCCAGCACTGCGGTCGCGGCCAGCTCCTTGCGGTTCGGCTCCCTGACGTGCTCCCAGCGGCCGGGGACCAGGTGATCGGTTACCGCGCGCAGCGCCGCCAGCTTCTCGTCCGGATCGGTCACCAGCCGGGCCTCGCCGAAAATCACCGCGCTGCGGTAGTTCATCGAGTGATGGAACACGGCCCTGGCGCAGACCAGGCCGTCAAGCAATGTGATGGTGACACACACCTGCTGCCCGGCACTGGTCAGCAGCGACCGGTTGGCAGACGACCCATGCAGATACAGCGTGTCACCGATCCACCCATAGCCTGTCGGCAGAACGACCGGTATACCGTCGATAACGACACCGAGATGGCAGACCAGCCCCGCATCGAGGACGGCGTCTAGGTCGGCGCGCTCGGTGCGTGCTCGTTCCCGAAGCCGGTGCAGCGTGGTCCTGGGGGTGGTGGAGAGACTCTCGGCGCTCATGTTGCATACCGTACCTTCGCTCCGGTACGGCGCATATCACTCGGCAATCCCCTGTCCGTGCGGCCGCCGATAAGGAATCATTACGGAATGCGGTTCCGGCCTGCACCAGCGAGCAGGCCCGGAACTGGGGCTAGCGCAGACACAAGGCCAGATGGGGTGAATGGTGACAGGCGGCATTGAGGTCCCCGGCGGTGTCCAGCACGTTCCGGGCGTTCCCGGTGTTTCGGATCCGGTTGCGCTGGCTAAATGGATTGCCGAAGCGGGCCTGGCTGACCTGGGCGAGCTGCGCGGCGTTCAGCTGATTTCCGGTGGCCGATCCAACCTGACCTACCGGCTGGACCTTGACGGCGGGCAGATAGTGCTCCGCCGCCCGCCGCTTGGCCATGTGCTGCCCACCGCGCACGATATGAGCCGCGAGTACCGCGTGCTTTCGGCCCTGGCCGAGACGGCAGTACCGGTCCCGCAGCCGCTGGCTAGCTGCCAGGATTCGGAAATCATCGGCGCTCCGTTCTATCTCATGCGATACGTGGATGGCCTGGTGCTGCGCACTACACAGGACGGCGAGCTACTGTCGCCTGCCCAGGCCGCCGAGCTGTCCGAGCTGCTGGCCCAGATGCTCGCGACCATCCACGGCGTCGATCTCGCAGCAGCCGGGCTAAGACCTTTCGGCCGGCCCGAGGGCTACCTGGCCCGGCAGCTCTCCCGCTGGCAGCGCCAGTGGGAGCTGTCTAACAGCCGGGAGATGCCGGGTTACGACGAGCTGGTCGCCAGGCTTACTGCCGGATTCCCGGATCCTGCCCGGGCGGAAGGCACGCTGGTGCATGGTGATTTCCGGCTCGACAACACGCTGGTGCAGCTCACCACCCCGGCCCGGATCGCGGCGGTCGTTGACTGGGAGATGTCCACCCTTGGAGACCCGCTGGCTGACCTGGGCCTGACCTTGTCGTACTGGGCTGATGCTGGTGAGGCATTCCCGGACTTGAACGTCGGCGCCACGATCACCGCGCTGCCGGGCTTCTTCACGCGGGCCCAGTTCGCGGCCAGGTACGCGGATCTGTCCGGCCGGGATGTCTCCGCTATCGGCTACTACATCGCGTTCGGCTACTTCAAGCTCGCCGTGGTCCTGGAGGGCATCCACGCTCGCTATCTGCTGAACCAGACCGTCGGTGAAGGCTTCGAGCGAGAAGGCCCGGCGGTGCCGATCCTGATCGCCAGGGCGCACCAGATGCTGGACTCGGTTGGCTGACGCGGCTAGCTCACCGCCGTAGCCCGCGCCACATGCAAAAGACTCCGGTTCCTGAGCGAACCTGGAGTCTTGGAGTGAGGCCCGGCGCCCCGCTCTCGCCGGGCCTCATGCAAGAAAGACGCGCAGCCGGTGCGACAGGTTCACAGGATTCTGCGGCCGATTTCGCGGAAGTTCCAAGGAGTGGCGCTAGGCGGCACGGCTCGGTCGGCCAAGCGGGCTACGGTGCCGCGCAGCCTTGATTGCACATCCGCTGCGAGACTGCCTCGATGAAGATCTTTCCGACCGAGGCCGGATTGGTGACCTGGTAGGCGACGCCGCCGGTGGCGTTCGCGATCTGCTGCAGTGCGGCGAAGTTGCCCTCGCGGCCGAACATGAGGATGACGAGCTCGACCTTCTTGTTCGGGTTGGACAGCGCGCGGAGCTCGGTCACCAGCGAGCTAAGCGGCAGGTCGTGGCGCGCGCTGTCCACCCCGGCGGTGAGCACCAAGACGGCGTTGGCGTAGTTCGGCAGGTAGGTCTGCGACATCTTGCGGTACGCGTCCAGGATCGCGGCGTGCAGTGCGAGCTTGCCATGTCCGATGGGCAGTGATCCGGTCAGTTCTTGCAGCTGGCTCCGCCGTGTGATCACCCCGTAGTCGGACGGCAGCGGCCCGATCGACACCAGCTGGGTGTACGGCTGGCTTACCGAGTTGCCCGCGCCCATCTCCCACATGCCCATGCTGGTGGAGTTCGGGAAGAGCGCCAGACCGCGCGCCGCCGTCTGGTTGAGCAACTCGTGCAGGGTCTGAGTGCCGTTGCCATCTGGCTGAGCCATGGCGGGGGACACGTCGATGAGGGCCAGGTCGCGCGAACCGAGCCCCAGCTTCTGCCAGGCCTGGAGATTCGATGCGACCTCGGGAGCGGTCGGCGCGCTGGCAAGTTGCAGCGGCTGGGAGCTCAGCCGGGCCGAGGCTGGCATGACGTCAGGAAGGCCGTCGGCGGACCGGAACCCGTAGAAGCGGATAGCCGATCTGGCGTAGCTGGACTGCAGGTAGTTACCGAACTCAGCGGCGGCCTCGAGCGTCCGAGCCTTCGACGTGGTCAGCACGTACGGGTAGTCGAGCTCCGGGCTGCCGAGCGACGCGTCCGGGCCTGTCGCGTATCGCGCATCGAGCTGCGCGTGCGGAGCTTGCCTGTCGTAGGCGAGCACAGCCTGCTCGCTGGCCACTGTCACGGCCTGCCGGAAGAATGGCGCCTGCGTGGAGGCCGCGAACTGCTGCAGTCCCGACACCGAGTCGAAGTCCTCGGTCGACTCGACCCTCAAGACGAACTGGGTGAAGCCCGCTCTGGCCGTCGCGTTGTCCCCGAGCCGGCGGCTGACCTCGATCAGCGTGGCGAGGCCGGCCGAGCTGTCGGTCGGGTCCGGCAGGTCCACGGCCAGCCCCAGGCTGGCGGGCGGTCCGCCATCGGACGGCGGCAGCAGCACATTCCAGCTAGGCGGCGAGTCAAAGATGTGTGTCTTGGCGGCCACGGCGGGCGTGGTGACCAGCATCAACGGCGACCTGGCCACGCTCTTGCCGGTGGGCTGCACGTTCTCGGCACCGAGCGGGTAGCTGCGGGCTACGTCGACCCACAGACTTGAATTTGGTATCCACGCGTCGATGTTGGGCAGGCCGCCTAGCGCCGCCTGCCCGTCGATCTGGTTCGCCTGGGTCGCCGAATCGCCTTCGGTGACCTGTACTTCCACACATCGCCCCGAGGTGGTGAAGTTCTGGTTGTTGAACGCGCGCGCCACCGTCTCGATGGCGGGCGCGATGTCATAGCTGACCGCCACGTTCACTAGCACCGGGGTGTCCGAACAATCCGCGCGGGTGATGACGGCTCTGGCAGTCAGGGTGACCATGCAGACCGCGGAGACCGCGATCGCTATCGCGAGCAGTTTCGCCGTGCCGACGCGGCGGGACCGCTCACGGCGGCCCGAGCCAGCTGCCCGTAGTGCCACGTCTGCGTCCTTTGGTCCGTCCGCTCTCGCCAACCGGCCAGCCTGACTATATCGGGCTTCTGGTCATAGAACGGCAGACTTCGCCAGCTTGGCCGCGGGTCAGCCGCTGCCGGCCCGGCAGCCAGTCAGAATGGCTCACATGACAGCCGACTGGGCAACCGGCCAGCTGGTCACAGATGCCAGTGACCCGCGGCTGGCCGATTATGTCCGCCTCACCGACGTGCACCTGCGCCGCAGCCTGGAGGCTGAGCACGGCCTGTTCATCGCCGAGGGCGAGAAAGTCATCTCCAGAGCGATCGCGGCTGGCTACCCGGTTCGTTCGCTGCTGGTCGGCCAGGACAAGCTTGCCACCATCGCGGCCGTCGCCGCCTCCTGCGAAGCCCCGTTGTACGTGCTGCCGCCGGTGGTTGCCGAGCAACTCACTGGCTATCACGTGCACCGTGGCGCGCTGGCCTCGATGCAGCGGCTGCCGCTGCCGCCGGTTGCCGATCTTCTGGCATCCGCCCGCCGCGTCGTCGTACTCGAGGACATCGTGGACCACGCGAACGTCGGTGCGGTCTTCCGCTGTGCTGCCGCGCTCGGCTTCGATGCCGTGCTGCTGGCGCCGCGGTGCGCGGACCCGCTGTACCGGCGCTCGGTCAAGGTGTCGATGGGCGCCGTGCTGGCAGTGCCCTACACCCGGCTGCTCGACTGGCGCGGCGGCCTGGCCGAATTGCAGGCAGCGGGCTTCCGGCTGCTGGCGCTGACTCCCGATCCGGCCGCGAGTCCGATCGCTGAGGTCGCCGGGCCGGACGGAGCGGCTGGCAAGATCGCCTTGCTGGTCGGCGGCGAGGGGAATGGCCTGTCTGACCGCTGGCTCGCGGCCGCCGATCAGGCAGTCCGGATTCCGATGAGCCGGGGCGTTGACTCGCTGAACGTCGCCGCTGCCGCCGCCATCGCCTGCTATCTGCTGAGCTAGCCGGGCTACGGCGCGGTGACCTGCACCATTGCAGACACTGCTGGTGTGTGCGATCTTGCGGCATCGGGTCTGGGATCATGAACAGATGTCGTCATCACACCTGCACTGGGTCGTGGCGGGCGGACTGGCGGCCTGGGCCGGTGCCCGGCTGGCAGGCGCTGACCGGTTGCGCAGCACCGAAGCATGGACTGTGCAGTCGCTGTCCTTCACTCCCCAGGTCGCAGCGGCAGCAGTGGCCGCGCTGCCGCTGCTGCGGCGCAATGGCAGTCGCGGCGTCGCCACCCTCGCGGCCGCCGCGCTGACCGCAGCGGTAGCGCCGCGCGCGATTCCGCGGCCTCAGCCTCCCGCGGGCGGCGCTGAACTGGGAGTGCTGACTGTGAACATGCTGGTGGGCCGCGCCGACGCTGAGTCGGTGGTGCGGCTCGTCGCGACGACCGGCGCTGACGTCTTGTTCCTCCAGGAACTCACGGACGGCGCCCTGGCACGGCTGCAAGAGGCGGGGCTTGACAGCGTGCTGCCTTACCAGGTGGTCGAGCCGACTACCTTTGGCCCGAAAGGCAGCGGCATCTATGCGCGCTATCCGTTGCGCGATGGCCTGGACGTTCCGCCCGCCTCGCGATCCAGGCCGGTGGCTCGCCTGGACGTCGCCCCTGGGCAATCCGCTGAGCTGGTCTGTGTCCATCTCCGCCCGCCGCGGGGGGCACACTCGCCGGGCGGGGCAGCCCGCTGGCGCGCTGAGATGGCGATGCTCCCTGGCCCCAGTGACGAGATCCCGGTGATTCTGGCCGGTGACTTCAACGCGACTCTCGACCACGCGCGCTTCCGCGCGCTATTGCGCCTGGGCTACGTTGACGCGGCCGTCCAGGTTGGCCGTGGGCTCGTACCGACGTGGGGTCCGCGGCCGGGCGGCGAAGTGGCGTTGCTGGCAATCGACCACGTCCTGGTGGACCAGCGGTGCGCGGTGCGTGCTGTGTCGGCCCACAACCTGCCCGGCACGGACCACCGCGCCCTCTACGCGGAGATCCAGTTGCCGGGCTCAGCCGCGGCTGCCCGGTGACCGGCGGCGCGCACGGCTAGCATGGCGGCGAGACGAGTATGACTGACGCCCTGACGGAGCTATGGCAGCGGCGCGACTACGAGTGCAGGCTGATGCCCGACCGTGCGCTCGAGTCGCTCACTGAAGCGCACGAGTTCCTGCAGGACCGGGGCTTGCTCACGCGAACCACCGACTGCGCGCTACCGAGCTTGTACGAGGCTTGCCACGAGGAGCCGTATCAGGCAGGCGGGCGCGGCTTCGCGAGCTGGCCGGCCACGAAATGGCCGTGGGCGCACGAACTGTCCGAGCTCCCTGATGTGCACTCGCTGGACATTCACCGGGGCAAGACAATCTTGCTCAGCGACGAGCTCGCGAAGCTGGTCGATCCGGTGTGCCGCTCGGAGCTAGCACGGATGGAGCGCGCGGATCCGGGCTGGGCCGGCTGCTGGCGCACCTGGCCGATTCTGGGCCGTCGCTCGCCGACGACGTCGAGGTCGAGCTCGGAATGAAGCACAAGGAACTCAGGGCGTTGCGCTCGCCGCTGCAGCGCTGCGGTGCGATCGTGGCGCGGTCGGTGGTGCTGCCAGCGAGCTCGGGGGAGGGGCACGTTCATCGCAGTGAGCTCGCTCGCTGGGATCAGGCGTACCCGCAGCCGTCCGGGCGGCCGCTCGACATCGTCGCGCTGATGGGCCGGGCGCTGCGGGCCGCGGTGGTAACCCCGGAGAAGGATCTGGCCCGGTGGTTCAGCTGGCGCTGGCTGCTGCCGGCTGATCTGCCCGGCCAGCTCGTCGAACAAGGTCTGGCGACCAGGCCTGCGCCCGGCTGGCTCGCCGCCCGGTTGTCTTAGCATCGGCTTAGCATCGGCTAGTGCTGTCACGTACCGGGCATAACAGTAGATAAGGTCATGCGCCAACGCTCGAACGGATGCCAAGTGGGCGGCGGTGCGTGGCGAGCTTTATGCGACCGCGACTACCAGGTGACGCGGGCCTGCTCGCGCAGTCGCGCGGCGGCACTGGGCGGCGCGCCCACGCGGTCGAGGCCGAGCAGCGCGGCACCGGCCACCGGCGGGACGTCGACGATCCGGATCTCCGAGCCGGGGATCCGCTCCGACAGCCGACCCGATATCGCGCCGTTGAGGAGCGGGTCGCGCGCCGTCATCAGGCTTCCGCCCAGCACGACTGGTACCGGCCTCGCGCCGTCCCCGCTGCGCTGCGCGGCGTCCCCGCTGCGCTGGCCGGTCAGGATGTCCTGCCCGGTCAAGCTCAGCCGGCCAGCAGCGACCTCCGCCATCAGGCAGATCTCCTCGGCCTGGCGAGCCAGCAAGTCCCTGGCGACCTGGTCGCCGTGGCTGGCTACCTCGAACAGCACCGGCACTAGCCGGTGCCGGTCTTCATACGGGATCTTGCCGAGGTGAATGCCGATGACGACGTCTTCGACCCGCTCCATGCCGAAGTACGCCGGTACGGCGGTTCGCAGTTCGGTTTCCGGCCCGCGCCCGTCTTCGGCCCTGGCCGCCCACCAGAGCGCCAGCGGCCCCAGGTCACCACCGCCGCCCCAGTCACCGGACAGTTCGCCCAGTGACAGGAATCGGGTCGTCTGGCCGTCCGGCGCTACCCCTACGCAGTTGATGCCGGCTCCGCAGACCACTCCGATGCCCCAGTGCGGGCTCGCCCCGTCGTCCAGGCCGGCCCGCAGGACCGCGAACGTGTCGTTCAGCACCGCGCTCGTCGTCGACCAGCCGAGAGAGGCGACCAGGCGGTTCAGGTCGGCCTCCTCCGACGGCAGGTCCGCGCCAGCCAGGCAGGCCGAAGTGTGCTGCGCCACGATGCCGTCGGTCGGCAGCCCTGCCTGAGCGGCGGCCGATCGCACCAGTCCGGTCAGCACGGCTACGGTGCCATTGACGCCGATGCCCTGGTGGTTGGAGTTGCCGCCGCGCGATACGCCCAGGATCGAGCCGTCAGCCCCGATCAGCGCGACGTCGGTCTTGCTGTTACCGCCGTCGATGGCCAGAACCGCGGCGCGCCGGTCTGCAGCAGTGCTGCTCACTGGCTGGCGGCCCAGGGCAGGAACCGCGCGTTCTCGGCGAGCAGCCGGTCGGTCAGCTTCTCGGCGACGTCGTACTGCCCGACCAGCGGGTGGGCCAGCAGGGCCTTGGAAACCCGGTCCCGGCCACCGCGCAGGGCCGCGTCCAGCGCCAGTTCTTCGTACGCCGAGACATGCGCGATCAGGCCACTCATCAGCGGGCTCACCGGCGAGACCGGCACCGGCACAGCGCCAGACGAGCCGATCGTGGCAGATACTTCGATCACCGCCTGATCGGCGAGGAACGGCAGCGTTCCGTTGTTCCGCACGTTCACCACCTGGCGGTCGCGCGTGTTGCTGACAAGGGACGCCAGCAGCGCCACCGCAGCCTCGGAGTAGTACGCGCCGCCGCGATGCTGCAGCAGTTCCGGCTTGGTGTCCAGGGCCGGGTCGGCGTACATCTCCATCAGTTGCCGCTCGATCTCCGCGACCGCCTGCGCGCGGGTCTGACGCCCGCGCTCCTCCGCCACCACCTCGTCGTGCGCCCAGTAGTACCGAAGGTAATAGGAGGGAACGGCGCCGACGGCGCGGGTCACCGCGAGCGGCAGCCCGGTATGCGCGGCAATCTCCTCGCCATGGGCGGCGAGCAGCTCGGGCAGCCGGTCGGAGCCGTCGACGAGCGCGGCACGTTCCCAGGTCAGGTGGTTCAAGCCGACGTGGTCCAGCGCGACGGCCTCCGGCCCGACGCCGAGCAGCCCGGCGAACGTCCGCTGGTATCCGATCGCCACGTTGCACAGGCCGATCGCCCGGTGGCCCGCATCCAGCAAGGCCCTGGTGACGATGCCGACCGGGTTGGTGAAGTCGATGATCCACGCGTCACTGGCGGCGCGCTGGCGCACGCGCTCGGCAACGTCCAGCACGACCGGCACCGTGCGCAGCGCTTTGGCGAACCCGCCGGCTCCGGTGGTCTCCTGGCCGATGCAGCCGCAGTCGAGCGGCCAGGTCTCGTCGCGGTGCCGGGTGGCCTGGCCACCGACCCGCAGCTGCAGCAGCACCGCATCGGCGCCGTCGATGGCGGCGTCATTGTCGGTGGTCCACGAGACGGTGGCCGGATGACCGTAGCGGGCCATGATCCGGGCGGAGAACGGCCCGACGGCCGCGAGCCGCTCGGCATCCGGGTCAGCGAGCACCAGTTCGGTGATCTTGATGTCGCCGGTCAGCCGGGCGATGCCGTCGACAAGCTCCGGCGTGTAGGTAGAGCCGCCGCCGACAACAGCGAGTTTCATGCCAGAATCCTCACTTCAGCTAGAACCGGTGTCCATCGAGTTAGAAGGCCTTCACTTCCGCGCCGGACTGCGCGACAAGGCAAGCGGCATCGTGACCAGTGGCCAGCGGCAGCAGCTTCGGGGTCTGGTTATGACAGTCGGCGATCGCCAGCGGGCAGCGGAACCGGAACCGGCAGCCTGGCGTCGGGTTGATCACCCGCGGCGGCTCGCCCCGGTCGGTGTCGGCGCCGATGGTCAGCTCGGCCTTCGGATCGGGTACCGCCGACAGCAGCAGCTGAGTGTACGGGTGCCGCGGGCTGGCCAGCACGTCCTCGACCGGGCCCGCCTCGGCAATCTGCCCGGCATACATCACGATGAGCCGGTCCGCGACATAACGCGCGCTGGCGATGTCGTGAGTGATGTAAAGGATTGACACGCCCTGGTCGTCGCGTAGCTGCTTCATCAGGTTGAGCAGCCCGATCCTGATGGACACGTCGAGCATCGACACCGGCTCGTCGGCCAGGATTAGCTTGGGGTGCATCGCCAGTGCCTGGGCGAAGCCGACCCGCTGCCGCTGCCCGCCGCTGAGCTCGTGCGGGTACCGGTTCAGCACGTCAGCCGCGGGGCTGAGCCCGACGATCTCGAAGACTCGCCTGGCTTCCTCGGTCCGCTCAGCCGCCGAGAGCTCGGGCCGGTGCAACTTGAGGCTGCGCTGCACCCCGTGCGACACCCGGAAGACCGGGTTGATCGAGCCGAACGGATCCTGGAAGACCATCGGCACGTCGCTGCGGTACCGCAGCATGTCCTGCCTGGACCGCACGCTCGACAGCGGCTTGCCCTGGAAGTAGATCTCGCCCGCGGTCGCCGGATAGATCCTGGCGAGTAGCCGGGCAATCGTGCTCTTGCCGCTGCCGCTCTCGCCGGCCAGCGCCACGATCTCGCGGTCGCCGATCTCCAGGCTCACTTCGTCGACCGCATGCAGCGTGCTGCGTTTCAAGCCGCTGCCGATCCGGAAGTGCTTGGTCAGTCCCTCGGTGCGCAGCAAGGGCGTGGCGTCAGTCACCCGGAGCCACCCCGTTTCCTGCTCGAATGCACCGGACCAGCACGTCGTCGACGTGGTAGAGGCGCACGGGTCCGGCTTTGCACCTGTCCTGTACCTGCGGGCAGCGCGGTGCGAACCGGCAGCCTTCGGGCGGGCGGGCCAGGTCGGGCGGGCTGCCGGGGATTCCGGTCAGCGGCACCTTCGGCCCGCGGATCGACGGGAAGGCGTCGAGCAGGCCAACGCTGTAGGGGTGGCGGGGAGCGTCGAACACGCTGCGGGTGGAGCCGAGCTCGGCCACCTGGCCTGCGTACATCACCATGAGCC
This sequence comes from uncultured Actinomycetota bacterium, assembly GCA_963815575.1. Lineage (GTDB taxonomy): Bacteria > Actinomycetota > Actinomycetes > Streptosporangiales > Streptosporangiaceae > JAJYUU01. Next base: position 148,928 of record CAWFHE010000003.1, on the reverse strand, counting down.
GGTCGGAGAAGTGGCTGACCAGCGACATGTCGTGGGTAACGAAGATGATCGCGAAACCGAGCTGCTCCTGCAGTTCCTTGATCTGGATCATCAGCGAGCGCTGCGCGACGACATCAAGCGCGGATGTCGGCTCGTCCATGATGACCAGGTCGGGGGTGAACAACAGTGCCATCGCGATCATGGATCGTTGGCGCATGCCCCCGGACAGCTGATGGGCATAGCTCTTCAGGTGCACCGGGTCGATACCGACCATGCGCAGGACCTCGACGGAGCGCTCGGTGATCTCGGCTTTCGTCCTGATGCCGTGCGCGCGCATCGCGTCGGAGAACTGCGCGCCGATCGTCGTGACCGGGTTGAGCGCGTTCATCGCGCTCTGCATGACCAGGGACAGCTTCTTCCAGCGGATGGTGGCCAGCTGGTCTTCGGTCAGGTTGACGAGGTTCGTGCCCTGGAAGGTGACGCTGCCGCCGTCCAGGACCGCCGGCGGCGACAGCAGCTGGGCGATCGCGAACAGCAGCGTGGACTTGCCGCAGCCGGACTCGCCGACGATGCCGAGGAACTCACCGCTGGCCAGGTCGAAGCTGACGTCCTCGACGGCTCGAACAGTGCCCCGCTTGGTCTGGTAGCTGACCGACAGGTCCCTGATCTCCAGCACCGGGCCGGTCGTCTTGCCAGCTACTCCGAGATCCAGCCGCTCAGTCTGCCCGGTTCGCACTGAGCCTCCTCATCACGGGGTTCAGCTGGCGAGTGCGGGTAATCGGGACGCGCGCCAGCGCCGGGTTGCTGATCTCGTCGAAGGCGTAGTTGAGTAGGGCGAAGGCGGCGCCGAGCAGTCCGATCAGGGCGCCGGGCACGAGCGCCCACATGTACTGATCGGTCTGCAGCGCCTCGTTGTTCTGGGCCCAGTAGAGCATCGTGCCCCAGCTCACCGAGTCCGGGTTGCCTAGGCCGAGGAACTGCAAGCCGGCTGCGGCGAGCACGTTGTAGACAGCGGTGCCGAGGAACGTCGCCACGATCAGCGACGTCATCGACGGGATGATCTCCACCAGGATGACGTAGATGCTGCGCTCGCCGCGGACTCTGGCTGCCTCCAGGTAGTCCCGGCTGCGGACCGACAGCGTTTGCGCCCGAAGCTGCCTGGCCCCGTAGGAGTAGCCGGTGACGACCAGCACGGTGATGAGGCCGGGGACGCCAATTCCGGGCAGGTAGGCCACGAGGATGATCAGCAGCGGGAACGTCGGGATCACCAGCAGCACGTCGGTGATGAAGTTAAGCACCGCGTCCCACGTGCCGCCCAGGTACCCGGCGGCCAGGCCCATGATCACCGACAGGAAGGTCGACAGCACGCCGGACACGACGGCGATGAGGAGCGTTTCCCTGGTGCCCCACACCGCCTGAGCGAACAGATCCTGTCCATATGACGTGGTGCCGAGCCAGTGCGCGGCGGATGGCCCGAGGCTACGTCCGTAGATCTCTGCCTGGGGACTATCGTGGGCGATCGCCCACGGGAAGATGGACAGCAACGTGAAGATCGCCAGCAGGACCGCGCCGGCGAACGCCTTCTTGTTCGACCGGACCGCCCGCCAGATGCGGCCGATGGCCTGGCCCGCGTGTGCCTGACCGCCCGGCCGGGTGACGCCCGGAGCGGGCTCGCCGATTGCTGCGCCTGTCAGAATTGCCATTGCCGCGTCACCCCGCCGACCTGGTGCGTGGGTCCAGGATCGCAGTGACGATATCGGAGAGCAGGATCGCTACCAGCACCGCGACGGTGATCAGCAAGAACAGCGCTTGCATCAGCGGATAGTCCTCGGCGTCGAGGGCCTGGATGAGCAGGTAGCCGAGGCCGTTGTAGTTGAAGACGAACTCGACGAGCACAGCGCCGCTGACGACGAAGCCGACCGACATCGCGAAGCCCGACAGGTTCGGCAAGATCGCGTTCCGGGCCGCGTAGTCGAACATGATCCGCCGGCTGGACAAGCCCTTGGCCCTGGCCATCTTGACGTAGTCCTCGGCCAGGGTGGTGATCATGGTATTGCGCATCGTCAGGATCCAGCCGCCGATCGAGGTGATCAGGATCGCGATTGCCGGGAGTATCGAGTGTTCGATCACGTTGCCGATGAACGAGGGGGACAGGCTCGGGGACAGCGACGGGTCATAGGCGAAGTCGTAGGGGAACCAGTGCAGCCTGATGCCGAACACCAGGATCAGCAGCATCCCGACCCAGAAGTACGGGATCGCTGAGGTGATGACGAAGACCGGCGGCAAGATGCTGTCCAGCCAGCCACCGCGTCGCCAGGCTCCGACGATCCCGATCAGGGTGCCCAGGAGGAAGGCGAGGATCGTGGTTACTCCGACCAGACCAAGCGTGTACAGGATGGCGCCGCGGATCACGACGCTGACCGGAGTGGGGAAGAAGGTGAGTGAGGTGCCCAGATTGCCGGTGATCAGGTCGTGCAGGTAGCTGACGTACTGGGAGGCAAGGTTCTGATTGGTATTGACGCCGAAGGCGATCTCGATGGCCTTGAGCGCGACCGGGCTGAGCCGTCCGTGGAACTTGGCCAGCAGCGCGATCGCCGGGTTGCCCGGCATCAGCCGGGGCAGCAGGAAGTTAAGTGTCACGCAGGCCCACAGAGTGAGCACGAAGAACGTGGCTCGCCGGAGCAGGAATCTCATCTACTCCTCCTCGGTGTCAGCATCGTTTCCTCGCGCTCACCCTGTGTGCCTTTCATCGTTCGGTCAAGGTGCAGTGCTGCGTGCTAGCGCTGCCTCTTGCTGCCCGCCTTCCTGGCTGCTTACTTCTTGGGTGCTATGTGCAGCAGCATCTGGCCGAGGTCAGGCGTCTGGTAGGCGGCTGGCTGGGCGAACGGGTCGCCCGGAGTGGCCCAGCCGGTGAATGTGCCGGTGTCGTACTGGTACCAGTCGACTTCCTCGGTCACCGGGATGAACGGCACGTCCTTGAGCATGACCAGCTGGAGCTCGTCCATGATCTGGTGCTGCATCGCGGTCGAGGTGGTGGTGGCGTAGTCGTTGAGCAGGGCGTCGGTTGCCGGGTTGCTGTACCGCTCGAAGTTCGTCGATGCCTGCTTGCCGATGGGCGCGGTGTTGGCCGAGTACAGCCACTGACGGAACTCGTAGTACGGGGTCGGGCCGCCGGTCTCGTCGTAATAGGCGAGGTCGAAGGTGCCATCGAACAGGCGGGTGTCATAATCCGTGCCGGCCAGGTTCTCCGGCGTGACCTGAATGCCGACTGCTTTGAGATCCGTCTGGATGATCTGCATCGACGCGACCCAGTCCGAGTAGCCGCCCTCGTTGATGACATTGAAGGACAGCGCGTGGCCGGACGGCGATACGAAGATCCCGCTGGAGTTCTTCTTGAAGCCCGCCGCCGTCAGGATCTGCTCGGCCTTGGTCGGGTTGTAGGTGTAGTTGTACTGAGCCGCCTGCGAGGTGTCCTCCCAGGACGAGAACGTCGGTGTCACGATGCCCGTCTGGTTGCCGGCGGCTCGTAGCCGGACTCGCCCACCTGCGAGACCTGTTGCCTGTTGATGGCATAGGCCATCGCCTGGCGCACCGCAACGTTGGACAGGATCGGGTTCTTGAGGTTGATGAAGATACCGACGTTCGCGAACGGCGGGAACCAGTAGTGGTAGTTCGGGCTCTTGTCGGAATAGAACGTCTTGATGGACGGGATGTACTGGGCGCCCCACTGTGCCGCGCCGGTAGCGAGTTCGGTGTTCGCCGGGTCGTTGCTGGTGAACGCGGGCTCGTCGACCTGTGCGAGCTTCGGCTCTCCAGGCTGCCAGTAGTGCTTGTTCGCCAGGAAAGTGATCTGCTCTGGCTTGCACTTGACGGTGTATGCGCCGGTCGCGATCGGGTCCGGGTCGTTGAAGGTGACCGGGTTGCTCAGCTTGGACCAGATGTGCGCTGGCACGATCGGCACCTGGTCGGCGATGTAGTAGAAGTACGGAACGGCCGCGTTCTTGAAGTTCATCACGACCTGGTTAGAGCCCTGCTGAGTGACGCTTGAGAGCACAGACCACACCGAGTTGAGATCGAGCGCCGGGTACTTCTTCAGCTCGTTGAACGTGAACACGACGTCGGCGGCGCTGAATGGCTTGCCGTCCGACCACTTGATGCCGTTGCGGATGGTGAAGGTGACGGTCTTGTTGTTGTTGCTCCAGGCATAGCTAGAAGCCAGCCACGGAGACACCTTGCCGCTCTCCAGCGTGTCGACGTACATCAGCGGCTCGTAGACCGGGCCGAAGTCGAGGAAGCTGACAGAGGAGTTGAACGGGTTGAACCCGCACGTCCACAGTGCGCCGCTCTCGTCGGAGATAGTAAGTACGCCGCTGGGACTGGCGGACCCGCCCGATCCCGATGTGCTGGTCCCGCAGGCAGCCGCCAGTAGGCCAGCGGCCCCGATAAGGGCACCGAGCGACCTGAGTCGTCTCATTTTGCCTAACCCTTCGATTCAGAGGTCAGCCGGATAGGAGGTGGCCCAGGGGGGCTCTTGCGGGAGGTCCCCTTGAGGCCGCTGGGAGGCATCATCGTTCACAAATTCGTGACGATAATGCCTTTTGGATAGATCTACCTGATTCTTACCGTTAAAAGATGCGTCGGTTGGACTGGGTGCCGATGACTCGGCTGTTACTGCTGCCGGCGCTGGTCCGGGTGCCCGGGCCAGCGCTTGTGCGGTTTCGGGTGCCGGGCCGGCGGCGGCCGCATCGACAGCCAGCGCCACCGCGCCAAGCAGCGGCGCGTCGTGCGGGAAATGGGCCATGACCAGATCGGGCGGATAGGGGACGCCGCTAAGCAGGGCCTCCTCCAGCCGCGGCGCGATCCGGTCCCATGACCTGGTCATCCCGCCGCCGACGGCAATTCGTGCCGGGTTGACGGCGATGGCGAGGTTCACCACGTGGAAGGCGAGCTCGTCAACGAAATCGGAGACCAGGTCATTGAGGTCAGCGTCGGACGCGGCAGCCGCGAACACCTCGGCGGCGGTCAGCCGGTGGCCCTGCAGGCTGGCCCGCCGTTGCAGTGCCGAGCCGCTGACCATGTCCTCGAGCGGGATCCGGAGGCCGCCCGCGCGTCCGACGTCACCGGGCTCGCGCAAGCTGTAACCGATCTCGCCGGACGCGCCCTGGCTGCCGGACACCACGCGGCCGCCGGTCACGATCGCAGCCGCGAGGCCAGTGCCGAGGTTGAGATAGATCGCCGGGTCGTAGCCGGCCAGAGCACCCCAGCGAGCTTCGGCCTGAGCCGCCGTCTTCGTGTCAGTGCCCATTCTGATGACCGCGCCGGGAAACGCCGCGCGAAGCTCGCGGCCTAGCCCCAGCTCTTCCCAGCCGTCGATGGCCGGGGCTAGCTCGACCCTGTCCTCAAACGGGATCCCGAAGGTGGCGACTCCGACCGCCGCTATGGCCGCCCCGGCGGCGTGCGTCGCGACCAGGTCGGTCGCTGTGGCGACGCCGCGGGAGAAGCTGGCCCGTGCGCCTTGCTCGCCGTGGCTATCGACAACGGCGGAGCCGAGCTTGTTGCCCGTCAGGTCGCAGACCGCGGTCGCGATCTTCGTGCCGCCGAAGTCGATGCCGAGCAAGACGGGGGGGTGGGTCATGCGGAGTCTCTCGCGTGTGGTCAGACAGGGATTCCGGAAAGATAGTTAGGACAGTATCCTAACTATGTGACACCGACAATCACGGTTTGGTATCAGTCCGGATCGGCCTCGCAGCCGGCGCCAGCGCCGGCGCGATGCGCCGACGCTCGCCCCCTGACCTGCAGTGCGAAAGGATAAGGGCGTGACGGCGACGACTTCTACCGAACCAGACGAAACGGCGGACGTCGCTGGACTGCTGCCAGCTCAGGCGGCGGGCCAGCAGGTCGCGCAGGTCGTCGGCCCGCTGCGGGCCGGCCAGGCGGCCCGGCCGCAGCTGCTTCGCGCGCTGAACGAGCAGTTGCTGCTTCAGCACATCCGCCAGCTGGGTCAGTGCTCGCGGGCTGAGCTGGCCAGGGTCTCCGGGCTGTCCAAGCCGACTGTCTCGCTGGCGCTGGCAAACGTGGAGCGGTCCGGCCTGGTGCGTGAGGCGGGCCAGCGGACCGGGATGCCAGGGCGATCGGCGGTGCTGTACGAAGTGCGGCCGGAAGCTGGCTACGTGCTCGGCCTGGACATCGGCCGCCAGTACCTGCGTGGTGCGCTGGCCGACCTGACCGGCGCCGCGATCGCGAGGTCGCAACTCCGAACCAGGGCGTCTAGCGCGAGTGGGCGGGTTACCGAGCTGGTTGCGCTGGCGGACGAGCTATGCGCCGATGCCGGGATCGTCCGGTCGGCGGTCACCCAGACTGTGATCGGAACTCCGGGTGTTTACGACCCTCGCCGCGACGTAATCTCGCTGGCCGGCGAGCTGGCCGCATGGGGCAAGCCGGCCGTCGTGGCAGGGCTCAAGGAGGCATTCGGCGAGCAGCTCGTCGTGGAGAACGACGCCGATGCGGCCACGCTGGCTGAGCGCGAGCAAGGGCACGGGCGGGACGTCGGCACGTTCGCCTTCGTGCACGTCGGCACCGGCATCGGCATGGGCCTGATGATCGAGGGCAACTTGCACCGCGGCGTGCATGGCGTGGCCGGCGAGATCGCTTTCATGCCGATCTCGGCGGGACAAGGCTCGGACCCGCAGGATGCCAGGCGTCGCGGCACCCTGGAGGCGGCAGGCTCTGCCGCGGCCGTCGTGCGGGCTGCCCGCCGCGCCGGGATGCGCGGATCGGTGTCGGCTCGCCGGGTATTCGCGGCCGCCCAGGCTGGTGACGAGCGGGCGGCCGAGGTCGTGGCTGGCGAGGCAGAACTGCTCGCCAGGGCCATCTGCGCGATCATCACGGTGATCGACCCGGCGCTAGTCGTGCTGGGCGGCGGGATCGGGCAGGCTCCCGGATTCGCTGCCGCTGTCGAGACCGAGCTGCGCAAGCTAGCCCCGGTCATGCCGGAGGTCCGCGTCAGCGCGCTCGGGACCGAGGCGATCGTGGACGGTTGCCTGGCTTCCGGCGCCGAGCTCGCCTGGCAGCGGCTCACCGCGCTGCTGCCGTAGCCGGCGATGGCTAGACCTCTCGCGAGTTAGCTGGCGATGGCCCGGGCGGTGCTGGCCGATAGCGGTGCTGGCCGATAGCGGTACAGCGGCTACAGTCCTCTGGTGACTGCCGGTGATGATGTCAGCGCAGATGACGCGCCGGGCGCCGCTAAGAGCGAGCACCGCGCCACCCTGAGCCTGCCGCCGCCTAGCTACCTGCGGTGGGAGATCTTCGTTGTCTTCGCGGTCTCGCTGGGTGCGAGCGGCCTGAATGCACTGCTGGACCTGATCGGCGCGCTGCTGTCCCGTCAGTCGCTCAGCAGCCAGCAGGCACTCCTGGTCGGCCCGCTGTCTACGGTCAGCTGGTTCGATCTGGTGCTCCAGCTCGTCAGCATCGCCGAGGCGCTGGTGCCAGTGGTGCTCGTGCTCTACCTGATGGCCAGGTCGGGCGAGCAGCCGTCGGTAATCGGCCTGGATGCAAGCCAGCCGGGCAAGGATCTGCTGCGTGGCGCAGTTCTCGCGGCCGTCATCGGCGGTTGCGGACTCGGCTTGTATGTAGCCGCGTTTCGGCTCGGAATGAGTTTGAACATCGTGCCGGAATCGCTGCCGGCGGTCTGGTGGCGGATCCCGGTACTGCTGCTCAGTGCCGCCCACGACGGGTTGCTGGAAGAAATCCTGGTCATCGGCTACTTGCTCCGGCGGCTGGATCAGCTGGGCTGGGAGCCCTGGAAGGCCATCGCCGCCGCCGCGGTGCTGCGCGGCTCCTACCACCTCTACCAGGGCTTCGGCGCGTTCATCGGGAACGCGGTGATGGGCGTCATCTTCGGCATCCTGTACCGCCGGTGGGGCCGGGTGATGCCGTTGATCATTGCGCACACCCTGATCGACGCGGTGACTTTCGTCGGCTACGCATCGCTCGCGCACAAGGTTTCGTGGCTGCCTTGAGCGGGTTGGCTTGGTGCCGACCGGCCTGATGCGGCCTAGGTGCTACCGGCCGAGCGACTCAAGCACGGCCGCGCCGGGCAGGCTGGCCAGCGTGGCGCCCGGCAAGGTCAGCTTCGAGCGCCGCACCCCGCTGCCGATGATGACCCGGTCGGTCGTCGCCACCGCCGCGTCCACGAACACCGGCCAGTCCGCCGGGAGCCCGATCGGCGTGATCCCGCCGTACTCCATGCCGGTCATCTCGACCGCCTGATCCATCGCCGCGAACGACGCCTTGCGGACGTCGAGTTCTCGCTTTACCAGGCCGTTGACGTCAGCGCGGGTGGTGGCGAGCACCATGCAGGCTGCCATCCTGGTCTCCCCGCCCCGGCGCCCGGCGACCACCACGCAGTTGGCGGACTCGCTCAGCGCCACCCCGTACCGATCGCAGAAGGCGGCGGTGTCTGCCAGCTCGGGGTCGATCTCGGCTACCCCGATCTCGGCAACGTTGAGCTTGCCGTCCAGGGCGGCCAGCGCGGCTGCCACCGCCTCGCTGAGCAGATCCGGGCGATCCAGCGCGGGGACGGCAGGCAGGCTGCCGATGTGCATCGTCACCTGCCTGAGTCTAGGGCCGTGGCTGCCGGCTAACGGTCACGACGAGAGACTGGCCAGTTTCGCGCTGCCCTTGCGAACCGTGCTTTCGCGCCGGTAGTGGATAGTCACCGTGCTGCCCGGCATCAAGTCAGCCAGCGTGCTTTCAAGCTGCTCGAGGCTGGTGACCGGGTAGGTGTTCAGGCCCACGATGATGTCGCCCTTACGGACTCCGGCGGTGGCTGCTGTGCCGCCGGGGTTGACCGCGAGGACGGCGACGCCGGCTGGCTTGCCGGAGTCGCTGGCCGCCGTCTGCGCGGTGATGCCCAGCGTCCCGCTTCCGTTGTTGGTCACTTTCCCGGACTTGATGATCTGGTCGGCGATGTCACGCACGGTATTGCTGGGGATGGCAAAGCCGATTCCGGGAGCGGCCCCGCCCTCGCCCGGCAGCCGGGCCGTCAGCGTCGGTATCCCGATGACTTCGCTGTTGAGCGTGACGAGCGCGCCCCCGCTATTGCCGGGGTTGATCGCCGCACTGGTCTGGATGGCAGCACTGATGAGAGCCTTGCCGCCGCCAGGCTCGGTGGAGCCAACGATCCGGCCGGTCGCGGAAATGATGCCCTGGGTGACGCTGTCGGTCAGGCCGAGTGGATTACCCATGGCCAGCACGATCTCGCCGATCTGCGCGCCGTCGGAGTTCGCGAACTTGGCCGGTTTCAAGGAACTGACGTTGGTGTTCACGTGGATCACCGCGAGATCGTCCGGGCTGAACTCGCCGATGACCTTCCCTTCTAGCGCCATGTTGCCGACGGCCTCCTGGACCTTCACGGTCTTCGCGGTCCCGACGACGTGCGCATTGGTGACGATGTTGCCGTGGTCGTCGTAGACCACACCGGACCCGGTCGAATCGGGGGTAGTGATCTGCACGACCGAAGGCAGGACGGCGCGCACGGTCTGCTCGTACTGCGCCTCGAGGCGTGAGGCCGGCGGGCTACGGCTGGCAGTGCTGCCACTGCTCGAGCAGCTGGTCACCGCGGCGGCAGCTACCGCCGCTGCCGCGAGAGCAGCCAGCCCCGAGAATCTGGGCGCGCGTGATCTCGACCACGGACCCACCGAATAGCCCCCCGCCGACGATTCGCCGATGCCCATATTCTGTCCAGCATGTCGTTGACTGAATCGCTAGCGGAGGCCGTCGGCGGAACCGGTCTTACCGCCGCCGACGCCACGGCCGTCAGCCTGGGCCACGCCCTGGCCCGCGGCACGATCACGGCTGCCGACCTGACCCGCTTTTACCTGGCCAGGATCGCCCGGCTGAACCCGGGCCTGAACGCGGTCATCACCGTGGACCCGGCTGCGCTTGCCGAAGCGGCGGCTAGCGACGCCCGCCGTGCGGCCGGAACGGCGCGCGGGCCTCTCGAGGGCGTCCCGGTACTGATCAAGGACAACGTGTCAGCGGCCGGGCTGCCAGCCACCGCGGGTTCGCCCGCGCTGGTTGCTGCCGAGGCGGTTGATGCGTTCCTGGTCGCGAAGCTGCGCGGGGCCGGCGCAGTAATCCTCGGCAAGGCCAACCTGTCGGAGTGGGCGAACTTCCGCTCCCGGCCGTCCAGCAGCGGGCTCAGTACCCTGGGCGGCCAGGCAGTGAACCCGCACGGCAGCGGCCGCAGCCCGTCCGGTTCGAGTTCCGGGTCGGCCGTCGCGGTGGCTGCCGGACTGGCGCCGCTCGCGGTCGGGACCGAGACCGACGGCTCGATCGTGTCGCCGGCGGCGGCTTGCGGCGTAGTCGGGATCAAGCCGACGCTCGGCCTGGTCAGCCGGTCCGGTGTGGTGCCCATCTCGGCCGCGCAGGACACTGCCGGGCCCATGACGCCCACGGTCGCCGACGCAGCGGTCCTGCTGACCGCGATGGCCGGGGTCGATCCAGCAGACGCCGCGACCGAGGGCGCGGCCGGGCATGCGACCGACTACACGGCGTTCCTCAACCCGGCCGGCCTGGACGGTGCCCGGCTTGGCGTCTGGCGGGCCGGCTCGGCCGAGGCCGGAACACCCACGATTGCCGTGCTCGAGTCGGCTCTGGCGGCGCTCCGCAGGCGAGGCGCGGTGGTGGTCGATCCGGTGGAACTGGCGGACGCTGACCACCTCGGGGAGCCGGAGTTCGCCGCGCTGACGCACGAGTTCAAGCACGACATCAACGCCTACCTGTCCGGCCTCGGCGGTGACCATCCCGCTGATCTCGCCGGGCTGATTTCTTTTAACACTGGAAACGCTGCCCGTGTGCTGGCTCATTTTGGTCAGGAACTGTTCGAGGCAGCCGATGCAACCAGCGGCGACCTGCACGACTCTGGCTATCTCGAGGCCCGGTCTGCCGCGAACAGAATGGCCCGCGACGGCCTGGACGCGGCGTTTACCGAGCATCGGCTAGACGCGATCATCGCGCTGACCGGGCAGCCGGCCTGGCTTATCGATCATGTGCTGGGCGATTACCACGGCTGGGGCACGTCGAGCCCGGCAGCGGTGTCTGGTTACCCGTCCATCACCGTTCCGGCCGGCCAGGTCGGCGGCCTGCCAGTCGGCCTGTCGTTTATCGGGCCTGCCTGGAGCGAGCCGCGGCTGATCGAGCTGGCGCACGCCTTTGAACTTGCAGGCCAGCGCTAGCGATAATCTGACGCCCATGGAGTCCTGGCCTGCCGCTGACCTGCCTGTCCTGCCCGGAGCCGGCCTCGAGCCGGAGATCTGGGATACGGCGGCCGGCTCGCTGGCCGTCGCTGCCCAGGCGCAACAGCCACTCTGTACGCCTGCGGCATCACGCCTTACGACGCGACGCACGTCGGCCATGCGGCGACCTACCTGGCCTGGGATCTGCTGATCCGGGCCTGGCGGGATGCTGGCAAGCAGGTGCGGTACGTCCAGAACGTAACGGATGTCGACGACCCGTTGCTTGAGCGAGCCGATCGCGACGGGGAGGACTGGCGGGAACTGGCAGACCGGGAAATCGCGCTCTTCCGGTCCGACATGACGGCGCTGCGAGTACTGCCACCGGATCGCTACATCGGTGCGGTCGAGGCACTTCCGCTGATCGAAGCGTTCAACCAGCGGCTGTCCGAGCGGGGCTCGCTTTATGAGATCGACGGAGATACATATTTCTCCCGCGCTGCTGATCCCGGCTTCGGCTGTGTTTCGGGGCTGGACAGCGAGACGATGACCAGGCTGTGCGCGGAGAACGGCGGCGATCCGGCGCGGCCTGGCAAGAAGGACCCGATCGATCCGCTGGTCTGGCTGGGGCAGCGGCCAGGCGAGCCGTCCTGGCCGTCCGCGCTCGGGCTGGGCAGGCCAGGCTGGCATGTGGAGTGCGCTGCCATCGCGACCCATTACCTCGGTCGCACCTTTGATGTTCAGGCTGGCGGCCGGGACCTGATTTTCCCGCATCACGAGATGAGTGCGGCGCATGCCCGCGTGGCCCTTGACGGCGACGGGGAGCGGCCGTTCGCGCGCCGCTATGCGCACGCGGGGATGGTGCGGCTTGACGGCGAGAAGATGTCAAAGTCCCGCGGGAACCTGGTCTTCGTCTCCGAGTTGCTGGCCGCAGGCAACGATCCGATGGCTGTCCGCCTCGCGATCATCTCGCACCACTACCGGGCCGACTGGGACTGGACAGCGGACTCGCTGGCATCCGCGACGGCCAGGCTCTCGGCCTGGCGCGCGGCCGCTGCTGCTGGCGCTGCTGGCGCCACGGCCAGCCGCGATGAATCAGGTCTGTGCGTGCTGGCGGCGATGCGCGAGCGGCTAGCTGACGATCTTGACGCGCCCGGTGCGATCGCGGTGGTCGACGAGTGGGCTCGGGCTGGCGCTTCCGGCCAGGCCGACGACTCAGCGGCGCTGGTTCGCAGGGCCGTCGACGCGCTGCTTGGCGTTGCGCTCTGAGGCGTTACGCCGCGGCTAGACCTGGTGCACCTTGCCGATGACCAGGTCCCCGGCGACCCATGCGTCGAAACCGCTCGCCGCGATGACAGCGAGCCCGCCGACCAGCCTGGCAAGCTGGCTGTCGATGATCAGGCGGACGAACTCACGCTGAAGCGCCGCGCCGTGGTGGCGGCCGGGCGTGCGGTGGCTTGCCGGTTTGGCCGGGGCGGTTCCGTTACCGGGCGACGGTGTGCCGGTCGGCGTAGTGCTCGGAGCCGGCGTTGGCGTGCTCGTCGTCGGGCTCGGAGTCGGCGTGCTGGCCGCAGCCCCAGTCGTGATCATGCCGATGTATTCGAGGAACCTGATGGCCGTCTCCGGGCAGGCCAGCCCGCCTTGCGCGGCAGTGCACTGGCTTGAGCCGAACCAGTCGTTGGCGTTCAGCCAGAAGCCCTGGACTCCGGCGGCCAGAGCCGAGTGGTAGTCGGCTGTCATTTCGTCGGCAGTCACCAGATTCGGGCTGTTCGTTGCCAGCCCGGCCAGGATCTCGGTTTTCGCGTTCGCATGGCGTATTGCCCGGACGGCCGCGTGAATGAATGTCGAGAACGTACCTGGCAGGTTGTTGGCGAACTGGCTCTGAATGTCCACGCCGTACGCTCCGCACTTCGCGGCCTGCACGTCCTCGGAGATCATCAGCGGCCTCGGCGGCCGCGCGAACGGCGTGATGACGACCTTGAGGCCCGGGTCGGTCTGCTGCAGTTGGGCGGCGCGGCAGATCCACTTATCCGGATTCTGGCGCTGACCGAGCGGGGTAAAACGCCAGGGCTCGATGTCGTACACGGCGGTGCCGCGCCAGCCCGCTTGCGCCCTTGCCGCCAGGCCCCAGTAACTCGTGAAGATCGGCACTTGCCCGGCAAGGCAGCGGTCAACGTCGGACTGGCCCCCGCAGCCGACCCAGCTGAATGCGGGGAGGGTGACGCCATCATTGGCTGCCTGCTGATCCAGCGCGGCCAGGTCATTGGACTTGATGAGCCACAGCAGCTGCGACGGGTTGATCGCGGCGGCGGCGGTACGCGGCGTCACCAAGACAAGTGACGCAGTCAGGACGAGGGCAACCAGCAACGCAGTCGCGACCCTCGCGGTGGTCGCCCGCACTGCCCCCGGCACGCTGCAACTCTAGCCTGGGCCCGCGGCTAGCTGGTAGTGATTGCCATCGTTCGCAGGGCTGTGGCCTGCTTGCGCATTGTGTGCCAGTGCCTGGGCGCCGTCTCAGCCGCCGGCCAGGCCAATGTCCTCCAGGAATCTGACGCCGACCTGCGGGCAACCCGGACCGCCCTGCGCTGCCGTGCAGTTGTTCCGGCTTCCCCAGTTCCTGGCGTTCAGCCAGAAACCCTGGACACCCGCGGCTAGAGCCTCGTGGTAGTCGGATGTCAGGTGTGCAGGGCTCTGCACGTTCGGGTTGTTGGTCGCGAGGCCCGCCAGAATCACGATCTTGTTGTTCACCCGCCGGATGGCCCTCACAGCCTTGCGGATGAACCGTCCGAATTCGGCCGGTGAGCCGTTGAGGAACTGGGTTTGCACATCGACCCCGTAACTGCCGCACCGTGCGGCCGCGACGTCCTCCGGGATCAGGCGGCGCTTCGGTGGCTTGGAGAACGGCGTGATGATCACTTTGAGCCGGCTGTCGATTCTCGTCAGGTGCGCGGCTCGGCAGATCCACTTGTCCGGGTTCTGGCGCTCAAGTGCCGGCGTGTCAGACCAGCTTTCGATGTCGAAAACCGCGGTGCCGGACCAGCCCGTCACCGCCTTGGAGTGCAGGGCCTGGTAGCCGGTGAAGATCGGCTGCTGTCCGGGCAGGCACCGATCAGGATCCGATTTCCCGCCACAGCCCACCCAGGTGAACGCCGGCAGCGTAACTCCGTCTGCGATTGCCTGATGTTCCAGCAGGATCAGGTCGTTCGACTTGACCAGCCACACTGGCGCTGCCTGCCTGCTGGCGGCAACCGCAGCGTCGCGCTGCGGGGCGAGCGCCAGCAGCAGCACGGCTGCCAGCGTGGCTGCCGCGACTCGCAGTGCCTGGCGCGCGATGGCGGCCCTCGAAGGTGACGTCACGTTCCTACCCTTACCGCCGGTCCCCGCCAGGGCCCTGGCTTGTCAACCGCAATTCCTTTCGCTGTGCGTGGCTGCCCTTCGGCGCACCGCGCGCAGATTATCGGGTCGCCGCCCCGGGTGGTCGATTCCGATCCTGGCTGCATGACTAACAACAAGCCAGCGGGTGCCAGCGCCCCGCGTCCGTTTAAGCCCGCGCCAGCGACCCGTCCGGCCGGCCTGGCCAGCAGGGTGCAACTTCAGGCCGCCACCCCCGATGCCGTCCTGGCGGTCGTCCCGCACATGCTCGGGTTCTATCCGAGCAGAAGCCTGGTGGTCCTCGGCCTAGGCGAGCAGAACAGGGTGATGGTCACGTTCCGTTACGATCTGCCGGTGCCACCGGACTCAGGTCTGGCCGAGGACATCGCGGAGCACGCCTGCTATGTGCTCGATCGCGAGCAGATCCGCTCTGCCCTGCTCGTAGGCTACGGACCCGAGAATCTCGTCGGTCCCGTGATCGGCGCGAGCGCGATCCGGCTGATCGGCAGCGGCGTCGAGCTGCATGAGGTACTGCGCGCGGACTCCGGCCGGTACTGGTCGATGCTCTGCGATGACCCGGAATGCTGCCCGCCGGAGGGGCGGTCCTATGATCCGGGATCGCACCCCGCCGCCGCGGCAATGACCGAGGCCGGCCTCGCGGCACAGCCCGATCGCGAGGCGCTGGCGCGGACACTTCAGCGGCCGGCCGGGTCTGCGGACCTGATCGCGCAAGCGACGGGCCGTGGATTGCTGAGGCTTTCGCGGCTGGCCGAGCTCGGCGAAGCTGGCGGTGACCGGGATCCGCAGCTACGAGCCACCCGGATCGGCCGCAGGGAGATTCAGCGGGCGATCCGCCGATACCGGGCCGGCGGGGCGATCGACAGCATCGAGCACCTGGCGTGGCTAGCGGTGCTGCTGGCCGACCTCCGGGTCCGCGATGACGCCTGGGCGCGGATGGACCCCCGCTACCGTGATCACCATTGCCGGCTCTGGACTGATGTGCTCCGGTGCGCTGCGCTCGACTACGCGCCGGCGCCGGCGGCACTGCTGGCGTTCGCGGCGTGGCAAGCGGGTAACGGGGTGCTGGCGGCCATCGCCGTCGATCGGGCGCTCGGCGCCGACCCCGGATACTCGATGGCTCACCTGCTAGCCGGAGCTATCGAGGCTGCGCTACCGCCATCGGCCGCGCGGCTGCCGATGACTCCCGCCGCGGTAGCGGCAAGCTACGCGCCCGCGACATCTGACCTGCCTGGCGATCAGGCCCCGCTGTCAAGGCGGGCCTCATCGTCGAAGCAGCGCGGGCAGAAGCGGTCTGGCTCGGCCGGACGCCGCGCCAGTTCGGCCCGGCCGGACCGCAATCAGAGCGGCAGCCGGGCCGGGCAAGGCCGGTCGCAGGCGGCGGCAGCCAAGCGGGCCCGCACCCGGAGCCGAGCCGCGAGCCGCTGAAGCAGGGCCACGCGCCAAGTGCGCGCGACTCATAACCCCGCGGCCTGTTTCCCGACGATTGATAACCGCGCGATTGATGACCGTGCCATTTGATCACCGCGCGACCGATAACCGCGCGATTGATAAACCCGCGACCGATAACCAGGCGACTGGGCCGACCGCCGGCTCGCGCTCTCCGCCGGAGACGACACGCGGTGCCAGTAGCCGGCCCTCCGGATAACGCAGCGCCGCGTGCGGCAATCCGGAGGGCCGGCCGCTGAGGAGCACGCAGACAGTACCGAGCTGCCCATCGGCTGGCCCGCTCGCGCCGCCCACTGCGGCAGGAATCCGGCGGAGTGCTTGCGCGGCGACGGCCACCGCCGAGCCGAATGTCACAGCCCCCGTGACGGCCTGACCGATCTGCTCGGTCACCAGCTCGTACTCGGTGCAGCCGAGCACTACAGCCTCGCACCCGGCCGGCGTCTGGCAGGCCGCGGTGGCGATCGCCATAGCGGTCGCCGTACTGTCTCCGGCGTCGACGGCGTCCGCCAGGCCCGGGCAGGCGACCGCGGTGACGTCGGCCGATCCGCCGAACTCGGCGATCAGCCCGCGCTGGTAGTCACTGGCTGTGGTGGCGACGGTCGCCCAAATCGCCACTTTCTGGTGCGCGGCCGCTGCTGGCTTGATAGCGGGCACAGTGCCGATGACCGGAACGTCCGGTTCAAACTCGGCCCGCATCGCCTCCAGGGCGTGGACGGAGCCGGTGTTGCAGGCCATCACCAGGATGTCAGGCTGGTATTTCATGCTCGCCCTGGCGCAGAGCAAGGCACGCTCGGCGATGTCCTCCGGCGTGCGCGGTCCCCAGGGCATCCCGTCGGGGTCCGGCGCGAGCACAAGGTCGGCATCGGGCCGGAGCCGGTGCAGAGCTGCAGCCGGAGCCAGCAGGCCTAGGCCCGAGTTGATCAGCGCGATCCGCATCCGCCAACTCTAAGAGGTGTGGCAATTCGCTCTTCCCGCTGAGCCTGGGTAAGACTGCAGGCATGACCACGGGTGCTGAAATTCTTCGTACCGCCTACGCGGCATCGTGCGATTCGCTTCGGCGGGTGCTTTCCGGAGTCAGCGAGCAGGAATTCTTCTGGGAGCCGGTGGCGGGCTGCTGGACCGTCCACCGCCGGTCGCAGGCTCGAGGGGTCAGCGCTGAGGGGAGCGGGGACTGGGTCATTGATTATGACCCCGCGCAGCCCCAGCCAGCGCCGTTCACCACGATCGCCTGGCGAACCCTGCATATCGCCAGCGTGAACTACCTGTACTGGGACTACGCGTTCGGCTCGGCGTCGCTGACCTTCGATCTTGAGCTGCCGGGGGACGCGGCCGAGGCGACGGACTGGCTGTTCGCCAGCCACCAGCCAGTTATGGACGCCCTGACTGACCTGGGCGATCTCGACCTCGACAAGCTGGTGCCCACCAGCTGGGGTGAGGAGTGGCCGGTACACCAGGTCATCGTGACGCTCGTCAACGAGCAGGTGCATCATGGGGCCGAGATCAGCCTGCTCCGGGACCTGTACCGCTATCGTGGCTCGCTGGCGCCCCAGCATTGATATCAGCCCGCATCGAAATCAGCAGTACTGAGATCGGCAGCATCAGGATCCGCGGCATTGTGGTCCGCGGCATCGAGATCCGCCAGGGCAGGCAGCCCGTCGATGCTGACCGCGTTTTTCTCGGCCCGGTAGGCGGCCAGCTCGGCGGCCGACTTCTTCTGGTCGTGCCGCAGCAGCACGTCCCGCTCCTCCGCGGGCTCCATCGTCGGCACGGCATAGCCGCAGGAGTCGGCAATCCGGTCCAGGTCCACGACGATGATCGCGCGCCGGCTTGCCTCGTTGCTGCCGTAGCCGGTGGCAGGGAACCGGTCGATGAGTTCCTCCCACTCCCGCGCGCCGGGCAGCACGATCCGGCCGGTTCCGTACAGCCGAAGGATCTTCGTCTCGTGCCCGAACGAGCAGAACATGATCGTGATCTTGCCGTTCTGCCTGAGGTGCGCGATGGTTTCCGCGCCGCTACCTGTGAGGTCGACATAGGCAACCTGCTGCGGCCCGAGAACCGCGAAGGTGTCCCGGTAGCCCTTCGGTGACAGGTTGACGTGCCCGCCATCGCCGTCGGCGCCGAGGCAGGGAGCAGTCGCCACAAAGAAGACAGACTGCCTGTCGATAAACTTCCTGAGCCGTTCGTCCAGCTCCGGGTAAAGCTTGCCCATGATGCCGTCCCGAAGGTATGACGGGTGGAATCCCATCGTCGCAGGGATACCCGGAAGGTGTCGGCCGGTGACCTAGCGATGCTGGGGATCCGAAAGCGTGTCCCGTGATGCCATTATCTTGCGATAAGCCGGCGGCCCAGAGCCAACGCAGAGGAGACCGGGTGACCGAGGTCACAAGCAAGCCCAGGCCAGGTTCGCTGCTGGCGCAGCATCAGGCAGCAGTCGCGGAGATCCAGCGCGCGTACGCGGCGATCCCGGCGGGCACTGGTATCCGGCTGGCCAAGAACACCTCCAACCTGTTCAGGTTCCGCGGCGATGCGCCGGGCCATCAGCTTGACGTCTCGCAGTTCGGCCACGTGATCTCGATTGACCCGCAAGCCAGGACAGCGCTCGTCGGCGGAATGACGACCTACCAGGATCTCGCCGCAGCGACGCTGCGCCACGGCCTGATGCCGCTGGTCGTGCCGCAGCTGAAGACGATCACGCTCGGCGGCGCGGTGTCTGGCCTCGGCATCGAGTCCAGCTCGCTGCGCAGCGGCATGCCGCACGAGTCGGTGCTAGCAATGGAGATTCTCACCGGCGACGGCCGCGTCGTCGCCGCGACACCCGACGGCGAGCACGCGGCGCTGTACCACGGGTTCCCCAACTCCTACGGGACGCTCGGCTACAGCCTGTCGCTCACAATCGAGCTCGAACCGGTCAAGCCGTACGTGCACCTGCGGCACTTCAAGTTCACCGATCCCGCGGAGTGCTTCGCAGCCGTGGCGGACGTCGCGGCGCACGGCAGCTACGAAGGGCACCAGGCCGATTTCATCGACGGCGTGGCGTTCAGCCTGACCGAGATGTACCTGACGATCGGCGCGTTCAGCGACGTGGCGCCGTGGCGCAGCGACTACACCGGGGGGCGCATTTACTACCAGTCGCTGCGCGGGCCTAAGGAGGACTTCCTCACCATCAGCGACTACCTGTGGCGGTGGGATACCGACTGGTTCTGGTGCTCGCGGCCGTTCGGCGTGCAGCGCCAGCTGGTCCGCGCGCTCTGGCCGCGCCGGTACCGCCGGTCCGACGTCTACCGCAAGCTGGTGGCGCTCGATCGCAAGTACGGCCTCACCCGCCAGCTCGATGCGCGCCGTGGCAGGCCGGAGACCGAGATGGTAATTCAAGATGTCGAGATACCGGTCGCTCGGTCGGCCGAGTTCCTGACTTACTTCCTCACCGACGTCGGCATGAACCCGGTCTGGCTGTGCCCGCTGCGGCTGCGCGGCGAGACGACATGGCCGCTGTATCCGATGCGACCCGGACAGGTGTATGTCAACTTCGGATTCTGGGGCGCCGTCTCGCTGCCGCCGGGAGCTAAGGACGGCCACTTCAACCGGCGCATCGAGGACAAGGTGACCGAGCTTGGCGGTCACAAGGGCCTGTACTCCACGTCGTTCTACACCCGGCAGGAGTTCTGGAATCGGTACAACGGCCCGCAGTACACGCAGCTGAAAGGCTCTTACGATCCGCAAGGCCGGCTGGCTGACCTGTACGACAAATGTGTGCGCGGCGCGTAGGCGCCGGGAAAATTTTTTGAGGAAACGAGGGAAAGAGGTCGCAGATGGCTCTGGCCGAGGTATTCGAGCGGGTCGCGGGCCCGGATGCCCCAGTCGGTTTCGAGGCTTACGACGGGAGTTCAGCTGGCAGCAACGACGCACCGATCAAGATCACCGTTAAGTCGCCGACGGCGGTGGCCTATCTGGCGCAGGCGCCGGGCGCGCTCGGGCTGGCGCGCGCTTACGTGTCCGCTCACCTGGACGTAGTCGGTGACATGTACACAGCGCTGTCCAGGATGGCGCACGCGCAGGAACTGGATGCCAGCCTGCGGGAGAAGCTCAGGCTGCTAGCCAGTCTCGGCGGGCCTAGGGTGCTGTTCCGCCGAGTTCCGCCACCACCGCAGGAGGTGCGGGTCAACAGCCGGTGGCTGTCCGGCCGGCGGCACTCCAAGGGCCGCGACGCGAGCGCGATCTCCCATCACTACGACGTTTCCAACACTTTTTACGAGTGGGTGCTCGGGCCGTCCATGGCGTACACCTGCGCGTGCTACCCGTCCGACGGCGCCACCCTGGAGCAGGCGCAGGCAACCAAGTTCGACCTGGTGGCACGCAAGCTGGCGCTCAAGCCCGGCATGCGGCTGCTGGATGTCGGATGCGGCTGGGGCGGCATGGTGATGCACGCCGCGCGTTACTACGGCGTCAAGGCACTGGGCGTCACGCTGTCCGCCGAGCAGGCCGCCTGGGCGCAGCAGGCGATCAAGGAACGCGGCCTCTCTGACCTGGCCGAGGTTCGCCACCTGGACTACCGCGACGTACCCGAGACGGGGTTCGACGCGGTCAGCTCCATCGGGCTGTCCGAGCACATCGGCAAAACTCAGCTGCCCGGTTACTTCCGGTTCCTGTGCGGCAAGCTCGTGCCGCAGGGCCGGCTGCTCAACCACTGCATCACCCGGCCAGACAACACCGGCCCGGCGCGGGTAACTGACGGGTTCATCTACCGCTACGTGTTCCCCGACGGCGAGCTCGAGGGACCCGGGTACCTGATGTCGCTGATGCACGACAGCGGCTTCGAGGTCCGGCACACCGAGAACCTGCGCGAGCACTACGCCAAGACCCTGGCCGCCTGGTGCGCGAACCTCGACGAGCACTGGGACAAGGCCGTCGCCGAAGTAGGCGAGGGAACGGCACGCGTCTGGCGGCTGTACATGGCCGGCTCGCGGCTTGGTTTCGACCGCAACCAGATCCAGCTGCACCAGATGCTGGGCGTCAAGGTCGGCGCCGGCGGTGAAGCGGGCATGCCGCTGCGCCCGGACTGGGAGCCGGCCAGGGACTTCCCGGTGACCTATCCGGCAACGGACTAGCAATATCGGCCGGGCCGGTGGTCGCGCGCGGAGTGTCATGTGACCACCGGCTATCCGCCCCGGTAGTGAGGAATGCGGACCGGCTATCCGGCCGTGGGCAGTGACCGGTAGCTCTCAGCGACGGTAAACGCGAGATCGAGTGCCTGGCTGCGATTGAGTCTCGGATCGCACGCGGTCTCGTAGCGCTGATGCAGGTCCGCCGGGTTGATCTCGTGGCTGCCGCCGACGCACTCGGTGACGTTGTCGCCGGTGAACTCGATGTGGACGCCGCCAGGATGGGTCCCGGCGCTGCGGTGCACGTCGAAGAAGCCCTGTACCTCGTCGACCACGTCTTGCAGCCGCCGGGTCTTGTGGCCGCTCGGCGCCTCGAAGGTGTTGCCGTGCATCGGGTCGCAGATCCAGGCAACCGGGATGTCCTCTTCCTGGACCGCCTTGATCAGCGGCGGTAGCAAGCCGCGGATCTCGCTAGCGCCGAGCCGGGTGATGAGCGTCAGCCGGCCCGGCTCGCCGTCCGGGCTGAGCCGGCGGATGAGCGCCCGCAGGTCGTCCGGCGTAGCGCCCGGTCCGACCTTCAACCCGATCGGGTTGCGGATGCTGGCCGCGAACTCCACGTGGGCGCCGTCCAGCGTCCTGGTCCGCTCGCCGATCCAGAGGAAGTGCGCGGAGACGTCGTAGGGCAATCCGGTGCGCGAATCGATGCGCGTCAGCGCTTGCTCATACGGCAACAGCAAAGCTTCGTGGCTGGAGTAGAACTCGACCGAGCGCAGTTCCTCGGAATCCGCGCCGCAAGCCCGCATGAACGACAGCGCCCGGTCGATCTCCCCGGCTAGCCGCTCGTAGCGCTCGCCGGACGGGCTGTTGCGGACGAAATCCCGGTTCCAGGCGTGTACCTCATGCAGGTCCGCGTACCCGCCCGTGGTGAAAGCCCGGCACAGATTGAGCGTCACAGCCGCGCAGTGGTAGGCGCGGAGCATCCGGTCGGGATCATATGCCCGTGCCTGCGGGGTGAAGTCGAACCCGTTGATCGCGTCGCCCCGGTAGGCCGGCAGCTCGACACCGTCCCTGATCTCGGTCGGCCGCGACCTGGGCTTGGCGAACTGGCCAGCCAGCCTGCCGATCTTCACGACCGGGACGCTGGCGCCATAGGTCAGCACGACGGCCATCTGCAGAATCGTCTGCAGTTTGGCGCGAACGGCGTCGGCGTTGGCCCCGGCGAAGGTCTCGGCGCAGTCTCCGCCCTGCAGGACGAACGCCTCGCCCCGGCTGACGGCAGCCAGCCGCTCCTTTAGCTGATCGCACTCGCCGGCGAACACCAGCGGCGGCAGCCCGGCCAGCTCTGAAACGACTTCATCGACCCTGGCCGGATCGGGCCAGTCGGGCTGCTGAGACGCGGGGCTGCTGAGAGTGACGACGGGGGAACGCACGGGTGTAACGCTACTCACTGGCTGCGAGTGCCCGATACTCAGCGGCTGCTCATTACTAACATGCTGCCCCTCCCTGACTGGCTCCTGAGCACTCACCGACCACGGCGCTGCGGTGCTGGTGAAGAATGACCGGGTGGAATCCGCGAGCACCGGCCAGTGCCGGGACATCATCCTGCTAGGTTCGACCGGCTCGATCGGGACCCAGGCCGCCGACATCATTACCCGTAACCCTGAGCGCTTCAGGCTGACCGGGATCGCATCCGGGGGAGCCAATCCCGGCCTGCTCGCCAGGCAGGCAATCGAGCTCGGCGCAGAGGTGGTGGCGGTTGCCACCCCAGCCGCGGTGCCTGAGCTGCGAGCTGCGCTGGCCGCCATCGGGTCGGCCGACGGAGCCCGGCGCCAGCTTCCGGACCTGCAGGCCGGCCCGGATGCCGTGGCCGAACTCGCCACCCGGCCGTGTGACGTGGTGCTGAACGCCGTCACTGGTGCAGTCGGCCTGGCCGCGACGCTGGCCGCCCTGTCGGCTGGCCGGGTGCTGGCGCTGGCCAACAAGGAGTCGCTGATCATGGGCGGCCCGCTGGTCGCTGGCGCGGCTGCGCCAGGTCAGATCGTGCCGGTCGACTCCGAGCATTCAGCCATCGCTCAGTGCCTGCGCGGCGGTCGCTCAGCCGAGGTCGCCAAGCTGATCGTGACCGCGAGCGGCGGTCCGTTCCTGCACCGCAGCCGCGCTGAGCTGGCCGACGTGACGCCTGCGGAGGCGCTCGCTCATCCCACCTGGAACATGGGGCCGGTGATCACCGTGAACAGCGCGACCCTGGTGAACAAGGGGCTCGAGCTGATCGAGGCACAGCTGCTGTTCGGGATCGGATTCGACCGGATTGACGTGGTCGTACACCGGCAGTCGGTGATCCACTCGATGGTCGAGTTCACCGACGGGTCAACCCTTGCCCAGGCCAGCCCGCCGGACATGCGGATCCCGATCGCGCTCGCACTGGGCTGGCCGGACCGGGTGCCGGGTGCGGCGCCCGCAGTGGACTGGACTGCCGCGCACACCTGGACTTTCGAGCCCTTGGACGAGGACGCGTTTCCGGCCGTACCACTCGCCAGGCAGGTCGGCTCGGCCGGCGGGACCATGCCAGCGGTCTACAACGCTGCCAACGAGGTATGCGTTGATGCGTTCCTGACCGGGCAGATCCCGTTCGCCGGAATCGTGGATACGGTGGCCCAGGTAGTCTCAGAGCATCACGACCCAGCAGGAGCTGCCGTGACGCTGGCAGACGTGCTTGGCGCTGATGGCTGGGCCAGGGATCGCGCACGAGAGCTGACAGGGAAGGGAGGCGGCGCCTGATGGGTCCGACAGGCCCGGCTGATCCCGCCGGTCAGAGCGGTCATAACGGGAAAAACCGCCAGGCTCGGCGTACCACTGGCTCGCTCGCCCAGCTCCGGATCTGGTTCCTCGTCGTCGTTGCCGTCGCGGCCCTGATCGTCGTCGAGCGCCAGCACCTTGCGTTTCTGTTCGGTGTCCTGATCTTCGTGGTCGCTCTGTTCACCTCGGTCATGCTGCATGAGCTCGGACACTTCGCTACGGCGAAGAAATTCGGCATGCGGGTCACGCAGTTCTTCATCGGCTTCGGCCGGACGCTCTGGTCCACCTTCCGCGGGGAGACCGAGTACGGGGTCAAAGCGCTGCCCTTCGGTGGCTTCGTGAAGATCACCGGGATGACGTCCATCGAGGATGTCGACGTCGCCCACGAGCCCCGCTCGTTCCGCAACCAGCCAGGCTGGCAGCGCATCATCGTGCTGGCCGCCGGGTCGTTCATGCACTTCGTGCTGGCCTTGTTCCTGTTCTTCGTGCTGGCGTTCGCGGTCGGGCAACAGAACACCAACGGCGCGATCCCGGGCACCAACGTGGTCAGTTCGATCGCCGCCTGCGTGCCAGCCAACGCCAAGGCGCTAAAAAGTGATAGCCCGTGCGCCGGGCACAACCTGGGCAAATCGCCCGCCGAGCACGCCGGGCTGAAGACTGGGGACAAGATCGTTTCGATTAACGGCAAGCCGGTCGGAAGCTGGAATCAGCTGCATTCGGTGCTCGCGAGGCAGGAGGCAGGCGTCGTCGTACCGGTTGTCGTCGTCCGCAACGGCCACAACGTGCAGCTCAGCGTTACCCTCGCGGCGATCCCTGGTCGCCCAGTTCCTTACCTTGGCGTCGAGCCTGCGCTGGGGTACCAGCGAAGCAGCTTCTTCGGCGCCTGGGGTTACGCGGGTAACCAGTTCGCGGGCACGCTGACCGCGTCCGCCTCGGCTGTCGCCAAGCTGCCTTCGGCGATCCCCAGCTTGTTCGCGAAGGACAGGTCTTCTACCGCGGCCGGTCAGGTCAGCAGCGTCGTGGGCGTCGGCGAGGTGACCGGTGACGTGGTGCAGGCGGCGCTCCCCTGGCAGGCCAAGGTCGGGGTGCTGCTGTCAATCATCGCCTCGCTCAACATCTTCGTCGGGGCTTTCAACTTGCTGCCGCTGTTGCCGCTGGACGGTGGTCACCTCGCGGTGGTGATCTTCGAGCGGATCCGGGCATGGTTTAACCGGCTTCGCGGCCGGCCAGACCCCGGCCTGGTAGACATCCAGCGGCTCGTGCCACTGAGCTTGCTGGTCTTTGCCCTCCTGGTTGGCTTCGGCACGCTGCTCATAGCTGCCGATATCTTCAATCCCGTTCACCTTCAGGTGTGAGGCGAAATCGAGTCATGACAGTTGACCTAGGCATCCCTCAGCTCCCCCGCGCCGCTGGCGGAACGTCGGCAGTCGCGCCAGATCATGGTGGGCCGCGGCAAGCACGTGGTCCCGGTAGGCGGCGGTGCTCCGGTGTCGGTGCAGTCGATGACAACTACGCTCACCGCAAACGTCAATGCCACCCTGCAGCAGATTGCCGAGCTCACTGCGGCAGGGTGCCAGATCGTCCGGGTTGCCGTGCCGTCTCAGGACGACGCGGACGCGCTGCCGGAGATCGCCCGCAAGTCGCAGATCCCGGTGATCGCGGACATCCACTTCCAGCCGAAGTACGTCTTCGCCGCGATCGACGCGGGCTGCGCAGCGGTGCGCGTCAACCCCGGCAACATCAAGGCATTCGATGACAAGGTCGGCGAGATCGCGAAGGCTGCTTCAGCTGCGGGCGTGCCCATCAGGATCGGCGTCAACGCAGGCTCGCTGGACAAGCGGCTGCTGGCCAAGCACGGCAAGGCCACGCCTGAAGCGCTGGTGGAGTCCGCGCTGTGGGAGTGCTCGCTGTTCGAGGAGCATGGCTTCAACGACATCAAGATCTCGGTCAAGCACCATGACCCGGTCGTCATGATCAACGCCTACCGGCTGCTCGCCGAGCGCTGTGAGTACCCGCTCCACCTGGGCGTGACCGAAGCCGGGCCGACCTTTCAGGGCACCGTCAAGTCGGCGGTGGCTTTCGGCGCGCTGCTGGCCGAAGGCATCGGCGACACCATCCGGGTGTCGCTGTCGGCGCCGCCGGTCGAGGAAGTCAAGGTCGGCATCGCGATCCTGGAGTCACTCGGCCTGCGCCAGCGCGGCCTGGAGATCGTTTCCTGCCCGTCCTGCGGCCGGGCACAGGTAGACGTCTACAAGCTGGCCGACGAGGTCACCGCCGCCCTGGACGGCCTGGAGGTGCCGCTGCGAGTCGCGGTCATGGGCTGCGTCGTGAACGGGCCGGGCGAGGCCAGGGAGGCCGACCTCGGCGTGGCCTCCGGCAACGGCAAGGGTCAGATCTTCGTTCGCGGCGAAGTCATCAAGACGGTTCCCGAGGCCCAGATCGTCGAGACCCTCATCGAAGAGGCGATGAAGCTGGCCGCCGAAGCGGAGCCCGCGGAGAGTTAGCAGCTCGCGCGCTGGGTTGGCAGGCGCAGAGCTGGCCGGCGCAGAGCTGGCCGGCATGGGGCTGCCTGTCCCAGTGCTCGCTGTGCCAGTGCTGCCTGTGCCAGTGCTGCCTGTGCCAGTGCTCGCTGTGCCAGTGCTGCCTGTCCCAGTGCTCGCTGTGCCAGTGCTGCCTGTGCCAGTGCTCGCTGTGCCAGTGCTGCCTGCCCCAGTGCTGGCTGTCCCAGTGCTGGCTGTCACCGGCTAACCGCTCGCGACTGGCGCGGATCGCTGCACGCCTAGCTGGGCAGGATGGCGCTATGCGCAGAGCTATGGCCTCGGTCCTTGCTACCGCAGTAGCCGGAGCCGGTCTTCTGGGCTGCACGTCCTCGGCGTCAGGGACGTCGGCGAGCAGTCTCGCCGGCCGCCGGCGGAGGAGCCGGTGCGCCGCCGATCGCGACCGGATTGTCGCGGCTGACCTGGCACTCCTGTCCGGTAGTCGCTGTCGGCGGGCCGCCGCCGGCCGGATGCGATGCACCAGCATTCAGGTGCCGCTCAACTACGCCAATCCGGGCGGCCGGAAGATCACGCTGGCGCTGTCGGAGATCCCCGCGACTGCCCCGGCTGCGCAGCGACAGGGCGTGCTGCTGGTGAATCCGGGTGGTCCGGGCGCCAGCGGGCTGTCGTTCGCGACGACTGTCGCGACAGGGCTCGCGCCCAGCGTGGCGAAGAGCTACGACATCGTCGGCTTCGACACTCGCGGCGTCGGAGCATCCAAACCAGCGCTGAGCTGTGAGGCGGCCTTCTTCTCCAGGCCGCGGCCGAACTACGTGCCGGCCAACGCCGCGGCTGAGCAGGTCCTGGTCAACCGCGCCAGGCAGTACGCAGCTGCCTGTGAGCAGCGGTTCGGCTGGCTGCTGCCGTACATGAGCACCCAGGACCTGGCCAGGGACATGGACTCGATCCGGGTCGCACTCGGCCAGCGGCAGATCAGCTATTACGGCGTGTCATACGGCACTTACCTGGGCCAGGTGTACGCGACGTTGTTCCCGCACCGGGTCCGCCGGATGGTGCTCGACAGCGTGGTCGACCCCAACGGGATCTGGTACGCCGACAACATCTCCCAGGACTACGCGTTCCAGGGCCGGATAAACGCTTTTTTCACCTGGATCGCACGTTATAACTCGGTTTACCATCTCGGCAGTACACAGGCGGCGGTTAACGCGACCCTCAACAAGGTGATGGCCCGGCTGGCTGCTCACCCGATCTCCGGGAAATCGGGTCCGCTCATCGGACCGGATGAGCTCAGCGACACATTCCTGATCGGCGGTTACAGCAATGGCTGGTGGCCGTACCTGGCGGCCGCGCTGTCCAGTTACGTCCGCACCGGATCTAGCGCGGAGCTAGTCCCGCTGTACCAGCAGGTCGGCAAGCAGGGCGAGAACGAGTTCGCCGTGTACACGGCGGTGGAGTGCAGGGACGTCGGCTGGCCGCGCAGCTGGGCCTACTGGAACTCCGACACCAGGAAGGTCTTCGCCAAGGCGCCGTTCGAGACTTGGGGTAATGCCTGGTTCAACGCGGCTTGCGCATTCTGGCCGGTGAAGGGACCGGCCAAACCGTTCCGCATCGACGGCACCGGCCTGCCGCCCATCCTGATGCTGCAGGGCACGCTGGATGCGGCGACACCGTATGCCGGAGCCCTGGTCGCCAGGAAACTGCTCCCGAGCGTGCGCTTGGTCGTAGTGCAAGGCGGCGGGAACCACGGGCAGTCGCTGAGCTACCCGCCGAACAACTGCGTGAACGGCTACCTGAATCGCTACCTGGCAGACGGGTCGCTGCCGGGCGGCAGCGGCCTGGTCAGCGCCAGTTGCCCGGCCCTGCCGCCGCCGAGCGACACCGGGCCTTAAGCTCCGGCTGGCCGCGCCCGCCCGGCGCGTGTACTAACCGCAGGGCTGCTTCCCCGACGCCGGCCTGCCCGGACGTCGGCTGCACGGTTGAGCCGTTATTGTGGAGGAGTGCTGCGCACAAGGCCATGGCGTTCGGCGTCGCTGCGGCTGCTGACTCATCACGATCGCGACGAGGCACTCGCTCTTTGCGATCGTGATCCAGTCGCCAACGTGTTCGTCAGCGCGCGCATCCGGGCGACCGGGCTCGATCCGGCGCGGATGGGCGGGCAACTGTGGGGTTACACGGATAACGGGGCTCTCAGCGCCCTGTGCTACTCCGGTGCCAACCTCGTCCCGGTCGAGGCAGGCCCGGACGCGGTCGCGGCGTTCGCGGCGAGGGCCCGGATGCAAGGCCGCCGCTGTTCATCGATCGTCGGACCGGCCGAGGCGGTCAGTCAGCTATGGTCCATGCTCGCGCCGAGCTGGGACTCGCCGCGCGACGTGCGGCCCGTCCAGCCGGTGCTGGCTATCTCCGGGCCGTCGGCTATCGAGCCCGATCCGCAGGTGAAGATGGTGCGGCCGCGCGAGCTTGACGTGCTGCTGCCGGCCTGCATCGCGATGTTCACCGAGGAGGTCGGTGTCTCGCCCGTGGGCGCGGACGGCGGCGCCGCCTACCGGGCCCGGATGGCCGACCTCATCGGCGCCGGGCGTTCGTTCGCTCGGATTGACGGCAGCAAGGTTATTTTCAAGGCTGAGGTTGGCGCGGTTACCCCGCACGCCTGCCAGGTGCAGGGCGTGTGGGTGCCGCCGGATGAGCGCGGCCGCGGGCACGCGGTGCGTGGCATGGCCGCCGTCGTGCAGGCCGCGTTGCGGCTCGCGCCGGTGGTGACCCTGTACGTTAACGACTTCAACACGCCCGCCAGGGCCGCATACCGGCGCGTCGGCTTCACCCAGGCCGGGACCTTCATGTCAGTGCTGTTCTGATCCGTGCTGCATTTAACCGGGCTGCTGCAGGCGAGCTAGCCGACCCTGGCCGAAATTCAGCTGCCCCGGCACCGCGACGGTGCTAGGATCGCCAACCCTTGTGCCACCGCCGTTTCACTCTTATTAGTCGATCTTTTTCTTTCCTTCTTTTCGCATGGGGTGATGAGTCATGCCGTCGGCGAGTTTCCCGGACGCCGCGGACCGAATTCTTGACGCTGAGCGCGAGCACTTGCGCTCCTCCCGCCGCCACCTCGAGCTGATGCGCACGGACGTGCTGTCGCTGCGGGCCATGGGCGGAGACCCGGTCTCTGAGGAGTACCTCAAGGCCGACCTGTACCGGCGGGCGGAAGCGCTGCGCGATTTGCCGGACACACCGCTGTTTTTCGGCCGGCTTGACTACCGGCCAGGCGCCCTTGCGGCCGGCGACACGGATGCGGCCGCCTTGCGAGCGCGAGACGACCAGCCGGACGGCGAGCACTTCCACGTCGGACGCCGGCATGTCCACGACAACCACGGCACGCCGGTCGTGATCGACTGGCGCGCGCCGGTGTCGCGGCCGTTCTACCGGGCTAGCCAGGTCGAGCCGATGGGACTGGAGCTGCGCCGCCGGTTCGGTTTCTCCGGCGGAGAGCTGACCGCTTTCGAAGACGAGCAGTTCGGTGCCGGTCTCGGGCAGCCGTCTGCGACCAGCCGGATCCTGATCGAGGAGATCGAGCGGCCGCGATCTGGTCCGATGCGCGACATCGTTGCCACGATCCAGCCTGAGCAGGACGACATCGTGCGGGCGCGGGTCGAGGAGACGGTGTGCGTTCAGGGCGCTCCCGGCACCGGCAAGACCGCTGTTGGCCTGCACCGGGTGGCCTACCTGCTGTACGCGCACGCGCAGCGGCTCAGCCGCGGCGGTGTGCTGGTCGTCGGGCCGAACAATGCGTTCCTCGCCTACATTCGCAATGTCCTTCCTGCCCTCGGCGAGCTGGACGTGGCTCAGCTTTCGGTCGCCGATCTGACCGCTGCGGTGCCGGTGCGGGGAGTTGAGGCGGATCGCGTTGCCCAGATCAAAGGCGACGCGCGGATGGCTCAAGTGCTTGCCAACGCGCTGTGGGAGCAGCTAGCCGAGCCGGCCGAGTCGATCATGCTGCCGCGCGGATCGCGCCGGTGGCGGGTGCCGGCGAGCGAGATCGCTGAGCTTGCAGCTGAGCTGCGCGAGCGGGGAGTGCGGTACGGGACCGGCCGGGAGATGCTGGGGCACCGGATCGCGCATGTGATCCTGACGCGGATGGAGGCGGCGGGGGAGACCTGTGACGACCGGACGCACGAATCGGTGCGCCGCACCAGGCAGGTGCAGAACGCGGTGGCACAGGTATGGCCGAAGGCCGACCCGGTCCGCATGGTGTTCCGCCTGCTGTCCGAGCCCGACCTGCTCAAGCGCGCCGCCGACGGGTTGCTCGATGCCGACGAGCAGGCTCTGATCAGCTGGGCAAATCCGCCGCGCGGACCCGGCTCGGCGCGCTGGAGCGCGGCCGATGCGGTGCTGATCGACGAAATGGCCGACCTGATCGAGCGGACGCCGAGCCTCGCGCACATTGTGGTCGACGAGGCGCAAGACCTGTCGCCGATGCAGTGCCGGGCGATCGGGCGCCGGTGCGCGACCGGCTCGGCAACCGTGCTCGGCGACATCGCGCAAGGTACTACAGCCTGGGCGACGACGAGCTGGGAGCAGATGCTCGGTCACCTCGGCAAGCCCGACGCTGATCTGCGGGTGCTGGATACCGGTTACCGGGTGCCGCGGCAGATACTCGACTTCGCCAGCCAACTGCTCGACCAGATCGCGCCGGAGCTGCGGCCCGCCTCGTCAGTTCGGCAGGACCCGGGTGCGCTGCTGATCACGCGGCTTTCTTCCGATGCCGAGCTCGGCAGGGCGCTGGTGTCTGCCTGCGCCCAGGCGCGCGACCTGCCTGGCTCGGCGGCCGTGATCGCCGCCGACATCCAGATCCCGGCGCTCGCAGCGGCGCTCGCCGCGGCCGGCCTGCCGCACGCGATCCTGGACGGCGCAGCGGACGGCGAGCTGATCACCCTGGTCCCGGTGAGCCTCGCAAAGGGTCTGGAATTCGACCAGGTCATCGTTTGCGAGCCGGCTCTGATCGCCAACGCGGAGGCGCGCGGACTCAACCGGCTCTACGTCGCGCTGACACGGGCGGTGTCGCGGCTAACTGTCCTGCACGCGCAGCCGCTTCCGGCCGCTCTGGCCTAGCCGATCCCCGTCTGTACCGCGGTCGTCGCCGCGGTAGTTTGTGCCGTCTGCCCCGCCAGTCATCGCCGCGGTTTCGTTCAGTCCCACGTCGCGGTCGTCGGCGGTCGTTGCGGTCACATCTCCTTCAGCACTGCGGCCGTCAGCGCCGCCGAGTCGTCGAAGGACAGCGCCGTCGCCTGCAGATGGTTGAAGAAAACGTTGTACCTGTCGACTTCGTCGACGTTCTCCACCCACAGTGCGCTGGTCAGGTCCTCCAGGTACACCACGTCTGGATCGGCTGCCTCGCCGAACACGAGGATGACAAACGGCCGGCCCATAGCCGGGTGCGCGCCGCCGCCGAACGGGATGATTTGCAGCGACACGTTGCGCAAGCCGCCGAGTTCGTGCAGGTACTCCAGCTGGACCCGCATCACCTCCGGACCGCCTACCTGGCGGCGCAGCGCGGCCTCGTCGAGCACAGCCCACACTTTCGGCGGGCTGGTGATCGTCAGTCGCTGCCGTTCCATCCGAAGCGCGACCTGGCGCTCGATATCCGCGCGCGGGCTGTCGACCATCCCGGCGGCGATGACGGCTCGCGCGTAATCCTCGGTCTGCAGCAGGCCCGGAATCAGGTTGACCTCGTAGATCCTGATCTCCGCCGCCGCGCTCTCCAGCCCGAGGTAGGTGGCGAAATGCGGCTGGACGGTGTCGCCGTACGCGTGCCACCAGCCCTTTTGCCGGGATTCTCGGGCGAGTTGCACCAGCGCGTCACGCTGGCTGTCCGGGACGCCGTAAATCTCGAGCATGTCGCGCACGTCTCGCGGCGACACCGATACGCGGCCCGTCTCTACCCGGCTGATTTTGGACGCCGAGCACTCAAGCTGTTCGGCAACTTCCTCGCAGGTAAGCTTCGCTGCCTCGCGCAGGCGTCTCAGTTCGAGGGCAAGCCGACGGCGACGGACAGTGGGACTTTGCGCGCTTGCCACTTCGTCACCTCCCGCGGCTGCGCTCTTTACCGGTTCGTAACCTGGGCGGGTGCAACTCAGTGTGGCCTTGACGCCGAGGTTCCGTCCAGTGCCGGCACTTGCATCCCGGCAGCAACTCTATTAATCGATGTCGTGCGAACTTCATTATGCATGTTGCAGATCGGGCCGAACCCGGTGCATAGTAAGTGCTGTGTCATTACTCTATGCTGTGCGACAGCTACTTGAGGTGACAACATGACGCCGAAGGCGCATTCGGCGGCCTACGCCGCCGCGGGCCGGAACATCACCACCCCCGTGACGCAGCGCTCTGCAGCGAGGCCGGCCGACACCTCGGGGCGGGCCGCCGCCGCCCCTGCCCCCGTCGCTGCTGTGCCGGTCGCTGCTGTGCCGGTCGTCGCTGTCCCGGTTGCCACTGGGCCTGCGCCAGTTGCTGCTCCCGAGGCGAGCACGGGCCCCGCGGGTGCGCCCGGCGCTGCCGCGCAGGCGGTCGCTCCCGCCGTGCAAGCTGCCGCTTCCGCCGCGGTCGCAGCGCAGACCGTTGCTCCGGTGGCGCAGGCCGTTGCTCCGGTGGCGCAGGCCGTTGCTCCGGTGGCGCAGGCCGTTGGTCCGGTTGCGCAGGCTGTTGGTCCGGTGGCGCAGGTCGGCGCTCTCGCGGCGCCGACTGGCCGTTCCGCCGCACAAGCTGCCGCTGCCGTGAGTGCACCGCGGGCTGCCGCCTTCACTCAGGCCTCCGTCGCGCCCGCACCGACTTCTGTCACCGTCGGGTCGGCCACGACCACGCCGTCTGCGACCTGGCAAGCAAACCTTGCCCGGCTTGAAGGGCTGGCCGAAGCGCTCAGCCATCGCGGTCTGCGAGCCAAGCTGATGACACCGCCCGGCCGGGTTCCGAGCCTGCACGTAGTGAATCCGAGTGCCACCGCGCTGGCTGAGGATGTCTACGCGGGTCGCGCGCAGGACGGCCTCTGGTGGTTCTGGTGGTCCTGGGCCGAGCGGATCACGGTGGGTGAAGACCTAGAGGGCGCCGCGGCCATGATCGGGCATGTCCTCGCCGCTAACGGTTGAGTCAGGTTGGATCCAGCGCCGAAGGGCGGCCGCATCGGTCGGGCGACATCGTCGGCTGACCTCACGTCGCGACTCCCTGCTGGTTTGGTGGGTACATGAAGGGCAAATCGCCCGCAAGAAGTCATGAAACCAGCAGGGAGTGGGGTTGATCTGCTCTCGCGGTTCTATAGCGGAGCCCCGGTCACCGCTGAGGCTTACTTACCGGACACGGAGCGCATTACCGGACGCGGGACACGCCTATTGGACGTGGGCCTCGGCGAATGCCGCGGTTAACTTCGCCTCCGCAGCTGCCGACGGCTAACCCTGCAAACTAGACGGTGGCATGCCGGGAAACGCCTGGGTCGACCCGCGCCACGCTTCGGCCCGCAGCGCGGCCGCCCGGACCTGCTGAGCGCCAAAACTACGCAAGCCACGATCCGGCAGCGCGACAAGCCCGAGATAAGCCTGCGCAACGCGGTCCTCAAGCGTCGCGGCCAGCGCCTTGGCCGCTGCCGGTGAGTTCACGGGCTCCGGCAGCTGGTAGGCAACAGCGGCCGGGACAGGCGTCCCGCCCCAGGCAGTGATCAGCGCTGACAACTGGTCCCTGGCTCGCATGTGCGCCACCCAGTCGGCGGTGGCGAGGGCCTGCTCTGCGGAGCGCTGCGAAAGGCGGGCGCCGACAACGCCGTAGCCGTAGCTTGCGGCCTGCTCAGCCGCCATTGCGCTCTGCAACGCAGCGACCTCAGGCCCGGACTCGTCAATCGCGCGCCCAGATCCCGACGAACTGGAGCTGGCGGCGCCTCTCATCGGCCCCGCCTCGCAGCCTGCAGATAGGGGACATGCGTTGCCTCGGACGCGGCAATGCTCGCAAATAGCTGCGCCAGCGTCGGCGGCAAGCCGGTGAGCTGGGCGATCAGCCGGTCCGATGCCGCCTGCTCGGCTTCCTCAAGCTGGGCCACAGTAAGGACTGCGCCACCGCTCCGGCAGGCCCGCCCGCTAGCCGCCGCTGAGCTGAGCGAAGCAGCGGGCGACCTGAGTCCAGATGGCTCGATCAGCCGCGACCTGAGCTGCGCCAGGTGCTGACGATGATCGGAGAGCACTGCCGCGAGCACGGTCGATGTTCGGTCGCCCGATGCCGGGCCTGTCGCAGAACCCGTGCCGCCAGATGCGCTCGGGGAGCCAGATGCGCTCGGGGAGCTAGCCGGGGACGCCGAGCCCCCGACTCCCCGACCGGCCAGCACGGCGGTGTAGCTCGCGACGAGCGCAGCCTCGTGCTCGATCGCCTCGCGCAGCGCATCGACGTCGGCCGGTGGCGCTGGCGGGATCCCCAGGGCCTGGATGCCCTTACACGCAGTGAGCAACACTGGCAGCGCAGCCGCTGAGGCGATCAGCAAGGTCCGCCGGGTCGGCGGGACTCCCGCCACCCCCGAGAACGCCGCCCCGTCGTCGGCCACTACCGCATTCCTCGCATCCTTCGCATCTCCGGCACCCGCCTCGCATCGACAGGCACCGGCAGCAACCAACTGACCGCCGGACATTGCCGCCCGCAAACGAACCAACAGCATGACACCCAGAACCGAAGCGCCAGGGCGCGAACTGCAGGTCCGCGTCCCGGCTAGGCTAGAGGTCGGTACGGCTGCCAGTACCAGCGCTGATGCCAGCGCAGATAACAGCACAGGTCGCGGGCGAGGAGGTCGTCATGCACGGTGGCTCCCGTCGCGGTTCGCATCCCCGGGCCAAGGGCAAGGTTAGCGGCCGGGAGGCGGAGCCGCGGGCTGCCCAGGCCGGTCCCGTGCCCGACGCTGACCAGCTGACGCGTCTGCTGGAGCCCGTGGTGCACGCGATGGACATGGACCTGGAAGGCATCCGCGTGACCTCGGCCGGCCGCCGCCGGGTACTCCGAGTTTTCGTCGACTCCGACGGCGGCGTGAGCCTGGACGACATCGCGCTCGCGAGCCGAGAGCTTTCGATCAAGCTGGACAACTCCGCCGAGATGGGCGACCAGCCGTACACCCTTGAAGTGTCGTCGCCGGGCGTGGACCGGCCGCTGACTCAGCCGCGGCACTGGCGGCGTGCGGCCGGGCGGCTAGTGGTAGCTCCGCTGAAAGTCGAAAGCACTGCACTTCATGATGGAAACGGGGTAGCCACGGCCGAGGGTCGCATCACACGCTGGAGTGAGCTTGGGGTGACTCTGGAGCGGGATGGCGTGACTCGCGAGTATCAGTACGCAGAATTGGGCCCAGGTCGGGTCCAGGTCGAGTTCGGTCATTTCGCCGACTCCCCGGACGTACCTGATTCGGGCGACGCTGATTTGGGCGAGGAGGACTAGGTGGACATTGACCTGAGCGTCCTGGGGAGCCTGGAGGCAGAGAAAGACATCTCGCTCGACCTGGCGATCAAGGCAATTGAGGATGCGCTGCTGGTCGCATATCACAAGACCGACGGCGCGGCGCCAGTAGCTCGAGTGGAAGTCGACCGGAAGAGCGGCCACGTCACGGTCTGGGCTCGCAGGGCGGCTGCGGAGGGTGAGCCGGACGAGGAATATGACGACACTCCGGTGGGTTTCGGCCGGATCGCGGCGACCACTGCGAGGCAGGTGATCCTGCAGCGGCTGCGCGACGCCGAGGATGAGCTGACCTTCGGCGAGTACGCAGGCCGCGAGGGCGATGTGGTCGCAGGAGTCATCCAGCAGGGCAGGGACCCTAGAGCGGTGCTTGTCGACCTCGGCAAGCTGGAGGCGATCCTGCCGCCGACCGAGCAGGTGCCTGGCGAGAAGTACGTGCATGGTGAGCGGCTCCGCTGCTACGTGCTGCATGTCCGCAAGGGCTACCGTGGCCCGTCGGTCACCCTGTCGCGAACGCACCCGAACCTGGTGAAGAAGCTGTTCGCGATGGAGGTGCCGGAGATCGCCTCGGGTGCGGTGGAGATCGCGGCGAT
Source organism: uncultured Actinomycetota bacterium (assembly GCA_963815575.1). Lineage (GTDB taxonomy): Bacteria > Actinomycetota > Actinomycetes > Streptosporangiales > Streptosporangiaceae > JAJYUU01. The sequence goes on along the minus strand of CAWFHE010000003.1, from coordinate 112,437 downwards.
CGCTCGCGAGGCGGGTCACCGCAGCAAGATCGCGGTGATCTCGCACCAGCCGGGTGTCAACGCCAAGGGTGCCTGCATCGGCCCGATGGGCAGCCGGGTCCGCAATGTGATGACCGAGCTGCACGGCGAGAAGATCGACATCGTCGACTACTCGCCTGATCCGGCCCAGTTCGTCGCGCATGCCTTGTCGCCGGCGCGGGTCACGAAAGTCATTGTGATCGACGCGCAGGCCCGGGTGGCCCAGGTCATCGTGCCGGACTATCAGCTCTCGCTGGCAATCGGCAAAGAGGGACAGAATGCCCGGCTTGCCGCCCGGCTGACCGGCTGGCGGATCGACATCCGGCCGGACACGGCGGAGGCCGGGTCGTCCGCGGTATCCGCGGCACCGGAGGTGGCCGCGCCGCCTGACGCGGTCGCTGCGCCGCGCCTGGTGTCCGGGGCGAAGCCCGTCGAGGCGAGCCGGTCCGTGCCCGCTCAAGGGAATGTGCCTGTGAAGGGAACCGTTGACGCTGGCGGGCCGGCGGCAGCGCCCGAGGCGGTGCGAGGGCCCGATACAGCGCCAGGCGCCGCTCAGGCCAAGGCCCTGTAAGCTGGACAGCGCACGTGCTGCGCCGGTCCGGACCTGCATCGGTTGCGGGGCGCGCGCGGCTAAACATGACTTGATCCGCCTGGTGGCGGCAGGAGACGAAATTGTTCCTGACATCACCGCGCGGCAGCCTGGTCGGGGTGCGTATCTGCATCCAAGCCTGGCATGCTTGGAACGAGCCCAGCGCCGCAAGGCGTTCTCGCGGGCCTTTCGCCTCCCGGCACCATTGCCGGCAGGCAAGGTCACGGAGTACATCTCCGGCGAGACGCCACCAGCTGGGCGAGACGAAAAGAGGCTGAATTGCGATGAGCGCTCGATGAGCACGCGGCGATGAACAGCACAATCTGACGCCGGACGGAGCACGCCCTGCCCCGCTCGGCTGACAGGCCCGGGATTGACCGGGCCGAGTAGAGGAGCGCAGTGGCGAAGGTCCGGGTATACGAGCTCGCTAAAGAGTTCGGCGTCGAGAGCAAGGCCGTGATGGCCAAGCTCCAAGAGATGGGTGAGTTTGTCAGGTCTGCGTCCTCGACCATCGAGGCGCCCGTAGTCCGCAGGCTCAAAGACGAATTCGCAAGCCAGGCGACCAAGGCAGACGGTGCCGGGAAGGCGGCTGCCACTCGTGGCGCCGCGAACGGCCGAGCCAGTGCTGCCGCGGAAGTGGCCGCGCCGCCGGCCGAGAATGGCCAGGCTGCCAGCATCGAGGCGACCGCACCGCAGCCGCCACCGTCGCAGCCAGCACAGCCAGTGACCGAGCCAGAGCCGCCGGCAGCGCCGCGCCCTAGCCCGAATATTGCGGTGCCGTTCCCGCAGGACCAGAGCGTCGGCCCGCAGGTGCCGCCGGCGGACACCAGGCCGGCGCAGCGGCCGCAGCCCGATGGCGCGACGCCCCGGCCCGCTGCCCCGCGGCCTGCCGTAGCAGGGCCGCGCCCGACAGCGCCGCATGGCGGCCAGCGAGGCGCTCCACGGCCGGGCCCGAGGCCTGGTAACAATCCGTTCAGCTCGACTGCCACCGGCATGGGCGCGGCACCGCGGGCTCCGCAGGCTGGCAGCCCGGCAGCACCTGGCGCGCCGGCTTCCGGCGCTCCCGGCCCGACCGGTGGCCCGCGTCCGGCAGGCCCGCGCCCGGCCGGACGGCCAGGACCGGGCGGCCCCAGCGACGGCGCGCGGCCGGGCGGGCCCCGGCCCGGTGGCCCGCGGCCGAGCCCCAGCAGCATGCCGCCCCGGCCGGTCGGCGGCCGTGGCTATGGCCAGGGTGGCCCCGGCGGTGGTCCGGGCGGCCCGCGTGGCGGCGGTTACGGCGGATCCGCAGGTCCAGGCGCAGGTCCGCGTCCCGGCGGTGGTCGAGGCGGCCCCGGCGGCGGCCCAGGCGGCCCGCGCGGTGGCGCAGGCGCTGGTACCGGCGGTGCGCGGCCAGGGATGGCTCCGGCCCGGCCAGGTCCAGGCGGCCGTGGCCGCAGTGGCACCGCCGGCGCTTTCGGCCGGCCAGGCGGCCGGCCGTCACGCGGCCGTAAGTCGAAGAAGCAGCGCCGTCAAGAGTTCGACAACATGCAGGCGCCGGCTATCGGCGGCGTGTCGATCCCGCGCGGCAACGGCCAGGTCATCCGGCTCTCCAGAGGCGCCTCGCTCAGCGACTTCGCTGACAAGATCGGCGTCAACCCGGCGTCGCTGGTGCAGGTGATGTTCCATCTCGGCGAGATGGTCACCGCCACCCAGTCGGTGAACGACGAGACGCTGCAGTTGCTTGGCGCTGAGCTCAGCTACAACGTCCAGGTCGTCTCCCCGGAGGAAGAGGACAGGGAGCTGCTCGAGTCCTTCGACATCGAGTTCGGCGAGGACGAGGGCGAGGACACCGACCTGGTGGCGCGGCCGCCGGTGGTCACCGTGATGGGTCACGTTGACCACGGCAAGACCAAGCTGCTTGACGCGGTCCGGCACACCAACGTGGTGGCGCACGAGGCTGGCGGCATTACCCAGCACATCGGTGCCTACCAGGTCAACACCGAGGTAGACGGCCATGAGCGCAAGATCACGTTCATCGACACCCCCGGTCACGAGGCGTTCACCGCCATGCGTGCTCGTGGTGCCGAGACGACGGACCTGGTGATCCTGGTCGTGGCCGCGGACGACGGCGTGAAGCCGCAGACGACTGAGGCGCTGAACCACGCCCAGGCGGCCGGCGTGCCGATCGTTGTCGCGGTGAACAAGATCGACAAGGAAGGCGCCGACCCGCAGCGCGTCCGGGCCCAGCTCACTGAGTACGGCCTGGTGGCTGAGGAGTTCGGCGGCCAGTCGCTGTTCGTCGACGTGTCGGCCAGGAACGGTACTGGCATCGAGCAGTTGCTCGAGGCCGTGATCCTGACCGCTGACGCCGAGCTGGACCTGCGCGCGAACCCGACGCAGCAGGCTCAGGGCGTGGCGATCGAGGCCCACCTGGACAAGGGCCGCGGTCCGGTTGCCACGGTGCTGGTGCAGCGGGGCACGCTGAAGGTCGGCGACTCCATTGTTTGCGGCGAGGCCTTCGGCCGCGTCCGCGCGATGCTGGACGAGAACGGCGACCCGGTGCAGGACGCACCGCCGTCGCGCCCGGTGCTGGTGCTCGGCCTGACCGCGGTGCCGGACGCCGGCGACAGCTTCCTGGTGGTTGACGATGACCGGATCGCCCGGCAGATCGCCGAGCGGCGGGAAGCCAGGGAGCGGACGGCAATGTTCGCGCAGCGTAGGCCGCGGGTCACGCTGGAAGACCTGGAGTCCGCGCTCAAGTCCGGCGAGCGGGAAGAGCTGCTGCTCATCATCAAGGGCGACGTCTCCGGTTCGGTGGAAGCGCTGGAAGATGCGCTGCTGCAGCTCGATGTCGGCGAGGAAGTCCAGCTGCGGGTTATCGGCCGCGGCGTCGGCGCGATCACCCAGGACGACGTGAACCTGGCAATCGCATCCGATGCCGTGATCATCGGATTCAACGTCCGGCCAGCCGGCCGGGCCGGCGAGCTGGCCCAGCGCGAGGGCGTGGACATCCGCTACTACTCGGTCATCTACCAGGCGATCGAGGAAGTCGAGGCCGCGCTCAAGGGCATGCTGAAGCCGATCTTCGAAGAGGCTCAGCTGGGCACGGCCGAGGTGCGCGAGGTCTTCCGGGTACCGCGGATCGGCAACGTGGCGGGCTGCATCGTCCGGTCCGGGACGATCAACCGCAACAGCAAGGCCAGGCTGGTCCGGGACGGTGTGGTCGTGTCGGACAACCTCAACGTCGACTCGCTGCGCCGGTTCAAGGACGATGCCACCGAGGTCCGGGAAGGCTTCGAGTGCGGTATCGGCATCGGCTACAACGACGTCAAGGTCGCCGACGTGATCGAGACGTACGAGATGCGGGAGAAGCCGCGGAGCTAGGGCCGGGACGGGCTCGAAACAGGCGGCCGTGTATGTAGGGGCGCTGACCCTGGACCTTCTGCTCGGCGACGTCAGGTCGCTGAAACAGAAGCGTTCGGTGGTCAGGCCCCTCATCGCCGACGTGCATCGCCGGTTTCCCGGCGTCGCGGTCGGCGAGACCGGTTACCTTGACCTGCACCGGCGAACTGAGATTGGCGTCGCCGTGGTCAGCTCGACCGCTGCGAACGCCAGAGAGGTGCTAGACGCATGCGAGCGCTTCGTTGCCGGGCGGCCCGAGATCGAGCTGCTCGCGGCGAGGCAGCGGCTGCTGACCGACGAAGGGGAGTAGGCCGATGAACCAGGGCCGCGCTGGCTCGGGGGGACGACCCCCCGGAACCCCCCGCATTGCTGGCTCGGGGGGACGACCTCCCGGAACCCCCCGCATTGCTGGGGGCGCTGCTGGCTCGGGGGCACGATCCTCCGGAACCCGGGCGAACAAGCTGGGCGACCGGATCGCCGTGATCGTCGCGGAAATGCTCGAGCGGCGGATCAAGGACCCGCGGCTCGGCTTTGTGACCGTGACTGAGGCCAGGGTCACCGGTGACCTGCGGGAGGCGACGGTGTTCTACACCGTGTACGGCTCCGACGAAGAGGTCGCGGGCACAGCGGCGGCACTCGCCAGCGCGACCGGGCTGATCAGGTCCGAAGTCGGCAAGCAGACCGGGCTGAAGCACACGCCGTCAATCAGCTTCAGCCAGGACACCGTGCCGGACACTGCGAGGTCGATCGAGGACCTGGTCGCCAGAGCCAGGGCTGCGGACGCTGCGGTCGCCGCGGCGCGTGATGGCGCGGTGCACGCCGGCGATCCGGACCCGTACCGGGTGCCTGAGAGCGGTGCCGAGGAAGGCACTGACGAGGACGGCACTGACGAGGAAGAGGCCGGCGAGGGCGCCGGGGCCGATGACGACGATCGGTGAGGCTGACTGGTCCGGCGCCGTCAAGGTCATCGACGGTGCCGCACAGGTCTGCCTGGCCTGTCACGTACGGCCCGACGCCGACGCGCTCGGGTCCATGCTCGCCGTCGCGGTCGCGCTGGCTAGCCGGCCGGGTGACCGCGCGGTCGTTGCATCGTTCGGCGACGAGCCGTTCGAGGTGCCGGGCATCCTTCGGTTCCTGCCCGGTCAGTCGCTGCTGCGCCAGCCCGCCGAGTACCCGGACCGGCCCGAAGTCATGATCTCCTTCGACGCCGCCAGCATCGACCGGCTCGGCGCGCTGGCCGCCCCGGCAGAAGCGGCCGGGGCGCTGATCGTGCTCGATCATCATGCGTCTAACGGCGGCTTCGGCACGCTCAACCTGGTCGACCCGGCCTCGGCAGCGACCGCCGTGCTCGCTGCTGAGCTGATCGACCGCCTCGGCATCACGCTGACTCAGGACATTGCGCTCGGCCTGTATGCCGGACTGGTGACAGACACCGGTTCGTTCAAGTACGCGGCCACCACGCCGCAGGTACATGAGCTGGCGGCACGGCTGCTAGCTACCGGCATCGACCCCGGCACAGTGTCGCGCGAACTCTACGATCGCGCGCCGTTCAGTTACCTTCGGGTGCTGGCGGCCGCGCTCGGCCGCGCTCAGCTCGACCGCGCTGCGGCAGGCGGTCTTGGTCTTGTCTGGACGACAGTGACGGAGGCCGACCGCGCAGATGCCGGCCTTCCCCTCGATGCTGCCGAATCCGTGATCGACCTGGTCCGCAAGACCGACGAGGCTGAAATCGCTGTTGTCCTGAAGGAGGACGACAACGGCGCCTGGCAGGTGTCGGTCAGATCAAAATCGCTGGTCGATGTCGGCGCAGCCTGCGCCGCGCTGGGTGGCGGCGGTCATGCGCGGGCTGCAGGCTTCACGTTTCCCGGCCGTCCGGGTGAGGCTATCGCCACGTTGCTGCCGCTGCTGGACCGTCGGTGACGGCACCGGGCGGGCTTGTCATCGTCGACAAGCCGGCTGGCTGGACCTCACATGATGTCGTCGCGCGTATCCGCAAGCTCGCGGGCACCAAGCGAGTTGGCCATGCCGGAACCCTGGACCCGATGGCGACTGGCGTGCTGGTGGTCGGCGTCGAGAAGGCGACCCGGCTGCTCGGCTACCTTGCGCTGACCGAGAAGGAGTACTCAGGCACCATCCGGCTCGGCCAGACAACCGACACTGATGATGCCGACGGCCAGCTGATCAGCTTCGTTTCCGCGGAAAAAATTGACGAGGCCGAACTCCGGCGCGCCGCTGGTGCGCTGACCGGCGAGATCAGCCAGATCCCGCCCGGCGTCAGCGCGATCAAGGTTGGCGGCAAGCGGGCGTACCAGCTGGCGCGGGCCGGCCAGACGCCGGAGCTGACGGCAAGGGCCGTCACGGTCACCAGGTTCGACATCGTCGGCGTGCGCCGCGAGGGCGAGCTGCTCGACGTGGACGTGGCAGTGATGTGCTCGAGCGGGACCTATATCAGGGCGCTGGCGCGCGACCTCGGCGCGGCCCTCCGAGTCGGCGGCCACCTGACTGCGCTGCGGCGTACCAGGGTGGGCCCGTACCTGGTCGGCCAGGCGCGAACGCTCGATCAGCTCGGCAGCGAATCGGAGCAGTCGTCGGAGCTCAGGCTGACCGGCCTGTCGGAGGCCGCGGCGGCGGTGTTCCCGCGGCGCGAACTGAGCGCGGACGAGGCGCGGTTGCTGAGCCATGGCGGGAAACTCGGCCCGACCGGGACCGGCCCGGCGCCGGTCGCGGCGTTCGGTCCTGACGGTTCGCTGGTCGCGCTGCTGACTGACGACGGTGGCCGGGCACGGTCGCTCGCGGTATTCGCCGCATGCGAGGCTTAGACCACCGCCAGCCGATTGCGGAAGGTTCAGGGACGAGTAGATGCAGCGATGGCATGGCCTTGGCGACGTACCAGCCCAGTGGGGCAGGTCCGTCGTGACCATTGGCGTGTTTGACGGCGTGCATCGCGGCCATCAGCGAATCGTCTCCCGTGCCCGGAGTGCCGCCGCCGAGCTCGGGCTGCCGGTAGTCGTGGTGACCTTCGACCCGCATCCCGACGAGGTCGTCAGGCCCGGATCGCACCCGCCGTTCCTGTGCACGCCGAGGCGAATGGCCCAGCTACTTGCCGGGCTCGGCGTGGACGCCGTCTGCGTCCTGCCATTCACGCCAGAGTTCTCCCGGCTCGGACCGGACGAGTTCGTCCGCACCGTGCTGGTCGAGCGGCTGCACGCGGCGCGGGTCGTGGTCGGCAGCAACTTCCGGTTCGGCCATCAGGCGGCCGGCGATGTTGCACTGCTGGCGGAGCTTGGCGAGAAATACGACTTCACCGCCGAGGGCGTGCCGCTGCTGACCGAGAACGGAGCGACGATCTCGTCGACCGGCATCAGGGCGATGCTGGGCGCCGGGGACGTGGCCGGAGCCGCGCATGATCTCGGGCGGCCGCACCGGGTCGAGGGCGTGGTGGTTCGCGGGCAGCAGCGCGGCCGCTCACTCGGATTCCCCACGGCGAACCTGGAGACGCTGCCGCATACCGCGATCCCGGCCGACGGGGTCTATGCGGGCTGGCTGAGCAGCCTTGACCCGGCTGGCCTGGAAACGCAGCGCTGGCCGGCGGCGATCTCGGTAGGCACCAATCCGACCTTCGACGGGCGGCACCGGACCGTCGAGGCGTACGCGCTGGACCGTGACGACCTCGATCTGTACGGGACGCACGTGGCAGTGGACTTCGTCGCGCGGCTGCGGCCGACGCTGAAGTTCGGCTCGGCCGGCGAACTCGTCGAGCAGATGCACGTGGACGTCGATGACGCCAGGCGGCTGCTGACAGCGGGCTAGGTGCGGCTCCGACTGAGGAAGACCTGGCCGGGCCGACGGCTAGGCGGCGTTTGCCCGATGTACTCCGCCAGGTCAGCCCCGTGGTACCGTTGTCTATCGGCCGGAGTTTCTGGCCCGGTTAGCTGCGCCCTCATGCGGCTGACCGTCAGGGGAGATCGCCCGTTAGCTGGCAGTGTGTTAACTGGCACAGTCCGGTTGGGCCTGCTCAGCTGGCATGGCGCCATCGCCCCATCGCCGTGGTAAGGCTCCGCCAAAGCCTGTCCCAGGGCAATTGCTGAAATCGACAAAGGTAACGAAGAGGGAGCAACGTGCCGCTCAACACAACGGTGAAAAAAGAGATCATCGCCGGGCACGCGACTGGTGAGGGTGACACCGGTTCGCCGGAGGTCCAGGTCGCACTGCTGACCAGGCGGATCGCTGACCTGACCGAGCACCTGAAGGTGCACAAGCACGATCACCACAGCCGTCGCGGGCTGCTGCTGCTCGTTGGCCGCCGCAGGCGGCTCCTGGATTATCTCCGGCGCAACGACATCACCAGATACCGCGCTCTCATCGAGAGGCTCGGGCTGCGGCGGTAGTGAGGTTCGCGGGACGGCGTGGCGCCGTCCCGCTTCCGTAGGACTGCCGGTATACACACGGTAGTCAGGACAACTAGATAACGTAGAGGTAATACGTCCCGCGGCTCCGGCCAGGAGCGCAGACAGCGCCTTTCGGGCCGGTCCTCGGTAGTGGTTCTCGGGTCATGACTTGCCCGCCTTCGGGCGGACAGGGCAGGGCCGAGGACTTCGATCGAAGACCGGCCGGTGGCTGATCCGGTAGCGTGGCAAGCTCTTCCGTGCGAAGCGCTCGGAGGCTGCCCAGCCGGTCGGCCCTGGTGCTCCCGATAGTGCGGCGGACAGGCGCGGGACCTCAGTCAAGGAGGTCACCCGTGGAGGGTGTCTACACCGCCGATGTCACCATTGACAACGGCGAATTCGGCACGCATAAGATCCGGTTCGAGACCGGCAGGCTTGCCAAGCTAGCGGGTGGTTCAGCCGTCGTCTACCTGGACGACGAAACCATGGTGCTGTCAACCACGACCGCGTCGAAGAGCCCCAGAGAGGGCTACGACTTCTTCCCGCTCACCGTGGACGTAGAGGAGCGGATGTACGCGGCGGGCCGGATTCCCGGCTCGTTTTTCCGCCGGGAAGGGCGGCCGTCTGAGGACGCGATCCTGACCTGCCGTCTGATCGACCGGCCGCTGCGCCCGTCGTTCGTGCACGGCTTGCGGAACGAGGTCCAGATCGTCGAGACGATCATGGCGCTGCACCCGGATCACCTGTACGACGTGGTCGCCATCAACGCGGCGTCGATGTCCACCCAGCTCGCCGGGCTGCCGTTCTCGGGCCCGATCGGCGGCGTCCGGGTTGCGCTGATCAAGGGTCAGTGGGTAGCGTTCCCCACCCATTCTCAGCTGGAAGACGCGACCTTCGACATGGTGGTCGCCGGGCGGGTGCTCGAGGACGGTGACGTCGCGATCATGATGGTCGAGGCGGAGTCGACGCCGAGCACGCTGCGGCTGCTTGCCGAGGCTGGCAGCAGCGCGCTCGCGCCGACGGAGGAGACCGTTGCGGCAGGCCTGGACGCGGCTAAGCCGTTCATCCGGCAGCTCTGCCAAGGACAGCAGCAGGTCGCCAGTCTGGCGGCCAAGGAAGTCGCCGAGTTCCCGATCTTCCTCGACCACGGCCAGGACGTGTTCGCGGTGCTTGAGGCCGAGGTCGGCTCCGACCTGGCACAGGCGCTGACGATCGCCGGCAAGAACGAGCGCGGCGCGGAGACCGACCGGATCAAGGCGCTGGCGACCGAGAAGCTGGCCGCTCAGTTCGAAGGCCGCGAGAAGGAGATCGGCGAGGCCTTCCGGTCGCTGACCAAGAAGCTGGTCCGGCAGCGGATCATGGCGGAGGGCCGGCGCATCGACGGCCGCGGTCTCGAGGACATCCGCCAGCTGTCCGCAGAGGCCGGAGTCGTGCCGCGCGTGCACGGCTCGGCGCTGTTCGAGCGCGGCGAGACGCAGGTGCTCGGGGTCACGACGCTGAACATGCTCCGGATGGAGCAGATGATCGACACGCTGAACCCGGAGCGCACCAAGCGCTACATGCACAACTACAACATGCCGCCGTACTCGACCGGCGAGACCGGACGGGTCGGCTCGCCCAAGCGGCGCGAGATCGGGCACGGCGCGCTCGCCGAGCGGGCGCTCGTGCCAGTGCTGCCGGCGCGGGAGGAGTTCCCGTACGCGATCCGGCAGGTGTCCGAGGCGATCGGCTCGAACGGGTCGACGTCCATGGGCTCGGTGTGCGCGTCGACGATGGCGCTGCTGGACGCAGGAGTGCCGCTGAAGGACATGGTGGCCGGCATCGCGATGGGCCTGATCCACGAGGGCGGCGACTACGTCACCCTGACGGACATCCTGGGCGCCGAGGATGCGTTCGGTGACATGGACTTCAAGGTGGCAGGCACCAAGGACATCATCACCGCGCTGCAACTGGATACCAAGCTCGATGGCATCCCGGCCTCCGTGCTCGCGGCCGCGCTCACCCAGGCACGCGGTGCCAGGCTGACGATCCTGGAAGTGATGCGCGAGGCCATCGACACTCCGGCCGAGATGAGCGAGTTCGCCCCGCGGATCATCACGATCAAGGTGCCGGTGGACAAGATCGGCGAGGTCATCGGCCCCAAGGGAAAGATGATCAACTCGATCCAGGAAGAGACCGGCGCGGACATCACAATCGAGGACGACGGCACCATCTACATCGGCGCCACCGACGGTGCGTCAGCAGAGGCGGCCCGCGCCACCATCAACGCGATTGCCAACCCGCATATCCCCGAGGTGGGGGAGCGGTTCCTCGGCACGGTCGTGAAGACCACCACGTTCGGTGCGTTCATCTCGCTGCTGCCCGGCCGGGATGGTCTGCTGCACATCACTCAGATCCGGAAGCTGCACGGCGGAGCCCGCATCGATAACGTCGATGACGTGGTGAAGGTCGGCGACAAGATCCAGGTGGAAATCCGCGAGGTGGACGACCGCGGCAAGCTGTCGCTGGTGCCGGTGGAGGTCGTCGAGCGCGAGGCTGCGGGCGAGGACCTTGGCGGTCACGACGAGCCGCGCTCTCGCGAAGGCCGTGGTGACCGCGACCGCGGCGACCGAGGCGGGCACCGGGGTGACCGCGACAGGGGTGACCGGGACCGGGGTGAGCGCGGCGATCATCACCGCAGCAGGCAGCGTAGTCGTGGCGGGGCTCCCGCAGGCGGCTCAGCTGATTCTGATTCCGGCAACTCCTGACGGCCGGCCCGTCACATGACAGCTGAAGCTCAGCGGCTGCCCGGCAGCGACGGTGCTCAGCGCACCGTCCTGCCGGGCGGCCTCCGGGTGGTCACCGAGTCGCTGCCGGCCGTCCGATCCGCGGCGTTCGGCATCTGGGCCGGAGTCGGCTCACGGGATGAGGACCCCGAGCATGCCGGTGCCACCCATTACCTGGAGCACCTGCTGTTCAAGGGCACTAGCCGGCGCACTGCGCTGGACATCTCCGCGGAGATGGATGCTGTCGGCGGCGAGCTGAACGCGTTCACCGCCAAGGAGTACACCTGCTACTACGCCAGGGTGCTCGACGCTGACCTGCCGCTGGCCATCGATGTGCTGTCAGACATGGTGACGGGCTCGCTTATCGAGCCGAAGGAAGTCGACGCTGAGCGCGGCGTCATCCTCGAAGAGATCGCGATGAACGAGGACGACCCCTCTGATCTCGTGCATGAGGCGTTCTCAGCGCTGCTTTTCGGCGACACTCCGCTCGGCCGTCCGATCCTCGGCACGGTCGATTCGATCAACTCGATCTCCGCCGACCGGATCGCCGAGCACTACCGCGCCCGGTACACGCCAGCGAACCTGGTCGTCGCAGCGTCAGGCAGCCTCGAGCACGACCAGGTAGTCGAGCTCACCGCTGCCGCCTTCGGCGCCACACTGACCGGGGACGCGATGCCAGCATCGCCGCGCCTTGGCGGAACGCGACCGGACGCGGCCACCGGGACCGGCGTGCAACTGGTGTCCAGGCCGGTGGAGCAGGCCAACCTGGTACTCGGCTGCGCTGGCCTGGCGCGCACCGACAGCCGCAGGTTCGCGCTCGGCGTGCTGAACGCTGCGCTGGGCGGCGGCATGTCGTCCAGGCTATTCCAGGAGATCAGGGAGAAGCGGGGCCTGGCGTACTCGGTTTACAGCTTCAGTTCCCAGCATGCTGACTCCGGTCAGTGGGGCATCTATGCGGGCTGTCTGCCAGCTAAGACCGAGGAAGTGCTCGCCATCTGCCAGGACGAGATCGCCAAGGTGATCGAGTCCGGGCTGACGGACGAGGAACTCGACCGGGGCAAGGGACAGCTGCGCGGCTCGATCGTGCTCGGCCTGGAAGACCCGTCCTCCCGGATGAGCAGGCTCGGCAAGTCGGAGCTCGTCTACCCGTTCCTGGAGCCGGTCGACGACATCCTGACCGAGGTCGCAGCGGTCACCCACGACCAGGTGCGGGAAGTAGCCGCGGCCGTGCTGGGCCAGCCCAAGGCGCTCGCGATCGTCGGGCCGTTCGACGAGGACGCGTTCGCCGGCGTGCTGGCCAGCTAGCCAGAAACGAGATTGCGCGCCATCAGGTAGCGTCCTGGCATGCCAGCTTCTGACCCGCCAGGTCCCCTGATCGGGTCGGGCCGGGCTGCGGACGTCTACGCGATCGGTGCGGGCCGGGTGCTGCGACGCTATCGCGCCCCGTTTGACGTCCAGGCCGAAGCCGAGATGATGCGTCACCTGGGCCAGGCCCGATATCCCGTCCCGGCGGTCTACGACGCAGCCGGTTCTGACCTGGTAATGGAGCGGCTGGACGGCCGGGACATGCTCGCTGATGTCAGCCGCCGGCCCTGGCTCGTGCGGCGGCATGCTCGCACCCTCGCTCACCTGCACAACCGGCTGCACCAGATTGCGGCCCCGCCTGGCCTGCCGCAAGTAGTCGGTACTGGCAGCGCGGTGCTGCACCTGGATCTTCACCCCGGCAACGTCATGCTGACGAGCCGCGGGCCGGTCGTGATCGACTGGAGCAACGTGCGCCGGGGTCCGGCCGGCGCCGACGTCGCGATGGCGTATCTCATCATGGCCAGTTCTGAAGTCGACGACTTGCCGCTGCCGGTCCGCGTCTCCGCGGGCGCCCTGCGCGGAGTTTTCATCCGGCACTTCTTGGCCGCGGCTAATGACGATCCTGCACCGCATATCGCGACGGTCGCCCGGCACCGCATGACCGACCGAAACGTCCGGCCGTCTGAAGCGGACTGGCTGGCCCGGAAGGCTGGCGAGGCCGAACGGGCCGCTCCGGCCAGTTAGTCGGGTCCCGACCCACAGCAGTCGTACAACTCATGGCGTTCTAACCACTGCGGTCGTACGACTGATGTGGTTCCCGGCGTGCGCGAGCGGTGCTAGTCGCGGTGCGGCGCGGTGTCCGGGTCGGCAAGCCAGGCCCGGATAGCCTCGCCATGCTCGTCCAGCGCTGGTGGCGGCAGGTCGTATCGCGGCGCGGTCGTGGAGAACGTCAGCGGATTGCGGATGCCAGGTACCGCCGCATCGCCGTGACCGGCGAGGACGACCGGATCGAGGCCGATCTGCTCGGCAAACGCGACGCCGCCCGCCACGCTGTTGATCGGCCCGCACGGTACCCCGGCGGCGATCAGCTTGTCGAACCATTCCGCGGCCGACCGCGTCTTCAGCTGCTCGACTAGCAGCGGCCGCAGTTCGTCGCGGTTGGCGGTCCGGCCCGAGTTCGCGGCGAAACGGTCATCGGAGCTGAGCTCCGGCACGCCTAGCACGGCGCAGAGGTTACCGAACTGGGTGTCGTTTCCGGCCGCGATGACGAGGTCACCGTCGGCGGTCGGCAGTGGCTCGTACGGGAACAGGCTCGGATGCGAGTTACCCATCCGATGCGGCACGACACTGGCCGAGGCGTAGGCGCCGGTCTGATTGACCATTCCGGCGAGTGCGGTGGACATCAGGTTGGCCTCGATGCGCTGCCCCTCGCCGGTCCGGTGCCGGTGGTCGAGCGCGGCGAGCACACCGATGGCGGTCTGCAAGCCCGAGATGACGTCAAAGACCGCGACGCCTGCTCGGTACGGCGGGCCGTCGGCGTCACCTTGCAGGCTCATCAGCCCGGACATCGCCTCGACGATCAGGTCATAACCGGGCAGGTGCGCGCCGCCGCCCGCGCCGAATCCGGTGATGGATGCGTAAATCACCGCGGGGTTTGTCGCGCGCACGGTTTCGTAGTCGAGCCCGAACTGGCTAAGGCCGCCCGGCTTGAAGTTCTCCACCATGATGTCGGCGCGCCTGGCGAGCTCAGCCGCCGCCGCACGGTCGTCTGCGTCCCGGAGATTGAGCTGGATGGAGCGCTTGTTCCGGTTGATCGACAGGTAGTACGTGGAAATGCCGGCCCGGACCGGCGGCATCCAGTGGCGCGTGTCATCACCGCCCGGACCCTCCACCTTGATGACGTCGGCGCCGAGGTCGCCGAGGATCATAGTGCAGTACGGTCCGGCCAGCACTCTGGAGAAATCGGCCACCAGCAATCCAGCCAGCGGTCCCGGTCGCGCCTGCTGAGCAGCGGAAACCTGATCCATAGACCGGTGGCACACCCTTCGGGTCGGGGGGAGCTCGTGATGCGGCCAGGCTACCAACCCGTAGCGGCTTGGCTTACCGGGACCGCCACCTGCGGTTAAGGCCGCCAGGGGGCTTGCTTAGCTGCGCCGGGCGGGCAGGCTTCGAAGATGATCAAGATCGCCATCCGATGGCCGGCTGCGCCGCAGCTGACCGTGATCACCGCCGGCCCGGCGGTGCGCGCCTAGTCCTCGTGGAGCCGCCAGGTGCCAGAGACGTTGCTGCAGGCCTGCTGGCTGGTGCGGCCGGGTGCGGTGCTGCCCGCGCCGTTCCTGCCGGTCGGAGCTCACATCCGGCGCCCGGGTGGCGTGAACCGAGCTGGCCCCGACCGGGGTGACGCGAGCGGGCACGAGCACCGGCTGAGCCGCCGACTTCAGCGAGGTCACCAGTGCCGACCCGGCGCCTGGCCCCGGCCTTGCCGTCCTCGCGCCGCGCCAGGCGATGATCGCGGCCGCCGCCGACGCGATCGCGGCCGCCAGCATCGCTGCCCTGGTGCCGCGCGCCGTCGCGACGACGGCGTCGTTGCTGACGGCGGCTGAGATAGCAGGCAGCAGCGCGGCGCCCAGTGCCGCGCCGATCTGGCGGCTGGTGTTGATCACGCCGCCGACAATGCCTTGCTCGGCGCCGGCGACCCCCGAAGTGGCGATCACCATCGTGCCGAATGCCGTCCCGGCCGTCCCGAAGCCGACCAGCATCACGGCCGCGAATACCGGGCTGTAGTGGCCGCTGGCGGGAAGCTGGGTGAGGACAGCGAAACCAACGGCAGCGATCACGCCGGTCAGGACCAGGACGCGGCGGACGCCTATCCGGCTGGCCAGCCGGGCACCGAACGCGCCCGCGGTGAAGCCGATCACCCCCTGCGGCGCGATTACCAGCCCGGTTGCGAGCGGCGAGTCCTTGAGTACCTGCTGCAGGTAGAGGGAGAGCACCAGCATCTCGCCGCCGTTCCACAGGCCAAGGAGCAGGTTCAGCAGGCCGGCCGTACGCAGCGCGGGCCGCCGGACCAGGTCCGCTGGCAGCAAGGGGTCAGCGTGCCGTCGCTCGGCGATGACGAAAGCGCCCGTTCCGGTAAGAAAAATGATGATCGCCACGAGGATCAGCGGTGATCGCCAGCCCGCGATGTTGGCCTCGGATACGGCGAAGACCAGCGCGGCCATCGCGGTTGTGATCAGCACGGCACCCCGAATGTCGAGCCTGCGGCCGGTGGCCGGCCCGCGCGAGTTGGCCAGCAATCGCGGCGCTATGACCGCAGCGATCAGGCCGACGGGCACGTTTACCAGGAACACCGCCCGCCAGCTGGTGAACTGAACCAGGATCCCGCCTAGGACCTGGCCAGCCACGAAGCCGATCGACGCGGTGGCCCCGTACATGCCGAGCGCGCGGGTCCGGCGGTGGCCCTCCGGGAAGCTGGTCGTGATCAGCGACAGCGCGGCCGGAGCGACGACTGCCGCGCCGGCACCCTGCACTACCCGGGAGGCGATGAGCAGTGCCGGGTCGTGGGCCAGTCCGCCGGACAGCGAGGCCGCCGTGAATGCCAGCAGTCCGGCGATGAACATGCGACGGCGTCCGAACAGGTCGGCGGCCCGGCCCCCGAGAATGAGCAGGCCGCCGAAGGCGATCGCGTAACCGGTGATCACCCACTGCACAGCCGCCGCGGTCATGCCCAGCTCCCGCTGGATGGATGGCAGCGCGACGTTCACGATGCTGAAGTCGAGCACGACCATGAAGGCCGCGATGAGGATGAGCGCTAGCCGGAGGCCCTGGCGCGCGGTGTCGCCGGTATCACTGACCTGGCGCGGAGCCGACCGGAGACCGGAGACCGGAGCCGATGACATGATGCCGACCTGCCTCATTTCGACGTACTGATACTTCTTCTTTTCAATACGCTACGAATCGTATTTTATATCACGCATACCAGTGCCTGGCTCGGCTACGAAGCGCAGCCTTGCAGATACGCTACGATGCGTTTCGTTTATTAGGTGTACGCTACAGCGCCATGCCGGACGCGCGTATTCCTGCCAGCGGGCACCTTGTGCCGGAGGCCTGCCCGCCAGCGCCTAAGCGCGGACGCCCGCGCAGCGAGGAGGCAGACCGGGCCATCCTGGCGGCTGCCGCTGAGGTCCTGGCCGAGCGCGGTCTGGCCGGGATGTCGATCGAGGAAGTCGCAGCCAGGGCGGGGGTTGGCAAGACTACGATCTACCGCCGCTGGCCGTCTCGCGGGACGCTAGCGCTGGATGCCTTCCTCGCCGAATTTCAGGGGCAGCAGCCCCTGCCGGACACCGGCACGCTGCAAGACGATCTGCTGGCCGCGTTGCGGTCCTGGATGCGCTCGGTCACCGGGACCACCACCGGCTCGATCCTGGCGGGCCTGATCGCTGAAGCCCAGCGAGACCCCGGCCTCGCCGCGAGCTGGCGCGAGCGGGTCGTCGAGCGGCTGCGTGACCAGCACAAGATCATGCTGGACCGGGCCGTCGCCCGCGGCGAAATCCCGGCGGAGACCGACTACGAGGTAGTGCTCGACCTGCTGTTCGGTGCCGCCTATCACCGGCTGTTGCAGGGCCACCAGCCGCTGACCGACCAGTTCGCCCGGCAGGTCGTCGGCTACCTGGTCGCTGGCCTTCAGCGCTCTTGAGATAAGCGCTCGGCAACTCTGCGGCTTGTCACGGCGAACGGGAACTGTCTCGTCGAATGCCGGCCGCCATCCCAGTCGATGACCAGCGCCTCGTAGCCAGCCAGCGGCTCGACGAGCTCGAGCCCGCTGGTGCCCGCGACCACGATGGCGGTGGCCAGCGCGTCGGCTAGACCGAGATCTGGCCCGATGACGCTCGCGGACGCAGCTCGGGCTGCGGGCAAGCGGGTGTGCGGGTCGATGAGATGACTGCCGCGCTCGTAAGTTCCCGACGTCGCGATGCACCCGGTCAGTTCCGCGATCTCGGCTAGCCGCCCGGCCTCGTCCGGATCGGCTATGCCGATGCGGAACGCGTCGCCGGACGGCTGATGGCCCGCGCAGGCGATATCGCCGGCCGCGTTCACCAGCGCGCCGTGCATCTGCAGACCGTTCAGTGCAGCCAGCGCGCGCTGAGCCGCCCACCCTTTGACATATCCGGTGGGGTCGAACCCTCCTGGCATCGCCCACGGGTCGAACCAGCCACCGGACAATCGCCGTGCCACCTCACACGCGCTCATGACCGCAGCCACCTCAGGCGGGGCCTCGTCAGTGGTGATCTCGCCGCGGCGAAGGCGACTGACCGGGCTGTCCGGTCGCCAGGTGCTGAATATCTCGTCAGCACGCTGGAGCACGATCGTGGCATGGTCGACCCGGCGGCTCAGGTCCGCGGTCCACGCCTCGTCAGCCGCTGGCTCGCCGAACACGTCGATCGTGACGACTGTGCCCATGACATGCACGAGATGACGGATCGGTGCGGGTGACACTACTTGCCTAGGGAATGCAGCGCGGATTGGAGCGACTGGGTGAACCCGGCGCTGGTGTAGCTCGCCCCGGACACGCCCTGGATGCTGGCGCTCTGCGCCTGGAGCGCCTGCTGCTCCAGGATCGGGATGGCCTGCTGGTCGATGAACTGGGAGCGAGGGTTGCCGCCATCGTTCAGGTAGGCGATGCCGACCTTGCTGATCTTGCTGCCAGTGACTGTGATCTTCACCGAGAGCACGCCGAAGTTGTAGTTGACCTGTGCGCCGGTAGCTGTGTGCGAGCCGGCCGAGTCCGGCTGTGAGCCGGGAGACGACTTGGTTCCGCCGGGGGCTGGCTGTGACGTCGTGCCCGCGCTGCCGGCGGTGGCCGGCGCCAGCGCGGATCCGCCGGCCAGCGTGGACTTAGCCGGAGTGGTGTGGAACTCCAGCACCGCAACCAGTCCGGCCACGGTCCCGGCGATGACGATCGGCGTGCGCTTCACGATGCCCAGCGCCTCCTTTCTGTCACTGTGGTAAGTCCGGCTGCCCGGCTAGAAACCGAACGATTCGATATGGATCTGATCGCCTCGGACACCGAGCCTCCCGGCAGCTGCGACGACCTCGTCGTCGAAGCCGGCCGGGCCGCAGATGTAGACGTCCCGCTCGGCGATGTCCGGTACCAGGTGGTGCATGGTGCGAGCAGTCAGCCGCACCTTATGGCGTGACCCGATGAGCTCGTGCAGCCGCCCGCGCCGGTGCTCGACCAGCGCGGCGATCTCGGCGCGGTGTGGCACGTCCGCAGCTGCCGACGCGCGGAGGATGACAACGACATCGGCGTCATCTGGCACGTCTTCCAGCAGCGCCCGCAGCGGAGTGACGCCGACGCCAGCGGCGACCAGCAGCACGCCGTCCGACAGCCGGGCGTGGTCAGTGAAGACGCCGTAGGGGCCCTCGAAGGCGACCCTCGTCCCTGGTCGCAGGCGGGCGACAGTGCGGCTGGCGTCGCCGAGCCCTTTCACGGTGATCCGGACGAACGGTGGCTGGGGCAGCGCGGACAGCGAGTAGGGGTGCGCCTGCCACCACAGTTCCCTGGTCAGGAACCGCCAGAGGAAGAACTGCCCGCCGGATACCGCGAGCTTGTCCAGTCCTCGTCCGCGGCAGATCACCGAGACTATGCCCGGAGCCTCCCGGCGGACCTCGACGACGCGAAGCCCGTACCGCAGGCTCCGCCAGGCCGGCAGGGCGACCCGGCACGCCAGCACGAGGCCGGCCGTGCTTATCCAGATTGCGATCCACAGCCCGCGCACGAGCGGATGGCCGATGAAGCTCACGCCGGTGAAGATCTGGTGCGCGAAGGCGAGCGCAAGGCCCAGATAGAGATAAAGGTGGACGACCCACCAGGTCTCGTAACGCAGCCGCCGCCGGATCGCGCGATAGGAGGTGATGCCCGCGAGCACCAGCAGGCCGAAGCCGACAGCCGCCGCCAGGATGTCGCGGTAGGAGCGAATCAGCAGCCAGGCTTCGCTAAATACCGTTGACCTGCCGGCTTCCGCGTAACCCAGTGTGATGAGTACTACGTGGGCGACGATCAGGCTCATGGCCCATGGGCTCACTCGCCGGTGCCAGCGAACCAGTTGATCCTGCCCCACCGACCGCTCCAGCCAGGGCAGCCGTGCTACCAGCACCACCATGATCAGGATCAGGTAGGTGCCGGTGAGAGCGGCCAGTCTGCCCGCCGCTGTCAGCAGGCCGCCGGGCGCGGCCAGCGAGCCTCGCGACTCGTTCGCGATGACCGAGGCCAGGACGGCACCGAAGCCGAGGCCCGCGGCAGCCGCGCACGCATCGACGAACCGCGGCCGGGGAGCGGGGGCTGGGCGGCGCGCTCCGGCTTGCGCAGCCTGCCCGGCCGCCGGCTGCCCCGCCGCGGGCTGCCCGGCCGCCGGTTGCCCTGCTGCCGGCCCCCTGCGCGGTCGCCCGCCCGGGCCTGGGGATGACGACCCGGAGCGAACTTGGCTAGCGGGTGCGTTGGGCGTCACGTCAGGATGCTCGGGCACGATTCTGAATGAAAGCTGAAGGTCGCCGTAGCGCGGTCTCTGAGCGCAGTCACGAGCTCAGAGCTGGCCGACGTCGGTGACGGCAATCACGGCGACTCCGGCCTCGTCGGAGGCGGCCAAGTCCACCGTGG
The DNA here is from genome assembly GCA_963815575.1 of uncultured Actinomycetota bacterium. Lineage (GTDB taxonomy): Bacteria > Actinomycetota > Actinomycetes > Streptosporangiales > Streptosporangiaceae > JAJYUU01. The sequence continues at coordinate 92,337 of CAWFHE010000003.1, read as the reverse complement.
CCGAGAAGCCCCAGTCGTGATCTCCCGCGGGGTCGTCGAAGATCTGCCGGGCTGACCAGACTCCCGGCAGCTCTTCGATGATCAGCATGGCCGGACCACGGGCGTCCGAGCCGGTGCCGATCTCGTCGTGCTCGGCGAAATACGGCTCCAGCGCGTCGGCCCAGGCTTGCGCATCCCAGCCGTCGTCGCCGTCGAGCTCGCCGAGCTCCTCGTACCGCCGCAGCGCGGCGAGCTCGACCCGGCGGAACAGCGCGTTCCTGACCAGAACCCGGAACGCCCGTTTGTTGCCCGTCACTGCAGGCGGCCGCTCGGCGGCCAGATGCTGGACCTCTTCCACCGGGTTGCGCAGCCGTTCCCACTCGTCGATCAGGCTGGAGTCGATCTGCCGGACAAGCTCGCCCAGCCATTCGATCAGGTCGGTGAGCTCCTCGGTCCTGGCCTCTTCCGGCACCGTCTGCCGCATCGCCTTGTAGGCGTCGGCAAGGTAGCGGAGGACCAGGCCTTCCGATCGCGCCAGCCCGTAGAAGCTGATGAACTCGGCGAAGGTCATCGCCCGCTCGTACAAGTCGCGCGCCACCGACTTAGGCGCTAGCTCGTGGTCAGCGACCCACGGATGGCCTCGCTTGTAGATGTCGTACGCGGCTTCCAGCAGGTCGGCCTGCGGCCTCGGATAGGTCACCGCTTCTAGCAGGTCCATCCGCTCCTCGTACTCGATCCCGTCGGCCTTCATGGCCGCGACGGCCTCGCCGCGCGCTTTGAACAGCTGCGCAGCCAGCACCTGCCGCGGGTTGTCGAGGGTCGACTCGATCACCGACAGCACGTCGAGCGGGTACTCAGGCGAGGACCGGTCGAGCAGTTCGATGGCCGCCAGCGCCAGCGGCGAGAGCGGCTGGTTGAGCGCGAAATCCTCCTGCAAGTCGACGGTTAGCCGGGCCCAGCGGCCGTCGGGGTCTGGCGACTCCAGCCGCTCCACAACGCCGCCCGCGAGCAGCGCGCGGTAGATCGCAATCGCGCGGCTGATGTGCTTGCGCTGCGCAGGCCTGTCCTCGTGATTGTCGGTGAGCAGGTGTTTCATCGCGGCGAATGCGTTGCCCGGCCGGCTGATCACGTTGAGCAGCATCGCGTGGGTGACCACGAAGCTGGACTTGAGCGGCTCGGGTTCGGCCGCGACCAGCCGGTCGAAAGTCGGCTGGCCCCAGGAGACCGTGCCCTCTGGTGGCTTGCGCCGCACCACCTTGCGCCGTTTCTTCGGGTCGTCTCCGGCCTTGGCAAGTGCCCGCTCGTTGTCGATCACGTGCTCGGGCGCCTGCACCACAACCCGGCCCGTGGTGTCGAATCCGGCCCGGCCGGCCCGGCCGGCGATCTGGTGGAACTCGCGCGCCATCAGCAGCCGGGTCTTGCTGCCGTCGTACTTCGATAGCCCGGTGAACAGCACGGTCCTGATCGGCACGTTGATGCCCACGCCCAGCGTGTCCGTGCCGCAGATCACCTTGAGCAGGCCGGCCTGGGCGAGGGTCTCCACCAGGCGCCGGTACTTCGGCAGCATCCCGGCATGATGCACGCCGATGCCGTGCCTGACCAGCCGGGACAGCGTCTTGCCGAAACCTGGCGCGAACCGGAAGTTCCCGATCAGTTCAGCGATTGCGTCCTTCTCCGCCCGGCTGCAGACGTTGACGCTCATCAGCGCCTGGGCCTGCTCGATGGCCGCCGCCTGGGTGAAGTGCACGATGTAAATCGGCGCCTCATGCGTGGCGAGCAGTTCGGCCACGGTCTCGTGCAATGGCGACATGGCAAACGAGAACGACAGCGGAACGGGCCTTTCCGCGGAACTCACCACGGCAGTCGGCCGCCCTGTCCGGCGGGCGAGGTCGCGTTCGAACCGGCTGACATCGCCAAGCGTCGCGGACATCAGGACGAACTGCGCCCGCGGTAGTTCGATCAGCGGCACCTGCCAGGCCCAGCCCCGGTCCGGGTCGGCGTAGAAGTGGAACTCGTCCATCACTACCTGACCCGCGTCGGCGCTGGCCCCGTCCCGCAGCGCGATGTTGGCCAGTACTTCAGCCGTGCAGCAGATGATCTGCGCGCCGGCGTTAACGCTTCCGTCGCCGGTCATCATGCCAACCTCGTCAGGTCCGAAGATGTCACAGAGCGCGAAGAACTTCTCCGAGACCAGCGCCTTGATCGGGGCGGTGTAGAAAGTCCGGTCGTCGCGAGCCAGCGCGGTGAAGTGCGCACCAGTCGCGACAAGGCTCTTGCCGGAACCGGTCGGTGCGGAAAGGATCACGTTCGCGCCGGACACGATCTCGATGAGCGCCTCTTCCTGGTGCGGATAGAGCGCAAAGCCCTGTTCCGCGGTCCAGTCAGCAAAAGCCGCGAAAACCTCATCTGGCTCCGAGGAGTCGGGGAGCCGATCGGTGAGAGTCATGATCCCTCCATCGTGCCAGCCGGCCGACGGTGATCAGTCCGCCCTCGAGGCTGCCCGGTACAGTCCGCGCAGGGCCCACAGCACTCCTTCCGCACACCCTGCTGGTTTGGTGAGGACGAACTACCTATAACGGGCGGCTGACGCCGGCAAACCAGCAGGGAGTTGCGGATTCACGCGATCAGTGCAGTCTGTCGCCGAAGAAAGCGAAGATCTTCTCCCAGCCGTCCATCGTCGCCTCAGGCCGGTAAATCGAGGCGAAGTAATAGAAGAAGCCATGCGAGGCACCGTCGTACCGGTGGAACTCGTATTCCTTGCCGTGCTGCTTCACTGCTTCCTCGAGCTTGTTGACCTGCTCGGGCGTCGGGTACTTGTCGTCGTTGCCGAATAGCCCGAGCAACGGCGCAGACAGGTCGCCGATGTAGTCGATGGGCGAGACCGGGCGGGCCGGGCTGAGCTCTTCCTCGCTCATGATGACGCCGCCGCCCCAGAGGTCGCCGACGGCGTTCCAGCCGCTGGTCCGGCAGGCGGTCAGGAGTGAATGCCTGCCACCCGAGCAGGTGCCGAGGATGCCGGTCTTGCCGTTGCTAGTCGGCTGGGCTAGCAGCCATTCCCTGGCTGCGGCGCAGTCGGCGACCACGCTTTCGTCGTGCACGCCGCCGTCAGCCCTGACCTTCGCGGCTATGTCGTCCGGGGAGCCGTGCCCGTACCGACAGTACAGGTCCGGGCAGATCACGGTGTAGCCGTGCCTGGCTAGCCGGTCGGAAAACTCCCGGTAGAACTCGTCCCAGCCCGGCATGTGGTGCACCGCCACGACGCCCGGCCGGGTCGCGTCGCCGGTCGGCCTGGCGACGTACGCGTGAATCTCGTCGCCGTTGCCGCCCGGGTAGGTGATTACTTCGGTGTTGATGCCTGTGGTGGAGTCAGTCGAGAACGAGTTCCATTCAGCCATCGCCAATCGCCCCTTCGCGTTACGGTCTGGATCTCGCGTACCTGGATCTCGCGTACCTGTATCCCGCAGACCTTCTTATCGCATGGACGGGCACTGGCCGTCGGCGGCTGGTAGCTAGGCTGCTGGCAAGCCGCGAGACCGGCAAAATCGAGGGGGCACGATGATCAGGGTGGGCGTGCTGGGCGCCAAAGGGCGCATGGGCTCGCAGGTGTGCGCAACCATCGAGTCGGCGTCCGACCTGGAGCTCGCCGGGCAGGTCGACGTCGGTGATTCGCTGGATCTGCTGTCCGGCGCCGGCGTTGTCGTCGACTTCACTCATCCCGGCGTCGTGATGGACAATCTGCGCTGGTGCATCGGCCACGGGATTGCAGCGATCGTCGGTACCTCGGGCTTCGGCGACGAGCGGCTCGCCGAAGTGCGCGGCTGGCTCGACGGCCGGCCGGAAGCACGCGCGCTGATAGTGCCTAACTTCTCGGTCGGCGCGGTGCTGATGATGCGCTTCGCAGCGACCGCGGCGCCGTTCTTCGAGTCCGCGGAGGTGATAGAACTCCACCACGCGGGAAAGGCGGACGCTCCGTCGGGCACAGCCACCCGCACGGCGGCCATGATCAGCGCGGCCAGGGACGCCGCTGGCACCGGGCCGATGCCAGACGCTACGGCCACGGCGGCGGAAGGGGCGCGGGGCGCCGAGGTCGACAACGTCCACGTCCACTCGGTCCGGCTAGCAGGCCTTGTCGCGCATCAGGAAGTGCTGCTCGGCGGGCATGGCGAAGTGCTCACCATCAGACATGACTCGCTTGACCGAGCCTCGTTCATGCCCGGTGTACTGCTCGCCGTGCGCGCGATCGGCACGCTACCGCCTGGCCTTACGGTGGGCCTCGACTCCCTGCTCGGCCTCGTCTGATCCGGCCCTATCTGACTCGGGCCTGGCCGGCCCCGCCTACCCTGCCCACCGAGCCGGTCCCAGTTAGCGGGCCCGGCGTCAGGCCCGCTGCGCGGGGATCAATTGAGTTGCCGGCGCGTGCCCGTTTCCGGTCATAATCTCCCGTGACGGACGACCGGAGCTATGCCGAACTGATCGCCGAAGGTGACGCCGTGCCCACGGCGGGATGGGACTTCTCCTGGTTCGAGGGCAGGGCGACGGAGGAACGCCCGCGCTGGGGCTACGCTCGCCTGCTGGCTGCGCGGATCGGCCGGGCCGACGCAGTGCTCGACATCCAGACCGGCGGCGGCGAAGTACTGGCGGACGCGTTGCGCACAGCGGCGCAGACCACGGGCGGCCAGAGCACGTGCGGACAGGGCACGGGCGGACAGGGCACGGGCGGACAGGGCACGGGCGGACAGGGCACGGGCGGGCGAGGGCCGGCCGTACTGGCCGCCACCGAGTCGTGGCTGCCAAATCTCGAAATCGCCAGGCGCAACCTGGCGCCGTTCGGCGGGACAGTGGCGTATGCGGAAGACGACGCTGACTTCCCTTTCGACGCTGCCAGCTTCGGCCTGGTGGTGAGCCGGCACCCGACTGAAGTGCTCTGGACCGAGATCGCGCGCGTGCTCCGGCCGTACGGGACATATCTCTCCCAGCAGGTAGGCGCCGGGTCTAGCCGAGAGCTGACGGACTTCATGATGGGCCCGCAGCCGGTGGATCAGAGCCGGAGTCCGCGGCTCGCTGTCGCCGAAGCTGTCGCAGCCGGACTTGACGTTCTCGACCTGCAAGAGCAGGCGCTGCAGGTCGAGTTCTTCGACGTCGCCGCCGTCGTGCACTTTCTGAAGAAAGTGCTGTGGACCGTACCGGGCTTCACCGTGGCGGGCTACGGCGCATCACTGCGACGAATGCACGAGCACATCCGGGCGAACGGCGCCTTCATCTGTCACTCGCAGCGCTTCCTGATCGAGGCGCGCAAGCCGCCCGGCGAGTAGCGTTCAGTCTTGGCCGGGGTTGCGGCTAGGACGGCCGGGAGCAAATCCCGGCGTGGAGTTGTTCGGCTTGCTTGTGCCGGGCAGCTAACCCGGCTCGCCAAGCTAAAGGAGATCAGGATGCCCACGCGCAGCGCGCACACCGCTTGGACTGGCGGCCTTCAGGATGGCACCGGTACGGTCACGCTCGTCAGTTCGGGACTCGGCAGCTACGAGATCAACTTCCCCAAGCGCGCGGCCGACGACGCGGGCGGGACCACGAGCCCGGAGGAGCTCATCGCCGCCGCGCATGCCGGGTGCTTCGCGATGCAGTTCTCCGCGCTGCTCGGGGCAGCGGGCGGCAGCGATCAGTCGCTGGACGTGACCGCGGACGTGACGCTCGGGCCTGACCCGGCGGGCGGCTTCAGGATCAGCGGCATCAAGCTGACGGTTGGCGGCTCAGCGCAGGGGGTCAGCGCGGAGGACTTCGCCCGGATCGCGGCTGACGCTAAGGCCGGTTGCCCGGTCAGCAAGGCACTCGCGGGCACCACGATCACGCTTGAGGTAGCCGGCGGCTGAAGGGACCACCCGCCGCTAGCTCTCCGACCTGGCCTTGGCCTCTTCGACGGTGAGCTCGGCCGCCGGATCGGCGTCCAGACGGTCGTCCGGGATGGGGTCGCCGCTGAGAACTGACTTGCCGTAACTGCCGTCGTCCAGCCGCCGGAGTGCCCGGTCGATCGCGGCGATCCGGGCCCTGAAGCCCTCGGCGATCGCGTCGTCCATGCCTTGCGCGGTCAGCGGCTGGGCCGAGTCCGCGTAGTCGCCAGTCTCGTCGACCTCAACCTCGCGATCCTGCTCGCCGGCGGACACAGCGTCCCTGAGCAGTTGCGCTACCTCGGCGCGCTCGGCGGTGAGCCGCTCGCGCGCCACGCCCTGGTCCATCTGACCTACCTCGCATCGGATAATCGAACCGGCTTTCCCAACCCCAGACACCTTACGCACTCCGCCTGTGGCAGGCTGACGTAGCCCGGCTGCGGCGCTGCTGCCCGGCTCCGCGGCGGTCAGCAGGCGCATGTGCGGCCTGCCGCGGCCCGGCCCGCGAACCGCTAGCTAACCCGGCCGCATTTTCCTCGGCGCCCGTCAGGAGGTTGGATGATCTTCGAATACAAGCCGTCGATCGTCGGTCATCGCGGCTCCGGGGCGGGCCAGGCTCACGGTTACCAGGAGAACTCGCTGGAGGCGTTCCTGGCGGCTGCCGTCAGCGGCGTCCCCTGGGTTGAGCTGGACGCGCGCCGCAGCAGCGACGGCGAGCTAATGCTGTGGCATGACCCGCTCACTCCGGCCGGGGACCTTATCCAGACGCAAACCGCCGAGAAACTGGCGGCCGCGGGCATCGTTTCGCTAGACGAGGTGCTGGCGGTGCTGCCCGCCAGCGTCGGAGTCAACATCGACGTCAAGACCGTGATCGAGGACGCCAGGGATCCCGAGCACCAGCGAACCCATGCGCTGATCGCCCGGGCGCTGCGCCGTTACCGCGGCTCAAGGCGCTTTCTCATCTCGTCCTTCGACCCCTCACTGCCGATGTACCTGAAGGACCGGGGCGCACCGGAGGCTGATGTGGCGCTCGGGCTGATTACCGAAGTGAGGTTCGCCAGCGGTCCTGCCATCTCCGCGGCCGCCAATCTGGGGATGGACGCAATCTGCCTGCACGTCGACAGCCTGCTGACCGAGCCGGAGCGCGCGCTGCAGTTCGCGCACCGGGCCGGCCTGGAGGTCATGGCCTGGTCACCTGGCCCGGCGCTGGCTCTGTCGCTGGCGCAGGCCGGGGTAGACGCGGTGTGCGTGGACGACATACCGGGCACTCAGGCCGCGCTAGGCGGCTTGCACTGACGGACTCTCGCGCCGTCCGAACCAGATCGGGTCGCCGGCGTCCAGACGGCCGCTGTTCCCGGGGCCGCAGATTGCCGTCACGCCGTCTGGGTTTGGCTGGCCGCCTGCAGGCCAAGTTCTGCCACCGACGTGTCGCGCATCTTGAACTTCTGCACCTTGCCGGTGACTGTCATCGGGAAGGCGTCGGTGCACCCGCACGTAGCGCGGGATCTTGTAATGCGCGATCCTGCCGGTGCAGAACTCGCGTACCTGCTCCGCGGTCAGTTCAGCTGCCAGGCCGCAGCTTCACCCAGGCGCAGAGTTCCTCGCCGTACTTCAGGTCCGGCACGCCGACGACTTGCACGTCCTCGATCGCCGGGTGGGTGTAGAGGAACTCTTCGACTTCGCGCGGGTAGATGTTCTCACCGCCGCGGATCACCATGTCCTTGATCCGGCCGACGATGTTCAGATAGCCAGCATCGTCCATCACCGCCAGGTCGCCGGTGTGCATCCAGCGTGCGGCGTCGATAGCCTCCGCCGTCCGCTCGGGCTCGTCCCAGTAGCCGAGCATGACCGAGTAGCCGCGAGTGCACAGCTCTCCGTGACTGCCGCGGGGCAGGACGACGCCGGTCTCCGGGTCGATGACCTTGACCTCCAGATGCGGATGGACCCTGCCGACGGTGGACACCCGCCGGTCGGTCTCGTCATCGGCCGTGGTCTGGGTCGAGACCGGCGACGTCTCCGTCATCCCGTAGCAGATCGTGACCTCGGTCATATGCATCTCGGACAGGACGCGTTTCATCACCTCGACCGGGCAGGGCGAGCCTGCCATGATCCCGGTGCGCAGGCTGGCCAGGTCGTAGCTGGCGAAGTCAGGCAACGCCAGTTCGGCGATGAACATGGTCGGCACGCCGTAGAGCGACGTGCACCGCTCCGCCTGCACTGCGGCCAGCGTCGCGGCCGGATCGAATCCGGGTGCCGGAATGACGATGCAGGCGCCGTGCGTGGTGCTGCCCAGGTTTCCCATCACCATGCCGAAGCAGTGGTAGAACGGCACCGGTACGCAGACCCTGTCCTTCTCGGTGTAGCCGCAGCCCGCGCCGACGAAGTACGCGTTGTTCAGGATGTTGTGGTGTGACAGCGTGGCGCCCTTGGGAAACCCGGTCGTTCCACTCGTGTACTGGATGTTGATCGGGTCGTCGAAGGCCAGCGTCGCCGACCGGGCCGAAAGCGCATCCCGGTTCGCGTTTGCACCCGCATCTAGCAGCTTGTCCCAGTCCGCGCTGCCGAGATAGATCACTCGTTCCAGCGCCGGCAGGCCGCCGCGCACCTCGTCGATCATTGCGCGATAGTCACTGGTCTTGAAGCTCTCCGCGCTGACGAGCAGTTTGACACCGGACTGCCGGAGCACGTAGGCCAGTTCGTGACTTTTGTAAGCGGGGTTGATGTTGACCAGGATCGCGCCGATCTTCGCGGTCGCGTACTGGAGCACCACCCACTCGGCGCAGTTCGGTGCCCAGATGCCGACTCGGTCGCCCTTGTTGATGCCCAGTGCCAGTAGCCCGATCCCGACCGTGTCGGTGTCGGAGTCCAATTGCGGGTAGGTCCACCGGCGGCCGGTCGGCACGTCCACCAGCACTTCGCTGGCCGGATAGCTGACCGCTGTCCGGCGCAGGTTGTCGCCGATGGTCTCGCCGAGCAGCGGCCGAGCCGATGCGCCGTGCGAGTACGACGGCTGTATTGGTGCTGTTACCTCGGACATCACTGGCCCTTCAGACGACGAGTAGGTCAATACTCCACGTTCCGGCCGGCCGTGTGAAGCGGCGCAGCTACTGCCCGCTTGCTGAGATGCGCGCAGAGCGGGACAGGTCTACTGTCAGCATTGAAGGTCACTTCGCTTTCGGAGCGCCGCGATGAGTACCTGGGTCATCTGGCTGATCATCGCGGCTGTGCTTGGCGCCGTCGAGGTCATGACCACGACGCTTGCCTTCGGACTGCTGGGCATTGCGGCCCTCATCGCGGCTGGCACCGGGTTCCTCGGTGCGCCGGCGGCTCTGCAGTTCGGCGCTTTCGTTGCCGCTTCGGCGGTCGGGCTAGGCGTCGCCCGCCCGTTCGCGCTGCGCCACATCCGGCAACCGCCGATGCTGCGCACCGGCACAGCCGCGCTCGTCGGGCGGACGGGCTATGTGCTGGAAGAGGTCGGCCCGCATGGCGGCCGGGTTCGTATCGGCGGCGAGGAATGGTCCGCCCGGTCATACGACGAGACGCTAGTCATCCCGGCAGGAACGAAGGTCGACGTGCTCCAGATCGAGGGCGCGTCCGCACTTGTGTACCCGAGGGAGTAGCAATGGGCGATGATCGCTATCGGCATCGTCGCCGCAGTCATCGCGATCCTGGTCGCGCTGGCTGCGTTGCGCGCGGTGCGGATCGTGCCGCAGGCCCGCGCCCGCAACGTGGAGCGGCTCGGCCGGTACCGCAAGACACTGGAGCCTGGCATGAACGTGATCATCCCGTTCATCGACCGCGTCAAGCCGCTGATCGATCTGCGCGAGCAGGTGGTGTCCTTCCTCGGCCAGCCGGTGATTACCGAGGACAACCTGGTCGTCAAGATCGATACCGTGCTGTTCTTCCAGGTGACGGATCCGCGCGCAGCCGACTACGAGATCGTCAACTACATCCAGGCGATCGAGCAGCTCACCGCGACGATGCTGCGTAGCGTGATTGGCTCGATGGACCTGGAAGTCACGCTGACGTCGCGTGACAAGATCAACACCATGCTGCGCGGCGTGCTCGACGATGCCTCCGGGAAGTGGGGGATCCGCGTTACCAGGGTGGAAATCAAGGCGATCGACCCGCCCAAGAGCGTGATCGACGCGATGGAGAAGCAGATGCGCGCCGAGCGCGAGAAGCGCGCGGCCATCCTGACCGCTGAAGGCGTCCGCCAAGCGCAGATCCTCACCGCCGACGGCGACAAGCAGGGCAACATCCTTCGCGCTGAAGGCGAGAAACAAAGTTCGATCCTCAAGGCCGAGGGCCAGGCTCAGGCGATCACGTCAGTGTTCCAGTCGATCCACAGCAACGATCCCGACCCGAAGCTGCTGGCGTACCAGTACCTGCAGACGCTGCCGCAGATCGCCCAGGGGCCCGGAAACTCGATGTGGATGATTCCGAGCGAGCTGACCAGCGCGCTGAAGGCGGTAACCAGCGCGTTCGACGGTAGCGGCTCGGCGGCCGACGTATCGGTGGCAAGTCCGGCGCAGACGGCTGGCCGGCTGAGCGGACCGGTGCCTGCCGTGACAGCGCCGGAGGAGCGGAGAACTGGTGAGGCGGGAACGGCCGAGGCCGCGCTGGCTGAGGCTGTGCGCGCCGAGGCTGCACTGTCGGCAGCTACCAGTGGTGAGGCTTCGCTACCCGGGGCGGCGCTGACCGCTCCCGACGTGCCAGAGCCCCGGCTGCCTGATGCCCCGGCCGAGACGGCCGCAGCGCCCGCGCCTGCACTGCTGGCCGCGGGGGAGACCAGCCAGGCGCAGACGTTAGGCGGGCTTGATGCGGTCGACGCCGCGGCCGCTCCGGACGGTGGCGCGGCCAACGGGGCGGCCGGTCCGGCGAGCTAGGGCTGGCCCGGTAGAGCGCGCTCGGTTAGAGCCGCACTGCCAGGCCAAGCGTGAGCAGCACGCCGTAGGCGAGTTCCAGGCGTCCTGTCTGGCCGAGCGCGACGATCAGGCTGCGGCCGGTGGCGCCGTCGCGGACCTGCCGGACCGGGGCGAGTGCTAGCGGCAGCGCTGCCAGCGCCAGCAGGCTGAGCGGACGCGCCGGGGCCAGCGCGAGCGCGACGCAGAACGGCACGAGGATGCAGCCGGTGTAGAGCACCCTGGTCCGCTGATCGCCGAGGACGACGGCCAGGGTGCGCTTGCCCGTTTCGCTATCGGTGGGGATATCTCGCAGGTTGTTGATCACCAGCAGGGCGCAGGCGAGCAAGCCGATCGCGGCCGCGGCAGCCCAGGGCAGCCAGCTGACGGACCGCATCTGAACGTAGGCCGTGCCCGCCACCGCTGCCAGGCCGAAGAACACGAACACCGACAGCTCGCCGAGCGCACGGTACCCGTAGGGCCGGCTGCCACCGGTGTAGAACCACGCCGCCGCCACCGCGGCCGCGCCGAGGAGCAGCAGCCACCACGAGCTGACCGCCGCCAGCACCAGGCCAGCGGCGCAGGCGACCGCGAAGCAAGCGATCGCAGCTCCCAGCACGTGCTTTGGCTTTGCCAGGCCCGAGCCGACGAGCCGGACCGGGCCGACGCGCACCTCGTCGGTGCCACGGATGCCGTCGCTGTAGTCATTGGCGTAGTTCACGCCGACCTGCAAGGCCAGGGCTACGAGCAGGGCAAGCGCGGCCCGCCAGAGGGAGAACTTGCCGTAGCCGAAGGCGACCCCGGAGCCGACGACTACTGGCACGAAGGCCGCGGGCAGGGTCCGTGGTCGGGCACCGGCCACCCAGGTACGCAAATCGGGCACTGTGCTAGTCAGTCCTTTGCCATGTCTAGGGATGACATAGGGTAGCCCGCCGCGCCGGGAGATCGCTGCCGGCGCGGCTGGTCGGCTCCGGGCGGCGCGGTCAGGCTAACGTCCGGTCAGGTTAAGGCAGGGCGCGATGGGCTGCGGCGTAGATCTCGCCTGCTTCTTCCCAGCTGAGCGGGCCTACGGCAGGAGTCCTCTTCCGGCTGCGGAAGTACCGGCCGACCGATCGGCCGGCGAAGACGTCGACGCCGCGAAGGGTCGCCACCGCCCAGGGCACCATCGGACCGTAGATGACCATGGCTGGACGCACGGTGATCTCCCGGCCGAGCTCGTTACTGAGCAGCCGGGCGGCCTGGGCAGCTTCCCAGCGTGCGTGCGAGAGCCGGTCCTTCTGGCTGAACGGGCCGTGATACAGCACGGGCCCGGCGGCCGAGTCGCTGGCGACTGTCCGCACCGGAAGACGGCGGTCCCACCGCTCTGAGTCCAGCGCGAACACGCCACCTGGCCCGATCACCAGGTGGTCGATGACCGAGTCGGTGCCGGGGATGCCGCGCGCGTGCACCGCCAGATAGCCGGAAACCCGGACCAGGAACAGCCGCCGTTTCGTCCGCCGCTGCGCGGATGAAACCCGTACCGCTGCCGGGATCAACGACATTGTCTTGGACTGGTAGATGGTGTCGATGATCGCCACGATCGCGGCGACCGTCACGCCAAGCCGCCAGCCCTGCCAGAACATCACCGGCAGGAAAACGACAGCTGAGATGACGGCCCGGCGGATCCAATATGGCAGCCGCGGATCCGCGGCAAGCCCGGCCATCAGTGCGCGCGAAGGAACAGCAAAGGTCTGTGGTCCCTCGACCGGGGCCGCTGGCCCGGTCGGAGTCGGCTCAGGCCCGGTCTCCCGGTCCATGTGTCACAGAGTAACGGAGCGCTCACAAGCCGGCTACATGAGCCTGGCCGGCTAGTCGGCCGCCCTCTGCCTCTCTCGCCGCAAGCGCGAAGTGCCAGTTCAATGCTGGTACGCCCAGCGTTGGCTGGTGCAGCAAGATCGGCTACTGTTCGGTACCGTGACTCAAATTCACGACCTCTCAGCGATCGAGCAAGCCGCCGCCATTCGTGCCGGAGAGATCTCCTCCACCGAGATCACCGAGCACTACCTAGACCGTATCGACCGGCTCAACGAGCAGGTCGGCGCGTTCTACACGGTGACTGGCGAGCTGGCCCGCGAACAGGCCGCGGTCGCGGACAAGGCAGTGTCCGCGAGCCGCAAGGACGGGGCCGAGCTGCCCCCGCTCACCGGGGTGCCGATCCCGATCAAAGACCTGAACATGGTCGCCGGGGTCAGGCTGACCTACGGGAGCGCTCTGCTCGCGGATAACGTCGCGACCGAGGATGACTACGTGGTCGAGCACCTTCGCTCGGCCGGCATCGTGATCACTGGTAAGACAGCGACGCCCGAGTTCGGCCTGCCGTGCTACACCGAGACCCGGATCGGGCCGCCTGCGCGTACCCCGTGGGACTTGAGCAGGTCGGCCGGCGGGTCCAGCGGCGGCGCCGCGGCTGCCGTGGCGTCGGGTCTGGCTCCGGCCGCCCAGGGCAGCGACGGCGGCGGCTCCATCAGGATCCCGGCAAGCGTCTGCGGCCTGTTCGGGATCAAGCCCAGCCGCGGCCGGATCTCGCAAGGGCCGATGATGCCCGACCTGATCGGGTTGTCGACAGACGGTCCGCTGGCGCGCACCGTGGCCGACGCCGCCCTGCTGCTCGACGCCATGACGGGTAATCACCCTGGCGACATGTACACGCTGCCGCCGCTGCCGGCTGGTGAGTCGTTCCTCGGCTACGCCGGTCGCGAGCCCGGCCGGCTCCGCATCGCGCGATCGTTGCGGACAGTTGTTCCCGGCGCCGAAGTGCATCCGGACTGCGTGGCTGCTTACGAGGACGCCAGTGCGCTGCTGTCCTCACTCGGGCACGAGGTGGAGGAGGTGGACCTCCCGTTCAGCGAGGAGGCTGTGCCGTCGTTCCTGGCGCTGTGGTTCGCAATGGCGACGCTAGCCCCGATCCCTCCGGAGCACGAGAGCGCTTTGCTGCCGCTGACTCGCTACCTTCGTGGCAAGGGCATGGAACTGTCCGCAGCCGACCTGCTGACGCACCAGGCGATATTGCAGGGCGCCGTCCGTCCGGCGATGACCGCGCTGAACGCCTACGACGCGATCCTGACCCCGACGCTGGCGCTGCCGCCGCGGCCGGTCGGCTGGTTCGACGAGGTTGAGCCTGCAGAAAACTTCACCCGGCAGACCGTGTTCACGCCTTGGACGGCGCTGTACAACTTGTCCGGCCAGCCCGCGGTGAGCCTGCCGCTGCAGTGGAATGCCGAGGGCCTGCCGATCGGCGTCATGCTGGCCGGCCGGATGGGCGACGAGGCAACGCTGATCTCGCTGTCCGCTCAGCTCGAGGCCGCGCGGCCGTGGCGGGACAAGCATCCGCCAATCTGGTGACCTTCGCCTCTGGGACCTGGCAGTACCAGCGACAGGCTGGAACTGAGGTCAGGAGGTGACCGATGCGAGTTCTCGTTACCTATGGGTCCAGCCGCGGCGGTACGGAGGGCCTTGCCCGCATGGTGGCGGACGGCCTGCGCGAGTATGGCCTGGACGTCGACGTGCTGCCGCCGAAGCGAGCCCGTGACGTTGCCGGTTACGACGCCGTGATCGTGGGCGGTGCACTCTATGCCTTCCGCTGGCACCGTGCTGCCCGCGGTTACGTGCGTAAGCACGCCGCGGCGCTCAGGCAGCGGCCGACGTACTTCTTCTCCAGCGGGCCGCTCGATGATTCTGCCGCGAGCAATGACATACCGCCGGTCCCTCGCGTCAAGGCGCTCATGGAGCTCGTCGGCGCGCGCGGCCACGTAACGTTCGGTGGCAGGCTCTCGCCGCATGCCAGGGGCATGCCAGCGAGCGCGATGGCGAAGGGGCACGCTGGCGACTGGCGCGATCCGGCTCGAGTGCGGGCCTGGGCGCTGCAGATCGCCCGGCAGCTCACTGACGCACCGGCTGCGCCAGCGCCAGCGCCAGCGGGCAGCCGAGACGGCGTTCCGCGCTGATCGAGCTCTGGCGAGCTGCAGCCTGGCGGTGAGGGACGCCTGAGCTGGCTGGTAGGCGGGGCCGCGGCTGACCGCAGTGCGTAAGGTCGACGTCATGACGTCGGCTCGTCGTGCCGCGACCGGACGGGCTCGCACGCTGGCTGCTCGAGTGCGAGCCGCGGCGGTGCTCGCGGTGCCGGTGCGAGCCGTGAGGGTGCTTGCCATGACGGGCGGGCTGCTGTTCCCGGCAACGATGCTCGCAGCGTGCTCGAGTACCACGAGCCCGCAGGGCATAGCGCAGAGCTACCTGACTGACTGGGCCAGGAGGGACTGGGCGGGCATGCGCGCCCTGGTCGCTAGCTCCGCCGGCTGGCTTCGCCGCCGCGAATGCGACCGCGCTCACTGACCTTGGCGCGAGCCAGGCGACCTACCTGGCCGGGCGGCTGACTGTTACCGGCAGCACCGCGAAGGAGCCGGTGACCGAGCGGATCCCGATCGCGGGTGTGGGGACGATCGCGATCAAGACCAGCCTGCGCTTCACTGACTCATCCGGAAGCTGGCGGGTGGACTGGTCGCCAGCGACGATCGCGCCGGAGCTGACCAAGCCGGGCGACAAGTTGTCGCTGCAGGTGACGTGGCCACCGCGAGCGCAGATACTTGGCGCTGGCGGCGCGCCACTGACAACTCAGGCGCCAATGGTCACGGTCGGCGTCGAGGGCCAGCGGATCAAGAAACCGGCCGTAGTGCGAGCTACCCTGCTGGCGGCCGGCGCTAGCAAGCAGGCCGTCGGCTCGGCGCTGACGGCCGCGAAGTCCGAGCCGACCTGGTTCGAGCCCGTCTTCACCATCAGCTGGAAGCGATATCAACAGCTCAGGCTGACCATTTACCCGATTCCGGGAACTGTGTTCCAGACCATTCATGAGCGGATACCGGTCACGCCCGGCCTGGCCTACGTGGTCGGCTCGGTGGGGGCAGTAACTGCTCAGCAGCTGCAGCAGCTCGGCGCCCCGTACACCGCGGAGAGCATCGTCGGTCAGACCGGCCTCGAGCTGGCTGACCAGAAGCAGCTGGCGGGCCAGCCGGGTGCAACTGTCACGGCGGTAGACACAGCCGGCGACGACATCGCGACCGTAGCTGCCATCACGGGCAAGCCCGGCACGGCGGTACGGATCAGCATCGATCCGGTGGTCCAGCAGGCCGCCGAGATGGCGCTGGCCAGCGTCCGCAAAGACGCCGCGCTCGTCGCGGTCAACGCGGGCACTGGCCAGGTCCTTGCGTCGGCGAGCGTGCCGGGATCGGGTGGATTCAACCTTGCCCTGGACGGCTCGTTCCCGCCCGGATCGTCGTTCAAGGTCCTCACCTCGACTGCGCTGATCGAGCACGGGCTCAGGCCGTCCTCGGCGGCGACATGCCCGCCGCAGGTGACGGTCGACGGCGAGGTCTTCCACAACGCGGAGGGCACAGCACCGGTCGGCAATCTGCTGCACGCCTTCGCAGAGTCCTGCAATACCGCCTTCATCGGTCTTGCGACGTCGCACCTCACCGCGGCGGACTTCACCAAGACGGCGGCCTTGTACCGGCTCGGCAGCACGCCGCGATTCGGCCTGCCGGCCTTCGGTGGTTCTGTCCCGGCGCCGACCGACGAAGCCGGCCTGGCCGCGACGGCGATCGGGCAGGGCCAGGTTCTGGTGTCGCCGCTGGATATGGCCATGGTCGCGGCTGCGGTCGATGCCGGCCAAGTTCGCGCGGCCCGGCTGGTAGCAGGCGCAGGTGATGACGGCGTGGCGCCCAGGCCGCTCCCTGCTCCGGTCGTGACCGACCTGCACGAGATGATGGCGCAGGTCGTCGCCACCGGAACCGCCGCTGGCAAGGGCCTGCCGGCTGGGCACCTATGCAAAGACCGGGACCGCGCAGTACGGCCACGGCAACCCGCTGCCGACCGACGCATGGCTGATCGGTTTTAACAATCAGGTGTACGGCTGCGACATCGCGTTCGCGATGGTCACGGTTGACGGCGGCGAGGGTGGCCCTACTGACGGGCCGATTATCGCTAAGTTCCTGAATCTGCTACGCCAGTTGCTCCCCTGACCGAGCCATCCCGTAACATTCCGTTACTGAAGATCACGGTCAGTAGTTCCGGGTAGAACCTGCGGGGTACCAGCCGCTGTCGACTGGGAGATGCAGCCATGACGACAGAATTCAAGCGCCTGGGAAAGCGTGGCGCATACCGGTTCGGGCAGTTGCAAACGCAGGGCATCCCGAGCCAGCAGGCGCCTGTCCCGTTCCAGCCGCGGTTCGCCCGGCACTACCGTCGGCGGCCAAACTTGGCCCGGGCGCTCGGCCTGGTGGCCGGATTCCTGCTGACCGCCGGCGGCGCTGTAGCCGGCTGGTGGTTTTTGCGGTTAGTAGTCGGCTCGTGCGACTGGGCGGCTGCGGGGTCGCGCGCTTACATCTCGGGGCTGGCCGCGAACGTGTTCGCAGCGGTTTGGATCTGGGCGACGTACTCCCGCCAGGTGCGTTCGTCGATGCTTCGCTGATCCGGGCCGCCTGTTCCGTCGATCAGTTCCCTGACGATGTCCGCGTGGCCAGCGTGCTGGGCTGTCTCAGCAACCATCCGAATGAGCAGGACGCCCAGCGTCGTATCCCGCCGGTCCTCGGGCCAGTGCGGCACTGAGCCTGGTGCCTCCAGGCCGAGTGCGGCTATCACGCCGTCGGCATGGGCGCAGGCGCGCGAGTATAGACCGGTGATGTAGTCGCTGGACTCATCAGACGTGGCCCACATGTCGGCGCCCTGCCAGATCGAGCCGTCCTCGACCCAGGGCATGACCTCTGGAGCCGGGTAGCCGAACGATTCGCCGAGATACGCGTACTCGAGCCCGGCCAAGTGCTTCACCAGGCCGAGCAGATTCGTGCCGGTAGGCGTCATCGGGCGGCGGCGGTCGTATTCACTCAGGCCGTCCAGCTTGGCCAGCAGCACCGCGCGGCTGGCCGTCAGATTGCGGTGCAACTCCTCTTTCAGGTCCGACACGCCACTCACCCCAGCGCTCATCAGGGAATCCAGTCCAGGGCACAGCCAAGCACCCGCCACCGACAAGTCTCCGCCCGCGTTTCGCGCTCAGGCTCCAGCCAGTTCGGCGGCCACGGCCGCGCGCAGCACGGCCTTGCTCCCGATGGCGTCCGTGTTGTCGACGAACTGGTCGACGGCACCGACGAGCGGAAGCGCGCGAAGGCGGTCGTCGCTGATCTGCTCTCGCAGCGCCTGGACAAACCGGCCAGCCTCCAGAACGGGGTAGGGCCGGTCATAGTAAGTCGGGCGGACTGCCGGATCGAGCAGCGGAGTCACCGCGATGGCGTTGTGCAGTCGGGCGACCGCCTCGCAGGCAGCGGACAGGTTCCGCTCCCGGTCCGGCCAGTTCGTCGCCGTCGCCGCAGCAGTCAGCAGCGGCGCCAGGCTGCTGGCTGCAGCAGTCCGGGCGAACGCGCTCCCCAGCCACTTGCTGTACGGCGGATAACGCCGCTGCATCAGCAGAACAAGCCGCACCAGGTCGCGGGCCAGCCTCGCGGTGATCAGTGCGGAACCCAGCTCATCGCCCGCTTCAGCGCACCGGCCAGGGAAAGCTTCCTCTTGGCCGATCCGTTGCCACTGGCACGCCATCACGTAGAGCCAGATGTCGTGCGGGTACCAGGCGAGTGCGGCGCGCGCCGCGGTCAGCGCGCCTCCGCCGCCGCCGGGCGCGCTTCCGCCGTCGGCCCGAGTGCGTTCGTCTTCGGCCGGCGTGCTCCCGCCGTCGGCCCGCGCGCGTCCGTCTTCGGCCGCCGCGCTCCCGCCTCGGGGTAGCCCGTCGTAGAACACTGCGCCGCCGGTGACCTCAGCCAGCACCTGCGTCGGCGCTGACAGCCAGTCGAGCAGGCTGATCTGTCCGTCCGGATCGAAGCCGAGCGCTTCGGTCAGCCAGGAACGCAGCCCGGCGACGGTGACCCAGTGCGCGCGTGGCTGCATCCCGGCTTCCGTAGAAGCCGCGAAGGAAGTCGGGTAGCCGCGAAACTCGGCCGGCAGCCGTGCCGTGAGTAGCTCGCTCACCCGCTGTCCTTCGCCCGCGGCATCGTCGGCCACGAAGATCTGAAGCCGAGGTCCCCAGTTGTGGTCAGTAGAGCGCGGAGAGTCGAATCCCAGCACCTCAGAGCCCCAGCCGAGGAGCGCCGCCGAGTACGCGAGTCCTGGACACTCCGAGTCGAGCACCGGGCGGACGGCTTCGGTGTAGAACAGCCTCGCTAGGTCCAGGCCGGGTATGAAAGTCGATGCCACCCTGGGATCGTGACGCACACGGCCCAGTCGCAGCAACGCGGTTTCGGGGCCGCTGCGGCTTGCGTGCGTCCGCGCCGAGTTTCTCGATCGCCCTGCCGGGTTCACACTCGCCTGAGGCCGACATTTCATCGATCTTGTCCGCAGCTGGTCCGGATTTGACCCGTTTCGGGCGGCAAATATCTGTGAAATGTGGTCCAGGGATCATGGCGGATGCCGGTTTGGCAGCGCGCTGGGCGCGAATCATGGAGGTGTGACCGACCCAGAGCTAGTGCAGCGTGCGCGGAGTGCCGGGATCGTTACCGATTACTACGACTGGCGCGGCAATCGTGTCGAGGTGCCCGCTGAGACACTTGCCGCGATCCTCGACGTGCTCGAACAGCCGGTGCCTGATTCGGGCCCGGCTGATTCGGGTCCGGCTGACTCGGGTCCGGCTGACTCAGGACTGGCCGGCTTCGGAATGGCCGATGCGAGCCGGGCCGCAACAGACGCGGGCCGGGCGCCAACAGACGCGGGGCGGGCGGCAGACGGAACACTGGCCGGCGAACTGAGCCCGGCGACGGCGACCGACCGGGAGTGGGGATTCACCGTCCAGCTGTACTCCGTCCGCTCGAGGGAGTCCTGGGGCCATGGTGACCTGCACGATCTGGCGGCACTAGCCCGCTGGAGCGCGGCCGAGCTCGGGGCCGGATTCGTGCTGGTCAATCCGCTGCACGCGGCCGAGCCGCTGCCGCCGGTGAGCGCGTCCCCGTACTTGCCGATGACGCGGCTGTTCACCAGTCCGCTGTACCTCCGCGTCGAGGACATTCCTGAGTACGCCGCGCTGTCCGCGGCGGACAAGTCCGCGATCGACAGACTCGCCGCGCCACTGCGAGCTGCCAACGGCACGCCTGATCTCATCGACCGCGACGCCGTCTGGTCGGCGAAACGACCTGCGCTCGAGCTCATCAGCAAGGTCCCGCTGACGGCGCCAAGGCAGGCTGCTTACGACACGTTCAGGACTCAGCGCGGCCGCAGCCTCAGCCAGTGGTCCGCCTGGTGCGCGCTCGCTGAGCGATACGGCGCCGACTGGCGGAGCTGGCCGTCCGAACTCGCCAGCCCGCACCAGGCAGCGCACACCGTCGCGGCCGACCCGCAGCTCGCCGCGAAAGCCGACTTCCACACATGGCTGCAATGGCACGCCGACCAGCAGCTTGCCGCTACCGAGCAGGCAGCGAAAGCCGCCGGGATGGCCCACGG
The DNA here is from genome assembly GCA_963815575.1 of uncultured Actinomycetota bacterium. GTDB lineage: Bacteria > Actinomycetota > Actinomycetes > Streptosporangiales > Streptosporangiaceae > JAJYUU01. Next base: position 72,068 of record CAWFHE010000003.1, on the reverse strand, counting down.
CATCATCCACGATCTGGCTGTCGGCGTGCATCCTGGCGGCGCCGATGCGTGGGCCATGCAGGATGTGCTGGTGCCCGGCTTCAGCGTCGGCGCTCCGCCGGACGGGTTCAACCAGCTCGGCCAGGACTGGACGCAGCCGCCCTGGCATCCGGGACGGCTGGCCGCGGCGCAGTACCAGCCGCTTGCCGAGCTGTTTGACGCGACGCTGCGCAACGCCGGCGGCATCCGCGTCGACCACGTGATGGGGCTGATGCGGCTCTGGTGGATACCGGCCGGCCAGTCGCCCGATCGCGGAGCGTACGTGCGCTACGACCACGAGGCTTCGGTTGGCGCGCTGGTCCGAACCGCCCGGCATGCGCATGCGGTCGCGATCGGCGAGGATCTCGGCACGATCGAGGACTGGGTCAGCGACTACCTCGCCAGCCGCGGCATTCTGGGCACGATGATGCTCTGGTTCGCCCGCGACGACGACGGCGCTCCGCTGCCCCCTGAGCGCTGGCGCCGAGCCTGCATGGCCACAGTTGGCACGCATGATGTGCCACCGGTGTCGGGGTTCGTCACTGGCGAGCAAGTGAGTGTCCGGGCCGGCCTCGGTTTGCTAAAAGCACCACTAGAACGGGAACGGGCTGAGTCGGCGGCAATGCTGGCCCGCTGGCAGGCGGTACTCGAGGCGGAAGGGCTGCTGACCCGAGACCAGCGGCCCGACGCTGCACAGTTCACCGTGGCGCTCTACGGCTACCTGCGCAAGACTCCAGCTCTGCTGCTCGGCGTCGCACTGGCCGACGCGGTCGGCGACCGGCGCACGCAGAACATCCCTGGCACCAGCAAGCAGTACCCGAACTGGCAGATCCCGCTCTGTGACGACCAGGGCAAGCCGCTGCTGCTCGAGGAACTGCCTGGTATCAGGCTGCTGCGTGCGGTGTGCGCCGCCGCAGGCGCAGCCGAGCCGGCCGCACCCGCCAGTGGTTAGCCCTGCCAGTGGTTAGCCCCGGCAGTGGTTAGGCCCCGGCAGTGCCTAGCCCGGCCAGTGCCTAGCCCGGCCAGTGCCTAGCGCAGCGGTGGTCAGCTCGGTTGGGTGTCGCGCTGACGGCACCTCAGCGCCCTCGCTACGTCGTCCCTGCGCTCGACGAGCAGCCGTCGCAAGGCTGGCGCCGGGTTCGCGCTCGCGATGTAGTCGTCCGTGGCCGCGATGCCCTGCTGGCTGACGACGCTGTCCGGATAACCGACCTCGGTGAAGAACTGCGCCATGTCGGCAGCACCGTCCCGCCACATCCCGGCGAGCGCGGCGTAGTACTTCTCGGCGTACGGCGCCAGCAGCTCGTCGGCGTCAGGATCGGCGAAGCCGCGTAGCACGGCCCGGAATGTGGCGTTGGTCAGCCCGCCACCGGTGACCTTGGCCCAGGCTTCGGCCTTTGCCTGCGGTGTCGGGATCGCCGCCAGGCAGCCTTGTGCGTGCCGGTCACCGGCGTCGGTCTGGTCTCGGCCAAGCTCGGCCTCCACTTGATCCGGGCCGGCCAGCCCGCGACTGGCCAGCCGGTGCAGCAGCAGCCAGCGCAACTCGGTGTCGACGGCCAGGCCGTCGACCGAGGCAGAGCCAGCCAGCAGGCCGGCGAGCAGGTCCAGGCTGGCCGGAGTAACGGCCACGCCGGCCAGCGCCTTGGCGTACGCGAGCTGGTGGTCGGAGCCGGGCGCGGCCGCGAGCAGCCAGGCCCGCAGCGCAGCGTCGAATTCCGCGAGACCTTCCTCGCGCCAGTCCGGGCTGCCGTACCGGCGGACCGCCATGCTGGCCTGGCCCAGGACTCGCTCCTGCACCGCGACTTGCTTGATCGCCGGCGCACCGGACGCCGCGAGGGCCAGGAAGTCACGCGCGCGCATCTCGGCGTCCCTGGTCATATCCCAGGCCGCCGACCAGCACAGCGCCGCGGCTAGCTGATCGGTCAGGCCGCCGATGCCGGCGATGAGAGTACGCAGCGAGTGGACGTCAAGCCGGATCTTGGCGTAGGTCAGGTCGTCGTCGTTGATCAGGATCAGGTCCGGGCGGCTGCGGCCGACGAGGTCGGCAACTTCGGTCTCCGCTCCGGCGATGTCGAGCTCGACTCGGTGCCGTCGGACGAGTATGCGATGATCCTCGCCGGTCAGCTCGTAAAGACCGATGGCCAGCCGGTGCGGGCGCAGTTCCGGGTGCCGCGCCGGCGCCTCCTGCAACACGCTGAAGGTGGTGAAACGGCCGCGTGCGTCCAGCTCGTACGACGGCCGCAGCGTGTTCACGCCGGCGGTCTCCAGCCAGGACTTGGACCACTGGTTGAGGTCGCGACCCGAGTACTGCTCCAGCGAGCCGAGCAGGTCGGTGAGGGTGGCATTAGCGAAGGCGTGCTCGGCGAAATAGGCGCGCACGCCTGCCAGGAAGTTGTCCCGGCCGACAAAAGCGACCAGTTGCTTGAGCACCGCAGCGCCCTTGGCGTAGGTAATGCCGTCGAAGTTCACCTCGACCGCCTCGATGTCCGGGATATCCGCGGCGACCGGATGCGTGGACGGCAACTGGTCCTGCCGGTATGCCCAGACCTTCCAGACTCCCGCGAATGTCGTCCAGGCGTCGGTCCACCGGGTCGCGTCTGTCAGCGCGACCGCGGATGCCCAGGACGCGAACGACTCGTTCAGCCACAGGTCGTCCCACCACTTCATGGTGACCAGATCGCCGAACCACATATGCGCCATCTCGTGCAGGATCGTGTCGGCTCTGTCCTCCAGCCGGGTGTCGGTGACCCTCGACCGGAACACGTAGTCGTCCAGGAAAGTGACGCACCCGGCGTTCTCCATCGCGCCGGCCTTGTATTCCGGGACGAACAGCTGGTCGTATTTGCCGAACGGGTAGCGCACGCCGAAGGTGCGCTGGAAGTAATCGAAACCGCGCCTGGTGATGTCGAGAATCTCGTCCGCGTCCAGGTACTGCGCCAGCGACTGGCGGCAGTAGACGCCGAGCGGGATACCGTCGTGCTCCGCCCTGACCTCGGCGTACGGCCCGGCCGCGATCGCGGTGATGTAGGTGGACATGACCGGCCCGGCCGGGAAGTGCCACCGCGCGATGCCGGGGCCTGCCGCCTCGGCGGCGACGTCCGGCGCCGCGTTGGAGATCACCTTCCAGCCGTCCGGTGCGATCACCGTGAACTCGAAGCTGGCCTTCAGGTCAGGTTGGTCGAAGCAGGCATAGACCTGATGGGCGTCGGAGGTCTCCAGGTCGGTGTAGAGGTAGACGCCGCCGTCGGCGGGGTCGGTGAAGCGGTGGAGTCCCTCGCCCGTGCGCGAGTAAGCGCAGCTGGCGACGACGCGGAGTTCGTTGTGCGCGGCCAGGCCAGTCAGGGCGATCCGGTCACCGGCGAACGCAGCGAGATCTACGTCCTCGCCGCCCAGAGTGATCCGGGTCACGGCAGGCGCAGTGAGTTCAACGAAGGTCGCCGCGCCAGGGCGAGCGCAGCTGAAGCTGATGGCGGCGATGGACTCGAAGGTCGCTCCGTCCCCGCTGAGGTCCAGCTGGACCTGGTAGGACTCGACCGTGATCAGTTCCGCCCGGTCCCGCGCCTCGTCGCGCGTGAGGTTGCCCGTCACTGCTCGTTCCCCTCGATATAGGTCCTGGTTCTTATCAGTGCAGCAAACCACCGTGCCTCAGAGCACATGCATGGTGGTGCCTCCGGCCGGAATGCGCAACGCGGTTTCTCGGTTGCCGCAGGAAAGCTGATCTCGCACCAAGGAGCAAGGATGACCGAGCAGGAGCCTACCCAGCTGGATTTCTGGTTTGACCCGCTGTGTCCATGGGCCTGGATCACCAGCCGATGGGTCCTCGAGGTCGAGCAGGTTCGTCCGGTGCAAGCGCGCTGGCACGTTATGAGCCTGGCTGTCCTCAACGAGGACAAGGAGGACCTGTCGGAGAGGTACCGGGGCTTTCTCCAGACGGCATGGGGGCCGGTGCGGGTCTGCATGGCCGCCGAGCAGAAGCTCGGGCCGGAAGTGCTGCTGCCGCTGTACACCGCGCTCGGGACCCGGTTCCACAACGAGAAGCAGGAGCGCAACCGGGCAACGATCGAGGCCGCGCTGGCCGACGCCGGGCTGCCGGCCGAGCTGGCCGACGCGGCTGAGTCGACCGAATACGACCAGGCGATTCGTGCGTCGCACAAGGACGGCATGGACCGCGTCGGCTATGAGGTGGGTACCCCGGTCATCTCGGTCAACGGCAACTCATTCTTCGGACCGGTTATCACGCCGATTCCTCGGGGCGAGGACGCCGCGCGGCTCTGGGATGGCGTCCTGATGGCCACCGAGTTCGACGGCTTCTTCGAGCTCAAGCGCTCCCGGACCAGAGACCCGATCTTCGACTAGCCCGGTACCGTCAGACGGCTTGCTTTACGCGGACGTGCCACGAGCAGGCCGATATTACGACCAGGTAGTGCTGGTGAGTGCCTGGCCCGAGCCACACTGAGCCGCGGCCGCTGGCTGCGAATTCGTCAGCGGCCGTGCTGACGGTCGCCTCGTCGGCTGCTGCCATGTCGGCCCGCAGCAGCGTGAACTCGGTGTCGGTCGGCCCGGCGTCGGCTTCCGCGGGACAACGGTAGGTCCACTGCACCTGCCAGCGTTGGCTGGCTTTGACGGTGAAGTGCCTGGTCGTCTGGTCACCGCTGCCTGAGAAGGTGGCGACGACCTGGTAGTGACCTCTGACGGGGCCGGTTTGTTGTCCGCCGCTTTGCAGCTTGCGCTGGATCGCGGAGTCGGAGTTCCGTGCGCCCAGCGTCGTTGATTGCCTCGGCGCGGTCACCGTTGCGACGAGCACGATCGAGCCGATGACCAGGCCCAAGCCAGTCGCCCAGGCAACAACCGTGATGAACAGTTGCAGTGCCTGGCGGGTTAGCCGGCGGAGCCTGCCGAAGACACCGAGCTGGCCAGCCGGGCGCCGCCGGAGGAGGCTGACCGGGGCAGCATGCTGCGGCGGACGTGCCGGTAAGCACAATGAGTCTGAGTCGCGATACGTCATCGGAGGGGGTCCCGAGTGTGGCAAGGCTTCAGCGTCACTGAAGGTGATTGAGTTTTCTGGTTACAGCCAGAGAGCGTTGTATCACGAAATGAAGTGGCAGCCGGCTCATATGGATGTTTTGGCTGGTAAGGCGGCGCAAGGGTGCGAGGGCGTCAGCTGAACTGCCAGTGCGGTGCGTAATGCCGCGCGATCCGGCCGGTCCCGGGCCTTGATCGGTCAGTTCTGGCCTGGCCGGCGGGCCGGTACTGCAGGCGTGCCAGACTTGCGCTGTGCGCGTATACCTGGGATCAGATCACGCCGGGTTCGAGCTCAAGGGCCGCCTGGTGGAATGGCTACGGCAGGCCGGTCACGAGCCGGTCGACTGCGGGCCATCGAGTTACCAGCCCGACGACGACTATCCCGTCTACGTGATGCGGGCGGCAAGCTCTGCCGTCGCCGATCCCGGCAGCCTCGGCATCGTCATCGGCGGATCGGGCAATGGCGAGCAGATCGCTTCTAACAAGGTCCGCGGCGTAAGGGCGGCGCTCGCCTGGAGTGACGAGACGGCCAGGCTAGCCCGGCTGCATAACAACGCCAACGTGCTGAGCCTCGGCGCGCGGCAGTACCCGATCGACGACGCGGTGGGGTTCGCGAAGGTCTTCGTTGAGACGGCCTTTTCGGAGGCGCCGCGGCATGTCCGGAGGCTGGACATGATCGCAGCGTACGAGCAGACAGGCGAGCTGCCGGTCGAACCCTGACGAACGCGACCGGGCCGGCACCTGGCCGCTTCTCAGCGTTGTTCGTAGGGCCGCCGCGGGATCGACGAACGCCGTCGGCTCCGGCCGCGGTTGTCGCCCGCGCGGCGTTCCGTGCGGTCGGGTTGCGCTGGCGGATCCTGGGTCGGCGGACCCTGGGTTGGCGCATCCTTGGTCGGCCCATCCTTGGTCAACGCAGCCTGGCTCAGCAGGCGCTGGGCTGACAGGCCGCTTTCGGGGAGAACAGCCGGGCCGGCGGGCCTTTTGCCATGCGCTGCTGACGGCTTGACCGGCCGGCTGTCGCTGGCTAGCCGGATGTCCTTGGCTGGCTGGTTGTCGTTGAGTGGCCGGCCGTCAGCGATCGCCGCTTCGGCCAGCTCGGCCGCTTCCTCGTCGGCCCGTTGAGGTTGCGACACGTCCCGCGCGCGCATTGCCGAATCGAGTGAGATTTTCATTCCAGCCATCAGGCACGCTCGCCCCTGCAGTTGCTCCCTGTTTACCTACCTAGTCTGCGGCCTGCGGGCGCATTTCCGCGCCCGGCTGCGGACCGGTAGTGTGCCCGCAAGATGGTTGAGAAGGTCCGTCGCCAGTTCTGGGCCGCGCTCAGGTCGGCTGCGGCTCGGCAGCGCGCAATGATAAGGCGCCAGTTCATTACGCGTAACCGCCGGATGGCGCTCGGGCTCGCGATCGTCGTCATCGGGATCGGCATCGGTGTCGTCCGAGCTCCCGGCGAGTGGATGTCGCCCGGCGTGATGATTCTGCCCATACTGGCCGGCGGTTTGCTGCTCTGGCCGCGCGCGTTGCGAATCCTGTTCGTGATCGTGGCGGCGATGCTCGCCTACGACTGGCTGTACGGCAAGAAGGCCGGCCTCGGGATTATTGCCACAATCGTTCTCACTGCCGCGTTTGCCGATGTACTTGCACGGACCCGGGCCAAGCTGGGCATGCAGGGCCTGCGCGGTGATCAGATGCTGATCGAGTTGCGCGACAGGCTGCGGGCTCAGAGCAAGATGCCGCAGCTGCCGGATGGCTGGCGTGCTGTGTCCGTGCTGAGGCCGGCCGGCGGCTCCTCGTTCGGCGGCGACTTTCTGGTTTCCGCCTGCGACGGCAAGGTTCTCGACCTGGCGCTGGTCGATGTCGCAGGCAAGGGCCTTGATGCTGGCACGAGGGCGCTGATGCTGTCCGGCGCGTTCGGCGGCCTGCTCGGGTCGGTTCCGCACGCGGATTATCTGCCGGCCTGCAATGCCTATCTGCAACGTGGCGGGCCGCCGGAGGGATTCGTGACCGCTGTCCATATGACCCTTGACCTCGTGACTGGTGATTACCAGATCTCGTCGGCCGGGCACCCGCCGGCCGCGCATTTCGAAGCCGGCCACGGCCGGTGGCGGCTGACTCATGCGCGCGGCATCGTCCTCGGCGTCGTATCCGATCTGCGCAGCGTCCCTGATCGCGGCAACTTGCGGCCGGGCGATGCGCTGATGCTTTACTCCGACGGCCTAGTCGAAGCGCCCGGGCGGGACATCGATGCGGGCATCGACCGGCTCCTCGGTGAGGCCGACCGGCTTGTCGCCAGCGGGTTCAGCGAGGGCGCTGCCCGGCTGGTGCAGACGATGCAGGGTGGCGGCCCGAATTCCGACGATTGCACACTCGCGCTGATCTGGCGGTCCTGACCGTGCTGACGGCCAGCACCACTAGCGCGGTGCCATCACTTCGCTGTCACTGATCAGCCTGATCGCGTACTCGACAAGCGTGACGAGTACGTCGCGGCTGGACGACCGATGCCTGGCGTCGCACAAGACCACCGGAACGTCCGGGTTCAGGTCAAGTGCCGTGCGCACAGCCTCAGGCTGAAAGCGCTTCGCGCCGTCAAAGCAGTTCACCGCGACGACAAACGGGAGACTGCGACGCTCGAAGTAGTCGACAGACGGGAAGCTGTCGGCAAGGCGGCGGGTATCTGCCATCACAACGGCACCGAGCGCACCCAGCGCGAGTTCGTCCCACATGAACCAGAACCGGTGCTGGCCGGGCGTGCCGAACAGATACACCACGAGGTCGTCGCGAACGGTGATCCGGCCGAAGTCCATCGCTACGGTCGTGGTGGTCTTCTGCTCGACACCGTCGAGCGCGTCGACCAGCACGCTCGGCTCGCTAAGGACCTCTTCGGTCCTCAGGGGCTTGATCTCACTTACGGAGCTGACGAGCGTGGTCTTGCCCGCGCCGAAACCGCCGGCGATGAGGATCTTGATCGACACCGGGGTAACGGCATCGAGGTCCTGGTCAGAGCCTGCGGAGGGCATCAGCGACATCCTTGAGAACTTGTGGGTCGGTCAGGCGAGTACGCGCCGGGGGACGAATGGTTACCAGGCCGCGTTCGCGCATATCCGACAGCAGGATCCGGACAACGCCGAGCGGCAGATCGAGGTCGGACGCCAGGTCGGCAACCGGCTTTGGCTGGCGGCATTGCCGTATCACCTCAACGTATTCAGGTTCGAGCAACAAGTCATCGATCGAGTTCAGGTCGTTCGACGCCACCAGGGCGAGCAGGTCGAAGCTCTCGCCTGTCGGACGGGTGCGGCCACCAGTAAGCGCGTACGGCCGGACGACGGGACCTGCGTCACGGTCGAGCCACTGATTGTCGCGCACCACCGGTCACACCGCTTCAGCAGTGCTCGCAGGCGGGCGCGCGTTCACCGCCATGTGCTCGCCAACCCGCCGGACCAACACCGCCATCTCGTAGGCGATGTGACCAGCTGCGTCTGCATCCGCTGCGGCAAGTACGGCCAGGCAGCTGCCCTCACCTGCAGCAGTGACGAATAGGAACGCTGACTCCATCTCGACGATGGTCTGGCGCGGCTGCCCGGCGCCGAAGTGCTGGCCGACGCCCCTTGCCAGGCTCTGAAAGCCCGAAGCGACGGCCGACAGATGCTCAGCGTCCTCGCGGCTCAATCCAGCCGATGCGCCTATCGCTAGTCCGTCTCTCGACAAGATGACTGCTTTATCGATCTGCGCGACCCGCGACACCAGATCATCGAGTAGCCAGTCCAGCGCCCCGGTACGGCTCATATCGCCCACCCCTCTGCCGTGGTTGTGCTAATTGCTTATTCGCCGCTCTGCTCGTCTGCGCTGTCAACTGGGGCCGGGTCGGCCGATCCGGTTCCCGGGTCCTGCGGGTTAAACGCCTGACCCGATGGTGACCTGCGTGGCGTGAAAACCGAGTCTGGCGCGTCGGTCGCTGCTTCGGACCTGCCGAGCTGCCAGCCTCGCTGCAATGCGCTCATGGTGTTCCTGGCCGCCTCCGGCGAGGCCGGGCTCGGGCTGGCCGGGGGGCTGAACGGCACCCGGCCGGGACCGCGAGCGCCGAACCTGGTGGCTTCGAATCCGGTGGTTCCAGTGCTTGCCGGACCCGGGCCGCCAGCTGGAGTCTCTGGCGTGCCAGCTGCGTCCGGCGCCGCTAGATTACGCAACTGCGGGGCGAGGCTCGCCTGCCGGATTCGCACTGGCAGTCCCAGCTTGGTGACCTCGTCCTTGGTGACCTTAGGTTCGGCGTCGTCGCTGACCGGGGCGAGGACCAGCGGCTCACCGGGAACCGCGCTAGCTGGAGCGTGGCCGCCCCGACCATCGGCGGCAGAGCCGCCTGCAGCGGGCATACCGGCAGCCGGGGTGGCCCGGCCAGTGAGCGAGAAGCCGCGAGCGAAGTAGTCCGGCCCGGACTCGGCGTCCTCGCCCGGCCGTCCGCTGCCCCAGGGCGCGTCGGTTCCGGCGGCCGTTCTGCCAAAGCCAGCCCCGGCGAACCGGTCCGTGACTACCGGCTCGCCAGCAAAGCTGCCCGAAGGGGAGCTGGCGGCGAATCTCTCAGCGGGCGAATTGTCGGCGCCAGATGTGCTGGCGAGTTCGTTACCGGCTATGCCAACGCCGTTACCGGCGACGACATTACCGAACGCGCCATTACCGGCGACGCTATTACCGGTAATGCCGTTATCTGGCAACCCATTACCAGGCAGGCCATTGGCGGGGCGGCCGCCGAGCGCGAAGCCATTGCCGGGCTCGGCAGCAGACTGAGCGAGCGCGTGCCGGCCAGGGAAGCCTTCGGCGAGCGCCAGTTCGCTCTGGCCAGCCATGAGTGCCGGATCTCGCTGGAAGGCGTCCTCGTCCACTACCAGCGGGGTCGGGATCAGCACGATCGCCGTCGTTCCGCCGTAGACGGACGGGCGCAATGTGATCTTGATGTCGTGCCGCTGCGCGAGCTGGCCGGCGATGAACAGGCCAAGCCGGTCACTACCGGACAGGTCGAACTGCGGCGGGTTGGCGAGGTTGGCGTTGATCTCCTCCAGCCGGGCCGCGGAGATGCCGAGACCACGGTCCTCGATCTCGACCGCAAAGCCCCGGCCGACGATGTCTCCCTGGATTCGCACCGGCGTGTTCGGCGGTGAGAACACCGTGGCGTTCTCGGCCAGCTCGGCGATCAGGTGGATAACGTCAGCCACGGCGTGCCCGGCGACGGCGGCGTTGGTCCGGCAAAGTACCCGGATCCTGGTGTAGTCCTCGACCTCGGCGACCGCCGCGCGGAGCACGTCGACAAGCGGAACCGGTTGCCGCCAGCCCCGCGCAGGCGCCTCGCCGGAGAGGATGATCAGACCTTCAGCGTGGCGCCGCATGCGCGTCGTTAGGTGGTCGATACGGAACAGGTCCTCAAGCTCGTCCGGCTCGGTGGCTCGCCGTTCCATGCCGTCCAGCAACGTCAGCTGCCGGTGCAGCAGTGACTGGCTGCGGCCGGCCAGGTTCCTGAAGACGTCGCTGATGCCCCGCCGCAACCGGGACTCGTCGATAGCGGCCTGCACCGCTGTCTGCTGCACGACGCTGAACGCATCGCGCACCTGCTCGATCTCGTTGCTGGTCGAGGTTTCGGACGACGCGTACTCTGCGGGGTCCACCGGCTCGCCGGATCGCAGTCGGTCAATAACGTTCGGCAGCTGCTCGTGCGCCAGCGTGAGCGCAGACTCACGTAGCTCGCGCAGCTGGCGGACGAGCCCGCGGCCGATGATCAGGGACAGCAGAATGGACGCGATTGTGCCGAGCAGGCCGAGGCCGGCCGCCAGGACGAGTTCCAGAACGACAGTGTTCGCATCGTGGTCGACCCGGTTCTGCAGTACCACAGATGCTGCTGTCAGCGCCTTCCCGAGCGCGAGGGAATAGTCGACGAAGATCATCTTTGAGCCCGCAAGCCGCGCCGGGGGAGCACCGCGGTGCCACGGCGTGTTGATGACCGCCGTCTCCACCGCGCCCATGGCATTGCTGGTGGTCGGGGACACGTTGCTGGTTAGCATCTCCCGGTATTGCGGCGAGAGTTCCGGCACGGTGCTGTTGATCAGGCTCTGGCGCTCATTGGCCAGCGCAGCGAAGGCCAGCCGGTCGGCGTTCGGGAACTTGGCCTGCGCCACGTCAGCGGACAGCAGGTCCCACTCTTCCTGGGTGGTCTGCGATGCCCGGTCGAGGTTGATAACGGCGAGCGCCTGGGTTACCACCGGCACGCTGGACAGCTGAGCCGCAGCCGCATCGATCACCGGGTAGCCGGCGTTGACGATAGCGTCATAGTCGGCCAGGGCTACCCGCATCGGGATGGCGTCATCGGAGATATCGCCCCGGATGAAGGCCAGGTTCTTGCTGCTCTTGAGCAAGTTGGCGATAGCCGCTTGCTCTTGCCCGGCCGCGAGGCTCGTGACACCGGGAGCCTTCAGCGCGACGGTCATCGCGCCTAGTGCGCGCTGAGTCGCACCCTCCTGCTGGCCGAGCGCGGATGCCACTTGCGTGTTCGTCGGACTCGCCAGGCTGAGCAAGGCGAGAGCGCGCTCCTGAGCGACTTGCTTCTGGAAAGCGGTGACCGGGTCGGCAAGATCGTTTGTGAGTGTCTTCGCGTGTTGCTGGGCCACCGCGCCGCCGAGGGTGATGCTGGCGACAAACCCGTAGAGCGCCAGCAGACACAGCACGGGCACGGCGATAAGAACGCCGACCCTCAGTCGGATGGACCGGTGACGCAATCCCATGGCTGAGGCCCTAGTGTGAGAAGTATCGCGATCTTGCCCGCTCGCAAAACTGCTGGCAGACGATATCGGAGCGTAACATCCGAATGCACTGCCCAGAGATGAAACCGGATGACCAATTCTAATTCTGCGCACTGCCGCGCTAAGCATCCTGGTTATCTGCTTTCCGTAGCGGACGTGGATGTGTTGTGTCGTCCGATGCGTTAACTGTCGTTCCGTCCGACGCAGTAGTTGCACGACCGGTGAACCGGGGGCCGAGGTTCGCTAGAATCCGCGTGCTTGCAGCAGCGCTCGGGGGCGGGTGACAGCTGCTACGCAGGCGCTGCGCGGGCCGAAAGGCCGACGGGGGAGCGACGGGGGATCGGGCATGACGCTGGCTGATAACCGGGCAGATGTCGTCGTGGTCGGCGGGGGATTAGCGGGGATTAGCGCCGCCATCGAACTAGCGGAAGCTGGTGTGCGCGTCACGCTGCTCGAAGCGCGGCCGTGGCTGGGCGGTGCAACATGCTCATTCGCCAGGCGCGGCCTGACCATCGACAACGGGCAACACGCGTTCTTGCGGGGCTTCGACGCGTATCTGGACCTGCTCGCAAAGCTCGGTGTCCTCAGTGCGGTCGCGGTTCAGGACCGGCTCGACCTCACCGTGCTCGGCGGAGCTTCGCCGCAGACGCTGCGCAGATCAGGCTTGCCCGCGCCGCTGCACCTGGCGAGCGCGCTAGCCGGGTACCGGCTGCTGGCGCCGACCGAGCGGGTCACGGCGGCTGCTGCCGCGATGGCTTTGCAGTGGACTGCCCGCCGGAGGTCCGGCGACGAGAACTTGGCTCTCGGGGACTGGCTGGACGCCCGCGGGCAACACGAGAACGCCCGGCGGATGCTGTGGGACCTGCTGACGTTCGCCGCCCTTGGCCTGCCATCCGCAGAGGCCGATGCGGGCCTGGCCGCCGTCGCGTTGAAGCTGGTGCTCAGCGGCCGCCAGAGCGCCGACCTCGGTGTGCCCGTCGTTCCGCTCAGCAGGCTGCACGCCGCCCCGGCGATAGCGTTGCTCAGTCGGCTCGGATCCCGGGTTCTGCTCGGCGTTCGGGCCGCAGGGTGTCAGCTGAGTCGCGGTGGCGGATTCGACGTTGTAGTCGCTCCAGCGACATCGGTTAGCAGTGCCGTGGACGCGAGTAATGAAGCGGTCAGCAGCAACGCCCGGCCGCGCGTCATCCGGTCAGCTGCGCTCGTGCTGGCCGTGCCCGCCTGGGAAGCCGCCGTGATCGCTCCGCCAGAACTGGCCGGCGAGGCGGCACGCTGGGCCAGGCTAGAGCCGTCACCCGAGATCAGCGTGCACGTGGTATACGGCAACCGGGTCACTTCGCTCCCGTTTGCTGCGGTGGTCGACTCACCCGTGCGCTGGGTGATGGACAAGACCGGGCCGGCCGGCTTGCACACCGGCCAGTATCTTGCCGCGTCGGTGCCGGCGGCGGGCAGCATCGTCGACTTGCCGGCGTCCCGGCTCAGGGCTGAACTGCTACCCGAGCTTGAACGGCTGTTCCCGGAAACGAGTGATGCCGACGTCGAGGATTTCTTTATTACCAGGGAACGGCGCGCTTTGATCCGGCAGATTCCCGGCGCACAGCGATTGCGGGCCAGTCAGACCGGCCTGCCACGGCTGGCGCTGGCAGGCGCCTGGACCGATACCGGATGGCCGGACACGATGGAGGGTGCCGTCCGCAGCGGCCTGCGCGCGGCCTGGAGAGTGCTGCTCGAAATGGGGGGCGGCAGCCCCGCTGGCTTCGAGGCAGCGGCCGGCAACACTGGCCTGCCCGGCGACGGTGCTACGGCGCAGGCTGGCGGTCCGGCGAGCCTGGCGCCAGCCCGATGACCGGGACCGAACTGGACCCTGGCGCTGCGTCCAGGACCGCGGCCGGCATCGCGTCGCAGCGGTCCATCCGGATCGTGCTGGCCCGCCAGGACAGTGCGGGCAAGTGGGCCGGTCGCTCGGCCGGTGACGTAACCCTGGACGCTGAAGCCGTGCTGGTCCGGGAGTTCCTCGGCCTCTCCAGGCCGGAGCTGACCAGGGCTGCCGCGCAGCAGATCAGGTCGATGCAGCAGCCGGACGGTAGCTGGATCGGCGGCCCCGAGCCAGGCCGATCCGGCGACCTGGCCGCTTCGGTGCTCGCCTATCTCGCGTTGCGGTTCGCTGGTGACCCGCCGGATGCCTACCATCTGGCAGTTGCCGCCGGCTGGATCAGGGATGCGGGCGGGCTTGCGGCGGCGGGCCTTGTGACCCGAAGCTGGCTGGCCGTGTTCGGGCTCGCCGGGTGGGATGACGTGCCCGTTCCCGCTCCGGAAATCATTTATCTGCCAGCCAGGTACACCCCCGGTGACGGTGACTGGACTGGCCTCAGTCGTCAGGCAGTGGTGTCGCTGACGGTGATCGGGATGCTGCGCCCGGTTCGGGATCTGCCGGTTGACCTCAGCGAGCTGCGCGCTGGCGGATATGCCGGGGCCGGCCGGGCAGTGAGTGGCCGGACGGAGCGTCCGGTTGAACTGGCGATGAGCGTGGCGCAGCGGGCTGCGCTGCGCAGATGCGGTCACTGGCTGATCAGCTGGCAGCAGCGCGCGGGCCTGCCGATGGGACGCCCGGCCGTACTGTGCGCTGTCGCTCGTCGCGCTGCGCGTGCTCGGCTATCAGCTGCGGCATCCGGTGATGTCCGCCGGCGTCGCCTGGCTTGACTCTGTCACTGCCCGGCCGCGGCAGCTCGCCGGCCCGGCTAGTGCGGGCACCGACGACGCGAGCCGCGAGCCCGGCAAGCATGGCGGGGCAGGCCTGGCACGGACGGCTGGCCGCGGTGCGGCAGCCGCCGGTGCGCGATACCGCGCTAGCAGTGCAGGCACTTGCCAATGCCGGCTTGCCAGCCGATCACCCGGCACTGATCGCAGCGGGCAGCTGGCTGCTAGCCGAGCGGATCACCGGCCCGGCCGAGGCCGCCGCCCAGTTTTCAGCGGCGCAGTATTCCAGTGCGGCACCGTCTGGCTGGACTTTCAGCCGGGACGGCTACCCGGTCGCGGCCGACACTGCCGAAGTGCTGCTGGCGCTGAGCCGGATCGACCTGCTCGGCACAGGCGGGACGCCCGCCGTCGCTGCCGCGATCCGCTGGCTGGGCGGCGTGCAGCGGCGCGATGGCAGCTGGGGACGTTCGGCCGGAGCAACCGCGCTAGCCGTGCAGGCGCTGGCTACACACTCCGCGCCAGACGGCAGGCCGATCCGGCGTGGCGCGGTGTGGCTAGTCCGCGCGCAACTGGCGGACGGGGCCTGGCCGGGCCCTTCCGGTCGCGCGGACTTGCTGGCTACGACGCAGGCGCTGGCTGCGTTGCTGGTGGCGGGCGTGGTTCCCGGCAAGCCGGTGATCAGGAGCGCGGTCGACTGGCTGCTGTGCAGGCAAAACCCGGACGGTGGCTGGCACTCCGGTCCTGCGCTATCGGATTACGAGGTTCGGCCAGGTCCGGTGCCGCAAGCCGGCTCCGAGGTGGCCGCAACGGCGCGCGCCGTTCTCGCCTTGCTAGCCGCAGGAGGCGAGGCCGCTGGCTCGGGTGCGGCGAGCACTGTCGCGGCGAGCACTGTCGCGGCGAGCACGGCCGCCGCGGCCGCGGGCGCCGACTGGCTGACGCGTGCGCAGCGCCCGGACGGCGGCTGGAGCGAGCGCGCCGACCTGGTCGTGAGGCCGGCGGGCCGGAACTCAGCCCGTCGCCGCGGGCCGCTGCTGCCTGGCATCTTGCTTCCGCTCGGCGCGCTAGGTCAGTACGCAGCCAGTCGCAGTGCAGAGACCAACGCGGATCCCGTCCCTGGTGCCAGTGCCGATCTGGCCGCCGATACGGCCGCCGGATCAGGCGCCGTACCGGCCGCGCTCCCGCCACCAGAGCCGGCGTCGGCGCTTGAGCCACGCTAAGCGCGTCGTCGGCGTCAGGAAGGCGCGCGCGTAACCGGCCGACTGCATCCTGCGACCTCGCAGGACACCTTCAGGGTCCGCTCAGGATCCGCCTCCATCATCATTATCGCCGCAGATCAATGGCTTGCTGCGGACCCTATTCAGCGGCTTAAGTGTGCGGGCAAACCGATATCAGGTCCGCAAAAGGCCAGTTGGCTGCGAGGAGTGCGGATGTTTTTTACCTACCTGGGGCGTGAGCTGCGCCGCCGAGCGCGGCAAGCCAGCATCATCGCCCTCGGCCTGGCGCTGGGCATCGGTTTGGTCATCACCGTGACTGCGCTGTCCAGCGGCGTGAAGAACGCGCAGGGCGAGGTCCTTCACTCGCTCTACGGGCAGGACACCGATATCACTGTCACTAAGGCCCCGACGGCCGGGAGCTTCGGTAGCGGTCCGAGGACCTTCTTCGGCGTCGGCGGATCCGGGAGCTCCGGAAGCCGGCCGAAGGCGGGCACGAAGGTCACGACGGACAACCTCAGCAGTACCGCCCTAGGCGCGCTCTCGTCGGCGGATGTCTCGAAGGTAGCCGGGCTGTCGAACGTCGCAGCGGCGGCGGGCGGCCTGACCCTGACCGACACTAAGTTCAGCTTCACGGTGCCGAACTTTTCGAGCGGCGGCGGCTTCGGCGGTGGCGGTGGCGGCGGCCAGCGTGGCTCATTTAAGCCACCAACGACGATCAGCGTTGACGGCATAGAGGTGTCAGGCACCGGCGCTGCGCTCGGTCCGCTGAGCTCGGCGAGCAAGACTGCAGGGGCCACCTTCACGGTTGCTGACGCCAACGCCAACGACGCCGTCGTGGACTCCAGCTACGCCAAGTCGGCGAACCTGAAAGTCGGCTCTACCGTCACGCTGGCGAAGACCAGTTTCAAAGTCATCGGCATCGTCAGCCAGCCAGCTGCCAGCAGCCCGCCCGATGTCTTCATCCCGCTGGCCCGGGCTCAGGCCCTCGGCACCGCGGCGGGCAAGAGCCTCAAGGGCGAGGTCAACACCGTTTACGTGGCGGCGAACAGCGCGGCGAACATCTCCAGCGTGTCGAAGGACATTTCCGCGGCGGTGCCGGGTGCGACGGTGACCAACTCTGCCGACCTGGCCAGCCAGCTCACCGGCTCGGTAGCCAGCGCCTCGAGTCTTGCCAACAACCTCGGCAAGTGGCTTGCCATCGCGGTGCTGGTGGCGGCCTTCCTGCTGGCCAGCCTGCTGACGATCTCGGCAGTGTCACGACGCGTCCGAGAGTTCGGGACCTTGAAGGCACTCGGCTGGAACAGCCGCCGCGTGGTCGGCCAGGTGGTCGGCGAAGCGATCACCATCGGCATCATCGGCGGCGTCGTCGGGGTCGGCCTCGGCTACCTCGGCTCGGCACTGGTCGGGCACTTCTCGTGGTCGCTGACCGCGTCGCTTGGACAGAACACCGGCAGCGCGACGCCGGGCGGCGCCAGGTTCTTCGGTGGTGGCGGCGCTTACCGGCGGCGGCGGTGGCGCTTCCCTGGTGGCGGCTGGCCCTTCCCCGGCGGCGGCGGGGCTCAGCCGCTTCCGCCCTGCTCTCGGCTCCGCCGCGCCGACCATCCACGTGCACCTGAGCCCGGCGATCAGCGGCGGCACGATCGCGGCCGCGGTCGTGCTGGCCATCGCGGGCGGCCTGATCGCAGGCGGGTTCGGTGGCTGGCGCGCCGCCCGGCTGCGCCCGGCAGCGGCACTGGCGAGGGTCGAATGAGCGCGCCAGGCGCCGTCGGGCCAACTCAGTACCGGTGGATCTGCGGCCATCCAGGGAGAGTCGTCATGTACAAGCTGACCGGCGTTAAGAAGGACTACCAGAAGGGCCGTGGCGTCGTGCATGCCCTGCAGGGCGTGGACCTGACCATCGATGACGGCGAGTGGCTCGCCATCCAGGGTCCGACCGGGCACGGCAAGTCGACGCTGCTGCAGATGCTCGGCGGCCTGGACCGCCCGACATCGGGCAGCATCCAGTTCGGTGACCAGCAGTCGGTGGAGACCTGGCGCAGTTGCGGGAGAGCCAGGTCACGAAGGTGCGCGCCGAGTCGATCGGGTTCATCTTCCAGACGTTCAACCTGATACCGACGCTGAGCGCGCAGGAGAACGTGGAAGCAGCCCTCGTGCCGCTGCGCGTGCCCGCCGCGGAGCGGCGGCAGCGCGCCGCAGCCGCGCTAGCGGACGTCGGCCTGGCCGACCGCGCCAGGCACCTGCCGTCGGAGCTGTCCGGCGGTCAGCAGCAGCGGGTCGCCATCGCCAGGGCGCTGGTCAAGGAGCCCAAGGTGCTGCTCGCCGACGAGCCGACCGGCAACCTTGACGAGGGCACCAGGGACGAGATCATCGGCCTGCTCGAGAACCTGTGGCGGGACCACAAGCTGACCCTCGTGCTGGTCACGCACGACAGCATGATCGCGCGGCGAGCGCAGCGCCTCGGCGATCATGAAGAACGGGAAGCTGTCCATCAAGCAGGACACCAGAAATCAGGCGGCTGGTCCGGGCACCGTCGGCCTGCAGCAGGCTCCAGTCGTCTGACGAGCCGGGACGAGCCGGGGCTCGGCAGACCATCCGGCCCGCGGTCAGGCCGAGGGGGTCGGCTTGGCTGCGGGCCGGATCCCGCAGCTGGCTCAGGAGTAAGGAACTGGCAGCTCGCACCAGACGACTTTGCCGGCGCCAGCACGTCTGGCGCCCCAGCGCTGGGCCAGCTGGCTCACCACTTGCAGGCCGCGGCCGCGCTCGTCGGAGTCGTCCGGGTGGCGCAGTCGCGGCAGCGCCGCCGAGTCGTCCAGCACTTCGCAGACCAGTCCGCCCTCCAGGACCAGGCGGAGGCCGATCTTGCCCTGCGCATACCGGACGGCGTTGGTGACGAGCTCGGAGACAAGCAGCTCGGCGGTCGGCACAAGGTCGGTCAGTCCCCAGCGCCGCAGCGGCCGGCGGATGAGCGACCGCGCCTTGCTCGCCGAGGTCAGCTCGGACGGCAGCGTCCAGCTCACGACGTGATCGGACGGGATCCGGCGCAGCCGGGCCACCAGCAGCGCGATGTCGTCCCGGTGCTCGTCGGCGTAGACGCCTGCCAGCGTGGCCCGGCACAGGTCCTCGAGCGGCTGCTCGGCCGAGCCCGGCCCGAAGATGTCCCGCAGTCGATCGAGGCCCTCGTCGATGTCCCTGGTCCGCTTCTCGACCAGCCCGTCGGTGTACAGCACGAGCAAGCTGCCGTCCTCGATGTCGAGCACGCGGCTCTGGATCAGGCCGGTGCCGACTCCGAGCGGCGGCGCGGGCAGCACGTCGAGCAGTTCGTTGGTGCCGTCCGGCCGTACCAGCAGCGGCGGCAAATGGCCGGCCGAGGCCACCTCGCAGGTCCCGGACACTGCGTCGAAGATCGCGTACACGCAGGTGGCGAAGTGCGGCTCGCGGACACCGAGTTCCTGCATCAGCTCGTTCAGCTGCTGCAGTGTCTCGGCAGGCGGCAACTCGAGCATCGCCAGCGTGTGAATCGCGGTGCGCAGCCGTCCCATGGTGACCGCGGCCCGCACGCCGTGACCGGCGACGTCGCCGACGACCAGAGCGACTCGCCCGCCTGGCAGCGCGATCGACTCATACCAGTCGCCGCCGACCTCGATGAGCTTGCTACCGGGCAGGTAGCGGTGCCTGACCTCGACCGATGACGGCGCCGACAGCCCGGTCGGCAGCATGCTGCGCTGGAGAGTCAGCGCGGTAGCTCGCTCCCGGCTGTATCGCTGGGCGTTGTCCATGAAGATCGCGGCACGGGCAGCGAACTCCATCCCGATCTCGATGTCGTAGGCATCGAACCGCCGGAACCCGACGCGCCGGACGCAGACGAAGAAGCCGAGCATCACGTCTCTGGCGATCAGCGGCAGCAGCAGCATCGAGACGCCGGACAGCAGATCGGCGACCGGGCGCCGGATCCAGGCGGCAGCCATCGACTCGGCGCTCTCGCGGCCCATGACCTCGCAGACCGGGCGGCCTGAGTCCATGCACCTGGTGTACGGCGTACCGGGCGGGTAGCGCAGGATCTCGCCGGTCGGGAACGCCGCGTCCCAGGCAGCGTCGCCATCGTCGTGGGCCACCGCGAGCCGCCGGACCAGTTCCGTCCCGTCGAGCGACTCGGACGGGAACTCGTCCTCGCCGACCAGGCTCTCCAGCACCACCAGGCCGGCCGCGTTGCAGAAGTGCGGCACGATGATGTTGATCAGCTCCGGCGCCATCTGGTCGATGTCCAGCGCGCCGCCGATCCGCCTCACCGCGCCGTCCACCATCACGTGCCGCATTACCGCTGGGTCGAGAAATCGCTCCTGCACCGGCGGCGCGATCCGCATGATCACCTGAGCGGCAAGCTCGGGATCGGTCGACCTGATCGGCTGGACGCTGACTACCGCGTCGGCGGTCGCGCCGTTGGCGGTGCGGAACGACAGCACGGTCGTGCCCTCGCGGTTAGAGCACGCGCCGTCGATCAGTGACTGCAAGGTAGCCGCGGCCAGGCCCGTCGGGCACGGCGAGCAGCGTGCCGAGTTCGGTGCCGATCAGCGCGCCGGGCTCCGCCGGACAGCACGTCGCCGGCGCCGCGGTCATGCTGGCGGATGCGGCCAGTCTTGTCGATCCCGAGCATGAGCGTCCGGGTCGAGGTGTTGGCCAGCACCGCTGAGACCTCTGCCGCCACTGCGGATGCCACCGAAGCGCTCCTTTCCGGCAGCGCAGCGGGCGGCTGGTGCCCTCACTATGGAGCAGCTTCCCATTATGGAGCAGCATCGTGCCTATTGCGAAAGAACGGCCGTTACCTGGCCCGGATAATGGCGTCAGGCATCCTTGGCCGGCTCGCCGTGACCCGCATTTGCGCGACCCCGGCCCCAGTAGGCCTTCGGCGACATCTGGTCCTGCGGCAGCCCGCGAGAGGCCAGCCGCTCGCGCATGCGCCAGCACGACGGACGCCTCGCCGAGCAGGTAAGCGTGCCCGCGGCCGGGCAGAAGCTCGACCTCGGCGGCCTCGGCCGCCAGCAGCGAGGTGGCCGGATCGCCGGCCGGCCGGCCGAGCCGGTGCAACCAGCTGACCCTGGTCCGCCGCGGCAGCCGAGAACTCCTGCTCGTCGGCAGCCTCAGGGACCTCTAGCACCAGTGTTGCCTCCGCGTCGCCTGGCAGCGACTCAGCCATCGCCAGGATTGCCGGCAGCGCGGCCTCGTCCCCCATGAACAGATGCCAGTCGGCCTCCGGGTTCGGGAACACCTTGCCGCGCGGGCCGATGCCCTCGATCCGGTCGCCGGGCTTGGCCGAGCGCACCCAGCGCTCGCCAGGGCCGTCGCCGTGCAGGACGACGTCGATGGTCAGCAGCCGGTCGCGCCGGGTCGAAGCACCGGATCGTGTAACGGCGCCTGACCGGCCTGCCGCCCGTCAGCTGCCACCAGCAGCATGACGTCCTGGCCCGGGCATGTAGCTGAAGCCATCCAGCTCGGCAGCGGTCAGCTCCAGGCGCTGCATGTGCGGCGTGAGCTCGGCTCGAGTACGCCACTTCGAAGTGCAGCTTCCTGGTGTCCGCGAGCGGGCCGGTCAGCTGGGCGAACGGGTCGTCGAGGCTGGCTACGACGGCTGCGGCACGGCGTCGGTCATCGAATCAGGAGCCTTCCTTGGCGGTCAGGGCTTCGCAGCCACAGCAGCGTCGCGCGGGGGTCAGCGAGGCCGAAGAACCAGGGTATGCGAGCAAGCTCAGCCCGCTGGAGGCTGGTATCGCCCCGCGAATGCGGTCAGAATGGGGGGCGATCGACGGCGATCGACGGGGACCGCCGGGTCTGGGGGCGAGATGGGCGAGCTAGGCCAGGCGCCCTGGCGGCGAGTTGCCCGACGACCTCGGACTACCCGTAGCGCTGCGGCCGGTGATCAGGCGCGTCGTGTCGCTTGTCCCGTCGCTGACCGAGACGGTGGCTGCTTGCGCACCCGGCCTGCTCGGTCGGCGCTACCGACTGGTGCACGCATCCGGCCGACCTGGCGGTGACCAGGATCGGCGGCACCAAGAACCCGGACATCGCCAGGATTGTGGCGCTGCGGCCGGACGTCGTGCTGGCCAACGAGGAGGAGAACAGGCTGCCCGACCTCGACGCGCTGCGCTCGGCGGGCAGGCTGTCTGGGTCACCAGGATTCGCGACCTGCCCGAGGCGCTGACCTCGCTGCGGCGGATGATCACGCTGGCGTGCAGGCAGTCCAGGCCGGCCTGGCTGGATGCCGCGCAGCAGGCCTGGCAGCATCCGCCTTCGGTAGACGCCACGGCGCGGCGGGAGCCTGGCCGCCGTGGTGCCGATCTGGCGGCGCCCGTGGATGGTCCTCGGCCGGGACACCTTCGCCGGTGACCTGCTGGCCAGGCTCGGCGTCAGCAACCTGTACGCCGGTCACCAGGACCGGTACCCGAGGATCGACATCGCTGAGCTGCGCAGCGCGCCAGCTGACCTGGTCGTGCTGCCGGACGAGCCGTACCGGTTCACCGCCTCGGACGGCCCGGAGACGTTCCCCGGCAGCCGGACCGCGCTGGTCAGCGGGCGACATCTGACCTGGTACGGGCCCTCGCTCACCGAGGCGCCCGCTGTGCTGCGCCGCCAGCTCGCCGCGGCCCGGGTGCGGTCCGGCGTGCTTCGCCGAATGACGACGCCCCCGGAGCAAATGCTCGCGAGGGCGTGCCGTGCCGGTGCGAGGTCGCCTCTCGGCGAGTGGCACATCGCGGCTCCAGCCGGACGGTATTCCGCGAAGGCGGTAGTTGCGGCCCGGGGGACACAGCGCACCGACGGGTAGTAGAACCCCTCCGCAGGCAGCACTATTCCCGTCCGGCGAGAGTGACTTCTTGCCGGAAACGTGGCGGTCCTGGCCGATCACTTCCGCGACGATAATGAGTGCGTCGCGCGAAACCTCAGAGGCCGGCAGGCAGGTCCGAATGGTACGTGACGAGGCGCTCATCGGCTGCATCGGCAAGCTCACCGTCGCCACCCGCGGCCAAGCGGGCCCGGGCGAGGTCTGGTCAGCGTCCGGGGCGGCTCGGAAGCGCTCATTGCCTGGTCACCTGAGCCGCTGCCGAGGGGCGCCACGGTGCTGGTCATCGAGTCCCGCGGCCATCGCGCAGTCGATGTCAGCCCGTGGACCGACCCGCTCGAGGAATTCGGCGAAGACAGGTCCGAGTAGCTCCGGCACAGGAACATACTGGGATAAGCCGGCACAGTGGCCGGCACGGGGTCAAAACTGGAGATGAGAGAGATGTTCGGTTACCGGGTGCCTGCGCCGGACGAGGCGATGCTGATCTCGGGTGGCCGCTCGCGCCGGAGCGGCGCGCCGTTCAAGGTCGTGGTCGGGCACGGGACCTTCGTGACGCCGTTCTTCCGCAAGGCCCGCTACCTCACTCTGTCCATGTGCGAGTCCGAGGTCTCCGAGACCTGCGTCACCAAGCAGGGCATCTCGCTGAACGTCCGGGCCGTCATCGCGTTCAAGGTCGGCAACGACGACGAGAGCATCGTCAACGCCGGGCAGCGGTTCCTGTCCGACCAGGACCAGATGTCGACTCTGACCGGCCGGATCTTCGCAGGCCACCTGCGCTCCATCATCGGCTCGATGACCGTCGAGGAGATCGTCACCGAGCGGCAGAAGCTGGCCACCGAGGTACTCGACGGCTCGAAGGCGGAGATGGCCAAGATCGGCCTGACCGTGGACTCGCTCCAGATCCAGTCCATCGACGACATGAACAGCGGCTACATCGACGCGATGGCCGCCCCGCACAACGCCGCCATCCAGCGCCAGGCGCAGATCGCCCAGGCGCAGGCCAACCAGGCGGCCGCCGAGGCACAGCAGGAGTCGCAGCGCAAGCAGGCCGAGTACCAGCGGCAGACCATGGTCGTGCAGGCGCAGTACAAGGCTGAGGTGGACAAGGCTCAGGCGGAAGCCGCCCAGTCGGGGCCGCTGGCGCAGGCCCAGGCGACGATGGGCGTGCTGTCGGCGCAGACCGAGCTGGCGCACCGGCAGGCTGAGCTGCGCCAGCGCCAGCTGGTCGCCGAGGTGATCAAGCCCGCCGAGGCCGAGGCGGAGAAGGTCAGGGTGCTGGCCGAGGCCGACGCTGCGAGGGTCCGGCTGCAGGCAGCGGCGGCGGCGTCGAACAACCGCATCGCGCTGGACCGGATGCTGATCGAGCAGCTGCCGATGATCGTCAAGGAGGCCGCGCGCCGGACTGGCCGGCGCGAACGTCAGCGTGCTCAACGGAGCCGACGGGCTCGGCGAGATCGCCGCGGGCCTGGTGAGCCAGGGCCTGACGATCCTGGAGTCGGTGAAGAAGGGCTTGTCTAGCCCGGTCGGCAACGAGGTCACGCTGTTCGACCCGGAGCAGAACGGCTCCGAGCCGGCCGCCCTGCCGGACGGATCGGCGAGAGCCCCGCAATAGGCGGACTGCCGGGATCCGCGACAAGCAACTCCCTGCTGGTTTGCCGGGGACAAAGCGCCCATAGCAGGCGCCGGAACCCTTGAAACCGGCAGGGAGTCGCATGCTCGACGGCTAAGCGAGCATTCAGGGGCACCCGAGGATTAGATTGCACCATGGTCACGCGAGTTCTGCGCCCGGAAGGCATGGGCTTCCTGTTCCTTGACTCGCATCCGCGACGGCTGCGCGCGAACCGTCGAGGAGATGGTCGCGGAAGTGGCCGCACCCGCCGCCGCGCCGGTGGGTAGCCAGCACGAGCGCGGTCCGGCCGCGCTAGTGATCGGCTGCAGCGGCGGCTACGGGCTGGCCGCTGTCGCAGCCGGGCTTTTCGGCCACGCCGCACGGACCATCGGGGTCTGCTACGAGCGCCCTGCGACCACGCGTCGCTCGGCATCTGCTGGCTGGTACCGGACCGCCGCGCTGGCCAGGCTGGCGGCGGCTGCAGGCCTGTCGTTCGAGGCAATCAACGGGGACTGCTTCGACCCGGCCTTCAGAGCCGAGGTGCTTGACCGCGTCGCCGTCGCTCTCGGCCCGCTCGACGTACTGATCTACAGTGTCGCGGCGCCGCGGCGAACCGACCCGCGGACCGGCACCGTCTATCACGCCGCGGTGAAGCCGATCGGCGCTGCCTACAGCGCCAGGAACGTGGCGTTCGCCGACGGAGTCGTGCTGCGTGAGGTCGACGCTGGCGCCCGCGACCGACGAGGAGACTCGAGGCCACCGTCAAGGTCATGGGCGGGGAGGACTGGGCGGACTGGGTAGCAGACCTGACCGCGCGCGGGCTGCTTGCGCCAGGCTTCCAGACGGTTGCGCTGACCTACGTGGGCTCCGGGCTGACCGCGCCGATCTACCGCCAGGGGACGATCGGCCGGGCCAAGGATCACCTCGAAGCCACTGCTGGCCAGCTGACTGCCGGCGTGCTTGCCGGGCCTGGCGGCACGGCCCTGACCTCAGTCAACTGCGCGGCTGTGACGATGTCCTCGCTGGCGATCCCCGGCATCTCGCTGTACCTGAGCCTGCTCCGCGCAGTAGCAGGCGAGGCTGCCGAGTCTGCGATGCGCCAGTCGGTCCGGCTATGGGACTACCTGGCCGGCCAGCCAGATGCGGAGACTCGATAGCAGCGGCAGGCTCCGGCTGGATGACTGGGAACTGGCCGCCGCCACCCAGGCGGCGCTGTACGAACGGTGGGACGCCAGCAGCGAGGACCTGATCGGCGGGCTGGCCGACACGCAGTGGTTCAAGACGCAGTTCTGGCGCCTCTACGGCTTCGGCGTGGACGGGATCGACTACAGCCTGCCGGTCGAAGTCGACCAGCCGTGGCCCGGCCAGTCGGCTGGCAGCACAGCGGCGCAGCCGGAGCAGGTCGGTTGACGTCGCGTGCTGACGCACCAGATCAGCATCGACCCGGCCCGGCGCGTCGTCGTCAAGCGTTTCATCGACGCTGCGCGTAGCGAGCCGGAACGCGAATGGCGGGCGCTGACGCTGCTGGCCGAGCACGCGCCTGGTCTCGCGCCCCAGCCGATCCTGGCCGACCTCGCAGCTGATCTGCCGGTCATCGAGATGTCGCTGCTGCCGGGCGGCCCGCTGGGCGGACAGCCGCTAACCCCGGAGCAGGAGTCGGCGCTGGTCCGTGCGGTCGGGCAGCTGTGGCAATCGGTGCCGGTGAGCCGGGTGACCGCGCTGCCGGGCGAGGCAGGAAACGAGGCCCAGCTGGTCCGTGTGGTCCGGCAGCTTGCGGCCCGAGCTCACGACCTCGGCTGACGACCAGGTCGTCCGGGCCGCTTACTCGTCCGGGCTGAGCTGGCTGTCCTGGGCCGTTGACGAGAGCGGACGGCTGGCGGGCCACGGCAGCTTCCCGGACCCTGGCAGCGGGGGAGGCTCGCCAGGGCTGTCGCCGGTATTCGGACAGGGCGATGCCAATCTCGCCAATTTCCTCTGGGACGGCCAGCGGGTCCGGATTGTCGACTTCGAGGATTCCGGCCTGAGCGACCGTGCATTCGAACTCGCGGATCTGGTCGAGCATCTATCGGCCTGGAGCGACAGCAATCTCGACGGCAACTCGTTCATCCGCGCGTTCGACCTGACCGCGGCCGAACGCTCCCGGCTGGCCGACTGCCGGCGGCTGGCGGCGTTGTTCTGGCTGCTGCACCTCCAGCCGGGTGGTGACGCGAGCTCGCGCAACCCTCCTGGCAGCCAGCGGCGTCAGGCCGAGCGGCTGCTCGCATTGCTCTGAACACGCACTGCAGCGATCAGCCGCCGCTGCCCTGCTGCACCGGCGTTACCGTCATGATCTGGGCAGTTCCGTGGCAGGCGGTCGAGCCGAACGCGATGTGCAATGCGGTCTTCTCGCTCGGCGGCACGATAGCGAGCGAGCCCGCTTTGACCTGTTTGCAGGTCGCGGCCGGATAGTTCGCCGAATCGGCGATCTGCAGCCGTGCGCTGGCGACGCCATTGGGCGGCAGCGTCACAGTCGTGCGGGGCGCCGCTGAGTTCGGCTTGGCTGGCAGGCCGACGCTGGCGCCCGCCGTGCCTGTGGCCTGAGTGACTGTGGGGTAGCCGTCCATCGTGCACGGAGCGGTGCCGGTGTTCTTGAACGCGATCGTGAGCTGCAGCCCGCTGGCGTAACCCTGTGGCGATCCCGTCGAGACGCTCAGATTCTTGGTCACGCAGTTCGCGGCAGCTGGAGACGTCGAGGGCGACGGGGTTGACGTCGGCGCCATCGACCGGCTCGCCGCTGCGTTGGCAGTGACGGTGACCGTGTGCGCCGGCTGGGCCGCGGGCTTGGCACTGGAGCACGCGCAGGTCGCGGCACCTATCGCGGCCAGAGTGGCGATCAGGAACGGCTTCATTCTTCGCGGATCCCTTCAGGTCAGGCGGCGCTGCCGGGGAGGAAGCAGAAAATGCGGTGTGCTCAGCGTCGGTGTCCCGGCTACAGTTGCGGGCGTGAAGATCAGCTATCCGCGCACTTCTGGAGTGCGCACCAGCGCGGCCGCGCGAGCTAGCAGCTCGCCGGTTGCCGCTGCCTGATTCTTCCCATCCGCTGGCGGCCGCGAACGGCTCGCCGGCGCTTCGTGATCAGTTCGCCTGCTCAGTGGCTTCGTCGGCAGCTTGATTCGCGGCGCCAAGACACGAGAGGCGCAATTGCCATGAACACCACCGAAACCGTCTCGGAGTTCACCGAATTCTTCCGAAGTCGCGGGCACCGGCTGCTTGACGGCAGCACGCTGGTGCCGCAGCCGGGCGACCCCGTCCTGTTCACCTCTGCGGGCATGCACCCGCTCACGCCCTACCTGGCGGGCGAGCCGCATCCGCTCGGCCGGCGGCTGACCGGCATCCAGCGTTGCCTCCGGACGACCGACCTCGAGGAGGTTGGCGACAACACGCACCTGACTGCGTTCCAGATGCTGGGCTCGTGGTCACTCGGCGACTATCGACGGCCCGCAGAGCCTGCACTGGGGCATGGAGCTCATCTGCGATCACTTCGGGCTGAAACCGGAGCTATTGCATGCGACCGTCTTCGGCGGCGATGACCTCCTCGGGCCGGACACCGAGGCGCTGGAAACCTGGGGCGAACTGGGGCTCCCGGTCGAACTGCTGTCCGGCGGCGAACCGGGCACCGGGGACAACTGGTGGTCCAACGGGCCGACCGGGCCGTGCGGGCCGGACTCTGAGATCTTCGTCTGGACTGACGACGGGCCGCCGTCCGGCCGGCCGAGCACTGAACCGCGCTGGATGGAGTTGTGGAATCACGTCACGATGCGCTACTACCGGCACCCGGATGGCAGCTTGTCACCATTGCCTCAGCAGGTTGTCGACACCGGTATGGGACTGGAACGGCTGCTCATGGTCTCCCAGCGGGTCGGCTCGGTGTACGAAACAGACTTGTTCACGCCATGGCTCACGGCGCTGACCGGCTTGTGGCAGCCCGGCGAGCGCTCACTGCGGGTCCTGTCCGACCACCTGCGGTCGTCGATCGCGGTGATCGCGGACGGCATCCGGCCGTCCAACTCCGGCCGCGGCTACGTGCTGCGCCGGCTCGTCAGACGTTCCCTCACAGAACTGTGGAGCGGGAACGGAGGTGGCCAGCCGGGGCTGTGGACCGGCGGGGAGAGCCCGGAGACGCTCGGTGATCTGCCGCCAGACCTGGTGACAGACACCGGCGAGCGGTTCGGCGTGGCGGTCCAGCCGTCCGTGGTGGCCGACGTGCTGCTGTCCGAGGAGCGCAAGTTCGGCGAACTCGTGCGGCGCGGCCGATCGCTGCTGTCCCGGCTGTACCCGTCCGGGCAGCTGACCGAGGACGACTACGAGTTCCTGTACGAGACGCACGGCCTGCCAAGGGAGCTGGTGAGCGAGCTAGTGACCGGCCTCGCTAACTAGAGGTCCCGGCCAGTGGTGCTGCGCACGTGCGCGGGGATGTCGCCGTCGTGCCGGTCGCCAGTCGTCATCGTTCCCGTCGGCTCGAACATCAGGATCGAGCCGCCGGGGGAGGACGGCTTGTGCTCGGTTCCCTTCGGCACCACGAACACGTCGCCCTGGCGGAGACTGATCACACGCTCGGCGCCGCCCTCACGCAGCGCGATGTCGAACTGGCCGTCGAGCACCAGGAAGAACTCGTCGGTGTCTTCGTGCACGTGCCAGACGTGCTCGCCCTTGGCATGCGCGATGCGCACGTCGTAGTCGTTCATCCGGGTCACGATGCGCGGGCTGTAGATCTCGTCGAAGGAGCTGAGTGCTGCTTGCAGGTTGACTGGCTGAGCGTCCATTCCTCGCATTCTCCCCGATCAAGGCCGGACCGCGGAATCTAGCGCGACCTGCCGATCACGTCGTCGGCGTATCTGCGCAGGTTGTCGAGCTTGGGCTGCAGCGGCTGAGTATCCGGGCCAGTGTGGTATGGCCAGCGGAAACCGACGATCACCTCGGTCACGCCTTGATCTTCGAGGCGCTTGATGCCGTCTGGCGAGTAGGCCTCAGCCGAGATCACGTGCACTTCGAACGGCCGGTCAGCCGTCCCGTACTCAGCTCGCATAGCGGCCAGCCGGTCCAGCAGTCCGGGCAGGTCGGCGGGATTGCCCCCGCCGTGCAGCCAGCCGTCGCCCGCTGCCGCGGCCCGCCGCAGCGCGGCCTCGCCGTGGCCGCCGATGAGCACCGGCACCGGCGCGCTCGGCACGGGCGCGAGCTTGATGGACGGAATGTCGAAGATCTCGCCGTGGAACTCGAAGTACCCGCCTGCCGACAGGCCGCGCAGGATGGCAAGTGACTCATCCATCCGCTGTCCGCGGCGCTGCCACGGCACGCCGAGCACCTCGTAATCCTCGCGCCACGGACTGGACCCGACGCCCAGCACGAGGCGGTTGCCAGTCAGCACCGCGGTCGAGGTGACCTGCTTCGCGACCAGGACCGGGTGGCGCACCGGAAGCTTGAGCACGAACGTGATGAACCGCAGCCGGCTGGTAGTGGCCGCGAGGAACGGGATGAGCGAGAACGGCTCGAGGAACGGCTTGTCCTCGAGGAACTCCCGGGTGCCGTCCGGGTTGAACGGGTACACGCTGTCCGATTGCGCCGGGTAGCAGATGCTGTCCGGGATCACCATCGAGTCGTATCCAGCGTCCTCCGCCGCAGCGGCCAGCGGCGCGTAGAACAACGGGTCTGTCATCGACTCGGCGTAGCAGAAGCGCACGTTACCTCCGGCGAAAATCATCGGTCCTACGGCCGGCTGACAAGCGGGCGGGCACGGGTTGACCGCCCGGAGTAGAACATGTTCTTGTTTGCAGTTGGAAGTCAAGCAGATCTGAAAGCTGGATGACATGGACCTAGTTGCGCTGGAAGAGATCCGCCAGGTGAAGTACCGCTACCTGCGCTGCGTCGACCTGAAGCTGTGGGACGAGATCGTGGACGTCTTCACTGCGGACGCCAGCGCCGACTACGGGACGCATGCGGCGGGCCGGCCGCTCAACCTGCGCGGCCGCGACGAGATCGTCACGTACCTGCGGGACAGTCTCGGACCGGAGATCATCACTGTTCACCGGTGCGGTCAGCCAGAGATCAAAATCGAAGGCGACAAGGCAACGGGAACGTGGTCGTTCGAGGACACCGTTATCGCCACCAAGCACCGTGTCCTGATCAAGGGGGCCGCGTTCTACGAAGACAGTTACGAGCGGGGCGCGGATGGCAAGTGGCGGATTTCGCACACCGGCTATCAGCGGATCTACGAGACCATGAATTCGCTTGACGACAGCCCGTCGCTGCGCTTCACCGACAACATGTGGGCGCCGAAACCGGCCAGTTGAGCGAGGTCGCGCTGGTCCGCGGAGTTGACTGCTGGCGGCGAGGTCTTGCGCTCGCGGCAGCAGTGATCGGCGCTCCCTCCGGGCCAGGTCATTGACGGTTTCTAGAACGTGTTCTAGGTTTGGTCGGGCCGGTTCGTATGCCGGGTCGCCAGTGTCGCCGACCCGGACCCAGCCGGCCCGCCTGATACGGGAAAGGTCGCCTTGCTCACCCAGTCGTTCGCTGAGGCGGTAGCCGAGGCCGAGAAAATCATCGCCGGTGCGCCGCACGTCCGAACCGATCAGGACCTGGCTGAGGGATATGACTACCTGGCCGGCAGCATTCAGGCGTCGCTGCACCTGGCCTGGGCATACCAGCGCGACTTCCCGTACTTCGTCCAGTCAACCGGCCCGTACACCAAGATGGGCCTGGACAACCCGGACACTCTCTACTTGCACGCGTACCTGCGCGACGATGCTGAGTACATCGTCACCGGGTGGCGGGGCACGACGACAGACCTGAGTTTCCAGGTGCTCAACGGCGATTATTCGCCTGCCGAGGTGCCTGACAGCCTGACCGCGTTCGACGACCGCAGCTTGCAGATCGCCGCGGACGGCTCGTTCGAGGTGCGCTTCGGGCCCGGGAGGCCGGACGCGCCTGACAACTACGTCACGCTCGCGCCAGGATCGGCGATGCTTGCGGTCCGGGAGGTCTACAGCGACTGGGCGAACGAGCGGCGCGGCACGCTGCGAATCCAGCGCGCGGACAAGATCGGTGTCGCGCCTGAGGCGCCAGACGAGGCCCTGCTGGCCAAGCGCTACCGGGTCGCGGGCAAAATCCTGCTGTCCCGGTTGCGGACGTTTCTGGCCTTCCCGGAGTGGTTCTACCTGAAGGAGCCGGTCAACACGATGACACCGCCGCGGCGGACGCCGGGCGGGCTGGCCACCCAGTTCTCCTCGGCCGGTCACTTCGATCTCAGCCCCGACCAGGCCATGATCGTGACCGTGCCTGCCGCCGGCCGTGAGGTCGCCCCGTACCAGGGCGTTCAGCTGGGCAGCGAGTGGTACATCTCGCTCGACTACATCAACCACCAGACCAGCCTCACCGCGGACCAGGCGCGCGCCGACCCGGACGGGATGCTGCGGTTCGTGATCACCGAGCGCGACCCGGGCCTGGCGAACTGGCTCGAGCTCACTGGCCGGACCCGGGGTTACGTGCAGATCCGCTGGCAGCGCCTCACCAGGGATCTCACGGACTCCGACGGGCCGCGGGTCGAGGTGGTGCAGTTCGACCGGCTGGCCGAACTGCTGCCGCACCACGACGAGTCGAAGGGCAGCCCTGAGGAGTACCGTGCCCGCATCGCGGCGCGGCAAGCGGCGGTTGCTAACCGCATGGTGGGCTGATGAGGGCTCAGGACGTAAATAAAGTCGTCGCAGCGACGACGAAGTCGTCGTGATCAAGCTCGGGAGCCGTGATGTACCTGCAGGACAAAGTGCTCGTCGTGTCCGGGGTCGGCCCTGACCTCGGCCGCCAGATCGCGGTACGTGGCGCGGCGGCCGGCGCTGACGTCGTGCTCGCCGCGCGAACCGCGTCCAGGCTCGAGGAAGTCGCCGCAGAGATCAAGGAACTCGGCCGCCGGGCGCTGGTGGTGCCTACCGACATGACGGTCGAGGGAGACGCGCAGCGGCTCGCAGCTACGGCGGTGGAGGAGTTCGGCCGGGTCGACGCGCTCGTCCACAACGCGCTGGTGATGCCGCCCATCGCTGATCTCGGCAAGGTCGACCTAGACGCGGTGCAGGCTGGCTTCAGCAACAACGTGATCTCCGCGCTCCGGATGACCAGGCTGTTCATTCCGGCGCTTGCTGCCAGCCAGGGCGCTGTCGTGATCGTCAACTCGATGGTCGTGAGGTTCTCCCAGCGCACCATGGGCCCGTACAAGATGGCGAAGTCGGCGCTGCTCGCGATGGCGCAGAGCCTGGCCACCGAACTCGGCCCGCAGGGTATCCGGGTCAATTCGGTGGCCCCCGGCCATATCTGGGGCGAGTCGCTGAAGTGGTACTTCAACTACCTGGCCAAGAAGCGCGGCGTCGACGCCGATCAGATCTATCAGGAAACAGCGGCGAGCATCGACCTCGGGCGGCTGCCCGAGCCGGACGAGATTGCCGATGCCGTGCTCTTCCTCGCCTCACCGCTGGCGCGCGCGATTACCGGCCAGTGCCTTGACGTCAACTGCGGCGAGTACCACCACTGACGCATGCCGAGCAGCCGAGAAGGGGTCGGCACGGTCGCAGACCTGCACGAGTCCGCGTCCCGGCTGACCGGGCTGACTGACTTCGGGGAGGACGACTACACCGACGGCCTCGCGGTGATCCTGGAGTCGTATGCCCGCGACGCGGATCTCACCCAGTTCGGTCAGAAGGTGGCCCGCGTCGGACTCCGCAGCGCGCTCAGCGCCCGGCTGATCGCCAACGCTGCCTGGGCCGCGCACCCGCAGCACGCCGAGGTCGCTATCGACCGGCCGATCTTCGTGACCGGGTTGCCGAGGAGCGGGACGACCGCGCTGCACCGGCTACTCGCGGCTGATCCGCGTCACCAGGGCCTGGAACTGTGGC
This sequence comes from uncultured Actinomycetota bacterium, assembly GCA_963815575.1. Lineage (GTDB taxonomy): Bacteria > Actinomycetota > Actinomycetes > Streptosporangiales > Streptosporangiaceae > JAJYUU01. Next base: position 38,994 of record CAWFHE010000003.1, on the reverse strand, counting down.
TGGCTGAGCTTCCGCAGCCGCGCCCGCCGCGGGACAGCTGGGCGGCCGACCCTGCCTTCCAGCACATCCAGGCCGGATACCAGCAGCATCACATCGAGCATCCCGAGTTCATGGGCGTGCATTACATCGCTGCGGACACGGTCGAGGAGTGCTGGCAGTTGCTGCGCCAGACGCTGCGCTCGGTGTCGTACGAGTGCCTGGCGCACTTGCCGACGTACTCGGCCTGGCTGGCGCAGCAGGACTGGACCGGGCCGTTCCGCAGGCACCGGCGGAACCTGCAGCTAATCGGGCTGAACGATCGCGGCCGCCGGTGGGTGCTGAAAAACCCTAGCCACCTGTTCGCCCTTGACGCGATCATGTCGGTCTACCCGGACGCGCTCGTCATCCAGACCCACCGCGAACCTCGCACGGTTGTCGGGTCCATGTGCTCGCTGGCCGCGCACGCCACCGACGGCTGGTCGAACACGTTCCGCGGCGAAGGTCATCGGGGCGGACCAGCTTGAGCTGTGGGCCCGCGGGCTAGCGGAGTTCAGGGCCGCCAGGGCGAAGTACAGTCCGGCGCAGTTCCTGGACGTCGACTACAGCGACTTCACCGCGGACCCGATCGGCACCGTGGAGTCGGTGTACGAGCATTTCGGCCTGGACTACAGCGGCGCCGCGGCTGCGGCGATCCGCAATCTGCACGCGCAGGCGGGCAGCAGCACCGGCAGGCCCGCGCACCGGTACTCACTGGCAGACTTCGGACTCACCGCCGCGCAAGTGGACGAGCGGTTCGGCGGCGACACCCGCGGCTAGGCGTCAGCCGATGCCGTAGGCGTCGTAGATGGTCTGCACTGTGCTGTCGCCTTGGACGCTGACCACGGTCGATCGCAGCGACACGTTGCCGTCGTAGGGCTCGCGGAACCTCAGGGTCCAGTTCCGGCCCCGGCGCTCCAGCCTGAGCGCTTTCCAGCTAAGGCCGCCGTTGAAGGAAACCTGCACCTTGACTTCCCGCCAGGCGCGCCCGTCATTGGCTGCACCGTACCGTCCCTCAACGAATACCCTGATCGTGGTTCGCGCTCCCGGTGCCGCCTGGTTGTCCAGGCTGAGGCCGCCGACCTGGTACTGCGTGTAGCTGAGCTGGCAACAGCTCGGCAGGGCCGGACAAGAAGCGTGGAAGTGCCAGCGGACGGTTACCTGCGGCGACAGAAGCTGGAGGCGGTGCGCCGGACGCCGGGTGGCGTCGATCGCGACCGCGTACCAGCCCGAATGGCGAAGCTACCCGCTAGTACCGGCGGTCCGGCGAGGGAGCGTAGGTCCAGCAGGGCCAGTGTCCGTCCGCGTGCTGGACGCTAACTGACGGCGCGCGCATCGGTGTCGTTCACGTTGCCTGCAGGATCGTCGAACAGGTTGCTCAGCGGCACTTGAATGCCCATGATGACGTCCCACTCCGGTAACCGGATAGATACGCGGCGGAGTAATCCAGGTCCCCAGGCCGCGCCGTAGAAGGCGGTGCTATAGCTCCGGCCAGCCGCATAGGTCTGGGTAAGGGTGTCACCGGCCGAGCCCGTGTCGGGATCTGCCGGAATATATGTCGGCCGCCAGGTGCCCGGGCTGAAGTACTCGGTTGTGGCGGACGGATCTAGTACCCGCGGACTGCGGGTTGGTCTGGGTGGCCCCGCACGCCTGCCCGCCCGGCGAGAAGAAGAAAATCCCGCATTTCCGCGCCATGGGCGCACCGCGCCTGCCGTTACCTGCAAGCTGACCTTCGCCAGGCCTGCTGATGGTGAAGCTGGCCGACGGCCTGGCCGGCAGCCCGGCGAACGATCCCGCCAGGTTGTACTGAGTGCCGCCGGCTGAGACGGAGACCGCCTGGTAAACGAACCTGAGTGTCTTCGACCGGTACGGGTCGATGTACAGCGGGGGAGGAGCCTGCACGGCGTCGGTGAGCACCTGAAGCACGCCGAACGAGTCCGGCCCGGTGTTAGCGCAGACGTTGCCCATGACGCTGTCCAGTTGCACGCCATTGAGCGAGACCTGTACCGGCACGCTGTGCCGCGCGCTAAGAGCTTGCGGCTAAATAAAGCGTCGTTTCTGTCTTTGATCTACGCTTCTGTGGTATGCGCATTGCGGTGGAGGTTCAGCAGGCGCTGGCCGGGAAGTTCGAGGCGCTGTTCCCGCATCTGGATGAGCGGCAGCGGCGGCTGCTGGCAGGAGCGGAGGCCCGTGCGCTGGGACACGGCGGCATCCGGGTAGTCGCCCAGGCAGCGGGGATGCGGGAGGGCACTGTCTCCCGCGGGGTCGCTGAGCTGGAATCGGGGGAAGATCCGCTGGGCCGGGCGCGCCGGCCGGGCGGCGGCCGCAAGCGTGCGGCTGACCTCGACCGGGGTCTTTTGCCCGCGCTGCTGGCGCTGGTGGAACCGGATATGCGCGGTGATCCGATGTCGCCGTTGCGGTGGACCACGAAATCCACGCGCGCGCTGGCAGCCGAGCTGACCGGGCAGGGGCACCGGGTCAGCGCCGATACGGTCGCTGACTTGCTGCGCGAGGAGGGCTTCAGCCTGCAAGCAGGCGCCAAGACCCTCGAGGGCAAGCAGCACCCGGACCGGGACGCTCAGTTCCGTTACATCAGCGAGCAGGTCAAGGCGCATCTGGGCAGCAACGACCCGGTCGTCAGCGTGGACACCAAGAAGAAGGAACTAGTGGGGCCGTTTAAGAACGGCGGCCGGGAGTGGCACCCCAAGGGCGAGCCCGCCGAGGTCCGCACCCACGGCGCGATCTCACCTGGCTGGAAACCCCGGGCCTCACCGGGCTGACCGCCCCGCAACGGGACGCGCTGACCAGCAGCCTCGCCGTCGCCCGCCACGCCCAGCGCGAAGCCGGGCTGCACCAGCGGCGCGGCGGCACCAGGCGCGTCGCGGCAGGAACCGAGCGCAAAGCCGTCCTCACCCCCGACGACCGGACCGTGATCACTGTGCTGGCCCTGCGCTTCTCCCTGCCCGGCCCAGTTCTCGCCAGCCTGTTCCAGGTCACCACCACAACCATCAACAACGTCATCCGGCAGACCAAGCCGCTGCTCGCCATCACCGGCCACCACATCGAGCCAGCAGGCATCCAGCTCACCAGCCGCACCGACCTTGTCCAGTACGCAGCCGACGCGGGCATCCCGGTGCCCCCCGAGGAGATCAAATCAGCGCGTTGATAGTCGGCAAGCTCTAAGCGTCAGCGTCATGTTGTGCTGAACATTGACGTTCTGGGCGATCAGCGTGTTCGCGATGTCGTTGCCATCCGAATTAAGGGTCGGCACTTCGACAGCAATGGCGTATCGCCCGACACCGAGGTAGTTAGCGCCCGAGACGAGGCCGCCTTGCACGCGTCTCAGGCCGTAGCCGTCGAAGTTGCCGGTCACGATCTGCTCGGGTCGTCCGTTCCGGTCGATCGCGCGAATGGTCAGCCGCACGATCCTCGGCTGAGGCCGGCTAGCGACGGCTGCGGCGGCCAGCCCGGCCACGCCGGTTACAACTGCCACCGATAGTGCGAGCACGCTGGCGCTGCGGCGCATGGCTGCCGGTCCCCTCTAGCTGGCTAACGCTTACTGCCCAGCACCCCCCGGCCCGAGGGGCAGGGGTAATGATTCCAGCGAGCGGACGCACGTGCTAGATGCAAGCGGCTGCCAACTCTGCGCGTATCGGTTCGGGGGGACGGGGCGTCCGGATCTGCACTGAGACGCTCCTCGGCTAACTGCGCGCGATCCTGATGATGACGCTTAGCCGCTGCGAGGCGGTCCAGGCATTAGCTCCGACGTCGACAGTGGCCGTCAGCCTGAGCCGGTAGCGGCCAAGCGCATCGGTCACGTCGGGAGTGCCGGCGATCCGCGCAATGCCACCAGCACCGCTACGGAAATGCAAGCCCTGCGGCAGCGCCCCGTGCAATGTGATGCGTGCTGGCGGATATCCGGTGGCACGGATGACGAACTTGCCGCGCTGCCCCGACCCGGAAGGAAGCAGTATCGCCGCTGACGAAGCGGGGAGGCTGGGTGATGATCAGGGTGATCGTGCGGGTGGCCCGCTGGCCCCAGGCGGTCGTGGCGACGATGGTCAGCGGGTATGCACCGCCGTGGCCGGCCTTCGGGACGCCGGAGATCAGCCCGTGCGAACCCTTGGCGGTCCAATGCAGCCCGGCTGGAAGCACGGCCCGCTTGACTCCGTCCGGCTGCGCGACCGCCTTGCCGGGCTGGCTTGCCCAGCCAGGGCCAGGCCCACCTTAGTGGCTGGGAAGCCGGTCACGCTGATCGGGATCGCCAGCCGGTGGCCCACCGGGTTCAGCGGGATGTGCGGGATCGGGATGCTGACGCCGGCCTGCAGGAATGTGACAGTCCCTGGATCGCAGGCGGCCGACGATCCGCATTGGTTGGCGACGTACACGCCGCTACCGGGGACGACCGCCAGTGCGTCCGGTCCGTAGCCAACCGGGTAGGTCGTCGTGAGCTCGCCAGTCGTCTCGTCGATCTCACCGAGCAACCCCTGGGCCATGCTGCCGCCGGGCTCGATAGTCACCCAGACCTCGCCGTGGCCCCCGGCCGCGACGGCGAACGGACCGCCGCCCAGGGGGATGTCGTACTCCAGCGTCGCGTCGCCCTCGCTGATAACCGCGACGCTCTTCGCGGCGTAGCTGGTAACGAATACCTGGCCGGTCTCGTGGTCGACCGCGACGCCGCCGGGAACGCCCGCGCTGGTGGGGAGCACAACGGTGTTCGCTACGGCTGCCGGACCGAAGCTCAGGCTCTGATAAACCAGTTCGCAGACAGTCCCGTTGGCCGAGTTCGTAACCCAGGCTGTGCCGAATGCGGGGTCAAGCGCGATATCTTGCGGCGGATTCCCTACCGGAATCGCGAACTGGTCGTCCGGGGAACTCTCGGCGAACTCGATGACGTCGTTCCAGTCCCTCGCCGCGACGAACACCAGGTCCAGGTTAGGGTCGACAGCGATGCCCTCGGTGTCGGCGTTGTCCTGACTGCCCTTGGGTGCCTTGATGGTGATCGTGTCGACTATCGCGCCGGTCAGCGCGTCGATCTCGAATACCTCGCCCTGACTGTCGGTCACCCACACGGTGTTGGTGATGCCGTCGGCTGCGACGCTGTTCGCCTCAGTGCCGTTTGGCTCGGTCGGTAGCGTGATCGTGCGGATGACCTGCTTGCCGCTGATCTCGGACACTGATGGCGGGAGCTTGTAGTTCGCCACCCAGATGGTGCCGTCGCCGGGTTCGGCGGCGATGCCTGACGGATTAACGCCAACGTTGATCGTGGTAGTAGCCGGCGGGCTGGCGAGAGCTGAGCCAGCTTGCCCGCCGATGACGAACAGGGACGCGGCCAGCAGGATGCCGGCCGCCGGAATGTGACGGATTCTGAGCATGTCGCTCGTCTCCTCCTGCGCGCAGCGCTGAGTAGGTCACCGCGGCGCGTCCTGGCCGCCGCGGCACCTTAAAGCTCGCGTTCGGAGCGTGCAATCTCCACACAGCGCGGTCCACAGCAAGCTCACATGTTGTGCGGCCGTGCTGACTGGTGCACTGTCTGTTGGCGCCCGGTCACCTGGCCCGCCGTCAATTGGCTAGGTCGCCGAGCGCACTCGCCCTAGCCCTTCGATCGCTCTGGCCTCCAGCACTGGCGATGCCACGTCGGCTGCGAGGGCTCTGGCTTGCTCCAAGTGGTAGCGCGCCGCGGGCAGGTCGGCGGCTTCCAGCGCAATCTCGCCAAGCTGAATCAGAGCCTCTGTCTCGCCGAACCGGTCCCCAAGACTCCGGTAGCCGTCGAGCGCCTGCTGCTGGCTCTGCGCAGCGGAGTGGAAATCTCCCGTCATCCGCTGCGCTTGGCCAAGCTGGCTCAGCGCGTAGGCCCTGCCATGCCCGTCGCCGAACTCTTCGTACGACGCGAGCGCCTGAATCAGGCTCGCGGTGGCGGCGGAGTTGTCACCGGCCGATTGATGCACGGTCGCCAGATCGACAAGGGCGTTAGCCTCGCCGCGCCGGTCACCGAGTTGCCGATACAGGCTGAGCGCCCGATTGAGATGGTCAGCTGCCTCTTCGTGTCGGCCAGTCGCCTGCAGCACGGCGCCAAGCTCGGTGCGCGCGTACGCCTCTCCGGCATAATCGGCAAGCTCTCGGTACTGGTCGAGGGCCACGGTCAGGTTCTCGGCAGCGGCCTGGTGCTCGTGCATGCCGAGTTGCGCGTTGCCCAGCCGGGTGCGGACGTCGGCCTCGCCGCGTTGGTCGCCCAGGCGGCGGTACCGCGCCAGTGCCTCGCCCAGGCTTCCGGCGGCGGTCGAGTAGTCGCCAGTCAGGTAGGACACCGCGCTCAAGTCACTTAGTGCGGCGGCTTCCCCGGCCTCGTCTCCGAGGGCTCGGTATCTCTCCAGGGCGGCGCTGAGGCTCCCCGCCGCTTCTGCATAGTGACGGGTCGCGATGAGCAGGTCCCCAAGATCATGATGAGCACTCGCCTCCGCGCGTGCGTCGGCCGATTGGCCTGCCAGGCTGATCGCCATGTCGTGCAGCGTCCGCGCCTGGTCCCAGTGACCGCCCAGACGCAGGTAAGCATGCATTGCCGCAGCCAGGGCCATCGTGGCGCTGCTTCGACCGCTGCGCGCAGCCTGGTCTGCGACTGCCTGGAGGTTGGCACGCTCGCGCTCCAGCCAGCCAAGAGCCTCCTGCCGCGCCGAAAGATCTGGTGCGACCACAGGTGCAGGTTCGGTCTGAACAGTGGCTGGCCGAGTGCGCCGCGCCAGGTACCGGTCCGCGGCACGCGCTGTGTACAGGTAATAACCGACGAGCCGATCGATGGCGGCCTCGTTGTCTTCTGCAGCGTCGGCGGAGACCAGCGACCGCGAGTGCTCCCGCACGAGATCGTGGAGCCGGTACCTTCCACGGACGGGCTCCAGCAACAGGTAGTGGTCATAGAGCGACTCCAGGCCGCGACCAGCCTCGCTGAGACTCGCGCTAGTCAAGGCGGCGGCCGAGTAAGCGTCGACCTCATCCCCTGGGTGCAAACCCAGGCGCCGGAACAACCGTTGCTGCGGCCCGGTCAGATCCTGATAGGACAGGTCGAACGCGGCGGCTACGGAAAGGTTCTCCGCGTGCATCAGGTGCAGACGATCGCGAGCTGTCTCCAGTTCAGTTGCCACGTCACGGGCGGACCAGGCCGGGTGGTGGTGAAGTTGACGCGCCAGCATGCCGATCGCGAGGGGCAGATAACCGCAGAGCCGCGCGATCATTTGGACCGCTCGATCCGCGGTCGTGAGGCCAGGCCGCCCCGCGAGCCGGACCAGCAGCGCGGCGGCTTCGTCTGCAGCCAGTGTGTCCAGGCTGATCGATAGCGTGTCCTCCAGCGCGGTCAGATGCCTGCGGCTGGTGACCAGCACCATGCTGTCCTCGGTGCCGGGCAGCAGCGGCCGGATCTGCTCATGGCCGGCTGCGTCATCGAGCACCAGCAATATGCGCTTGCCCGCCAGACGATCACGCCAAAGCAGGCTGCGGTCTTCGAGTCCTGTCGGTATCTGGCTGGCCGGAATGCCAGCGGTCAGCAGCAGGCTGACCAGTGCGTCGGCCGGATCCACCGGTTCGCGGCCTGGCGTATGCGCGTGCAACGGCAGGAAGATCTGGCCGTCGGGGAAGTGCGGCGCTAGCTGGTGAGCGGCATGTACAGCGAATGTGGTCTTGCCGACGCCGGCCATCCCGCCGATAGCGTGAATGCCCACCACTCCGCCTGTCCCGGACAGGGCCGCCGAGGCCGTTACGAGCGTGTGCAACTCAGCCTCGCGGCCGGTAAACGTGCCAATAGCCCGGGGCAGGGTGCGGGTCGCCGCGGCCACGCCGACCTGGATTACGCTCGCGTAGTCCAGGCCTCTGGCCGCAGCCTCAAACCGTGTCCTCGGCGGACCGGTCAGGCCAAGCGCGTCCGCGAGCAAGCGCGCCGTATCCTTACGTGCCTTGAGGTTGACGCCGCGCTCAAGATCGCTTATGGCGCGGGAACTCAGGCTCGCAGCTGAAGCGAGCTCCTCCTGAGTCATTCCGGCGCTGGTCCGCAACTGCTGCAGCAGCCCGGCAAAGGTGGGCTCCGGCACAGATGCCATCATCCCCCAGGATGGTGATCTCGCGGCAAGCCGATTTCCGCCCGGTCACCGGCCAATCGTGCTGGCAAGACGATGGATGGCCTTACCAAATGGTATAGCCGCTCTTAGACTAAGCGGCGCGTGCTCGCTGCGCGGCGACGCTGGCGGCATTTTTACGGGCAGGGGGTCACAACCCATGAATCGACTAACGCGGTCGCTGATTTCGGCCACTGCCATTCCGCTCGCGGTCACCAACGCCGGTGCTCCGGCCGTAGCCGGTGATCGGCCAGTCGCTGTTCAGGCTTCTTCCCCGGTGCACTGGTCACATCGCACTGGGCCCGTTCCCCGCGTGACTACGAGCCAGACGACGGCACTTGCCGCTGCGATCTTCCCTGGCAAGCAGGATCGCACGCTGCTGTTCTGGGACGGACCCCAGCTCGCGAGTGGCGCTTACCGCCTCTACTACGCCAGCAGTGCCAACGTGCCGGGAAACAAGTGGTCGACGCCCGCGACGGTTGGAAAGGCCCTTGCCGCCGGACCACCATCAGCGGCGACCTACGGCGACCCGTCGAGCGGGAAGGTCATCGTTGCCTGGGAGGACATCCACGACAAACAGATCAACTACGACGTCGGCACGGCTGGCACTGGCGGGCTGCTGTCCTTCGGGCCGATCCGCGCCGTCCCTGGCGCTACGACCTCGAGCGCACCAGTCGTCTTCAGACCGCTGGACACAGACACGGTCCTCCTCGCCTGGAAAGCGGCCGGGAGTGCCCAGATCCGATACGTCGAGGGTGCTCCCACTGGCAGTTCGGTCCCGGTGAAGTGGGGCGCAATCGCTACGATTCCGAACGCGGCCACTTCTGCTTCCCCGGCCGTCGCCGACGTCAGTGCCGGCAGCCATTCGGGCAGGCTGTATGTCTTCTGGAAGGGGACGGCAGCCGACGCCCGGATCTATCGTTCATGGCTACCTGACCCGCTGGCCGGCAAGCCGCATTGGTCGAAGCGTGCTGCGTTCCCGGCCACAAATACTCGGGTGAGTCCCGCGGCCATTGCCATCAATACGAAGGAATCCTCTAGCGGGACGGCTGCCGTACCGGACGCACCGCAGCGGCTTTGTCCCTTCTGCAATCCATTCGTGATTCTTCTGTTCCAGCAGGACGGGCCGCACTACCGGATCCTTGGCTCCACTGGCACAGTTAGCCCTTCGTACCCAGTGCCCGGGCTGAGCGGCTCACAGCCCCCTGGCGCAGGCGCGGGCTGGGTGGGCGCCACCTCACAGTCGGTCGTCTACCTCGTCCAGCCGTCGAGGCGGCGGCTAGCGTGAGCGGCGCCGTTAATTGCAGGTAGACCTGCGCTGGAGCAGGTTTTGCAGCACGCATGCCGTGCGCGAGCGCGCCGGGGACAGATCGGCTGTCCCCGGCGCGCTGCGGCCGGTCAACGGTTCGCAGGAAGCATCGGCCGGCGCACGCTGTCGCTTACTGATAGGTAGAACCCCGGGGGGCGACCTGGTACCGGTGCCACGTTCCGCCCGCTCGGGCCCATTCGTAGTAGAGGCTGTGGTGCGGGCCCTCGGCGACAACGTCGGCCTCGCCCAGCGGGATGCCATCGCGGACGTAGATAGCGGGGGCTGAGTAGGTGGTGTTGCCGCCCGCGACGTTCTGTCTTGTCCACTGAGCTGACGGCGAGGCGAAGTAGTAGAGCAGCGAGTTGTGCGGGCCTTCGGCCACGATGTCGGCCTCGCTCGCCGGGTCGATGGACCTGACGAAGATCGACGGCGCGGAATAGGTGGTTGCCCGCCCGGCGATCTTGTTCCGGTGCCACGCAATAACTCCGCCGACACGGGCCCACTCGTAGTAGAGGCTGTGCTGCGGGCCTTCGGCGACGATGTCGGCTTCGCCGAGCGGGGCGACGTCGCGGACGTAGATGGAGGGGGCTGAGTAGGTGGTATTGTTCCCCGCGACGTGCAGTCGTGTCCACTGGGCTGAGGGGGAGGCGTAGTAGTAGAGCAGTGAGTTATGCGGGCCCTCGGCCACGATGTCGGCCTCGCTCGCCGGGCTTGCGGACCTGACGAAGATCGACGGCGCGGAATAGGTGGTTCCCCGTCCGGCGACCTTGGTCCGGTGCCACGATCCGCCCACTCGAGCCCACTCGTAGTAGAGGCTGTGCTGCGGGCCTTCGGCGACGATGTCGGCTTCGCCGAGCGGAGCAACGTCGCGGACGTAAATGGAGGGTGCCGAATAGGTGGTGTTGTTGCCCGCGACCGTAACGCGCGTCCACGGACTCTGCGGGCTGCTCGCGAAGTAGTAACGGAGCGAGTTGTGCGGGCCTTCGGCCACGATGTCGGTCTCGCCGGCTGGGTCGACTGACCGGACGAAGACAGCGGGATCCGAGTACGTAGTGCCGGGCCCGGCGACTGTCTGCTCATTGAACGGACCGCCTGGTGTCGCCCAGTACAGCAGCAAGGAGTGACGCGGTCCTTCGACGGCAATTTCGGCAAGGTTGCCGTGCACGAACACCGATCCCATCGCGGGCATGGCGCTGGCAGCAGCCAGCGCAGGAACGGCGGACGCCCGGCCTGCTGCGACATTCGCGAGCGCAGCCGGAGCGCTCGCGCCGCCCACTGCCAGCGTCGCGGTCACGGCTGCCAGAACTGACATGACCCTTCTCGGGCGTCGCTGGTGAGGGGCCGGATGAAGGCTCGTCCATGAGGCGTCGCCGGTTGGCGGGCCGTGGTGTTCGGCTGTGTTAGCAGCGTTGATTGGCCGGATGGTTTGCATGGGATGCTCCTTCGCTGTGACGAGTGGCCTGCCGCCGCACTAAGGCGGTGCTGCGGCTTAGCTCTACTGTCATCAGCGGCCTGCGTGCTCACCACACATGCCGGCTCACATGAGAGCCACAGGAAAGTGAGGCGTTAACCGGCGGGCTAACTGCGCGCGACCTCGACTTCGGCCGCCTCAGAGACCGGCTGCTTGTACCAGCGGTGCGGAGTGTCTTCGATGAACGCGATCAGGCCGTCCCGGCCGAGGAAGCGGCGCTCGATCCGAGACACCAGCATCTCGGCGCCGGTCGCGAGCCGGATGCGGTCGCCCGCCTGAACGTCTGATGCTGTAACAGTTGCCCAGGATTCAGCCATATGGTCATTCTGTCAGGCTGGAACGCCGTCGCTGGCGGTTCGCTGGCTCCTGACGCTCCTAATAGCCGTCGCTCTGGCAGTCAGCGGTGACCTGACTGATGTCGGCCCGGAGTTGATTACTCTCGGCCTGCATGGCCGCGACCGACTGTGGTTGCCCGGCGATATCCTGGTAGCGGTTCGACGCTTGCTGGAGCGTCGCCAGGTCATGGGCAAGGAATTCGATCAGATCCGGTTCCGGCAACGGCCACGGCGAAGTTGAGCATGGCGTCGTTGCCGTTCGCCTGACTCTGCCAGCTGTGGAAGGTCTGGCATGCCTGGGCGGTCGCGGTCGGCGGCGGCGCCATTGTCCACATGCCCGGCATCCCGGCCAGCGTGATCGCTGCCAGCGCGATGATCGCGCACGCGACAGCCTTGATGACTGCGTTCATCGGCGCGCTGGAGGGTGTCCTGGCCGGTCTGCGCACCTGGTACGGAAGCGGCCAGGCGGGGATGTCGGCGGTTACCGCGGTCAGCTCACCCCAGGTGCGCGACCCGAGCGTCTTGCCTACCCGCAGGTCTAGCTCTTCCTTGGTCAGGCGCCCCTGGACGAATGCGGTCTTGAGTATGTCGAGCACGCGCTCGCGATCGCTATCAGAGGCTCTCAGCACGGCCCGGCCCCTCGCGGCAGCAGTAATCTGCTCTTCCGCCCTCACCGCCGCCCCCCTTCCGGTACGCAGCGTGCGAGCGCACCCGGGTTGCCATCTGCTGGCTGCAGATTCCAGGTTAAGACTGACCTGCCCCCTGTGTCTCCCGCGGGTTCGCACCGGGCGGGCGTGCCCGGCCACCGGAAGGCAGACTGACCTGGCCTAATATGGCGCGGTCGCAGTTCTGCGGCTGGCGCGCTCGCGGTCGCTACCGGTCGCGGCCCGAGCGGCGTGGTGGCTGGAATGTGAGCAGTGTCTCTGGCCGGAGCTTATCCGCGGGCAGCCAGCACCAGTTAGGCTTGCCTTACCTAAATTCAGGCGATAAACAGGACTTCCGGAGGCCGCAGGGTGCTTGCGACGCTGGTGATCTTCCTGCGCGAGGGCGTCGAAGCGAGCATGATCGTCGCGATCCTGCTGGCCTACCTCAACCGCATCGGCCGGCGGGATCACTTCCGTGACGTGTTCATCGGCGTCGGCGCAGCATTGCTGCTCGCGACCGCAGGCGGCGCAGTCGCCTACGAGACTATCCGCAGCTACGACGGCTCACGGGTACAGACGATCTTCGAGACGGTTACGTTCCTCGTCGCCGCGACCGTGCTGACCTATATGACGTTCTGGATGCGCAACCACGCCCGGTCCCTGTCGAAAGAACTACGGGAGCGAGCGGAGGCGGCGCTAGACGGCCGGACCCGGTGGGGACTCGGACTGCTTGCCTTCCAGGCGGTCGGCCGCGAGGGCCTGGAGACCGTCGTGTTCACCCTGGCGATCATTTTCTCGACCTCGACGGCCGGCGCGCTGACCGGCGCGGCGATCGGCCTGGCCGGAGCTCTGGTGATCGCCTTCGTCATCTACCGGCTGGGCCACAAGCTCAATCTGGCGAGGTTCTTCACGGTTATCGGCGTGCTGCTGATGGTGTTCGCCGCTGGCCTGCTGGCCGACTCGGTCGAGAACCTTCAGCAACTTGGCTGGCTGCCGGTGCTCGACTCGCCGATGTGGCACTCGGCGCGGCTGTTGTCGGAGAGCAGTTCGTTCGGTGATGTCCTGCATAGCTTCTTCGGTTACAGCGACGCGCCGACCCCGTTGCAGCTGCTATCTATCTGGGCTACCTGGCCGTCGTCGTGATCGCGTTCCTGGGCGTGCGGGGCCGGCTCGCCGGGCGGTCAAGCCGAGCATGCCTAATGGCGGTTCGGCCAGGTCGGTTCCCGCCCGGGCACACGGCCAGCCGGCCGATAGCCCGGTCAGTCGGCAGCATCGCCGGTCGCCCGGTGACTACTCCGGGCTAGCGAAGATCATTCTGTCGCCTGCCAGATCGTAGGTCGTCGTGAAGTTGCGCAAGAATCCGTCGCCTACGAGGCCGTCGTAGATGATCTTCTGGAACATCACCGTCAGGGCCGTGACGCGGTAGCCGGGAGCACCGGTGACACTAATGTCTCCGCCCTTGACAGTCCTGGTGCGAGGCTTCCTCACTGGCTCGAGGAATTGGCGGACCGGACTCCCAGCTCACGCAACCAGGAGAGGACGTTCTCCTGCCTGGTGCCCAGCCCGCTCGGCGGCGTCAAGAGGCGTGCCGTGCGCGTAATCCGGCTCCCAGTTGATATCCGCGCCGCGAGACAGCAGATACTCCGCGGCGCGGCGCTGGCCGCCCGAGCAGGCATGCCAGAACGCTTGCGACACGTCCTCTGCTGACGGGTCGCTGCCCAGGATGATCTGCGAGGCGGTCAAGCATGCCGAGTGCGGCCGCGTGCCAGGCCTTGTCCACCCGTGCGCCGCGTGCCACCAGCAAGCGGGCGACGTGCCAGCAGCCGTAACCGATGGCGTTGTCGAGCGGCGTGCCGATCGAACCGTCAGGCACTTCGAGATCCGCTCCGCCGTCGATCAGGGCTACTGCCACATCGACGTCGTCGCTGCTCGCCGCATAGTGCAACGGCGTCTCCGAGCCGGGGCCGGGCTCCACCGAGCCTCGACTGGTTGTCAGCGCATTGGGATCGGCGCCAGCCTCGATCAGGAGCCTGGCGATCTCCGGGCCGTGCCGGGAAGTAGCCGGGCCAGTCGGTGACCAGATGCAAGGTCGTCGCGCTGCCGCTGCTCCGGCTGCCAAGCCGGGCTGTGGCGAGCGCGGGATCGTCCTGCAGCAATCTCTGGATCGTTGCGACGTCACCTGCGTGAACAGCCAGGCGTAGTTCGATCGCGAGCTGGTTGTCGCCAGCCAGCCACTGGGTCGTCTCCGGGTCAGTCATCGTGGCCAATCATGCCAGCCGTCGCCGCGGCCCGTCGCGCGAAGCGAGCGGCGCTAGCTTGGCTGCGTCGCGAAGGGCGGCACTGTCGGCCGGGCATCTGGCTATAACTGCAGGGTGGCATACCGTCCCGCACTGGTGATTGTCAGCGGTCCACCGGGGACAGGCAAGACCACCCTGGCGCACAGGATCGCCGAGGCGGTGGGCTGCCCGGCCGTTTGCCGGGACGAGATCAAGGAGGGCATGATGCATGCCATTCCTGACTTCGTGCCAGGGCCGGGGGATGAGCTGACAGCGCGAGCGCTGCCGGTGTTTTTTGATGTGCTGGGGCTGCTGCTGAGAGCCGGGGTTACGACAGTCGCCGAGGCGGCATTCCAGGACCGGCTCTGGCGCGGCGGGCTGGAACCGCTTCGCGAGACAGCCCGGTTCCGCATCGTCCACTGCACCGTCACCGCTGACGTGGCGTTCCAGCGATCCCTGCGGCGCAGACGGGAGACCCCGACCCGGCGGGCGCACGCCGACCCGGAAGCGTCTGATGCGGCTGAGCGCGCTCTGCGCCACGACGCTTTCGAGCGGCTTTCTATCGACAGCCCGTCGATCGAGGTCGACACTACTGACGGCTATCTGCCGGGTTGCGGAAAGATCATGGCATTCGTAAGTGCTGGTACCGATTCGCGGTAGCGAACCCGTGTCGTTGGTACGGTGAGGTCGTGGAGCCGTCAGCGGGCAGTTTCGAGACCGTCCGGCCGGACGACTACCTTTTGCGGCTGGCCGCCATGGACGAGGCGCGGGCCTATAAGAAGCTGGCGGCTTCCGAGCTCGGGATAGCCGGCGGCGACACGGTCCTCGATATTGGCTGCGGCCCCGGAGCCGACCTGCCGGACATGGCGGCTGCCGTCGGGCGCGCGGGAAGGGTCATCGGCCTGGACATTGACGCCGCCTCCCTGGCGATGGCGGCAAGCCGCACGCGCGGGCTACCGCAAGTCCTCCTCACCCGCTGCGATGCTCACGACCTTGGCGTCGCCGATGCCGTCGCCGACCGCGTATACGCCGACCGGGTCGGCCAGCACCTGGCCGACCCGCTCGGCGCGCTCCGCGAGGTTAAGCGCGTGCTGCGGCCGGGTGGCACTGCCGTATTCGCCGAGCCGGACTGGGACACCCTCGTTATTGACCACCCGGACCTGGGAATCGCGCGCGCCTACTCCCGGTTCGTCGCGGACCGCGTGGTGCGGAACGGCTGCATCGGACGACAACTGCCAGCGCTCGCGAGCCGTGCCGGGCTGGTCGTTCGCAGGATTATCCCGATGACTAGCGTCTCCAGCGACGCCACCGCGGCGGACAAGGTGCTCGGGCTGCAGCGGGTCACCGAGCGCGCCGCATCGGCCGGCTACTTCACCCCTGAGCAGGCCAGGCGCTGGCTCGGCCACCTGGCTAAGGGTCCTTTCTTCGCGTCGATGACGCTGTTCGTCGTGGTCACGACGAACTGACCCGCCGCAGGGAGTACGGAGTGCCAGCTCTGTTCGGCGAGGGATATTGGCAGTTCGCGGCAAATATGTAGGATTGCTCATATGAAGCTTGGGGTGCTGGCTGACATCCACGGCAACGACGTCGCGCTGCGCGCTGTGCTGGCGGACGCAGCCGAACAAAAAGTCGATCGCTGGTGGGCACTAGGCGACCTGGTCCTGTTCGGCCCGCGTCCCGCGGAGGTACTTGAACTGCTCCAGGGCCTGCCGGGCATTAGCATGCTGCGCGGGAACACTGATCGCTACGTCCTGACCGGCGAGCAGCCCGCGCCGCACGAGACCGCGGCCGAAGCTGCCGCCAGCGTCGGCCTGGTAGAGCGCTACGGCGCCATGGCAGCAGGCATTGGCTGGACACGCGGCGTTCTGGATCAGGGTGGCCTGCTGGACAGGTTGAGCGGTCTCCCGATGCAACTGCGTATCCAACTGGCGACTGGAACCACTCTCCTCGGCGTCCATGCCTCGCCCAGGGCCGATGACGGTCCGGGAATCGAACCCGGCGTCAGTGATGAGCAACTTCGGGGGCTGCTGGCTGGCTGCGATGCCGATGTTGTGATCGGAGGGCATACTCACGTCGCAACCGACCGACTCGTCGACGGAATACGCGCCCTGAATCCAGGGAGCGCGGGCATGCCTCGAACCTGTGGCCTAGCAAGCTGGCTCCTGCTCGAGGATGCTGACGGCGCGCTGGTCGTCACTCACCGGAGCACGCCGTTCGACGTCGATGCGGTTGTCAGCGATCTTCGCCGGCGCCGCCATCCCAACGCCGGATTCGTCAGTTCTGTGCTCAAGGGACAAGCCCGTACATAGCCCGTTTCCGTTATTATCGCCGTGGATTACGGCCCGGCCCGGCGGGCATGATCAACATATGGCCGCACAGATGCGGGCATGGAGCCTTAAGCTGCGCGCTGCCGTCTCGCTAGGCACGTTCGCGGTAGTCGCCGCAGTGCTCGCAGTCGCAGGCTGTAGTGCGTCGCCGGATGCCAGGCATCATCCGCCGAGCGGGGCCGCCTACTGGGACAGGTCCAGGTTGCTCGGCGCGCTGCCGTTCATCCGGCTGGCGCCCCGGCAGCTTGGTAACTCGCACACCCCCGGGTTGCGGACTGGCCTGCGGGTCGGCGCGCTGTTCGTGCACGCTGCTGGCGGCAATCACTTCTGCACGGCAAGCGTCGTTGACAGTCCCGGGAAGAACTTGCTGATCACAGCTGCGCATTGCATCCATGGCGGCAAGGGCAGTACGGGCTACAGAAGCGACATCGTATTCATCCCGGACTATCGCCATGGTGTGGAGCCGTTCGGTGT
Source organism: uncultured Actinomycetota bacterium (assembly GCA_963815575.1). GTDB lineage: Bacteria > Actinomycetota > Actinomycetes > Streptosporangiales > Streptosporangiaceae > JAJYUU01. The sequence goes on along the minus strand of CAWFHE010000003.1, from coordinate 22,044 downwards.
ATGGACGCCAGCGAAGCTGCTCGTGGCGCCGCAGTGGGCGGACTCATCTGATCCGGACTATGACGTGGGCTTCGTGGTGCTCCAGCCGCACGATCACGAGAACATCCAAGAGGTGCTCGGCGCCAACCAGCTCGGCGCTGACCTGGCTTCCCGTTACCTGGTCCATGTGACCGGGTACCCGGGCAGCTCAGAGGCTCCGCTCACGTGCGTCAACTGGACGTCTCGCGTGAGCAGTACCGCACTTCGGTTCGCCTGCCCTGGCTACAGCGGAGGCACGAGCGGAAGCCCGTGGGTGATCAAGTTCAGCCCGCGGTGGCACACCGGAACGATCATCGGGGTAATCGGCGGCTACAAAGAAGGCGGGGACACGCCCTACGTCTCCTATAGCGATCGGATCGGACCGGCTATCCAGCGGCTATACCAACAGGCCGAGGCCGCCAGCAGTCGGGTCCGGGCCGGGCGCGGGCAGTGATTCGCCGCTCGGCGGGGCTGGCACTTTATGCCCCGGCCTGACGCGACGCCATTCACACGCGCATCTCGAACAGCTGGCCAGGCCAGCCGTCTCCCACGGTGAACGTGCCGGAGCGGACGAAGCCCTGCCGCTCATACCAGGCCACCAAATCCGGCGCGCCAGCCCAGCAATCGACGCGCAGCAGTTCCGAGCCAGCGGCCCGGGCGTCCGCTGCGGCGCGTTGAACAAGCTCTGAGCCAACGCCCAGCCCGGCGTGCGTGCCGTCGCTGACGAGGAACAACAAGTAAGTCTCGCTCCGCTGCGTCGGCGGCACGTAGTCGGGCCGGGCCTTGACGATCACGCTCGCCCCGACAGGTTCTCCGTCAAGTTCCGCGATTCGCAGGCCCGTTCCCGCTGCCCACTCTTGCACTGCCTCGCGTGCCCTGGGCCGGGCCGAGGCTGGCTCCGTGCCCCATTGCCCGGTCTGACCACGGGCAACGAGCCAGGCGATCGCTCGGTCCCAGATTGCGAGGACGGCCGCGCCGTCGGTTGGCGTGCCCGCGCGGACCAGCACAGGGCTACTGGAGTCCTGCAGCAACTGCGTTCGCTTCCTCTCGCGAGCTCGCCGGTCAACGCTGCTTACCCTAGATGTTGCGCGTACCGGGGATGACGGTGAAGGGCGGCGGAGCATGTTCGAGACGGAGATGGCATCGGGTGTGTCCACTGTCAGGGTGTGCCTGCGGGTCAGGGTGCGCATAGCTCGAGCAGTCTGCTGACTGTCGCCCAGTTGCGTGCTGTTCCGGCCAGTCGGGCTGAGGTCGGTCCGCCTGCCCTTGCGAGCACGCGGCGCAGATCGCTGCGCGGGTATCCGTCCGGAGTGTGCAGGTAGACGGTGCGGCCGAACAGATGAGCACGGTCCCGGCTGCCGTTGGCCTGCACTTGCCGCTCCGCGTCGGCCACCCAGGCGGAGAGGCCTGGTCCGGGAACCTCGGGCAGGAAGATCGCATGCAGCAGCCTGTGGTTCGTCTCACCCGGATACGGGTTGTCGAGCACGCAGCGGGCAAGTTCCTCGCGGGAAAGCACTACCGCACGGGCCTGCATGCCGGTGCGATCGGCAATGGCGCGCTCCAGTTCGGCGGCTAGCGTCAGATCGGTGGCTAGCGCTGCCGAGTCCGTGGCTGGCCCTGCGGCGTTGATCGCTAGCGTCGCGGTGCCGCCCGCTGTCCTGGTATCTGCCGAGCGCGGAGTGAACAGCACGTTCCCGCTCTGGATGTAGGTCGTGACATCGGCATGCCCGAGCGAGGTGACGATCTTTTGAAGCTCGGCCATCGTGACCACCTTGCTGCCAAGGTTGTTGATCCCGCGGAGCAGTACAACGTGAGTGGGCACGCCAGCATCATGCCAGCGGGTGCTGGGGCCCACGGCGCATCTAGCCGGCCTGTGGCCGCCGATGGCTGCACCGAGGCCGGGTCAGCGCACGCCGGCCCGGCGAAGACGTTTATCGGCTTCGTCTTTGGTCAGGCTGATCACTGGCTCTCTGGCTGCCTGCTGCTGCTTGGCGTCGAAGGCTCTCGTCCAGACGCCTGCGGCCCAGCATCGCTGTAGCTCACCCGAGCTGAAGGGCCGTCCGCGGGCAGCGGCATAGGCGTCGAGGAACTCGCCTGTTTCGGTCGTGGTGGGCAGCGCTGGGTAGAGATAGATGGCCGCCGCCAGCCCGGCGATGGCTGCTTCGCTATCGACGATCAGGCTGTCCCAGTCGTAAGCAACCAGCAGCCGGTTGCCGTCCCACCGCAGGTTGTCGGTAATCCAGTCACCGTGTCCGATCACGGCCTGGTCTTGTCCTTCCGTCAGCTTCTGCCGAGCGGCGTGGCCGGCCGCATCGATCCAATCGCATCTCTCCACCTGGTTCAGGTCCACGTCGAGGTCGTCGGGCCAGGGCCACAGCTCGCCCTGGTTGTGATTCAATGCTGCCCACGCTGGCGCGGGCGCTAGCGAGGGCACTTGCTCTGGCAGGGGCGCCATGTGCACTAGCTCCGCGAGCGCTGCGGCAAACGGCTGGGCTGAGCGGCCGGAATCGGGCAGTGTTGCCCCGCCGGGGATGTAGCTCTCGGCCGTGGCCTCGTACTCAGCGAGCAGTGCGGGGCCAGCCAGCGGCGCCGGGCAGGGATACCCGGCATCGGACAGGCGGTGCTGGACCTCCGTGCACGCAGCGATCCGCGCCGCGGCTGGGCGCACCCGCACAACGACCTCGCGCCCGTCGGCCAGCCGTACTCCGATCACGCGGGTGAGGTGGCCCGTTCGGAACAGCTCGCCCTGCGCCGGACTGCCCAGCTGCAGCTTGCACCACGCTGCCAGGCTGGCCGCATCGACCGCGGGCAGTTCGAACGCCACCCGGCTATTGTCAGCCGAATCGCCCCGCCGCGGTGGCACTCGTTCGTATCTGCCTGTCCGTTGCCGCAGCGACACCGGTACTTGACGAATCACCTATCAAAGTGATATCACTTTGATAGGTGATTCGGAGCGCCCGGACACCGGAGGCCACAGGAGGCATCCCATGTACGCGCAGACTGACAACATCGCTCCCTCGTCGTGGTCGTCCGCCCCAAGGCCAACGGGCGCGACCTTGCAAACTCGCCCGCCCATCCAGCGCATCCTTATCCGGTCCTGGGAATACATCCAGCCAGTCCGGATCAGCATCCTGATCGTGCGGCTGCTGGTCGTGCTGTGGCTGCTCTTCCTCGGCGCGGAGCTGCTGTCGGCGAGCAACGTCTGGGGCTGGACTCTGCTACCTGCCGCCGCGGCGGTACTGGCGCTCAGCGTCTGGATTTTCACCATGGCCGCGAAAGGGTGGCCGGTGGATTAGGCGCGAGCCCAGCCGAGGATCAGACGAGGATGATCTACAACGAGAGTTACTCCGACCAAGAAGGCGGCCGCGTTATTGCCGGCCAGCTGGACGAGGGCCCGTGAGAGCGCTAGCCGGCGCGCGCGGGCCCTCAAGGCTCGTCATGGCGGCCTCGCCGCGCTGGCCGAATTCACGCGGCTAGGTCGGCGTGAGTAGTTACGCTCGACCGGATTCCGCGATTCAGATCTGCAGGCCGGACGGTGAGTTTCTGGATTGGGGCTTCACATGTTCGACGTGATCATTAGCGGCGGCGGGCCGACGGGGATGATGCTGGCCAGCGAGTTGCGGCTGCACGGCGTGGACGTGCTCGTGCTGGAGAAGGACGCCGAGCCGACCAAGGCCGTCCGCTCGCTCGGCCTGCACCCCCGCAGCATCGAGATCATGGACCAGCGCGGGCTGCTCGACCGGTTCCTCGCACACGGGCAGCAGTATCCCGGCGGCGTCGGCCGCTTCGCCGGGATCGAAAAACCCCGGCCGGCGAACCTGGACACCGCACACGACTACGTCCTCGGCATCCCCCAGCCGGTCACCGATCGCCTGCTGGCTGAGCGCGCCGGCGAGCTCGGCGCACAGATCCGCCGCGGCTGCGAGGTGACGGGTGTCGAGCAGGACAAGGACGGGGTAAGCGTCGAGCTCGCCGACGGCACACGGCTGCGCTCGCGCTGGCTGGTCGGCTGCGACGGCGGACGCAGCCTGGTGCGCAGACTGCTCGGCATCGCCTTCCCAGGCGAGCACGCCAAGACCGAGTGGCTCCTCGGCGAGGTGGAGGTGACCGCGCCGTCGGACGAGCTAGCCGAGGTGGCGGACCGGGTTCGCAAGACCCACAAGGGGTTCGGGATCGGCCCCGCCGGAAATGGCCTGTACCGCGCCGTCGTGCCCGCGGCGACCGTGGCCGAGGATCGCTCGGTCCCGCCGACCCTGGAAGAGTTCCGGACGCAGCTGCGGGCGTACGCGGGCACCGATTTCGGCGTCCACTCACCGCGCTCGCTGTCCCGTTTCAGCGACGCCACCCGGCTTGCCGAACGATATCGAGTGGGCCGCGTTCTCCTCGCCGGCGACGCGGCGCACGTCCACCCGCCGCTAGGCGGGCAGGGTTTGAACCTCGGCATCCAGGACGCCTTCAACCTCGGCTGGAAGCTCGCCGCTGAGGTCAACGGGTGGGCACCGGACGGGCTGCTGGACAGCTATTACGCCGAGCGTCACCCGGTCGCCGAAGACGTGCTGACCAACACCCGCGCCCAAAGCGAGCTCCTCTCGCCTGAGCCCGGCCCGCAGGCCGTGCGCCGGCTGCTGAGCGAACTAATGGACTTCGAGGATGTCAGCCGTTTCCTGGCCGAGAAGATCACCGCGATCGGGGTCCGCTACGACTTCGGCGAAGGACCCGAGCTGCTCGGCAGACGACTGCGCGACATCCCTCTGTCGCGGGGCCGTCTCTACGAACTCACTCGCGAAGGCAGCGGACTCCTGCTGGACCAGACCGGCGAACTCTCCGCGAGAGGATGGACGGATCGGATCGACTACGTCGCGGACGTCAGCGGGGAACTGGACGCGCCCGCGGTCCTGCTCCGACCGGACGGCCACGTCGCATGGATCGGCGAAGACCAGAGCGACCTGCTCCGCCACCTGCCGACATGGTTCGGTGCCGCCTCCGAGGGCGCCGGAGACGTTCGTGATCGCCACGTCTGACGTGATGATCGACGACCCACGAGGTCTGCTCTGTCCGCGGACCGTCTCGCGCTGTCCCACAACTTGTTCACGGCGCCGGCCGTTCTTGCTGTCCGGGCGACTACAGATCGGCGCAGCTCTAGTCTGCGGCGGCCAGCCGCATATGGATGTGCCCGTCGGTGAACCAGTGCGGCGGATTCGCCGGGCTGAGCTCCCGGAATGGGTACCCGGCCTTCTGTGCTACGCGGCAGGACGCCGGGTTGTCTAGATCATGCACGAGCATGATCTGCCGCAGGCTTGTCGCGGCGAACGCCCCGAAAACCCAGTCGGTGACCGCCCTGACGGCCGCCGGAGCGATGCCACGGCCGCGCGCTGCCAGCGCGGTCCAGTAGCCGATCTCGGCGGTCTCGCGCTCGCCGATCCGGCCGGTCTCGTCGCGATTCTTCAGTCCGACATTCCCCGCCAGAACGCAGCCGCCGACATCGTCTGCCTCGAGCACGGCGAAGCACAGCCGGTCACCGTCGCGCCAGCTGCGATCCTGGCTCACGAGCCACCGGGCGGCGTCGCGCTCGTCCATCGGCGCGGTCCGCTCCGCACCGCCGCGCAGCACGGTCCTGAACGGGTGTTCGTCCGGTCCTGACCACATGCCACCAAGGAGGTAGTCGCGGCTCATCTCGGCGGCCAGTGCGGGGATGTCCACCGCTCGCCAGGGCCGCAGGATCAGCGCTGGCTGGCGGCTCACCGCCGGCACGCACAGCTCAGGGAACCTCAGGCTTTCCGCCATGCCGCGAATAATGCTGCGCCGTCGGCATCGCGCTCAACATGTTTTCGCCTGGGTGATCGGCTGAGGGCGCCATGGCCGGTGACGCGGAGAGATTGATTAGTAGCGCGGGTTGGGCTGGCTGAGTATCGCGGTTTCCAGTGATGTCAGGCTGGCCGGCAGATCTTCTCCCTGGTTGGTTTTGACCCATTGCCGGATGGTGGCGGGCAGGGACCGGGGGAGCGCGACGTAGAGGGTGGTATAGACGCCGTAGACGCGGGTGAGCTGGTCGAGTACCTCTTCCGGGGGCACCCCGGTTGCGGGCTTGCACACGATCCGGCCGTCGGAGATCCGGGAGTTGCTTCCATCCGCCACTGATCTGAGGTCGAGACGGGTTGCGGAGTGGAGCGGGGAGGGCTGGCTCAGGTCAGATGTCTGCTCTGCGCGCTTAGCGATGCTGAGAAGTGCGTCATCGGTGCTGATGTTCGGTGGGATGTTCTCGACTATCACGGCCTGGCGGTCGTCGCTGATTGTGATCTTCGCCTGTAGCAGCAGTTCGGTGGGATGGCCCGCGGCGAATGCGGCGAGGTCGCCGGTGATTGTGCAGCCTGTCATGAAGTCGGGCGGGCCGACGATGTCGACGATTTCCTGCCCGGTCGCTCTGGGATGCCGGATGACGTGGCGGATTGCTTCAATGACGGCTAGCGGCCGGAACGGCGGCTGCGTCCCGTCGCGGTAGGTGTTGCCGTTGATGAGCCCGACGGGGACCGGGGCGAGTTCCCGGCGTTCCGCTGCGAGTACCACGCGTCCCGCCTCCGTGAGACGTGACTCGGTATAGCGGCGGCTGGCCGCCGGGTCGTTGCCGCGGCTGCCGAAGTTTCCCTGTCCGTCGACGAGAGTGACGGGCATCTTCCAGGGCTGCGCCAGGTCCACGAGCACCGGGTAGGCGTACCACGGCGCGAGGCCTATCTGGACCTCCGCCTGGCTCAGGAGCTTCTCGTTAGACCGGAAGCCGCGGCCAGGCCGGGACGCAAGTGCCTCCAGTATTCCGAGCTGGACAGCGCCGATACCGCTGCGCTCGCTCAATGTGTCAGTTCCTTGAACCGGCGGCGGAGGTTCCACGCATCGGAGCTGGCAGCGACTGTCACCTTGGCACCGGCTACCAGCATGACATCGGAGTTCCTGAGCAGCCGGTCCCAGTCGAGCCGGCCCCGCTGGAGCAGGCAGTCGATCTTCCCGTACGACGTCATGATCGTGACGATATCGAGAATCGCAAGGCGGGCGGCCTGGGGGACGGCGCGAGGCTGCAGAGCAAGTTCCGCTAGTGCAGCTCGCGTTCGCTGCATGTTCTGATCGCCGGGCTCGATCACCACATCTGCGTCGCCTACCGGGATCGATTCACCCTGGAGCCACAAAGCAGCGCTGCCGACCAGCAAGAACGACACCCCGGTAGTCGCCAGCACGGCCGCCGCCAGCACTCCAGCCGGATAACCGGCAGGCTCGCCGTTCGTTGCATCCTCCGCACAGTGCGCTGACGCGGCCATGTGGTAACGCTAGCGCTCACGACGAGTCGACTAAGCAGCTTGCCGCCTTCCTCGGCGGGGTGGTACAAACAACACGTTCTATCGCCGAGCCACGGAGGCTTTCTTGTAGCTCTGAGACCTACCTCTCGCATCGCGTCGTATGACGCGCCTGCCCGGTCTCATCTCCTGGGAGCTTCTCGTCATGCCCTTCGCTATCGTCTGCTCGGCCGTTTCCTCTTCCTGGCCCGACGGCAGTACTGTTCTGCCCGTTGGCTTCTCCCCCTGCCGCATTGGCCTGGTCGGGGTCAACGGGTCCGGCAAGTCAGATGCCGCGGCGCCGGGCGCCTCCGCGAACGAGGCGGGGACAGTGGCGTGTAGCCAGTACGCCTTGCGACCCTCGATGCCGGAGGGGGGCGGCTCTCTTGCGTCTGCCGTATCGTGACGTTCTGGCCGAGCGCGAGTTCCGGCTGTTCATCAGCGCGCGGACGGTCTCCCAGCTTGGGAACTACGCGAGCCTAACCGTCATCGCGTTCGCGGTGCTTTCCACCGGCGCGGGAGCGGGCGGGGTCGGCCTCGTGCTTGGCGCAGAGTCCCTGGCAATGGCCGTACTGCTCCTCCTCGGCGGAGTACTCGGCGACCGGATGTCGCGGCGGCACATCCTCGTTCTAGCGGACCTGTCCAGATTCCTCACCCAGGGGCTGACGGCGGCCCTGGTACTGGCCGGGGTGGCGCACCTTTGGGAACTGGTGATCCTGCAGTTCCTGTCCGGTGCCGCCTCCGGGATCGTCGTCCCGTCGATCTACGCGATCAGCCAGGAGACGGTGCCCGAGCGGCTGCGCAAGGACAACAACGCCATGCAAAGCCTCGTGCTGGCAGTCTGCACCGTTGTGGGGCCGGGCCTGGGCGCACTCCTCACGGCTGTGTCGAGCCCTGGCGGCGCGCTGGCGGCGGACGCCTTCTCGTTCCTGGTCAGCGCCGTGCTACTGAGCCGTCTGCGCGTCGGCAGTCAGCGCGGCGAGGCAGCCGAGAACGCCTTTGCCAACATGCGCCAGGGGTGGCATGAGTTCAGCCGCCGGCGCTGGCTTTGGTCGGTCACCGTCCTATCCGGCGTGTCAGTGCTCGTGGTGTACGCGCCGATCATGGCCCTGGGCCCGGTGGTGGCCAGACAATGGCTCGGCGGCGTCAGCGCCTGGGCTGCCATACTCGCCGCAATGGGCATCGGCGGCATCGTCGCGGGCGTCGTCGCCGCCTGGGTGCATCCGGCAAAGCCCCTGGCCTGGGTGGTCTGGGGATCGATCTTGTGGCTGCCAGTGATCCCGCTGCTGGCCTTCCACGCTCCAGTCTGGTCAATCGCGGCGGCGGCTGCGCTCATGGGCTTCAGCAACACCCTGTACTGGACGTTTTGGGGCACCACCGTGCAGCAGCGAGTGCCCAAGGACGTGCTGGCGAGGGTCAACTCCTTCGACTCACTGGGCATCTACGGACCGAGCCCGGTGGCCTACTTCCTGATCGGCCCAGCTGTCGCTCTCCTCGGAGTCAGCGGGATACTCCTCGGCGGGGCCGTCATCCTCACCGTGACCATGGTGGCAGTTGGATTGGTACCGGAAGTCAGAACCTTCACCGATCTCGACCGCGGCAGGCTCAGCGACGGCGACTCAGCCGCGGTGATGTCCGGGTGACGCCTTGGTCATGAACACTATGTCAGACCGCTATGTCACGCTATGGGTATGACGTTGACGACTCGGATGCTCACGGTGGAGACCTGGGACGACTTCGCTGCGCTCGTCGAGGCTAACAACGGCGTCTGGGGTGGTTGCTGGTGCATTGGATTCCACCCGGAGGGCGTCGGCCACGGCCGCGAAGGGAACCGGGAGCTAAAGCGTCGGCATGTGACGCGCGGAACGGTCCACCAGGTGCTCGTCTACGACGGTGAGCGCTGCGTCGGCTGGTGCCAATTCGGACCACCCGGCGAGGTGGCTACCATCAAGAACCGCAAGACCTATGAAAAGGACCTAGCCGAGTTGCCGGACTGGCGGATCGGCTGCATCTTCACCAACGCGAAGGACCGCGGCAGGGGCGTCGCTGCCGCTGCAGTCGCGGCGGCACTCGACGAGATCAAGCGGGCCGGCGGCGGCGTGGTAGAGGCCTATCCGGAGCAGACCGAGGAGCGGCCTCCACAGCGTGGCGCCTATCTGCATACAGGACCTGAGGAGTTGTATGCGCGATACGGCTTCACGCGGGTTCGGAAGATCGCGAAGTGGCGATGGGTCATGCGCACCACGATCTGATCACGCCGCTAGCTCTCGTTCTCTCAAGGAGATGCACTACGGCTGTGGTCGTAGAACCGCTGGCATCCCCTGCCGACGCGGGCCTATCCGCCGCTCCACTGGCGCTCGGACGAACAGATCATCCATGATCGACGGATGGGACATGGGGTGCCGGCCAGGTACCACCGAGAGGGTCTGCCCGGCGCCGGTCGGCCATGCCTGTGATCGGCCGGGGAGCGCTCATCTGGGCAGCGATGTGGGCGCTGACCGGCGCCGCGTTCGGCGTGCGCGTATTCGAGTCCTGGTGGATGCATGCGCCACCGCCAAGCGCGGCAGTGGCGGCGGTCGAAGTCGTTCCCGCGGACTTCTACGACTCGGTGCTCGGCACGCTGTTCCTTGTGCTGGCGATGGGGACTGTGCTCATGGCGCTGTGGCTGGGGGCGGTTGTCAGCGGGATCATCTGTCTGCATGGTGCCCGGGCCGCAACTGCATTGCGCAGAGCCTGGGCATACACGGTTACGGCCGCAGCGATGATCAGCATCGGGTTCCTCGGCGTCTTCCTCTATCCTGAACCGCCGCTGTTTGGTGATGTCGTGATAGGACATGCCAACTGGGCCATGCTGGGGTTCTCTGCCGGTTTCCTGGCTATCGGCTGCGCGATGGTAGCGATCATCAGAGCCATACGGTCCCGGGCGCCTGCCACGACTTCCGGCAGCTAACGACTCGGCTCTCGGCCTGCGCGCGCGAAAGCACTCGCGAGCTAAGGCCAGGACCTCGTCCTTGCGCGGCATCCGGACCGCGGTCACGCCGACAGCGCCGGCACGGTACAACTGCCGAGCTTCGCAGGTGGCGAATATCGCGCGGCCGGTCAGCTCGTGCGCGGCCGCGGTCGTGTCGATGATCTCCGTGTCGTTCTCGGCCATGAGCACATGCTGGTCCCAGGCCTAGGGCTGTCCGATCTGGAACGCATCGGGCACGCCGCCGGGTGTCAGGTTTTCGATCACCCTCTGAAGACCAGAACCAGCAGGAAGCCGAAGACCACGACGGCGAGCACGCAGCCCATCACTACGACTGTGGCCCTGCTCGTTAGCATTTCGACGGCGAGCAGCGCGCCTTTCTTCGGCTCCGCGGGCGGGGGCGGCTCACCGTGATACCGGGCTATCTGCTCGAAGGCGTAGAACGGGTCGTAGTACTTGCCTTGCCCCCGTCCTATCTTTGTGGGCTGCATTTCTGGCCTTGATTCCCTGGGGGCCACTGCACCTGCCTTTGTCCGGTCAGTCAACGTCACGGTACTCGGAGCTGGGGGTGTCGTGGAAGCGCGAGGTCGTCTCGACACGTGGGCGGTACTCTGGCCGGCACCCTCGGCGAGCCTCAAGGAACTGATGGCCCGGCTCGGCCATTCGAGAACGCGTGCCGCGATGATCTACCAGCACGCCACCAGAGACCGTGACCAGGCCATCGCGAAGGCGCTCGGCGGGCTCATGCACCAGGTGCGTCCGATCGTGCTGATCAGGTCGGCGAAGCCCCTCGGTGTCCGGCGTGTGGCCCGTTTGTGGCCCGCCTGGCCGGGCAGGGCGCACTGATGATCACTGCGAGCACGGCGTGTGGCACGTATGTGGCACGGCATCGCGTGGTGCTACTTGATCTTGAACGGCCAGCCATCTGAATCGCGGTGCCTTAGCTCGCGGTACAGGTCGGACGGTTCGCGGCGCAGGTCGATCGTGTCGAGGACGGACCCGTCGCCGCTGATCGCCGCGACGACAGCTCGTGCCTGGTTGCGCACTACTACCGGCAGATAGCCGTGGAAGGGTACTGGCCGGTCGCGGTCTCCGATGCGCACCGTCTCGACCTCGGCTGTGACGTGGATTGCGGCCGACAGCCAGCTCTTGTCGCCGGTTCCGGTGTGTTGCGGGCCTGCCTCGTAGACCCGGATGTGCAGCCCGGCCGGGTCAGCAGGCCTGCGCACAGCGAGCGGGTAGTCACGCGGCGGCAGGCCGCCGCTCGCGTTAGTGCGGTACCACTCGCCGTCGTGCCCGACCAGAGTCGCGTTCCACAAGCTAGGCTGCCAGCCGGAGTCCTGCTCAGACCAGCTCAGCAGCGTGACGATGGCCACGTCGCCGTCGACGTCGACTGCCAGCGGTATGACGGAGTTCTGGTCGTCCAGTCGACGGGGGATGTTCGTCGGCACGCCCTCCGTCAGTGCCCGGTCTGCTACCTCCCACATCAGACCGCTCAGCGTTTGCCGGTCAGGTAGCCGCACAGCTCAAGCCTAAGGTGCCCGGGGGAGCAGGACCTCGTCTTCGTCGGCCCAAAGGGCGCCCCGCTGCGCCGGTCCAACTTCCGGCCCGTCTGGAACGCCGCTTGCGCCAAAGCCGGGCTACGCGGTTTGCATTTCCATGACCTGCGCCACGTCGGTGGCACGCTCGCCGCCACTACCGGCGCCAGCCTCAGGGAGCTGATGGCCCGGCTCGGCCATTCGAGCGCGCGTGCCGCACTGATCTATCAGCACGCCACCAGGCACCGAGACAAGGCGATCGCCTGGCGCTCGGAGACCTCGTTTGCGAGGTCCGGACCGCACAGTCCGACGAGGCGCCTGAAGTCGCTAACTGACCCGTAATCGACTCACGGTATGGCACGTATGTGGCACGAACCGGGAGTCGCCGACCTGTCGGGCCTGGCGAGCGCACGTCCGGCTAAGCCCCTGACCTGGGGTTTCGGGTTGGAGCGGCGAAGGGAATCGAACCATGACCAGCTTGGAAGGCTACGACTGCCGTGCGCTGCACCAGCGGTAATGCAGGTCAGGACCATCGCGTTGTGTACGCGAGCGACTGTGGTGACGCGTCTTTGACCCTTGCTTCGGGCACGCTGCGGGCACGGGATCTACGTTTGCAAATCACCGGCACCGGGTGGCCATCGGCTAGCTTCGTCGCTAGCACGGCTGTTTGGATCGGGTACATCCGACCGGCGGGCTGGCGCGGCCAGGATCCACGTCATCGCGGCCCCGATTACCAGCCACCCGGCACAGATTGGCAGCTCTCCCCAGCTCACCCCTGGGGAATTTCCCCAAGCACTGGCCAGCAACAACAGAGCGGCGCCCGCAATCCATGCGCCTGCCCACGCGGCCGCGCGGAGCCAGTTGGCCCGCCGCCAGCCGCGCAGCCTGATGAACCCGGCAATCAGCACCGGGAGAGGGAGAGCCAGCCATGCGACAAGCGCCAGGACCGCGGCGATCTGCACGGCCGCAGGACCTGCGCTATACCCGATGAAATTGATGCCATCGATGTCAGCCGAGCTGGAGGGGTCGGTGGTGACGTAGAAGTAGTAGCCAGTGATGACACCTCCTGCCGCAACCCACACCATCGACAGCGACCAGGTCCAGCCGCGGACCCGAAGGCCCCCGGTGATCAGGGCCCGCGCGTCGCGGAGTGAAGGCCAGCTGCGGCCGGGCGGGCTGGCCTCCAGCAGGGTGTCGAGCATTTCCCCGGACCGTTCGCGCCGGTACCAGGCGGGGTAGGCGAGCAGCAGCCAGCGGCAGCGCCGCTCCAGGGAACTCACGCCGGGCTCGCCTTCCGGGCACCCCGGACCGCCTTCAGGCCGCGGCCATGGTCCGTCACCAGGCGGGCCGCCTCCGCCATCCGCCCCGCCTCGGCCCGCAGGGCGCTAGCGCCAGGCGGCGTCAGCCCGTAGGAACGGCGGGCCCGGCCGTTGACGATCTCCTCGCGCACCAGCTCCACATGGCCCTCAGCGGTGAGCCTGTCCAGCGCCGTGTACAGCGTCCCGGTCGCCAGCCGGACCCGGCCGCCTGATAGTTGCTCGGTGCACTGGATGATGGCGTAACCGTTCAGTGGCCCGTCCAGCAGGGATGCCAGGACGAAGTAGGTCGGCTCTCTCATCTGGGTTCTCGGCTTACCACCCGCCCACAATAAGTAGCTCGCCGACATATGGCAAGTCCGTTAGGTCAGGTTGTTCGATCCACCGCGCAGAGATGAACAACGGCCGCCTTATCGAACAGGAACCCAAGTCACGGGCTGGCCGTAGAACGGTTGCTTTTCCTCGGGAGATCGTCGGCGAGCTGCGCTGGCACCTGGAGTGCTTTGCCGAACCTGGCCGCGACTGCCTGGTCTTCGTGGGCCCGAAGGGAGGTCGGCTGCGCCGGTCCAACTTTCGCGACCTCTGGCTAGTGGCGCTGAAGGCCGCCGGCATCAGCGATCGCGACGAGGCCATTGCCGCCGCGATGGGAACGGCTCTGACCGCGGCCCGGAAGGGCTCCCGCCGATCGCCATCGGGCACGTGGCGGGCACGCGGCTAGGGCAAGGCTTCCTGACGTTGTGCGAAGCGCCACGCATGGGAGGTCTGACCTGGGGTTTCGAGGTGGAGCGGGCGAAGGTGCGGGCGAAGGGAATCGAACCCTCATGACCAGCTTGGAAGATCGGTGGTGCCGAAACCGGCCTACCAGGAGGAACGTTCATGCTGGCCGCCGGGGTTCGAGTGCCTGTTAGTGGCCGCTGCTGCCCGCGAGAGTCCGTAGCTTGTGGCCCGTCACGACCGGCGGTTTGGGGTAATCGTGACCATTGAGGCTCTCCTAAAGTTCTAGGTTGAGCTATACTATAGTCGTGACGTGGAGCGTGGAAGTCACCGCCGAGTTCGCTGACTGGGCTCGCCAGTTGAGGAAGCTCGACCGAGAGTCCTCCCGGCAAGTCGGTGCGGCTGTCGAATTACTCAAGGAGCACGGACCGGGCCTGAAGCGCCCGCTTGTCGGCGAGATCACCACCTCCAAGATCAAGAATATGAAGGAGTTGCGGCCGGGATCGACTGGTCGCAGTGAGATCCGGATCCTGTTCGTCTTCGATCCCTGGCAGCAGATTGTCTTGCTGGTGGCTGGCGACAAGGCGGGAGACTGGCGCGGCTGGTACCGCAAGGCGATACCTCGAGCTGAACAGTTGTATGAGGAACACATTGAGGCGATGAGCAGCGGCGAAGCAGGAGATCGATGATGCGCTGGGAAGACCTTTACGACGAACTGTATGACGCTGACGACCGCGTCGAGATCGAGCGGCTGAAGACCCGGCTGCTGACAGACCTCAAGGCACACCGCCTCGCTCAGGCCCGGAAGAGCCGCGGTCTGACGCAACGAGATGTGGCTGCGGCGATGGGGCTGAGCGTCGGGCGCGTCTCACAGATCGAACGGGGCGAGGTGACCAGCGTTGAGGTTCTCGGCCGATACGCGGCCGCAGTCGGTGGTCGGCTACGTGTGGTCATTGACTTCGGCGATGAGCTCATCGCCGTGTGAACGATAGCCCGAGCATCTAGTTGCACCTCGATGGTGGCAGTGTGACCCGACTGCGGCTGGTGACGCGAGCGTCCAGGGAGCGCGGAACGCGTGCAACATCCCCTGAGCTGCGGAAACTCGGTTGGAGCGGGCGAAGGGAATCGAACCCTCATGACCAGCTTGGAAGATCGAGGAGAGCGCTTGACGGCTGACCGGGGCGGGCGTAGCTGCCGCTACTCGCTGTGAACTGACCATGAGCCGCCGTTGCTGACCGCTGAGGCCCGCTGCGTGTGGCACGTATGTGGCACGGCGTCAAGTGGCGCCTCCGTACGACCAAGGCCAGGTGAACGGTGTCTCGGTGCTCATCCGGCATTCTGCGATGCACCAGACTCGGCAAAGGGGATGGCAACATCGCAGATATGCGCGTCGGCGGCGGCGAACAGGGGTTCGACACCGGGGGTGTAGACCTCTCTCGGTGACCCGATCTGCTTGCGGCCCGCGACTGAGACCCAGCGTGCCACCTGGTCGTAGACGGACAAGATCGCTGGAACCTCGAAATGGACCTTCGTGACCTGGATGAATGCTTCATGATGCGCGGGTTCGACCCGCCACGCCAGCTCTGCGGGGTCATCGGGTAGGTGAGTGACTGGTACGCACACCTCGACCGGTCCGTCGCTGTCTGCTGAGACCAGGCCGTGGAAGATGACAAAACGCTGGCCCGCGACACCGCCGCAGCGGCTGGCGCATGCCACTAGGCGGCCGGTGGCTTCTTGCGTCCAGGTCAGCTGACCGAGATAGACATGACGCTGCTCGGTCAGCACTAGCTGTTCAGGCGCGTATCGCTCGTGCACTGGGAGCTGGCCGCTTGGCGGATCCGAGGCGGTCACGCCTTGGCCTCAAGGTCGCGGCGATCTGCCGCTGTGCGGCAAACCGCCGTTCCTGCGAAGCCCAATATGACTCGATCAGATCCGCGGCTTCGGGTCCGGCCGCGGCCACTACCCGCGCGACCTCCTGCAGAGGCATATCCAGGCTGCGCAGCAAGACGATCAGACGCGCGGTGAACAGCTGGCTCTCGTCATACCCCCGATAGCCGTTGCGCCCATCGACAGCTGCAGGCAGCAGCAACCCCAGCTGGTCGTACAGGCGCAGCGCCTTGATCGACAGCTGCGAGCGGCGAGAGAACTCCCCTGTCGTCATCCGCCCGGTCTGGCCTGTCATTCACACTGTCTACCGCACCGGGAAGGCGACATCAAAGACCACATCGTTCCCGCCGGCTGCATAGAAGTCGGTCCAGTATGTCTCGCGTGGAGCCGCCGCGATGTCCAGGCCGTTGCTGCCTATCCACTGCTCAATCGCCACGTACACGTCGCCGATACGACCCGACTGCACCACGCTCTTCGTCACCCGGCTGTATGCCTCCCGGTGCGCTGGAACGACGCGGCTGGCAGCGTCAGCAGGCGCCGGGACTCCTGCCCGCAACGGGGTGCAGCACTCGACGGCGGTCTCGCCCTCGTTCGGGTTTCCTTCGTAGATCACGATGAACACTGGCTCGTGGGAAAGGTGGTCGCGCTCCAGATAAGGCTGGTCGGTTGTCCCGGCTGCCGCATCGCCGGCAGCCTTGAGCACCCGCGACATCGCCCCAGGCAGCCAGCTTTCTAGGGCGGCCTGGTCCACCATTCGCTGCTCGGTGATCACCACTTGCTCAGGCACGTCACGCACCAGAACATCCATCTCCCGTAGCACCTTTCGCTAGCTATGACGTCCCGACGATCCGCCCTGCCCCAAGGGCCGAGTCAAGGACCCGCCGAAAGTTTGGTTCTGACGGGTCGCTTTCCAGGCAATCTGCGGACCCGATTGGGCGATCACAGGCTGGGGATTCCGTCGGTGCCTAATCCGGAGCTCGGAGATCTCGTCTGCGAGGAGCGGCTAGGAGCTGTGGCGAAGGTCGCCATGAATCGCTAGCTGAGTCGTGATCGACCTGCCGTGGCACGAACCGAGCCTTGGGGCGATCCGGGCCAGACGTCGCTAATCAAAACATCGCTCTGACCTGGGGTTTCGAGGTGGAGCGGGCGAAGGGAATCGAACCCTCATGACCAGCTTGGAAGGCTGGGGCTCTGCCATTGAGCTACGCCCGCGCAGCGAACCCGCCGCCCCCGTAGCGTACCGGGTTCGGGGCGGTGGCGGGGCACCGCGCAGGCTGCCCAGGTTGGCCGCCCGCCAGCGCGCCCTACCTGATAGGCGGAAGACGCTGGCCGAGGCCCAGGACCGAGCGGAACAGGTCACCCTTCTCTGCCACCCGGTCGACGACAGTCCGGATCGTGAATTTGTCCGGGCGCAGCGTAGGGTCGTCCAGCTCGTCCCAGTCAATCGGCGCGGACACCGGTGCCCCTGGAGCGGCCCGCGGGCTATACGGCGCGACCAGGGTCTTGTTGCTGACGTTCTGCGTGTAGTCCAGTCGTGCAAGACCATGCCGCTCGCTAACGTCCCATTTCCAGCTAATCAGCTCAGGGACGACGGCACCGACCGACTTCGACAGCGTTTCCACCCATGACCTTGTGTCTTGAAAACTGAGCCCGTCCTCGACCGGGATCCAGATCTGAATGCCTCGCCGGCCAGTGACTTTGGGTTGCGCCCTGACCCCGAGGTGATCAAGGGCGGTCCGGTGAAGTCTCGCCAGGACCACGATGTCGTCCCACGATGTGGCCGACCCGGGGTCAAGGTCGATGAGCGCGTAGGTCGGGTTGGTCTGGCTGGCGGCGCGCGAAGTCCAGGCGTGCCATTCCAGTGCGCCGTAGTTGGCCGCCCAGATCAGCGCCGCAGGCTCGTCGATGATCAGGTAAGTGCTGGTCCTGTCACGCTTGGCCGCCGGGTTGTCCCAGCGTGGCAGCCAGTCCGGGGCATGTTCGGGGAGTTGCTTGTTCCAGAATCCGGCCTCACCGGCCCCGCCAGGGAAGCGGTGCATGTTCAGCGGACGGCCCGCGAGGTACGGCAGGATGACCGGCGCGATCTGAGCCGTGTACCGGATGAGCTCGCGCTTGGTGACGGGGTCCCGCCTTGGCTAGGGCGCGCCGGAAAGAGTGCCTTGTCGAGGTTGGTCAGGCGGAGTTTGCGCCCGAAGACCTCCCATGTCCCCGCCTCGCGTATGTCGTCCAGTGCGGCGAGTTCCTCATCTTTCGGGCCGGGAACGGGCCTTGGCCGCAACTCGATTTCCGCCTCCGCGGCCGGGAGGTCGGAACGCCAGATCCGGTCCGGGTCAGCCTTCACCTCTTCGTTGGTGCGGCCGGTGAGCACGGATCGCGGGTAGTCCTCGGCATCCCAGCCGCTGACGGCGTAGTCGTCGTTCTTGTGCAGTAGCAGCCACTGATTGGAGTCGTCGCCGCTGTTGCGGTTGCGGCTGTTGCGGTCGGTCTGGACGAGGATCAGGCGGCCCTTCAGCTTTTCGCCGTGGACGTCGGCGTGCAGTTCACCGGCCGCAACCGCAGCGACCGGATCATCGGTCTCGTGTGGCACCCAGGTGCCGGTGTCCCAGACGATGACATCGCCGCCGCCGTACTCGCCGTGCGGGATGACGCCCTCGAAATAGATGTACTCCATCGGGTGATCTTCGACGTGGACGGCCAGGCGGCGTGCTTTCGGGTCGAGGGTCGGTCCGTTGGGCACGGCCCAGCTCGCCAGTACGCCGTTCATCTCGAAACGCAGGTCGTAGTGGCGGCGGCGGGCGCGGTGTCGCTGGACGACGAACCGGAGGGGCTGGCCTGCTGCTGCTTCGGGCTGCTCGCCCGCTGGTTCCGGCGTCCGGGAGAAGTCCCGCATTGCCTGGTACTGCGCGAGCTTGCTGGCGGGCTCAGCGGTTTCGCGGCTCTTTGCGCCACGCGGCCGGCCGGCAGGTCCGGACCGGCGCCCGGGTGCCGCGTTCCCGGAAGTATTGTCGTTCGCCCTCGCCATACCGCCGATATTCTCACTTGAGTCCGGCGCGCCAAAGGCTCGGATGGCAGCGCGTTAACTCGCAATACTCAGGTCAGCCCAGCAGTACGGCGTGTAGTTGAGTCCGAAGATGTTGCCTTTCGCCAGGAACGCAAGCCGGGCATAGCGCAGCGCGCTTGCCACCGTGGCGTTTGGAGCGAGCAACTGGTCGAAGAAAATGCCAGCGAACTCCATGGCCAGATCCTGGGCCACCTTGACTTCCGTGCCGATCACGCCCGCCGCGTTGCCGCCACCGACGAAAACGTCGATGTAGTTGAACAGCGCTTCGGGGTCCAGTTCGGCCGAATGGCAGGCGTTGATGAATACCAGCGGCCTGATCCTGTCCCAGACTCGCAGGCGGCGGCTGGTGTAAGCCTCCATGATCCAGCCGACCAGGTCGGCAGGCTTGACGATGTCGTGGTTACCGATGCCCAGGAAGGTCTCAGGGCTCGCCGCGTTGGGCCGCTCGCCATGGCAGAAGAAGTACAGCAGTGGCAGGTCCCGGCTGATCAGTTGCTTGAGCTGATCCCTGCCCTGGGCAAGGTCAATGCTGACATCGCGCAGGCGGGCGAGCGTCGTCTTGATCGCGGTGATGTGCCGGTCCAGCGCTTTCGCGTCGACCTGATAGGTGGTTTCCGCGATTACTACCCTGCTGCCGGGCGGTGAGCTGATGCTGAGTACTGGCTGTTCGGTGCTGCTGAGCTGCTCGATGTCGCTGCGGAAGCCGAGGAAGCCGAACGGGCACAGCAGGTCGGCGGTGTGAGGCACCCGACCAGATTCCGGGCATGATGTGGGCTGGCCGGCCACCAGCGGGCTGCGGCCGTCCCATTGCGCGACCAGGGGACAGGTCGGCAGCTTTTCGACTGGCTGGGTGAGCGGAATTGTGTAGAGCAGCGCCCACGGCACGCTCAGGGTGACGTTGACGGGCCTCGCGACATGCAGCACGACTGATCCGGTGTTGTCTTCGCTCAGGTCTAGGAGTACATCTCTGAGGCCAGGGAACAGTGCTGCGTACATTTCCCAGCCCAGGGGGGCGAGCGTGCGCAGCGTGGTAAGGAGCTGGGACCTGGTCTGCGAGCTGGCAGTCGGCGCGACCGGGGGATTGGCGAGTACGCGGCGGAACTGTCTCACCGAGTCAGCGATCGCGGGTGGCAGATTGGCGGCCGCCGACTGCGGCTGCCTGGAGTCGCTGCCTCTCGTTCGCAGGTAGATCTGATGTCCGTCGCCGTCGCCATTGAGGATCACTGCAACCCTGGGCCGATCAGGGATAGCTGAAGCTGTCGCGAGTACTGCGGCGACGGTGTAATCCGTGATCAGGGTCCAGGGCTGGTCGTCAACGTGGGTGGCGAAGGCAGCCCGCGTTATCAGGTCATCGAAGAGAAAGGCGACGCACGAGGACGACGCCGACATTGACGACAAGAGAAAATCGGAATTTGTGAAGCTGCCGGGAGAGACAAAGCTTCCGCCCATGGGCATCGACGACCTGACCACCGAACACATGGCGAACTGGTTTGAGTGCATGCGTTCGCGGCAGCAGCTGGCATGCTTCGGTGCACGCGGGATTCGCGCATTCCGTGGCGTGCACGATGGCGGCGCAATCATACTGGTCGGGCAATAAAGTTTTCTGGGATGCTCAAGACCGAGACCATTCGGGATAACATCCTGGCTGGAAACGGGGGCTGAAGCCGCAGTTTTTTTCGCAGCTGTTGCGCGGGTGCTGAAAGCGCGCTCTTCCACAAAACGGCAGGCGTTCACGACACTTCGTGAGCAGGGTCTCGACAAACACGCCGCAGGCGTGGGCGTTTCCCAGGCATTGGCAGACGACGCGCGCGTAATCGGCGATCGCGATCTCGGGGTCGGCGATATCAGGATGCGGGACCTTTTCGATTCGAACAGTAGAAACCCTTATAGCCAATCGAACGCAGTGCCTCGATCCGGCGTTGGATAGGGACGTTGCCTCGGCCGGTCAGCAGATACCCGACGATCTTCGCCGCTGCCGACGGAATCTTTCAAATGCGCTGTTTTTTCTCCAGGGGCCTAATTGACTGGCGGGTTATTTTGTACTTTGTTCGACGTGGCGAAAGTGTGGTGCGCGTCCCAGAGCAGACCAACGTGTTCGGAATCGGCCCTGCTCAAAACGTCTTTGAAGGTCGCGGAAGCAGTGAGTGGTCGTGTACTCGATGATCACGGTGACGTGGTGCGGGCCGGGCACGCTCCCAGTTCCCGCAGGCCCGCGGCTACGCCAGGCTTTCGTGTCGTCGTCGGGCGCGGATCTTGTTCGATCCCGCTTTGCCGCCAAACACGCGCATGTAGGGCGATTCCAGCGCAGCCGGCCAGATCGATGAAGCGGCGGGCGTCTGCCAATTGCGCGGCCCGCTTGGCCGGATCTTCCATATACATTTGCGCGGAACTACTCACGCAGGCAATCTTCAGTTTGCTGGCGCGAATTTCTTGTTTGGTCTGCTCAATGCGGTCGGCGGCGAAACTGGGATCGCTGGCAAGCCCAGTTTTCCTTCCAAGCCCGCGTAACTCGATGGCAGAGAATCCGTGCTGCTGGGCGAAGTCGAGAATCTTTTTCCATTCCCAGGCGGACATCCCAGCGTGGAAAACGCCAGGGGTGTTGGCTCGCTTGGTTTCAGGCCGCTTTTGCCTGACCCGCTCTCGATTTCACCCACGACCAACGGCGCCAGCACGGCGGACGAGAGCATCTGCAGAAATTGACGACGACTCTTCATCTAGAGCTCTCCCTTCTTCAGTTGCTGCACCGCGTAGTCGGCACAGGCGCGCGCGGTCAGGGCCATGTAGGTCAGCGACGGTGTCACGCAGGAGGACGAAACCATGGCGCCTCCGTCAGTGACGAAGAGATTTTTCACGTCGTGCGCCGAATCAAAAGAATTGAGCACGGAAGTCTTGGGATCGCGGCCCATGTGCGCCGCGCCCATTTCGTGGATGGAGAATCCCGGCGGCTCGTCGTCGGCGAAGGTAGAACGTCGCGGGCTCCCGCAGCCGCGAGCATTTCCGCTGCCGCGATCGACATGTCCTTGCGCAAAGCGAGTTCGTTGTCGCTCCAGGAACAATGGGTTCGAGCGAAGGGATTCCCCACGCGTCGACAGTTTGCTGGTCGAGTTCGACGAAATTACTGTGCCTCGGCAGGCACTCCCCGAAGCCATAGAAACTGAATCGCCACGGCCCCGGCCGGCTGATGGACTTTTTGAATTCCGAACCGAATCCGGTCTGCGCAATG
>CAWFHE010000002.1:0-380102 GCA_963815575.1 uncultured Actinomycetota bacterium | reverse complement strand
GCCGGCGGCCGATCGCTGCGACCTCGGCGCAGGTCAGGGACATCCCGTCCAGAACGATCATGCGAAGCGCTCCCAGTCGGATACCTCAGTCAGTAGGTAACCATGATCCGGTCATCGACATCTGTGACGCCAGGCGCGGACCACGCGGCAGCCAGTGCCTCGTCGTGCTCTGCACAGGAAGCGACCGTCCCGGCCAGTATCACGGTGCCATCCGGCCGGGCGTCGACCGACAGATCATCGATAGCGAGCCTGGCGCTGCGCCTGAGCGCAGCGCTGATCTCTTGCTCGATGCGCTCGCTGACAGCTGCCGACGCTAGCGCGATCTCGTCATTGAAGCTGAGGACCCCGCGAATGTTCGCGCAGATGAACTCGGCCTCAGTCCGCTGACGGTAGAAGGCCACGGTGCCGGTTAGGGTGACCAGGCCGTCGTATGCGACAGCGCTGATACTCGCCGGAATGGTGCTGTCGAGGGCAAGCGCTTGCAGCACGTCGGCGAGCAGGTCCGCGTCGTCGCGCCGGCCTTCTGGCAGGATCCGCACATTGAGCTGGTTGGTGACGCGATAGACGCGCCGAGTGGCGTTCTGTGCCTCCCGCTTCTGGCACGCGCTAGCCACCGAGCCCGCCAGCGTAACCGCCGCCCGCTCTGCTGACACCTCAATGTTCTGGCTGTCGGCGCTCGCGTCCCATAGCAGCTCCGCGGTCACGTCGCAGAAACCGGCGCATGCGCTGCCGAATAATCACAAATGTGCAAGTTGATGCTGCCCGGCGCCTTCCCGCCGGCGCGGAACAAGCCAGAGCCTGAACCAGCCGGGCAGTCGAACCCGCTGTCGGCGCTCCGCGGCGCCAGGCGCTGACCGGGCCGGACGGACGGAGGCACGGGAGAGTGGCGTGGTCGCGCCCGGCCCGGGGGGTACTGCTCGAGGCGCGACCACGCCTCCCGCATGGCGGTCCTGTCGCTGGCCCGCCACGTCCAGTAGGGCATCATTGCCTGACTTGGGCAGCGCTCAGTGCCTGTCGCCGGCACGCGGTTTGGGTATCAGGACGAGATCGTCGATGACGCCCAGAACTCCAGGCACGGAACCGGCCAAAGCAATGGCGTCGGTTATTTCGCGGTGCCAGCTGACCGTGCCGGTCAGGGTGACTATTCCGCCCTGAACCTGCGCGTCGACCGACAGCGGGACGAGGCTGTCGAGCATCAGCGCGCGCCGAACATCGCCGCGAACGTCGCTGTCATCGCGCGGATCGGTCCGCAGCAGCAGGGCCAGCCGCTCGGCGCTGATCCACGGGGAGCCGCTTCCGGTCTGAAGCTCAGGGACTGGGTGCGGCTCGAAGGCGATGTCCGTGGTCCGGATCTGGTTGCTCATTGCTCGATTCCTCCCGTAGCGGCCCGGCCGTCGGATTCGGCCGTTAGCCCACTTCTCAGCACGCTACGCAGACGCGACCGGGATCGAATCAGGGAAATCCCTAGCGCAAGCCAGCGCTCCTAGGCTGGCTCGGCGACCGAGGCGAGCAACTCCGTCCGGGCCTGGTCGACAGCGGCGAGGATCGCTCCCCGTAGCACCGGCCAGCCATCTACCGCAGTAGGCACCACTACTGGCTTAGCGGGGCAGAACCGTCCCACGTCGGCGGCAACCCGGTCAGCCAGCTCGGCCCCGCCCGCCAGGCCAACATCGCCCCCGAGTACCACCAGCCCCGGGTCAAGCACGACCGAGATAGCGGCAACTCCGGTAGCGACCCGGACAGCCAGTTCGCACAGGAAGTCCGGACCAGCCGGATTGCCTGCCGAAACCGCGCTGACCGCCGCTGCGACTGCCTCGGCCGCGGTCGGCTCGGTGAATCCGTACGACTGTGCCAGCGGCAGCACGGCCTGCGCACCGACAAGACGCTGGAATGCCCCGGTCGCGGGATGGGAAAGGTCTTGCGGCAGCGGCACTCCCGGCACCGGCAGGTAGCCGATCTCCCCTGCCGCGCCGCCCACGCCGCGGTGCAGCTTGCCAGACAGCACGGTGGCAAGGCCCAGGCCGACGCCGATCCAGACCAGGACGAAATCCGGAACGCCGACGGCTGCCCCGACCGCTCGCTCGGCCATCGCAGCCAGGTTCACGTCGTTTTCCAGCGTCACCGGCCGGCCGAGATCGTTGCGCAATGCGTCCAGAACACCTTCGTGCCAGGCCGGGAGGTTGACGGCCAGGCGCGGATCGCCGGTACGCGGATCCAGTACGCCGGGCGTGCCGATGACGAACGCCCGCAGCGACTCCACCGGGACCCCGGCCGTGGAGCACGCTGCCAGCACTGCGCCGCGCACCAGCGCGACCGGGTCCGCCGCCTCTGTCGGATCGACCGAGATCCGGGCTACTACGTTCCCGGTGATGTCGGCCACGCCCGCGCTCACCACGTCCTGCTCGACGTGCAGGCCGGCCACGTAGGCGGTGGACGGCACGACCGCGTACAACGCAGCGTTCGGCCCGCGCCCGCCGGCGAGTTCGCCGGCCACGGCGACGATGCCGCGCTCCTCAAGCCGGGCCAGCAGCTGAGACGCGGTGACCTTG
The DNA here is from genome assembly GCA_963815575.1 of uncultured Actinomycetota bacterium. Classification (GTDB taxonomy): domain Bacteria; phylum Actinomycetota; class Actinomycetes; order Streptosporangiales; family Streptosporangiaceae; genus JAJYUU01. The sequence continues at coordinate 377,553 of CAWFHE010000002.1, read as the reverse complement.
GACAGCCCGGTGTGCTCGCCCAGCTGCGACCTGGTCATCGGCCCGCCAGCGAGCAGCAGTTCGAGCGCGGACCTGTCGTTCAGCTCGCGCAGCAAGCTCGGCGTCCCCGGGCGTCGCTGCATTCCCCACCCCTTATCCGGCTCAGGCCCGGCCCGAACCCTGCTTGATCCGAAACCCTAGGCCGAACGAGACAATTTCGCGTCGTTTGACCTGCGCGAACGCAGTGTGTGTCTCAATCTTGCAACGGACTCTATCTTATAGGAAAGTTTCCTGTTAGTTTCTGCGCAAGCAAAACATCGGGGCTCAGCCCTGGCAGGCGCCAGCAGCTTCAGCGGGGCCGGACTAGTCAAGTCCGCCACCTAGGGTAGGCGCCGGCCGTCAGGCCAAGCCCGGCCGGAGACGTCCGCCCGGAGGACGTCACTTCCGCTAACACAGCCGGGAAGGAGATCGATCAGTGACTTTCACCAGATCGGCGGCCGCACTAGGGATGGCCGTCGCGCTCGCGGGAACCGCCGCGGGCATCGCGGGCTGCGGCTCGAGCACCAGCCCAACTTCGGGACCGTCCGCCCCCGCCAAGCTGGTCGTGTGGCGCATGGGCTCGTCCGTCCCATCTCAGGTCACCTGGATGAACGGCGTGGTCGGCCAGTTCCACAAGCAGTACCCGCAGTACAAGAGCACCAAGGTGGTCGTGGACTGGATCCCGTGGGGCAACCGGACCACGGACTGGACCAATGCCCTTACCAGTGGCAAGGGCGGCCCTGACATCACCGAGCTTGGAAACACCGACACGCCGGGCATCGCTGCCCAGGGCGCGCTGGCGAATGTCACCGCCAACGTCAAGGCATGGTCTAACGGCTCGGACCTCATCGCGGGGAACCTGGCCAACGACACCATCAGCGGCCAGAACTACGCAGTGCCGTGGTTCGGTGGCGTGCGCGGCATCTGGTACAACAAGGACCAGTTCGCGAAGGCCGGCATCGCGTCAGCTCCCGCCACCTGGGCCGAGCTGGTCAGCGACGCCAAGGCGCTTATGAAGGCCTACCCGAACACCTTTGGTCTCGGCGCACCGAGCAACTACAGCAACGCGATCGTCAGCTTTATCTGGGGCGCTGGCGGCCAGGTAGCGGTGCAGCAGGGCGGCAAGTGGGTCGCTCAGCTCAACTCGTCGCAGTCCGAGGCCGGTATCAAGTTCTACGCCGACCTGCTGCTCACTGAGCACGTCTCGCCGACCAAGTACATCGGCCAGACCGAGCTTGGCGCTCCCGGCGCCACCTCCGGCGGCAGCGACGAGGACTTCGCCAAGGGCACGCTCGACATGTACATCGACGGACCATGGGCCGAGTCCTCGCTTGAGGCAGTGAGCACCGCGAACAAGGCGCAGTGGGCATCGTTCCCGATCCCGAGCGAGAACGGCCCGAACCCGGCACCTGCCTTCGCCGGTGGCTCCGACCTCGGCGTGTGGGCGAAGAGCGCGAACAAGACCGCGGCATGGGACCTGGTCTCAGTGATGGACAGCCCGGCCAACGCCACCACGTTCGCGAACTCTCAGGGCTTCTTCCCTGAGTTCACCTCGCAGCTGTCGAACCCGACCTATGCGAGCAGCCCGCTGCTGTCCGGTTTCGCCAAGGCCGCCGGGTACACCCAGATCTCCCCGCTCAACTCCAAGAACTGGGGAACTGCCGACGCGACCGACCAGATCATCCCGGACATGATGAAGTCACTGATGCAGGGCGCCAACTTCGACGCCACGGTGAACAAGGCCAACACCGAACTGCAGAACGTGCTCAACACCGGAAGCGAAACCTGATCCGCCGCTGAGTGTCCCGGCCGGCTCGGCACCGAGCCGGCCGGGACGCCCGGCCACCGGGTGACTGAAGGGAGCTGACGAGCCAGATGGCCGGGATAAGCGAGCAAGCACACGCTGTCCTCCCAGCAGATCTGCCGGAAGGACAACCCGGCCGCGGGCCGGCAGCGCGCGCGTTCAGATCTGCCGCCTTCGTCCGCCGCCACAAGCTGGCGCCGTATCTGCTGCTCACCCCGGCACTCATCGGCATCGCGCTAGTCCTGCTCTGGCCGCTGGTGCAAGTGGTCATCTTCTCGTTCCAGAACTACAGCCTGATGCAGATCACCGGCGCCGCCCCGACTCAGTGGGTGGGGCTGGCGAACTTCACCGCTACGTTCCGGGATCCGGAGTTCTGGCTCTCGCTCCGTACGACGGTGATCGTCGCCGCTGTCGTCGTGCCGCTCACGCTGATCGTCGGGACGATCGTCGGGCTGCTGCTGAACCGGCTCGGCAAGAAGATGTCGGTCTTCGTCAGCACCGCCGCGCTGATGGCCTGGGCCACGCCGCCCATCTCGGCTGCCGTGCTGTTCTACTGGCTGGTGAGCCCAGACGGCGGGGTAGTCGACTGGGCGCTGTCCAAGCTGCCGCACTGGCTCGGCGGCGGCGCGCACTGGGCCGGGTACAACTGGACGACGAACGGCTGGCTCCAGGCTTACATCGTGATCGGCGTCCTCGTCATCTGGCAGGCGTTCCCGTTCATCGCGGTCACCGTCCTCGCGGGACTGAAGACCATCCCCGGTGAGCTGCTCGAGGCCGCGCGCGTCGACGGCGCAACGCCGTGGCGGGTGTTCCGGAAGGTGACGTTCCCGCTGCTGAAGCCGATCTTCCTGGTCCTGTTCCTGCTCTCAGTCATCTGGGATTTCAACATCTTCAGCCAGAGCTACATCATCACCGGATTCCCCGGTAACCAGAACGAGTACAACCTGTCCCTCTACCTCTACGACAAGGGCTTCGCCAGCAATATCCCGAGCTACGGCCTCGGCGGCGCGATCGCGCTGATCTTCGCGATCATCCTGCTCGTGGTGACCGTCGGCTACGTGCGGACCTCAGTCCGGCAGGGAGCGCTCACATGACCGGCACGGAGTTGACCGCAACAGCGAGCACCCGCGCCCTGATCCAGGTCAAGGCAAGCACCGGTCGCGCTTCCCGCGCTCGGGCCGCGAAGCGCGCCAGGGCCATCGGCGTCAACCTGCTCGGCCTGCTGATCGCGGTAGCGACACTCTTCCCGCTGTTCTGGATGATCTCGACCGCGTTCAAGCCGTCGCACGAGATCTACTCGCTGACCCCGAACCTGATCCCGACGCACCCGACTCTCGGGAACTTCCGAGCCGTCAGCAGCGGCCAGGTGTCTGGCGGGATCGGCTCTGTCTGGCTCTTCTTCCGCAACAGCCTGGCCGTCACGCTGGCCGCGGTACTGGTCGCGTCGCTGATCTCGCTGATGGGGTCCGTCGCGGTAGCGAGGTACCGGTTCCGCATGCGCGCGACCTTCCTGGTGATGCTGCTCGTCGTGCAGATGATCCCGGCACAGGCGCTGATCATCCCGCTGTTCCTCGACTTCAAGCGGCTCAACCTGCTGCAGAACCTGGTCGGGCTAGTGATCGTGTATTCCGCTCAGGCGCTGCCGGTCTCGATCTGGATGCTCCGCAACTTCGTCGCTACGATTCCGCGCGAAATGGAGGAAGCCGCGGCCATCGACGGCGCGAACGGCTTCACGATCTTCTGGCGAATCTTGTTCCCGCTCGTTGCGCCGGGCCTGGTGGCCACCAGCATCTTCGCCTTCATCACCGCATACAACGAGTTCATCGTCGCACTGACATTCCTCGGCCTTGCGCAGAGCGACTACACGCTGCCGATCTACGTGACCTACTTCTTCGGCCGCGGCGGCGCGGACTGGGGACCGATCATGGCCGCGTCCACGTTGTATACGATCCCGGTGATCATCTTCTTCCTGATCGTCCGCCGCAGGCTCGTCGGCGGGCTGGTCGCGGGAGCAGTGAAGGGATGACACAGGAACTCGAGGCCGACCCAGTCCTGGGCCGGCTAGCCGACGCAGTCCTGATTCCGCCATTCCCCGGCGGGCGCGAGCCCGGCTGGATCCGCGCAGCGCTCTCCGACGGGCTGGCCGGGGTCACCCTATTCGGCCTGAATATCGAGGACAACCAGCAACTGGCTGCCCTGACCAGCCGGCTGCGCGCTGCCGCCACGGAGCCGGTCATCGCGATCGACGAGGAAGGCGGCGACGTCACCAGGATCTCCCACCAGTCCGGGAGCGACTATCCAGGAAACGCAGCTCTCGGGGCAATTGATGACGTCGAGCTGACCAGGTCTGTGTACGCGGCACTTGGCGCCGACCTGGCAGCACTCGGCATCAACCTGGATCTAGCCCCGGCGGTGGACGTCAACACGGCGGCCGGCAACCCGGTGATTGGCACGAGATCGTTCGGGGCCGACCCGGATCTGGTCGCCCGGCACGCGGCCGCGGCGGTGAACGGCTTGCAGTCGGCTGGCGTAGCCGCCTGCGCGAAGCATTTCCCCGGTCACGGCAGCACCACCGAAGACTCCCACCTGGTGCTTGCGACCGTAGACGCGCCGCTCAGCGTGCTGCGGGCCAGGGATCTGCCGCCGTTCGAGGCCGCCATCGCGGCCGGCGTGCGCGCGATCATGCCGAGCCACCTGCGGGTGCCGGAACTAACCGGCGACCTGCCGGCCTCGTTGTCCCGGCACGCCCAGACCGACTTGCTGCGCGGTGAGCTCGGCTTCACCGGCGTCATCGTCTCTGATGGCCTGGAGATGCGCGCGGTCAGCGAGCGATACGGGATTCCCGAAGCCGCCGTGCAGGCCGTGATAGCCGGGACCGACCTGCTTTGCCTCGGCCGCGACCAGGATCAGCTGAGTTTTCTCAGCGTCAAGGCGGCGCTGATGGCAGCGGTCCGGTCCGGCAGGCTGCCCGGTGAGCGGCTGGAAGAAGCCGCTGCCCGAGTGGCTGAGCTGCGGGCCTGGACCGCTGCGGCGGTGTCAGACTCGGCTCCAGCCGCTGCGAACAGCCCGATCGGGCTGATCGCGGCCCGGCGGGCTATCTCTGTCTCTGGACCGCTGCCTGTCTCGGACAGGCCATTGGTGGTCCAGCTCGTACCGCCGTCCAACATCGCCGTTGGAGCGGTGCCGTGGGGCCTCAAGCCGTACGTCGCGGACGGCAGCTACCGGGAGATCAGCACGGGCACGGCGCCGGGAGGCCTGGCAGCGGCGGCAGCCGGGATACTGGCCGACGCCGACGGCCGCACGCTGATCATCGTCGTGCGGGATGCGCACCGGCACCCGATCGCAGCCGCCGCGGCCGAAGTGCTGCTGGCCGCCCGGCCCGACGCGGTCCTGCTGGAGATGGGCCTGCCCGCGTGGCGGCCCTCCCCGGCAAGCACTTCCTCGGCTAGCACCTATGTGGCGAGCTATGGCGCTGCGCGCAGCAGCGCCCGCGCCGCGGCGGAGATTCTTGGTCTGGCCGACCGGTAGCAGACGGCTGTAGCCGCGGATCTATCTGGCCGCCGAGCGCCCTAGCAGAGGCAGTCGTTGTTGATCTGGCGTCCTTCACCGGAGCGCCGGGGCGAAAGTCGGCTGCGGTTACCTGCATAATGCTGCATATGCGTCTGTCCGCTCGCTCAGATTACGCGCTCCGCGCGGTTATCGAGCTGGCCGCGTCCGGTGGTGGCCACGTGACGGCGGATCAGCTCGCCCGGACGCAGGACATTCCAGGCAAGTTCCTCGAGGCGATCCTGACCCAGTTGCGCCGGGCAGGCCTGGTTCGCAGCCAGCGCGGCCCGGACGGCGGGTTCTGGCTAGCTCGTCCGGCCGGGGACATCTCGCTGGCCGACATCATCAGGGCAATCGACGGCCCGCTAGTTGGCGTTCGCGGCGAGCGGCCAGAGAACCTCGGCTATACCGGCGCAGCCGCACCACTCCAGGCCGTCTGGATCGCCCTGCGCGCCAATGAGCGCGCGATCCTGGAGGAAGTCACACTGGAGCACGTCGTGTCCGGCAACCTTCCAGCCAGCGTTCGGAAGCTCGCAGATAACCCGGCAGCCTGGACGTCGCACTCGACGCCCTGAGCCATCAGCTGGTACGCCTCAGACCGGCACCATGTTCGTAATGTCGCGGGCCAGCTTGTCGAACTTCGGCTCGGAGCCCGGCAGCTTGACCGGCTCGAGCATCGGTTCGGCAGGCGCAAGATGCTGGCCAGGCCGCACCGTTAGCTTCCGTGGCGGCATCACCAGCCGCTGGGAGCCACCCTGGGCCCTTGCGGCCTCCGCCCGTGCTGGCTGAGGCAGCGCTGGCTGCGAATGGGCTGGCTGCGAATGGGCTGGCTGGGACTGGGCTGGCTGCGAGCCAGTCGGCCGTGGAAGACGGACCGGCTCCCGGCCCGGACCGCTCGGTGCCGCGGCGAGCGCCTTCTCAGCGGCTCGCGCCGCGGGCTGGTCCCGGCCAGTCATGGCGGGCTCAAGCGGCACACCGAAGGCCGGCTCGTTCTGCAGTTCCGCGAGGGCGAATCCGTCCGACACTTCCCGCAGAACCTGCGAAAGCGGTGCGCCTAGGGCATCACAGATCGAAGCGAGCAACTCGGACGAGGCTTCCTTCCGTCCGCGCTCTACTTCGGATAGATAGCCCAGTGACACCCTCGCGGTCGCGGAGACCTCACGCAGGGTGCGGCCCTGGCGAATCCGAAGTCGCCGAAGCGCGTCACCGAGCAAGTGACGAAGCAGGACCATCGTCGCGCTCCCTCCCTGAGGTCGACCTGCTGACTCCTCTACCGTACCCGTCCTTACGGACCGTGCGGGAGAGGGCATAGCTGCGTGTTCACAGGTTCGTAACACTGTAATCAACAATCATCTTCCCGCAAGGCGCTGACCAGCAACGAAAGCACAGACAGAACAGTCTCCTCGCGGACCTGCCAGCGATCCCCGGCCAACTGGAGGCCTGCTCCGGCGGGGCCCGCCGGGCCGTCGATGGCAACAAACACCGTGCCCTGCGGCTTCCCCTCGGCCGGACCGGGCCCCGCCACCCCTGTCGTGGCAGCCCCGTACGTGGCGCCTAGCCGCTCCCGCACCCCGCTGGCCATCGTCGCCGCCACATCCGGATGAACAGTGCCGTGCCGGGCCAGCAGATCGGCCGGCACTCCGAGCAGCGCGGTCTTCAGCTCGGCGGCATAGGCAATGACGCCACCACGCACGACAACGGAAGCGCCAGGCACGCTGGTGAGCGCGGCCGCGACCAATCCGCCGGTCAGCGATTCGGCAACCGCGACAGTCTGTCCCGCCTCGGTAAGCAGCTTGATCGCCTCCGCGGCGAGTTGCGCCGTGGCCTCCTGGCGAAGCGTCATTGCACCGCCCGGTGTAGCCGGATCGCCCTCGCGGTGTAGTCGATCCCGGTGACGACGGTCACCACCAGAGCGGCCGCCATAACGATCTCTCTGGTCAGGCCGAGGTGCCATGGCAGAACGTACAGACTGATAGCGATGACCTGCAGCATCGTCTTAGCCTTCCCGCCGCGGCTGGCGGCGATGACGCCGCGCCTGATGACCCAAAACCGCAGGCCGGTGACCGCAAGTTCCCTGGCGACGATGACGACAGTGACCCACCACCACAGTTCGCCCAGGTAAGACAGAGTGATAAGGGCAGAGCCAGTCAGAGCTTTATCGGCAATCGGGTCGGCGATCTTGCCAAAGTCCGTAATCAGGCCGCGCCGCCTGGCTAGCTCGCCGTCCAGCAGGTCAGTGACTGACGCGAGCGCGAACGCGACGAACGCGATCGCCCGGTCGCCAGTCCCGCCAGCGAGGAGGAACCAGACGAAAACTGGTACCAGCGCGAGCCGCAGCACCGTGATGCCGTTGGCAATGTTCATTATGCCCGGCCCTGGCACGACCTCGGTGGCGAGCTGACCCCCAGCCTCGGTCGCACCGCCCGGCCGCTCTGGCACGCCGCCTGGCCGCTCGGCCGCGTAGCCCGCCGGGGCGTGCAGGACCGCTTCCGCTGAAGCCGCCGCAACCCGCTCGGCAGTACCGGCCGAGCCGGACCTCTCAGGCCCGCCGTCGCCGTCCCCGTGTGCGCCAGGAGGAACTGCGCTCAACCCGCGCCCGTGCTCCGGTCTCCGCCCGCGGCATCAGCGTCGGCCTCCAGGTCAACCCCGGCGCTGCCGGTGACGACGGCCGGAACGAGATCGCCCGGCTGAAGCGGCCGCGCGCTCCGCACCTCGGTCGCGCCGTCTACTTCCGGAGCCTGGTGATCCGCCCTGCCCAGGTAGCGGCCATCCGACAGCACCTCGTCGATCAGCACGTCGACCGACTGGCCGATCCGCTCCGCCGCGCGCTCCGCCATCAACTCGTCGGCGAGGCTGGCCAGTTCCTCGACCCGGTCAGCGATCTCGGCCTCCGGCAGCTTGCCTGGCAAGCCGGCCGCCTCGGTGCCGTCCTCGTCCGAGTACCCAAACACGCCGATGGCGTCCAGCCTCGCATCTGCCAGGAACGCCTGCAGTTCAGCTACGTCGGCCTCGGTCTCGCCAGGAAAGCCGACGATGAAGTTAGACCGGATCCCGGCGTCCGGCGCCAGCCGCCTGATCTGGTCGGTCAGCGCCAGGAAGCGCTCCCGGTCGCCGAACCGGCGCATGGCACGCAGCACCGGGCCGCTGGCATGCTGGAACGACAGGTCGAAGTACCTGGCCACGCCGGGCGTACCCGCCAGCACCTCGACCAGGCCTGGCCGGACCTCGGCCGGCTGGAGGTAGCTGACCCGGACCCGGCTCACGCCTGGTACACCTGCAAGCTGCGGTAGCAGTTTCTCGAGCAGCCTCAAGTCGCCCAGGTCCTTGCCGTACGACGTTGAGTTCTCGCTTACCAGCAGCAGCTCACGGGCACCGTGATCGGCAAGCCAGCCGGCTTCGGCAAGGAGATCGTCAGGATCCCGCGAGACAAACGCGCCGCGGAACGCCGGGATCGCGCAAAACGTGCACCGCCGGTCACAACCGGACGCGATCTTGAGCGGCGCCACGACCCCGCCGCCAAGCCGGCGTCGCAGTACGCGCGGGCCAGAAGCAGGGGCCACGCCGGGGGGAAGGTCGGCTATCACTCCGTGCCCGGGCAGGTGCCCGACGCCACTGCCGGGGCGGGACGCAGGCGAAAGCGGCAGCAGCGCGCGCCGGTCTCGCGGCTCGTGTGCCTGCCACCGCTGCCCGGCCGCGACGGCGTCCAGCTTGGCGGCGATATCCGCGTAGTCGTCGAAGCTCAGGACTTGCGCCTCAGGCATAGCGTCGGCAAGCCCGGATCCATATCGCTCGGCGAGGCACCCGGCAGCCACTACCTTCGCGCTACCACCTGCCGCATCCAGCAGTTCGTCGATGGATTCCTGCTTGGCGGCCTGTATAAAACCGCAGGTATTGACCAGCACGACAGCCGCGTCCTCCGCGTCATCGGCCAGCTGCCAGCCGCCCTCTTCCAGCCGGGCGGCGAGCTCCTCGGAATCCACCTCGTTCCGGGCGCAACCGAGGGTCACCACCTGGACCCGCCGGGTGGCAGCACCTGGGTTTAGCTGGCTAGACGACACACCGGCAGACTACGGTAACCGGGTCTGTGCCAGCGCACCCGCTGCGGGCCAGCTGCCCGGCAGGCGGCTGCTCACCACCAGGCCCGGGGACAGAGGTTCAGCTAGCCGCTCAGCCGACCAGCGCCGTCGTGCAGGTCAGCGGCGAGCACAACACCGTAATCGGCGTCGTGGTCTCGGAAAATGGCTGCCTCTTGCCGTTCAGGTACAAAGTCGCACCGCCCGGATTGCCAAACTGCATCTTCACCGGATGCTTCTCGGTCCAGGACTTCGCCAAGATGCCGGCCGCCGCTCCGATGTCCCCCTGGAAGAACACGCGGCCGTTCAGCGACGTGAGCTCGACCCAGGTCAAGGCACCCCGCGAGGCGACGACCGTGACATGCACGTGAGTCGGCGGCGGCGGCGGAGCGGGCGAATGGCTCGTCGCTGGCGTGTCGTTCTTGCGGTCAGGCGTTGCCGTCGGCGGCGTGTTCGACGCTCTGGGTGGATTGCGCGAGCCCAGGTAGCGGTATCCGGCAACGCCGAGCACGGCGATGAGGCCGACCGCTAGCACCACGCTCCAGTTAGGACGGCGGCGCTCCTTCAGCTTGACCGGAGTAAACGGCTGGAACACATCGGCCGCAGTGATCTGATGCGGCGGTGCCTGAGTGGCGTCATACTCGCGGATCAGTTCCTCAGGCTCGAGCCCGACGGCGCGGGCGATGTTGCGGATGTGGCCGCGCGCGTAGAAGTCACCCCCGCAGGCCGAATAGTCGCCCCGCTCGATCCCCCGGACGATCGTCTCCCTGATGCAGGTGCGCTGGCTAACCTGCGTGACGGTGAGGCCGGCCTGGCGCCGCGCCGCTGTCAGGGTGTCGCCGATGCTCACGCGACGCCTCCACTAATCATGCTGTAATCCCGACCCGGGCTACGGGCCAGCTGGCCCGAATGCCCGACGTAGGCTCCCCCCGGATCCCAAGCCCTGGGACCGGTCACTAAGTGTAGACATCCGGTCACCGACCGATGATGACAGGCCGGGCTTCGGTGTAGCCCGTCAAGTTTGTCGCTAGACCGCCCGCGCCGGCAACTGGCAGCGCCAGGAGTCAGTCCTCACCGCGCAGCGACGCTAGCAAGCCCGGCAGGTCGTCTGCCCGTATCAGTACATCACGCGCCTTAGAGCCCTCGCTGGGACCCACGACACCCCGGCTCTCCAGCAGGTCCATCAGCCGCCCTGCCTTCGCGAAGCCCACCCGAAGTTTCCGCTGCAGCATCGACGTGGAGCCGAACTGCGTGGACACGATCAGCTCGGCGGCCTGCACTAGCAGGTCCAGGTCATCGCCGATGTCGGCGTCGATCTCGCGCTGCTTGGCCTCAGCCGTGACGACGTCCTCACGGTAGACCGGCTCCGCCTGCTTCTTGCAGTGTGCGACGATCTCCCGGATCTCCTTCTCGGTGACGAACGCGTTCTGCAGCCGGATGGGCTTGCTCGTGCCCATCGGGAGGAACAGCGCGTCGCCCTGACCAACCAGCTTCTCCGCTCCCGGCTGGTCGAGAATCACCCGGCTGTCGGTCAGGCTCGATGTCGCGAACGCCAGGCGGGACGGCACGTTGGCCTTAATCAGCCCGGTGACCACGTCGACGCTCGGCCGCTGAGTGGCGAGCACCAGGTGGATGCCGGCCGCGCGGGCCAGCTGGGTGATACGGACGACCGCGTCCTCGACATCCCTCGGCGCCACCATCATCAGGTCGGCAAGCTCGTCCACGATCACGAGCAGGTAGGGGTAAGGCGCATATATCCGCTCCGACCCGGGCGGAGCGGTCAGCCGACCAGCCCGGACGGCTTTGTTGAAGTCGTCCATGTGCCGGAAGCCCGATGCCGCCAGGTCGTCATAGCGTCGCTCCATCTCCCCGACGACCCACTGCAAGGCGTCCGATGCCTTCTTCGGGTTCGTGATGATCTGCGTGATCAGGTGCGGGATCCCGGCGTACGCCGCCAGTTCGACGCGCTTCGGATCGACCAGCACCATCCGCACTTCGTCTGGCGTGGCCCGCAGCAGGATCGATGTGATCAATCCGTTGATGCACGTCGAATTGTGGGTCGGAATGCAAGATCGGCTCGCGAGATACAGGCGGCTGGGGCTGTCTACCTGAATGCAGCGGACGGGCACCGAGTCGGTTGGTCGCACGTCGACGACGTAACGCCGCCTGGTAGGGCTGGCAGGCTTGATGGCGGCTTGCCGGGCGAGCTTACGACCCAGTCTGAAGACAGGCTCGTGTGGCCTGAACGTAATCCTGTAGACCGTCGAGCTGCTCTCCGACCGGCCCTTGCAAGGCTTTGCCCGCAGCGTTGCCTTGTGGCCAAGACCGAGAACCAAGTCGAGCACGTCGTGCGCGAGTCGCTCGTTGGTGACCGAGAAGTCCGCGTGGCCTACCTTGCTGCAGTAGCCATCGGTGTCCAGCAGGCCCGCGAGGAGCGCCCGGCGCTGCTCGATCGAAGACCGTAGGTAAAGCTCCGGGATGTGTTTGTTATTCAGCAGCTCCGTGGCACGCAGGTGCGCAGTAATTCCGGCCCGGGCGGCATGCCAGGGCGATTCAGCGCTCTGCTTGGTGACCACGTAGCCAGCCGCGCGGATGGCGGCCGCTATCTCCTCGTCAGCGCTCGTGATGCGAGCCGTTGCGGAGTGCCCGTCGCCTAGCCACGCCCCTAGGGTGTAGGGGGCGACAGGAAGTACCCGCTCGGGATAATCGAGCGGCATGCATACGGCGATTGAGTGGTTGGCCCGCCCGAGAGCATTCAACGAAGTGGCCATCTCGGCGGTGGTGATCGGTTCCCTGCCTAGCAGGCGCCTATGCCCGTGCCCCGCTGGAGCCGTGACACGTTCAGCCAGCGATTTATAGAGCAGATGCCGCGAATAGGTCTGCGCCCAAAAACTGACTGTGCGCCCGTTGCGCTGATAGCTGGGCCGCGCATTCCGGCCCTCCTTGGGTAGCTGACCCGCCAGCGCCAGCAACACGTTCTTAAACTGGTCGCCCACGTCCGCTAGGACCTCGGCGGTCGTCGCCGGCCGGTCAGGCTCGCTAAGGACAGCAGCCACGCGATCGCGCACGCGTTGCACATCCGCTGGAGGCCAGTAGGGCTCACCGCGAGGAGGCCTGGCCTGCTGGGCGCGGCTGGCAACGGTATCGGTCTGCCACAGATGTTCGGCGTCGGCGACGATGACAGTGCCGTCCGAGAACTCAACCTCATAACACGGCCGACCGTGCATCACCGGCGTGGCGGCGATTACGGTACACCGGCTGCCGCGCTCATCGAAGACTTCATCGCCAGGCTGAACACTGCCCATCGTGGTCCAGCCCTCAGGCGTGGGAATCGGCGTATCGAGCGCCAGCGCCTTACCTGCTCCGGTCGCGCCCGCGATGAGCATATGCGGCATCTTCGCGAGATTCGCGATGACAGTGCGACCCTCGACGTCCTTGCCGAGACCGACCACCATCGGATGCTGTTCCGAGGTCGCCACCGGAGACCTCAGGATGTCGCCGAGGCTGACGATGTCCCGGTCGCTATTCGGTATCTCCACCCCGATCGCGGATTTGCCCGGAATCGGGGACAGGATCCGGACGTCCGCGCTCTTCACCGCGTAAGCAATGTTCTTCGACAGCTGAGTGACGCGCTCGACCTTAACTGCGGGGGCCAGCTCGATCTCGTACCTGGTCACCGTGGGACCCCGAGTAAAGCCGGTGACCTGCGCGTCCACTTCGAACTGTTCGAGCACCGCGGACAGCGCCTCGACCATGGCTTCGTTGGCCTTGGTCCGTGGCCGGGACACGGTGCCGGGCTTCAGCAGCGCTACCGGCGGGAGTGTGTAGCTGCCGTCGGTAACCGCGGAGAGCGTGAGTTGCTCGGCCTTTTTCGGTTGCTTGCTGGCGCCGGTGCTGCCGGCTGGCTCTCCGGATGCATGCCAGGGATCATCGGCCGCCGCATCCGCTCCGCCTAGCCCGAACACCAGGCCCGGCGCAGCGGCCGCGGCATCGGCAGCGGTCGTTCCCGCTCCGTCATCGCCTTGCGGAAGGTTCTTCGGAAGCTGGCCGCGGTTGAGCAAGCCGCCCAGCAGCGGAGTCTCGTAGGCCTGGTCGCGGGCGCCCACCTCGAGCGCCTCGGTGCGGCGCCGGCTCAGCCTCGCCTGCGGCCGGTCCGCCCGGCCAGGCTGGCCGTCCGCACCGGCTTCGTCGCCGGCTTCATCCTGCCTGCGCAGCACAAAGCCATGCAGCTCGGCGAGTCGGTCGGGAACGCGGTGCAGCGGCGTACCGGTAATCACCAGCAGACCGAATCCGGCGATCATCACCAGCACCGGGACCGCAGCCCACTTCGTGACGATGCCGACGAGCGGCGCCGATGCCGCGTACCCGATCAGCCCGCCGGCCGACGAAATGACGTGCAGGCCAGCTCGCATGCCCGGAGTCCCGGATGCGATATGCACCAGCCCGAGCACCGCGAGCAGCAGCGCGGTCCAGCCGATCACCATCCGCGCGGTGTCGGCATTGCTGTCCGGGTGCCGCAGGAACCGCCACGCCAGCAGCGCCAGCAGGATGGGCGCTGCCCACGTGCCGGAGCCGAACAACGTGTGGACCACTGTTCCGACCGGTCGCAACGGTCCGGCGACGTGCCACCAGGTGGCGACAGCGAGCACGATCGCGGCGCAAAGAGCGGCCAGACCCACCCCGTCCCGGCGATGCAGCGGGTCCAGTTCGCGGGCGCTGCGACCGAGGATGCGGCAGGCTGCGCCGACCGTGTGCGCCACGCCGAGCCAGGCGGCCGCGAAGAGGCCGACGATCCAGCCCGCCAGGATCACGAACGGATTGCTAGGCGGCGGCTTGGTGACGCGGCGGCCGACTGACTTGCGACGACCGGCCGGTCGTGATCGGCCGCGCGGATAACTGGAGCCGCGGCGGCTGCGCGCCGACGTCCCGGATCTGCCGCGAGCCGAATTGCCCGACTGCCGCGGGCGGCTGGCGGTGCCCGTACGAGGGCGCGCACCATTGGGCGCACGAGTCGCCATGCTCTCCACCGTAACGAGCAGCGGATGGACAGCAGCAGAACGCATGCGGCGTGTCGCCAAGTTCCCCGCATTTCAGTTGTCGGCAGCAGTCTATCTAGCTATAGTGCTAGTCACCTAGATAAATAGCAGGTCCTTCCCTTGGGGACGGGCTGCGTTCACGGAGGCGCAGTGATCGAGTTCTACCTGGACAGCCGGTCCGGGGTCGCGCCGTACCTGCAGCTGATCCAGCAGGTCCGGCAGGCGCTCCGGCTCGGCCTGCTCAGGGAGGGCGACCAGCTGCCGACCGTCAAGGACGTCTCCGGAGCCCTCGCGATCAACCCCAATACCGTGCTCAAGGCCTACCGCGAGCTCGAGTACGAAGGACTGGCCGCCGCCAAGCCCGGCGTCGGCACGTTCGTGACCAAGACGCTGACCGACGAGTCGATCGCTGCCCATCAGGACCTCGCCGAGGACCTTCTGCACTGGTATCAGAAGGCGCGGGAAGCCGGCCTGGACAGCGAGAGCATCGACGCGATCTTTCAGCGGACTGCCCGGTCCGTACTTCAGGAGGAAGCAGTATGACCGCCGTCATAGACGCCCGCGGCCTGGGCAAGAAGTACCGGCGGCGCTGGGCGCTCGCGGACTGCACGCTCAGCATCCCGGCCGGCCGCGTCGCCGGTCTTGTCGGTCCGAACGGAGCCGGCAAGACAACTCTCATCAGCCTTGCCACCGGCATGCTGGCGCCGACGACCGGCACCGTCACGGTGCTTGGCGAGCCGCCCGCCAGCAGTCCAGCGCAGCTGGCCAAGGTCGGCTACGTCGCCCAGGACACTCCTACCTACGCCAGCATGAGCGTCGAGGACCACTTGCGGTTCGGCGCGCACCTGAACCCGACCTGGGATGCCGATCTCGCCCGCAAGCGCATCGAGCAACTGGCGCTCGACCCGAAGAAGAAGGCGGGCAAGCTGTCCGGCGGGCAGCGCGCTCAGCTTGCCTTGACGCTGGCCCTCGCCAAGCGCCCGGAGCTGCTCATACTCGACGAGCCGATCGCCAGCCTCGACCCGCTGGCGCGGCGGGCGTTCCTGCAGACTCTGATGGAGAGCACGGCCGAGCAAGAGCTCAGCGTCGTGATGTCCTCGCACCTGGTCGCTGACCTGGAACGAGTGTGCGACTACCTGATCGTGCTCGTCGACTCTCGCGTCCGCGTCGCGGGCGAAGTCGACGGCCTGCTCGCCTCGCATCACTTGCTCGCCGGACCGCGACGCGATGCCTCGGCTCTGCCGGCCAGCCAGCATGTCATCACCGAAAGCCATACCGACCGCCAGAGCACATTCCTGGTCCGCAGCACCGAGCCGATCCTCGACCCCGCGGTGTCGGTTGCCAGCCTCGACCTCGAAGACCTGGTACTGGCTTACATGAGCAGCGCGCCAGCCAGCTCCCAGGTCCGCGAGCCCGCCTCTGCCGCCGCCGAGGTGAACCAGTGACCTGGGTGGCGTGGCGTCAGTTTCGCGCTCAGTCAATAGCCGCGGCAGCGATCCTGGGAACTCTGGCGATCATCCTTGCTGCGACCGGTCCGCACCTGGCATCGCTGTACGGCTCGGCCGGACTGTCCGGCTGCCACGCGAATTGCGGCACGCTTGCGGGCGACTTCATCGCGCAAGTCCAGCACGGGTACACCGAGAAGGTCTACTTCCTCGGCATCGCGATCAACTACCTCATGCCAGCGATGATCGGCATTTTCTGGGGTGCGCCGCTGATCGCCCGGGAGTTCGAGGCGGGGACGCACCGGCTGGCCTGGAACCAGAGTGTGACGCGTACTCGCTGGGCCGTCGTCAAGCTCGGCCTGATCGGGCTCGCAGCGGTGGCGACCGCCGGGCTGCTCAGCCTGATGGTGAACTGGTGGGCCCGTCCCATCGATGAGGCGATCGGCTACGGCAGCTCGACCTCCCCCGCCACCTTCAGCCGGATGACTCCGCTGATATTCGACGGGCGCGGGATCGCGCCGCTCGGCTACGCGGCGTTCGCCTTCGCGCTCGGCGTCGCGGCCAGCGTTGTGCTGCGGCGAACGCTGCCCGCGATGGCTGTCACGCTGCTGATTTTCGCCGCGGTGCAGCTCTTGGTGCCCGCGTTTATCAGGCCGCACATCCTCTCGCCGGACCGGCTCACGGTGCCGATCACGGCTACCACCAGCGGCCTGGATTTCCGGGGCACCCAGGCCGGCCTGACCGTGGTGGGGGACTACAGCAAACCGGATGCGTGGGTCCTGTCGAACCAGACCATCACGCAGGCCGGCCACGCCTTCGCAGTCGCTCACCCGCCCCAGTCGTGCCTGGGGGATAACAGCTTTCAGGCGTGCCTCAACTGGATTGCTAGCCAGCATCTCCGGCAGCTAGTGACCTATCAGCCCGCCAGCCGGTTCTGGCCACTGCAGTGGAGCGAACTGGCGATCTACCTCGTACTAGCCGCCGGGCTCGGCGTGGTCTGCCTGTGGCAGATCCGCCGCCGCCAGCAATCGTGAACCGGCACCCGGTTACCTGGAGGCATCACCAATGATCTGGCTTACTTGGCGCCAGCTCCGCAGCCAGGCCATCGTGGCCGCCGCCGCGCTGGCAACCATGGCTGTCGTACTTGCCGTCACCGGCGCGAGCCTGGCATCGCTGTACCGCACTAGCGGTCTCGACGCGTGCAATGCCAACTGTGCTGCGCAGGCGAGCAACTTCTTCGGCAGTGTCAAAGGCGGTGCTACCGAGCTCATCTTCTACATCGGGATCTTCCTGCTCTACGCCTCGCCTGCACTCATCGGCATGTTCTGGGGCGCGCCGCTGGTCAGCCGCGAACTCGAGGCCGGCACGTTCCGGCTGGCCTGGAGTCAGAGCGTCACCCGCACCCGGTGGCTTGCGATCAAGCTTGGCCTCGGCGCACTCGGGGCGATGGCTGCGGCCGGCTTGCTCAGCCTCATGATCAGCCTGTGGTCCGAACCGCTGTACCATGCCGCGCAAAAGGCAGGCGGCAACAACGTCCTGAGCATCAGCCGGTTGTCGCCGCCGCTGTTCGGCGCGAACGGGATCGTCCCGATCGGGTACGCGGCCTTCGCCTTCGCCCTTGGCGTCGCGGTCGGTGTCCTGGTCCGCCACATGCTTCCCGCCATGGCCATCACGCTTGTCGTCTTCGCCGCGGCGCAGCTCCTGATGATCGGTGCCGTCAGGCCGCACCTGATCCCGCCCAGCATCACGACCGTGCCGCTGAGCGCGGTGACGTTCAACGCCGAAGGCGAGTCGAACAACGGCCAATTGTTCCTCAAAGTTGCCACCGTCAACAGCATGCCGGACGCCTGGGTCGTGGCGGCCCGGCCGGTCGGTTCGGCGGGACAGCCGGCCACCATGGTTCCGCAAGCATGCAGATCGATGGCGGCTACGTTCACGCAATGCCTAGGCAGTCACGGCGTCAGCATCCAGGTCAGGTACCAGCCACCCAGTCGTTACTGGGCACTGCAGTGGCTGGAGACCGCGCTCTACCTGATCCTCGCGGCGGGCCTCGGCGCACTCTGTTACTGGCGCATCCGCCGCCTGGCCTGATACTCGTAACTTGTCGCGCTATGTTGACGACCGTCTCAACCACAGCATAGCCTGATGTTGAACGGCTAGCCGGGGAGGCGCGGTGCGGATCGCGGTTGCAGGCGGCGGGCCAGGCGGACTGTACTTCGCGGTGCTGGCGCGCCAGCTGCTGCCAGATTCGGAGATCACGGTCTGGGAGCGGAACGCACCCGACGACACCTTCGGCTTCGGCGTCGTGTTCTCCGACGAGACCCTGGGCGGCATCGAGAACGCCGACCCCGCCGTCTACCAGCAGATGGAGCACGAGTTCGCCCGGTGGGACGACATCGACGTGCACTACCGCGACCAGGTGATCACTAGCGGCGGACATGGCTTCGCTGCCATGAGCCGGCGCCGCCTGCTGGAAATCCTCCAGCAGCGGTGCGCAGAGCTGGGAGTCACCGTCCACTTCTGCACGCTGGCTCCGAGCGCTGACGAGCTTGCCGCCAGCCACCACCTGGTGATCGCCGCCGACGGCGCGAACTCGGCTATCCGCGCAGCCAGGACTGCCACGTTTCGTCCGGAATTCGATGTTAGAAGCTGCAAGTACATGTGGCTGGGCACGGACCTGGTCTTCGACGCCTTCAAGTTCTATGTCGAGCAGACGCCGTTCGGCGTGATGCAGGTGCACGGTTACCCGTACGACGCCACGGGCAGCACGTTCATCGTCGAGATGAACGCGGCCGTCTGGCAGGCGGCGGGTTTCGAGCAGCTCGCCGCCGCGGCCGGGGACCTGGCGCCAGGGCAGTCTGATGAAGCGTCCATCGAGCGGATCTCCGGTTTGTTTGCTGGCATGCTCGGCGGGCACGCGCTGCTGGCCAACAACTCGCGCTGGCTGAGTTTCGCGACCTTGCGCTGCCGCAGCTGGCATGACGGCAACATCGTGCTGCTGGGTGACGCCGCGCATACCGCGCATTTCTCCATCGGCTCTGGCACCAAGCTGGCCATGGAGGACGCGCTCGCGCTGGCCGCCTGCCTGCACGAGAACCACGGTGCCGGCCAGCAGAGCACCACCGTCGAAGCGGCGCTTGCCGCGTACGAGGCCGAGCGGCGGCCGGTCGTCGCATCCACCCAGCGTGCCGCGCAAGCCAGCCTGGAGTGGTTCGAGAACCTCGGTCAGTACACCAGCCAGGAGCCCGAGCAGTTCGCGTTCAACATCATGACGCGCAGCCGCCGGGTCACCCACGCCAACCTCCGGCTGCGCGACCCGGAGTTCACCGGGGCGATGGACGAGTGGTTCGCCGGGCAGTGCAAGCGACGCGGCCTCTCCGCTGGCGAGGTGGTGCCGCCGATGTTCCAGCCGTTCCGGCTGCGCGACCTCGAGCTAGCGAACCGGGTCGTGGTGTCGGCGATGGACATGTATTCCGCCGCCGAAGGGGTGCCGTCCGACTTCCATTTGGTGCATCTGGGCGGGAAGGCCCTCGGCGGCGCGGCCCTGGTGATGACTGAGATGGTCTGCGTCAGCGCGGAAGGCCGGATCACACCTGGCTGCGCGGGCATGTACGCGCCGGAGCACGAGGAGGCGTGGCGGCGAATCACCTCGTTCGTGCACGGTTCGTCCGGTGCCGCAATCGGGCTCCAGCTCGGTCATTCCGGCCGCAAGGGTGCCACCAAGCTGATGTGGGAGGGCATCGACGAACCCCTTGCTACGGAAACGTGGCCGGTATGCGGACCCTCTCCGCTGCCTTATGCCGCCGGGCTCAGTCAGGTGCCACGTGAGCTCTCGGTCGCAGATATGCGGCAGATCGAGGGGCAGTTCGTCGCCGCGGCGGAGGCTGCCGAGCGGGCCGGGTTCGACCTGCTCGAGTTGCACTGCGCGCATGGTTACCTGTTGTCCTCGTTCATCTCGCCGGTGTCGAACCAGCGCTCCGATGCCTACGGCGGCAGCCTGGCTAACCGGCTGCGGTACCCGCTTGAGGTGTTCGCTGCAATCCGCGCGGTGTGGCCGGCCAGCAAGCCCATGACGGTGCGGATCTCAGCTTGCGACTGGGTGCCGGGCGGTATCACCGGCGCCGACGCGGTCGAGATCGCCCGGGCGTTCGCGGCCGCGGGGGCGGACGCCATCGACGTGTCGACCGGTCAGGTCACACCGGAGGAGCAGCCGGCCTTCGGCCGGTCGTATCAGACGCCGTTCGCCGACGCGATCAGGAACCAGGTCGGCATCGCGACAATCGCCGTCGGCGTGATCTCGTCCTTTGACGACATGAACTCGCTGATCCTGGCCGGGCGCGCGGACCTGTGCGCGCTCGGACGGGCGCACCTGTACGACCCCAACTGGACGCTGCACGCGGCGGCCGAGCAGGGCTACTCCGGTCCTGGCGCCCGCTGGCCGGTCCAATGGCAGGCCGGGAGCCGCCCCCCGCAGACCGGGCGGACGGACGGGCCACGGCCACGGCTGGAATTGATCCGGCAGGGCACCGCGCGCACCCGGCACGCGCGCTGGCAGCCGCTGACATCAAAATGATCTTGAATGAATGTGAGTTTGCTGTTGCTAGGACAACAGCTAACTCACATTCATTTGGCCCAGCCCCGGCTGGCTAGCGGAACTTCGATGCGCTGAAGTACTCCGTGGAGTCCTTGCGGTACAGGAATACGATCGCGCCGAGCCCGATGAGCCACACCAGCCCTTCGAACAGCAGGTTGAACACCGAGTTCGCGCGCACGCCGCCGAGCAGCAACTCGAGCGTGCTGATCCCGAAAAGCACGCTGGCAACCACGCGCGCCCAGGACTTGCCGGCGCCGTTGGCGCGCGCCATCCAGATCCACAGGCCAATGCCGAGCAGTCCGAAGATGACCACCGTCGCCACCCCGACTGTTTCGGCGGCGTGAATCTGGCTGGACGTATAGCTAGGATCCGCGGACTGGATCGCGCTCTTCAGGCTTCCGATAGTGGCCAGACCGACGATGAGTGAGATCGCGCTCAGCGCCGCTCCGGCATACATGAACTTGACCGCAGTCTGGATGGACGGCGGCGCGGGCGGCCGCTCACCCATCTGGTTACTGCCGCCCCCGGTTGGATACGGCTGATAACTCATCGCTACTCCTTGTCAATGTCCCCGTCGCGGCTTGGCCCGCCGGAACTGCGTTATGTCCGTACAGAACGACCTCAACTGCCGCAAGCACGCTAACCGTATCGTGTTCGCTCGCTGGAGTCGTCAAACCGCGTTTTATCCCCGCGCTGGTCCCTGCCTACCACTTAGCAGTTGCGCCAGGGGCAGTCACCGCTAGAACCTAGCGCTGAGAATCGCCCGCCATGCGGTGGTGACCGGTTTCGGTACACCGCTTCATTGACCACCGTTACATAAGGGGCATACTGGGACCGCCCTGGTGACGTCCCGAGGAGGGTCCGGACATGGAGCTCACGCCGTCCGCCTACACCGACACCTTCTGCCGGGACAACCTGCCCAGTCGGGACCGGTGGCCGGACCTGCAGTTCACCCTGCCGGAGCTGCACTACCCGGATCACCTGAACGCCGCCGACGAACTTCTGAACCTTTCAATAGGAAACGACGGAGCGAGCCGCCGCTGCCTCCTGTCACCCACGGAGAGCCTGAGCTACCGCGAGGTTGCGGACCGGGCCAGCCAGGTAGCCAGGGTGCTGACCGAGGACCTTGGCCTGGTGCCCGGCAACCGGGTGCTGCTGCGCGGCCCGAATAACCCGTGGCTGGCCGCGTGCTGGCTCGGTGTCCTCAAGGCTGGCGGCGTCGCGGTCGCCACCATGCCGATGCTGCGCGCCGCCGAGCTGAGCCGGATCTGCGACATCGCGCAGGTGCAACTGGCGCTGTGCGATCACCGCTTCACCGACGACCTGTCCGCGGCCGGCGTGCCCGGACTGCGGATCGTCAGCTTCGGCGGGGCCGGCCAGGACGACCTGACAACGGCGGCTGCGGCGAAACCGGCTGCCTTTGCCTCCGTGCAGACCGCCGCCGACGACGTGGCGATGATCGCGTTCACCTCAGGTACCACCGGACGTCCGAAGGCCGCCATGCACTTCCACCGGGACCTGCTGGCAACGGCCGACTCCTTCTCCGCGCGCGTGCTCAAGCCGGTGCCGGACGATCTGTTCGCCGGTACCCCGCCGCTCGCCTTCACCTTCGGCCTTGGCGCTCTCCTGCTGTTCCCGTTGCGGGTGGGCGCAGCCACATTCCTGCTAGAGAAAGCCACCCCGGTCGAGCTTGCCGATCACATTGCCGCGCACGGCGTTACTGTCCTGTCGACGGCCCCGACGGCCTACCGGGCGATGCTCGCGGCCGGTAAAGCCGAGCAGCTACGCGGCCTGCGCAGGCCGGTGTCGGCCGGCGAACCGCTGCCCGAGTCGACCTGGACGGCGTTCTACCAGGCGACCGGCGTGAAGATCATCGATGGCATCGGCAGCACCGAGATGCTGCATATCTTCATCTCCTCCGCCGATGACGACATCAGGCCCGGGTCGACCGGCCGGGTCGTGCCCGGCTACACCGCCGCGGTTCTCGACTCCGGCGGCAAGCCAGTGCCGGACGGCGAGCCGGGCCAGCTTGCCGTCAAGGGCCCGACCGGCTGCCGGTACCTGAACGACGAACGGCAGCAGACCTACGTGCGACACGGCTGGAACTTCACCGGCGACACCTACATCCGGGACGCAGACGGCTACTTCTGGTACCAGGCCCGGTCGGACGACATGATCATCTCCGGCGGCTACAACATCGCCGGCCCGGAAATCGAGGACGTGCTGCTCAGCCATCCCGACGTGGCCGAGTGCGGGGTGGTTGGCGTGCCCGACGAAGCACGCGGCCAGATCGTCAAGGCCTACGTGATCCTGCGCGACGGCGCGACCGGCGACCAGGAGAAGGCTCGCGAGCTGCAGGACCTCGTCAAGGCCCAGATCGCGCCGTACAAGTACCCGCGAGCCGTGGAGTTCGTGACGACGCTGCCCCGGACCAATACCGGGAAGCTCCAGCGGTTCCTGCTGCGCGAGCAGACAGCCGGCGACCCGCCCGCGTCAGGCGGCCAGGAGCCCGAACCGCCCTCGCGGGACCTGGCGCCGGCACGCTAGCGCGGTCAGGCAACCGATCGGGCTGCCGGGCCCGTCTTGGCAATGTGAGCATGGAGCACAGTAGGCCCCGCCCATGACGCAGCCGCGTGATGCTGAGTTCGCGGACTTCGTCGCGACACGGGAAGCCTCGCTGCGACGGCTGGCCATCCTGCTATGTCGGGACTGGCACCGAGCCGACGACCTGGTCCAGGCCGCCATCACCAAGCTGTACGTGCACTGGCCGAAAGCCAGGGCAGCCGACAACATCGACGCCTACGTCCGGGCCATCTTGATCCGTGAATTCCTCGAGGAGCGCCGGTCGAGCTGGATCCGCCGGGTCACGCTCACCAGCCAGCTGCCCGACCGCTCAGCGGCTGCCCCGGACCCGGAGACCGCGCTGGACCTGCAAGCCGCGATCGCGGCCTTGCCGCCGCGCCAGCGCGCCACGCTCGTCCTGCGGTTCTACTGCGACCTGCCGGTCGAGCAGGCAGCTCAGGTCCTGGGCTGCACGTCGGGGACGGTCAAGAGCCAGACTGCCAAAGCCATCACGTCGCTGCGCATCGCACTCGGATCCGAAGCTGGCACAGCACAGGCCGGCCCAGCACAACCCGGCTCGCCTGCCGTGACCCGCAGGGGCGGCCACGCCGAGGAGGGCTTCAATCATGCTTGAAGAGTCGATCGGAAGGGCCTTCCAGGAGATGGCAGATCAGGAACAACCACACTCCAGGATCAGCATCCAGCACGCGCTCCGAGACGGACGCGTCCGGCTGCGCCGCCGCCGGCTGACTCGCGCAGTCGGCACCCCGGCACTCGCCGCCGCAGCCGTCCTGGCCATCCTCCTGCCCGCTGTCAACTTGCCGGGCGGCAACCACAGCGCCCGGCGTCACTCGGCTGCCCCGTCGGTAACCGCTACTGCACGGCAATTCAGGCCGCTGGCCGTCTACGCCTCGTTCGGCTGGCTGCCGGCGAAGGAGCCGGTAGTCCCGAGCATGCGCAAGGACTACGCGGAACTCAACGTGTGGGGGCAGGTGCAAGCGACCTCTGAGAACTACAACGACCGCGCCTGGGACCTGACCGCCTACGCCGTAGGCAAGTGCAAACGCCTCGGCAACCACCTTGACTGTGGCTACGGCAAGGGCCATTCGTGCGACTTTGACGCTTACATTCAAGCTCGGGCACCAGCAATCAACGGTCGCCAGGCTTATTGGGCGTACGACCAAGGCGCCAGAAACTACCCCGGCATGCGCTGCCTCACCTGGGAGTACCGGCCGGGCGGCTGGGCGTATCTGTCCAACGCCGGGGAAATCAATCCGAGCAAGCAGCTGACTATCCGGATCGCAAGCAATGTCCGGTTCGGCGGGCGGCAACCGGTATTCAAGTTCGCGGCCCAGATCAGGAACCTGCCGGGCAAGTGGCGGCCGGTTCTTCCGACGGGATTCATTCGCTGGCACGGCCCGCTGCTGGCCGGCGGCTACAACATCACCGACGGCAAGACCACGCTGTACATCGCCATCAACTTCAGCTCCCCGAAGCACAACAAGTGCCTGGGCACCAAACCCGTCTGCCGGGTTCTCAACGGCTATTACGTGACGCTCATTAAGTACCCGCCACAGACCAAGGGCGGCCAGGAACACTACGCGATCTGGGCAGCGGACGCGGACGACGCGTTCGTCATGATCGGGATCGTTACCCAGAAGCACGTCAGCTTGCTGTACTCGGTGTTCGCGCACATGAAGATGCTGGGCGGCGTCCCGGTTAACTGGACCACCAAGCCGATCAGCTGAGCCACAGCCTGGTGGTGCCGCAGGGCTTTGCGGCACCACCAGGCAACCTCACGGCACGGTGGCGGCCTCTACCTGGTGTGTGCAGAAGCAACGAGAAAGACTCGCGGCATGACGTCGCGGCATGACCGGGAGTTCGCCGACTACATCGCGGCGCGCCTCCCGGCCTTGCGGCGGCTGGCATTCGTGCTGTGCCAGGACTGGCACAGGGCTGACGACATCGCGCAGGCGGCTGCAATCAGGGCCTACACGCACTGGGCCAGAGCGGCGCGCGCCGATAACACCGACGCCTACGTCAACACCATCCTGGTGCGCGAGTTCCTGCACGAGCGGCGAACAGGCTGGGCGAGGCGGGTAGTCCTGTCCGAGCCGCCGGAGACCGCGGCCAGCCACATCGACCAAGACGGCGCGCTGGATCTGCGGACTGCGGTCGCCGCGCTGCCGCCCCGACAGCGCGCCGTTCTGGTGCTCCGGTTCTACTGCGACCTGAACGTCTACCAGACGGCCGACGTACTTGGCTGCGCTCCCGGAACCGTCAAGAGCCAGACAGCCAAGGGGCTCGACGCGCTGCGCCGGGCTGTGGGCGGTGCCGCCGATGCCGGGCCTGCCGGGAATCCATTGCCGCAGGTGATCGGCATACCAACTGCTGAAGGAGGGCAGTTTCATGCTTGAGCAGTCACTTCGCAAGCTCTTCGCGCAGCAGGCTGAGGCGGAGCCGCCGCCCGGCCCGATCACAGTCGCTGCGGTGCTCCGCCAGGGCCGTCTTCGTCGGCGCTGGCACCGCATCAGCGCGGCCGGCGCCCCGGTCCTGGCAGCGGTTGCAGTGGCCGCAATCGCACTGCCCTCGGGCGGCGCCGGTCACAGCTACCAACAGAGTGGCAGCTACGGCAAGCTCGTCAGGGGTGCGTTCGATCCGTCGTACTTGTCGATCAAATTCGGCTGGCTGCCGGCGGGCTACTACGTGTCGGGTGGCGAGTCCAGTCCGGGAGCGCAGGCGCTATCTGCGTACCGACCGCGTGGCAACAACTTGGGCGTAACGGTGTACGCGCGGAATGCATGCCACCTCTCGACGTCCAGACGGCGGCTAGAGTGCGTGCTCGTTGGCTCGGGCTCCGGGCAAAACATCGCACGCCGCGGGCCGGTCATCGACGGCCACACGTCGTGGTGGCTTGCTGATCTATCTGGGCAGTTCACTCTCGCCTGGGAGTACGCGCCGGACTCCTGGGCCGTCTTGTCGCTCCTTACCAGCGAAGGCCCGGCTTCAATGGTGCGGATCGCCAGGGCGGTGGCGTACGGCCAGCATGTCCCCGTCAGGTTCGCTTCCCGGTTCACCTCGCTCCCGCGCGGCTGGCGGATCATCGACGTGCAGTTCGACGCCAGTGGCGACGGCGCCGGACGACTGCCGCCGGCGTCTACCTGGCGTCGTACTTCTCGATCGCCAAACTTCGGACAATCAGCCCGGCGACGTCGCCCGGGCTGCTCCCCACGCCCAACGTGCCCACCATCTCGGTCGTCCGGATAGACCCGCACTTCCACTGCGACCCGCTCGCAGGCGGCACGACGCAGCATGTGACCATCCACGGGTACCAGTTCCTGTACTCGGACCTCCTCCAACCTGGCGCGCACGGCGAGGTGGTGTCAGACATGGCCCTGTGCCGTGGGCACATCGATGGTCTGGCGGCCTCGGTTTTTGAGACAGGCGTGGGCAAGCACCCGCGCCTGGAGTTCCCGCCGGCCGAAGTAATGGAGCGGGTGCAACTGCTCGGCACCAATCCGGCCGACTGGGTGACGAACCCGCTGCCCTAACGCTTCTCGATCTTGCCGGCTGCCGTGAGCCGGACGGCCCCGTTTCCGGCAAAATCAGCCTCAGACAGCGAGTTGATGTAACTGACCGCCGTCCGGTTCGGGTCGAGTTGCGGGACACCGGGCGAGACCAGCCGTAGCGGCGTAATGCTGCCCGTCACGAACTGGCCCTTGGCATTGAGCGTGACGTGCAGTATCGCGCTGATCGAGGTGTAAGCGTCCAGGCCGAGCGTGTTGTAGCCGCAGAAATTGCCGAGGCTGTAGGCGATCAGATGGCCGCGATACCACTGGAAGCCGCGCAAAACATGCGGGCCGGAGCCCATGACCAGGTCGGCGCCAGCGTCAATGACACCGTGGGTGAAGGCGATCGAGTTACCGCGATCCTGGCCGAGGAAGTACTCCTCGCCGGGCTTCACGTTCCGGTAGTCGTCGCCCTCGCCGCCCAGATGCTCGATTACGATCACGACCTGCGCGTGCTCTTTGGCCTGGCGGACCAGCGCCTGTGCGGCCGGGATGTCGAGCGCGTCGGCGTCATAGGACCACGGCGCGAAGCCGAGCAGAGCGATCTTGATGCCGTTCCTGGTCAGATACGTGATCTGGCCGGGGCGGCCGGCCCACTGCAGGTGGGCGGCGCGCAGCGCGCGGTCGGTGCTAGCCTCGCCGGCCTCCCCGGCGTCGAGCGTGTGGTTGTTTGCCACGTTGACCGCTGAAAAGCCGTCGCGCTTGAGGTCCTTCGCGGTCGAGAGTGGCGCCTCGAACTGGTAGCAGTCCGTCTCACCGGCCGAGCATTTGGACATCGGCAGGTAGCCGAGCGCAGTCTCCAGATTGCCCACGGTCAGATCGCTGTGCAGGTACGGCTTCATCCCCGCGACCAGCGACCCGGTGCCGTCCGTCGGCCACTGGTCCAGGGTGCCGAACGTCATATCGCCGACCCAGGTGAGGCTGAACGTCCCAGTGCCCTTGCCGGAGGCCGCGACGCGGTTTGCCCCTGCTGTGGCACCCGGCCGCGCTGCCGCAGCCGCCGGGCTGAGCGGCGTCCTGGCCTTGGTCGCCACCAGGGCCCAGGCGCCGATCGCGGCAACGACCAGCACGATCGCGACTGTTAGCAGCGCCTGGCGGCGGGACCCCAGCTGCTGCGGTGGGCGCATGCTGGCCCGATGGTTCCGCCGGGTACCTGCCTGGCGGGCAGCGGGCTTACGCCTGGCCCGGCTGGCGAGGGCCGGACCCGTCAGGCCGCCAGGCAGGCGGAGACCCGTTACTTGCTGGCACGCTAAATCCCGCTCGTCGTCACGCTGTGCTCGATCCTGGCGCCAAGGATAGGCGCGTGACCAGCAAGCAACGGCCAGATCGGCAGATCGGCTCAGCAGTCCCCGCTGCTGACCTGGCCGTCCGGCTCAGGTCTCGACAATCACCGGGATGATCATCGGCCGGCGACGGTAGTTGTCACTCACCCAGCGGCCGACGGTCCGGCGAACGAGCTGCCGGAGCTGGTGCACCTCGCTGATGCCATCCTTGGCTGCTGCGGCGAGCGCTTCCTCGATCAGCGGCCGCACTGCGGCGAGGCCAGTGTCGTCGATGCCCGCGCCACGGGCATGGATCTCCGGGCCGGCCACCAGCTTGCCGCTGGTCGAGTCGACCACGACGACGACCGAGATGAATCCCTCCTCGCCGAGGATCAGCCGGTCTTTCAGCGACGCCTCGGTGATCTCGCCGACTGACAGGCCGTCCACGTAGATGTAGCCGCACGGGACCTGCCCCGCCACCGAGATCTGGCCATCGACCAGGTCGACGACGATGCCGTCCTCGGCGATCACGATGTTGCGCTGCGGCACTCCGGTCAGCGCGGCGAGCTCAGCGTGCGCCTTCAGGTGGCGCCACTCACCGTGCACCGGGATGAAGTTGCGCGGCCGGACCAGGTTGAGCACGTACAGCAGTTCCCCGGCCGGGGCATGGCCGGAGACGTGCACGAGCGCGTTCCCTCGGTGCACGACCCGGGCACCGAGCCTGGTGAGGTCGTTGATGATCCTCGATACGGCCGACTCGTTGCCGGGCACCAGGGACGAGGCCAGGATGACCGTGTCGCCCTCGGCGATCCGGATCGGATGGTCGCGGCCAGCCATCCGCGACAGCGCGGACATCGGCTCGCCCTGCGAGCCGGTTGAGATCAGCACGATCTGATCCGGCGGCATCTCCTCGGCCTCGTTGAGGTCGACGAGCAGCCCGCCGTGCACTGACGGAACCTTCAGGTAGCCGAGGTCGCGCGCGATTCCCATGTTCTTGACCATCGACCGGCCGACCAGCGCGACCTTGCGGCCATGCTCCGCGGCGGCGTCCATGACCTGCTGCACCCGGTGCACGTGACTGGCGAAGCACGACACGATGATCCGCTGCTCGGCCGCCGCGAACACTTCCGACAGCACCGGCCCGATGGCCCGCTCGGACGTAACGATGCCCGGTACCTCGGCATTGGTCGAGTCTGCCAGCAGCAGGTCGACCCCCTCGGCGCCGAGCCGCGCGAAGCCGCCCAGGTCGGTCAGCCTGCCGTCCAGCGGCAACTGGTCCATCTTGAAGTCACCGGTATGCAATACCACGC
This sequence comes from uncultured Actinomycetota bacterium, assembly GCA_963815575.1. GTDB lineage: Bacteria > Actinomycetota > Actinomycetes > Streptosporangiales > Streptosporangiaceae > JAJYUU01. The sequence continues at coordinate 348,334 of CAWFHE010000002.1, read as the reverse complement.
CGGCCGCGGACTTGATCGCCACCGCCATGGCGTCCGGGATCGAGTGGTTCACGGCGAGGAACTCCAGCTCCCAGAGCCCGAAAGCCCGCTTCGCGCCGGCCTCGACCTCGACCTCGACCGGTGTGATCCGGTGCTCGGTGAGCTTGCTGCGGACCAGCGCCAGCGTGAGCGGCGACCCGATCAGCGGGATGTCGGCGCGCTGCCGTAGCAGGTACGGCACACCGCCGATGTGGTCCTCGTGCGCATGGGTCAGTACCACCGCCTCGATCTGGTCGAGCCTGCCCTCGAGCGCGGAGAAGTCCGGCAGGATCAGGTCGACGCCAGGCTGGTTGTCCTCGGGGAACAGCACGCCGCAGTCGACGACGAGCAGCCGGCCAGCATGCTCGAATACGGTCATGTTGCGGCCGATCTCGCCGAGACCGCCCAACGCGACCATGCGCAGGCCGCCAGGCGCAAGCGGCGCCGGTGTCCCCAGGTCGGGGTGCGGATGGCTCACTTCAGTTTGATCCCCGCCGCTGCTAGGTCGGTGCGCAGCTGCTCGGTCTCTGCCTCGGTCGCGTCCGACAGTGGCAGCCGCACCGGCCCGCCTGGCAGCCCGAGCAGGCCCAGCGCCGCTTTCGTCATAATCACACCCTGGTTGCGGAACAGCCCGGTATACACCGGCAGCAGCTCGCGGTGCAGTCGCAGCGCCTCGGCTACCTGGCCTGCCTTGTACGCGTCGATCATCTCGTGCAGCCGGTCACCAGCGACATGCCCGGCGACGCTGACGAACCCGGCCGCGCCTAGTGATAGCCAGGGCAAGTTGAGCATGTCATCGCCGCTGTAGAAGGCGAGCGGAGTGCAGTTCATGACCCGCGACGCGGCGCCGAAGTCGGCCTTGGCGTCCTTCACCGCGACGATCCGCGGGATGCTCGGCCAGCTGGATCAGCGTCTCGGCCGCGATGGGCGTGCCGGTGCGGCCGGGAATGTCATAGAGCATGTTGGGCAGGCCGGTCGCATCGGCGACCTGCTTGAAATGCTGCATCAATCCGCTTTGCGGAGGTTTGTTATAATAAGGTGTAACTACCAGGAGCGCGTGTGCGCCTGCCCGCTCGGCCGCCGAGGCCAGCTCGCAGCTGTGCGCGGTGTCGTTCGTGCCAACGCCGGCCACGACGGTGGCGCGATCCCCCACCGCCTCGAGCACCGCGTCGAGCAGCCTGGCCTTCTCCTGATCCGACGTCGTCGGCGACTCGCCGGTCGTCCCGCTGATCACCAGGCCGTCGTTCCGCATCTCGGTGACAAGGTACTCGGCGAGGCGCGCGGCGCCGTCGTAGTCGACCGCCCCCGTGGAGTCCATCGGCGTGACCATCGCCGTCAGCATGCGCCCGAACGGCGCAGCGGGCGGACGGCTCGCCGGATTTGCTGTCTCGGTCATATACGAACGCTACCGGGCGGGGACTCAGCGGCGCACTGCCGGCGCGGCGGCCGGAGCCGACCGGGATCTGCGCCCCACAAGCGCGCAATCGTGCCGGCTGGAAGACGCGGCGGCGTGAGCTCGGGGGTACCCACGCCGCCTGCGTCTGTCTGGTTATCGCGGCTGACTGCTCATCGCGTTACGCGCTGATCGCGCTGGCCACGATGAGCCGGATGACCGCCGGCGTGTCGGTGCCCGGACGTACGGGCATTCCGCGGGACAATGACGCTCAGGCCCCTCCAGGTATGAGATGGAGGGGCCCTGCTTGTCGCCGCTTAGTGCCGGTGTCCGCATGCGAGTCCCGCACGGGCGGCTGCTTGCTGCGATAAGCTGCCCGCGTCCCGGGCCTGAAATTACCCGGGCGGTGCTGTGCCCAGCGAAGCCGGTGAGATCCCGGCGCTGTCCCGCAACGGTGATGCCTCCGACGGAGGATGAGCCCGGACGCCTGGCCCGCGCCAACGACCTGTCCTCGGAGGAAGGGCGGCTCGTTCCGATGCCACCGGGCGTCGCAGCGAAACGCACTTCGTCCTCCAGCACACCGGAGGATGATCATGCGGGCATTTACCCGTCAGCTGCCGGCCCTGGTGGCCGTCGCAGCGATCGCAGCCGCGTCAGCGGCCTGCAGCAGTTCTTCTGCTAGTCCGACGCCACCGTCGGATTCGGCCGGTACCGGGACGGCCTCGGCCGGCTTTCCCGTCACGGTCACCACGGCGGCCGGCACCACGCAGGTGACGGCGAGGCCGGGCGCGATCGTGTCGCTGTCCCCGACCGCGACTGAGATGCTCTACGCGATCGGAGCCGGCAGCCAGGTCAAGGCCGTCGACGACGATTCTGACTATCCCCGGCAGGCGCCGATGACCAAGCTGTCGGGCTATACCCCGAACGCCGAGGCAATCGCCGCTTACAAGCCAGACCTGGTGATCATCTCGAACAACCTGGACGGCATCACGGCAAAGCTCACCGCGCTGTCGATACCTGTGCTTGACCTGCCTGCTGCCGCGAACCTGGCCGACGTGTACGCCGAGTTCACCGAGCTTGGCGCCGCGACCGGTCACGTTGCGCAGGCGAAGACCGAAGACACCACGCTGAAGGCCGACATCAAGCAGATCGTCGCAGTCCGAGCCGGCGCATGCCAAGCCGCTGACGTACTACTACGAGATCGCGACCGATCCGTATTACTCGGTGACCTCGTCGACGTTCGTCGGCAGCTTGCTGTCGCTGCTCGGCATGAAGAGCATCGCCGACGCTGCCAGCGGGGCCGCGGCCGCGGGCGGATATCCGTCGCTGTCAGCCGAGTTCATCCTGAAGGCCAACCCGGACTACATCATCCTGGCGGACACCGGCAGCACCGGCGGCGGTCAGGATGCCGCCACGGTACGCGCGCGGCCCGGCTGGTCAGTGCTGACGGCCGTGAAGGACAAGCACATCATCCTGCTGAACCCCGACATCGCATCGCGCTGGGGACCGCGAATCGTCGGACCTCCTTCGCGACGTGGTCGCAGGCATGAAGTCCGGAAGTCAGTGACACCGACGACCCAGCACTTCGACGACACAGGGACTGCGACGACCTCGTGACTGCAACGACACAAGGCCGGGGCCGGGGCAGCAGCCCGGCCACCGGCCCGGCGGAAGCTCTCGCCGCGGCTGCCGAGCCTGGCCCGATATCCGGCGACACGGTAGCCAGCGACCATGATGACGTGCTGATCCGGCGGATCAGGCCCGGCCGGGCGGTCGCCATCGCGGCTGGCTGCGCTCGCTCGTCGCGATCCTCCTCGGCGTGGCTATCGGGCCGGCTGGGCTTGTCCGTGCCGCAGGTGCTCGATTCACTCGCGGTCCGGCTGCCGTGGCATCCGCACGTCGCGGTTTCGGCGCTCGACACCGCGATCGTGTGGCAGATCAGGCTGCCGCGCGTCATCCTCGGCGTTCTCGTCGGATCGATGCTCGCTGGCGGCGGCGCCGCGTACCAGGGCGTCTTCCGCAATCCGCTGGCCGATCCCTACCTGCTCGGCGTCGCGGCGGGCGCAGGGCTCGGCGCCACCATCGTGATCGTGTCCGGCGGGAGCCCGGCCCTGACCCCGCCAGTGGCGTTCGCGGGCGCGGTCGTCGCGGTCGCGCTTACCTATGCGCTGGGCGCGAACTCCGGGCGCGGGGGCGATACGCCAGCCGCGCGCAGCGGCACCGGTTCGATCCTGCTCGCGGGCATCGCGGTCGCGGCGATGCTCACCGCACTGCAGACCTACCTGCAAGAGGAGCACAGCCAGGTACTGGCTAGCGTATACGCCTGGATTCTCGGCGGGCTGTCGGCCGCGACCTGGTCGGACGTCTGGCTGATCTTGCCGTACGTGGTGGTATCCGCGATCGCGCTGCTTGTTCATCGCCGGCTGCTGGACGTACTGCGGGTGGGTGAGGATGAAGCCGCGACCCTGGGCGTGCACGTCGCACGGCTGCGCCTCGCGGTCGTCATAGCGGCCACACTCGGCGTCTCGGCTGCCGTCGCCGTAAGCGGTCTGATCGGTTTCGTCGGCATCATCGTCCCGCACGCCGTCCGGCTCACCGCGGGGCCAAGTTACCGGGTACTGCTACCGGTCTCGATGATCGGCGGCGCCGCGTTCGTGGTCCTGGCCGACGTCGTTGCGCGAACGGTCCAGGCGCCTGCCGAGGTCCCGATCGGCGTCATCACCGCGTTGATCGGCGGGCCGTTCTTCCTGTTCGTGCTGCGGTCCCGCCGGGCCAGGCAGGATCTCTAGGATGATCAGCTTCGATAGCCTCACGGTCCGCTACGGCAATGTCGTCGCGCTCGACGGCGTGTCCGGGCGCGTGGCCGACGGCGAATGGCTCGGGCTCATCGGCCCCAATGGCGCCGGCAAGACCACCCTCCTCAACGCCATCGCGCGGCTGCTGCCGTCCAGCGGCGATGTGGTTGTCTGCGGTCAGCCTGCGAACGGACGCAGTCGCCGGCAGCTGGCCCGGCTGATTGCTTACGTGCCGCAGCGGCCGCTGTTGCCGCCGGACATGACTGTCAGCGACTACGTACTGCTGGGCCGGACCGCGCATATCGGCTACCTGCGCACCGAATCTAGCGCCGACCGACAGGCCTGCGCGAGCGTGATCAGCCGACTGGACCTCCGCCCGATGGCGGGTCGCGAGTTGCGTGCGATGTCTGGCGGTGAACTCCAGCGGGTCGTACTGGCCCGAGCTCTCGCGCAGGAGGCTCCGGTCCTGCTGCTCGACGAACCGACTAGCGCCTTGGACCTAGGCCGCCGGATTGAAGCGCTGGAGCTGATCGACGAAGTGCGACGCGAGCGCTCGATCACGGTCTTGTCGGCGATTCACGACCTCACGCTCGCCGGCCAGTTCGCGAACCGGCTGATGTTGCTCGCAGAAGGCCGGATCGCCGCCACCGGCCAGGTCACCGACGTGCTGCGGGACGAGGTCCTCGCCAGCCACTTCGGACCTGCCGTCCAGGTACTGACGACCGATACCGGCGAGATAGCCGTCATATCCCGGCGGTCTCCGCGCAGTGCCGGCACCCGGACGGCGCCGGTCTAGGCAGTAATCCCGCGGGGCGTGGCCCTAGGCGGCGCTTGACTGGGAAAGATAAGCGACCCACTGGGGGTCGCCGTCGTTGATAGCGCCGATGAGGCGCCAGTGTGGACCGCGTGGAGCCGCCGGGTCGCGCGGCAGCGTCCAGCCCAGTTCCTCGATAAGGCGGTCCGCCTTGCGATGGTTACACCGGGTGCAGGAGGCGACGCAGTTCTCCCAGGCATGCGGGCCGCCCTTGCTGCGCGGGACTACGTGATCAATGGTGTCGGCCTTGGTGCCGCAGTAGGCGCACAGGTAGTTGTCGCGGCGCATGAGCGCGGCTCTGGTGAGCGGCACGCGGTTCCGGTGCGGCACTCGGACGTACCGCCGCAGGCGAATGACCGAGGGAGCAGCCAGCCGGGCGGACGCCGAACGCAGCTCTACCCCGTCCATGTCCGCGTGCACGAGGTCAGCCTTCTCCCCGAGCACGAGGCAAACCGCGCGGTGCAGGCCGACCGTAGTCAGCGGCTCAAAGGTGATGTTGAGCAACAGCACCCGGCGCACTTGCACCTCCCGTCCGGCGGGGTCCGATCGATTCACGCGGTGCCGTGGGCGTCGTGCCGCCGGGGCACCCGTGACCAGTGTGACGGCCAGCCGCCTCGTTAGCCAACACCAAATGCGCTATCGCAGCAGGACGGTTAGGCCAACGCAGCGGAAAGTCGAGAACAACGTCATGCTAACCGGGCAGCCGGGATGCACTGACCAGGGCATTCACAGCGAGCCGGAGCCGCCGGGCGGCCGGGCGGCCGGGCCACGATTACGACCGGCGGACACTACAGTCGGTGTTATGACGATGCCGTCGTATCCCGATGCCGCTCGCCTCGACCTCACCGAGACCATTCACGGCCGCCAGGTATCCGACCCGTATCGCTGGCTCGAAGACCCTGACAGCAGCCAGACCAAGAGCTGGCTCCAGGCTCAGGACGAGCTGTACGCGCGTTACCTGACCGGGCTGCCAGGCCGTGGGAAGCTCGCGGTGCGCCTCGCTGAACTCCTTGCCGCGGGCGAGGCCGGCTTGCCGCTCTGGCGCGGCGACCGGCAATTCTTTACCCGGCGCGAGCCCGGTCAGGAACACGCGGTGCTGTACACGGCCGGCGGCGGCGAGGCAGCAGGCGCCAGCGAGCGGGCGCTGATCGATCCGGCCGCCGTCGACCCTTCCGGCCTGACCACGCTGGACGCCTGGCAACCCGATTCGGACGGCCGGCTACTTGCCTACCAGCTGTCCGAGGGCGGAAGCGAGGAGTCCGTGCTGCGCGTCATGGACGTCGAAACACGGCAGGATGTCGACGGCCCTATCGACCGCTGCCGGTACTCAGACGTGGCCTGGCTGCCCGGCGGGGCGGCGTTTTATTACAGCCGCCGGCTGCGCCCGGAAGACGTCCCAGCCGGAGAGGATCAGTTCCATCGCCGGGTTTACCTGCACCGGGTCGGCACGCCAGCGGACACCGACGCGGAGATACTCGGCGACGGCCTGGAGAAGACGAACTACTACGGGCTCAGTGTCAGCCACGACGGGCGCTGGCTGGTCATCACCGCCTCGGCCGGCACCGCGCCGCGCAACGACGTCTGGGTGGCGGACCTGTCCGCCAGCCCGCCCGAGACGCCGAACTTGCAAGCCATGCAACAGGGCGTGGACGCCAACAGCTGGCCGCGGCCGGGCCGTGACGGCAGGTTCTACGTGCTGACCAACCACGGTGCGCCACGCGGCCGGATCGTCGTGACCGAACCAGGTGACCCCGCGTTTCCCGAGTTCGCGAGCTGGCAGAACCTCATCAGCGAAGACCCCGACGCGGTACTGACGGACTTCGCCATCCTCGACGATGCTGGCACTCCAGGGGCAGGCCTGACCGAACCGGTTCTGGTGACCGCACGGGCGAGGCACGCGGTCAGCGAGGTCAGCCTGCACGACCTCGCGTTCGGCGAGCTGATCAGGCGCATCGAGCTGCCCGGCCTCGGCAGCGTCGACGGCCTTTCCGAGCGCCCGGAAGGCGGCCACGAAGCCTGGATCAGCTACACCGACTTCACAACGCCTCCGATGGTGCTGCGCTACGACGCGACAACCGACGCCGTCAGCGACTGGCAGCGGGCGCCAGGGGCGGTCGACCTGCCCGCGATCTCGACCCGGCAGATCGATTACCCCTCGGCCGACGGCACCACCGTGCGGATGGTTGTCATCAGCGCCGAATTGGCTAGCGCAGGCCGCCGGGCTGCTGCGGATGCTGCGGCGGGGCAAGAGCCCGTTTCCAGCCTGACGCGGCCCGCGATCCTCTACGGGTACGGGGGCTTCAACATCAGCATGACGCCTGCCTTTTCGGCCGGAATTCTCGCCTGGGTCGAGGCGGGCGGCGTCTACGCCGTGGCCGGGCTGCGCGGCGGCAGCGAGGAGGGCGAGGAATGGCATCGCGCAGGCATGCGCGACCGGAAGCAGAACGTCTTCGATGACTTCCACGCCGCGGCGGAGAAGCTCATCGCCGATGGCTGGACCTCGAGCAGCCAGCTGACAGTCTGGGGCGGGTCGAACGGCGGCCTGCTGGTCGGCGCCTCAATCACGCAGCGCCCCGACCTGAGCGCCGCGGCGGTGTGCTCCGCCCCGCTGCTGGACATGGTCCGGTACGAGCGCTTCGGCCTCGGGGAGTCCTGGAACGACGAGTACGGCACGGCCGCCGACGCGACCGAGTTCGGCTGGCTGGTCTCCTACTCCCCCTACCACCACGTGCGGGACGGCGTCAGGTACCCGGCCGTGCTGTTCACGGTGTTCGACGGCGATACCCGGGTGGATCCGCTGCACGCGCGCAAGATGTGCGCCGCGCTACAGCATGCGACACAGGCACCGGCCAGCGAGCGTCCCGTCATGCTGAGAAACGAGGCCAAGGTCGGGCACGGCGCTCGTTCACTGAGCAGGTCTATCGCGCTGCTGGCGGATAGCCTCGCGTTCGCGGCCGCGCAGACCGGGCTAGGCAGCAATCCATGATCACGAAGACTTTTGGGCCTGACAGGCACAAATGTTTACGTCTTGCGCCTGGTAAATCCGCGCCGGCCGAGCGGCTAGGCTGGGCCGGACATGAGCGAAACCCAAGCCCTGAGCATGTACGAGGCAATCGGCGGCGAGCCAGCCTTCCGCCGCCTGGTACACCGGTTCTACGCCGAGGTCGCCGCTGATCCGCAGCTCCGGCGCGTGTACCCCAGTCGCGACCTGGGGCCTGCCGAGGAGCACCTGCGCCTGTTCCTGATGCAGTACTGGGGCGGTCCGGACACTTACAACGAGCGCCGCGGCCATCCCCGGCTGAGGATGCGCCACGTCCATTTCGCTATCGGGCCGGCCGAGCGCGACGCCTGGCTCCGGCACATGCGGACTGCCCTGGACGAACTGGAACTTGACCCGGCGCATGACGCCCAGCTGTGGGAATACCTGGTCATGGCCGCGCACAGCCTGGTGAACCAGCCCGGCGAGGGCAGCGGCGGCCCCGATCTGGGTCTCACTCCCGCCTGAGCCTGCCCGTACCGGCAGGCTGGCTGCGATAGCAGTGCATGCCGTTTCGGCGGAGGCGTTTGCGGCGCCTGGCATATCCCAAGATACTGAGACCACCAGTTATCACCTGGCACGACCGTGGCACCGCCAACGCTTAGTCCAGGGCGCAGAGCAGCCCCGCCACTGGAGGGCATGAGCAGTGACACAGGACGTTCGCTCCGACCCCGGGGGCCTGGTTCCGGGCGAACAGCTGGCTGGCTATCAGATCCAGGAGCAGATCGGCCGTGGCGGCATGGCCGTCGTCTACCGCGCCCTGGACCTGCGGCTTGGCCGCGTTGTCGCGCTCAAGGTGCTGGCACCGCATCTCGGCGAGGACGAAGCCTTCCGGCAGCGCTTCATCCGGGAGTCGAGGGCTGCGGCCGGCGTCGACCACCCGCACATCATCCCGGTATTCGAGGCGGGCGAGGCCGGCAACGTGCTGTTCATCGCGATGCGCTACGTCGAGCACGGTGACGTGCGCATGCTGATTGACACCGAAGGCAGGCTGGACCCCGCCCGTACCGCGGCCATCGCGGTTCAGTCCGCTGCGGCGCTGGACACCGCGCACCTGCATGGCCTCGTGCACCGGGACGTCAAGCCGGGCAACATGCTGCTGGCCCAGGACAGCAACGACGCCGATCATGTCTACCTGTCCGATTTCGGGCTTAGCAAGCACTCGCTCACGCCGACGACGCTTACTTCGACCGGCCAGTTCCTGGGCACGCTTGACTACGTCTCACCCGAGCAGATCCAGGGCCATCCGGTCGACGGCCGGGCAGATCAGTACGCGCTGGCCTGCACGGTCGTCGAGATGCTCACTGGCGCGCCGCCATTCAGGCGTGACGACAGCATGGCGCTGATGTGGGCCCAGCTCGAGTCCGAGCCGCCCCGGGTGACCCAGCGGCGGCCTGAGCTGCCGTCCGCCGTGGATGAAGTGATCGCGGCAGCGATGGCCAAGTCGCCTGCCAGCAGGTATCCCACCTGCCGCGACTTCGCTATGGCGCTGCGAGCGGCCTGTTCTCCGGCCAGCCGGCCGCGTACCGCCGCGGCGCAGATCCCGGCGCCGTGGCCGGAGCCGCAGCAAGCGCCTTATCCGCCGCCACGCGTCCAGCCATACCCTGAGCCACGACAGCCCGGGCGCCCGGCAGACCCGCTCGCCGGCCGTGATCAGGCCAGCCCCTGGCAAGTCTCGCCGGGCGGGCTGGGACCGGCCTCTGACGGCCCCGTTCCCGGAAAGATAGCTGGCGTCAGCCAGACCGCCGCGCTGGACCAGGTACAACCCGTGAGCCACCGGCTTAATCCATGGGGAGACGCCAGCCCGCCGCCGAAGCCGCCGGCCGGAGGCGCCATCGCGCCGCCGAAGCCGCCGCCCGCGACCCCGCCGCCCGCGACCCCGCCGCCCGCGACCCCGCCGCGCGCGACCCCGTCGCGGATGTGGCCAGCTCAGCCCGATACCCGGCCCTCTGCGGTCAAGCGGCGGCGCAGTCATCGCGGCCGCGACGTCGTCCTCACCGTGATCATCGCGGTCCTTTGCCTGGGCGGCATCGCAGGTTTCGCCTACGCGCTGTCGCATCGTCACCATGGCGGGCTTCCGCCTGCCGCCGCCAGTACCCCGCCGGTGTCGCCGGCCGGCCAGGCGAACCCGGCACGCGTCGTTCGCGAGTACTTCTTGGCGATCAATCACCACCGTTACCTGATCGCCTACCGGCTCCGTGATCAGAACGAGTCGTTCGCAGACTTCGTGGCGGGCTTCAACGGCACCGCGCACGACACCGTCACGATCGAATCCGTCTCCGGAGACGTAGTCACTGCCCGGCTAATCGCCCTCCAGACGGACGGCACCGTGAAGAACTACCAGGGCACTTACACCGTCATCGACGGCAAGATCAGCAGTTCCGACATCCTGCCGGTGAGCTCATCCAACGGCTGAGCCGTCACATCCGGATGCGCCTGTTGTCCGGATCGTAGAGCGGGCGGAGCGAAACCGTGGCGGGGACGATTCGATCGCCGATCTGCACCGTCCACTCCGCGCCGTCCAGCCAGGCCTTGTCGGCCGGCGGGCCGCCCGAGTCGATCATGGCCAGGCCGACCGCCCCGCCCAGCGTCCAGCCGTAGGAAGCTGCCCTGATGTAGCCGACCTCCGCGCCGTCGCGACGGACAATCTCCGCGTGGAACATCAGCGGCTCGGGGTCGGTCAGCAGCACCTGGACCAGTCGCCTGGCCAGCGGGCCCGCCGCCTTCTGGGCGGCCACCGCATCCCGGCCGGTGAAGCCGCCGGGCTTGTCCAGGGCCACAGCGAAACCGAGGCCCGCCTCGAGCACCGTGTCGGTGTTGTCGATGTCGTGCCCGTAGTCCCGGTAGCCCTTCTCCATCCGCAGGCTGGAGAGGGCCTTCAGGCCAGCGTGCCGGAGGCCGAAGTCGCGGCCCGCCTCAACTAGCCGGTCGTAGACGTGCTCAGCCTGCTCGGCGGGGATGTGCAGCTCGTAGCCCAGCTCGCCGAGGTAGGTGATCCGGATGCAGAGGACCCGGGCGAAGCCGATGTCGATGTGCCGGGCCGTCCGGAAGCCGAACGCTGCATCGCTGACGTCGGCGCTGGTGACGGCAGCCAGCAGGTCGCGCGACCGGGGACCCTGGACGTTGAGCTGGGCGTAGCCGGAGGTGACGTCGGTCACGAAGGCGTGCGCGCCGCTTGCCGCGAACTGCCGGCGCAGCCTGGTCAGCGCGTGCCGGTGCGCGGTGTCCGAGGCGACCACGTAGAAGTCGTCATCGGCGAGCTTGGTGACGGTCAGGTCGGCTTCGAGCTTGCCGGTGTCGTTGAGCCACTGGGTGTAGGTGATCTGGCCGCTCGGGCCGTTGACCCGGTTCGCCGACAGCTGGTCGAGCTCGCGGCCGGCATCCCGGCCCTGGACGGCGAACTTCGCCATGAACGACATGTCCATCACGATCACGCCGTCCCGGCAGGCCTGGTGCTCGGCCTCCCAGTACTTGTACCAGTCCTGCCGGCCCCAGGACAGCTCGCCAGCCTGCGGAGCCGCGCCCGGTGCCACGGAGCCTTCCGGTGCGTACCAGTCCGCGGCTTCCCAGCCGCTGACGTCGCGGAAGAAGGCCCGCTGCTCGACCAGCCTGTGGTGGATCGGCGACAGCTTCGCGCCCCTCGCGGTCCGCATCGACCGGCCCGGATAATGCGTCGCGTAGACCATGCCAAGCGACTCCACGGTTCTGGTCGCGCGGTACTGCGGGTTGGTCTGGTAGGGGTGCAGACGGTCGATGTTCATCCCGGTAACGTCGGCGTCCGGCTTCCCGTTGACGATCCAGTGCGCCATCAGCCGCCCGATACCGCCGCCGGTCAGGATGCCGATCGAGTTCAGGCCCGCCGCGACGAAGTAGTTCCTCAGCTCTGGCGCCTCGCCGAGAACCGGGGCCAGGTCCGGGGTGAAACTCTCCGGGCCGCAGAAGAACTTGCGGACGCCTGTCTGCTCCGCGATCGGGATTCTGGACATTGTCTTTTCCAGGAACGGGGCCATCCGGTCCCAGTCCGGCGCCAGCTCGCCGAAGGAAAAGTCCGCCGGGATGCCGTCGACCCGCCAGGGCGCGCAGACAGGCTCGAACATCCCGAGCATCAGGCCGCCGCCCTCTTCCCGGAAGTAGCCGTAGTTCGCCGGGTCTTCCAGCACCGGCCAGTCCCTGCTGACGGCCTCGATCGGCTCGGTGAGCAGGTAGTAGTGTTCGGCAGCCTGCAACGGGATGCTGACTCCGGCAAGCTCGCCGAGCTGCCGGGCCCACATGCCCGCGCAGTTCACTATGTACTCGGCCTCGATGTCGCCCTGTGGGGTCCTGACGCCGGTGACGGCGGCTGTGGTCAGGGAGCCTCCGCTGGTCAGGAACCCGGTCACCGGGACGCCTTCGATGATCCTTACGCCGAGCTGGCGGGCACCCTTGGCCAGCGACATCGTGACGTCGACCGGGTTCACCCGGCCGTCTGCCGGGATGTAGAAGCCGGCGAGCACGTCGTCAGTCCTCGCCAGCGGCCAGAGTTCGGCGACTTCTCCGGCGGAGATCTCGTGCACCTCGACGCCGCAGTGGCGGTTGAATGCGGCCACGCGCCGGTACTCCTCCAGCCGGCCTGCTTCGATCGCCAGCTCGATCAGGCCCACCTGGCGCATCCCGGTGGCCAGACCAGTCTCAGCCTCGAGCCGGAGGTACAGGTCGCGGGTGTACTTACGCAGCTCGGTTGAAGTCTCGGAGGTAGAGCCGAAGGTGGCCATCAGGCCGGCTGCGTGCCAGGTAGTGCCCGACGTCAGCCGGTCCCGCTCGAGCAGCACAACGTCCGTGATGCCCAGATGCGCCAGGTGATAGGCGATCGAGGTACCGATGATGCCGCCACCGACGACAACCACCCGCGCCCGGTCCGGCAAGCTCCGGCTGCCGCTGGTTGCCGACGGCTCACCCGTAGTCATGCTGCTCGCTCCCGATCGCCACTCCAGGCCGGAGCCAGCGTCGGCCCCGGCAGTCACGCCGATCGAGCATATGCGCCGCAACCGGACGGTGCCGGCAACCGCGGCGAATCAGCCGAGGTGAAGTGGCGGAATCGGTCCCTGGCGTGCTTGCGGAATCGGTCCCTGGTGAGCTTGCGGATCGGTCCCTGGTGAGCTTGCGGATCAGCCCCTGGTGAGCTTGCGGTAGGTGACGCTGTGCGGCCGCGCGGCCTCCGCGCCGAGGCGCTCGATCTTGTTCTTCTCATAGGACTCGAAGTTGCCCTCGAACCAGAACCAGTTGGCGCCGCCTTCCCACGCCAGTATGTGGGTGGCGATCCGGTCCAGGAACCACCGGTCGTGGCTGGTGATCACGGCGCAGCCGGGGAACTCCAGCAGCGCGTTCTCCAGCGACGACAGCGTCTCCACGTCCAGGTCGTTCGTGGGCTCGTCCAGCATCAGCAAGTTGCCGCCCTGCTTCAGAGTGAGCGCGAGGTTGACCCGGTTGCGCTCGCCGCCCGACAGCACTCCGGCCGGCTTTTGCTGGTCGCTGCCCTTGAACCCGAACGCAGCGACGTAAGCCCGGCTGGGAATCTCGGTCTTGCCCGCGGTGATGTAGCTCTCGCCGTCGGAAATGACTTCCCACACGTTCTTGCCGGGATCGATCCGGGCGCGAGACTGGTCGACGTAGGCGATCTGGACGGTCTCGCCGATCTTGATGGTGCCCGCGTCAGGCTGCTCCTCGCCGATGATCATCTTGAACAGCGTGGTCTTGCCCACACCGTTCGGCCCGATGACGCCGACGATGCCGCCCTGCGGCAGGCTGAAGCTCAGGTCCTCGATCAGCGTGCGGTCGTCGAACCCCTTGGTCAGGCTGTCAACGCCGACAACCTGGGTACCCAGCCGCGGGCCGGGCGGGATCTGGATCTCCTCGAAGTCGAGCTTGCGGTCCCGGTCGGCCTCCGCAGCCATCTCCTCATACCGCTGCAGCCTGGCGCGGCTCTTGGCCTGCCGGGCCCGCGGGCTGGACCGCACCCACTCCAGTTCGTCTTCCAGGCGCTTGCGCTTCTTGGCGTCCTTGGCGCCTTCGACCTTCAAGTCGACCCGCCTTGGTCTCCAGGTAGGTGGAGTAGTTGCCCTCGTACGGATATGCCCGGCCCCGGTCCAGCTCCAGGATCCAGCCTGCCACGTTGTCCAGGAAGTACCGGTCGTGGGTGACCGCAACGACAGTGCCCGAATACTTCTCCAGGTGCTGCTCCAGCCACTGCACGCTCTCGGCGTCCAGATGGTTGGTCGGCTCGTCCAGCAGGAGCAGATCCGGCTGCGACAGCAACAGCTTGCACAACGCCACCCGGCGCCGCTCGCCGCCCGACAGCAAGCTGACGTCCGCGTCCGCCGGTGGGCAGCGCAACGCGTCCATCGCCTGATCCAGCTGACTCTGCAGGTCCCACGCGGCGCGGTGGTCGAGCTGCTCCTGCAGCTTGCCCATGTCGGCCAGCAGCTCATCGGAGTAGTCCGTCGCCATCTGCTCGGCGATCTGGTTGTAGCGGTCCAGCAGCCCCTTGGTCTCGGCGACGCCTTCCTCGACATTGCCGAGCACCGTCTTGGAGTCGTCCAGCTCTGGCTCCTGGTCCAGAATCCCGACCGTGAACCCCGGCATCAGCCTGGCGTCGCCGTTGGACGGCTGCTCCACGCCCGCCATCATCCGCAGCAACGTCGACTTGCCGGTCCCGTTCGGGCCGACCACGCCGATCTTCGCCCCCGGCAGGAAGGCAAGCGTCACATCGTCGAGGATGACCTTGTCGCCGTGCGCCTTGCGGACACGACTCATCTGATAGATGAACTCCGGCATGTCACCAAGGGTAGGGGCTCGCAGCAAGGGCTACGAACCGGCCTGCCCGGGCAGCTGCTCCAGGCCCGGCCGGCGGATGCTCCAATCCTGCCCGGCAGATGCTCCAGGACTGGCCGCCGAGTGCTCCGAGGCCCGGCGGCTGCCAGCCAGCCGCGGCAGATGCCCGAGACCCGGCCAGCGACGCTCCGGGCAGGCTCCAGCCGACTGCCCGACCCGCCGCCGATGCTCCAGGACTGGCCGGCGGGCCCGGCGGTTCAGGCGACTGCTCCGGGCCCGTCCGACACCATTCTCGGCCGGGCCCAGGGCACCTGTGAGCCGCTCAGGTCGCCGCGCCGACCGGCTCGGCCGTCTCGTCCGCCTGTGCCAGCATCTGACGGGCTTCCTCCTCGTCGAACTCGTTGCTGCCGTCGAGTTCCTCGTCGTCAGGCCCTGCTCCGGCTGCATAGCTGGGCTCGAGATCACGCTGGTAACCTTCCTCGGCCTGCGCTGGGTCATCCCCGTCGAACTGGCGGCTAGCCCGGTCAGCCGCCTCACGGTCCCCCGGCAGCGGCTGGCGAGGCCCGGCGGTCGTTTCCTGCTCGCGCTCGACAGCCGTCTTTTCCAGCTGCTCTGTCGACTTCTTGAACAGCGAGACGCCGCGCGACAGGTCGTGACCGATGCTGTCGGCGATCACCTCGACCGCGGTGCGCTTGGGATCGTCTCCGAACTCGCGGACTCGCAGATTGCCCTTGACGCACTACCGGGTCGCCCCTGCGCAGGCAAGCCGCAGCGTTCTCGGCCACCTTCCGGTAGCAGATGACGCTGATGAAGGATGTCGGCTGATCAGCCCAATCGCCTGTGGTCCTGTTCATCCGGCGCGGAGTCCACCCGAGTCGCATGTACAGGGTCCGGGTCCCGTCCCTGGTCCAGCCAGCTTTCGGTTCCGTCGCTACGTAACCAGTCACGCTTAAGGTCGCCTCATTAACCATTGCCAGGCCTCCTCGACGTCCGCTGCGGCGATCGTCAGTGTCTCCGCGCCGCCGCTCCGGGCTGGCGGCCCTGCGCCGCCAGCGCGTCTCAAGGATGTGCCCCGGCACATCAGACCAGCAGCTTTCCAATCTGGCCTGTGCACAACTAGGCCATCGGCGGCGGGCCTGTGGACTGTGGCCGACCGGCGTTGAGGACCGACGGCAGCAGAACGAGGTGTATGCGCCAGTCAGTTCCAGCTCGAGGCCGAGGCGACCGAGCGATCCCCGGCGGCGGCGCGCAGCTCGGCCCGGAAGCGATCCAGCTCATCGAGCTCCGACTCGGCCGGAGCTACCACAAGGTCGCGTGCCACGGCGGCAAGTCGCTGGCGGATGTCATCGACTAGGTCGTCAGTCTCGCGTGCTGCCGCGCCGCTGACAGCGCGGGTGCTGATCCGCGCGGTTAGCCACCCGCCTGCCAGGCCGACCACGAGCATCGCAGCGGCCCAGGGCAGCAGCCAAACGTCGCTGAACAACTTGGGTACGCCTGAGCCGACGTGAGCCACGCCCAGAATGATCAGCGAAGCAATCCAGACCACGCCGACCAGCACGCAGCCGAGCAGCAATCCCTGAACCACGCCGACTCAGGCGCCACCATGTTTCCACCGCCGGGCCAGCGGGCAGCGCGGCGCCGATCTCCTCGCCAACAGCGGCCGGGACTTCCGATGCCCTTGACCTCACCGCCGCCCGGACCGTGCGTGACCAGGGCCGCGGCAACGGCGGCACATTGTCATCAGTCACTTGAGTCAGCGCGTTGTCGATGTCCGCTTGCTGGGCACCGGAAGGGCCTGCGCTCAGCCCGCGCAACTCGTCCCAGATCCTGCCGAGCCGGACCTTGCGGACCGGGTCCGGGCTGGTCAAGCGCTCAGCAAGCCAGCTCACCGGCCAGCCCACGTAGTCCATGGCACGCAGGTCTCGGGCGCTGCGCAACGCGTCCCCGATTGCGGAGACCCCTGCTGCTGAGGCGAACTCATCGGCCAGCTCGGCTGTCGTTCCCGTCTCGCAAGTGGCCTTGGTCGGAACCCTCCGGGTCCCCCTCAATCGCGCCGAACGGCACGAACTTGGCAACGACCTTGTCCACATCAGCGGAGATCCGGGCCGTCGCGGCCTTCCTAGCTGTTACTGCCTCGATGAGGAGCTTGCGCAATTCCTCGATGCCCGCGCCGTTCTTTGCCGATGTCACCAGGATCTGAACGTCCGGCAGGCCTTCAGAGTCGAGCAGCCGCCGCAAGTCGTGTACGCAATCCTCGATCTGGCCAGCAGACAGCAGGTCAGCTTGGTTGAGCACTACGGCTATGACCTCAGAATGTCCGGCCAGCGGCACGAGGAAGCGCCGGTGCACTGCCGCGTCCGCATACTTCTGCGGATCGAGCACCCAGACGATCAGGTCCGACAAGCCGACCAGCTGATCGACCAGGTTCGTTGCGTGCCCCATCACCGAGTCGTGATCCGGCAGGTCCAGCAACACCAGCCCGTTCATCGACTGCTCGCCGCTGCTGAGGGCGCTTGCCCTGGCATACCGATGCCGGCGTGCTACGCCGAGCCATTCCAGTAGCGGCCCGGAGCCCGAGACGCCCCAGACGCAGGCATGCGCATCCCTCGTCACCGGCCTGGTCACGCCGACTGTAGAGAATTCAGCCCCGGCCAACTTGTTGAACAAGGACGACTTGCCACTGCCAGTACCGCCTGCCAGCGACACGACGGTGTGCCGCGAGGAGAGCATGAGTCGCTCGCCAGCCCTGGTCAGCAGGTCACTCGCCTCAGCCAGCAAGTCCGGAGTGAAGCCGTCAGGACCCGTCCGAGCGCTGCCGATCTGCACCAGCCTGGCCAGTGCTGTTAGCCGCGCCGACAACCCGGCGCGGTCTGCACTGTCGGAAACCTGGGCCGCCACCATGGCCGTCATCGCGCTCCCTCGAGCGCATAACCGGCCTGAAGCAGCTCGCTTGCCACGCCGTCGTCGAGCGTGCCGACTGAAGTGATGATCGCGAAGAACCGGTCCGTCTCTGCCACGAAGAGCCGGCCCACGCGCTCGCGCAAGTCCAGCCGGACGCGCGCGCCGATGTCGCGAAGCAATCCCGCACCGAACAGCGATTCCAGCAGCTGGGGCACCGCCGCGCCTGCCCAGCGCTGCCTGACCCTGTTTTACCTGACCCTGCTTTACCTGACGCCGCGTTTCCGGATGCGGCGGAGCCCAGCACGCCCATAGTCAGCACGAGCGCCAGCGATTCTTCGTCGAACGAGACCACTCGGGCGATCGATCGCTTGGTGACGTTTTCCTGCCTCACCAGCTGGCGGACATGATCCTGCCAGTCGCTGACCGCCGCCGCTGCAGCCGCCGTGAGGCGTGCAGTCGCCCTGGCGAGCACGGCAGGATCGTGGTCCACGGCGTCAGCGCCAGTGGCGCCCACCAGACCGAGGTCGGCCAGCGCCGAGGCGACAAAATCTGCCTCGGTGAGCCGGGCCCTGCTGCCGTCCTGCGGGTGAGCGCTCGCCCCGTGCTCGGCCAGCAAGCTACTGCCCGGCAGGCTGCTCCTGCCAGCCGGCCACGGCAAGCTCGGCCGCCCGGTCGGCGGTCGCGGTGATCAGGGAAACCAGGCTCGCCTGCAGCGCGCCCCTCAGCGCGATCGCTCGGGCTGGCAGTTCTTGCTTTCGCTGCTTACCCCCGCCCCGGCCGCGCCGGGCCTGAAGGGTACGCATGAGGTCGCCGGTGCCGGCGAAATCCTGCCAGCGAGCGAGCACTTCGCCGTGCAGCAGCGACCCGTCCTTGGCCGCCTCATCGAAGTCCACCAGGCCGGCCGCGAACGCGGACTCGACCGTCTCGCGCAACTCGTTCCGCACCGCAACCTGTGCGGTTATCTCGTCGGCCAGGGCCGGTACCCGGGTGCGGAACGTATCGAGCATGCCGGACATCGTCTGAGTCAGCACGGCGACCCGGCGATCCTCGCGCCGGGCCGTATCGGCTAGCCATTCGCGGATGGGGGCGGCGACCTCGGCCGGCAGCTGAGCATCGGTGATGACGGTCTCGGGGATGATGAACCTGCGGACTTCACGCAGCCCGTTGGCCTCGAGCATGGCGTCAAAGTGCGTCGACAGCTCTGCTGCGGCTGGCGGCGGGACCCTGGACAGCGCTATGGCCAGTGCAGCACCGCGGTCGCGCGCGTCCTGGAGCATTTCCCAGACCGCGGCATCGGCGTACCGCCGGGCGGTCGTGACGAACAGCCAGAGGTCCGACGCGTCCAGGAACTGATCAGCAAAGTCACGGTGCGCCTGGACGACCGAGTCGATGTCCGGAGTGTCCAGCACGGCCACGCCTTTCGGCATACCCTCACTGGCCGCGAGCACCAGCAACCCGTCGCGGCCTGGCATGGCCAGGCCCTGCTGACGGACACGCGGCAGCGTCGGCAGGAAGACGTTCTCTGCGAACCACCGCATATCGTCCGGATGGCATGCAAGAACCGGGCTATTCGTGGTCGGGCGGCGAATGCCGGTGGCACTTACCTGCTTGGCGACCACGCTGTTCATGAGGGTCGACTTACCCGCACCGGTCGATCCGACCAAGGCCACCAGGATTGGCGCCCCGGACTGGCGCAGCCTCGGCAGCAGGTAGTCATCGATCTGGCTCAGCAGCTTGACGCGCTCCGCCCGTGCCTCGGTAACGCCAGGCGACTCGAAGAGCAGCGGCACGGTGACGATGGGATGGCGCAGCCCGAGCAAGGCCGCTTCGAGCTTCTTGGCATCCACCCGGGCGAACAGCTCATCGTCGTCGTCGACCACAGCCGAATCGTGGTAACCGGGCCGGCTTCTGCGGTTCGGGTCCAGATGGACCCGCCCGCTGGCCCGGTCCGGGCAGCAACCGCGGGGCGCGGCCCAGTCGATCCGGCCCCAGTCGATCCGGCCCCAGTCGATCCGGCCGCTCGTGCTGGCGCCCCGGCGACCGCGGCTCCCGCGGCGCCCGTGCTCCCGGATGCGCGTTCCCGGACTGCGCGCTCCCGGACCGCCCTTTCCCGGACCGTGCTTCCTCCGAGTGCGCTTCCCCCGGCTGTGCCTCCCCGGGCTTGGGCTCCGGCGCGTGTGCTTCGGGGTACTGGGCGGCAGGACCCTGCCCGGCTGACGGCTTGCCGACTGCGTCGGCAGGCCAGCCGGAATCGCTCCGATCAGCTGAAGCCGTGACCAGATCGGGGAGCCGGCCTGGCACAGGCGCTGTCATGGCTAGTTCGGCAAACGAAGCAGTCGACCCGGCGAATCCGGGCACGCTGAAGGCACCGCCGAATGACCGGTCGGCAGCAACCGGCCCTGACGGGCCGACTCCGCTCGGCGGCATTGGCGCTTCGGCCGCGTCCTCTCGCTCGGTCATGCTTCCGGGTCTCCCGCCCCAGCAGTGCCATTGACTCCTGCGTCTGCCCCGCGTGCGGCTAAGCCGAGCAGGTCACGCTTCATCATCACGACTTTCAAACGCCGGAACCGCAGTTGTCCAGTCCCGGGCCGACACAGTATCCGCCCTTGAGGTAATTGTGCGCCGCTAGCGCAGATTACCGGCAGTAATGCTGCAACCTGCACCGGCGAAGCCGGCGGAGCCAAGCCAGTCGATCACGTCCGGCTCTGCTGACTGCAGCGTGAACCGCCTGATCATATCCGGATAACCAAAGCCAGTCAGCTTTAATCGATCATGTATTCGAGTTCATTCAAAGCTGTTTCGAGGTCACTCCGGCCGAGTCGAATGTGGCTACGTCCCGCAGTGCCCGGACGGCGCTCTGCACGATGGGCAGCGCCAGCAGGGCGCCGGTCCCCTCGCCGAGCCGAAGATCCAGGTCGACGAGCGGCCGGAGGCCTAGGTACTCCATGGTCACGGTGTGGCCAGGCTCGGCCGAACGGTGCCCGGCGATCAGGCAGCAGGCTGCTCCAGGCGCGATGGCGCATGCAGCGAGGGCAGCGCTGCCGGCGATCACGCCGTCCAGGATGACCGGGACCCGCAGCGCGGCGGCCGCGAGGACGAAGCCAGCCAGAGCAGCGTGCTCGAAACCCCCGAAGGCGGCCAGCACGCCGACCGGATCGGCAGGATCCGGCTGGTGCAGCGCGAGGCCGGCGCGCACGACCGCCACCTTCCGCTGCAGCGTTCGCGTCGTCCACGCCAGTGCCGCGGCCCGTCACCTCGGCTGCGTCCCGGCCCGTGAAAGCACAGATGAGCGCGGCTGACGCCGTTGTGTTGGCAATGCCCATGTCGCCGGTCAGCAGGCATCTGTTGCCAGCGGCAACCAGATCCCGCGCCACCTCGATGCCGACTCCGATAGCCGTTACGGCCTCGTCCCTGGTCATCGCCGTACCGTGGGTGAAGTCGCGGGTGCCCCTGCCGATCTTGCGGGGCAGCAGGCCGGCCACCTGACCCAGGTCGGCGGCAACGCCCACGTCGACCACCACGACCTCAGCCCCTGCCTGAGCTGCAAACGCATTGACGACGGCGCCGCCCGACAGGAAATTGCCGACCATCTGGCCGGTGACCTCCTGCGGCCACGGCGTGACCCCCTGCGCGTGGACGCCGTGATCGCCGGCGAAAATCAGCGACGGCAGCGGGCTCCGGCAACGGCGGCGGGCAGCTGCCGGACAGCCCGGCAAGCTGGACCGACACATCCTCGAGGACGCCGAGCGAGCCGAGCAGGCTTGGTCAGCTGGGACTGGCGCTGCCGCGCCGCGACGACAGCATCGCCGTCGAGCGGTCCCACAGCGGCGATGACCTCGTCGAGCAGGCTCACTGCCGCACGGCCCGGAAGCTCGCGCTTGCCGTACTCCTCGGCGTGCACGGCCCAGCCGAGCGGGCGCCGCGGGCCCAGCCCGCCAGCTCGAGCTCAGGCTCCGGCGCGAAGCTGGCGACGTAACCGACGCACAGGTACGCGACGACTTCCAGGTGCGGCGGCAGGCCGAGTTCGGCGGCAAGCTCGCGCTCGCTGAAGAAGCTGACCCAGCCGACGCCCAGCCCTTCGGCCCTGGCCGCGAGCCATAGGTTGGCGACGGCGAGAACGCTGGAGTAGGCGGCAGTCTGCGGCTGCACATGCCGGCCCAGGGTGTGCCTGCCGCCTCTGGTCGGATCGCAGGTGACGACGATGTTGACCGGCGTCTGCAGGATCGCTTCGGTCTTAAGCCGGTCGAACGCGCGGGCCCGAGCCGCGGGCAGCGCGGCAGCGATAATCATCGCGCGCCCGCTCAGCCAGGGCCTTGATCCTGGCCCTGCGCTCGGGGTCGGCGATGACGATGAAGTCCCACGGCTGCGAGAAGCCGACCGATGGCGCCCGATGCGCCGCCGCCAGTACCCGCTCCAGCACGTCCGGCGGGATCGGGTCGGGCAGGAAGTCGCGGCGGACATCGCGGCGCTCCTCGATCACCCGGTAGACCGCAGCACGCTGATCATCGGAAAATGCATGCATTTCGGATGTCAAGTTACCGCCCACTCGCTCATGTCGCTGAACCTGGCCACTCGCAGGCCCGAGCAGTCGCTGACGGGCCAGCCGACGGCGGCATCCGCCTGCCGTGGCCGACGCCGAACCTGGCCACACGCCGACGCCGGGCCGCCGCCGGAGTCCGATCACCACATCGCGCCATCGTCGTCAGCCAGCGCGGCCGGCCGCTCCGGTCCCCCAGCCCGCGCGCGACCCCGCCCACCCGAGCGCGCTGCTGAGCAACGCATTGAATGCCGCGACGGCAACGGCCGGGCCGCCCTTCTCGGAGACGTTGCTCACCGACCGGATGCCGCTCGCTCGAAGCGCGTCCTTTGCCTCGGCAGCGCCGACGAAACCGACCGGAAAGCCGACCACGAACGCCGGCTCGACCCGGCGGCTGAGTATCTCTGCAAGCGCGTCCGGACCGCCGCCGACAACCCAGACCGCCCCCGGACCGGTCTCCCCGAACGCGAGCCGGACAGCGGCCGCGGCCCTGCTGATCGACGCCGTCCTGGCCAGCCGGCAGCGTCAGCGGCTCGTCGACCTTGCACAGCACCGGGCTGGCGGTTATGCCGGCGGCCACCATGGCCGCGTCCGCGACGACCGGCGCCCCGGCTGCGAGAGCGGCGACAGCTTCGGCCAGCGAATCCTCGTCACAGACCAGGTCGGTGAAGTAGTCGAAGTCGGCACTGGCATGAATGACCCGCTCGGTTACGTCCCGGCTGAACTTCGGCAGCCGGGAGAAATCGATCCGGGAGCGCAGTATCCGGTACGACGCTTCGGTCACCGGATGCATGACTGCTGGCGCCCCGTCCGGCCATGTCACGCCGCCAGCACCTCCTTGCGCCCGAGGAAGAGCCCACTGCCGCGGAGCGCCACCTGCGAGCCCCGCTGCCCGACGCCCTGGCATCTCAGCATGGCACAGCGCCGCCAGCCCGGCAGGGCTCCGGGCAGATCAGCGGGCCCGGATCGGTCAGCAGGTCAGCGGCTGGCGGTCAGCGGCGAACAGCAGCGATCAGCCGCAGCGCCTCAGGGCGGCTCAGCGGCTGAGGCGGCCCGGAATCGCCCGGCACGAGCGCCAGCGGACCGGTGTCGCTGCCGCTGCAACCGGGGCGTCTGCGGTCGCCAGGTCCGCTCCGACCGTCGCCGCGGCCTCTTCGTCCTTGCTCTTATCCGTGAACAGCACGTAGTGGAAGATCAGGAACCGCGCCACGAAGGTCACGCAGTTCATCAGGAAGTACGCGCCCTGGACGACAACGTGCTTCATCAGGTGGGTGTAACCCATGGAGTGCGCCCAGACGCTCGCGTAGTGCGACGTCAGGCCGAGAATGATCCACACCGCGATCGAGACGACCCAGAACGGCAGGGTCTCCCGCAGCCAGTCCGGCTTGCCCTTGCGCTCCCAGGCCCAGCGGCTGAGCAGGTAGCTCACCAGCGCCGCGACCATTGAAGCGATGACGCCAGACGCTCCCGCGCTCAGGTTGACCGGACCGGTCAGCAGGCCGAGCACGACCTGGCTGGTGATCACCGCCGCTACGGCGACCAGAACGAACCGGGTGAACCGCTTGCCCGCCTCGGTGCGGAGTTTTTGCTCGAGCGGAGCAGGTACGACGCTCCAGGCAGCCTTAGCGATCTTGTCCGGTACGGAAGTCATGAATGTCCTAGCGTGAAGGGCTCCGGCTGGATCAGACACGATATACAGTACGGGAACCCAGGCGACGCTTCGCGCGAAACCCCGCGGCCCGCGCATGCCGGTCCGTCAGCCCCGCGACAGCAGCCAGCGTCCAGATGCCAGATCGCGGCACAGCTCGTAGGTGGCCGGCGGCACGCTCCGCTCTGGCGTCGCCTCGACCCGCCAGCACTCAAAACCTTCGCCGCGCCGGCTGCCGGGTCGTCCGGCGTCCCGGCTGTGCGTGACCTGCCTGTCCAGCACGAACATGACCGTGTGCATCCGCCCCCGCCAGACGAACCTCGCGGGCCGCTCGCTCCGCAGCCAGACCTCCACTGGCTCGCCGCGGATACCGCGCATGCTCCCGCTCCCTGGCACAGGCACCGCGCGGGTGCCACCTCACCGCCCAGGGGAAGACAGGCAGAACTACTGATTCGAACATACATTCGTTCGATCGCCACGGCAAGTCCGCGGACCTGGCGACCGTCGGCAGCACTAGTCCGGGCGGAAACGCGGCCTGTGCGCGCCGCGTTGCTCCGCTCAGGCCGCGGCCCAGCCGGGCATCGGATAGCCGGCTAGCAGTTCGCGCACTTCGCGCGGCGACGCGGTCGATGACCTCCTCGTCGTCCTTTGCCGCCGCGGTGATCGCCTCGTCCATCCAGGCCGCGATCTGGCCCATGTGCCCCTCCGTCAGTCCCCGCGTGGTGATCGCCGGGGTACCGATGCGGATGCCGGAGGGATCGAACGGCTTGCGCGTGTCGAACGGCACGGTGTTGTAGTTCACCTCGATGCCAGCGCGGTCCAGCGCCTTGGCCGGCAGGCTTGCCGCCGATGCCCTGCGCGGTCAGGTCCAGCAGGATCAGGTGGTTGTCCGTGCCGCCGGACACCAGCGTGTAGCCGCGGGCGAGCAGTGCCTCCGCGAGCGCCTTGCTGTTCGCGACGACCTGGTGCGCGTATGCGCGGAACGACGGCTGCGCCGCCTCCCGCAACGCGACCGCGATCGCGGCCGTGGTGTGGTTGTGCGGCCCGCCCTGGAGGCCAGGGAAGACTGCCTTGTCCAGCGCCGAAGCATGCTCGGCCACCGACATGATCATCGCGCCACGAGGCCCGCGCAGAGTCTTGTGCGTCGTCGTGGTGAGCACGCTCGGCGTAGCCGACGGGCGACGGATGCGCTCCGCCCGCGATCAGTCCGGCGATGTGCGCGATGTCGGCAACCAGCACGGCGCCGATCTCGTTGGCGATCTCGGCAAATGCCGGGAAGTCGATCGTGCGCGGGATCGCGGTCCCGCCGCAGAAGATCACCTTGGGCCGCTCGCGCCTGGCCAGATCGCGGACCTCGTCCAGGTCAAGCCTGCCGGTGTCGGCCCGGACGCCGTACTGCACCGACCGGAACCACTTGCCGGTAACCGAGACTGGCCAGCCGTGCGTCAGGTGGCCGCCCATCGGCAGCGACATCCCCATGATCGTGTCGCCGGGGGACAGGAAAGCCAGGTAAACGGCAAGGTTGGCGGGCGAGCCCGAGTATGGCTGGACGTTGGCATGGTCCACCCCGAACAGGCTCTCGGCCCGCTCGCACGCGATTCGCTCGAGCGGGTCGATGAACTGCTGGCCCTCGTAGTACCGGCGCCCGGCGTAGCCCTCGGAGTACTTGTTGGTCAGCACGGAGCCGCTGGCCTCCAGCACGGCCACGGACACGTAATTCTCGGATGGGATCAGCCTGATCTTGTCGCGCTGGCGGCGCGCCTCCGCCTGGATCAGTTCGGCCACATCCGGATCGCTGCCGGCGACATGCGGGATGGGTGGCTGATGCATCTGGTGCTCCTTAGCTCTCACCGGCCAGACCTTCATCATGCCGAACCTGGGCAGGCCTCGTCACGCCAGGTCTGCCCAGGGCAAGCCAAGCCAGAAGCGAATCCCGTAACCGGACATGAGCCGCCGTCAATGGCGTTACGGGCAACGCGATTGACCGGGCGAAAGCTACCCCGTTCCCGGTAAAAATGGTGAAACGGCCGAGCCGGGCAGCTACCTGACTGGCAGCCGCCCGGCTCAGCTCATCCTGCTACGGCCTCAAGCAGCTTCTTGCGCTGCTGCTCGCCCAGGCCGCCGACGCGGCGGTTGTCGTCAATTCCGGCCTCTTCCATCACCGCAGCGGCCTTCGCCGGGCCGTATCCGGGCATTGCCCTGATGACCTGCGCAACCTTGGTCTTCTTGGTGATGTCATCGGTTTTGGCGAGCACTTGGGCAATGCTCGTCTTTCCGGATTTGACTGAGGCCAGCAGTTCGCTGCGCTTCTTCCGGGCAGCCTGGGCCTTGGCCAGCGCCTCGGCGCGCTGCTCCGGGGTAAGTGTCGGCAGAGCCATGTCTCTCCTTCGGTCGAGTCGATCAACTGTCCCACATACCCGCTGCTAGCAGCGGTAGCCGCGGTTCGTGTCGCTGTCACGGGCTGACCTGCAGAAGCCAGCCGGACGAGGCCGCGGGGCGCTCGGCAGGTCTCGGGCGTTTTGCGAGATTATGAACGGTCACCTTTTCGACTCTTCACCCGAAACGTGACTTCAGAAAGTGACTTACCAGGATCAAAAGGGCCGAGCGAGAGCTGTTTCGGATGAAGAGTCGCGCTTCGAGCACGGATCCCGCCGTCCAAGGTGGGCCGTCTGACGCGCCGGTTGAAGTCAGAGCTAGAACCTGTTCTACTTTTCGCTATGCCGGATGCGACAAGCCCAGACAAGCCGCGCACAGCACGCGATCTAGCCCGCCGGTCGCAGGCCGCCGTCAAGGTGAAGGACCGCGAGGGCTGGCTGAGTCTGTTCGCTGCCGATGCCGTGGTGCAGGATCCCATCGGGCCATCGCCGTTCGACCCCGACGGCAAGGGTCATCACGGGCCGGCGGCCATCGCGGCTTTCTACGACACCGTTATCGCCCCGAACGAGCTGATTACCTTCGAGATCGAGAACTCTTACCTGTGCGGAAACGAGGTCGCCGACGTCGGCGTGATCCGCACGGTGCTGCCTGGCGGTAAGCACGTCGCGCTGGTTCGCGGCGTATACACCTACCGGTGCAACGACGCGGGCCAGCTGGTGGCCCTGCGCGCGTTCTGGGAATTCGACAAGGCCGAGCTGGTCGAGGCGTAGGCGGGGCGGCTGACCGCGAGCGGGGCCGCTGACCGCGAGCGGGGCCGCTGACCGCAGAGCGAGGCCGCTGACCGCAACGAGGAGCCTGGCCCGATCCCGACCATTGCTTGCCGGCAAGTAACCTGCCTAAGCCGTCATTCAACAGGCGGGCGCGGCATGCTGGTGAGCGGCCGCTTAGCCAACCTCTTACTCGGAGCCGGCAGTGCGCATCGGGCAAGTCGTCATCGACGTCGCGCCGCTACGCGAAAGCCGCGACTACCGCAGGCTGTTCACCGGGCGCTTCGTGTCCATGGCCGGGAACGCCGTAGCCACAACCGCAGCCAACTGGCAGGTCTACAGCCTTACCCGTAACTCACTGGCTGTTGGCCTGCTGACCCTGGCGTCCGGCGCTGGCATGATGGTCGGGCTGCTGGCTGGCGGAATGCTCGCCGACCGGTACGACCGGCGCAAACTGATCATGACGGTGCTGCTGCCGCAGGCGGTGCTCGCTGCCTTGCTGATGGCCAACAGCCTGCTGAGTCACCCTGCGCTCTGGCCGCTTTACGCGGTCACGTTCTGCATCGGCTTGTGCTCAGGGCTGGCATCACCCGCTTCGACCGCGGCCACGCCCGCCCTGGTCGGCCTGGACAAACTGCCCGCGGCCGCTGCACTGAACGCGACGGCGAGTCAACTGGGCCAGCTCGGCGGGCCTGCCATTGCCGGGCGTGCTCATCGCCGGGCCTGGCCTCGCCAGCTGTTACGCGATCGACGCCGTCTGCTTTGCCGTGTTCGGCCTGGCCTTGCTCCGGATTTCACCACTTCCGCCGCTGGTTAAAGCGCAACGGCCAGGGCTGAAGTCGCTGGCCGAAGGGCTGGCGTACGTCCGGCACAACGGCGTGGTTGGCGGCATGCTGCTGGTCGATACCAGCGCCATGCTGTTCGGCATGCCGTCTGCCCTGTTCCCGGCATTGGCCAGCACGCATTTCCACGGCGGCTCGGCCACCTTCGGCCTGCTGGTCGCCGCGCCGGGTCTGGGCGCGATGATCGGCGCTGCGACCAGCGGCTGGACCGGGCGACTGCGCCGGCCGGGCGTGGTGGTCATCGGCGCCGGGATCGTCTGGGGGTCTGCGATCGCGCTGTTCGGCCTCGTCAGCAGCCTGCCGCTGGCCCTGTTCTTCCTGGCGCTCGCCGGAATGGGCGACTTGATCTCCGAGGTGCTGCGCAACGCGCTCCTGCAGCGCTACACGCCAGATCACCTGCGCGGCCGCGTGTCGAGCTTGTACCTGGCCCAGGTGACCACCGCCCCAGCCCTCGGCAACGTAGAGGCTGGCGGCGTGGCGAGGCTGGTGTCGCCGGTGTTCTCGGTGGTGAGCGGCGGTCTGGCCTGCGTGGCCGGCGCGCTCGTGCTCGGGGCGCTGATCCCGGCGCTGCGCAACTCCAGCCTGACCGACGCGCCGGACGACGCCGGGCCGGCCGCCGGCCTCGGCCCGGAGTCAGCAGCCCAGAACGCCGCCACTTAGGGCATGCGTTACGATCGATGCCCCTCTTAGGCGACGATCGGTAACTCACGCCCCCCGCGGATGTGGCGATCAGCTAGTCAGCCCGCCCTCGCCGCAGGCGGTGCGCCCGGTATCGGCCACCGGAACCACAACGCGTGTCCGCTACGTGATCTCGATCGGGCACAATGTCCGCAGTAGGCGCATGAAGCTCAGCCGGACTCCGGCTGCCAGCCCCCGTGGCCTAACGGATAAGGCAGCGGCCTTCTAAGCCGTTGATTGCAGGTTCGAGTCCTGCCGGGGGCACCGTCCGATCTTGCGAGAGAGCGCCGGGGGACTTGATCCGGCGGGAACCGCGCACCCCGCAAGCTGATCTTCACGCCGCGCGCTCAACGAGCCGGGCATCTGCGCGCGATGAAGCGAATCGCCGGTAACCGGGCGTTCCCCGCGATAATGTCGCCCGGTGTTCTTCTGGTGCGCCGGTATCCGGCAGCACGTGCAACGGTCCTGCAGCGTTAACGTCGGCCTGCCAGCGGCCAGAAGGAGTACCCGGATGACTCGCAGGCGGACTGGATTCACCCGGCTCGCGGCCGGGATCGCGGCTGTGTCCGCCGCCTTCGCCATAATTGCCGCGTCGCAAGGCGCGCTCGCCGCGTCGGGTGGACACGCCGCGCGCAGCGTTGCGGCCGCGAGCGCCCGCGAGGTGACGTTCGCCAACAAGCTCAGTCAGACGATCTGGGTGGCAGCGTCGCCAGATCCGGCTCATCCGCTCCGCGCGACCGGGTGGGTGCTGCGCGCGGGTCACAGCGTGACGATCAGGGTGCCCAATCACTGGAATGGCCGCTTCTGGGGCCGGACCGGCTGCGTGTTCCATCACGGCCGGGGTCACTGCCAGACCGGCGGCTGCGGCAACAAGCTCGAATGCACCGGCTGGGGCGCGGTCCCGGCCACCCTCGCCGAGTACGACCTCGACGCCTGGGAAGGCATGGACTTCTACGACGTCAGCATGGTCGACGGGTCGAACCTGCCGATGTACGTCCACGTGACAAAGGGCAAGGCTGCGAAGAAAGTGAGCGCGCGCGGCTGCATTCCGGCAGGCTGCACCAAGCTCGTAGCGTGCCCAAAGGTGCTTCAGGTGAAGGCCGACGGCAAGGTCGTCGCCTGCGAGTCCGCGTGCCTCCACTTCGGCACCGACCAGTACTGCTGCCGGGGCAAGTGGGCGCCGAGAGCGCAATGCAACCCGGCGAAATGGCCGGTTGATTACGCCAAGGTGTTCAAGCGCGCGGAACCGTACGCGTACTCCTATGTCGACGACGATGCCACCAGCGTGTATGTGTGCTCGGGGCGCTGCAATTACGAGATCGTCTTCGGCATCACGCCGCCAAAGCGGCGTTGATGCTGGCGCGTGATTCGATGTTCGCGGATGATTCGTCCGCTTTGCGTCGGCCCCAGACCGACTTGGCATCCGTTAGTGTCACCGCATACCGGATATCACCGTAGATAAGGGGCGCAGAAGACGCTCGAACGGATGCTAGGTCGGGGAGGATCCCTGCCCTGGCGTAGTTTGGGCGGAATGCGTCGCGCGTTGATCATCGGCGGAACAGGTCTCATCGGCAGGGCAGTCGCGAGCCGCCTTCTCGCCGCCGGGTGGCAAGTCGACCTCACCGGACGGAATGCCGCCCGCATGCCCGCGTCGCTGGCTGTCGGCGGCGCCCGGTTCTTCGTAGTCGACCGGTCAGATACCGCCGCCATGCTCGCTGTCGCTGGCGACGGGGCCGACCTGGTTGTCGACTGTCTTTGCTACACAGCTGCTGACGCGGCCGGGCTAGCGCCGCTGGCGCGGGTGGCGAACTCGGCCGTGATGATCTCAACCAACGCGGTCTACGTCGACGCCGAAGGTCACCACACGAACTCGGACATTCCGCCGAACTTTGGCGGCCCGGTCCGGGAAGACGCGCCCACGATGACGCCGGCTGCGAGCACCGACTACCAGAGCCGAGACGGCTATGGTGCCTGCAAGGTCGCGGCTGAGCAGTTCCTGCTGGATTGCGGCGCACCGGTGACTGTGCTCCGGCCAGGAAAGATTCACGGTGCGTGGGCCGCGCGGCCGCGGGAGTGGGTCTTCGTCAAGCGCGTGCTGGACCGCCGGACGGCCGTCTTCCTGGCCAGGCGCGGGCGCGACGTGGCTCAGACGGTCGCCGCCGACAACGTCGCGGCGCTCGTCGAGACGGTCGCTCAGAAGCCGGGCCGCCGGATCCTGAACAGCGCGGACCCGGATGCGCCCGCCGCGCTCGAGATTGCCCGCACGATCGCCGCGCTGCTGGATCACAGCTGGCAGGAGGTACTGCTCGACGACCCAGCCGACCCAGCCGACCCAGCCGATGCAACCGACTCAGCCAGCACGGCCGCCGCGGCCGATCCGGCGCTCGGGCGACATCCGTGGCACGCGAGATTCCCGATCGTGCTCGACATGACGGCCGCGCTCGACCTTGGCTATATCCCGGCTGGCGACTATGCGTCCACTGTTGCGGCCGAGGTCGAGTGGCTGGTATCTGCGGCGGCGGGCCACGAGGGCGCCGAAGCAACGGCCTGGCTGAGCGATGACTACTTCAATCCGTTCCTGGACTATGCGCGTGAGGACCGTTACCTAGCCGAGCGAGCCAGGTCCGATCCGGCCGATGGAGACCGGGTCAAGCCGCTCTGCGCGAGCCGAGACGATGACTCGCTGCACCGCAAGGCTGACCGCGAGGTATAGAAGCACCGTCGCATCGCCGAGGTTGCCGATGTCTTTGTGCTGCCCGATCAGGTAGTCGTAACCAAGATGCGCAGCCACCGCTGCGACCCACAGCGCCGCAGTCAGCACGTTGCCCTTCACCCAGGCCTGACCGTCCTGGACCCAGATCTTTACCGTGGCCGCACGTGCCGCGCCGAACAACGCGGCCAGCACCAGACTGCCAGCGAGGGCTATGGCGGGTGCCGACCCAGCATGCAGTTTCTGCACGACCTGCACGGCTTCGAGCAGGCCCACGATGAGCAGGATCAGCACGATCCGCTGGTTGCCCCGCACCGGCCGGGCGATCAGCTGGCGGTAGATGAGCAGACCCAGAACGGCAATGCCGAGAACAAGGTAGAGCAGCGTCTGGCTGGACATATATCCCCTGTCAGCTGCTCCCGCCTGAGCTCCGTAGCCCGGCGGCAACTGTCGGAGCAGCTCCGGGTCCAGGCTAGTGCGGGAAGCGCTATGGACGCACATGCCCGACGTCCGGATCTGACTGTTACAGATGTCACCCATCGACATCAACCCGGTCACAGAATGATCACGATCGCCTGTTAGGTTGTGCCGGGGGAAATCGAAGGGCCAGATCGGAGGTAGTCGATGGGCCTGCCAGTGCGGCAGCGCAAGGTGCTCGAGCGCATCGAAGTCACGCTTAACGGGTCGGACCCGAAGCTTGCTGCGCTCTACGGCATCTTCGCCCGGCTCAACCGGGACGAAGAGATGCCGCGGATAGAGCAATTGCGGCATGGCGCTGCGGCGGTTCTGACCCGGCTACGCATGATTCCCGCCGCCATCTGGTCGAGGCTGCGCTTCCGGTGGCCGTTCCGCCTCCAGCCACATCAGCGGGTGGCCCTGTATTTCCCGATAGCCGTGGCAATCGCAATCACCGCGATCGTCTTCGTCGCCCGCGCGAACCCGGGCAATTCCTGCACGCAGACGCGCACCGAGTCGACTGCTCACAACAAGTCGAAGCTCTGCCGGACGCCGTACAGCCTCTCGCCCTTGTATCTCGGCAAGTAACCGGCGCCCGCTCTACGGCGCCAGTGACTTGCGCCGCTAGTAACCGGCGCCCGCCAGTAACCGGACTCAGATCCGCACCGCTTCGAGTTCTGGCCGACGGCAGACCGGCGCGGAGTTTGGCGTAACCGAGGTGCCGACATCAGCGCAGATGGCAAGCAACGCGACCGAGCCACCGGGACTAACGCTTCCGCCCAAGCCAGACAGGTCCACGAAGAAATGCGGCCACGGCAGCGCCCCGGACGTCCAGGCAATCCGCCTGGTCCGCAGGTTGTAGCCCCACGCCTCGCCCAGACCGTTCTCATCCAGCCCGAGCGCCACGCTGCTGCTTACCCAGTACAAGCTGGCAGCCACCGAGATCGGAGCTGAGCTGATCACCCTGCCGGTCGAGAGGGCGACGCCTACGAGGCGGTTGCCGCTCGCCAGGTACACCGCACTTTGCCCGCCATCGGCGAGCTCCACATTCGCATCGGTGTGCGGCGGCCAGAGCAGCTGGCCGGTGACGCCGCTGTATGCCCGCACGACGTCGGCGCCGGAGAAGAGCACGACGTTCCCGATCGCGTCGCTGAGCGAGCCGGGAGCGGGCCCGGACACCTGCTCAAGACGCACGATCCGCTCAGCTCCAGTGCGCAGGTCGATCCGCCGCAGGGCGGTCGGGCCGGCCGCGCCCGGCGAAGCATTGCCGTCGGTGACGTAGATCGTGTCGCCAGACACGCGCCAGGTCTGCCCGGCTCCGCCAATCGCCCGGCTCCATCGCGCCCGGCCGGTCGCGTTGTCATAAGCAGTGACCGCGTGCGCTCCGACGATGACAGTCGTCGCGTCATTGGCCGCCACCGCACCGCCGTAAGTAGCGGCCGGGTAGATCCGGATCTGGCGGCCCGTCGCGGCCGACAGCATGACCTCGTACCGCGCTGCACCCGCCAGGTTCTGCCCGGACTGGCCCAGAGCCGACTGGCCCCGGGCCGACTGGCCGGGCGGCGGCGCCAGGCCGACCGCGATGATTCCGGAGAAGGCGCGCACGCCGACGACAGCCGAGCCAGCCGGAACGCCGGTCAGGTCCACCCGCCACAGCCGCTTCCCGGTCTGCTCGTCGAACCCGCTCACCCCCGAGCCGGCCCCGATGACCGCGAGGCCCCCGCCGGTCGCGGCGTACGCGCCCACCTGGCTAGGAACAGTGCCCGACACGCCGGGCCGGGCAACCCAGAGCCCTGGCAGCACGGCGGTCCACAGGGTCG
Organism: uncultured Actinomycetota bacterium; assembly: GCA_963815575.1. GTDB lineage: Bacteria > Actinomycetota > Actinomycetes > Streptosporangiales > Streptosporangiaceae > JAJYUU01. The sequence goes on along the minus strand of CAWFHE010000002.1, from coordinate 314,735 downwards.
AGCCTGCGCCGGCGCACCGGACGCCGGTGCAGTGCTGCGGCTGCTCGCTGCTGGCCCGGCCCGGAATCACAGCGGCGCCCACCAGGACGACGGCAACAAACGCCCGCTTCGTCCAGGTAGCCGGCCCCCGCGCGACCCTCACGACTCCTGCCGGCCCTCCCTGTCGCAATTTGCCGACACCAGTTAACCGCACTTGGCCGGCCATGTAGCCAACGCCTTGCCCGCCTGCCCGCGCCCGTTTCAGTAGCGTTGAGGAGGCCACGCCCGGCCCCCGATCTGGAGGACTCGATGACTGAACGCGCTCCGCTTCCGCAAGACATCCTGCCGAAGGTCCCGTCGTTCACCGTAGAAAGCGACGACATCGCCGACGGCCAGCAGATGAGCGATACCCAGGTCTACAACAGTTTCGGCATGACCGGCCAGAACATTTCCCCGTCCCTGCGCTGGCACGGTTTCCCGGCGGAAACCAAGGGATTCGCGGTCACCTGCTACGACCCGGACGCCCCGACTGGCTCGGGTTTCTGGCACTGGCTGGTGCTGGACATCCCGGTTTCGGTGACCGAACTGCCCGCCGGAGCGGGGAGCACCGCCGGCGACGGGCTGCCTGCCGGGGCCTTCTCGGTGCGCAACGACTACGGCACCAAGGACTTCGGAGGTGCCGCGCCGCCGCCCGGTGAACCGCACCGCTACGTGTTCACGGTTCACGCGCTCAGCACCGACCACCTGGGCGTTGACTCCGACGTCTCCCCCGCGGTGGCAGGCTTCAACCTCACCTTCGCCACAATCGCCAAGGCCGTGATCGTGCCGGTCTACGGCCACGGCGGCTAATCAGCAGCGCGTCCCCGTTTATTAGTCATGCCAGGAAACGGGCTCTAAGTCATCTCAGCCTTCGGTCACCCGGCGGCTGTCAGGCGACAAGAGCCCGTTCCCAGCTGTGCTCACCTCGGCCCGCCCTCGCGCCTGCCGGGCCGGCCAGAATGGTGCAATGCCACCAAGTAACGCGATAACCCGGTCGGTGTTCGATTCGGCCGCCGACCAGTATGACGCGGCCCGGCCGGCCTACCCGGACGCGTTGTTCGCCGAGCTCGCCGCCCGGACCGGACCGCTGACCGGGCTGCTCACCCTCGACTGCGGCGCTGGCACTGGCATCGCCAGCCGGCAACTGGCCGAGCGCGGAGCCAGAGTTGTCTCACTCGATATTGGCGCGCTGATGCTGGCAAAGGCCAAGGCACGCAATCCGGAGGCGTCCTGCGTGCTAGCCGACGGCAACCGGATGCCTGCCCGCTCAGCAGCGGCCGACCTGGTTACGTTCGCCCAGTCCTGGCATTGGTTCGATCAGCGGCTGGCTGCCGCCGAGGCAGCCAGGGTCCTGAGGCCAGGCGGCCACTGGGCAGCCTGGTGGAACCGCGCGCATGCTGACGGCGAGTCCTGGTTCGACAGCTACCAGCAGCTCATGGCGGAGTCCTGTGCCAGCTACCGGTGGATGCACATGCGCGACGAGCAGATGGCACCGGACTGGGCTGACGAAGTTGTCGCTGCACAGGCACGCATGGAGCCGGCCGGAGCAGTCGTGGTGCCCTGGACCAGGAGCCTTCCAGCCGACCGCTGGATCACCGACGAGCGGAGCCACTCCTACGTCATCGAGCTCGCGCCGGCCGTCAGGGAATCGGTGCTCGGCCGGGTGGCGAAGATCATCGCTGACCGGTTCCCGGACGGCCTGATGACCGTCAGTTACATCACGACGCTAGTGCTGGCCCGCAAGGCTGAGTAAGGCTTCTCCGGCAGGTGTTAAGCAAGCCCCGGCAAGCGTCAGGCTGGACTGAAGGCCGGGTTTGGCGGAATGGTGGCGACCCGCTCGCCGCACTGCGTCACGGCATAACCGGGCAGGCTAGCTAGCTGCCCCAGCAGCCACGGCGACGCCAGTGCCCGGAGCAGAGCCTGCACCTCCCGTGTCCCGGCCTGCGCGGCAGGGATCACGAGGTCGAAGCGCTCCACCGTCAGCGGTACGAAGGCCAGGCCGTAGGCGAGTGCGGCCGGCTCGCTGGCGATGCCGGCGTCTGCCAGGCCAGAGGCAATGGCCGCGGCAACCTCGAGGTGCCCGGTCGCTTGCGTGTGGTAGCCGGGCAGTTCCTGGCCTTCGATGCCCTGCCTGGCCAGTTCCCGGTCCAGCACCCGGCGGGCTTCCGCGCCCGGCTCCCTGTTGACTAGCCGCAGGCCGCCGTCCGCGACATCGGCGATGCCGGAGACTCCGGCTGCGACGTCCGGGCGCAGCACGACGCCTTCTCGCCACGAGCAGAACCCGATGACCTCACCACCGCCGGGCAGCTGCTCGCTGGCCGGGCCGGTGTTGTAGTCGCCGCTGCGGCCGCGCAGATGGGCGCCTGCCACGTGCACCAGGCCGTGCGCGGCAAGGCCCAGGGCCTCCTGGCTCGGGCACGGCCACCAGGCGAACGAAACCGGCGGGTCCAGCAGGCTCAGCGGCAGCTCGATCAGCGGCAACGCGGGGTCGCAGCCGGCGACGACTAGCGTCGGCCGCGGCGGCCCGAGCGGAGCGATGTCACCGGCCTTGGTAACCCGGCCGCCGGCAGGCGTGAACCCGGCTCTGGTGACCGTTCCGCCCGACAGTGGCAGCGCGACGAAATAGTCGCCCACCGGGGCCAGCAAGACTCTGGCCCCGGCGCTGCCGAGCGGCGCCAGCGGCCGGGCCGGCACTGACAGGCTCTGGGATAGCCGGCCCGAATAGGTCCTCAACGGTCATGCCGAGCGACCGGCATAGCGCAAGCGCGACCCGCAGCGACGGGTCGGAGACGCCGGCTTCCACGGCGGACACGGCTTGCCTCGACACCCCGGCCATGCCGGCCAGCTGCTGCTGGGAGAAGCCGCGTGCCTGGCGGGCTAGCCGGAGCCGGGTTCCGGCGCGCGCCCCGCTAGCTTCCGGCTGGCCGGTCACGACACTGTCCGTTGCGGTACTGGCTGTCCCGGCGCCGGGTCGGCGCGCCAGGGGACGGCTGACCCGTCCGCGCCGAAACATGGCGGGTCCAGCGCGGTGACCGTCAGCGTCTGGCCCGCCGCGCCGGGCCGGTCCGCGAGCCTGCAGGTGACCATCGCGTCGTCCGCGCACTGGAGGTCGACTTCGAACGCGGCACCAGCTGGCCGGCTGGCGCGGATCGTGCCGGTCAGCACCAGCCCGCGGGCCGGCGCGGCACCGGGCACGACCCGGTCCGGGTGAATGCCAGCGACCGTGTCCGGCCGGCCGGGCAACCGGAGCGAACCCTAGGTAGCCGACGAGTTCGGCAACCCGCATGGCGGCTGGCCTGCAGCACGACCTCGTCCGGTTCGCCGATCTGGAGAACGGCTCCCCGGTCGATGACGGCCATCCGATTCGCGAACGCCTGCGCGTCCGCTAGCTCGTGCGCCACCAGCACGGCTGGCACGGCGCGCTCGGTCACCAGCCGCACCACCAGGGCCGTCAGGCTGCGGCGCAGGACGCATCGAGGCCGGAGTAAGGCTCGTCGAGCAGCAGCACGCCGCAGCGCGCGAGCAGCAGCCGGCCGAGCGCGGCGCGGTGCTGCTGGCCGCCCGACAACCGGGCCGGCATCGCGTCCAGCAAGTCGCCGATGTCCAGCGCGTCCGCCAGCGCGGCGAGTTCGGCGCCGCGCGGGTCGGTGGCACGGGCGTAAGCCAGGTTGTCCCTGACCGACAGGTGCGGGAACAGGCCCGGATCCTGCCGCAGCAGGCCGACCTGACGCTGCCAGGGCAGGCACCGCGACCTTGGGCGCCACAGTCCGGGTCAGGGTCTGGCCGGCCAGCTCGATCAGGCCCGGTGGCCGGCTGCACCAGCCCGGCGATGGTCTCGAGCAGCGTGGTCTTCCCGGCACCGGACGGGCCGAACAGCGCCAGCCGCTCACCCGGCCCGACTTCGATCGCCGCGCGGACGGTGAAGTCCCGGCGGTCAACCTCGACGTCGGCCCTGAGCACGGGCGCTCCAGATATAGGCGGCTAGCGGCAGCGGCAGGGCGACCACCAGCAAGATTAGAGCGAACGGCAGCGCTGACGGCAGACCCGGTCTCCTGCAGTGTGGTCAAGATCTGCAGCGGAAGTCCGTAGGGATGGTAGGCGATGATGATGACAGCCCCGAAAGCTCCCATCGCCCTGTGCCCAGGCTACGGCAAGCGCCATGGCCAGACCCGGCGCGCCAGCGGCAGCGTGACCCTGCGGAACACCCGGCGCGGCCGGTCTCCCAAGAGTGCCGCCTGTTGCTCCAGACGCGGGTCCACAGACGCGAACGCGGCCTGAGCGCCGAGACGTAGTAAGGCGCCGATTCATAAACCTCCGCGATGACCAGCGCGAGGAAGGTGTTGGTCGCGGACAGGTTGAAATGAGCGATCAGTTCGCCGAACGGCGTGTACGGGCCGACCATGAAGACCAGCAGCAGGCCGATCACCAGCGGCGGCAGCAGCAGACTGCAGAGGATGCCTGCTTCGAAGACAAGCGGGAACGGCAGCCTGCCGTGGGCCAGCATCCAGGCCAGCGGCGTGCACAAGAAGAACAGCACCGCCAGCGTCACGCCGCCCGACTCCAGCGATGTGACCAGCGGCTGCAATGCGCCCGGCGCGGTCAGGGAACTGGCGATAGAACTGCCAGACAGGTGGGTGAACAGCGTGATGACCGGGCCAAGCAGGACGACCCAGATGACCAGCGCCCCGGCAACGGACAGGAAACCCGAGACGGAGCGGACGCACGCGGCGCCGGCTAGCCCGGCCGGGCCGGCCGGGCTGCACTGATGGCTCATCGCCCCGGACAGCCCCGCCGGCCGCCCCCGCCGGGCTAGCTGCCCAGCTCACTCGATATCGCGGCCGGTATCCCGCTGTCCGACCATCACGTCGGTGTCAGCAACGTGAACCCTCCCGCCTTGTACTGCGCCATCGCCAGCAGAGACAGCGTGTACTTCACGAACGCGACCGCAGCCGGGTTCGCCTTACCGATGATCGTGATGTCCATTACCTGCGGCGATCGCCGGACTTCATGGACGGGCTGCCGCCGTTCGTGCGTCTGTGATCGTCGCCTTGGAGTACTGCGCCGCGTCAGCAGCGCTGCCCAGGTCGATCGCCGTCGGCAGCGCGATGTAGTGCGAGGTGCAGCTCGATCGCCTGGGTGTATGTAGGCGCTGGAGCGTCCAGCTGGCCGGACTCCAGCATCGGAGTCGAGCGACGACTCGGCGAAGATCTCCGACGAGGTGGACGATCCTGGCGCGCCTCCGAGGATCTTGGTAACGGTGTCCTTGCGGCAGGTGGTAGTTCATCTGCGCTAGTTCGAGCATCTCGATGAAGTAGCGGCCCTTGCGGGTCGATGTTCGGGTCAGTCCTGCCGAGCTTGAGAGCCCGGCGCTCCATCAGCGTGAACAGGTCCGTTCATCGGCTTTCTGCCGATTTGATCGCCTTGAACTCCGAGGCGTACTTGCTGTTCGGGTTATAGGCCAGACGATCGACGTTGCCCGCGTACTGGACATACCACTTGGTGAACTTGGGGAACAACGGCGTGACATTGTCGCCGCCGACGCTCTCGAAGACGTTCGGGTCGGATCTCACCGCTTGCGATTTCGGACTCCAGGGTCCCAGACGCAGCCGCCGGTTCCGCTGTACTTGTATCCCTCGGCTTTCGTGAACGCCGGGCCGACCACTTTCTCGTTTAGGAACTGCAGCGACGCGGCATACGCCACGTTCACGGTTCCGGTCACCTTCGGGCTGCTTGAGCCCGAGGTGCTAGGGGAGGAGCTGCCGCAGCCAGCTGCGGCCAGCCCGAGACAGGCAATCGCGACGAGTGCGCCGATTCGGGCGCCGCGCTGATGAGTTAGGGCCACCATCTGCCTGACGATAGCTACTACTGGTTGCGCGCCGCAAGAATCATGGACACGACTTGGATACGGGTTTGACCCGCTCTCGCTCAGTGCCGGGCAGAGCCGGCCTTCAGCTAGTCTTCAGCTGCTTCCGCTTCGATAACAGTTGCAGTTCGCACCGGATGGCGCGTCTTAGCATTGATGCGGCACCCTTTCGCAGCCGCGGGCAAACCCCCAACAACCTAAACGAGGCAGGCATGGGCAAGGCTGAGCGGATCCGGCGGATGAACGCTCGGGAGAAGATCGCAGCGCAGCAAGCTGCCGCACGGCGGGCGGAATCGCGTCGGCGCATGTTCCTGGCCAGCGGCAGCGTGCTCGGCGTGCTGGTGATCGTTATCGTGTTGATCATCGTCAAGAGCGCCGGTAACACGCCAGCCGGAGCCACGTCCGGCTCTGCCGCCAGCACAGCTACGACTGCCTCGGTCATCAAGGATTCACCTGCGTCCCGGCGAGCACGCTGAACTCGGTGGGCAAGGGCACCGTCGACCCGCTGATCGCGACCAAGGGACAGCCCGCACTGACCTCCGGCGGCAAGCCGGAGATCGTCTACGTGGGCGCCGAGTACTGCCCCTATTGCGCTGCCGAGCGCTGGGGCCTCGCGGTGGCGCTGAGCCGGTTCGGTACCTTCTCCGGCCTGCACCTGATCCACTCGACGAGCAACGACATCTACTCCAATACCTCCACGCTCTCGTTCTACAAGTCGACGTACACCAGCAACTACCTGGTGTTCAACCCGGTCGAGATGTACAGCGGGAAGCGCTCAAGTCCGGAACGGATATGCGACGCTGCAAAAGCCAACGGCAGAGGAGAGCACGCTGATGGCCAAGTACGACGCACCGCCCTACATTGCCTCGGCGGACGCAGGCAGCTTCCCGTTCGTCGACATCGGCAACCAGTACCTGGTCCTCGGCTCGCAGTACGCGCCATCGGACCTCGGAACCACGCAATCGATCGACCCAGGGCACTTCGGTCTCACCTGGACAGAGATCTCTTCTGACCTCAAGAACCCGTCCAGCCCGGTCGCCAAGGACATCGACGGCGTCGCGAACTCGATCACCGCAGCGATCTGCAAGATCACCAAGAACGCGCCCGCCGCCGTCTGCAGCTCAGCGGCCGCCACAGCCGGGGCAGGGTCCCTCTGATGGCGGGCCAGAAGCCCGGCGGGCGGCGTTCAGGCAGCGCGAAGCAGGGCCCGTCCGGCAGGCCTCGCCCACCGCGCGGCCGGCGACGGCCAGCAAGAGCCCGGCCGCCGCAAGGGCCAGACCGCCGGCAAGCCGAAGGGATCCGGACCCAGCCGACCGGACACCGGCCGGTCAGCGAGCGCGACCGGGACACAGAACGCTGGCAAATCACGCCCGGCCGCGGGCGGCGCGACCGCAGTGACCACCGGGGCCAAGCAAAGCCGCGGCAGTCCCGGTGGCCGATTCCGCCGGGGGACGGCGCGGGCTGCTCAGCGCGATCCTCTCGCCGTTCAGCTCGATGGGCGGATTCCCATCGCCACGCTGATCCTGTCCCTGTACGGCCTCGGCGCCTCGATCTACCTGACGATCGCGCACTACGACAGCACGTCACCCTGGTCTGCTCAGACAAGGGCCTGATCAACTGCGAGGAGGTAACGACCAGTTCCCGAGTCGATGGTGTTCGGGATCTTCCCGGTCGCTGTGCTCGGACTGGCGTTCTACGTCTTCATGGTGGCGATCAATTCACCGTGGGGCTGGCGGCTGAGCTTGCCTGCGGTCCGATGGCTCCGGCTCGGCTCCGTGGTCGCAGGCATGGGCTTCGTCCTCTACCTCATCTACGCCGAACTCGACAGATCCACGCCATCTGCTTGTGGTGCACCAGCGTGCACGTGGCCACCTTCCTGATCTTCGCGCTGCTGATCTTCCACGCTGCCTTCAACTGGGACGACGCCCGCCGCGCGCGGCGACCGCACCATTGATGCCAGGAGCGCGGAGCACCAACCGGGCCTCGGGCCCGAATTCCAGCGGTGTCATCATTGAGTAACAGCGCGTAATGGGCGTGCCGGAGCCAAGGAATCGACCCTGAGCATGGGCAAGGCGGATCGCAACAAAAACCAGTCCGCACGGGCACGCATCGCCGCTCAGCAAGCAGCGCAGCGCAAGGCCGAGCAACGCCGCCGGATGATCATCCTCGGTGGCAGCGCGGCGGTGCTGCTGGTGGTGGTCGTCGTCATCATCATCGTGGCTGCTGAGCTACGAGCAAGCCGAAGCAGGCGACTGCCACCACCGGCCCGCTCCCCGCCAGCGTCCAGTCGGACCTCAAGGTGCCCGCCAGCACGCTGGCCAAGGTCGGCATCGGCAGCTCGCTGCCGTCGGCACTAAGACCGGCCACCGGCGCCGCGCTCAGCTCGGGCGGCAAGCCGGAGATGCTGTACATCGGCGCCGAATGGTGCCCGTACTGCGCAGCCGAGCGGTGGGCGATAGCCGTCGCGCTGAACCGGTTCGGCACCTTCTCCCCGCTTAAGGGCATTCACTCCTCGGCGACCGATGTCTACCCGAACACCGCGACGCTGACCTTCTACCAGGCCAGAGTACACCAGCCATTACCTGGTGTTCAGCCCGGTCGAGAACGAGGACATCAATCACAACCTGCTGCAGAAGCCGACTCCGGCCCAGCAGGCAATCTGGAACAAATACGACCCGAGCAACGGCTATCCGTTCATCAACATCGGCAATCGGTTCATCGCGGGCACTACCTACGATCCTCAGGTGCTGCACGGCCTGACCTGGAGCCAGATCGCGGCGGACCTGCATAACCCGTCCTCACCGGTCGCGCAAGGGGTGAACGGGTCGGCGAACTTGTTCACTGCAGCCATCTGCAAGCTCACCGGTAACGCCCCGGCCAGACGTCTGCACGGCCGCGGCCGTGAGCACCCTAGAAGGCCACATTTAACCGCATGACGCTTGATGAATGTTGATCTGCTGTAGCTATAGCAACAGCAAACTCACATCGATGATGGCGCCGGGCAGGCTAAATCGGTGCAGAAAGGACGCTGGCTAGCAGTCCGCCGACGACGCGGCGCGCCGTTGCTTTGGAGATGCCGCGAACGTCCCCGTTCCTGCTTGGCCCCGGGTTTGACGGCGCGAAATGAGCGGTAGCCCGTCTGTTGTCGCTTCGGGCGAAGGAGGCTTCCGTGAGCACTGCCGCCAAGCTGCGGGGAGTCTCCGATTTAAGGGAATTCTTCCGTACCAACCAGCGGCCGATCTACTTCGTCTCGCCCACCGCATTCAACTTGCTCGGGATCGACAGGTGGGTGCGCGAGTTCCGCTACGTCTGCCATTACGACTCATTCGATGGCGGCCACCCGAATGTCTTCGTGCCGGCCGACCGGCGCGCGCCGGAGTTCGAGTCAATCGAGGACATCTGTAACTACCTGCTCCGTCATCCCGAAGTGCGCAACCTGATCCGATCCCGCGGATCAGGCGGACTTGTCACGTTCGTCATGTTCGACGAGGAGACGGAGGCACTCGCCGCCGAGATCGGGCTGCGGGTGGCGCATCCCCCGGCCGCGCTCCGCCACCGGCTGGACTCCAAGATCGTCACGACGCAGCTCGGCAATGCCGCGGGCGTCCCCAGCGTGCCGAATGTGCTGGGCCGGGCCTCGAGTTACGCCGAGCTGATCGAGCTGGCGACGAGCGCCGGGCTCGGCTCGGACCTCGTCGTGCAACTGCCCTACGGCGACTCGGGCAAGACGACGTTCTTCATCGCCAGCCAGGAGGCGTGGTCGAAGGCGGAGGCTAAAGAGCCGATCGCAACGCAGGAACTGAAGGTGATGCGCCGGATCGACCACCGGGCCATCGCGGTCGAGGCAGTCCTCACCCGGCACGGCACGCTCGTCGGGCCGCTGATGAACGACATCACCGGGCACCCGGAGCTCACCCCGTACCGCGGCGGCTGGGCGGGCAACGACTACCCCGCGAGCCTCACCGCCGAGCAGAAGCAGCACGCCAGGGAACTGACCCGCAAGCTCGGCGACCAGTTGGCCGGGCAGGGCTACCTGGGCTTCTTCGAGGTCGACTACCTGGTCGATACCACGTCCGGCGAGCTGTACCTAGGCGAGCTCAATCCGCGGATCAGCGGCATCAGCCCGATGACGAACGTGACCGCGGGCGCGTACGCGGACATGCCGCTGTTCCTGTTCCACCTGCTCGAATACCTGGACCTGGATTACGAAGTCGACATCGACGAGATCAACCAGCGCTGGTCGCGCGAGGCGGCCGTGGACGTGTGGAGCCAGCTCATCCTGAAGGAGACCGGATCCGGGGTCGACTTGCTCACCAGCGCCCCGCGGACCGGCGTCTACACGCTGGCTCCGGACGGGACGGCTGATTTCCGCCGCCAAGCGACCGACTGGCACGGGATCAGCGACGAGTCGGAGGCGTTCTTCCTGCGCATACTCGCGCCGGGGGACTTCCGTTATCGCGGCGCCGATCTCGGCGCGCTGGTGACGCGCGGACGGCTGCAAGCCGACGACAACTCGCTCGAGCGCCGCTGCCGGCGGTGGATCAGCGGCATCCGGGGCCATTTCACCGGGACTCCAGTGGTGCCGCTGCAGGCGCAGCCGGAGCCGCGGGAGTCGTTCAAGATGGCGTGAGCGGGCCGGATCAGACAGTGACTATTCGGGGCCGTGGCTGACGGCTTCGACGTTGTTGCCGTCCGGGTCGCGGACAAAGGCTCCGAAGTAGTTCTCGTGATACTCCGGCCGAAGACGCGGCTCATGCAGAACCTCGGCCCCGGCGGCTACCGCGGCGTCAAAGAACGCGCGCACGGTCGCACGGTCGGGCGCGGTGAAGGCGAGGTGCGATTCGCGGAAGCCGTCGCCGGTCTGCTGCTGGCCGATCCAGAACTCCGGGCGCGGCGGCACGCCGTAACCTATCGCCTCGCCGAAATCCATGATCCGCTCGCCGCCAAGGGGCGCGAGCACGGCGTCATAGAAGGCCGCGCTCGCGGCGATGTCGGCGCACTGGATGGACACGTGATCGAACATGCTCTCTGCTCCTTCGTTGTCAGCTCGAGCCAGTCAGGAAGGCCACGATCGCTGCGGTGAAGGCACGCGGCGATGTCGCCGCTGGAACGACTTGCTCGCAGCAGAGCAGCGTCCGTCGAGATTCGGCATGTTGCCGCATTCGACCAGCACCTTCGGCACGGTGGTCAGGTTGAGCCCGGCCAGGTCATCGCGGAAGATCAACTCCGTCATGCCCGTAGTAGTCGCTCTGCGGCATGCTGGTGTACTTCAGCATCGCGGCCCGCATATCGGCGCCGAACCGGATCGAGGCACCGATCACCTTGTCGTTCGGGCCGTCGGCAACCGGCTCCAGCACGGTGAAGCCACGGCCCCAGGACGGGCCGCCGTCGGCGTGAATGTCGATCGCCACGTCGGCACGGGCCGCGTTGATGATTTCAGCACGGTGGTTCACGCACGGACCGACACCGTTGTTCGTCTTGCCGGGTCATGACGACGGTCGCACCGGCGGCGACCAGACCGTCCGCAGATAGCTGGCCACGTTGAAATTAAACAACGCCTCGGTGTAGCCGCCTGACGTCTCGGTGCCGGTCGTGTCGCAGTTTCCTGCTCACGGCCGTTCCAGACCAGCTGGTCGATGTAAGCCCGGGTCGGTCGAAGTTCCCGCCGTTGTGACCTGGATCGATTCCGACGACCTTCCCGGCTAGCGGCGGATGCGACCTCGCTGGGGCTGGCGGACGAACTGATCGACGGGCTGGCCGGTTCGCTGCGATGGACGGCTCACTGCCGGGCGCAGCGGTCTCAGCCAGTCGCTGGCCATCAGAAGGGCCGACCCGGACTCCTGCGAGCGCGCGCCGTCACCCCGCGCATCCGGCAGAGCACGCCCAGGGCCAGTGCCGATCGCTGCGCCCGCGCCGATTGAGTCGCATTGTGTGACGCTAGCGCCGTCGGCCATGTTGCGGCGCCCGCGCGGGAAATCCTCAGGACGTTACGGCCCACTCCTCGCTGCGCTGCCAGAGCTGCGCGGCAAGCTCGGCTGTCGCTACCGGGCTCGGGTCGCGCTCGGCGCAGTTGTCGTAGTACCGGCCGCTGACCTCGGCCAGCTCCGGGGAAGTGGCGCAGTACAGCGAGGTCTGAGCGCCCTGGTCGATCGTCAGCATGCGACGGGTCACCAACGGGCGGACGGGCCACGGCACCCGGCGCCAGATGTCGGAGGCGACCACGCCGGGATGCAGTGCGTAACTGGTTACCCCGGTACCGGCCAGGCGCCGGGCAAGCTCCTGCGTGAACAGGACGTTGCACAGCTTGGAGACCGCGTACTCGGGCATGCCGGTGATGCCGCGGGCCGGACGCCGCAGCCGGTCGAAATCGATGCCCTTGGCCGCGTAGTGCGCGTCACTGGCGACGTTAACGATCCTGGCCCTGCTGCTGGTCAGGCAGTCCAGCAGCGCGGTCGTGAAGGCGAAGTGGCCAAGGTGATTGACGCCGAACATCAGCTCGAAGCCGTCGCTGGTCAGCCCGCGCCTGCCCGCGACGCCCGCATTGTTGATCAGCACGTGCAGCGGCTCGCCCAGGGCCAGGAATGCCTGAGCGCTGGCCCGGACCGACGCCAGATCGGCTAGGTCCAGCTGCAGGAACCTGACCTGATCGGTTCCCGTTGCCGCGGCGATCTCCGCGGCTGCCGCCTGACCTTTCTGCGCGGAGCGGCAGGCAAGGTGGACCCGCCCGCCACGCTTGGCCAGCGCACAGGCTGTCGCGAGGCCGATGCCGGTATTGCCGCCGGTTACCAGGAACGTACGCCCGGACAGATCGCCGTCCATATCCGTCCTTTACGGTTTCGCGTTTTCTACAGGTGCAGCGAGCCCAGGGTTCGCGTCGACTGCCAGAACGAGGCCAGCCGTGAGCCGCAGCCGCCGCCCTGGTTCTTCTTCAGCTTGCCGAAGATTCTGCTGACGTAGCTGCCGGACCCGCTGGCGTGCCGGTACTTGCCCGAGCCGCCGCGGATCACGTAGTAACCACTGGATGCTTCGGTGAACTTACACGTTGCCTGGTTTGGCACCGACACCGAGTTATGCGTTGCCTTCGTCACCAGGCGCAGCGCACCGCGTTGGAACACGAGCCGGCTGACTGCGTGACTAGACGCGAAGTCGCCAGCGAACGCGTGGCCGCGTGCGGTGAACGGGCCGGCGGCCCGCACCAGCTGACGGCTTGACCTGGCGTCATTAGTGGTCAGGTGGAAACGCTCCGCAGTGCGCAGCGCCGCAGCAGGCCGGGCCGATGCTGGCGCCGCGTGAGCAGGTCCGGAGGTCCAGATCAGCAGGATGCCGGGCGCAACAGAGACGGCCAGGGCCACCGTGGCCACTCTGGCTGCTGTCCTGGCAACTACTGTGCTCGCCACTGCTCCGCGCATGAGCCCTCCCGAGATTGCCGTTTCTCACCAGGGCCTGTGCCCGGTCGTCACGATCGCCGCGCCCGCTATCGCAAGCAGCGCCAGGCCGTCCAGCGCCCGCCACCTTAGCGACCGCAGCAGCAGCATGAACGGGTCGTGCTGGGCCGTGGCGCTGTCCCGGAGCAGCGCGAAAGCGCGGCCGATGGCATGGGCCGCGCCGATGGCGGCCGCGACGAGGATTGCCGCCGGCAAGCTCCCGATCGAAGCAGTGAGCAGCATGAGCATGCCGAAGCCGGCGTAGGGGTTCCTGGTGAGGAAGCCCGGGCCGAGTATCGTGCCCCAGACGGCTAGCCGGCTGGTCCGCTCGCTCCGATCAGGAAATCCTGCGGCACTTGCCACCGGCGCCCCGGCGCGGGCCAGGGCAGCCCGGAGAGCTCGGCCACGCCGTAACCGCAACCGTAGATCGCGGCGACGACAGCCGCGGCCGGCGCCACCGGCAGCAAGCCGAGCACCAGGCCCAGCAAAGCCCAGGCGGCAGCACCGGGAACAGCATAGGCAAGCAGAACGGTGCAGGTCCTGGCAAGTCTCCCGACCGGAAGACAAGCGGCAAGCGATGCCGCAGAGTTGGCGCCTCAAGGAGAGTAGGCCTTCGCATAGCCGTTGCCCGCCGCCAGCAGAACAGCCATCCCGGCGAGAATGCCGACGCGGCCGGAGGCCAGCCAGGCCGCCAACATGCCGGCGCCGATCGCGGCCGTCGCCGCTGCGATCTTGCGGACACTAGTCGCCGCTGCCAGCGCCGCGCGGGCACCGGAGACTACAGCCAGTGCCCTGCTGAGACTGGTCACCGCGGCTCGAGCAATTGAATCCGGTGCTGCTCAGCCCGCACATCAGCGACAGTCTGGCAGCGGCAGCAGATGCACTCGCTCAGGCAGGTGCACCAGCCGTGACAGCCCGACCCGCCTATGCAGTCGTAGCAGACCCGGTAGCCGTACCCCTTGCCAGCACCCATGCAGGCGATCCAGGTGCCTTGCGGCCACTCACAGCGATACCCCTGCGCGTTGTAGCAGTCCTCGTTGAACGAGCTCTTGCACAGCTTGTAGCCATGCGGGCAGCCGACTTCAGGGCAGCCTGAGCACCGGCGGGTCGGACCGCACGTGCACTCGGCAGCCAGGGCAGGACGCTCGCCCGCCGCTAGCGCAGCGAGCCCGGCGGTGCCGCCGAGCAACACGCCGCGCAGCGCGTTGCGTCTGCTGACGCGTCTGACCGCGCGTTCGGCCAGGTCACCGATGCGGGCGTCAAAGCGCACCCCAGCTTGTTTCCAGCTCACCGGACAACCTCCCTCTCGTCGGAAACGCCGTCACTGGTGCCAGTGCCTGGGTCCGACCGAGCAGTGCCTGTGTAGGACCGGACCTCGGAGAGCTTGCTGGCAACCCCGGCAGCGCGTACGGTGCCGCCACCGTCAATAGCGACCAGCAGCGGAGTCCCGGTCGCCCGGTACCCGGCGACGTCCGCCGCGGCAACCGGCCGGCCGAGCGGCAGACTGGTTGCCTGAAACGCTGCAGAGATGCCGAGGTAACCGGGCGGATCGGACATGAGCAGCAGCACGCGGTAGTCGGCTAGCTCCCCTGTTGCTTGCATCTCGCCGAGGCTGGAGACCAGTTGCTCGCAGGCCGGGCAGGTCGGGTCGACGAACGCGATCAGCGCCGGCTGCCCGTCGCCGGGCGCGAACTGCTGATGGCCGCCGTCCGGGACGGTCGCGTACCGGATCGGCGCTGCTTTGCTGCCCACTGGCGGACCAAGCTCGGCAGCGTCATTCCGGTTGCTCAAGAGGCGCCCCAGCTGCCGGAACAGCACGACAAGCAGTGAGCCGAGTCCGAGCAGCAATGCCCACTGGGCTATCTCCAGGTATATCGGTATGCGCATCAAGCGACCGTCCCAGCGGAATCCGGTTGTCCGAGCAGTGCTTTCGCGGCAACCGCTGCGGCAGCCGCCATGAGGACAGCTCCGGCGAGCAGGAGCAGGTGAAATGCGAGCGCGAAGTGCAACTGCGGAGCTGGCCTGACGGGCAAGCAGGCGACGACCGCGACGGCGAGGATCGCCAGCGCGCGCAGCAGGCCCGGCAGCCCGAACCCGCTTCGGGATAGCGCTCCGAAGCAACGGCAGGGACGGCCCCGGTGCCGGGCATAGCCGACAGCCGCGACGACCGCGAAGCCACCACTGAGCACGAGCGCCACGAAATTTACCCAGCCAAGGACGGGCCAGCACAGGCTCACCGCGCCAGTGAGGAGCTCGGCGACCGCGAACGCGACTGCGGCAGCCTGAGCCAAAGGCAGCGCTCGGGACGGGACAAAGAGCCGGATAGTGCCGGCGAAGCCGGTCAAGTCAGCGAGTTTAGCGCCGCCGGAAGCCAGCAGTACCACGGCAACCGCGGCCTTGGCAGCCAGCACGAGAGGCGTCACCGGCTGGCCGCCGCAACTGGCAAGCCGGCCAGCTGTCGCAGCTTGGCAACCTGCCACGAATAGTTCACCAGGCTCGACGCCCGGACCAGGCCAGCCGAGTCGACGAAGATCAAGAACGGCCCGACGCGCACGTTGTAGTCCGCATACAACGCCGGAGAGCCGGTCAGCACGGCGACTGCCCCGAGACCTAGCTCGGCGAGCACCGGCTCGGCCATCGGATTCGGCTGCTTCAGCAGCAGCACGACCGCTACGGGACTCTGGTCGGCCAGCAACTCGCGCAGCCCTTCCGCGACCGAAGGGAACGACTTCAGCGAGTGGTCAGCGAATACCACCAATTGGAGCGGCAGCGCGGGCGGGGAAGTGTGCACGACTCCCGCTGAGTCTGACAACGACCAGACCGGGGCGCGCACCCCGGTGCCGAGCCCGTCACGTTCGATGGCCGCAGCGCCAGATAGCCGGACCTGACCGAGGCCGAGGAACGCGAGGACAGCCGCGAAGCACGCCACGGCTCCGCACACCGTGAACGCTATGGCCCAACTCACCGGCGCCGCCCAGGCGGCCGATCCCCTCCGGAGTTCATTAGATGAAATCAACCATCGCGGTGCGGCACGGTCAAGCACTGACACTGCGGGCAGACGCGCGCCCGCGCATTCCGGCTCGGATAGTGCCGCACGGCACCCGACCGCCGCCGCGCCAATCCTGAGGACGCGGCCGATTACCTGGGCTTTGACCTTACGCCGACGCCGGCGTAGGACCAGAGTAGGTGGTAAGGGACAGCCAGCCTACTGAGGACATGCCGGGAGGCACCGTGTACGAGAAGGACGGCGAGAAGTACTTCGTGGTGGACGGCCACATGCACTACTGGAACGCAGCGCCGGACAACTGGGTGCCCGGCGCCGAGCAGTACGCCAAGGGCTGGATCGAGTGCTTCCACGCCTACCAGGGCCTCGGACCGCCAGAAACCCACTGGAGCCTCGAGCACTTCCAGAAGTACTCCGAAGACGATCTGATGAAGGACCTCTTCGAGGACGGCCACATCGATGTGGCTATCTTCCAGCCCACCTACCTGAAGGAGTGGTACAAGGAGGGCTTCAACACCACTGAGCGCAACGCGCTCATGGGTGAGCGGCACCCGGGCAAGTTCGTCTACAACACGCGATTCGATCCTCGCGACGGGGACGCCGGCCTGGAAGAACTCAAGCGCAACGTCGAGCGCTTCGGTTCGAAAGGCGTCAAGCTGTACACCGCCGAGTGGAACGCCGGCTCACGCGGTTACAAGCTGACCGACACGGCGGCGTATCGCTACCTGGAGGTCGCGCAGGAGCTCGGGATCAAGAACGTCCACGTGCACAAGGGCCCGACGATCTGGCCGCTGGACAAGGACGCGTTCGACGTGAGCGACGTCGACCACGCCGCGACCGACTTCCCGGATCTGAACTTCATCGTCGAGCACGTCGGCCTGCCGAGGATCGAGGACTTCTGCTTCATGGCCACTCAGGAGCCGAACGTCTACGCGGGCCTAGCCGTCGTGACCGGCGGCTTGATGCACGCGCGGCCGAGATTCATGGCCAAGGTGATGGGTGAGCTGCTGTTCTGGGTCGGCGAGGACAAGATGATCTTCGGCAGCGACTACGCCATCTGGGAGCCCAAGTGGCAGGTCGAAGGCTTCGTCGACTGGGAGATGCCAGACAGCGAGGAGTTCTCCGACTACCCCAGACTCGGCACTGCGGGCAAGAAGAAGATCCTCGGGCTCAATGCCGCGAAGCTCTACGACATCCCGGTGCCGGCCGAGTGCCAGTTGCTGGCCGATGCCGGGACTCCGGCGGCCCAGCAAGACGCACAGCTGGTCGACTAGAACATGACGGCAACGGCAGTTAGCAGTACGCCGCTGCTAGCCGCACTCGGCACGGTACGCGACCCGGAGCTAGACGAGCCCATTACCTCGCTCGGCTTCGTGGCCGCGTGCACGCTCTCGCCCGGCGGGGACGCCGAGGTCAGGCTCCGGCTGCCGACGTACTTCTGCGCGCCCAATTTCGCTTACCTGATGGTCGCCGACGCCTACGACGCGGTCACCGCGGTCACTGGCGTGCGGACTGCCCGTGTCTTGCTTGAAGACCACTTCGCCGCCGAGGCGATCAACGGCGGCGTCGCGGCGCAAGCCGGGTTCGCTCAGTCGTTCGACGGCGAAGCGGTCGGCGAGCTGCACGACCTGCGCCGCGACTTCCTGCGCAAGGCCGTGCTGGCCGGGACCGACCAGGTCTGCCGGGCGCTGCAGGCCGACAGCGCGGATCTGGAGCGGCTGCGCACGATCACGCTCGGCGAAGTGCCGCCATCCGGTGCGCTGGACCGGCTCAGGCAGCGTCGGGCCGAGCTCGGGCTGGCCGTCGATGACGACGCGCTGCTGCTCGTCGACCCGGTGACCGGCGACCCGGTGACCGCCGAGGCAGTGCCACTGCACCTGCGGCGCGCCCGCGTCACCGCGATCAGCCTAGAGGCGAACGGCAGCATCTGCCGCGGCATGCTGCGGCACCGATACGACATTCCTGGCGAGGAGTACCGATGAAGGCTGTCCGTCTGCACGCGTTCCATCAGCCGCCAGTAGTTGACGACGTACCGGAGCCCAAGATCGCCGGCCCGCTCGACGTGATCGTGAAGATCGGCGGGGCCGGCGTCTGCCGCACCGACCTGCACATCATCGAGGGGCAGTGGGACGCCGCGATGGGCACGCCACTGCCCTACATCCTCGGTCACGAGAACGCCGGCTGGGTGCAAGAAATCGGTTCAGCGGTGACCAGCGTGGCTGCCGGTGACACTGTGATCTTGCATCCAACGCCTACGTGCGGGCTGTGCCGTGCTTGCCGGGCGGGCCAGGACATGCACTGCAGCAACTCGACCTTCCCTGGCCTGTCCGTCGACGGCGGGATGGCCGAGTACCTGCTCACCTCGGCGCGAGCTTGCGTCAAGCTGGACCCGAGTACCAGGCCGCAAGACGTCGCGGCGCTGGCGGACGCCGGCATCACTGCCTATCACGCAGTGCGCAAGGCCATCCCGTTGCTGTACCCGGGCACTACGTGCGTGGTGATCGGAGCTGGCGGCCTCGGCCATATTGGCATCCAGTGTCTGGCCGCGCTGACGGCTACCAAGATCATCGTGGTCGATCGCAACCCGGATGCGCTCAAGCTGGCCGAGCAACTCGACGCGCAGCACACCGTCGTCGCCGACGGCGGTCAGGTGCAGGCAGTCATGGACCTGACCGGCGGTGCCGGGGCCGAGGTGGTGCTCGACTTCGTGGCCGAACAGGGCGCGGAGCACGACGGCTGGGCGATGACCGGTCGGGCCGGGTCCTACTACGTCATCGGTTACGGCGGCACGGTAGAGATTCCCACGCTCGACATCATCTCCACCGAGCGCAACATCATCGGCAACATCGTCGGCACCTACAACGAGCTAGCCGAGCTGATGGTGCTCGCCCAGGCGGGCAAAGTCACTCTGCACACCAGGACATATCCGCTGGACCAGGCCGTCGAGGCGATCGCAGACCTGGACGGCGGGCGGGTCCGTGGCCGGGCAATCCTCGTTCCCTGAAAGCGCATCAGGGCGGCCGGGCGCGATGGTGAGTACCGCTGACACCGATGTTGCCGCGCGGCCGGCCGGGCCGGGGCTGGCCCAGTTGCGCTCGCACGGCCGGCTGCGCGGGGCGGCCGCGTTGCTCGGCCCCGCGTTCGTGGCCGCTATCGCCTACGTGGATCCTGGCAACTTCGCGACCAACTTCTCGGCCGGCGCGACGTTCGCTTACCGGCTTGGCTGGGTGATCCTGGCCGCCAACCTGATGGCAATGCTGGTGCAGTACCTGTCTGCCAAGGTTGGCGTCGCGACCGGCAAGGACCTTCCTGAGCTGTGCCGGGAGCGGCTGCCGCGCCCGGTGTCCCGCGCGCTGTGGGTTCAGGCGGAACTCGTGGCAATGGCCACCGACATGGCCGAGTTCGTTGGCGCGGCGATCGGGCTGAATCTGCTGTTCGGCACGCCGCTGCTGGTCGCCGGGCTGATCACCGCGGTCGTCGCGTTCGGCATCCTGGCCCTGGACCAGCGCGGCTACCGCCGGTTCGAGCTGGCCATCATCGGGCTGCTGGGCATCGTCCTGCTCGGGTTCGCTTACGACCTCGTGGCGGTTCACCCGAGCACGGCTGGAATCGCGGCCGGCCTGGTCCCCCGGCTCGGCGGGTCGGCGTACCTGCTGCTGACTGTGGGCATCGTCGGGGCCACCGTGATGCCGCACGTGGTCTACCTGCACTCGGCGCTGACGAAGTCGCGGGTGTCCTGTGCCGATGACGGCGAGCGCCGCCAGTTGCTCCGCTATCAGCGGCTCGACGTGCTCGTCGCCCTCGGCGCAGCTGGCCTGATCAACCTGGCTATGTTGGTCGTCGCGGCGGCGCTGTTCAGTCACTCTGGCGGTGGCGGCGCGGCCGCTGCGGTCGCAAGCGGATCGATCGAAGCCGCGCACGCCGACCTGGGCCGGCTGGTCGGCGGCGGCGCCGCACTGGCGTTCGCGGTCGCTCTGCTCGCATCCGGGCTGTCGGCATCGAGCGTGGGCACCTATGCCGGTCAGGTCGTGATGCAGGGCTTCATCGGGCGCAGCATTCCGCTGTTCGCCCGCCGCGCCGTGACGATGCTGCCGGCCCTGATCGTGCTGGCGGCGGGGTTGCCGCCGACGGCCAGCCTCGTGCTGTCCCAGGTTGTGCTTTCGTTCGGCATCCCGTTCGCGCTGGTACCACTGGTCGCCCTGACGCGGCGGCGCGACATCATGGGCGTGCTGGTGAACCGGGGCATCACGACGTGGGCTGCGGCCAGCACGGCCGGACTGATCATCGCGATGAATGTGTACCTGCTCGCCGTCACGTTCGCCCGCTGACCGGCCCGCCCTGCCCGTCACGAGGGCGAGGGCTCGCCCCGGAAAGCTCATTCCAGGATGAAAGTCGCAAACCAGCGCTGGCTCGCTCCACTTTTCACGGCTCCCGTACGCGTTACAGTCCCGCTTGTGCGGATATGCCGGTACGGCATCCGTGAAAAGACAAAGTGTGACCGTCGCGGTACGCTCCGGCTACTTCACATGGTGGATTAAACCATCGTATTCCACCTCGCAACAGCGTCGGCCACCATGCGACCCGGAGTCGCCTGGGCGGTCGTCGTCGATGCGTGATAGCTGGCGGCTCGCCCGGATAGTGATTGACCGCGCGCGTAACCAGCCCGCCCCGAGCCGCCATTGCCGATGCAGAGCAAGTCATTTATTGTCGGGACATCTTCGCGTCGGTTGACCAGCGCGATTCCCGTGCGAAGGGCTCGCCATGAAGCGCTCCGCCCTGCTTGTGCTTGTCCTGGCGGCTGCGCCGGTGACTTACTTGCCGCATCAGTCCGCCGACGCCGCGACTTGCCGAGCCGTGCTTAGCAAGGTCGCAGTGTCCCCACCCTCGGTCCCCGGTGGTGCCAGCGCGAAGGTCACGGTGCAGCTTTCTTGCCACACGACGACTGCGGTTACGGTTCACCTGGCCGGATTCAAGGGGATCACGCTCCCCTCAGCTATTGACGTAGCGCGCGGCAAGAACCATGCCGTGGCCACGGTCCGCACCTCCGTCAGGAGCAGCACCAAGCACGGTGATATCCAGGCCACGCTCGGCCGGACTCGTCGCAACGCGGGTCTGACCGTCACCAGAACTCCGCGCTCTTGCCGGGTGCCGCAGCCCACTGCCTTCGCGGCGCCGAGCCTGATGTACGTCGGAAGCCCTTCGGTCGCGACTGTCCAGCTTTCCTGTGCGCCAACCGCCCCGATCCGGCTCCGGGTGCATAGCTCTAACTCTGACCTGCCGGTCCCGGCCACGATCACAGTTGGCCGGTACTACGACTACGCGACCGTTCCACTCAACCCGAAGGCAGACGAAGCAGGCCGGTACTCCGCGGTTCTCGGAGTCAGTTACGGCGCATGGGCCGCGCACCGGACAGTCACTGTCGATCCGGGACTGTCACTCTTCGCCATCCCGCTGTCCTCCGAGCCGAACTTCGTGCAGCCGGAGGCCCTGTTTACTGGCACGGTGCCGGCGGGCGGGCTTACCGTTCGGCTCACGTCGAACAATGCTGCCATCGTGGTGCCAGCTACCTATACCGCTCCAGCTGGCAGCGTCGGCGGCGGCTTTAACGTCACGGTGCAGCCTGTCACGAAGAACACCAAGGTCACCTTGTCCGCGACCGTCGGCGGCCGGACGCTTCGCGCAAGCACCGTCCTGCTCCCGCCGTTCGGCACGGGCGACACCGTAACGCTGTCTGCAGAAGCCGGATCGGGCCCGATCTACGGCCAGGAGTACAACCTGGAGTACATCGCGCTGCTCAGCAACCCGGCGCCCGCCAGCGGCGAGACTGTGACCTTCGCCGCGACTGATCCGAGCATCGAGCTGCAGACCACCAGTACCTACATCTCGCCCGGCTTTGACGACGGCTACCTCGACATCAACACGGCTAACATCACCAGCCCGGTCCATGCCGAACTGGAGGCGACGGTGGCCGGCATCACGGCGAAGCTGCCGATCATCATCGAGCCCGGCCTTGCGTCGGTCACCGTGCCAGCGTCAGTTACCGGTGGCGACAGCTTCACCGGCACCGTCAGCCTCGCCGGGCCGGTCGATACGGCCACCACTGTCGACCTTCAGTCCACCTGGGGCATCGTGACCGTGCCCACGCTGGTCACGATCCCGAAGGGACAGAGCTCAGCGACTTTCACGGCGAGGACGGTGAGCGTCTCCGCCGACTCCGATGTGACGATCAACGCCATGCTCGGCAACACGTCGATCAGCTCCAACACGGTGACCCTGACCCCGCCGCCCTGAGTCGGGTACCCGCTCCCGGCTTCATCGTCGCGAACTTCGCATAGCCGCGCCGATCACGGGACATACATGATTAAATTATCGCATTACGCCTCAGCGCCAGCCTGCCCGACTGTCCGACAGATCCCTATACTTTCGGTAATGCCATTCGCCAGCATCCCGCCAGCCGAGCACGCAACCAGCCGCGACAAGCGCAGGATCGCAGCCGTGGTCGGCGCCATCCTGCTGGTGCTGGCCGCCGTCGCGGTCTGGGCCGCCGTCCGGCCCGGCACTTACGGCAGCTCAAAAGACGGCTGCGTCACGGTCACCGTGCCTAGCAGCACCGGTGGCGCGCTGATCCATCAATGCGGGGCTGGCGCCCGTTCGCTGTGCAAGCGCGCTTACGCGGGGAAGGACAAAGAGTCGCTGCTCACCCGCCCGCAGTGCCGCCTCGCCGGCATCACGCCGGCGCAGGCAGCGTCCGCGTCCTGAGCCTTTAACCCGTCAGCTGCCACCCAGCAGCAGATCCGCGTCAAAGCAGGTCCGGTCCCCGGTGTGGCAGGCACCATCGGTCTGGTCGACCCGGACGAGCACGGCATCGCCATCGCAGTCGAGCGCTACCGAGACGACCCGCTGCACGTGGCCGGAGGTCTCCCCCTTGACCCAGTACTCCTGCCTGCTGCGCGACCAGTACGTGCAGCGCCCGGTCGTCAGCGTCCGGTGCAGCGCCTCGTCGTCCATCCAGCCCAGCATCAGCACCTCGCCGGTGTCGTGCTGCTGGGCGATGGCCGCGACCAGGCCGTCGCCGTTCCGCTTCAGCCTGGCAGCGATCTTCGGGTCGAGCCCGGACGCCGCGGCGTCAATCCGCATCCCTAACCTCCTGTGCCGCCACCGGCCGGACCAGGTGCCCGGCCGACGCGAGCGCGTCCTTCACGGCGCCGATCGTCAGCTCACCGAAGTGAAACAAGCTCGCTGCCAGGACAGCATCCGCCCCGGCGTCGATCGCGGGTCCGAAATGACTCAGCGATCCGGCCCCGCCACTAGCTATGACGGGAACGGGCACGGCCTGACGGACCGCTGCGATCAGCTCGAGGTCGAATCCGGCTCTAGTGCCGTCAGCGTCCACCGAATTGAGCAGGATCTCACCTGCGCCGAGTTCAACGGCGTTCCGCGCCCAGTCGATCGCATCGATCCCGGTACCCCGGCGCCCGCCGTGGGTGGTTACCTCAAAACCCGACGGCGTGTCCGGCGAACGCCGGGCATCCACCGACAGCACGACACACTGCGCGCCGAACCGGTGCGCGGCTTCGGCGAGCACTTGCGGCCGCGCCACTGCCGCCGTATTCAGCGCGACCTTGTCTGCCCCGGCCCGCAGCAGCCGGTCGACGTCCTCCGTGCTGCGCACGCCGCCACCTACTGTCAGCGGGATGAAGACCTGCTCCGCTGTCCGGCGGACCACGTCGTACATCGTGTCCCGGTCGTCGCTGGACGCGGTGATATCGAGGAACGTCAGCTCATCGGCACCGGCCCGGTCGTAGCTCGCGGCCAGCTCGACTGGATCACCGGCATCGCGCAGGTTAGCGAAGTTGACTCCCTTGACGACGCGGCCAGCATCGACGTCCAGACAGGGAATGACCCGCACGGCCACGCTCATGGCGGGCCGGCCCCTGGCTTGTCGGCGCCACTCGCCGGCTTATACGCAACGGCCTCCACCTCGACCAGCATCCGAGCGTCGATCAGAGCGCGGACCTCGACCATCGAGGTAGCCGGAAGAACGCCGGCGAAGGCTTCGCCGTGCGCCCCGCCGTACTCCTCCCAGCGGGAAATATCGGTGACGAACATCCGGGTACGCACCACATCAGCCAAGCCGGCGCCAAGCGCTTCGAGCCCGGTCCTGACGTTCGCGATGGCCTGCATGGTCTGGGCGTAGGCATCGCCCGGATGGACGAACTCGGCGCCTGCCACCGAAGTGCAGCCGGAGACGAAGATGTAGTCGCCCGCCGCGACCGCTCGGCTGTACCCGGCGACGGGTTCCCACCGGGTGCCGCTAGACACCTTGCGGACGCCGGTCACCGGGTCACCTCCGCCAGCGCCTGCGGCAGCGTGAACGCGCCGGCGTACAGCGCCTTGCCGACGATCGCGCCCTCCACGCCCAGCGGGACCAGCCCGGCGATCGCTCGCAGGTCGGCCAGGCTGGATACGCCGCCGCTGGCAACCACTGGCCGGTCAGTACGCGTGCACACGCGGCGGAGCAGGTCGAGGTTCGGGCCGCGGAGCATGCCGTCTTTCTCGATGTCGGTGACGACATAACGACGGCAGCCAGCCGCCTCCAGCCGGTCCAGCGCGTCGTCAAGCTCACCGCCGTCGGTGGTCCAGCCGCGTGCAGCCAGCCGGGTGCCGCGAACATCGAGCCCGACCGCGATCCGGTCGCCGTGCTCGGCAATCATCGCGGCGACCCAATCAGGGTCCTCAAGCGCGGCGGTGCCGATGACGACCCGGGTGCAGCCAGTCGCCAATGCCGTCGCCAGTGAGCCGTCGTCGCGAATGCCACCGGACAGCTCGACCCGGACCTTGAGCTGGCCGATCAGGTCCGCGAGCTGGGTACCGTTCGAGCCGCGGCCGAACGCCGCGTCGAGGTCGACCAGATGGATCCAGTCGGCACCGGCATCCTGCCAGGCCAGCGCCGCATCCACCGGGTCGCCGTAACTCGTCTCGGTGCCGGCGGCGCCCTGCACCAGCCGGACCGCCTGGCCGCCGGCGACATCGACCGCAGGCAGCAACTCCAGACTCACCGCAGCACCTCCAGCCAGTTGGCCAGCAGCGCGGCGCCGGCGTCGGACGACTTCTCCGGGTGGAATTGAGTTGCCATCAGCGGTCCGTCCTCGACGAGCGCGACAAACGGTTCGCCGTGCGTGGTCCAGCCGGTCACCGGCGTGTCAGCCGCACCGGGCCTGGCTGGCGGGGCCTGCCGGGCAGCGTAGGAATGCACGAAGTAGAACATGGCGCTCGCGTCGAGCCCGGCCAGCAGGCGGGAGGCCGGGGGGCGCGCTACCACGTTCCATCCCATGTGCGGAAGCACGGGAGCGGTCAGCTTCTGCACCACGCCCGGCCAGCAGCCCACCCCTTCGGTCTTGACGCCGTGCTCGTCGCCTGCCGCGAACAGGATCTGCATGCCGACGCAGATGCCAAGCACCGGCCGGCCGGCCGCGAGCCGCGTCACGATGACCTCGTCGCCGCCGACCGAGCGCAGGCCAGTCATGCACGCCGCGAAAGCTCCGACGCCGGGCACCACGAGTCCGTCCGCCTGCAGGGCCTGGCCGGGATCTGCGCTGATCTCAGCAGCCGCGCCGGCGCGCTGCAGCGCCCGCTGGGCCGACCGCAGGTTGCCCGAGCCGTAATCGAGCACCACTACGCTCGGCCGACGGCTGGTCACGGCGCTCCCCTCCCTGCTCGCGAGCCCTCCGCTGGCGCTCGCCGCGCTCGGTTACCAGGCTACCGAGGTGCCTGGCCAGCCAGGTCGGCGCACGGGGCGCACGCGCTCGTGCCAGAGTGAGAACCCATGGACATCACCCAGCTGATCCTGGACGACCATCACGAGCAGCGCCGGCTGTTCGCCATGCTGGAGCAGATCGACTCGTCCGACGCTGCCTCCCTCGGCGACATCTGGGGACGCCTGTCGGTCTTCCTCGAGCTGCATGCCGAGGCGGAAGAGGAGATCTTCTACCCCGAGCTGCTCGCGCTGGCGATCAGCTCAACGCCGCTGGCCAGCGCCGAGCCCGAGACGCTCGATGCCATTCACGACCACAACGAGATCCGGGACGCGATCGCGGCCGTCGCCGGTCACGCTGTGGGCAGCCAGGGCTGGCGGGACGCTATCGCAGCGGTCAACGTGGCGAACGGGAACCACATGGCCGAGGAGGAGCGCGAGGGCCTCACCGACTTCAGGCGGCAGGTCAGCTTGCAGAAGCGGCACGAGATTGCGGTGCGGTTTGCTGCGTTCGAGGCGCGCAACTTCGCCGGCGTGCGGCCGGTCGACAAGGACCCGCAGACCTATGTGCGGGAAACCGAGGCCGCCGAGCGGGCCGAGCACACGGCTGGCTCGCTGCGCATCGGCGGCCTCAAGCAGTAACCGACCGCCCTGGCACTAGCCTCGGCCTGCGAGATTGCGGTCTTGTCACGGGATGCTCTTCCGTTGCCTGTCGAAGAAGCTAGCGACGTCTTCGGCGATTTGGCGAAGGCTAGGGCTGAGCGGCTTAGGGCCGACTCGGGCAAACATGTGGCCCATGTTCCGAACCAGGACAAGCTGAGCCTCGTCCCCTGCAGCTTTAAGATCCCTGTAGAGCTCGATCGATTGCGATTCAAGAACTTTCGTGTCGTCGACACCCTGGATAAGCAGGATGGGCGGCGAGTTCGGCGCCACGGAATACGTGGGGCTGGCAAGGAGCAGGTCCTTGAGATCGCTAGTGCCGAAGACTTGCTGAATACCGGATGGAGTGAACCCTGACGCTCGCTGCGTCAGGTTCGCCGGGCCGAACATGTCCGCTACCGCCACGAGGTTGCTCGGCTCCGTGGCATATGGCCCCACGTCGAATGCTGACTGAGAACCGGTGAGGGCAGCGAGCGCGACAAGCTGTCCGCCAACACTGGTGCCGAATGCGAAAATCTCGCTTCCGTTCAGGCCGTATCTGCCTGCGTTGGCTCGCAGGTACCTGATGGCGCACTTGACGTCGTCGAGCTGAGCGGGAAACCGGAACTGCGGCGCGAGCCGGTAGTTCACGCTGACGACCGCGTAACCAGCTGAGGCCAGGGTGTCAAGAAACACCGGATTCAGGTCCGATTTGTCTCCTGCAGTCATGCCGCCGCCGTGCACGTAGATCGCGACGGGGAGCGGGCGAGTGACAGCAGCGCGAGGGATGTAGAGATCCAAGGTTTGCGAGTCGCAATAGGGCAGATTCCGATGGGCAATGCCTAGCGGGAACGGCACACTGCCTGGCGCAGCGCTGGTGCACGCAGCCATTAGCGCGGCCAGGAGCAGCCCAACCGGAAACAGGAGCACTCGACGACTCACGGCGACAGCATCAAGCCGACCCTGCAGCGTCGCTAGGGCCCTTGGTCACCGGTGGCGCATGGCAACAGGTCCAGGATCTGCGCTGCGCGAGCGTTAGCTGGGCCGGGTCACGGTCCGGTCAGCAGCACGGGCCGGCCGATGCCGGCGCTCACCGCGTAGCAACGGCTGACCGACGGACACGACATGCCGTACACGTGGTAGGCAATCCCCGGTGCCGCAACTGCCGTCCAGTTCCTGCTGAATCCTTGTACGAGCCGACGGCCACGCACTGGCTGACAGTCGGGCAGGAGATGCCGTCGATCTCGGCAAGCGGGTTCGCGGCCGCTCCCGAGGGCAGCGGGACGTTCACGACCGACCACTTGTTTTTAGACCACGTCAGCATCACCGGCTGCATCGATGTCGCGTACTGCGCGTACTGCCAGCCGCCGGCGAAGCAACGGGTGGCAGTACGGGCAGGACACGGCGTTGAGCGAGCCGACTGCTTCTGAGCCGGCGGGCACCGGCGCCGCCGTCGCCCTCCACTTTCCCTTCGACAGCCTGAGGATGAGCCCGTACTGGTTCCCGGCAGCGCTGTACTGGCCGACAGCGGTGCACCAGGTCACTGACGGGCACGACATGCCGCTTACCAGAGCATCAGGGTTCGGGTTGGCGCCTGCTGGCAGCGCAAGGCCGGGAGTTCACCCAGCGCCGAAGTGCTGCGATAACTTCCGCCGCCGGCGCACTGCCGTGCAGACGAGCACGAGATCGCTTTCGGCGTGAAGGAGTTGGTCGCTCCGCCCGGCGGCAATGGCAGCCGCCTCGCGGTCCAGCCCGAGGACGTTGCCATCGAACTGCTCACCGGCTCGCAGCCGCGGGCAGCGTCGGAGCCAGGAACACCAGCACGCCCAGCACCAGGACGGCCAGCAGAGCGAGACTTGCAGCTCCGCTCCTGCGGCCAGCCCTCGACCCGCGAGCAATCACCACTGTTAGCTTCCTCCAGCTAGTAGAACGGCCGCGCAGCCGGGAACCAAATCTGCTAAATCATCCCATACTCGCCGCCCTCGAGCGAGAAATGGAAGTGAGAAGGACGGGCATCTGCACCGGCCCCTGACGAGCGGCTCGAGATCTTCGCACTCGTCGGTTACCACCGCGGCGAGTGCCGTGGTGGGGATGGCTCCCCTGGCTAGGAGGCGGGCGGGACTGGCACATTGCTGGCTAGCCAGCAGGGCGGGGTGAGAGAACACGATCAGCAGGCAGAGGACGGATGAGTCAGCTGGGCGAGCGGACCGTGATCGGCAACAGCCCGCGGCCGCGCGGGCCTAGGTCTCCCGCCCTGGCGCTGCTGGCCAGAGCGCTGCGCATCGTCGACGCCTGCCCGCGGCCGATGTGCCAGGCAGCGCTAGTCTCGCTCGCCGCGACCGGCGGCGCTGCCATCGCAATCGCGCTCGAGTTCGGCCCGGCAGGCCGACTGGTCACCGCGCAGCGAGAAGTGATCACCATCGGACTGGCGGGCGTGGCCGTCGCCGGCCTTCTGGCGCTGGTCGCGGTGATCATCCCGGCGTCAGCGCGGCGTGCCCTGCTCAACCGGTTCGTGGCCCCCGAGCAGCGCGCCAGCATCGGGCTGGCGCTGGCCGTCTGGTTCCCGTTCCTGGTCGCCGTCGCCTACTACCGGATCCAGGCCGCGCTGCCGCCCCGGCAGGTCTGGATTGCGTTCGGTTACCTGGACAAGCGCTGGCTGACGGCTGCCTACCTGCTTGGCGCGCTCGCGCCGATGCTGTTCCTGGTCGCGGCGGCACGGGTGCTGGCGGCCGGCCGGGCGCACCCTGGCACCTGGCGATCATGGCTGCGTGACCTGGCGCCGCGCGGTCGGGCTGCCACGGCCGCGTGTCCGGCCGGGCCGCCGGAGGGAACCATGGCTCCTGGCCCGGCGCCTCAAGCCGTGGCGGCTTCCGCGCGCCGCATCCGCGGCACCAGATTCTGCCGCGTCACGGCGGGCCCGCTCACCGCGCTCGGGCTTGCCTGCTATTTCTACGGGCCGCCCTGGTTCCTCAACCGGACGTTCGGATCGGTCCCGATCAGCGATCAGGAAGACCTGTACCTCGGTGGCTTGCAGGCCATCTCCAAGGGCGCGGTCCCCTACATCGGCCCGGCTGCGATCCAGTACGGTCCGGGCAGTCAGCTGTTCTCCTACCTGCTCATGCGGCACGTGTACACGTTCTCGGTCGTTGGCTTCCGCGAGTCGTGGGCGACGTTCCAGTGGGTCGGCGCGTCGGTCCTGTTTGTGGTTTTCTTCCTGGCACTCGGCTATGTCCGCGGCCTTGCCGCTGCCTTGATGTCGGCCCTGATCTACCCGGCGCTACAGCTGATGGAATTCGTGCCCGGCGGGGCCTACAACGGGTTTTTCGGCTGGGCCAACCCGCTACGGTACGCGGGCGCAATTGCGCTGATCCTGCTGCTGCCAGCGGTCATCCGGCGGGCCCCGGCAGTGCGCGGCGTGGCCGCCGCAGTCGCACTCGGCCTGGTCTGGGGCGCGCTGTCGTATGTCGGCCAGGAGAACCTCGCGGCCGGCGCCGTCGGCGCGCTCGTGATCTGCGCGCTATTGCTGCTCAGCGGCACGTCCTCGTGGCGTTCGGTGCTCACCGCGCTGCTAGCCGTGCTGGCCGGCTTCATCGTTGCCTGGCTGCCGGCCGTGGCGTACTACGCCTTCAAGGGTCTGCTCGGCCGGTTCTTGTATCTGTACTTCCTCATCACCAGGGCGGTCGCCGAGGGGTACAGCAACACCACATACGGGTATGCCGGCGTCACCTCGAAGGCGAGCACGGCCCTGGCCTCGGCACCGTGGGCGCGCATGTACTACACGCTGCCGGTCGCCCTCGCGGTGCTGGCATTGCTGGCCGTCGTGCAGTTCCGGCCGTTCCGCGTCGCCATGGAGTGGTCCCGAGACCGGATCATGCTGGTCGCGCTGCTGCTGACCTCGATCTTGCTGTACCAGGGCGCGATGCTCCGAGCGGATGCCGACCACCTGACCGGGACACTACTGGTCGTGCCCGCCCTCGCAGTCGCGCCGGCAACCGCTCTGCCGCAGCTGCTCGGCTCGCGCCGGCGCCTGACCCTGATGCTGGCCGGCACGGCTCTGTTTGCCGCGTCGTTCCTGCTCCTGCCGTTCCAAGCGGTCAAGTTCTCGAGCATCGGCGGCCACGCCGAGGCGCCCGTGCTCGACCGTGAGCGGCTCGCGGCACAGAGCGTGCCGGCCGGGCCGCGGACACTGGCGGACCAGCGGCTCGGACCGGGCCTGTGGGCCACGCCGAACTGCTGCGGCGGGCAGACCGAGCCGATGGGCGAGTTCATCACGCTGATGAACCGGATCCACTCGATCATCGGCAGGCGCACGACTTACGTCGTAAGCTTCCTGCCTGGCCACCCGCGGGTCATCTACTTCGTCGCGGACCTGACGCCAGCCCCCGTGCCGCTCGACCTGCACACGATGATCTTCACCGCCAATGAGCGCCTGGCCTACCTGGCGACCTTCCGGAGGAGCGTGCTGCCGAAGATCCAGGCGCTGGTCACGCGCCATCTCGGTGCCGCCGAGGCCGTCTACTTCCACGAGCGGTATCCGCACATGAAGCGGATCAACCTGGACTATGCAGGCGAGCCGTTGTACGTGCTGCTCAGCCGCTAAGCCGGCGGCTAGAGGACGCCTTTCGTGCTCGGCACCGAGCCACCCGACCGCGGATCGGGCGCCGCAGCCGCCCGGAGGGCCCGCGCGAATGCCTTGAACTCGGCCTCCACGATGTGATGCGGATTGCGTCCGCGTAGCACGTCGAGATGGAGGCAGATCGCCGCCGAGTGCGCGAGCGACTCAAAGAAATGCCTGGTCAGCGTCGTGTCGTAAGTACCGATCAGCGGCGACATGCCGTCCGGCTCGGTGTGGACGACGTACGGCCGGCCAGACAGGTCGACCGCCGCCCGCACCAGCGTCTCGTCCAGCGGCACCAGTGCGTCCCCGAACCGGCAGATGCCGAGCTTCTCGCCGAGCGCCTCGCGCAGCGCCTGGCCGAGCGCGATTGCCGTGTCCTCGACCGTGTGATGGGCATCGACCTCAAGGTCGCCGCGCGCCTGCACGGTCAGGTCGAGCAGCCCGTGCCGGCCGAGTTGCGCCAGCATGTGGTCGAAGAACGGCACGCCGGTCTCAGCCCTGCCGACTCCGGCCCCGTCCAGGTTGAGCTCGACCAGAACCTGGGTCTCACCTGTGACCCGGCCGATTCGCGCTGACCTTGTCACGGCAGCACCGCATCCGAACAGCCGTCCAGGACGCTCCTTAGTTCGGTAAGAAACGTGGCATTCTCGGCAGCCGTCCCGATGCTAACGCGCAGCCATCGGGGCGGGCCCGTTTCCCTGACCAGGACGCCGCGGTCGAGCAACGCCGACCAGATTGCGTGACTGTCGGCGAACTCGCCGAACAGCACGAAGTTGGCGTCAGAGTCCCCTGCGGTCAGTCCCAGTCCACGCAGGTCGTGAACCAGAGCGTCGCGCTCGGCCCGGATCGCGGCGACCGACGACAGCAGCTCCGCCGAATGCCTGAGCGCGGCCAGTGCGACCGCCTGGGTGATCGCGGAGAGGTGGTAAGGCAGGCGCACCAGCAGCAGCGCCTCGACGACTTCCGGATCGGCGGCTAGATAGCCAACGCGTGCCCCGGCCAGCGCGAACGCTTTCGACATGGTGCGGACCACGACTAGCCGGGGGAATCCGGGCAGCAACTCCAGCGCCGTCGCCGACGATTCCCTGGAGAACTCGGCGTAGGCCTCGTCGACGATCACCATGCCGGGGGCGGCGGCGCAGACGGCCTCGACGACGGAGAGTGGCGTCGCCGAGCCCGTCGGGTTGTTCGGTGAGGTCAGGAACACCACGTCCGGCTGATGGCGGTCTACTGCCGCGGCAGCCTCCGCCGGCGCCAGGCCGAAATCGCTGCTCCGGTCCGCCGCGATCCACCGGGTCGCGGTTGTCTGGCTGATCAGCGGGTGCATCGAGTACGACGGCTCGAAGCCCAGCGCGCTGCGGCCGGGCCCGCCGAATGCCTGCAGGAGCTGCTGGATGATCTCGTTCGAGCCGTTAGCCGCCCAGGTGCGCTCACCGGTGAGTCCGTGTCCCAGGTAGTCGGCCAGCGCCGCCCGGAGCGCGACAGCGTCCCGGTCCGGGTACCGGTTCAGTCCGCCCGCGACGTCAGTCACCGCGGCGGCGATGTCGGCGACCAGCGCAGCCGGCGGCGGGTACGGGTTCTCGTTAGTGTTCAGCCGCACCGGTACGTCGAGCTGGGGCGCACCGTAGGGGCGACGGCCGGCCAGGTCGGCCCTGATTGGCGGGGCGCTCACCGGTCATCCCTCTCGGCCGGCACCCGGACCCGCACCGCCTGAACATGCGCGGCCAGATCCTCCGCCCCGCCCAGCGCGTCGATGTGCGGGGCGACCTCGGCCAGGGCCGACTCGTCGCACTCCACCACGTGCACGCAGCGCAGGAAGGACAGCACCGACAGGCCGCCGCAGTATCGCGCCGTCCCGCCGGTGGGGAGCACGTGATTGGAGCCGGCCAGGTAGTCGCCGAGCGACACTGGAGCCCACGGGCCGACGAAGATCGCCCCCGCGTTGCGAACCCGGCGGGCCAGGATCGCGGCGTCCCTCGCCTGAATCTCCAGGTGCTCTGGCGCCCAGGCATCGCAGACGGCGAGCGCGGCGTCCGCATCATCGACGATGACGCAGGCGGACTGCCCGGCCAGCGCGGCCTGGACCCGCTCGGCGTGTTTGGCCTGTGCAGCTGCCTTCGCTAGTTCGATGTCGACCCGGTCGGCCAGCGCGGCGCTGGTGCTGATCAGCAGGCAGGCCGCCAGCGGGTCGTGCTCCGCCTGGGCGACTAGATCGGCGGCCACGAAACTGGCGTCCGCGCCATCATCGGCGACGATCGCGATCTCGGTTGGGCCGGCCTCCGCGTCGATGGCGACTCGCTCGCGCAGCAGCCGCTTCGCAGCGGCGACGTACACATTGCCGGGACCGGTAATCACGTCGACGGGCGCGCAGTCCGAAGTCCCGTAGCCGAGCATCGCGATGGCCTGCGCGCCTCCTGCTGCGTGCACCTCGGTGACCCCGAGCAGCGCGCACGCAGCCAGGATGGAAGGGTGCGGCAGCCCTCCGTGCTCGGCCTGCGGTGGCGACGCCACCGCGATCTCGGTGACTCCGGCGACCTGGGCCGGGATGACGTTCATCAGTACCGACGACGGATAGGCCACCAGGCCGCCTGGCACGTAGACACCGGCGCGGCGCACCGGCAGGTATCGCTCGGTGACCGTGGACCCGGCGGCGACGGCCGTCCAGGACTCGGCCGGGCGCTGCGCCTGATGGACGAGCCTGGCCCGCCTTGCGGCCTCGGTGAGCGCCGCCCGCACGGCCGGGTCGAGGCCCGCGAGCGCCTCGGTCAGCGCCTCCCGCGGCACGACAGTGCTGGCCAGGTCGACGCCGTCGAACCGCCCCGAGTACTCGCGGACAGCGTCCGCGCCGCGCTGCCGCACGTCCTCGCAGACTGGCCGCACCTGCTCGATGGCCGCGCCGACATCCAGCGTGGCGCGCGGCAGCAGCGCCGCCAGGTCAGCCGCAGGCATCCGGCTGGGCGCCTTGCCGCGCAGGTCAATGCGCTTGAGCACGGTGTTAGTCGACAATCTGGGGTTACTCGACAATCTTGGGCTATTCGGCAATCTGGGCTACTCGACAATCTTGCTGATCGGGATCTCCAGGATGTCGCGGCCGCCTGCCGCCTTCAGCGCCGGGATCAGCCGGTTCACCCCGCGCTTCGGCACAACCGCCTCGACCGCGTGCATGTCGCCGCGGGCCAGTGAAGTTACGGTCGGTGAGGACATGGCCGGCAGGATCGCCGAAACCGCGCCGAGGTCGGACGCGCTCACGTTGAGCTTCAGCAGGACATTGCCGCGTGCGCTGATGGCACCGCGCAGCAGCAGCGCCACGTCCTCCATCGCGTCCCGCTTGGCCGGATCGGCATACGCGACCGGGTTCGCGATCAGCTCGGTATAGCTGGTCAGCAGCGTGTCAAGGATGCGCAGGCCGTTGCGGGCCAGCGACGCGCCGGTCTCGGTCAGGTCCACGATCGCGTCGACAATGTCGGGCACCTTCGCCTCAGTGGCACCGTAGGACGGGATCACCACTGCCTTGACTCCGTGCGCTTCCAGGTACCGGCGGGTCAGCGCGGGGAACTCGGTCGAGATGCGAACGCCTTCGGGCAAGTCAGCAGCCGACTGCCAGGGCACGTTAGCGGGCACCGCGAGCACGACCCGGACGGGGTCCGCTGTGGCCTTCGAGTAGTGCAGCTCGCCCAGCGATTCCACGCCGGCGCCGGTCTCGCTGATCCAGTCCCGGCCGGTGATGCCGAAGTCGAACAGGCCCTGCTCGACGTAGGACGGGATCTCCTGCGGGCGCAGGAAGCGGACCCGCTCGATGCGCGGATCGTCAATGCTCGCATGGTAGTCGCGATCCGAGGACCGGCGGACCGTCAGATCGGCAGCGTCAAAGAGTTCGAGCGTGGCGCGCTCGAGCGAGCCCTTCGGTATTACCAGCGATAGCAACTATGACAGCCCTTCAAGCGCGGATCCCCGTGCCTGTCCCCTGCGCAAGACTACCGTGGGCCCGGTGAGGGGCAGATCAGCCGGGCGGCAGCCGACCTTTGTGCGGCCGCCCGCGGATCTCAGCCAGCGGATGGAGCTGAACCTCGCCGAGCATGCCAGCCATCTGCACCGCCAGACCCCGGGCATGACCGTGCACCAGGCACCGGACCTGCTGATCGCCGACAGCGGGCTCGACGACGACACCTTCAACTTCGTCGGCGCCGCGCGGTTCACCGCCGCGACCGCGCCCGGCCGGGTAGCTGAGACCGTCGCGGAACTATCGGAGACCGGCCGGCAGTTCGCGTGGCGAGTCGGCCCGGCATCGACTCCTGTCAATCTCGCCGCGCTGCTGACCGCAGCACGGCTGCCCCCGGCCGACACCGAGCCCGCATTGTGGCGCTCTCTTGCTGGCGACCTGCCGCTGAAAGCCGACACGGGGTCAGCCGACACGGGGTCAGCCGACATGGGGTCAGCCGCCGTGCCTGGCCTGGACATCCGCATCGTGACGTCGCCGGGCCAGTTGCGCGACTGGTCCTGGGTGCTCGCCGCGAACTGGGACCCGCCCGCGGCGACTGTGGTCGAGTTCTTCAGCCGGACATCCGGCGCGGTACTGTCGCAGGCCAGCCAGGCCCGCTACCTCATTGGCTATTACCAGGACCGGCCAGCATGCACGGCCGAGATCTTCAGCTACGCGGGCGTAGCCGGCCTGTACAACATCTCGACGCTGGCGAGTCAGCAGCGGCGCGGCTTTGGCACTTCGATCACGGCAGCCTGCCTGCTGACCGCCCGCGAGATGGGCGCGGAAATAGCCGTGCTGGCGGCTTCCGATCAGGGCGATCCGCTCTACCGCCGACTCGGGTTCCAGGCGTTCGGCCGGGTGACCGAGCACGTGCTGCTGCCCTGACATCAGCCAGGCGGACGAGCGCAAGGCGATGAAGGGAGGACGCGAATCCATGAAGAGTGGTGCTGGCGCTCAAGCTGAGGACGGCACCGGCATTAGCCTGGGCACGTGACCGACCTGGCCAGTGCTCGCCGGTTCGCGCTGTCGCTGCCGGGCGCGGGCGAGGAACCGCACTTTGATATGTCCTCGTTTCGGGTCAATAAAAAGATCTTTGCAACCGTTCCCCCGGACAACTGCCACCTGCATGTTTTCGTCGGCGACGACGAGATCGCAGCCTGCGTCGCGGAAGATCCGGGCGCGTTCGAGGTACTTCGCTGGGGCCAGCAGGTGCGCGGGCTGCGGATCTTGCTCGCGAATGCCGCCGAGGACCGGGTCGCGGAGCTGCTGGCCGAATCGTGGCGGCGCAAGGCCAGCAAGCGGCTAGTCGCCGAATTCGATGCCGCCGGGATGCCCGCCCGGCCAGGTTCGCCCTAGGCTGCTCAGATGGCCGAAGCAGCTGACGTGCTGGTAGTTGGAGCCGGGCTGGCCGGGCTGGCCGCAGCCCGTGACCTGGTCGCGGCCGGGCGCTCCGTGCTGGTGCTTGAGGCCAGGGACCGGGTCGGCGGCCGGGTGGTCTCGCAGGACATCGGCGACGGAAAGATCGTCGAGATGGGCGGCGAGTACGCGGGTCCGACCCAGGACAGGGTGTACGCGCTGGCCGCGGACCTCGGCGTAACGACCTTCCCGACCTACGACACCGGCCGCAAGGTCCTGCACTTCAACGGGAAACGAGCCACCTATACCGGCGGCATTCCGCGGATCAGCCCGCTCGTGCTGGCGGATATCGGCCGGGCACAGGCACGGCTCGAGGCACTGGCCAGGAAAGTGCCGGCCGAAGCGCCATGGACAGCCGCTGGCGCGGAGCAACTTGACGGGCAGACGTTCCAGAGCTGGATGCGCAGGAACGCTCTCGGCAAGGGCGCCAGGACGCTGCTGGCGCTCGGCGTGGAGGCGGTGTTCGCCGCGGAGCCGGGCGACATCTCGTTGCTGCACATGCTGTTCTACGTACATGCGGCGGGGTCGTTCCAGCGGCTCATCGACACGACCGGCGGGGCGCAGCAGGACCGGTTCACCGGAGGCTCGGCACTGCTTGCCGAGCGGCTGGCCGCGCGGCTCGGGGATGTCGTCCGGCTTTCGGCGCCTGTGGGCCGGATCGAGGTTCGCGGCGATGCGGTGACGGCGACGACACCGGCCGGGTCGTTCGAGGCCCGGCGTGTCGTCGTTAGCGTGCCGCCGCATCTGGCGGGCCGCATCGAGTACTCCCCGGCGCTGCCGTCCGCACGCGAGCAACTGACTCAGCGCACCCCGATGGGCTCGGTGATCAAGTGCCAGGTGATCTACGACGAACCGTTCTGGCGCAAGGATGGCCTGTCCGGGCAAGCGACCGGGGACGGCACCGGAACCCGGGTGGTGTTTGACAACTCCCCGCCGGAGGGGTCACCGGGCATCTTGCTTGCGTTCGTGGAGGGCGACGAGGCGCGTCGGCTGGGCCGGGAATCTCTCCCGGCTCGGCGCCAGGTCGTCGTCGACTCGCTGGTCCGGTACTTCGGTCCGCGGGCGGCCAATCCGGAAGCGTTCCTGGAGCTCGACTGGCAGCAGGAAAAGTGGAGCGGCGGCTGCTACGGCACGCTGTTCGGGCCCAACGTGTGGACGCGCTACGGGCCCGCGCTGCGCGAGCCCGCCGGCCCGATCCACTGGGCAGGCACTGAGACTTCACCGGTATGGACCGGCTACATGGACGGGGCAATCCGCTCCGGCGAGCGTGCTGCCGCGGAAGTGCTCGCCGCGCTGTAGCTTGCTGGCGGCATTACCCGGCTGGGTCTGGCGCCGCGGCTGCCGGGTAGATATTCCGGCGTCATGGGCGCGCACCAGCAAGCCGGCAATGGACCGGCCGCCAAAACCAGCGGATTGGTCAAGTCGGCTGACCGGATGCAGCGCAACCGGCCCTGGATCGGCATCGCGGTAGCGACTCTGAGGAAATTCAGCGACGATCGGGCCGGAAACCTGGCCGCCCTTGTCGCCTACTTCGCCTTCGCCTCGGTTTTCCCGTTGCTGCTCATCGCGGTGACCGTCCTCGGCATCATCGCGAGCAAGAACAAGGTGCTGGGCGAGCACCTGCTGCATGCACTGCATCAGTACCCGGTCATCGGCACCGAGCTCAGGGGCGCCATGAAGCACGGGCTGGACGGGACCGGCCTCGCCCTGGTATTCGGCGTCTTGTTCACGCTCTACGGCGCACGCGGCATTGCCAGAGCAATCCAGAACGCGCTCAACAGCGTCTGGGAAGTACCGCTCTTCCGGCGCCCCCGGTTCCCCGGCAACCTGCTGCGCAGCCTGGGCCTGATCTGCGTGATCGGGCCAGGCCAGATCGTCACGATCGCGCTGTCCACCATCGCGGGCGGCTCGGCCCATCTTGGCGGAACGGGCGGCCAGATCGCCGCCATCGCAGTGTCGCTGATCCTGAACATCGGCTTGTTCTGGCTCGGCTTCCGGATCGCGACTGCTGCCGAGGTCGCCACCCGTGACATGCGGCTGAGCGCCATCCTGGCCGCCGTCGCCTGGCAGATCCTGCAGGTCATCGGCGGCGTGTTCGTCAAGCACGCGAGCAACTCCGCGTACGGAACCTTCGGCATTGTGCTTGGCCTGATTGCCTGGCTATACCTGCAGGCTCAGATCACGCTCTACGCGGCTGAACTGGACGTGGTCCGGGTCAGGAAGCTGTGGCCGCGGGCGCTCGTGCCACCCCCGTCGACCGAGGCTGACCTGCGGGCATACCAGCTTTACGCCGAATCCCGGCTGGTCCGGCCCGACCTGGAAGTCGAGGTGCGCGAGGCCGCCTCACCGGGCGACGCCGGCGCACCAGGCGACACTGCCGCACCGGGCGGAGCGACCGGATCGGGCTGACCGGACCTCGGCGGGTTGAGCGAACCGCGTTGGAACAACAACCGACCGGCACCGGGCGGTGCGGCAGGCAGGACGGAGCGACGCGCCGGTACGTCTCGCAGTAAGCTGCCGGTGGCCATCAGCCGCACCGCCCGGGAGGCGCCATGCCACGGTTTTCCAGTCAGTCCAGCCAGAGCGGAGCGACCTGGGAGCCGCAGGCCGCCGGTGGCCGGCTCGCGGAGACCGCCGGCGCGAGCCCGGCCGGAGTGTTCACCTCCGACCTGTCAGTCTCCGAATACGTGCTGCTCGGCGAGGCAGGATTCGAACCGCTCGGGTTCGTCATCGGCTCCTCGATCTACCACGTCGGCCTGCAGGTCGGCCGATGGGGCCAGAACCAGGAGCTTCAGGTCCTCACTCAGGCCATGTACAACGCGCGCGAGCTGGCCATGGCCAGGATGCGATCCGAGGCCGACCACCTGGATGCCGACGGCATCGTCGGCGTGGAACTCCGCATGCAGATGTACGCCTGGGGCCAGGGCTGCCTGGAGTTCGTGGCGACTGGCACCGCGGTCCGTCATCTGGCCGGCACGGGCGCGCACCGGGCGCCGGACGGACGCGCGTTCACTTCGGACCTGTCCGCGCAGGATTTCTTCCGGCTGCTCGGCGGCCGGCGCGGTGCCGGTAGCGTTCGTGCTCGGCACCTGCGTTTACCACATCGCGCATCAGAGTGCGATGCAGGCGCTGCGCCAGACCGGCCAGAACCAGGAGATGGTCCAGTTCACCCAGGGCGTTTACGAGGCGCGCGAACTCGCTCTCGCGCGGATGCAGGCCGAGGCCACAGAGGCGCAGTCGTCCGGGATCGTCGGCGTGACAGTCGAGGTGAAGAACCACGTCTGGGGCGAGCACGCGACCGAGTTCCTGGCCACCGGAACCGCCGTCCGCCGACTCAGCGACGAGCACCGGCTGCCCGAGACCTCGCCTAAGCCGACTTTCACCCTCGGCCTGGACGCCTGACCGCTAGTACCGCATCACCGCGGGCTGGACTATTGGGGTGGAGTTGGCTGTAGCTGCGGCGCCCCGACAGTACAGGTCACCCGCGCCTCCGGCTCGGATACCGCTCTGCCCCCCGGCCGCAGCACGTCGTTGTCGACGAAGAACGCCGACAGTACCGCAGCGATGAGCAGCACCGCTGCGCATCCGATGGCTGCTAGATCAAATCCGTGATTGAAACGTGCTGGCTCGTGGTAACTCGCTGCACCGAGGCCGACGGCCACCGGGAGCGCGGCAACAGCCACCAGGCTGGCGGCCCGTGCCACCGCGTTGTTCACTCCGCTGGCCACCCCGGCGTGCCGGACATCCGCGCTCGCCAGCACGGTCGCAGTCAGCGGCGCGACTGTGAGGCAGAGGCCGAGGCCGAACACAACCGCGGCAGGCAGCACGTCCGCCAGGTAGCTGGCATGCGGCCCGATCCGCGTCATCAGCAACATGCCTGCCGCCAGGCCGCTGATGCCGATGGTCATCGGCCAGCGCGGGCCGAACCGCTGAGCGAGACTCCCGGACCGGGCGGAGAGCGCCAGCATCAGCACGGTCACCGGCAGCAGCGCTGAGCCGGCCTTCAGCGGCGAGAACCCCGAGACCACCTGCAGTTGCAAGACCAGCAGGAAGAGCACGCCGCCGAACGCGCCGTAGACGAGAAACGTGATGACGTTGATCACGGTGAACTGCCGGGAAGCGAAAACGTCCAGCGGCAGCATCGCGGCCACTGGCTCGGGCGATCGGGTCCGGTGACGCTCCACCAGTACGAAGCCCACAGCGGCGCCAACGCCGAGCAGCGCGGCCGCCACGACTCCAGCCCGGCTCGACCGCTCCGGCGCTTCGATGAGCGCATAGGTGATGCCAGCGAGCGCCAGCACAGCGAGGACCGCGCCGGCCACGTCGAAACCGCCATGCATCGAGGTGTCTCTGGTTTCGGGAACGTGCCGCACCGTGACCGCGACTACTGCGGCCGCGAGCGGCAGGTTCAGAAAGAACACCCACTGCCACCCGGCGGCCTGCACCAGCCAGCCGCCCAGCACCGGGCCGACGGCCGCGGCCACCCCGCCCAGACCTGACCAGGCGCCGACAGCCCGCGGCCGGTCATCGGCAGCGAAGGTCGCCTGGATGATCGCGAGCGAGCCCGGTGTCAGCAGCGCGCCACCTATGCCCTGCAGCACCCGGGCGCCTATGAGCACGCCGATGCTAGGTGCAAACCCGCATAGCGCCGAAGCCAGCGCGAACCAGACGACACCGATCAGGAAGACCCGGCGCCGGCCGGCCCGGTCTCCCAGCGAGCCGCCGAGCAAGATCAGCGCAGCCAGCGCCAGGGTGTAGCCAGTGACTGTCCATTGCAGCCCGCCGAGCGACGCATCGAGGTGCCGGCCGATAGTCGGCAGCGCCACGTTGACGACCGTCGAATCGAGCAGCACCATGCTGGAGCCAAGCACGGTAGCCGCTAGCACCCAGCGACCGCGAGCGCTGCTGAGCCGCAACTGGGGGGCCTGTGCGGTGGCGTCGACGTGACTCACTACACGATCGTCTCACCGCCAAGGCCTGCCGGGGGCGGCCTGTTTTAACCGGTTGCCTTCGGGTGGCGTCGGGTTGGCCCCGCTGCCGGGGTCGGCCGGCGGTTGCTGGCTGGCTGTCGCCCCGGAGCCCGTTTGCCGCGAGCCTTCAGCCTCACCACCGCTGACTACTCGCTGAGTTCCCGGCGGCATCGCTGGTGTCGTCGTCGTGGTACGCCCAGCTGACGGCTCTGCAAGCGCTTCATCGGCGGCTGACATCGTCATCGCGGGCTCTGCCCTGGCTCCCCCTCCGCGAGCCGCAAGCGCGCTCTCGCCAGCCGCGCTGAAGAGCATGTACACGCCAGCGGCAAGTACGGCGCCGACCAGCGGAGCGACGAGGAACAGCCATAGCTGGCTCAGCGGCAGCCCGCCTACCACGATGGCCGGCCCGAAGCTACGGGCCGGGTTGACCGAAGCGCCGTCGATCGGAATGCCCATGATGTTGACGAGGGCGAGGGCCACGGCCATGGCCACGCCGCCCGCCGCGATGTTCCCCCCGCGGCGGCTGGCAGCCAGCACGACGAGCACGAATACCGCGGTGAGGACTACCTCGGTCAGGAATGCGCCGCCGCCCGAAGAGTGCAGCAGCGACAGCCTGCCGTAGCCGTTGGCGCCCAGGCCGATTCTCGACCTGCTGTAGAACGGCGAGCTGCTCAGGACCCACCACAGCAGCAAAGCGCCGAGCAGAGCGCCGATGAGCTGGGCGATCCAGTATCCGACCATGTCGATCGGGCTGATCCGCCTGGCCAGGCAGGCGCCTAGCGACACCGCCGGGTTGACGTGACACCCCGATATCGGGCCGATCACCGCGAACAGCGCGAGCAGCACGAGCCCGAACACCAGGCCCGTGAGCAGGATCCCGGCCGCGACGCTACTGCCGAAGGCGCGGAAACCGAAGTTGACCGTCGCCATGCCAGCACCGAAGAACACCAGCAGCCCTGTGCCGAGTAGCTCCGCGCCGTACCGACGCGCCTTCGACGTGTCGACCATCGAAGCACCTTCGGCCCCCGATGATCCGAATTGCGACCAAGCGTGCCGGCGCCCGGGTTGCAACTGTCCGGTGCCAGGCTCGGCCTCCGTTGCCGTCGGCTTCACGGCCATGTCCCACCCCCAATTAGCGTTTCCGGGCCCTTTGCCACTCTGGTATGCCCACTCACACCAGACGCAAAGCCCGTGAGCGTCAGAGGTCAGGCCAAGAATGGGCGGGGTGATTAGTAACCATTCGCTCGATATATCCCTGGGTCATCCGGCGCAGTGCCTCACGGCGGTCTGACTGGCCGTGCTCAAGCCGCTGCACGGTCTCGACCTGCCAGGTCGCCCCGGTCCGGCCAGTCAGGCAGCGCTGCTCGATGATCCCGAGCAACCGGTCTGCGTCCGCGGAGTCGACACCCCACTGCCGCAGCCCTTCGGAGGCTTGCGGCAGCAGTCGCCGCAGCGTGAGCTCAGCGACAGGGGCCTCGCCAATCCCCGGCCAGTAGACCCGGGCATCGATCCCGTGCCGGGACGCCTCGACCAGGTTGTCCGCGGCAGCCGCGAACGACATCTGGGTCCAAACGGGCCGCTCAGTCTCGGCCAGTGCGCGGACCAGGCCGTAGTAAAACGCCGCATTAGCGAGAACGTCAACAACCGTGGGACCAGCCGGCAGCACCCTGTTTTCCACCCGGAGGTGCGGCCGGCCGCTGTGTACCGCGTACACCGGCCGGTTCCACCGGTACACCGTGCCGTTGTGCAGGGTTAGCTCGGAAAGCTGTGGCGCTTCACCGCTATCCAGAGCAGCCTCCGGGTCTTCGTCCTCGCGCAGCGGCAGTAGCGCCGGGAAGTACCTGAGGTTCTCCTCGAACAGGTCGAAGACCGATGTAATCCACCGCTCGCCGAACCAGACCCGCGGCCGTACGCCCTGCTGCTGAAGCTCCTCCGGTCTGGTATCAGTGACCTGCTCGAAGAGCGGGATCCTGGTCTCGCGCCAGAGCTCGCGGCCGAACAGGTACGGCGAGTTTGCCGCCAGCGCGACCTGGATCCCGGCTACCGCCTGAGCGGCGTTCCAGTAGTTGCCAAAGGCCTCCGGGCTCACTTGCAGGTGGAACTGGACGCTTGTGCAGGCAGCCTCGGGCATGATCGTGTCGACGTGCGTGAGCAGCCGCTCCGGGCCGTCGATGCAGATACGCATGTCCTCGCCGCGGGCGGCGATCATCTGCTCGTTCAGCAAGCGGTAACGC
This sequence comes from uncultured Actinomycetota bacterium, assembly GCA_963815575.1. Classification (GTDB taxonomy): domain Bacteria; phylum Actinomycetota; class Actinomycetes; order Streptosporangiales; family Streptosporangiaceae; genus JAJYUU01. Next base: position 270,813 of record CAWFHE010000002.1, on the reverse strand, counting down.
GGATTCGCTGACATAGCCTCGTCGGTGACGTCAGCCTGCCGCAGCGTCGGCAGGATGCCCACCATGACCAGGCGGCTACCCGTGCGCTGCGCCCTGGCGGCGGCATGCGCGAGCCTGCCGCTCACGTCCCGCTCGAGCGCGCTGAGCGCGTCCCCGGCTAGCTGCCGCGGCGGCACGTTGATCTCCAGGTTGAATCTGCCAAGCTCGGTGGCAAAGCTCGGATCGGCGATGGCTGCCAGCACCGCGGTATTGGTCATTGCCGGTCTGCCGTCGGCGTCGACGAGGTTCAGCTCGATCTCCAGGCCAACCTGCCTTGGCTCGGTTTCAAACCTGGACTCGCGCAGCATCCGGGCGAAAACGTCAAGACACTGACGAACCTTCTCCCGGTAAGCGCGTCGATCTTGCTGGCTAACAGTGATGGACGGGACATCCCGGCCCATAAACGACCCCTCCAACTACACCTGGGCGAGGGACTCGGTTCCACATTCGCACGGAACGAGGCGCCTGACCAGGTGTGTCCCGTCTCGTCGTGAAGGGTCGCGCGCTGAACGGCTCGTCCTGAACACAGCTGATCTGAACTGGCGGCTAGCCCCAGGCGGCCGCCACGAGTGCCGAGGTGACCTCATGCGGGGTCGCGCCGCCTTGTGACACGTACAGGTCGGTCCCGGCTAGGTAGAGCAGCCAATCGCCAGTCGGGCTGACGTCAAGGCTGGTGTGATCAAGGTTCGGGAAGCCGATCGCGACCTGGTGCACGAATCCGCCGGCGGTAGTGACCTCCCACATCAGCCGGGACGTATTGCGCACTGGTACGCCGGCGCAGCACGCTCGGCTGACGAACAGGTTGCCGTCCGGCATGAACACGCCCTCGCGCAGATAGCTTTCTCGCGCAGCCGGCTTGCCGGTGACCGGAACATCTGAAGTGCCAGGACCAGTCAGGTAATAGTGCGCCTGCGAAGTGTCGACGATCAGCAGGTCGTATCCTTCGTTGTCCTGCACTGCCGAGGTGGACACGGCCAGGTGATCGTTGTCGGCAGCCCAGGACAAGTGCGAGATCGGTGCCGGCAGCCCGGCGTCCTGGCCGGCCGGAACCATCGGCAGGCTGACGGTGTTGCCCGAGCTCAGCGTCCGGATATCCAGATGGTAGAGCGGCGTCAGCGCCGGATTGCTCGGCACGCAGCCTGGGGTCAGCCTCGGCTGGACAGCGTAGGCCAGCTTCGTCCCGTCCGGGCTGATGGCAGGCAGGCTTCCGGCGGCGATGACTGCCGCGGATCCGCCGCCTTCCGGGATCGCCTCGATGTTGCTTGAGCAGCCGTGCTTCGCCGCGAAGTACACCATCCCCGTCGCCGACACCGAGATCTCGTCGCCGAGCACGCCGGCCTGCACGAGCGTGCGCAGCACCGTGCCGGACGCCGGATTCAGGGTGACCAACGCGCCGCCGGCGGTCACTGCGACGATGCCCGGCGGTGTCGCGCCACTCTGGGTTGCCGCCGGGGAGGCCGTCGCAGTGTGCGCGGTGGTCTTTGCCGGCTGCTTACCGGCCCCTCCGCTGCCGCTGCAAGCTGACAGCACACTCGCCGCGGACAAGACCGCGACGCACAGAACTGCTGTAGATCCAGCACACCTGCGGAGTCCGGGACGCTGTCTCATCGGGGGCTCACTCATTCGTCGGCTGCGGCTTCATTGGCTGCGGGGCATCGCTCGTCAGGCGCTGAAAGTAGCAGACAGCCGCTGCCGGACGAAAGATTCGGCACCGACCCTGCGCCGCGACTCGAATGGACGAAGCTGCTCGCTGGCGCTGGCCCCGCGGGCGCGGCAATGATGAACCGTGCCCCCCGACGGCAAGTACGAGGTCGTCCAGTTCGGCAGCGGGCGAACACCCGGCCACCGCTGGATGCCGCGCGTCGCGCTGGCGTGCCTGGTCATTGCCGCGATCGTCGCAGTTGTCGTGCGCGGCTCTGGCGGGCACGCGCCGGCTGCCGCCAAGACGCCTCCGCCACCACCCCCGATTGATGTCATGGTTATCGGTCACCGGCTGCTCGGCGTGAGGTCTGGCTGGGAGTTGTTCGCCAGAGGGCCCGACGACCTGCTGCGCATCCAGCTCGCCGAGGGCAAGATCTCGGTGACGTACGTGCCGCCGCTGCAGACCGCGAGTCCTGATGTGGCGTTCGTGATCGGCGCGCACGATGCCGTGATCAAGCCGAACGACCTCGCTCCCGGTTATGTAGTGGCCGACGGCGGGGAGGCCCGGCAGCTCACCGGACCGCTGGCGAGTGGCGGCCCGCTGATTCCCGGTCCCGTGCAATCACAGGATGTGTGGGTGACCTCTGGTTCGCCGACGTCGCGCGCGCTATCTCTGGTCGCGCTGACCGGCCACCACCCTGGGCCGACCATCCGGTTCCCGCCAGACGGTCCGCAGCTACCCGCAACGGCAGTCCCTGATGGTCGCGGATATGTCCTCGTCGAGACCGGAAGCTTCAGCGCCAACGACGCCGGGCCAGGCTGGGACCGACCGGTGCCCGGCACGGTGCTAGCTATCGGAAGCACAAGCTGGCTTGTCCTAGTGTGCGGCGCGCACCGGCACGCCGATTACGACGTCAGCACCCAGATGATCGGCATCGGACCGCACACTGGCCATGGCGAGGTCGCGGGCGATCCGCAGTATCTGCTCTGCCGGAACGAGGTTGTGGATATTGCTGACGGTGCGCGGCACGCCTTGCCTGGTCCAGCCGCGGGATACCCGTACGACTTCTCCTGGCCGCCGGCGGGCGTGATCGCCCCGGACGACGGCACCGCTGCCGTGGCGGAGAACGGCCGCGACGGGCTGCTGACCGTGCACCTGATCAACCTGCGGTCGGGCGCCGATCGCAATCTCAAGATCCCGCTGGGTACACCCGGCGACAGTCTCCTCCTCGGCGCGGAACTCAACGGTCAGTCGATGGTCTGGTCACCCGACGGCCACTGGCTGTTCGTGGCCTCAGCGGGCGGCAACCTTGTCGTAGTCGACGCCCGCACCGGAAGAGCTGAACGGCTGCCTGTCACGCTCCCGGCCGTCGCCCAGGTCGCAATCCGCGCCTGAGTCAGTCCTGGCGATCGCTGCCGCCGGGCACGGCGGTTGCCATCCGGCGAACGGCCTCGGTGACGAGCTCCGGCGAGGTGCCGATGTTCAGCCGGGCAAAGCCGTTGCCTTGCACGCCGAAATCCGGACCCGGGCTGAGCGCGACACGGCCGGCTGCCAGGAACGCGGCCGCCGGGTCGTGGCCGAGCCCGAGGTCGCGGCAGTCTAGCCAGGCAAGGAAGCTGGCCTGCCCGCGCTGATACCTGACCGCGGGCAACTGTTCGGCCAGCAGGTCCGCGAGCAGCTTGGCGTTCTCGTCGACCTGCGCGACGACCGCGTCAAGCCATGACCCGGCGCTGCGCAGCGCAGCGATTGTCGCGTGCACCCCGAGGTGACTGGCCAGCAGTGCATCCCAGCGCTCTGCCAGGATCGCTGCCTCGCCGCTGTCGCCAGCCACGGCGATGCCGCACTTGAGACCGGGAATATTCCACCCTTTCGACGCCGAGCTGAAAACGATGGCCCGCTTGGCAGCGGGATGCTCGATGGTGTGGAACGGCACGTGTCGCGCGCCCGCCAGCACCAGCGGCGCGTGGATCTCGTCGACCAGTACCGGCACGCCCCGGCGGTCAGCTAGGTCCGCGACCGCGGTCAGCTGCTCGCGCGACCAGACCCGGCCGACCGGGTTGTGCGGATTGCACAGCAGGTAGGCACCGGTCCCCGGCAGGCTCAGCGCGTGGTCGAGCGCGTCCAGGTCAAGCTCGTAGCCGTCCGGACCGCTGGCTAGCGGCGCTTCGACGATCCGCCGCCCGGCCAGCTGGATGCGGAAGAAGAACGGCGAGTACACCGGCGGGCTGATCACGACGCCGCCGCCCGGCCTGACAAGGGCCTGGACGACCTCGGTGATGCCGGTCATTACGTCCGGGATGGCGAAGACCAGGTCCGGATCCGGCGACCAGTCCAGCCGGCCGCCGCGAACTCGGCGAACGCCTCTCCCAGGTCACCCTTGTGCGGATAGCCGAGGTCGCCAGCCGCCACTGCGGCCCTGATCGCGTCTTTGATCTGCTCGGCCGGGTCGAAGTCCATCTCGGCCACGAATGCGGGCAGCACGTCCGGCGGGTAGGTCCGCCATTTGTGACTTGTCCGAGCGCGCAACGTCACCAGCGAGCAATCACCGAGAATCGAGTCCACCCTGCGGATCGTAGTGCCCGGTCCGCTAGCTAATGTCTCCGGCGAGGTAACGATCGATGGCCGGGCCGATCGCCGCGGCGAGTTCTTCCTGGCTTGCCTGTGCAACCGGGCCGACGCGCAGCACGTACCTGGCGACAGCCAGCCCGAGCATGTGGACGGCGACGAGTGAGGCGCGGAACGATGCGCCGTCCGGATCCGGGCCCGCCGCGACGCTCGATACTGGCGCGAGGATTGCGTCGGCCAGGAAGTCGCGCAGCGTTGCCGCTGCCTGCTCGCTCGTCAGAGCAGACCGCAGCATCGTCTGAAACGAGTCCCGCATATCCGCGCCCTCCCACAGTGCGAGCGCTGACCGCACCATATGCGTGCCCAGCGAACTGCCCGGCTCACGCCGCGCGAGGGCAGCGGTAATCGCCTCACTGGGCACGATAGGAAGTTCCATGGCGGCAGCGAACAGCCGTTCCTTGCTGCCGTAGAAGTGATGCACGAGCGCCGGATCGACGCCGGCCCTCGCTGCGATCGCGCGGATGGTCGCGCCGTCGTATCCGTACTCAGCGAACTGGGCCTTGGCCGCCTCTAGTATCGCCGCCTTGCTACCGCTGTCGCCGGAGCGGCGGCCAGTCCGCTCACGGGACTTGCGGGCCGGTGGCGTCACGCCTGCACCCCGCTGCGACCGGGCGCGCTGAGGAGGTCGAAGAACCGCTCTTCGAGTGTCGCCGGCGCAGTGTGAATGCGGTATCCATCCGGCAGGACCTGCCGAACCTGGTCCGGGCTCGCTCCAGGCACTCGCAGCCCGCGACCGGCCAGGGAGACTTGCATGCCTGCGCGCTTGAGCACGCCGAACACGGCGGCCCAGTCTTCCGCGTCGACAACGGTGACCTGTTCACCACCAATGATCTGCTGCGCAGTGCCGGCCGCGACCACAGCGCCATCGGCCATGATGATCAGCCGGTCGCACTCGCCCGCTTCCTCCATGTAGTGCGTGGAGACCAGAGCGCCGGCTCCCGACTCAACTGCCGCAGCGATGATCTGCCAGAGCCTGGTACGGCCGAGCGCGTCCACGCCTGAGGTCGGCTCGTCAAGGATCAGCACATCCGGCTGATGCGCAAGTGCCTGCGCGAACGCGACCCGGCGTTGCAGGCCGAGCGGCAGCTGGCCGACGGGCAACCCGGTACGGCTTAGCGCGTCATCGCCAGGCACGGGCACGCTCGCAGACCGGTTGCCGAATACCGCGCGGGCAAACGCCATGTTCTCCGCGGCGGTCAGGTCGTCGTACAGGCCGAGACCCTGCGGAACGTAGCCAATCCGGCGCCTGGTCATCCGGCTTGGCGGTTCGCCAAGCAGCCGGACCTGCCCCGAGGTCGCCGGGATCAGTCCGAGCAGCATTCTGATCAGCGTCGTCTTGCCGGCCCCGTTCGCACCCAGCAGACCGACGATCTCGCCAGGACGGACCGCGATGCTGACGTCCCTGACAGCGGTAACACTGCCGAAGCGGCAGGTGACGGCGACGCTCTCGACCAGTGGCCCGGCTGGCGGCGGCGAGCGGTCACTGTGCAGCACCGCTTTTTGCAGCACCGCTGTTTGCTGCACCGCTGTTTGCTGCACCGCTGTTTGCTGCACCGCTGTTTGCTGCACGGCTGTTTGCTGCACCGGCGGCACAGGCGAAGCGCAAGGCGACTCACGCCCCGGAAACTGCCGGGCCAGCGCAGCTGCGATGACGGCATCTTGCAGGTCGGGCTCGACCGGATCGCCAGGCTCTGAGCCCTCTGTCTGAGGGCTCCAGACCCGCCAGTCCGGACCACGCCGCCACGCGCGCGATGCTGCTGCACCAGCAGGGCGCGTGCTGACCGCGCGGACGGAGCCGGGCATTCCGCGGACTATCTGCTCGGGCGTGCCGTAAGCGAGCGGCCGGCCAGCATCCAGAACCAGCACCTCGGCCGCGCGCTGCGCGTCGTCGAGATAGGTCGTAGAGAGAATCACCGCAGCGCCGTCGGCCGCTGCGGATGCGATCAGCCACCACAGTCCGGACCGGCTAACCGGGTCGACGCCGGTGCTCGGCTCGTCGAGTATCAGCAACTCAGGCCGGTGCAGCAAAGCGGCGATGACGCCGAGCTTCTGCCGCATGCCGCCGGAGAGATTCGCCGCGAGCCGGTTGCGCGCTGCTGCCAGGCCTGCCTGCTCGATGAGTTCAGAAGTACGTTGCGCCGCAGCACTCGGCGGTAGCCCGTAACTCGAGGCGCGGAAAGCAAGGTTCTCCGCGACCGTCAGGTCCGGGTAGATGCCAGAGCTGGCGGGCAGGAACCCGATCCGTGCCTTGCCGGGGCTGCGCACGTCGCCGGCCTCCGGTCTCAGCACTCCGGCCAGGCACCGCAACAGCGACGTCTTGCCCGCGCCGTCGCCGCCGACGACTGCGGTGACCTGGCCAGACGTCACTGTGACGGATACGTCGTCGAGCGCCGGCACGCCGTCATAGCTGAGGCATACCGCCGTTGCGCCGAAGGCCCGGCCCGGTGCCGGCCCGCCCGGCTGGTCGATCATGGCTAGCCTGCCTGGTCCCGGGCGACAACAAGCTCGGCGGGCCTGCGCAACCTTCGTCCCGGCGGGGCCGGCGCGAGGTAGCTGCGGAACCGCAGGATCGCCAGCGTGACTATCACGATCCCGAGCAGCGCGAGGAGCACGAACGGCTCCCACAGCGGGCCGATCGGCTCAGCGCGCAGCATTACCCCGCGCGCGATCTCGTTGAAGTAGGTGAGCGGCAGCAGGTAGGAGATCCAGCGAACGCCGGCGGCTATCGAGGACAGCGGGAATACCAGGCCGGACAACAGGACTTGCGGGAGCATCGTGGTCATCATGGCCAGCTGAATCGCCTGGCCCTGATTCTGCGACACGGTGCTGATCAGTACGCCGAGCCCAAGCGTCACGAACACGAACAGCAGCGCGCCGAGCCCGAACACCAGCGGCGAGCCACGGAACGGCACGCCGAACACCGCGAGCCCGACGGCCAGGACGATTGCCAGGTCGACTACGGCGACGACGAAGTACGGCACGATCTTGCCGAGGAACACGTCGCGCGGGCGCAGCGGCATCACCGCCAGCTGCTCGAGCGTCCCGGACTGGCGCTCTCTGACCACGCCGAGGCTAGTGATGATCGTGCCGATGAACACTAGGACGACGCCCGCCAAGCCCGGAATCATCACATCCGACGTCTTGAGCTTCGGGTTATACAAGATCGTGACCTGCGGCCTGGACAGCGCGCTGCCGGCCGCGGCAACGTGCAGCTTTGCCAGGGCCGCGAGAGTGGCCTGCGCGGTGAAGAGCTGGCTACCGTCGATCAGCACGACCGGCACTTGACCGCCCGTGACGATGGCAACTGCGGCATGGCCATCTCGCAGCTCGTCCTGCGCCCAGCTCCGGCCAGCCGCCGGATCCGAGCTGACCAGCGAGAAAGAGCAATCAGAGCCGCACCGGACGGCAGGCAGGGCGCTGGCCAGGGCGGTGGACTGCGGGCCAGCGACCGCAACCGGGATGGACGAGACATTGAAGCTTGCCGCGTAGCCGAGCACCACGAGGAGCAGGATCGGGAGCACGATCATCATGGCCAGCGTGCGCCGGTCTCGCCGCAGCTGCCGGAATTCCTTGACAATCATTGCCCACATGGCCGGCCTCCGCCCCTAATCAGAATGTCAGCCGCTCGCGGAGTGTCAGCGGCTCGCGGAATGTCAACGCGCGTTGAATTCTACGCACGTTGAATTCTCTCGGTCAAGCCCCGTCGCTCACCTCAGCAGCCGATCTGATCAGATGAGCCCATGGTCATCACACGACACTCGGGGCGGTGGACGTTAGAGGACCGGTTCGGCTCCCCGTGGCATTACCTGCCATTCGAGGTCCCGAGCGGTGCGTGCGCACTGCGCGCGCAACTCGAATACGAACGATCCGGCGCGATCATGGATCTCGGCTGCTTGGGCAGCGCCGGGTTCCGCGGCTGGTCCGGCGGCGCCCGCCGGTCTTTCGTGATCACGGCCGACGCCGCCACGCCCGGATACCTTCCGGGTGAGCCAGAAGACGGCGAGTGGCAGGTAATGATCGGCCTGCACCGGTTGCCGCCGGAAGGCGCCGACTACCGGGTGACGATCGAGGTGTCGACGACACCGGGAGAGCTGGCGCCAGACGACCCGCCGGAAGTCATGCCGCCGCTCGACGACCGGCCTGGCCGGCGCGTGCTGCCGGCGCTGCCCGGACACCGGTGGCTGGCAGGCGACCTGCACACGCACACAGTTCACTCCGATGGCGTGATGACAGTCCCCGAGCTCGCCAGGTTCGCGGCCGGGCGCGGCCTGGACTTCATCGCAGTCACTGACCACAACACGGTGAGTCATCACGCCGAACTTCCGGCCGCCGCCGCCGCGCACGGCATCACGCTGCTGCCCGGCCAGGAAGTCACGACCGCATCAGGTCATGCGAACGCGTTCGGGGAGGTGGGCTGGATCGACTTCCGCACGCCGCCGGACGACTGGCTGGAGACCTGCGAACGGGCGGGCGGCCTGCTGTCGGTGAATCACCCGTACGGCGGGCAAGTCGCCTGGACCGCGCCGATGAAACGGCGCCCGCCGCTGCTGGAAGTCTGGCACTGGAGCTGGCTTGACCTCACCTGGACATTGCCGCTCAGCTGGTGGCAGATCTGGGATCCGGCCGCCATCCCGGTCGGCGGCAGCGACTGGCACCGGCCGGGCTCTGACGCTCCGCCCGGCTCGCCGACGACCTGGGTGCAAGCCGCCGACACTGACCCGGCCGCGGTGCTGGAAGCCATCGCGGCCGGGCGGACCGCGTTGTCCGCCGGCCGGGACGGCGCTGTGCTGTTGCGCGTCGGCGACGAACTGGTCGCGAGCGAAGCCGACGGACTGGTGCTGTACGGGCCTGGCGGCCCGCAAGCGCGCGTGCGCGGTCTGCTCGCCAAGTTCCCGGCGGCGGACGGCTGCCACCGGCTCGTCGATCCGGCCGGGGCGACAGTAGCCCTTACCGGCTAGCCCGAGGGCGGACCGGAAGGCGCGATAGTTCCTGACGACGGGCTGGCCCCGGCGCACCCTCCGGGGCCAGCCAGATTAGTTAAGGCTCACAATCCTTGATTGCCCCAGCTACGGCCGGAGGTCCTGGTGAGCCACAGGCGGCTGCTACCTCCCACGATCATGCTCTCGACTGCCACACCCTGGGTGCGAGTGGTGAAGCCGAAGTCATTCCAGCCCAGCCCGCCGTCATCGATGTTCTTGGAGATATGCCAGCGCCGGCCGCCGTCAGTGCTGACGTAGATCCAGGTCGCCCCGGACGCGGTGGCGATGAAGATGCGCTGCGGCGTCGGCTCGGCGAGCAGGCCGCCGTCTCCGCCCGCCGGCGGTGCGCCGGCCTTGGTAAAGCTCGCGCCGCCGTTGCTGGAGGCATAGAGGACCTTCAGCGTGCTTCCCGCCGCAGGGTCACCCACGCAGAGCAGCGTGATCCGCTTCGCGCTGTAGGCACCGACGCTGTCGATGCCGTACCCGGCCGGGCACCGGAACCGCTCCCTGGTCCAGCTGTAGTCGTTCTGCGTCGCGTACAGCCGGTTGCCCAGGATGATCCAGCCGGCGCTGCCATGCAAGGTGATGTCACCGAGCCCGCCAATCCCGAACGCTTCCGGCAGGCCGGTGACGCGCTTCCACGAATCATTGTGGACCGGGCTGATATAGATAGCCTGCTTGCCGGATTTCGTCACGGTGGTCGCCGCGTACACCACGCCTGCAGAAGTCTCCAGGTCGGTGATGTAGCCCGGAAGCTGACGGACTCGGTACCAGCTAGACCCGCCGTTGTGCGTCACCCATAGCTGTGAGCCGTAGGCGAAACCGTCGAGCGCATCGGCGAACCGGAGTCGCCGCAGGCCTGCAGACCCCTCGAAGCGCGCGATCTTGTACTTCGGCGCGGGGATCCCGGCCCAGGACCGGCTGCCGTTGGTCGTGCGCAAGACGGAAGTACATGGCTTGTGCGCGCACGTCTTAGTGGTGCCCAAGGCCCAGCCGTCGTTCGCTGACACGAACGTCACCGAGGCGACCCGGAAGCCGCGCGGCACCGGACCGCCAGGCGGTCCCGTGCGCACCGCTCCGCTCGGCCCGTTACTGGCCGGCCCGGCACTAGCGGTCCCGACTGCGGTCGCCAGAACGCCACCGCTGGCTAGTGCCAGCCCGGCAATCGCGGCCACTATCCGGTTAATCCTCATTGATCCGCCTTAGCTTGATCCGATTGCGAACAGAAGCTAAGACAGGGAAAGTGGCGGACCGGTTGCGCCGGGCTGAAAAACCTCGCCACCGGCTGCGCCGGGATAGACAGCACCGAGCGTGGCGCCGACGAGGACCCCCTCCCCGCCGGCGCCACGCTTCAGGAGCTCAGCTGTGCCCGGCTGCCGCGAGCTCCCGGCTGGCGACCACCATCCTGGCCCGCCAGCCCGGCAGGCCGCGCGCGCCGGCGGCAACGCCGATCGCCACAACCACCTGAACGGTGATCACGACCAGGAACGCAGTGCTGACGCCCGTGCCGTCTCCGGCCAGCGCGAGAAACAGGCTGCCAAGCGTGGCCACGCCCAGTGCGAGCGCGGTCTGCTGCGTTGTCGTCAGCACGCCGGCGCCGGCGCCCGCCTCGGCCGGCGGTACCTCCGACAGCACGACGCCGAACAAGGGGCTCATCAAGAAGCCCTGGCCGAGCCCGGCGACTGCGAGGCCAGGCGCAAGATCCGCGACGGCCAGGTGCGGCCAGCCGAGGTAGACCGTGACGCCCAGGATGACCAGGCCCGCTGCCTGCAGGACGCCGCCTGCGGTGAGCACTTTCGCGCCGAACCGCGCGAGCAGCCTGGACGTCGACAGCGACGCGAACAAGAACGTGGCAGCCATCGGCACCAGGCCAAGACCCGCCGTCAGCGCGCTAGCGTGCAGTCCTTCCTGCACGAGCAGCGCATAGCAGAACATGAACGCGCCGAACCCGGCGAAGAACGGCAGCGCCAGCAACAGGCCGCGGCGCATGCTGCGGTGCTGCAGTAGCGACGGCGGAACCAGCGGCGTGCGGCCCGCCCGCTCGGCCCTCACCTCGTACCGCAGGAACGCGATCGCGGCCAGCGGTGCGACCGCTAGCAGCGCGATGGTCCAGGCCGGCCAGCCCACCGACCGGCCTTCGGTCAGCGGGACGAGCAGCGTCAGCACGGTCAGGCCAAGCAGAACAGTTCCGGGGCCGTCGATCGGCGCAGGCGCGCCATGCCGGGTGTCGGGAACGTAGCGCCGTGCCAGCACCAGGCCCGCCAGCCCGATCGGCACGTTCACCAGGAAGATGGGCCGCCAGCCGAGGCTGTCGATGTTCGCGGACACGAGTACGCCGCCGAGGACCTGGCCTAGCACGGCCGCTAGACCGCCGGTAGCGCCATAGCGGCCGAGGGCCCTGCTGCGCCGATCTCCGGACGTCGCCGCCTGTATGGTCGCGAGCACCTGCGGCACCATCATCGCAGCCGAAGCGCCCTGTGCTATCCGGCCGATTACCAGGAAGTCGGCCGTTGGCGCCAGGCCGCAGGCCAGCGATGTGACCGTGAAGGCCGCCATGCCGAGCAGGAACAGCCGCTTGCGTCCGATGCTGTCGCCCAGCCTGCCGCCGAGGACGAGCAGCAGCGCGTAGGCCGTCGCGTAGCCAGACACGACCAGTTCCAGCAGCGGCTGACTGGCCTGCAGGTCGCGGTCGATGGTCGGCAGCGCCACGTTGACGATGAAGAAGTCGATCATGGGCAGCAGCACGCCGACGAGGATGACAGCCAGGCCAGCGGCTGTCAGCGTCTGCGGCTGGTGCGGTTGATCGTGCTGTGCTTTCGTCTTGGCCTGGGCTCGTGGCGCCAGGGTCGGAGCAGTGGTGGAAGGCATGCATCCAGATTGGCCGATAAAGTTATCCAGGTACTAGAGCCCACTTATACTGGTATCAGTAGTACTAGGCAACAGCACTATAGGGACGGCATACTAGTAGCCATGAGCGAGCAAACGTTGCTGCCGGCGACCGCGCCTCGCGGATCGGCGCTTCCCGCGACCAGGCTTCCCGAAATCGCGGCCATCCGCCGCCAGGAGCTGGCCGACTTCCTGCGCAGCCGCCGCGAGCGGATTGCGCCCGAGGACGTCGGCCTGCCGCCGGCCTCCCGGCGCCGCACGCCCGGGCTGCGTCGCGAAGAGGTCGCGACCCTGGCTGGAGTAGGCGTGACCTGGTACACCTGGCTCGAACAGGGCCGGGACATCAATGCTTCCCCGCAGGTGCTGGACGCGGTTGCGCGGACGTTGCTGCTAGACCCGCATGAGCGCGACCACCTGTTCCGCCTTGCCGACGCCCCCGACGGCAGCGGTCAGGCCGACTGCAGCTCGCTTACGCCGACTGCCCAGTTGCTGCTCGACAAGCTCGACCCGTTCCCGGCCTGCATCCGCAACGCGCGGTACGACATCCTGGCCTATAACGAGACATTTGACCTGCTGATGGGCCCGCTCGGGGATCTGCCCTTCGAGGAGCGGAACTCGCTGTGGCGGATGTTCACGGTGCCGAGCTGCCGCGCCGCGACGCTGGACTGGGAGGAAGGCACTCGCCGGATGGTGGCCGAGTACCGGGCAGCCATGGCCGAGCATGTCGCCGAGCCTGCCTGGAAATGCCTGGTGACGAGGCTGACTAAGGCGTCACCTGAGTTCGAAGAGTTGTGGGAGCGGCACGAGGTTGCCAGCCCGGAGAACCTGACCAAGCGGTTCATGCACCCGGAAGTGGGGCTGCTCAAGCTCAACTACACGCACTTGTGGCTGGGCCAGCGCCTCGGCACCCGGATGACTACCTACAGCCCGGCCGATGACCAGACCGCGGAGCGGCTGCGTGAGCTGCATCAGCTCCGCAGCCGCAGCGGCGAGTCGCCAGCCTGAGGGGGATCCGGTATCAGGCAGCTTCGCGGACTGGGAGCAGCTCGCCAACGGTGCCGGTTTCGGCCGGGGCGACAGGCGAGAAGTACAGGCAGGCGCACAGGTCGCCGGTCAGCTGACGGATCCAGCGCATCCGGTCGGTGGCCTCCATCGGGTGGTCACCGAACTCCTGGGCCATCCGGCTGGTGCAGCCAGAGGGGCCGAGGCGGCGCAGCGTGGCGCCGATGGCGTCAGCGACTGACTCAGTTGTCAGGGTGTCAGAGGGCTGCAGCGGCGAGGCGAACAGTGCTTCCCAGACCGCCTCGTTCACCATCATCCTGGTCACGGCAAGCCTCCTGGGTGGGGGTTGGCCCGGCCTTGCTGTCGGCGGCCGGGGTGCGGATTCACTTGCGGTGGTCGGGGGTGGGCCGGTCTTCTTCGTCGGCTCCAGAGCTGGCCACTTTCGATTACTTGTGGTTAGGACGTCATCACGCACGGTTTCCGTTGCGTGATCTGGGTCACATTCCGCCGCCAGGTCGCTGACGTCTCAAACTGGCATACTCGCCAGCATGGGATCGCAATCGCGCTGGGGTCTGACCCTGCCATTGACCGGGATGCCGCTGGCCGACCAGCGAGAGATCGTGACGAGCCTGCCCGATCTCGGCTATACCGACGTCTGGTCCGCGGAGCTGAACGGGATAGACGGCTTCACCCCGCTGACGCTCGCCTCCCAGTGGGCCCCGCAGCTGCGCCTCGGCACAGCGATCGTAGGCATTTACACGCGAGCGCCCGTTTCCCTTGCAGTCCAGGCCGGTACGCTCGCCGCTCTCGCTCCCGGCAAGTTCGTGATGGGCATCGGGACCTCGTCCCAGCTGGCGGTCGAGCAGTGGAACGGCATTCCGTTCGAGAAGCCATATCAGCGCTCGCGCGACATGCTGAGGTTCCTGCGGGATGCGCTGGCCGGGGGCAAGGTTACCTGTGAGTACGAGACGTTCAGCGTCAACGGCTTCCGGCTAGACCCGGCGCCGCAGATCCCGCCCTCGCTAGCGCTCGCTGCGCTAAGGCCCGGAATGGTCAGGCTGGCGGCCGCCGAGGCGGGCATCGCGATCACTAACTGGCTCTCCCCCGCCGACGTCCCGAAGGTGCGCGGCGTGGCCGGCCCGGATTGCGAACTGGTCGCCCGGATCTTCGTCTGCCCGACTACCGACGTCGATCTGGCCCGCTTCATCGGGAAGCGGATGATCGCCGCCTACCTAACCGTGCCGGTCTATGCCGCCTTCCACGAGTGGCTCGGCCGCGGCGAGGTCATCGCACCAATGCTGGCCGCCTGGAACGCCGGCGACCGGAAGGGTGCACTAGCGGCGATTCCGGACGAACTGGTCGACGAACTGGTCATCCACGGCGCGCTTGAGCATTGCCGCGAGCGAGTCGCGGAGTACCACGCGACCGGGCTGGACACTCCGGTCATCGCGATCACGCCGCTACCCGGCCTGGACCTCGGCGAGGCCGTCACCAAGCTGGCACCTGCCTGACATGCCCGGCCCGAGCGGCGGGGCCTTCCAAAAAGCTCTCGATCTCATCAGGAAACGGGGCAGCCCGGCGCAACTGTGCATCGCCGTGCGCGGCCGGATTGTGCTCAACGAGGCCTTCGACTGCCGGCCCGATTCGCTGTTCTTCCTGTTCTCAGCCAGCAAGCCACTTGTCGCGTTGCTGGTGCACCGGCTCGCCGAGCGCGGCGACCTGGCGCTAGACGATCGGGTGGCCGCGTACTGGCCGCAGTTCGGCCAGGCCTGGCAAACAGGACATCACGATCCGGCAGGTTCTGCAGCACCGCAGCGGGCTGCCGGTAGCGCGCAGCATGGCGCGCGACGCGCTCGCCATGACCGACTGGACCGCGTCCGTGCGGGCGCTCGAGGTGGCGGCACCGTCGTTTCCTCCCGGCTCGGTGCCCGCCTACCACGTCATCAGCTACGGGTTCATCCTCGGCGAGCTTGTGCAGCGGGTCACCGGCGCGCCCGTCCGCGAAGTGTTGCAGGCTGAGCTACTCGGCCCGCTCGGCCTGACCGACAGCTACCTGGGGCTGCCTGCCGGGCATTGGCACCGGCATGTGCCGGTATCTGGTTACGGCGCGGCTGAACTGGCCACCCAGGTGGTGATCAACCGCCGCGCGACCCGGCAAGCGGTCATCCCGGCGGCTAGCGTGTCCGCCACCGCCTACGACCTTGCCCGGCTCTACCAGGCGCTGCTGGACGGCGGCGAATTGGATGGAGTCCGGGTGCTACGGCCCGAGACGATCCGCCAGGCCCGGGCGCCGTCCAGCGACGGCGAGATCGACCGCTACCTGAAACTGCCGGTTCGCTGGTCTGAAGGCTTCCAGCTCGGCGGCCAGCGGACCGGGCGCGCCCGCGTCGGCGGCGGGCCGGGGCCGATGGGCGCGCTTGCCAGCCGGACTGCGTTCGGCCACAACGGGAGCTATGTCTGCCTTGGCTGGGCAGATCCTGAGCGGCAGGTCGCGGTCGGCTACCTGACGGGCCGCCTGGTCTCCCGCTCCGCCGGAGCCAGGCACATGGCCGCGGTCAGCGACGCGATCCTCAGCGAAGTCATTGAGCCAGGCGATTGACGTTGAACTGGATCTGGAAGCCGGAGACAGGAGGCCGGGAATGGCGTTGAAACGGGCTGAGGGCTCGCCGGAGTTCGCCAAGCGCATGGTCCACATGGCAAATGAGGCGATGCTGGCCTTGATGGTCAGCGTCGGTCACCGTACCGGGCTCTTCGACGTCATGTCCGAGATGCCCGCCGCGACGAGCGCGGAGATCGCCGCCAGGGCAGGGCTCGACGAGCGGTACGTCCGGGAGTGGCTGGGCGCCATGACGACGGGCAGAATCGTCGATCACGACCGCGAGACCGGGTCCTTCTCGCTGCCTGCTGGTCACGCGGCGTGGCTGACCCGGGCTGCCGGTCCGGACAACCTTGCGATCAGCACGCAGTACGTGGGACTGCTCGCGCTGGTGGAAGACCAGGTGGTCGACTGCTTCAGGCACGGCGGCGGAGTTCCGTACTCCTCGTTCCCGAAGTTCCAGGCCCTGATGGCTGAGGACAGCGGCGCAGTCCATGATGCGAGCCTCATCAGCGTGACGCTGCCGCTCGTGACCGGACTCACTGACCGGCTTGAGCACGGCATGGACGTCGCGGACGTGGGGTGCGGTTCCGGGCATGCAGTCAATCTGATGGCCGAGGCGTTCCCGCGCTCGCGGTTCGCCGGGTTCGACATGTCTGACACCGGGCTCGCCGCGGCCAGCGCAGAAGCGGACCGCAAACAGCTGACAAACGTCCGCTTCGAGAAACGTGACGCTGCTCGGCTAGCGGAAACCGCGCAGTTTGACTTGATCACGACTTTCGATGCCGTGCACGACCAGGCACGGCCCGATTTGATGCTGGCCGGCATAGCCGACGCGCTGCGCCCTGGCGGGGTCTACCTCTGCGTTGATGTACGCGGGTCCAGCAAGCTCTCGGAGAACCTGGATCACCCGCTAGGCCCGTTCATCTACACGGTCTCCTGCATGCACTGCATGACTGTCTCCCTGGCCGACGGCGGCATGGGGCTGGGCACGATGTGGGGTGAGCAGAAAGCGCAGCAGATGCTGAGCGACGCGGGCTTCAGCTCAGTCGACGTCGTGCATGTCGACGGCGACATCGCCAATACCTACTTCATTGCGCGCAAGAACTGACCCCTGTCCATCTTCATTGCGCGCAAGAACTGACCCCTGTCCATGGGATTGCGCCTGCTAGCCGGACCAATTCGCGCCAACGCAGAGCCGCTAGCTCGCGGACGACCGCTGACTTCCCGGTCCCCGGCATGCCGGTCAGCAGAACTCGCTTCACCGGGTCAAGCCTGCGCCTGCCCGCTCGGATGGGCCGACTGACGGCGCAGGAGCCATCCGGTCCTCGCCAGTCGGGCTCACGCGGGGCTCGTTTTGCGCCCGAGCCGTCCCGGCCGTGGCATCGCCTGGGCATCGGTCACCAGCCGGGCGGCCTCGGCCATCCGCTGCGCCTCCGCTCTCAGCGCGGCCGAGCCAGCATCGGTCAGCCCGTAGGAGCGGCGGACCCGTCCGTTCACGATCTCGTCGCTGACCAGCCGGACGTAGCCTTCGCCAGTCAGCCGGTCGAGCGCGGTGTACAGAGTGCCGGTGGCCAGGCGGACCCTACCGCCCGACATTTCCTCGGCCCGCTTGATGATCGCGTAGCCGTGCAACGGCCCGGCGAGCAATGCCGCCAGCACGAAGTACGTCGGCTCTCGCATCGGACTGGTTGGCCTGCTCATGACCGCATCGTATGTAGTTTAACGATGCGTCGTCAATCTACTGATTACCAGCTGCCCGGCAGGTCGCTGCCGTACCAGGACTCGATGATGCGGTGCGCGATCGACACTGGCGGCGGAAGCCTGATCGTCCCCGCAGCGATGGCGGCTGCCAGCTCGTCCCGGCTGTACCAGTTCGCCTCGGCGATCTCGTCGGCATCGACGTGAATGTCCGTGTTGCTAGCCGCCGCCCGGAAGCCGAGCATCAGGCTCTGCGGCATTGGCCACGGCTGGCTGCCGAGGTAGGTCACGGCACTCACGCTAATGCCGGTCTCCTCCGCTACCTCCCGGGCTACTGCCTGTTCTGCAGCTTCGCCGGCCTCGACAAAACCGGCCAGGACGGACACCCGGCGCTCTGGCCAGAGCGCGTTTCTCGCGAGCAGCGCGCGGTCATCGGGGTCGGTAACCAGCACGATCATCGCCGGGTCCACACGCGGGAAATGCTCGCTGCCGTCCACCGGGCACTTGCGTGCGTGACCCGATGCGAACGGTTCGGTCGGCGAACCGCAGCGCGGGCAGTGCGTGAACGTCTCGTGCCAGTTCGCCAGCGCAACTGCGTGCGTCAGCAGCCCGGCGTCCCGGTCGGATAGCAGCGGTCCGGCCTCTCGGAGGTAAGCCGGACGCACGCCTGCGCCAGCGTGCTCGGGCAACGGCCCGGACACGCCGAAGTAGGTGACTCCATCTGAGTCGACGCCTAGCAGGAACCGCACTCCGTCAGGCGCTTGCTCGGGAGCAAGGAAGACCAGCTCGGCATGCTGCTCGGTGAGCACGCAGAGCGCTTGACCCTGCTCCACTGCGACCACCCTGGTCGCCGGGTCTGCCCAGGCCGCCTTGAGCCAGTCCACGTCCGCGCGCAAATGCGCGGACCGGTCCACTTCGCCACGCGAGAGCGCCAGCCCGGTCAGAGCCGGGCCAGTCAGCGTCAGGCCCCTGAGCCCTGAGCCAGCCGACGCAGGGCCACCTGGGCCGAGGCTGGCCGCCGCCATGTCGTCGGCCGGACTCGCAGCGCTCACCTGGCTGCCGTCAGGTCGCCACCCGCGGCGGCCAGCTCGTCCCACAGATATGCCGCCGCCTCAGCGCCTTTGAGCAGCAATGCCATCTCCACCCGCTCGTTCGGTGCGTGGATCCTGTCCGCGTCTAGCCCGGCTGCGATGAAGACTAGCGGCGCGGCCAGGACGTCGGCCAGGTCCGCCTCCGGCCCGCTGCCGCCTTCCCTGGTGAACAGGATCTCCGTTTCGAAGGCTCGCTCCATCGCGCGTACGCCTGCCCGGCACGGCCGGGGAATCCATCGGCGCGAAGCACGGCCGGACACCGTTGCCGCCCGATGTCACAGTGGATTCGATGCCGGGAGGCGTGTGGTCGGCAACGTAGCGCCGAGACCGGCAATGACGTCCGCCGGGCTCCTGATTGGCGACCAGCCGGAAAGACAGTTTCGCGTGGGCTCTGGCCGGCACGATCGTCTTGCCGCCGGGCCCGGTGTGGCCGCCCCACATGCCGTTGACCTCCGCGGTTGGCCGGGCCCAGACACGTTCGAGCGTTCGGTAGCCGGCCTCGCCGGCCACGGCCCGACTGTTGCCTGCCTCGGCCAGCCATGCTTTCTCGTCGAACGGAAGGCGGTTGATCAGCTCGCGTTCAGTGTCCGACAACGGCAGCACGTTGTCGTAGAAGCCGGGCACCGTCACCCGGCCGTCGGCGTCGTGCAAGCCAGCCAGCAAGTCGGCCATAACGTGCAGCGCGTTGGGCACTCCGCCGCCGAACGACCCGGAGTGAAGATCACGCTCCGGACCGCGCAGGCTGATCTCCGCGTCCACCACGCCCCGCATGCCGACGCACATCGACGGGACGTCAGCCGCCCACATAGTGGTGTCCGATACCACCACCACGTCACAGGCCAGCCGGTCGCGCTTGTCCCGTAGCAGCTCGGCGAAGTGCGGCGAGCCAGATTCCTCCTCGCCCTCGATCAGCAGCTTCAAGGTGACTGGCGGCGCGGTCGCACCGGAGCTGGCCAGATTCGCCCGCAAGCCGAGAGCGTGGAACAGCACTTGCCCCTTGTCGTCCGAGGCGCCCCGGCCGAACAGCAAGCCGTCGCGCTGCGTTGGCTCGAATGGCGGGTTGTCCCACTCCTCCAGCGGCTCAACCGGCTGCACGTCGTGGTGACCGTAGACCAGCACCACGGGAGCCGCCGGATCGCTGGCCGGCCATTCCGCAAAAACCGCCGGCAGTCCCTCCGACCCGGAGTCGCCTGCCGGCCATACCTCGACCGCCGGAAAGCCCGTTTCCTCCAGGAAGGTCTTAAGCCAGTCAGCTGACCTGCCGACGTCCGCACGGCGCGCCGGGTCGGCGGAGATGGACGGGATGGCCAGCCACTCGCTCAGCGAACCGAAGAATTCGGCCGCGTGCTCTTCGATGAACTGGCGGACGTCCATGGGCGCTCCCTCGCAGACGGAATCAGGCTCGCTAAAATGCGCGGGCCATGATGAACGTGTGATCACGATGGTAGTAGCGGGGCGGGGAGCGCTGATGAGCAAGTGGACGGCCGCGGCCGTGCGGGCCGCGGCCGACGCGAGAGTGTGGGTTCCGCCGATGCGCGGCACGCCGGCGCACGGTCACAATGGCAGGGATCACGGAGGATTGACATGATTGTCGCGTTCTCGGTAACGCCCATCGGAGTCGGCGCGGACGTGGCCGAATACGTTGCCGGCGCGGTCAAGGTGGTGCGCGCGAGCGGGCTGCCGAACCGGACCGATGCCATGTTCACCACGATCGAGGGTGACTGGGACGAAGTAATGGCGGTGGTCAAGAGCGCCTGCGACGCGGTCGCGGCCCGAGCACCGCGAGTGAGCGTCACGCTGAAGGCCGACATCCGGCCAGGCGTCACCGGTGCACTGGAGTCGAAGATGGCGTCGCTGGAGCGCCATCTGGCCTGACTCCCGGTTCGGCAGAAGTAGCGGCCCCGGAAGCTAGATGGGGTTCTCCGGGTGGTGAGAATCCCACTCCTGCAACGCGGCGACGGCCAGCCAGTCGAGACCCCGGCCCACCTCGGCCTCGATGCCGTGCGCAAGCGCGGCCATCGCCGCCGCGGCGGCGTAGCCGTCGGCCTCGTCGGCCTCGTCGCTCGCGCCCTCAAGTGCGTGCACCAGCATTTCCTTGGCGGCCGATGCCTTGGCTGGCCCGTGTGAATAGGAGTTCGCCAGGTGCGAAATGGCCCGCCGCACTACTCGTTCAGCGATGCCGTCGCTCATAGCAACTCGTCGTTCCGCCACCTGCGTGCCTCCATCCACGTCCGACCGGGGAATCTTACCTTCCGCCGATGTCGGGGAGATCATCGATCAGCGCCGCAAGGCCGGCGCCGTCGAGCAAGTCCGCCGGGCGGACGGTGACATCGTCCCTTACGTAGTAGAACGCCGCCCGCACTTGCGCCTGGGGCACGCCCGCCAGCGCCGCCCAGGCCAGCCGGTACGCCGCCAGCTGTACCGCCACCGCACGCTTCTCCGCGGCCGTGCCAGGCTGGCGCCCGGTCTTCCAGTCGACGACGTCATAACCGCCGGCCTCGACGTCGGCGAACACCGCGTCGATACGGCCGCGGACAAGCCTGTCGCCGACCTTCGTCTCGAACGGCACTTCGACCTCAACCGGCCAGCGACCTGCCCACTCGCCCGCCTCGAACCGGGCCTGAAGCTCTGCCAGCTCGGGCTCTGGTGCCAGGGCGGCCATGTCATCGGCGGCTCCGGGGAGCTCGCCTGCGTCGATCAGCTGCGCCTGTCCGAATCTGCCCTCAAGCCACTGGTGGAACGTGGTTCCCCTGGCAGCCTGCGGCGCTGGCCTGCGCGGCATCGGGCGGCGAACCTGCTGAGCCAGCTCACCGGGATCCCTCGCCATCGTCACCAGCCAGGAGACCGGGAGCTGGCGCGGCAAGCTGACGACTACCGCCTGGCCGGCCTGGCGCCGCTCGCGCTCCGCTAGCAGCAAGTCAGTGTCGCGCGTCCAGGCGGCCATCAGCTGCTGATAGCGGCCGTCCGCTACGGGCTGCGGCGGGACAGTGGCCGCTGCGCGGAGCTCGCGCGCGGCAGCATCCACCAGCGCGCCGGCTTCGCGGATGGCCGCGTGCCGTGCGGTCGCGGCCGGCTTCGCTGGCCAGATCGCCATGGGCGGATCGGCGAGGCGCCGGATTCAGTGCGTCCGGCTCAGGCTCGGGCTGCCAGTGATCGACCTCTCCGGCCCCGTCCTCGCAGGCCGCCTTCACCTCAGTCAGGAACTGCGAGGGTCCGAGCCTGGAGACGCCATCGGACCACCAGTAGCCCGAACAGCCCAGGAAGTAAGCGGCCCTGGTCGCTGCCACGTAACCGAGCCGGCGTTCTTCAGCCAGATCACGCGCGGTGCAAGCATCGGTGAACTCGGTCAGCTCTGGCGGGCTCAACCCGGCCAGCGGCGGCAGGTCAGCCACGTCGCCCCGGAGCCCAAAGGGCAGCAGCCTGGCGTTCTCTGTCCATCGGGTTGTGACCCTGGGCTTGGACGGGAAGACATGCCGTTGCGGCGCCGGCGGCCAGTCCGGGCACGAACACGGCGGCCCATTGCAGGCCTTTGGCCGCGTGAACTGTCGCCAGCTTCACGGAGTCGGTGTCACCGACGCGGCCAGCCTCCAGGCCGAACTCCTCAGATTCAGCCGCGGCCAGGTAGGCCAGGAACGCGCCGAGGGTTGGTTCCTGTGTGTCGCCGGCAAAGGAGGCCGCGGCGTCGGCGAAAGCGTCCAGGTCTGCCCTGGCCGCAGCCGGATCAGCGCCGGGCCTCGACGCGACCTCGATGTCGAGCCCGAGCGTTCGCTCGACCTCGGTGACGAGCTCGGCTAGCGGCCTGGCGACATGCCCGCGCAGCGCGCGCAGCTCGGCTGCGAGCGCGGTGAGCCGGGCATGACCGGCGAACGAGTACGCAGCCTGGCTGCCGAGGTCATCCAGTGCTTCGACGAGGCTGCCCTGGTCCCTGGTCAGGTCGTTGACGGCACCGGCCATCAGGTCGTCGCGGCCGGGCGCAGCCCGGGCAACTGGCGCGCCGGACTCGGCCGCGCTGGCCAGCGCACGCGCTCGCCGGCCCAGTGCGACCAGGTCAGCCGGGCCGATACGCCAGCGCGGCGAGGTCAGCAAGCGCGCCAGCGCGCCAGCGGCTGCGGGGTCATGCAGGACCTGCAGAGTCGCGACAATGTCCGCGACCTCGGGGACGGTCAGCAGACCGCCGAGACCGACGACCTCGAGGGGGATACCGCGGGCTTCCAGCGCCGCTCGCAGCGCCGGGAACTGAGCGCGTTTCCGGCACAGAACTGCGATGTCGCTCGGCTTGACCTGCACCGGGCCACGATCAGGCCACGGCTGCCCGTCCGGCGCCAGGCCGGGCGCCAGCTCAAGCAACCGCGTTACGTGCTCGGCCACCCAGTCCGCTTCGTCGTGCACGGACTCCAGCAGCGCGCATCGCACCAGCCCGCGCTCGGCCCGGCCCGGCGGCGCGACCAGCAGCGGCACCTCTGGCGCCGCCTCCCTGAGGTCACGCTGGATCGCACCGGCCGCCATCAGCACGTTGCCGGTGTTGCGGAAACTGGTGGACAGCGCGCGTACCGGAGCGGGCCGTCCGTCCGCAGCCGGGAAGTCGGTGCTGAACCTGCGCAGGTTGCCAGCGCTCGCGCCGCGCCAGCCGTAGATCGACTGGCAGGGGTCACCGACGGCCGTCACCGGGTGGCCGCCGCCGAACAGCGCAGTGAGCAGGACCAGTTGCGCATGCGAGGTGTCCTGGTACTCGTCGAGCAGCACTACCTGGTAACGGGACCGCTCAGCCTGACCGACTTGCGGATGCCTGGCTGGCAATCCGGGCCGCGATCGCCATCTGGTCGCCGTAGTCGACTACCTCCCTGGCGGCCTTGGCAGCCGCATATGCGGCAACCAGCGGCAGCAACTGCTCCCTGGTTCGCTGGGTCTTAAGCACGTCGGCAACGGCCTTCGGAACTCGGCCGGTCAGGCTCGCGGCACGGTCCTGCAGCCACCGGCCGGTCTGGCGCACATCGTCCGCACCACGCAAGTGCTCAGACATTTCGCTTGCCAGCGTCAGCACGGCCGCGGTGACGGTGGCAGGCGTCCAGTCGAGCGCATCGGCAGGGCCGTCGTAGGCCGCGACGACCGCGGCCGCGAGCTGCCAGGAAACAGCGGGCGTGATGAGCCTCAGCGTCGGCTCGAGGCCCTCGCGCAAGCGCGTGATCAGCGACGAGCCGGCCAGCGTAGGCATGGTAAGTACAGATGACGGGCTCGCCCGCGAGCAGCTCGGTGCCGGGGGAAGCCAGCCAGGCACTGCTGACGTCGCACCGGCCGGGTTGCCGCACCGGATGTATTGCTGGCTCCGCGTTGGGTTCCCGGCTCCGGTTGGGTTCCCGGCTCCGGTTGGGTTCCCGGCTCCGGCCGCCAGAGAGCCAGCCAACGGCAGGCCCGCCCGGCGCAGGCCTGCGAGCCGCACCCGGACGCGCTCGGCTAGCTCGGCCGCGGCTTTCCTCGTGAACGTCAGCCCGAGTACCCGCTCTGGCCGGACGAGCTGATTGGCTACCAGCCAGACCAGCCGGGCCGCCATCGTCTCGCTCTTTCCTGACCCGGCACCGGCAATGATCGCGAGCGGCGCCAGCGGCGCGCCGATGACGGCAGCCTGCTCGGCCGTCGGTTCGGCAGCGCCGAGCATCCGCGCCAACTGTCCCGGGCTGTACCTGACCAGGTCTGAAGTCACGAAGTCACCTGGCCGCCTCGCTCGTCAACCGGGCAGCTGGACGCAACCGGGCAGACCCGGCAGCCAGGGTTGGCCGTCGCGCGGAACACCGGCCCGGCCATCCCGGCAGCGACCGTTTCGACCAGCTGGCGTGCCCATTGCGGGTCAGGGTCGTCGCGCAGCCCGCGCTGGGACTGTACCCGGACGCTGGCCTTGAGCCCGGCCTTACCGACTTGCACCAGTTCGGCGCCGCCCGGCTCGGCGAGACCGTACTGCTCGAATGCACCCAGCAAAACGGCAAGCTGGTAGACGCCCAGTTGCGGGTTGCGGTCCAAGTCTGCGTCGGATGGCCTGCCCGTCCCCGTCTTCAGGTCGACGACGATCGCGGCACCGTCCTCGTCTCGCTCCAGCCGGTCTACCTGACCGGTGATAGTGATCTCGCCCATGCTGACGCGAAGCTGCTGCTCGACTGCTACCAGCTCGCGTGGATTGCGGTGGTGCCAGTCAAGGAACTTGGACACCATCGCCTCGGCCTGCGCCCGCTGCTTCGTGCTGTACCAGGAGCTACCGAAGTCGAGATGCTGCCACAGCTCGTCAATGCGCTTGGCGACCTCGCCGTCGTCCGCGCCATCGGCCGCCAGCGCGGCGACCGCATGGATGACGATGCCCAGATGCTGCGCCGCTGACGGCGAGCGCACTCCGACGGCCGCTTCGAGCAGCCAGCGCAGGCCGCACTTGGTGAACGTCTCGACTCTGGACGGCGAGATCTGCACGCTGCTACCGATCGGCTCGCCCGCAGCGCTCAGCTCGGTCAGCGCGTACCAGTGCCGCGGGCTCGCGCCGCGCACGCCCGCCGCAGCGAGCCGGGCAAGCTGGCGCGCAGCCGCTGACCGAACCTGAGCGGGCAGCTCGGCATCCGCTGCCGCGCGCCGGAGGTCGGCAGTCAGAGCCGGCAATGACAGCCAGCGCCGATCGGTGCCGTCCACACGCTCGATCTCAATCTCATCGCCGGCCAGTTCGGCGAGGAACCTGGACGGCCGCTCCTCCGCGTCGTCGGCGCCTACCGCGGTCACCACGAGTTCACGTCGCGCCCTGGTCACCGCGACATAGAACAGCCTCCGCTCCTCGGCGAGCAGCCGCACGGCAGACGCCGCGGCTGCGGCCGCCGCCTGCGCACCAGATGCGCCGTCGCCGGGCTGCCGGCCAGCTACCACATCGACAAGCTCGGCCATGCCTAGCAAGGACCCGCGCTGGCGCACGTCCGGCCAGCTTCCTTCTTGCACGCCGGCCACCACGACGAGGTCCCACTCAAGGCCCTTGGCTCGGTGCGCGGTCAGCACCGACACCGCGTCAGTGCGCGGCGCGCGCTCAGCCAGCGTGTCGCCGGCGATCTCCTGGCCGGACAGGCTGTCCAGGAACAGCCGCGTCGATCCGTGCGGCAGGCGGGCGGAGAACCTGGCGGCGGTGTCGAACAGCGCGACGACCGCGTCGAGATCGGCATCCGCGACCGCGCCTCGAACGCCGCCTGCCGCGCTGGCAGCCTGCCACCGCTCGGCGAGCCTGGAGGAATCCCAGACCGCCCACAGCACCTCGTGCGGAGTGCCTTGCTCGTCGGCGTCTCTGGCGACTTTCAGCAGCGAGGACACCCTCGCAGCCGCTGCCAGCTCGCCGCCGGCTGTCCGCTCGGGTCGATCAGCCCGAGCGGTCTCCGGCCAGCCCGCCTGTACCAGCTCTCGCGGATCGCGCAGCGCGCTGGCGAGGGGCTCCGCGGCTGGCGGCTCCCCTGCCGCGCGAGCCGCCGCGGCCAGGCCCCGCCGGAGCCGCCGCAGGCCGAGCGCGTCGGTACCGCCAAGCGGGCCGGTGAGGAGCTCGGCCGCCGCTTGCTCGTCCATAGTCTCCGGCCGGAGCGCGCAACTGATCAGCCGCAGCAACGGCCGGGTACCTGGCTCGAAGCTCAACGGCAGCTCATCGCCGGCCACATCTACCGGCACGCCAGCGGCACTCAACGCGCGCTGCAGGGCCGGGGCCTGGCGCGCCGCCGACCTGACGAGGACCGCCATCGCAGACCATTCGACGCCCTCGATGAGATGCGCGCGGCGGAGTGTGTCAGCGATTAGCGCCGCTTCCTGGCTCGCGCTCGCCGCCGTGATGATCTGGACGTGGCCAGGCTCGGCGCCGGTTACCGCGACCAGGTCACGATGCGCCCGGCCGGTCCTCGCCTCCAGATCACCAGGCGCTGCCGAGAACAACTGTGCTAGCGGAAGCCGGGCAGCGACCCGGCGCGATGCGGCAAGCAGCACAGGGCCGCTCCGGCGGCAGGTCCGCAAGGCCACGACATCGGCAGGCGTGCCGTCAGGCGCGCGAAACCGGTCGCGGAATCGCCCGATCGCGTCAACGTCCGCGCCGCGGAACGCATAGATCGACTGGTCCGGGTCGCCAACGGCGATCAGCTCCCGGCCGTCGCCAGCGAGCTGAACCAGCAACTCTTCCTGAGCCGGATCGGTGTCCTGGTACTCGTCTACCAGGACGGCGTCGTAAGCGTCCCGCTCGCGGGCCCGGACCGCACCGCGGCGGAGCAGCGCACCGGCGATCCTGACGATCTCGGCGTAGTCGTAAGCAGGAACCGGCGCGAGGTCGAACCTCGCGGCGTAGGAGTCGAGGAACCGTCCTGCGGCAACCCAGTCATCGCGGTCGTGCTCCCGGCCCAGCGCGGCCAGACCGCCGCCGTCCAGACCACGCTCAGCCGCCCGCAACAGGAAGTCCCGCAGCTCGGCCGCGAATCCCTGAGCTCCGATGGCCGCCCTGAGCCGCTCCGGCCAGCCGCCGCAGCCGTCGCTCGCTTCGCCCCGCAGAAGCCTGCGGACCTCGAGCAACTGCTCGGGACCTGACAGCAAGATCGGCGGCGGCTCGCCAGCGAGCGCGAACTCCCGCCGG
Source organism: uncultured Actinomycetota bacterium (assembly GCA_963815575.1). Lineage (GTDB taxonomy): Bacteria > Actinomycetota > Actinomycetes > Streptosporangiales > Streptosporangiaceae > JAJYUU01. The sequence continues at coordinate 243,641 of CAWFHE010000002.1, read as the reverse complement.
ACGAGTGCGTAGGCGTAGCTATGAAACGTCAGCGCTAGAGGCTGCCGCACGGTCCGGTCGAGCCGGAGGGTGATCTGCTCGCGCAGTTCGGCTGCCGCCTTGCGGCTGAAGGTCAGCACCAGCACACGACTCGGGTCGATGCCGCGGCGCACGACGCGGTCGACAACCGATTCCACGATCGTGGTCGTCTTACCGGTGCCAGGGCCCGCCAGGACCAGTAATGGTCCGCCGGCGTGCTCGACGACGCGGCGCTGCGCCACGTCAAGTCGTACCGGAGCAGCGGCCGGACTTGGCAGCCGGACTAGACGGTATGCGGGCGACGACGTAGTTTCCATGTCGCCTTGCATTCCAGCAGACGCCGCCGACAGTCAGCGGCATTGCGCGGCTAGCCGCGCCAGCGGGCCAGCTTCATGTCGACTCGCGGCAGACCACTACCAGTGCGCCGCAGCGGAGTGTGCTCCGCCTCGTACCTGGCCAGCGCCACTCGCTCGTGCCCGGCCAGCAGCGATCCGTCGGCATGCACGACCCGCCACCAGGCGACGCCGCCGCCCCACAGTGCCATTACCCGGCCTACCTGGCGCGCGCCGCCCTCGCCGAGATACTCAGCCACGTCTCCGTAGGACATGACGCTGCCTGGCGTGATCGAGTCCACTACGTCCAGCACCCGCGACGCATAGCCGTCCGGCCCGGTCCCGGCCCCCGTAGTGGCCGCTGGCGCGCGGCCACCCGGCCGGCCGGTCACGACGGTCCGGTCCAAGGGTGGCTGCGGCTCCGCGGAGCCGCGTGCCGCGCGGGCGGTGGTGGGTCACCGCTAGCCCAATACCGACCTTCCCCGCCAGTGCCAGCGCTGCCAGCGTCGCCCCGGCCAGTGCCAGCATCGCCCACGTCAGCACCGCCCACGTCAGCACCGCCCACGTCAGCACCGCCCACGTCAGCACCGCCCACGTCAGCACCGCCTGCTCAGCCCCGCTGATCCCGGTGCTGCCCGTCCCGGCACTGCCCGTCCCGGCACTACCCGTCCCGGCGCTGCCGGCCGCAGCACCATCCGCTTCGGCTCTGTCAGCCCAGGCCCCGCCTGCCCAGGCACCGCCAGTCGAGGGCCCCTGCCACCCTCCCTGACCAGCCGGAGTGCCCGGGTCGGGCGGCGCGCTAGGGGCCGCGTCCCGCTGCACCAGCAGCCTGCTCGTCGCGGTCGCAACCGCGGCCAGGCACGCCGCACCGAGCAGGCAGTACAGCACAAGACTCTCCAGGCCACGCGCCGGCACCGGCGCGGGCGGGATCGCCCCGATCCCGCCGCCGAAGTGGTCGGTCAGCGACATGCCTGCGGGCGGCGGAGCGGCCACAGCCAGCATGCCCGCGGCGGCCATCGCGTCACCGGCGTTGACCACGCCGAACCCGATCTGCTCGTCGTAGCCCCCGGGCGGCCTGGTGCTCGGTGTGGTGCTGCTGGTGATCGCGCTGATGACCTGCGGGTCGGTCAGGTGCGGGTACTTCGCCTTGATCAACGCCACCACGCCTGCCGTCAGCGCGCACGCCGGGCTAGTGCCGCTGACGTACCAGTAATGCCCGTCCCGGCCCTGCGCCGGCACTCTGTCACCCGGTGCCGCCACCTGAACCGACAGGTTCTGGCTGGAAAAACTCGCCACCTGCCCGCTGCTGTTGACAGCCGCGACACCAAGCACGCCCGGGTAGTTGGCCGGGAAGGAGTACGGCGCGCTGCCGGCGTGGGCTCCCGCCAGACCTTCGGAATTGCCGGCCGACGCGACGACGACAACGTTGTGCTGGTAAGCGTCTTGCAGCGCGGTCCGCACCGGAAGGCTCTGCTGGCTGTAGCCGAGTGACATGCTGATCACCTGGGCGTGGTGCGCGATCGCGTAGGTGATGGCCCTGGCCAGCTCACGCTGGCCCTGAGCAGCGGGCTCTCGCTCGTAGGCAGCGTCATGCGGGTCGGTTGAGTCAGTAATCACCCGGATCGACAGCACCTTGGATTCCGGTGCCGTGCCGATGATTCCGCTATCGCCATCATTGCCGTGCCCGGCGATCAGCGACGCCATCCAGGTCCCGTGAACTCCCCAGTTCGGGTTGCTCGGCGAGGTGTGAACGCCGCTGTAGTCGGGCCCGGTGATCACGTTGCCGACCAGGTCGGATACCGACGGGTTCACGCCGCTGTCGATGACAGCAACCAGCACCCCTCTGCCATGGGTGACATTCCAGGCGGGCGCGACGTTCAGTTCCTGAAGCACCCACGTCTCGGTGCTGCGGACGATATCCGCCCGGGCGAGACCAGCCGGTGCCAGCGTCGCTGCCGAGCATCCGGCTATTGCCGCAGCTGTCAGCGCTATCAAGCGGCCTCGCCAGGCCCCGCGCAGTTGCCAGCCAGCGCATCTCCGGGCGACCGCGCGGCTCAGCATCCGGGGGCCCCAGGGCACACGGGTGCCTCCGGCCGCTCGCCGAGCACGGATCTAGCCTTGCCGATCAGGCCGTCTGCCAGGCTCATCAGCTCACCGTCCTGGTAATCATCGGCGACGAGGTGAACCCGGTGGCGGCCATCGGTGAACCCGGCCGTAGCCATGATCACATACGACTGAGCGTCGATGACATCCGAGACCTGGCGCTGCACGGCACCGAATCCGGCAGCCGGAGTCCGCGGGATGGCCAGCGCGCGGACCAGCGCCGGGTTGGTCGTGTTGCCCGGCGTTAGCTCGCTGATGACCGCGCCGGCTGCCGCCGAACTCGGCAGGACAGCCACGGTCACGGTCGCCACCAGGCTGCCCGAAGCGTCGACGTAGGTCGCCCGCATCGCAGCCGAGCAGCCATGCTCGCGCAGGATCCGGATGGCCGGCCCGGACACTGCCCTGGCGCAGCTCGTCGACGGGCTGATGCCAAGCAGCCTGGCGCGCAGCGTCAGGCCAGTGCTCGAACTGAGGAGGGAGTTAGGCGTCAGGTAGTACGGCACCGACGCCGGAAAGATCGTCCCGGACGGCACCACCCGCCAGCGGCGCCCTACCTCCCAGGCCGAGATCGCCTTCTGCTGAGACGGGGTGAACTGCCGTGGCAGCAGCTGATGAGCTATCCCGACCGCCGAGATGGCCAGCCCGATCAGCCCGGCCGTCAGTAGCGCGCCAAACGCCGTCAGCCTGCCGCGGCGGCGCCACCGGCCAGGCGGCCGCCCCGCCGCACCAGCGCCGGACGGCGCCGAACCGCTCTCGCCGCCGGGGCCATCAGGCCAGCTCTGATCTGGCTCCGGCTGCCACGTCACACCGGGAGTTTACGGCCTGACCGGCGGGTAGCGGCCCGGTCAGTATGTGGGCAAACTGGGGTCGACCTGGTTGACCCAGGCCAGCACGCCGCCACCGACATGGACGGCGTCAGAGAAACCTGCGTTCTTAACGACCGCGAGAGCCTCCGCGCTGCGAGCGCCGGACTTGCAATGCAGCACGATCCGCTTGTCCTGCGGCAGCTTCTCCAGGGCCGCCCCGGTCAGGAACTGGTCCTTCGGGATCAGTGTCGCGCCAGGGATCGAGACGATCTCATACTCGTTCGGCTCGCGCACGTCGACCAGAAAGATGTTGTCCTCCCGGTCCAGCATTTCCTTGAGCTCAGTGGCAGTGATCGTCGATCCGGACGCCGCAGCTGCAGCGTCCTCCGACACCGTGCCGCAGAAAGCGTCGTAGTCGATCAGGCCGGTGATGGTCGGGTTCTTGCCGCAGATCGCGCACTCAGGGTCCTTGCGCACCCGCACCGTGCGGTAACTCATCTCCAGCGCGTCGTAGATCATCAGGCGTCCGGCAAGGCTCTCGCCGACCCCGGTGAGCAGCTTGATCGCCTCAGTCACCTGGATCGAGCCGATTGACGCGCAGAGCACGCCAAGGACGCCGCCCTCGGCGCAGGACGGCACCATGCCCGGCGGCGGCGGGTCCGGGTACAGGCAGCGGTAGCACGGACCGTACTCCGCCCAGAACACGCTGGCCTGGCCGTCAAAACGGAAGATCGAGCCCCACACGTAGGGCTTGCCGAGCAGCACGCAAGCGTCGTTCACCAGGTACCTGGTGGCGAAGTTGTCGGTGCCATCGACAATCAGGTCATAACGGGAGAAAATATCCAGCACGTTGTCGTTGCTGAGCGCCTCGGTATGCACCTGCACCTGCACGAACGGATTGATCTCCGCGATGCTGTCCCTCGCGGACTCGGCCTTCAGCCGCCCGATGTCAGACTGGCCATGGATGACCTGGCGCTGCAGGTTCGACTCGTCCACGACGTCGAAGTCGATCACGCCGAGCGTGCCCACACCGGCCGCGGCCAGGTACAGCAAGGCCGGCGAGCCTAGCCCGCCAGCGCCAACGACCAGCACCCGGGCGTTCTTAAGCCGCTTCTGCCCGGTCATGCCGATCTCCGGGATGATCAGATGCCGCGAGTAACGCTTCACTTCGTCGAAGGTCAGGTCAGCGGCCGGCTCGACCAGCGGGGGCAGTGACGACACGGTGGGTCTCCTGATGGTTGCTTCGTAGCTATCGCAATTGAACCAGCCCGCTGGCCGTGGCATTCCGGCGCCGGAAATGTCACCGGCGGCGAGTACAACACGGAGCCATGCAGCAGAACCCGCCTCCGCAGCCGCCAGGCCCCGCCCCCGACATCCCGGCCGGGCCGGCCGTCGTTCCCATTCTTCCCACTCGCGTACGGCAGCCGGGGCGGCAAGCCCCGCTGCCCGACGCCGTCGCCGTCCGGCGCCTGAGGGTGCCAGATCCGGCACCGCCATTCGACGACGAGATCCGTGCGTTAGCTAGCCCTATTCCAGACAACACAGCGGCCGAGGCACCCAGTGCCTGACCGCCCGATGCCGGACGACACTGTGCCTCCGGACCCGATGCCGGGCGACACCGCGCCAGCCGGACAGAGCCGCTCCGCGCCAGCGCGGGACGCCTCACGCGGCTGGCCAGGCGGCGCAGAGCGGCGAGATCCGGCAGGCGACTGGCCGAGTCAGTTCGCGCAAGTCCTATCCGAGACCCTGGCAGGATCCCGGCCCGCTCACCAGCTGACACCGTGGACCACTGAGCAAGCCCGCAAGCGTATTCGCCAGCTCGGCCCGATGCTGGCCACTGACCAGCGGCCAAAGGTGCGCCGGGTGCTGACCTCCACGCCAGCCGCCGGCGTGCTGGAGATGACCGCCGTGGTGGGGTTCGGGCCGCGAGTCCGGGCGCTCGCGCTCCGGCTGGAACGCGAGCAGTCCAGGCCGTACCGGCACGGCGGCGACCGCTGGTGCTGCACCGCGATCGAGTCGGCGTGACGCTCGCCGTCCCGGGTGCCGAGTTGCTGGTGCTATAGCCCCGGCTAACTCGGCACCCAGATCCGACGGCAGCCGACGCAAACATCGACAAACGGCGCCTTTGACCAGCCCAGGCATCCGCGTCGGGGCGGTGGCAGCCGGCCCGATGTGCCCGTTCCCGGTATGAAAGGTGTTATTACCGGTTCCGCGGATCTCCGTGGCATTGCTTGAACTTTTTGCCAGACCCGCAGGGGCATGGCGCGTTCCGGCCGACGTTCGCGTAGGAATCTCCGCCTGCCGCTCCGGTCGAGTGCATGGCTGTGCCGGTCGCGTCCTCATTCGGCGCGGAGTAGCTGAGGTTCCCGGCGCGCTGCGGCCTGGCCAGGCCCTTGGCGAGACCGGCGGGCAGGTTTGCCTGGCCGTTGTCCGCCGCCGACTGCGCTGCCTGACGGGCTGGCTGCCGGGCCGCAGGCCTGGCTGCCTGGCGCGGCTGAGCCGCAGCCGGGTTAGCTGCGAGAGGCGGGGCGACCGGCGGTGTGGCAGCCGGTGCCGCGGCAACGGCCGGTCCAGCCGCCGACTGCGTCAGGCTGATCATCGGACCGGCCATAACGGCACCGTCAGGCCCGTCCTCCGCCATGATCGGGTTCTGCTGCACCTGCACCTGCAGGTTGAACAGGCTGCCGACAGTGTCCTCCTTGATGCCGTCCATCATCGTGGTGAACATGTCGTAGCCCTCGCGCTGGTACTCGATCAGCGGGTCGCGCTGACCGTAACCGCGCAGGCTGACGCCCTCGCGCAGATAGTCCATCTCGTACAAGTGCTCGCGCCACCGGCGGTCCAGAACCGACAGCACGACGCGGCGCTCCACCTCGCGCATCACTTCAGGCGTCAGTTCCTGCTCCCGATTGCTATAGGCCGCGTGCGCGTCCTCCCTGAGTGCCTCGGCGAGGAAGTCGCTGGACAGATGCGAGCGCTCGCCGCCTGCTTCCTCGATCAGCTGATCGACCGTGGTCCCGACCGGATAGAGCTGCTTGAGTGCGCGCCACAGCTTGTCCAGGTCCCACTCTTCCGGGAAGCCATCGCCGGTCGCGCCCTTGACGTAGCCCTCGACGACGTCATCGATCATGCCGCTGATCTGCGGCTCCAGGTCGGCGCCTTCCAGTACCGAGCGCCGCTCTTCGTAAACCACCTTGCGCTGCCGGTTCATGACGTCGTCGTACTTCAGGACGTCCTTGCGGATCTCGAAGTTCAGCGACTCGACGTTGGACTGCGCGGACCTGATCGCCCGGCTGACCGGCTTGGACTCCAGCGGCATGTCAGGCGGAGTCTTCATCAGCTGCATCAGGTGCGCGATCTTGTCGCCGTTGAACCTGACCATCAGCTCGTCCTCGAGCGACAGGTAGAACCTCGACTCGCCAGGATCGCCCTGCCGGCCCGACCGGCCGCGCAGCTGGTTGTCAATGCGGCGTGACTCGTGCCGCTCGGTGCCGAGGACGTACAGACCGCCGGCTGCGACAACCTCTTCGTGCTCCTCGGCCACCGCCTTGCGGCACTTCTCGACCGCCTCGGGCCAGGCCGCCTCGTAGTCTTCCGGAGTTTCCACCGGGGACAAGCCGCGCTGGTGCAGCTGAATGTCGGCGAGGAACTCCGGGTTCCCGCCGAGCATGATGTCCGTACCGCGGCCGGCCATGTTGGTGGCCACGGTCACTGCGCCCTTGTGGCCGGCCTTCGCGATGATCGCGGCTTCTTGCTCGTGGTACTTGGCGTTCAGCACCTCGTGCGGAATGCCCCTGCGCTTGAGCTGGCGTGACACCCGCTCGGACTTCTCCACGCTGGTCGTGCCGACGAGGACCGGCTGGTTGTTGGAGTGCCGCTCGACGATGTCGTCGACGAGGGCGTCGTACTTGGCTTCCTCGGTCTGGTACACCAAGTCCGACTGGTCGGTCCTGATCATCGGCTTGTTGGTGGGGATCGGCACGACGCCGAGAGTGTAGGTCTGGTGGAACTCATTGGCCTCGGTCAGTGCCGTTCCGGTCATACCGGAGAGCTTCTCGTAAAGCCGGAAGTAGTTCTGCAGCGTGATCGTGGCGAGCGTCTGGTTCTCGTCCTTGATCTGCACGCCTTCCTTGGCCTCGACGGCCTGGTGCATGCCCTCGCTCCAGCGGCGCCCGTGCAGGATGCGGCCGGTGAACTCGTCGACGATCAGGACCTCGCCGTTCATCACGACGTAGTCCTTGTCCTTGCTGTACAGCTCCTTGGCCTTGATGGCGTTATTCAGGAAGCTGATCAGCGGCGTGTTGACGCTCTCGTACAGGTTGTCGATGCCGAGCCAGTCCTCGACTTTCTCGACCCCGGATTCCAGGATGCCGACAGTGCGCTTCTTCTCGTCGACCTCGTAGTCGCCCTCGCCGTCCTCGCCGCGTCGCAGCCGCGGCGCGATCTTGGCGAACTCCTGGTACCAGATGCTGTTCTGGTCGACCGGACCGCTGATGATCAGCGGCGTTCGCGCCTCGTCGATCAGGATCGAGTCCACCTCGTCGACGATCCCGAAGTAGTGGCCGCGCTGGACGCACTCCTCCAGGCCCCAGGCCATGTTGTCGCGCAGGTAGTCGAAACCGAACTCGTTGTTCGTGCCGTAGGTCACATCAGCCGCGTACTGCTTGCGCCGCTCGTCTGGATCCATATTGGCCAGGATCACGCCGACGTCCAGGCCCAGGAAGCGGTGCACCCGGCCCATCCACTCGGCGTGGAACTTCGCCAGGTAGTCGTTGACGGTGACGATGTGCACGCCCCGGCCGGTGAGCGCGTTGAGGTAGGACGGGAGGACGGCAGTCAGCGTCTTGCCCTCACCGGTCTTCATCTCGGCGATGTTCCCGAAGTGCAATGCGCCGCCGCCCATGAGCTGGACGTCGAAGTGCCGCTGGCCAAGGACCCTGGTGGAGGCCTCCCTGACCGTTGCGAATGCCTCCGGGAGGAGATCGTCCAGCGATTCGCCGTCCGCGTGCCGCGTCTTGAGCTCTCCGGTCATAGCCCGCAGCTCAGCGTCGGTCAGGCCGGCGAAGTCTGCCTCGATTGAGTTGATCTGGCTGACGATCGCTTTGAGCTTGCGCAGCGTCTTTCCCTCGCCTGCGCGAAGGAGGTTATCGATGATGGCTGGCACTTGTCGTCGCGCTCCCTGCGATCTTATGGCTGGCGTACTCTGGCTCGCGTGTCCTGGCTGGCCTGCGCCGGCTAGCTGCGGCTAAGCAGCCAGCAGCAGCACGCGGCCGCTTCGTTCTCCTACCAATCAACGGCAGAGCAACAGCCACTGTTCCTGCCTAACCGTCATCGTAGGCGAGACAGCCGGCTAAGCCGAGACCGCTGCAGGCAACTAGGTCCGCGCTGTCAGCTATCGGGCATCTATGGGGCCGAGTGCGCACCATAGCGAGCCCTTGACCACAATGATAGATACAACGACAGACGGTAGGAGAGGAGCAGCGCGCATGGCGAAGCAGGTCGGCCCAGCCACTGCCGGCGGAGCCGTGCCTGGCCGGGGGTCAGGCGCGCCAGGAAGCGGCTCAAGCGCGGGCATCGCCGCTGGTGCCAGCGTCGCTGGTGCCAGTGCCAGCGCGGCCGGTGGCCAGGACATCGTCCCGTTCGTATCTCAGGTACCTGGCACACCGGTCCACTTCCCGACCTTCCACGGTAGGACCGTTTCTTGGATCGCCGTCTCGCTGATCATGGTCGCATTCCTGATCGGCGGCCTGGCACTGGTATTCGGACCGACCTGGTGGCTGTTCTGGGCCTCCGTCGGCCTGGCCGTGGTCGGCACGCTGGTCGCCATGGCCACTGGAATCTTCGACGACTGGTACTAAACCGGCTGAAGGCTGGCCTCGTGTAGGGCGGATGGCGCCGCAGCTGGTGCTGGCCCGCGGGCCAGTCAGGGCGTGAGACACGAATGTAGGGGTTGTTGATTGGGGCTGCTCAAGCCTCCATTCTGAGATAGGTTCTTTCTCAGAGGTGGAGGGGCAGATGCCGGATGGCCAGGACCTGGGAGCACTGGAAGCAGAGCGGGCACGTCTGTATGCGGAACTGAGCGGGGTCGGCGACTTCCGGCGGGGGACGCTGAGCGCGGTGTTCCGCAGGTGCGGCAAACCGAACTGCCGGTGCGCGCAGCCGGGCGAGCGGGGGCACGGGCCGCAGTGGAACTGGACGCGGTGGGCGGCCGGCAAGACGGTGACGACGCACCCGCGCCGGGGCCTGGAGCTGGAGAAGGCGCAGCGGGAGTCAGCGGAGTGGGAGCAGTTCCGGTCGCTGACCGGGCAGATCGAGGCGGTGAACGAGGCGATCTGCGACGCACGTCCGCCGTTAGCAGAGCCTGATGAGGAGGCCCCCGGCACGCAGGGGCAAAAAAGGGGCAGCTCAGCCGGGAGCTCGCCGCGGCGCTCGCGGCCGAGGCCGCCGCCGAGGTGACGGCGCTGGCCGCCGCGGCCGCGGCGTCGGTTGCCGGCGGTGCCGGGCTGGAGGCCGCGGAGAAGGCGATCCGCGCGGGTCTGCTGCGGCTGGGCGCATCGGTGCTGGAGGATCTGCTGTCCGCTGACGCCGGCTATGCCGGTCCGCGGCTTGACTGCGGTGCCGGGCACCTGGCCGTGTTCGCCGGCTACCGGGACAAGAACGCAGACACGGTGCTGGGCCCGGTCACCATCGGGCGGGCGTGGTATCAGTGCGCGGATTGCGGGCACGGGTTCGCGCCCCGGGATGAGCAGCTGGGCGTTGCCGGGCAGACGATGTCGCCGGGGCTGCGGAAGATGACCGCCCGCGCCGCCGCGGCGGTGCCGTTCGCCGCGGCCGCCCGGCTGGTCGGCGAGCTGGCCGGAATTACATTGACCGGCAGGCGGGCCGGCCGGCGGGCCGAAGCTGACGGCAACGCCGCCGCCGCGGTGATCGAAACCGGGGCAGCCGCGGTCGCCGCCCGCGCGGTGCTGCCGATGCCGCCCGCCGGGCCGCTGCCCGGCAAGCTGTATGCGGCGATCGACGGCACCGGCATTCCCATGACCGCCGCGGAGACCGAAGGCCGGGCCGCAAGGGCGAGGACGGCAGGGCGCGCACCCGCGAGGTGAAGATGGCCGCCGTGTTCACCCAGACCGCGGTGGACGAGCAGGGATACCCGGTACGCGATCCCGGTTCTTCCTCTTACCTGGCCACCCTCGCGGCTGCGCCGGAGTTCGGGATCCTGATGGCGGCAGAAGCCCGCCGCCGCGGCGCCGGGCACGTCCGTCAGCTCACCATCCTGGGCGACGGCGCCCCGTGGATCTGGAACCTCGCCACCGCGCATTTTCCCGAGGCCACCCAGATCGTCGACTTGTTTCACGCCCGCGAGCACGTCCACGAGCTGGCGAACCTGGCCGGGCGGCTGCTGGCCGGCCACCGCGACCAGTGGCTCGCCGAACGCCTCGCCGAACTCGACGCCGGCAACATTGCCGCGCTGATCGCGGCCGCCCGGGACCTGAAGTTTCACGGCGCGCTGGCCCGCGAGCGTGACAAGGCCCTGCACTACTTCGAGGTCAACTCTCACCGCATGCGCTACGCCTGGTACCGGTCCCTGGGCCTGTTCGTCGGCTCCGGCGTCGTCGAAGCCGGCTGCAAATCCGTCATCGGGCAGCGGCTTAAGCTGTCGGGCATGAGATGGACCGAAGACGGCGCCACCGGCATCCTCACCCTGCGCTGCCTGGACGCCAGCAACCGGTGGGAAGAAACCTGGCAGCCCGTCAGCCGGACCCGCGCCGCCTAACCCACCAGATCTGACACAGCACCACACTCAGACAGCCCAGGCCAGCGGAACCTACTCGCCAGTCACCTACATTCGTGTCTCACACCCGGCCAGTCAGTAGTACGCGCTGATTGTCAGAACCCGCCGGTAGCCTCCCTTACGTGGCTGCTCCCGAGCTTCCTCCGCCTGAGCTCACGTTGAGTCATAACGAAGCGCGTCTTATCACGCTTTATGCTCAGGGGTTCATCGGCATCGGAGCCCGGCGTGGTGGCGTGCCTGCCATGCTGAGGCAGCTCGGCGGCGTGCAACTTGACACGATCAGCGTGCTGGCACGCTCGCACGAGCTGGTGGCCTATGCCCGGCTCGGTGCCATCGGCCGGGCGAAAGTCGAGCAGGCCTACTGGCACCCGCGGCGGCCAGCCGCGTTTGAGTACTGGTCACACGCCGCCTGCGTGCTGCCGATGGAGGAGTGGCCGTATTACGCCTTCCGGCGCCGCGCGTTCCAGGAGCGGGGTCTGCGCTGGCACCAGAGCCATCCCGAAGTCTGCGAGCGAGTCCTGGCCAGGATCCGGTCAGAAGGACCGCTCACTGCCACCGAGCTAGGCGGCGCTAAGAACGGCGGCCCATGGTGGGACTGGTCGGACACGAAGATCGCGGTGGAGTGGCTGCTCGACACCGGGGATGTCATCTGCGTCCGCCGGACTGGCTGGCGACGGGTCTATGACCTGCCGGAGCGCGTCCTGCCGCCGGAACTGCTCGAGACGGATCTCACGGACTCCGAGTGCGTGGTCCGGCTCGCCGCCGTGGCCGGCCGGGCGCTAGGCGTGGTGACGCAGTCCGATCTGGCCGACTATCAACGGCTTCGGTACGGCGGCGCAGGCCTGCGCAAGGATGGCCGGGTGCTGACGGCGGCCGATGCTGCCCAGGCAGCGGGACTGGTGCCGGTAGCGATAGCGGTCGGCCCGGACGGACGCGGTCGCCAGGACGGGCGGATTGCGGGCGACGGCCGCGGCGGCGGTGACGGCCGCGGCGGCGGTGACGGCCGTGGCGGCGGTGACGGGCGCGGCGGCGGTGACGGGCGCACTGATCGCGATAAACGGACCGTGCGCGCCTGGCTCGACCCGGACTTGCCGGACGCGGAGGCCAGGCGCGGCCGACACCGGACCACGCTGCTGTCGCCGTTCGATTCGCTGGTCTGGGACCGGAAGCGCACGCTCCGCATGTTCGGCTTCGAGCACAGCCTCGAGGCCTACGTGCCGCAAGCCAAGCGGGTGCACGGCTACTACACGATGCCGCTGCTAGCTGGCGGGCGGCTGGTTGGCCGAGTCGATCCGGCGCGCAGCGGCAACACGCTGATCGCGCGCAAGCTCACCATGGACAAGCCCGCGGCAGCCGAGCCGATGGCCCGCGCGCTGATCGAGGCCGCTTCCTGGGTCGGTTGTGACAACGTCAAACTGCAGCAGGTCGAGCCAGCCGGGCTGGAGCAGCGGCTTCGGGCAGCACTGACCGACGTCGGCGGCTAGTCCGACGTCGGCGGCCGTCAAGCTGCCGCCGGGCCGTCAACTAGTCCTCGCCCGAGAACCGCTCCCAGGCCGACTGGCGCGTCATACCAAGCGACTCACCGATCCGCGTCCAGGTAATCCCGCGGCCGCGTGCCTGACGTACCCAGGCGGTGAGCTGCTGCTCGACCTGCGAAGCTGCGGCAGCGACCCTGGGCAGATGCTGGAGCAGGTCCTCGTCTGACATCTTCTGCACCCAGCTGGTCACTTGCTCCTCGGCCGGCTTCTCCGACGGCATGGCGACGAGCTCGGTACACAGGCCCACGCACTCATTGCAGATGAACACGCCGGGCCCGGCCACCAGCTTGGCAACGGCGTCCGGCGGCTTCCGGCAGAACGAGCAGGCGATGTTCTCTTGCAACTCACTGACCGCCATATCCGGACCTCTTCGCTCGAGTTCGCTGCCAGGCAGCGCTGGCCAGCTGTCAGGATCTACCTGACAGTCTGTCAGGCGTTACCTTACGCCGTCAGGAACAGCCTGACAAGCAGGGTCGCCTCAAGCCAGCAAGCAGCCAAATCAGCTTGATCGTCCAGACATAGCACTCGATCGAGCGACTCCGAGCGACGTTATCCACTGTTATGCCCGATACGTCAGAGCACTTTCGGGTGCTAAGACGATCCTGAGCCCGCGAGCGCTTGCGTGCGACACGGCATTGAGGGCGACTCGCCGCTTTTACGCCGCACGTCCGGCGAGCCAAGCCTTCTAGCCCGGTCCAGCCGCGGGTCAGCCGAACTCGATCAGCTTCTCCCGGACAGCGACCATCACGGCCTCCATCCGGGAGTGGATCTGCAGCTTCTCAAGGATGTTGCGAACGTGGTTTTTGACGGTGTTCTCCGAGATGAACAGTTCCTTCGCGATGTCGCGGTTGTTCATTCCCCTGGCGACCAGCCTGAGGACCTGGATCTCGCGGTCGGTCAGCCGCGGCACCGGGACCTGCTGCGGCGGCTCATGCTCATCGCGCCGGGCCAGCGCGGCGAACTCGGTGAGCAGCTTGCCCGCCATCGACGGATTGATCAAAGACTGGCCGCCGTATACCGCCCGCACCGTATCGGCGACCTCGTCCAGCGGGATGTCCTTCAACAAGTAGCCGCTTGCCCCGGCCCGGATCGCCTCGAACAGGTCCTCTTCCTCATCGCTGATCGTCAGAATCACGATCTTGGCGCTCGGAGCCACGTCCTTGAGAGCCCGGCACGCCTCGATCCCGCTGCTGCGCGGCATCCGGATGTCCATCAGGACGACGTCGGGAAGCGACTCCCCGGCTTTGCTGACGGCTTCCTCGCCGTCGCTCGCCTCACCGACCAGTTCGATATCGGCCTCGGCTTCGAGAACCATTTCCAGCCCGCGCCGGAACAGCGCATGGTCGTCGACGATCAGGGTTCGGATCGGTTCGGCCGCGGACTGGCGGATGTCACCCGTGCCTGACGCCTCTTTCCCGGCCGAAGTCAGGCCCGAAACAGCGCCGCGCACGACGGAATCCGCCTGCTCGTCAGGTGCCTGCGGGCTGACCCCGGCACTGCGGCCCATGATCTTTCCTCCTTAGCGACCGGGCCTGCAATGACGCCCAGCCCACCAGAAGCTACCCGCGCGATGCTTGTGCCAGAACTCTCTCCGACTCGGGCACCGGTTGCAACCCCGGGAGCCTAGACGCGGGTGGCGCCCGCCTGATTGCCAGCCCGGCCTGCAGGCGCATGGCGAAGCTGGCCGTTAACGTGCGCGTGGCCGCCTTCTGGTCTGCCAGCCGCAGGGCTGCGAGCCCCAGGTTCACTAGCCCCAGGTTCACTAGCCCCAGGTTCGCCCGGCCCTCTCGTGGCCGGATTCTGGTTGACCCGGCTCGCCAGCGGACGCCGGTGCCGGCGCTTCCATGAGCCTGATCACCCCGTACTGATAGCCGCGGCGCCGGTAGACCACGCTCGGGATATCGGACGCAGCATCCCTGAACAGGAAGAAGTCGTGGCCGACTAGCTCCATCTCGAACAGCGCCTGCTCGATCCCCATGGGGGCGGCAGCGTGGAACTTCTCTCGGACGACAAGCGGTCCATCGCCCTGCATATCGACCGGCACGAGGTCCTCGGCATCGGCGTCAGCCTGGCCTTCCGAGTCGGCCTGGTCTGCGGCGGCTGCCATCGCCGCCATCACGGCCGCGGTGTCGTTGCTGGCCAGGAGCCCGCCGCCGGCACCGAGCCGGATCGCGGGCCGTTCAGCGCTAGACGCCAGGTCGGCGGCCGGGAGGTCGGATAGCCGCACTGCCGCATGTGCGCCGTGGCGGCCCTTGCGCCGGTCACACGCGCGCCGGAGCCGGGATTCCAGCTTGCTGAGCGCTACGTCCAGCGCAGCGAACCTGTCCTCAGCCGCAGCCTCCGCGCGGATGGCCGGTCCGCGCGAGAGAACTGTGAGTTCGACCCGTTCCCTGGTTCCTGACTGCCGGGGGTTGTGCTCAGCCGATACCTGCACGTCGATCCTGAGCGCCTTGTTGTCAAGCTTCTCGATCTTCGCGAGCTTGGCCGTAGCATGCTGCCGGAACCTATCCTGCATCTCGGTGTGCAGGGCTTTGAAGATGACTTCCACAGAGGAACTCCCTTCTCGTCCGGGGTGAAGCGGCACCCGCCCGGCCGACCTGGTCTTCTGCCCCACATCCGCCTGCTGAGGGGTTCGCGGCTGCTTGTGCCACTACTGCCCTTCTCCCTACCCAGGGGATATCTGATCCCCCGGCGGGGCAGGACTTACTTCTAAGCCGCACCGTGATCGGTCGACAACAAGTCGCCTTACGTGGGCCGCTTCGCCTGCGGCTGGCATCGGCTAGCCAGGTCGAGCGCCCTGCTAGCAGGGCAACTGGCCTGACGCAACCACGGACCCGGACGGGTGCCATGACATGACGTTAGCCGCATGGCCGAGGAATGTCAGGAGGGGTACCGCCGTTCGGCAGACCGGGACGCTCCTGCCTGGCTATCCGTAGCGATTAGCGGGGATAGGAAGGGAATGATCCGAAAGCTACCCTGCTCCAGGTGTTAGCCCCGGTTGACGACGACTCGATCGCTCCTTGACGAGTACCGACGACCAGCGTCTGGCCGTCAGTCCCGAGGGATACCGCCCCGGGCGGCGCGTTCCCAAGCAGCCGCCCAGCGCCGCCCGTCAGCGGCACCTGCCAGATCCCGGTGCTGGTCAAGACCACCAGCGAGTAGGCGCTGTACCAGCTCAGCGCAGTCGGGTCCTTCAGCCCGGCCCAGGCGGGCACGGCTGTCCCGAGCGATACCTTGTGCTGACTGGCGTCGTTGTAGACCGCGGCGAGCATGACCCGGTTGCCTGCCCGGGTCTTGATCAGCAGCGCAGCCCGGACGCCGTCCGGAGCCATCTGCAGCGACACGATGTCAGGCCCCGACCTGCCAGCGACCGGCAACTTCGGTGGATTACTCACGCTCAGCACCCGGCCATGCTGCGTCTGCAGCAACCAGATATGCGCGCCAGCGACCGCCCAGAGATTCCCGTTCCGGTCCCAGCTCAGGGACGTGCACGGGCCGCCGGAGGCCGAGAGCGGGTAGCTGTGGAACTGCCCGCCCTGCTGACTGGCCGCTGCGGCGACTGGTACATAGACTGCGCAGCCCTTGCCGCCCTGCCCAGCGACCGCAATGGCCGGGACGGGCTGAGCACCGCCGCTCTGGCCGGGGACCGCAGCCGCAGAAGCCGGGCTGTTGTCAGTCGCAGCCAGCGCGGTGACTTGGCCGGGGCCAAACGCGGCGTCGGACATCAGCGTCGAGGTCGGAGAAAGCTCGTTCACCGAGCCGAGCTCGGACTGAAAGACCACAGGGCCGGGCCTTACCGGGCTGACGAGGTTCGACAACCCGAACGCCTTCTGGATCTGCCCGTTGATCTCGAGCACGACATTGTCGGCCAACGGGAGGGAGTACGCCTTGCTGGCCAGCGTCGCGAGCAACTGGTCGACCATCTCGTTCTTCCGCTGCTGGCTCGCGCCCGCCGCTGTCCCGACCAGGTTGACGGTCGCCACCTGGCCGCTGATCGTAACCTTCTTCAGCTTGAGCCCTTTCGGGAACGCGGTCACCGTCGCGTCGCTGAGCCAACTGCCCTGATCGTTCAGCAGACCCTCAATCAGACCCGCCGCGACGTCCGTATTCAGCGCGCTATCCGCGCTAATTTGCTGGGCGTAGACGGGATCCGGAACCAGCTCGCCGTTCACCACCGAGGACTGCCGAGCGAAAAAGAACAGGTTCCGAGCCTGATATACCTGCTGGAAGTTGCTTTGGGTCAGCAGCAAGCTGTGCCCGCCCTGCGGCAGCCCGCTGATGAGCCATACCCCGCTAGGTTGCTGCTTCAGCTCGAAGGTATAGGTCGGCGTGCCGGACGCGTACTCGTACTGGCCGCCCAGGCCAAGCGTCGCCAGGTGCTGTGCCCTGAACTGGACCGACGCGTTGTCGCTGCCGAGGCCAGGCCGGTACGAATTCCTCAGTGCGTTACCGACCGAGCTGACGACGGTGACTGGTCCGGGATTCCACGTCTTGCGGAGGGCGGGTGTCAGGAACTGCCTTGCCGCTGCCGGATCAAATGCGTAGCTGGCACTAGCGGACAAGAACCCGAGCACAGTCTCTTTCGGCGTTTTGTACTGTCCCGAGTCGGGTCCCGGCGGCGGCAACGGCCGGACATACGCCTGCACGGCGCTGCCGCCTGCCCGCAACTGGCGAGGCGCGCCGCCGGACGGGACAGTCGCGCATCCCGCTGTTACCACCGAAACGATTCCAGCCGCCACCATCGCCGCCAACGGGCGCGATGGCCGGGAACGGCGGATTCGACCGTCAGCCACGCGCGCCGACCCCGCTGGCCGCAGGCTGATCAGTATCCGGCTCGCCGGCCTCCGGCCCGCTCGCGGCCAAGGGCCCGGCTGCGCCGCCAATTGCACCCGCAGCCACGTCCGCAGCCACGTCCGCGGGCACGCCCACGGCGCCAATTACCGTCGCGTCGACGGCGTCCTCCGGCGCACTGAGCGGCAACGGGTTAAGGGGCAGCGGCGACCCGTGCAACTCCCCGCCAGCGGTGCGCGGCAGTGTCAGCCGGAATACCGAGCCGCGCCCTGGCTCACCCCAGGCCTCTAGCCACCCGCCGTGCAGTCGCGCGTCTTCCAGCGCAATCGCGAGCCCGAGACCGGTGCCGCCGGAGGTTCGTGCCCTCGCCGGGTCAGCCCGCCAGAACCGGTCGAAGACCAGCTGCTCTTCGCCGGACCGCAGGCCCACGCCGAAGTCGCGGACCGAGACCGCGATCGCCGCTGAGTCCATTCGGACGGTCACCACCGTGTCCTTGTCCTCGCCGTGCTCGACCGCGTTCAGCAGCAGGTTCCGCAGGATGCGCTCGACTCTGCGCCGGTCGATCTCCGCGATGCATGGTTCAGCCGGGACCCGGAACTCGATCTTCGTGCCCCGGCGTTCAGCAAGCTGCTGCGCGACGTCGGCCGACTGCAGCACGATGCTGCAGACATCAACCGGCTCTGGGTCCAGCGTCGCGGCATTGGCGTCATACCTGCTGATCTCAAGCAGGTCGGTCAGCAGCACCTCGAAGCGCTCAAGCTGACCTTGCATGAGCTCGGCGGACCGTGCAGCGGCAGAATCCATCTCCTCTCGTGCGGCAAACAGCACGTCCGAAGCGATCCTGATGGTCGTCAGCGGTGTCCGCAGCTCATGCGAAACGTCCGAGACGAACTGCCGCTGCACCTGGGACAAGTCCTCGAGCTCTGCCAGCTTCTCCTGCAGGCTCGCTGCCATCTCGTTGAAGGCAGTGGCGAGTGCGGCCAGCTCATCCGAGCCGCGCACCTCCATCCGCTGGCCCAGCTGCCCCGCCGACAGCCGCCGGGCGCCCTGGGACGCTAGCCGGACCGGAATCACCACCCAGCGCGTCACCAGCCACGCGATCGCTGCCAGCAGGAATACCACGGCGATGCCGGCCACCAGCAGGCTCTGCTGGATGTTCGCGATCGTCAGTTGCTGAGATGCCAGCGGGAAGAAGTAGTAGAGCTGATAGACACTGCCGAACGGTGCCCCGATCAGCAAGCCCGGCACCGGCCGCGGGCTGGACCCGAACGGCATGCTGAACCACTCGCTCTGCGGGTACTGCGGCGCGCCGCCGACCCTGGAATGCCACTCGCTGTAGACGGCTGTTGTCAGCTTGGCGGGCAGGTTCGGCACCGCGCCGTAGAACCCGACCGCTTGCCCGCCGCTGTACGCCTGCGGGCCCTGATACTTCGGCACCAGGGTGACTTCTACTGCGTACTGAATCCCCTGAGTCGGGACCAGATCCTGCGCGAGCGCATTCATAGCCGCCTCCGACTTGGAGTCCGGCCATTGAGTGAACGCGCTCTCGCCGCCCGCGGTCGTCCGGCCCTCGTCGAAAATCGTCGTCGAGGATTGCTCCATGCTCGCGTAGATGCCGGTCACCAGGTGCTGCATCAGGATGTAGCCGAGCACCGACACGACGACGGCGGACAGGATCAGCGTGGCAGTGACGACGCGAAGCTGGAGCGAGTGCCGGTAGCGATCGGCGACACGCCGTAGCCACCGGCGCGACCGACTCAGGACCGCTGACCGGCTCGGGGAAGTCGATCGAGGCCTGGCCAGCCAGCTGCGATAGCTGGCTCCGACGGCGGCGGCTGCTCCCTTCACTGCCCTTCCCCGTGCGAAGATCGGCCCGGCCCGGCAGCCGGGAAAGCGTCAGCGGTGGTCAGCCCGGACCCGCCTTATAGCCAACGCCCCGAACGGTCACCACGATTTCCGGCCGCTCAGGATCTTTTTCGATCTTGGCGCGCAACCGCTGAACGTGCACGTTGACCAGCCGGGTGTCCGCCGCGTGCCGGTAACCCCAGACCTGCTCGAGCAGGACTTCCCTGGTGAAGACCTGGCGCGGCTTGCGGGCCAGCGCGACCAGCAAGTCGAACTCCAGCGGCGTGAGGTTCAGCGGCTCACCGGCGCGCTGCACGGAGTGCCCGGCCACGTCGATAGTGACGTCGCCGATCGTGAGCGTCTCCGGCGCCGGGTCGTCGGTCCGGCGCAGCCGGGCCCGCACCCGCGCGATCAGTACCTTGGACTGGAACGGCTTCACGATGTAGTCGTCCGCCCCCGACTCCAGGCCGAGTACCACGTCCACGGTGTCGCTCTTAGCCGTGAGCATGACGATCGGAACGCCAGACTCCGCCCGGATCTGGCGGCACACGTCGATGCCGTCCATGCCTGGCAGCATCAGGTCCAGCAGCACCAGATCCGGTTTGGTATCCCGGAACGCGTCCATAGCCCGGTCTCCATCAGCGACGAAAGTGGGCTCGAAACCCTCGCCGCGCAGCACGATGCCGAGCATCTCGGCCAGAGCGGCGTCGTCATCGACGACCAGCACACGACCCTTCATAGTCCTCATCGTTCCACGTAGAAGGCAGCTTGGGGACCCGCAACCGCGTCAGTACTTACGCTTAGGACACGCAGATTACCTGCCGTGACCGGTTGAATCACCCCGTGTTCGGTGACGAGGGCCGTTATCAGGTCCGGCGGAGTGACGTCGAAAGCCGGGTTGTAAGCCTCAGTCCCGGCCGGCGCGACCGGTCGCCCGGCCAGTGTGGTGACCTCCTCGGCAGGCCGGTGCTCGACCGTGATTCCCGCTCCATCCGGGGTGCCGAAGTCCACGGTGGACGCCGGCGCCACCACCACGAACGGCACGCCATGATGGCGCGCGAGCACGGCCAGGCCGTAGGTGCCGACCTTGTTGGCCACGCTGCCGTCAGCCGCTATCCGGTCAGCTCCGGTCAGGACGATGTCAACCTGGCCCGCCGCTAGCAGCGACGCTGCAGCGTTGTCGGCCAGCAGCGAGTGCGGAATCCCGGCCCGGCCCGCCTCCCATGCCGTCAGCCGCGCGCCTTGCAGCAGCGGCCGGGTCTCGTCCACCCAAAGCCACGCGAGCGTGCCCGACCGGTGCGCCGCCAGGATGACCGCGAAAGCCGTGCCGGCTCCCGCCGATACCAGGCTGCCGGTGTTGCAGTGCGTGAGGATCCGGGCACCTGACGGCACGAGAGTCAGCCCGTGGCCCGCCATCGCGGCGCTGGCGGCCGCATCCTCCTCGGCAATTGCCCTGGCCTCCGCGAGCGTCGCCATCGCCGGATTTTTCATGCCGGAAACGTGCACTTGCCGGCTGGCCGCCGACCGAAACGACTGCAGTGCCCTGGCAACCCCCCAGCCCAGGTTCACCGCCGTCGGCCTAGCCTCGGCTATCGTCGCCGCGGCCGCCGCCACGTCGTCGCCACGGTACGCCGCGAGTGCTACGCCGTACGCTCCGGCCACACCGAGCAATGGTGCGCCCCGTACCGCCAGGCGGCGGATAGCGTCCACGAGCTGCGGGACGTCTGTGCAGGTCAGGTATGCTTCATCGGCCGGCAGCCTGGTCTGGTCCAGCAACACGATGGCCGGTCCGGCGGGTGGCTCAAGCCAGCGCAAGGCGGCCGGCACTCCCACGGTCTCCTCCGTGTTCCCCATCTGCCGAGTCTGCTGCCCACGCCTGGTTTCGCCAAGTCATAGCGCCGAGCCGATCTCCCATGCCTGGAATATGCTGGTTTACCGCTGGCTGGCGTGCGAGCATTAGCGCGCCGGCGTGGGCGGCCCCCTGATCGTCATGATCGATGTTGATTTAGAGGGGCTACGGGCGCCTAATTCAACATCGATCATGGAGCTTCAGGTGACTGACCAGATGCCGCCTGGCTGGGAGAACCAGGTCCCGCCGGGTCCCTACGGGCAGCCTGGCTATCCGCCGTACGGTCAGCCTGGTTACGGGCAGCCTGGCTACCGGCAGCCCGGTTACGGCCAGCCCGGCTACGGGCAACCTGGCTACGGCCAGCCCGGCCCGGGGCTACCGCGCTACGGCCAGCCCGGCGGGTGGACAGACGCGCCTGCGCCGGGCGGAATCCCGCTCCGGCCGCTCGGGCTTGGCGACATCCTGAACGGGGCGGTTACCTCGGCGCGGCGGAATCCGGCCGCGACCTTCGGCCTGGCTGCCGTCGTCATGACGATCTACGGCATTGTGTCTGCGGTCTTTCAGAACACCGAGCGGTCCCAGCTGGCAAAGATCAGCAGCACGCAGCATGCGCTGCAGAACGGCCAGATCGTCAGCCAGCAGCAGCTGAACAGCGATCTGGGTACCATCTTCGGCACCATACTTCCAGCCGCCGCGGTTACCATCGTGCTCAGCTTCGTCCTGACGTCGGTGCTGGCCGGCACGCTCAGCGCGGTTATCGGCCGCGGCGTGCTCGGGCGGCGAGTAAGCCTGGGCGAAGCGTGGCGGGCCGGCCGCATCGGGCCGGTCATGGGCACCAGCCTGCTGCTGCTACTGATCGCCATCTGCGTGCCGTTGCCGGTTGTCGTCGTGGTGGTCGTCCTCGCGTTGCTTCACCTGACACCCGTCGCCGCGCTCATCGGCGTGCTCGGCGGCATCGGCAGCGTAGTGCTCGAGCTGTTGCTGGTTATCCGGCTCAGCGTCACTCTGCCTGCGCTGGTGCTGGAGCGCATTTCACCGGTCAACGCGATCAAGCGGTCCTTTGACCTGAGCCGGGGCAGCTACTGGCGGTTGTTTGGCATCCAGCTCCTCACCAGGTTCATCGTCGCCGTCGCCTCGCTCGTGCTGTCTATCCCGTTCACGATCGCCAGCGGCGCGCTCGGCGGCTCCAGCAGTTTCTTCGGGGTCGCGACTAAGGCCACCGTGGCCAGCGTGATCATCGCCGCTATCGGCGGAATCGTGGCTAGCACCGTCACAGCTCCGATCAGCGCGGGAGTGATCGTGCTGCTGTACGCCGACCTGCGAATGCGCCGCGAGGGTCTGGATCTGGCGTTGCGCACCGCGGCGCAGGGCGACAGCCTTACCGGCGAGGAGTTCGACTCAACCTGGCGGCCGCCGGCAGGCTCGCCAGCAGCGGGAGCATAAGGCCGGACCTAGGGAGCAGGGCATGCCATGCTGACTGGGCTGACCGGGCTTACTGGGCTGACCAGACTGAACGGACGCTCAGGCCGCCTTGCTGCCGGGCCAGCCGTCGGGCGCTTGCAGGGCCGCCAGCTCGCGCAGCGTGAACTTGCCAGGCCGATCTACCATCCGTCGCTGCTGTCGCGCCTCGGCACCCGCTTCGTGGACTGGTTCGAGTCGCTCGCATTTCACGGCTTGCCGGGCCGCGCCGGCTGGCTGCTGGTGATCCTGCTCGGGTTCGCCGTTCTGGCGCTCGTCGGAGCCGTCCTGTACTACGCGGGCCCGGCCAGGCTCGACCGCAGCTATCGCGGGGCGGTCATCGATGGCTCGCAGCTGAGCGCGGCCGAACACCGGTCAGCCGCCGACAAGTTCGCTACGGCGGGAGATTACCGGTCCGCCATCATCGAGCGAGTCCGGGCGATCGCGGTCGACCTGGAGTCCCGGCAGATCCTGCCAGCCCGGGCCGGGCGGACGGCAGCGGAACTTGGCGCGGAAACAGCGCTGGCAATACCGGCCGAGGCGACAGCACTCAGCCAGGCGGTGCACCTGTTCGATGACGTGCGGTATGGCGGCCGAGCCGGCAGCCTGGACGGCTACCAGCGAGTCCGGGAACTCGATCTGCGAATCCAGGCTGTTCCGATCCGGGTAAGTGCCATCCGGTGATCGCGCAGTGGTGGCGGCGAGCGCGTCCCGTGCTGTTGATCTGCCTGGTCATCGTGATCGCGGGCATCGTCATCGGCGTGGTGAGCCGACCGCCAGGTAACGCTTACCTGAGTCCCGGTTCGACGGCCGGCAGTGGCTCGCACGCGCTCGCTGACGTGCTGACCGGACTCGGCCGCCAGGTCACTCCGGTGACCAGTAGCGCTTCCGCCATGACCGCCGCGTCCGCCGACGCCACCCTGGTGATCACCAGCCCCGCCAACCTCTCCAGATCGGAGCTCACCACGCTGGCGAGGACTCCAGCTTCGGTGCTGCTTGTCGAACCGGACGCCACTGCGCTGGCAGCATTCGGCACCGGCCTGCGCATTGCTGACACGGGTCTGCCGGTGCTGAGCATCCCGGCGGCCTGCCCGCTGTACCCGGCCGTGCTGGCCGGGACCGCGGATATGGGCGGCACCACGCTGGCGGTGCCGAGCAGCGTGGCCAGCGGGGTCCAGCAGTGTTATCCAGTGGGCGGAAACCCGTCCCTGGTGCAGCTAACCGTCCGCGGGCGGCTCGTGACCATACTCGGTACTGGCGCGCCGCTGTCCAACAACGCACTGGCTAGCCAGGGCAACGCGGCGCTCGCCATCGACTTGATGCCGAGCCGCCGGATCGTCTGGCTAGTGCCGCCGCCTGCCGCAGCAGCAACTGCCGCCGGGCCGGCGACCTTCTACCGGCTGGTGCCGCTGACTGCGTACTTGATAGCGATACAGCTCGGTGTCGCTCTGCTACTCGCCGTGGCCTGGCGGGCGCGGCGGCTGGGGCCGCTGGTCGCCGAGCCGCTGCCCGTCGTAGTCCGGGCCGCCGAGACGGCTGAAGGTCACGCGCGCCTGTATCAGTCCCGGCGGGCCAGGGCGCGCGCTGCCGAAGCGCTGCGCGACGGGGTGGTGAGCCGGCTCAGCCCGCGAGCGGGACTGCCAGCCGGGGCCAGCCAGCAGGCGGTCGTTGCCGCCCTGGCGCCGCGGGCGCAGTCAGATGTCGCCGGGCTGCTGTACGGGCCGCCGCCAGAATCCGACCGCGCACTGGTCGACCTGGCGCGCAATCTTGACGAGCTGGAACGAGAGGTAGGCACATCGTGAGCAGCGCAGAAACAGTATCTGCGGAGGTGGGGCGCGGCGCGCTGATCGCCGTCCGGGACGAGGTCGCCAAGGCAGTCGTCGGCCAGGATCAGGTCGTCAGCGGCCTGCTTGTCGCATTGCTCTGCCAGGGGCACGTGCTACTCGAAGGCGTTCCAGGCGTTGCCAAGACCTTGCTGATCCGAACCCTGGCCGCGACCCTCGCCATCGACAGCAAGCGCGTGCAGTTCACGCCAGACCTGATGCCCGGCGACGTGACGGGCTCACTGATCTACGACACGCGCACATCAGAGTTCGAATACCGGGAAGGGCCCGTCTTCACCAACCTGCTTCTCGCTGATGAGATCAACCGCACTCCGCCCAAGACACAGGCAGCGCTGCTGGAGGCGATGGAAGAGCGGCAGGTCTCAGTAGAGGGAGTCCCCCGGCCATTGCCCGTTCCCTTTCTGGTCGCGGCGACCCAGAATCCGGTCGAGTACGAGGGCACGTACCCGCTGCCGGAAGCTCAGCTCGATCGCTTCCTGCTCAAGCTGGCAGTCAACGTGCCGGAGCGGGATGCCGAGATCGACATCCTGACCAGGCATGCCGCCGGCTTCGACCCACGCGACCTTGGCACTGCCGGGATCAGCCAGGTTGCCAGCGCCGCTGACCTGGCAACCGCCCGCGCCGGGGTCAGCCTGGTCCAGGTGTCGGCGGAAGTGACTGGCTACATCGTCGATATCTGCCGCGCGACCCGGGCGTCCGCCGCAGCACAGCTGGGCGTCTCGCCGCGCGGGGGTACCGCGCTGCTGGCGACCAGCCGCGCCTGGGCCTGGCTGTCCGGTCGTGATTACGTCACGCCCGATGATGTGAAGACGCTGGCCCGGCCGACGCTGAGGCATCGGATCCGGCCAAGGCCTGAGGCCGAGCTTGAGGGAGTGACCGCGGACGGGGTGCTCGAAAGCGTGCTCAGCTCAGTTCCGGTGCCGAGGTAGCGACACCAGATGGCAGTCACCGGGCGCGCCGCTCTCGTCGCGTTGATCGGCACGCTGGCCATGCTTTTGCTGCGTACCGCCGCGGGCCTGTTCGCGGTCGACGGTGTGATTCTCGCTGCCGTCGTCATCGACCTGATTTTCGCGGCCGGAGTCAGGCAGCTGAGGCTCACCAGGTCCGGTGACACGTCTATCTTGCTGGGACAGCAGGGGACCGCGACGCTCACTGTCGCCAACCCCGGAAAGCGCCCGCTGCGCGGCGTTGTCCGTGATGCCTGGCAGCCCAGCCTTCAGGCCAGCGGCCAGGTCCGCGTCCAGATCCCGGGCGGTGGCCAGGTCGCAGTGAACACGACGCTCGAGCCGACCAGGCGCGGTGACAAGGCTGCCGGATTCGTGACTATCCGCTCGCTCGGACCGCTTGGCCTGGCGGCGAGGCAGGACAGCCGCGCGGTGCCGTGGACGGTCCGGGTGCTACCGCCGTTCCTGAGCCGGAAGTACTTGCCGCAGAAGCTAGCCGTCTTGCGCCAGCTTCTCGGACAACACCGCAGCCTGATCCGTGGCCAGGGTGCCGAGTTCGACTCGCTCCGGGAGTACGTCATCGGTGACGATGTCCGGTCGATCGACTGGCGGTCGAGTGCCCGGCGTGCCGAGGTCCTGGTGCGGACCTGGCGGCCCGAGCGTGACCGCCGCGTCGTCATCGTGCTCGACACCGGCCGAACCTCCGCGGGTCGCGTCGCGGGGCTGCCGCGACTCGACAGCTACCTGGACGCGGCGCTGCTGCTGGCTGCGATCGCGGCGCGGGCCGGCGACCGGGTTGACCTCATCGCAGTAGACCGGCAGGTGCGCGCCAGAGTCGTCGGCGTCAGCCGGACTCAGGTACTGGCCAGGATGACTGACGCGATGGCGGTGCTCCAGTCGGAGCTTGCCGAGTCTGACGGTGGCCTGATTGCCAGCACAGTGCTGGCGACGGCCAGGCAGCGATGCCTGGTCGTGCTGATGACCGACCTCAACTCCGCCGCGCTGGAACTGGGGCTGCTGCCGAAGATCCCGTTGCTGGCAGCCCGGCACCGGCTGCTGATCGCTGCTGTTGCTGATCCGCGGCTGGCCGAGATGGCGGAAGCCCGGGGCGACGCCGCGTCGGTGTATCAGGCGGCCGCGGCTGAGCGCGCTCTGGCTGATCGGACCCGGCTGGCCGCCAGGCTGGGCCGGGCCGGAGCGGGCGTCGTCGACGCCCGGCCAGACCGGTTGCCCGCGGCGCTCGCGGACGCTTATCTCGGCCTCAAGGGCACCGGCCAGTTGTGACAGTGTCAGCCGCGGACGGGGACCTGGTCCGGGGCCTCACGGATGTCAGCCGACAAGCCGCCACGCTCGGCCCGCCGCCCCGCGACGATCACGTAGGTCAGGAAGGCGACCTCGGCAATGGCGCCGATGCCGATCCGGGCCCACGTCGGCAGCGGCGACGGCGTGACGAAAGCCTCGATGATGCCGGACACGCCGAGCACGACAATCAAGCCGAGGGCAACGGTTATCGTCGCGCGGCCCTCCTCGGCCAGCGCCCGGGATCGCGGTCGCGGCCCGGGATCGATGATCGCCCAGCCGAGGCGGAGGCCCGCCCCGGCGGCAAGAAACACCGCAGAGAGTTCGAGCATGCCGTGCGGAAGGATCAGCGCGAAGAACTCGGCGGCCTTGCCGTGGCCGATCATCAGCCCGCCGTCGACGGCGAGGTTCAGTGAGTTTTCCAGCAGCAACAAGAGCGTGCCCACGCCGAGGAGAACGCCGGTGACAAGCGTCAGTGCCGCCACATACACGTTGTTGGTCCACACCTTCAGCGCGAACGACGTGGCGGTGTCCTGCGAGTAATAGTTGCGGAACTGGCTTTCACCAGGGTCCTGCACCTGCGAGTGCGATATCAGGCTGGCCTGGACAGCGGCCGAGTCCGCTATCCACCAGCCGGCGATGACCGCGAACCCGATCGAGGCAGCGGCCGTACCCAGCCACCACCACCGGCAGCGGTAGGCCATGGCCGGAAATGCCACGCCGAAGAAGATCCCGACTGATCGCCAGCCGGGCGTGTGTGCGCCCGTCACCGCGGCCCTCGCCCGGCCGAGCAGGCCGGAGAGTCTGGCAGTCAGCGCGGGATCGTGCCCGCCGCTGCGCAGTGCCGACAGGTGGGTGGCCGTGCGCTGATAGCTGGCAACGAGTTCGTCGATCTCCTCCCCGGACAGCCTGCGCCGGCGCCTGATGAGCTTGTCCAGCCGGTCCCATTCCGCCTGGTGCGCAGCGACGAAGGCATCGACGTCCACGCGTTGGAGCGTACTGCCGGTGCCGCTGCTCATCGGTACTGTTGGCGTGCGTACCTGCGGTGCGCGGGCGGCCAGGCGAGGAGCGCGAGATGTCCGAGGTCGTTACGGGCGAAGCCGTCGTGCTTGACCTTCCGGTCGCGAGCTTTCCCGGTCGCTTGCTCGCCCTGGCGATTGACCTGATCTCGCAGCGAGTGCTTGGCGCTTGGCTCCTGGTCGGCATCTTCCTGCACGACTCGGCCAGCTGAACGGCGACTACGTCGCGGCTGTGGTCATCGGCGGCTACCTGGTCATCACGGTCGGCTATTCGACTCTGTTCGAGACGATGACCAGGGGCAAGACGCTCGGCAAGATGGCGCTCGGCCTGCGCGTCGTCGGCGACGACGGTAGCCCGGAACGGTTCCGCCAGGCCCTGGTGCGCTCGCTGGTCGGCCTGTTCGAGATCTACATCGTTCTTGCACCGGTCGCGCTGATCACGTCCATCGTCTCGGCCAAGGGCAAGCGGCTCGGCGACATCTTCGCGGGCACCTACGTGCTGCAGGAGCGGATGCCAGCCAGAGCGGCGCTGCCGCCTGTGTTCGCTCGTCGTGCCGCCGCCGCTGATCGGCTGGGCGCAGTCGCTCCAGCTGTCCCGGCTCTCAGATCAGACTGCCGAGGCCGCGGGCAGCTACCTGCGCCGGTACGGCGAGCTGGCGCCGCAGGCGCGCGACTCGCTCGGCATCCAGCTAGCCAACGCGGTTGCGGCGGAAGTCAGCCCGCCGCCGCCGTTCGGCACTCCGCCGGCCGCCTACCTTGCCGCAGTGCTCGCCGTGCGGCGCCAGCGTGATGCTTCGGGCGCAGGCCTGGCTGTCGGGGCTTCCCGGCCGCCATCGGTCTCCGCGCCGCCAAGCTCGCCGCCGCCGCTCCTCACCCAGAGCGACTCGCTGCCGCTGGCCCAGCCGCAGATCTACCAGCCGCTGGCCCCGCCACCGATCTATCAGCCGCCGGCCCCGCCGCCGGAAGCAAAGCAGTTGCCGGACGCCGACGTTCCACCGAGGCGGACTGCGAGCGGCTCGGCGCGCGGTTTCGCCCCGCCCGGCTGAATTATCTGACCGATGTCGCCGCACGGCGAGCTGCCGCACGGCGAAAAGTCGGCCGGTGTGCCTAGAGCCGAGCGACCTAGCACTCGATAGAGCGACTCCGAGCGACATTATCTGGCGATATGACCGGTACGCGAAAACACTTTCGGGTGCTAAGTCGTCGACGCAGCGGGCAAAAGGGATAATTGCCCACCGGCCTGCGACGCCTGGCCAATAGCCTGGAAGGGTCAGGAACCGAGCCGCCAGGAGTCCAGGTAGGTCAGCTGCTCCGGCGTCAGCTCATCGATGCGCGTACCGAGGGCGGCGAGGGCGAGGCTGGCCACTTCGGCGTCAATCGCCGCGGGCACGTCTAGAACCCGGCCGCGTGCGCCCGGCGCCGGATCGGACGCGGCAAGCCAGGCAAGGGCGAGTGCCTGCACCGCGAAGGAGGTGTCCATCGCGGCGGCCGGGTTGCCTTCGCCAGCGACCAGGTTCACCACCCGTCCCTCGGCCAGCAGGATCAGCCGGCGGCCGTCCGGGAGCACGTACTCATCGGCATGCGGACGGACGCCGGGATTCACTTCGGTTGCCAGCCCGGCAAGCGCCGGCACATCGATCTCGACGTCGAAGTGGCCGGCGTTGGCCAGCATCGCACCATCAGGGAGAGCCGCGAGTTCAGCCGCCCCGATGACGTCGCGCGAACCAGTTGCCGTGATGACCAGCTCAGCGACCGGCGCGGCAGCGCGTACCGGCATCACACGGAAACCTTGCATGATCGCGCCGAGAGCGCGGACCGGGTCAACCTCAGTGACGATGACCTGAGCGCCGAGTCCGCGTGC
The DNA here is from genome assembly GCA_963815575.1 of uncultured Actinomycetota bacterium. Lineage (GTDB taxonomy): Bacteria > Actinomycetota > Actinomycetes > Streptosporangiales > Streptosporangiaceae > JAJYUU01. Next base: position 214,142 of record CAWFHE010000002.1, on the reverse strand, counting down.
ACGCTCCGCGATGCCGGAACCGCACGGCCCGAAGCCGGCCACGACCACGGTCTTGCCCGCGACCAGCGTGTTGGTAGCCCGCATGATCCCGTCGAGTACGGCCTGACCGGTGCCGTACTTGTGGTCGATAATCCGCCTGGTCGCCGAGACATCGGCAGCAACCACCGGGAAGCCGAGCGATCCGGCAGCCGCCATCCGCCGCAGCCTGGCCGCGCCGGTGGAGGTAGCCTCGCACCCGCCGCGCACGCCGCCGGTCAGCTCGGGACGCGCCTCATGCAGCGTGTTGACCAGGTCGCAGCCGTCGTCCATGACGAGGTCAGGCTCGCTGTCCAGGACCCGGTGGATGTGCTCGTAATAGCCGCCGCGGTCCACACCGGACCGCGCCTGCACGGCCACTCCCGGTTCGGCCGCGAGCGCTGCCGCGATGTCGTCCTGCGTCGACAGCGGGTTAGAGGCAGCCAGGTGCACCAGCGCGCCGCCGGCCGTCAGTGCCCGCACCAGGACAGCCGTCTCAGCGGTCACATGGAGGCAGCAGGCGACGGTCAGCCCCGCGAACGGCTGCCGCTCGGCAAACGACACCCGCAGCATGCCGAGGACTGGCATCGCTCGCTCCGCCCACGCGATCCCGGGCTGGCCAGCGAGCGCTAGCCCGGGATCGGCGATGTCGGACGACAGTACTGACCCGGGCGGGCGACCCCCCGACGCCTCGGGTGGAGTCGACCCGGCGGGACGATCCCCCGAACTCTCCCGGGAGACAGCGCCGAGGGAACGACCCTGCGAAGCGGCCTCCCGAGAGGACGGGCCGGACCGGTCAGTACCGGTAGTGGTCGGGCTTGTACGGGCCATCGACCGGGACACCGATGTAGGTAGCCTGCTCCTTGGTCAGCACGGTCAGCTGGACGCCAAGCGCGTCCAGGTGCAGCCGCGCGACCCTCTCGTCCAGGTGCTTAGGCAGCACGTGCACGCCAAGCGGGTACTCGTCGGTCTTGGTGAACAACTCCACCTGCGCGATGACCTGGTTGGTGAAGCTGTTGGACATGACGAAGCTCGGGTGCCCGGTGGCGTTGCCGAGGTTAAGCAGGCGGCCCTCGGACAGCACGATCACCGCGTGCCCGTCCGGGAACGTCCACTCGTCGACCTGCGGCTTGATGTTGATCTTCCGGACGCCGGGTAGGCGGGCGAGGCCAGCCATGTCGATCTCGTTGTCGAAGTGGCCGATGTTGCCGACGATCGCCTGGTGCTTCATCTGGCTCATGTGCTCGGCGGTAATGATGTGGAAGTTGCCGGTCGCGCTGACGAAGATGTCAGCGGTGCCGACGACATCCTCGAGCCGCGCCACCTGGTAGCCGTCCATCGCGGCCTGCAGCGCGCAGATCGGGTCGATCTCGGTCACGATCACCCGTGCACCCTGCCCGCGCAGCGACTCGGCGCAGCCCTTGCCGACGTCCCCGTAACCGCAGACGACCGCGACCTTGCCGCCGATCAGCACGTCGGTCGCCCGGTTGATGCCGTCGATCAGCGAGTGCCGGCAGCCGTACTTGTTGTCGAACTTCGACTTAGTCACCGAGTCGTTGACGTTGATCGCCGGGAACCGCAGCGAACCGTCCTTCGCCATCTCGTACAGCCGGTGCACGCCGGTGGTGGTCTCTTCGGTGACGCCCCTGATCTCGGCGGCCATCGCGGTCCACTTGCCCGGCGTCTCCGCCAGCGAGCGGGCCAGCACCGACAGGATGACGCCCCACTCTTCCGGGTCGTCGTCGCGGTTAGCCGGTACCTGACCGGCGGCCTCGAACTCCGCGCCCTTGTGCACCAGCAGCGTGGCGTCGCCGCCGTCGTCGAGCAGCATGTTCGGCCCGGAGTCCCCCGGCCAGGTGAGCGCCTGCTCGGTGCACCACCAGTACTCTTCCAGCGTCTCGCCCTTCCAGGCGAAGACCGGGATGCCACGCGGATCGTCCGGCGTGCCGTCCGGGCCGACTGCCACGGCAGCGGCCGCGTGGTCCTGTGTGGAGAAGATGTTGCACGAAGCCCAGCGCACCTGGGCGCCCAGGGCGGCAAGAGTCTCGATCAGCACGGCGGTCTGCACCGTCATGTGCAGCGAGCCGGTGATGCGCGCCCCGGCTAGCGGCTTCGAGTCAGCGAACTCGGCACGCACTGCCATCAGGCCCGGCATCTCGTGCTCGGCCAGCCTGATCTCGCGGCGGCCGAAGTCAGCGAGCGACAGGTCGGCGACCTTGAACGGGATGTCTCGACAGGCATACAGGCTCCTAGGTTTCTGGTCAGGATTTCAGGTCGTCTGGCGGGTCGGCGCCACAGCACGACCGTACGACAGAACCGGTCCCAATGACACGTCGAGGGCCCGGTTTCTGACAAGAGATTGTAAGATTCAAGGCATGCGGATCACTGAAGCCGCCAGGCGGCTGGACATGACGCCCCGAATGCTCCGATATCGGGAGTCGCTCGGCCTGCTCCCGGCGCTTCGCCATGCGGGCCGGGGACGGGCCCGGCAGCGTCCGCTGGCCGCTCCCGCGACGTCAAGCCCGCACCGCCAGTTCACCGACGCCGACCTCGCCGCGGTGGCGCTGGGGCTGTCGCTAGAGCGCCGCTACGACATCAGCCCGGTCGCCCTGGCCTTCGGCATCCGCGTTCTTGCCGACCCTCGGGTCAGGGCCGAGGTGGCTGAGTTCGGCCGTCGCATCGGCAGGATCCAACCGCCACCTGCGCGTGCCCTCGATTTTGAACAGGAACGGGCACTACGCCTGCTCGGCGCCACTCATCTGGTGCGGAAGTAAGCACCTGGCGTGACACCAGTCTCCCGGCGGAACGCTTGCACGAACGCGCTGTCCGAGTCGTAGCCAACCCGGCGCGCCACCACAGCGACCGGCTCGCCGGCAGCAAGTTCGGTCAGCGCCGTCTGCATCCGCAGCATGGTTCGCCACCGGCCGAAGCTGACCCCGGTCTCGGCCAGGAAGGCGCGGGCCAGCGTCCGCTCGCTGGCGCCGACGTCGTGGCCCCACTCGGCCAGGGTCCGGTCGTCAGCCGGAGATTCGGAGAGCCGGTCAGCTACCTGCCTGGCCCGGTCGTCGGCTGGCCAGCGGACATCCACTGTGGTCATCGCGACTGGCCGCAGCAGATCGATCAGCACTGCCTCGGCGCGCGCTCTGCGGTCGAGCCGGCAGTCCGCGGTCCTCCAGGTAGCCGATGAGCTCGCTTAGCAGCGGGCTGGCCGATACCGGCGTCGGTTCTGCCCAGCTGATGGGGCAGCGGTCCGGTCGCACATAAGCCGACCGCATCGTAGCGGCACCAGCGGACAGCGTTTCGTGCCGAACGCCGGCCGGTATCCACAGCGCGCGCTGTGGCGGCAGCACCCATGCCGACCCCGCCGTCCGCACGGTCAGCACCCCGTTCGCCGCCCAGGCGAGCTGATGGTCGACGTGGGTGTGCCAGTCGAAAACCAGGCCCTTGGGCATAGGGAACGTCACTACGGCGACCGCAGCCGCCGGATCGAAGTCGTCTGCGACACAGGGCTGGTCTGGCGCCAGAGCGCCCGGCAACTGGGCGTCCGCCAACTGACCGTCTTGCGACACAGCTTGGCAGCCTACGCTCTTGGCTCAGCCGCAGCCGCTCCATAGCTTGATGACCATGAACGAGAACCACGCCAAGGTCTGCGGCAGCCCGGAATGGGCTGAGTACCTGCAGACAGAAGTACTGCCTGTTGTCAGTCGTGACGCCGACCTGGGTGCGTCGATGCTGGAGATCGGGCCAGGACCGGGAGCCGCCACTGACTGGCTTCGCGACAAGGTCGGAAAGCTCACCGCCGTGGAAGTCGACGAGGCCGCCGCCGCTCTGCTCGCCGAGCGTTACGCGGGAACCAACGTGGAAGTCGTCACTGGTAGCGGTGCCGATCTCGGTTACCCGGACGCGTCTTTCGACTCGGTCGGCACCTTCACGATGCTGCATCACGTGCCGACTCTCGCGCTGCAGAACAAGATCCTGGCCGAGGCGTTCAGGGTCCTGCGCCCCGGCGGCGTGCTCATCGGCTCGGACAGCCTGCCCGGCAACGATCTGCATCACTTCCACGCCGACGACACCTACAACCCGGTCGACCCCGCGTCCATGCTGGGCCGGCTGCAGACAATCGGCTTCAGCCAGATCACTGTCATGGTCGACGAGCGGCTGATGTTCATCGCGCGAAAGCCGAGTGCGGAGGCGGCAGCATGACGGACGTGCCATCGCTGCGTGCCGCTATCGCCGGGTTGATCAGCTTCGCCGCAGGCGAAGAGCAGGTACTGCTCGCGGCGGCACCGCAGGACGAGGCAGGCAACCCGTCTTGCTGGGCAGCACTCCCGCTCATCGCCCACAACACCGAGTTCCGGCGCCAGCAGGTCCAGCGGCTGCGGGCCATCAGGAGCGGCCAGGCGCCACCTGACTTCACCGAGGTGGATCATAGTTCGGCGAGCCTGTACGCCGAGCTGTCGGCGCAGCCGGCGGACGCCGTCGGCCGCGACAGCTGGCGCGTCAGCGGTGAGCTGCTGGAGGAGCTGGCCAGAGCAGGCGAGGCAGACCTGCTGGACCCGTCCCGGCATCCATGGCTGCGCGGCAGGCAGTTGTGGCTGCAAGTGATCGTCCGCGGGTTCTGGCACCCTGCCGGGCATCTCGGCAGCTATTACCTGAGCCACGGACAGGCGGAGCAGGCAGTCTCGCTCGCCAGGCGGGCCGTTACCACGGCCGCGGCCCTGGGCGTGCCGGCCCCTGCGCGTGGCATGGCGAGCTATAACCTGGCCTGCGCGCAGGCTGGCGCCGGCCTGCTCGACGAGGCCGCCGCGGCTGTCACCGAGGCAGTTGCGCTTAATCCCGATGTGCGCGCTAACGCAGCCCGCGACAGCGACCTTGCTGCTGTACGCGAGCGCGGTTTGCTTACCGCGCTGCTCGGCAGTTAGGCCAAGCTAGATCCATGTACGAGGAACCAGCCGACATCGCGCAACTGCAGCAGTTGCTCGACCGCTCGCTTGGCAAAGCCAGCGAGCACCTGCAGTCGATCATCACGTCCGATCGCTCCGTTCCCGCCGGAGAATTGATCGATCGCCTGACCGGGATGCGGACGCTCGCGCTCAGTACCGTCAGCCCGGCGGGCCGGCCCAGGATCAGCGGAGTCGACGGGCACCTGCTCCGTGGCAGCTGGATATTCACCACCAGCGGCTCGTCGGTGAAGGCGGCCGACCTGCGGAGCCGGCCGGCGGTCAGTGCCGCGTACCTGGAAGGCGACACGTTCGGCGTATTCACGCACGGCGACGCGGAGTTCCTGACAGCCGACCACACCGATCGCGAGCTGGATCGAGGAGCACCTCACCCGCCACTACGGGTCGTCGCCCTCGACCTGGGGTCCGGACATCGTCTACGTCCGGATCAACCCGCGCTGGATGGTGGGCTACGACGGCGAGCGCGGCGGCTGACCCGGGTGGCCGCCCTGATGCCGGATCGCTGACGTCCGCGCGGGAAGCAAGGTAGATGTCGGGCTCCAGGAAGATTAGCTTCGCGATCGGCACGGCCGCGCGGATCCGCCGTTCCGCCGCATCGATGCCCGCGACGACGCTGGCAGCGGAGTCGTCGTGGCGAATCGCGATCTTCGCGGCCACCAGCAGCGTCTCCGGGCCCGAGGTGCAGCGTGCGAAGGTGAATAACGCGCTCCACCTCGGGACTCGCTTCAATAGCAGCCACGATCGAGGCCTCGACGTCCATTCCGGCTGACTCGCCGATGAGCAGGCTCTTCATCTCTGTCGCCAGCACCGCGGCGACGCAGCCGAGCAGCAGCCCGATCGCCAGCGAGCCCGCTCCGTCCCATCGGTCGTCGTTGGTGAGCGTTGCCAGAGTGACGCCCGACCAGGGCGAACATCAGGCCGCTTAGCGCCGCTACGTCCTCGAGCAAGACCGCGGGCAGCTCGGGAGCTTTCGCATGCCGGATGAAGCTGCGCCAGCTAGCGTCGCCACGACTCTCGCCCGATTCCTTGACCGCGGTGCGCAGCGAGAAGCTCTCAAGCACGATCGCGATGCCGAGGACGGCGAACGCCACAACGGCCGACGTGAGCTTCTCCGGGTGCAGGATGCGCTCGATGCCCTCGTAACAGGAGAACACCGCACCGACGACGAACAGCACGACGGCAACGAGGAAGGCGTAAAAGTAGCGCTCGGCCCCGAAGCCAAACGGATGCTGCTCCGTCTCCGCCCGTTCCGCCCTGGCGCGACCCAGCAGCAGCAACACCTGGTCGCCAGAGTCGGCGACGGAGTGCACGGACTCCGCCAGCATTGACGCGCGACCCAGTGATCGCGAAGGCGACGAACTTCGTGACCGCAATGCCCAGGTTTGCAGAGAGGGCGGCGATTACTGCCCGCTTGCCGCCATGCCCGCTGTCACCGTCGCCGGTTGCGCCACCGCGCCCGGAAGCGGGCTTGAAGTCGTCAGTGGCGATTAACCCTCACTCCCGCGAGTCGCCAGCCGCCGGGTCACGGGCCTCGTCAATCAGCAGTACCGGGATGTCATCTCGCACCGGATAAGCCAGACCGCAATCCGCACCAGTGCATACCAACTCGCTGGCAGCCTCGTCCGGCCGTAGCGGCGAATGGCACTTCGGGCAGGCCAGGATGTCAAGCAGCCAGTTATCGATCTTCATTACATCTCCAGTCAGTCACCATGGCCGGATGCCGCTCGGTCCGAGCATCTCCGAACCTCTTGCTGCACCCTACCCACCACGGTCGCTACCGGAGCCGCCCGCCTTCTGACGGTGCTGACCGCAGGACGCGCAGGTGGCCACGGCGGCCTACTTCGACACCCTGGCCGGTCGGCTCGGCCGGCGTGCTCGGTGTCGTCGCCTCGCGCACTGCGTTGGCCAGGGCCTCCAGGTCATCGCGCTACAGCGGCCTCGTCAGGCTCGCCGACCGGAAGCCGGACCACTTCCCAGCCACGCGGGGCGGTCATCCGGTCGGCATGCCGGGCGCACAGGTCATAGCAGTGCGGCTCCTCGAAGGCCGCTAGCGGCCCGAGGACGGCGGTCGAGTCACGGTAGACGTAGGTCAGCGTGTACAAGGCAGCCTGCTTGCAGGCGGGCCGTGAGCACTGACGAGCGGTCAACGGACGATCACCCCGGTTTCGGACTGTCGCCGACAGCGGGCGGCACCGGCAGGCCGGGGACGGCTGGATCGTGATGGACGCTCACAACGGCTGACGGTATCGATCGCCAGACGGTAACGCCACCACCCGGGGCACACTGCGCGATCGTGTCTCCGGCTGCCAGATCGCTGCCGCGGGTATTGACACTCAGCAGCTGGGATACGCTCGGTTCCCATGCAGGACAGCGACGGCGGCGGCCGTGCGATCACCGGGCCGGGTCCGCAGGCGGGACCGGCACGGCCGCGGGCTGCGCGGGTCCCTCGTCCCGCCCAGCGTGCCGCTGTACCGTAGCCGCTCTGACCGATTCGATGATCTTGTCCTGCTCGCCGTCTCCCAGCTAGAGCCACGGTGGGATGCCGAACTGTCCGGCATTGAGTTCGGCGTCGAGGAGATCCCGCCGGTCATCGGGGACTTCGATGACCCGGAGCCGGTGCCGCTGGCCAGGCTTGAGTCCAGTCAGCCCCCGCCTTTGCCGCCCCCGCCATCGCAGCCTCAGCCAGTCCAGCCGGTCCCCGCACAGCCGACGGCGGACCCAGCCGGACGGCCGGACTTGCCCGGTCGTCCTGGCATGTCCGATCGTCCTGACATGCCCGATCGTGCTGGCATGCCCGATCGTGCTGGCATGCCCGATCGTGGCGGCATGGCAGCACGGCCCGCTCGGATCGTGCTGTACCGGCGCCCGCTGATGGCCCGCGCCGACGGCGAGGAAGAACTCGCCGAGCTCGTGCTAGACGTCATCGTCGAGCAGTTCGCGCGCTGGCTCGGCGTCGACCCGCAGACGGTCGACCCCGGATACCCCGCCGAGGAGTGAGCCCGCTACGGCGTAGCGGCGGCGCGGTGGTCCGAGAGCCGGATGCGCGGTCAGCCCAGGATGGCTGACAGCGAGTTCGTTGACCGCCGGCAGCGGTATCCAGGTGGGCGACGGCGGCACCGGCAGAATCGACTGCACAGTCCGGCCGGTGGTGATAATCCGGCCGGCGTAGACCGGGCCGGAGCCGTTGAGCGGCGTCACGAGCAGCGCGAACGCGACGACCTTGGTGCCCTCGCGGCAGGCTGACCGGGATCGACGACCGAAGATCCGGCCTTGATCTGCACGACAGTGCCCTGCTGACCGATAGCCGACGCGTCGACGTCGCGGTGGTTATCCGGACGCTGGCTGCCTTCGGCGGAGCCGACAGCACCAGCTCGGTCGAGCCTGCCGAGTGAGCCGGATTGCCGGCCAGAACGCCTTGCTCTCCGATCGGTGCGCCGCTGACCGCGAGCGCGCCGGAGCGTTCCGGCCGGGCCGCCTGGCACCGCAAGCGTCGCCGTCACCGGGACACTGGCTGAGATCGCGATGGCGCCCGACACGCCTGCCAGCGACGACACGGGGATCGAGACTGCCGAGCCACCGAGGAGGTCAATCCCGGTGCCTCCGGTTGGCTGGTAAGAACCCTTGGCAGTCACAGCGGTTATCTTCACCTCGGCCGAGGCGGTAGCCCGGCACGGCGATATAGAGGTCACGTGCCCCCGCAGCGCGCGGCAAGCCTGGGATCACCAGATGCCGGGCGGGCGCCTGCGTCGGCCTGCAGCCAGTCGCCGTCACGCTTCGCCGACTGGCTCTCCCTGACGGCCGCAACCACCTGGCCGACGCTGGTGGTCACGTTCAGCGCGATGACCTTGGACGACTGCACCAGGCGGCCGAGCGACTGCACGACCATGCCATGAGGCGGCACCGTGATGCCGTTGTCGGCGTTGCCCAGCAGCGGCGGGCCTTTGGTTACGTCAGTCAGTACCGAGACCGCGGCGTCAGCCGCCTGGCTGCCCGCGTTCATCAGATACAGGTCAATCGTGCCGGCGGCGCCTGACCAGGCCCGACGAACCAGAAGCTAGTGCCGGGCGCGCCGCACTGGGCGGTGACCAGGCCGCCGGGGCCAGTCTGCTCAACTTCCAGGCCCTGGGCCATCGCGCCGATGGCGTTGACTGCGACGCCGCCCTGCGCGTCCTGCGTCGTGACGTTCGGCGCTGGAGCCAGGCTGACCTGCTTGCTCCGCCTTCGTCAGCGGCGCGGCCGCCTTGACGGCGGACACTTGCAGTACGCCCGGCTGGCTGTCGGTGGCGACAACCGGGCCCGCCGACGTGCGCGCCGCCGGGAGTCAGCCGCGTGATTACGGCGCGGCCCGCGGCCGACGAATCCGGCATCGCGGTCACTGCCACAGACGCCGCAGTCGGCGCCGCCGAGCCTGGTGCGGCGCAGACCCGGGTGGCTGTCGATACGGCAACGCGAGCAGTATCACCGGACCGCGCGACGGCGGCAGCGGGATGGACCGCACCGGCGCCGGCGTAAATCCCGCCCAGGGCCGCGACGACGACCGCAGCGAAGATCGCCCGGCGATAACGCAAGCGCCTTACCAGGGCTTCCCCTTCTTCGTCCTGCCCAGGCGCCCAGCCTCGTGAGCCGCTGTCACGTCCAGCCGACCAGTCGTGATGGACTTCCTCGACCGGTGGCAGGGCTTCCAGCGCGTCACCGTAGCCCTGACTGATCTGGCCGAGCCTCCTGGCTGGGCGGATACCAGCCTTGATCGGCCGATCCTCCCTCCCGCTGGTCCTCTGAAGTCGCTCGGCCAGCCGTGCTGCTGATCATCTTGCGGCCAGCCGTGCTGCTGAAGTCCGGAGCCCTGCGCTGCCGCCAGGCCACGCGTTTGGTGCTCGCCTGACCTGCTGTAACCGGCCGGATCGGCGTACCCGCCGCCATCGCGATAACCGGGCTCGGAATAGTCACGACCGGTGAAGCCGCCGCCCGAGCCGCGATCCGATTCGTAGCCAGACGGGCTGTAGCCGGCGTTGCGGTCGTAACCACTGTCCTGGCCGTGGCGGGAGCCCTGACCGTGACCTGAGTCCCGGTCGTAGCGCGGATCCTGGCCGTAACCAGAGTCCCGGCTATAGCCCGCGTCCGCGAGCCGTGGCCGGAGCCGCGGTCGTAGCTAGTGTCCTGGCGGTAGCCCGATTCTCCCGCGGTAGCCGGTATCGCCGTCATAACCGGCATACCAGTTTCCGGCCGGCCGGGCCGCGGCGGGCTCGTCGTAGGGCGTTCCGGACGGCGACGGCGCGGCACGTCGCGCGGGCTCGCTGTATGACGAGCCGGGCGCTGACCGCCAATCCGGGTCCGCACGCCGGCGGCATACGGGTCCTGGCCAGCGGCGTACGGGTCTCCCCGCCGGGTCCACCCACCGGCATACGGTCACTCGACCGACCGGTCATCACTGGCCGGTCATCACGGAGCGGTTCCGGCTGGGCGGGCCGCTGACAAAGCGGCTGACAGGCTGGCCTGCGGGCCAGGCCGCAGCCACCCTGCGCGGACCTGGCGCCAGCTGCGGCGGCACCGAAGCACCTGCACCGGCTATGCCTGCACCGACGGAACTAACGCCGGCCCCGGCTGCACCCGCCGCTGCCGCGGCCGTCCGTCCGGCGCCCGAGCGTCCAGCTTCGGACCTGCCCGCCAGCCGCGCCGGGAGTGCAGTCGCGATGCCTCTGCGCCCCGAGCGCGTCTGGCCTGCCCCGGCCGGAATCTCGGCGCCATCAGGCTGCCGGGCGCTACCGGCCGGTCACTCTCGCCAGGCGGGCCACCATCGCCGGCCCCGCCCGCATGGCCACGCCGCCCGGCCCGCGGGCCGGCCGCGGCTGTGTCCCGCCGGCTCCGGCCTGCTCGCAGCCCAAGACCCGCGCGGCCAGCACCCGCACGGCCAGTGCCCGCACGGCCAGCACCGGCACGGCCAGCACCGGGCCGGACAGGCTCCCGATCAGCCAGGTCGTCGGCGCCGGCCTCAGTGTCGTCTTCGAGGCCAATACCTGCCACGGCAGCCGCAGCGGCCTCCAACTCCGCTGTCGACCTGATGCCCGGCAGCGCCAGAGCGGCCACGACCACGAACGCGATCAAGTACAAGATCATCAGCAGGTTATGCAACAGCGCATTTCGGCTGAGTCTCAGCGTCCCGCCACCTGGCGGCAGCTTGAACGCTTGTGCCCAGCTGCCAGCCGGCGAGCCGACAGAGGTGAGCGCGTGCCCGTTAACCGAAGCCGACCAGCCACCGGACGGCTCGGACAGCAAGAGAGTGCCGCCAGCGGCGGGCGCTATCGCGCCCGCCACGCCAATGGAACCCGAGCCGACGGCCACCACAGCACCCGATGGCTCCACGACGCTGACCCGCGACGGGAGCACGCTCAGCCGCCACAGATCGAACGCCCCCGTCATGCTGACTTCGGTCAGCCCCGTCACGCCGTCAAGCACGGAGACTAGGCCTCCGTCGATCGGAGCCCGCATGAGCACGAAACCAATATCGAACCGGGCGAGCAACTGGCTCTGATCCGTTGCCTCACCGCCGCCCGGCGCGACCAGCGCGGCCACCGCCTTGTTCAGCGCCGCCTGCGCGGCCGGGTCCTGCGACACGTCCGGATAGCTGAACTCCGGGCTATCGCCACGCAACAGCAGGTAGGAAACCTCGCCGCCACGCCCGGATCCGGTCAGCACCAGCGTCCGCAACGCCCGGCCAGCGCCGGCCGTAGTAGCCACGACAGACGGCACAATCTCACCGGGGGCCGCACCTATCGGTCCGCTCACCCCGTTCATCAGCCAGTAGGCGGCCGCCAGCACCGGCGCCGTGCACGCCACCAGCGCCAGGATCGCCATCGGCACTCTGCGGGCCGCGGGCTGCCGCCGGCCGCCCGAACGCCCGCCTGTTGCAGCCGCCGCTCGTCCGCCAGCGGTTCTTGCCCCGCTGACCGAGTCCGCAGCCGCCGCGGCGGCAAGCAGCAAGCCGGCCTGCGGCGACCGCAAGTGCCACGCCTGGCCAGGCGCTCACCGCCTGCCCGCCCGGCGCGGTGACCACGGTGCGGCCGGCAAGCAGCGCGGCCGCGAACCCCAGCAGCGCCACGCTCCAGCCGGACACGACGAGCTTCAGCCGCCCGGATGCCAGCAGTGCCGCCAGCCCGGCCAGCACCAGTGCGGCGCTGACCCAGTACGGCGGCAGGCCGGGCCCGCCGGGGCTGAGCAGCAGCAGCGATTTGGCCGGCAAGTCCCGCGCCGCCAGGCCCGGCTGCTGGAGTCCGATCTCCAGCAACAGCCGGGTCGGGTGCGCGAGCAACTGGATCAGCCACGGCAGCAGCAAGATCAGCGGTGTCGCCACGACGATGGCCAGGTTGCGCAGCAACGCCGGAACCGATCGCCGCAGCGCCAGGCCCGAGAGCATGGCGCCGGCCACGGCCATCGGCCACAGCAGCGGAACGAAGGCGGCACCGACCGTGATCGTCAGCCCGGTCGCCCACGCAGCCCTGCGCGCGATCTTTGGCGGCTCGCTGAACATCCGGCCCGCCAGCATCCCGATGACGGGGATCAGCACGAACGCGACCGCGCTGCCGAGCCGGCCCGCCGAGATCGCACCGAACGCTACTGGAAGCAAGGCGTACGAAGCGGCCGCCCAGACTCGTACCGGCACCGACAGGGTTACCCGGCGCAGCGCGAGGAACGCAGTGCAGCCCGCCAGCGGCACGCAGCCGAGCAGCAGCACGTCGATTGCCAGCCACGGCTTGCCGAGCAGCACCGTCGACAGCAACGCCAGCAGGCCGACGTACGGCGGGCCCGCGCTCGTCGAGCCGACCCCGACCGGGTGATAGGCCTGCAGGAACTGCGTCCATAGTCCGGAGGCGCCTTCGAAAGCCGGGACCAGCGCACCGCCGCCGAGAGTGCCGTCTAGTGATCAGCGAGCGCTCGGCGGCGATAGTGATGGCGATCAGCCCGAGCACCAGCAGGACGCCCGGCCTGGTCAGCAGCCGCTGGATTACGCCGCTGTCGGTCAGCAGCGACTCGTCTTCGTCGGGATCGTCGCTGGCGTGATGAGCCCCGGCCAGATCCTGCGTGCGAGGTCCGGGACAGCACCGATGCCGCGAACTCAGCCGCGCGCCGGATCGAATGACCCGCCAGCAGGTCGCCGCGAAGCGCTCCGTAAGCGGCACGCCGGCCGCGGGCACGCAATCGCCGGGCCTTTGCAAGCCGGAGCGGGTGACCCGCCACCCCGAGTACTGCTGCCGATTCGTCCAGCGCCGCAGTCGGGCGCTTGGCGATGAGATAGAACACGGTCCGCAGCAGCGACAGCGCCAGGTTGCCGATCAGCGACGTGAGCATCGGCCCGGCAGGCAGATTACCGAGCAGAGCGACCAGCCCGTTTCGGCGATCGAGCAACCGCGCCCGCCGCCCGACCGAGACGGCCCGCCGGCCCTTGCTAGCCGCGGCGGCGTGGAACACCACGGCGTCAGTGACCACGCGAACGCGCAACCCTGCCGCATGCACCCGCCAGCAGAAGTCGATGTCCTCACCGAACAAGCGTCATGCCGGGATCGAAGCCGCCGACCTGCTCCCAGACGTCCCGCCGGACCAGCATCCCCGCGCTGGAGACTGCGAGCACGTCCCGGTCACCGTCGTGCTGACCCTGGTCGACTTCGCGTGGCTCGATGCCGGTAATCCGGCGCCCGACCGTATCGAGCGCCACCCCGGCCTCGACGATCACGTCGCGGTCGGTCCAGTCCATCAGCTTCGGGCCGAGCACGCCGGCCGTCGGCGTCTCCGCGGCGCCGCGCAGCAACTGCTCCAGTGCGTCTGCGGCCGGCTCGCAGTCATCGTGCAGCAGCCAGAGCCACTCGACCTGGTCGCCCCCGCCGCGCGCGGTGGCCCCCCCCGCCGCCGGACGCGAACGCTGCCGGCCCCGGCGGGAACCGGAACGCTAGCCGCCTTGTGCTGGATCGCGCGCCGCACGGCTGCCGCATAGCCCGCGCTGCGGTCCATCCCGAACACTGCGCCCTGGCCGAACTGGGCTGCTAGCACTGCGCCGCTGCGGTCGCGGCTACCGGTGTCCACCGCGACTACCCGCTGCACCGGCCTGGTCTGCTCGTTCAGCGCATCGACCAGATGCTGCAACCACGCGGCACCGTCGTGCGTGACGATCACCGCGGTTACCACGTGCTGGGGGCTTGAGTCAGTTGGCGACAAGGATTTTCGCTTGTGTCCAGGTTCGCTAGCGGGACGGATGGCACGTGGCGTGCCGGCTGGCCCTGGTAGGGGTTCCCGTGAACAATACGCGAATCTGGCTCAACCGGATGGGCAGTCCGACTGACCCGACTAGGCAGACACCGCCTCAACCGCCTGCGACCTCTAGACCGCCGCCCGCTTCAGCCGGCGGCGCTCACGCTCTGACAGCCCGCCCCAGATCCCGAAGCGCTCGTCGTGTCCGAGCGCGTACTCAAGGCACTCGGCCCGCACCTCGCAGCTACGGCAGACCCGCTTGGCCTCCCTTGTCGAGCCGCCCTTCTCGGGGAAGAACGCCTCCGGATCGGTCTGCGCGCACAGCGCCCGATCCTGCCAGCTCTGCTCTTCAACATCATCTGCGCCGATGCCCAGCGCGTCGTGCACCAGCGAGACGATGACGTCTCCCACCGCGCACCTCCTGCCCTCGGTCCCCGTTGGTCTCGCCCGCACGTTGCCTTGCCGCGAGAATTACATGGGTGAAATTACACGCGCGTGTCTTGCGCCTCGTCAAGGGAGATACGTGGTATTGGCAGCCCGGTTGCCCTGGGATGAGGTGAAAATCCGGCCTGAGATTTTCTAGGGGAACGCCGGCTACCGGGTCACTGCAGCCCGCACGCGCGCGGTTTTCGCAAGGCGTCGCCGGGCGGTCTCGCACTTGGTGGGAGACTTGCGAGCATGCGCATCACAGTTCTGGCCGGCGGGGTTGGCGCCGCCAGGTTCCTGCGCGGCCTGCGCGCGGCGGTGCCGGATGCCGACATCACGGTGATCGGCAACACCGGTGACGACTTCACGCCGTTCGGCCTGCCGGTGTGCCCGGACCTCGACACCGTCATGTACACACTTGGCGGCGGCATCAGCGAGGAACAGGGCTGGGGGCGAGCGGGCGAGAGCCACATCGTGCTCGGCGAACTGGCCGCCTACGGCGCCGGACCGGACTGGTTCGGCCTCGGTGACCTGGACATTGCGACGCACATTCTGCGCGCTCAGCTGCTCGGTGAGGGGCTGCCGCTGTCGGCGGTGACCAGGCGACTGTGCGAACGCTGGCAGCCGGGAGTCACGCTGCTCCCGATGTCGGACGACCCGGTACGTACCCACGTGACCGTCCGGCTCGACGGTATCGAGCAAGAGCTGCATTTCCAGGAGTGGTGGGTTCGCCTGCACGCGGGCGTTCCCGCCCTGAAGATCGAAGCTGTCGGGGCCGCGCAGGCACGCCCGGCGCCCGGCGTCCTCGAGGCGATCGCGGATGCGGACTTCGTGCTGTTCCCGCCGTCGAACCCGGTCGTCAGCATCGGCGTGATCCTTGCCGTGCCTGGCATCGCCGACGCCGTGGCAGCGCAGACTGTAGTCGGCGTCTCGCCGATCATCGGCGGCGCGCCGGTGCGCGGGATGGCCGATGCGTGCCTGGCTGCGATCGGCGTCGCGACAACTGCCACCGCGGTCGCGGCGCACTACGGGCCGGACCTGCTCGACGGCTGGCTGGTCGATGAGCAGGACAAGGACGCCGTCGACGCGCCCGAGCTGGCCGGGATCGAGGTTCGCAACCGGCCGCTGTACATGACGAACGTTGCGACCTCGGCGGAGATCGCCAGGGCCGCCGTCGAGCTGGCGCAGGCGGTCCGCAAGTGAGCGGCGCAGCAGTTCACGCCTGCGCCGGCCGAGGTTCGCGTCCTGCCGGTCACTGGTCTCCCGGAGATCGAGGCCGGGGCAGACCTGGGCACGCTGATCTGCGACGCAGCGCTGGCCGGGCCTGGGCTAGCTAACGGTGACATCCTGGTGGTCACTTCCAAGATCGTCAGCAAGGCTGAAGACCGGGTGGTGAAGGGCGATCGGGACAGCGCGATCCGGGCTGAGACGGTGCGGATCGTCGCGCGGCGCGGCCCGACCACGATCAGCCAGACCCGGCACGGCCTGGTGATGGCTGCGGCAGGCGTCGACGAGTCCAATACCGAGCCGGGCACCCTGGTGCTGCTGCCGGTCGATCCTGACGCGTCGGCTGAGGCGCTGCGCAAGAGCGTCACCGAACGAGCTGGCGTCCGGCTCGGCGTGATCATCACCGACACGATGGGCCGGCCCTGGCGGGCGGGCCAGACCGACACTGCGATCGGCGCGGCGGGCGTCGTCCCCGTGCGTGATCACCGGGGTCAGACGGACACCTTCGGCAACCTGCTGGAGGTGACGATCGCAGCGGTCGCGGACGAGATCGCCGCAGCGGCCGATTTGGTGAAGCAGAAGACGACAGGCGTTCCGGTGGCGATCGTGCGCGGGCTGTCTGACTTGGTCACCGACGCTGCCGGGCCGGGCGCCGCGGCGCTGATCCGGCCGGCCGAGGAGGACATGTTCCGGCTCGGCGCGGCCGACGTGCTGACTGCACGGCGCACGGTGCGGGAGTTCACTGCGGCGCCGGTGTCGCCGGCTGCGGTGCGGCGGACGATCGCGGCCGCGATCACCGCGCCGGCCCCGCATCACAGCGAGCCGTGGCGGTTCGCTGTGCTCGAGTCGGCGGAGTCGCGTACTCGGCTGCTCGATGACATGCTCGCGGCCTGGAAGTCTGACTTGGCTGCGGACGGGTTTACGGCCGAGCAGATCGCCCGGCGGGTCCGGCGGGGTGAGCCGTTGCGAAAGGCGCCGCTGATCATCGTGCCGTGCCTGGTCGCGGATGCGGCGCATACCTACCCGGACGGGCGGCGGAACGCGTCCGAGCGGGCGATGTTCCTGGTCGCGATGGGCGCCGCTATCGAGAACCTGCTCGTCGCCCTCGCCGTCGAGGGCCTGGGCTCGTGCTGGATCTCCAGCACGCTGTTCTGCCGCGAAGTCACCGTCGAAGCGCTCGGCCTGCCAGCCGACTGGGAACCCATGGGCGCCATCGGCGTCGGCCACCCCGCGGCGCCAGCCCCCGACCGCCCCGACCGCGACCCCGACCAGTTCACGCTGCATTTGTAGATTGTTAAACCGATTGGCGTCCACGAATTACTAAGGCATTTCTCGGCTCGCTGTCGAGTTCGGCTCCGCTATAGTTGTGATTTTCTTTCCCGCGCGCTCAGGTCCGGCGCACGCAGTATTAGCAGTAATTACAAGCGCTGACAGCGAAGCTGGTTGCCGTCGCGATGTGATGCCAACGGTAGGTATTCCTCATAACACTTGTGTGCGTACCTTTCACCGAACTAAAGCCATCTAGCCTATCCGGCAATGTGATCACAACGTGGCTCACCTCACGTCAATGAGTTAGGTGTCCCAGTTCATTGCCGTGCTAGGCCGCGCTATCGCCGACTAGCCCGGCAGCCTCCCAGGGACGTGTGAAGTGGCCCTATGCGGGCTTCTAGTCTCAGTTTGCATGCTTGCTGTTCCAAACGTGCCACCCCTGATTGTGCCGGTTAGGAAGATACGCGACTCCTGATCCAAGCGTCGTCGTCTTGCAGTTTCCATAGTCGTACACTTTCCTCCACCTGATTTTGTACCCCCATACCGCCCACTGATAGTGCGCGTACTCGCCCTTGGGTGTTTTATCGGTGGCGCCAACATTGTCCGTAGTAGAAACTGACCTTGACACGGTGATGCCGAACGTTACCTTTGCCTGCTCAATTATGGCGCCTTCGGAGAACTCCACGCTCCCCGAGATGCTCGCGTTGACGCCATGCGTTTTTTCCTTGTTCACTGAGGTGGCCCAGTCCTGTTGTACGGCGCCGGCCCGTCGGTGTATTCCATGCCAGCTGGGAAGATCCAGCTACGGTTGACCATGGTCTCCTTGTAGTAGATCCCGGCATCGCTAATGCAATGGCAGCCATCGGGATCGATATTGGTTACCGGGTTATCCGCGCCATAGGAGTACGGTTCCAGCGTCTCTGCGAGCGACGGATCGACGGACATGAACTGGCCGGTGATGGGTCGTAGTACCGGTTGATCAGGTAGACGAGGCCATCGGGTCGGTGTAGCCGCCCGCAAAGCCGAATGGCGTTGCCGCGGTGAGGCCTCCGGCTGTCAGCGGGTTGCCCCAGGCGTCGTAGCTGGTGGTGCCGGTCAGTGCGCCAGTGGCGCTGACGATGCCGCGAACCGAGCCGAGGGAGTCGGCTGACCAGGTAGGTAATCGCCCCAGTGGACAGATTGACCTGCTCGGCCGGCGCGAGCGGTCGCCGTGGTAGATGTAGGCGTTGGTGGAGTCCATCAGCAGCTGGGGCACCTGCGCGGATGGTGTTCCAGACGTAATCCCTGAGTGGTCGCCGACCGCCGGACGGAGTGATCGTGGTGGAAGCACGCAGCCCGTTGCCGTCATAGGTCGGCGGCGGTCATGTCGGCGGCCGCTGTCGCTGTATGTGGCCAGCTGCCCGGCGCCGTTCCAGGTTCGCGGCTGATTCGGTGGTCGATCCCTGAGTCGAGGTGAGCCGCTCGCCGTCGGCGTTGTAGGTGTAGTTCGTGGTCGTGCCGGACAGGGTCTGGGACGTGAGCTCCCCGGCGTCGTCGTAGGTGCCGGTTGCGCCGGTGGGCAGGGTAGTCAGGTTGGCGGAGGCGTCGAAGCCGTAGTTCATGCGCGGACCCGGTGCCGGGAGTCATCGGAGGTGACTCGGCCCTGAGCGTCATAGGTGTAGGCGGCCGGGGACTGCGGCGACGACGGGGTGTCGGTCTCGCTGACAGGATCGTTCCGGCCGGGGAGTCGGAGTAGGTGAAGGACTGCAGCGTGGAGCTGGATTCTTCAGCGTGATCGCGGACGGGCTGTCGGTGTTGTCGTAGGTGGTGGTGATCGTGTCGCCGGTCGATCCGAGCGCCGACGGAGTCGGGCAGCCCGTCGGCGGTGTTGCCGATGCTGATCTGATGGCCGTTGAAGTCGGTCACCGATGTCAGCGTGTCGGCGTTGTCGTAGCCGTAGGAGACGGTGTCGGTGGTGGCCCAGGTCGCCGTCGAGGGCAGCGGGTAGGTGATCCCGGTGACGTCACCGTCGGCGTTGTAGCCGTACCCGACTGGTCTGCCCGGCGCCGTTCTGCGCGGAGGTCAGCTCCCCGAACGAGTCGTAGACGTAGGTCGAGGTGCCGGTGGCGTCGGTCATACCGGTCTTGTTGCCGCTGGCGTCGTAGGAGTAGGTCACCGAGTGGGCTGACGATCCGGAGTAACGACCGGTCGCTGGCAGGTTGAGCGGCGTGTAGGTCCAGGTGGTGGTGACCCCGTCCGGGTCCGTGCTGGTCAGCTTGTTCCCCGCCGGGTCGTAGGTCAGAGGTCGTCGTCGCGCCGTTGGGTGCCGCGGTGGTCGTCGGGGTGGTCGTGGAGACCAGTTCGCCGGCCGAGTCGTAGGCGTAGGTGGTCTGGTAGTTCGCCTGCGGCGAGAGCCGTGCACCGTCCATGGCGATGAGGTCGAGCACGCCGCCGTGCCGCCGGTGTTGCCGTCGGCGTAGATCGCCGCGGTCTTGTCGCCGTCGGGGTCGTAGCAGTAGCTGACCGTCGAGGCCGCGGAGGTACCGTACCCGGTGGTCTGCGATGCCAGCTGGCCGGCGTTGTTGTAGGTGTCGACTGTGACCTGGTTGCTGCCGCCGTTCGCTGGCCGGCGGGCGCGGTCGTGGTCAGCAGGTTGCCGTCGCCGTCATAGGTGTAGGTCGTGGTCTCATAGCCGGACTGCCCTGCCGGGGCCGGGGTCGTCTGCTGGGTCATCTTGCCGAGGGCGTTGTACGTGCGACATCGTCGCATCCGAGGCCAGGCGGTCGCTGTATCCGGCCGGGTAGACGGTCGGGCATGACGCGACGGTCAGGCTGTTCGCGGCGACGCCGACCGGCGGGACAGTCTGCGCCACATTGCCGTCGCCGTCGTAGCAGGTCAGCGTCGCGTCGCTGTCAGGGTTGGTGACGAGGGTCGGCCTGATCGTCGGCGTTGTAGGCGGTCGTGGTGGTGTAGCCGCGGGCGTCCTTGACCTTGGTCTGGTTGCCGTCGCCGTCGTAGGTGTAGCTGGTGGTCCGCGGCGTGTCGGTGTAGCCCGCTGCCGTTGCCCTGCGTGACCGAGGTCTGCTCGCCGTCGGCGTTCCACGCAGTGGTGGTCGTGTAGTTGCCGGCGTTCGCGCCAGAGACGTTCCCGTCCGGCGCCGTCTCGGTCAGCTGCTCGCCGTCGCTGTCGTAGGTGTAGGTCGTGGTGGCGAGCTGGCCGCCGCTGTTCCCGTCCGGCGTGGACGACAGGATCAGGTCGCCCTGCGCGTCGTACTCCAGCTGCGTGACCACGCCGTCGGCGTTGATCGTGGCGCATGGCAGCGACGCGGACGGCGGGGTGTTGGTGCAGGAGATGTTCGTGCCGTTGAGGGTAACGCTGTTGTCCTTGAACAGCTGATAGGTGGTCTGGGAGTACTGGTAGCTGCCGGCAGGCTAGTAGACGCCCGGTAGTGGTGTACAGCTCGTTGCCGTCGGTGTCATACAGCGTGTACGTCAGCCCGAGCGGCGGCGCAGACGACGGCGGAGTAATCACACCGCCTGGCGCCACCGGCGGCGGGCCCGGGTCCTGCGTGCAGCTGGCCGTCGAGCCGCTTCCGCCGTCCCGCTGCAGTCTGATCTCTGGAGCGTGCTGGTGTAAGCGGTCGTCGTGGTGACCGGCGTGCCGCATTCGCGCCAGGCGACGTGCTGGAAGTGGGGTTCCCGTCGGTGTCGTAGGCGTATGACGCTCGTGGTGCCGTCGCCATTCGTGGTGGTGGTGTCGAGCAGTGTGCCGCCGCTGGTCCCGCCCGCTGTCGTGTCGGGGGTGTTGTCGTCCTCGGAGGTTAGCGTTGCGCCGGTGCCCCGGTCCAGGCGGACTGGGCGGCCAGGGTGCCCTGGTCGTAGTCGTAGACGCTGGTGTTGCCGTCGGGGTCGGTGACCGACACGAACCCGTTGCCGGTGGCGGAGTCCATGCAGTCGCCGGCCAGCTGGTTGACGCAGTAGTTGAAGGTCGTCTTGAAGCCCATCGGGTCGGTCTGGGACGTGACCTCATTAGCAGCGTTGTAGACGTTGACCGTGGCATCGCCGGCGTCGGGGCCGCCAGAGCTGGGCGTTCGGCTCGGTGATGGTGAGCAGGTCATTGGCCTGCAGCGGGCCGTTGCTGCCCTGCCCGTAGGTGTAGCTGGTGACGTTGGTCATTGGGTCTTTGACCGAGGTCAGGTCTCGACCCGGTGTAACCGTAGGTCCACTGCCGGCCCATCGGATCGGTGACCGAGGTGACGAACCCGCTGGAATTCGACCCGAGCACCAGGGCCCGGCCGGACGCCGACTTGATCGTCTCGCAGGTGGTCGCCGTCGAGGGGCACACCTCGCTGGAGTCACCAGATACCGCTGATCCCGGCGCGGGTGAGTCGTAGGTGATCGTCAGCGTGTTCCCGGCTGTGTCGGTCTCGGAGATCAGCTGCCCGTTCCACGAGTAGGTGTAGCTGTCGGAGCCGGGCGAAGGCACGAAGGTGTAGGTGTCGTTGCTGCTGTTGCTGGTCAGAGTGGCGCCCTGGTTGACCGGCAGCACACAGTAGCCGCCCGCGCTCACCTGCGGCGAAGTGCACTGTCCGCCCGACTCGGCATAGAAGGTGACCTGTGCGCCGCCGGGCTGCGTCACCAGGATGTTGCCGGACACCGCCGGCGAGACCGGGAACGACGTCGTGGAGGTGGCGGTGACCTCACGGATCTGGTTGTTTGAGTAGTCGGAGATGAACACATCTCCGGCGGGGTCGTGGTGGCTTCGCCACACTGATCTTCGCCTTGGTTGCCGGGCCGCCGTCTCCGGAGTTGCCCCCGGTCCCCGATGCGGAGCCGGCGATGGTGTAGATGTCGCCCGCTGTCATCTGCTGGCCCCACTGGGTACCCGATAGATGCGGCAACCTCGCGGACCTGGTTGTCGTTGGGGTCGGGGATGTACAGATCGCCGGCGGAGTCGATGGCGATGCCCGTACAACTACCGAGCAGCGCATTGGTCGCCGGGCCGCCGTTTCCGCTGTTCCCGCAGATTGCCCGTGATATTGTCCGGCCACGTTGTAGATGTCGTCGGCAGTCATCTTCTGGCCCCACTGGGTGTGAGTAGCCGCAGCGACTTCCTCGATTCGGCCGCTGCGCTGTCGCCGATGTACAGGTTCCCGGCCGCGTCCATGGCCACGCCGGACGGAGCCAGCAGCGCGCTAGTGGCCTTCGTGCCGTTCGGGCTGAACCCGTTCCCGTCGCCGGCGCCGTCGCACTCGCTGGGGCCGTCGCCGGCCACGTTGTAGATGTCCCCGACGGTCATCGTCTGACCCCACGACTGGCCGCCGTTGTAAATCTCTTCAACCTCGCAGTTATCGGCGATGTACAAGTCGCCCTGCGAGTCGGTGGCGATCTGGTTGGGAGTGTTCAGCAGCGCGGAGGTGGCCGGGCCGCCCAGACCGCTGCTCCCGGAGGTTCCCTTTGGTGCTGCCGGCCACGATGTAGATGTCGCCGGCGGTCATCGACTGGCCCCACTGAGTATGTGTGGTCGCCGCTACTTCCCGGACCTGGTTGTTGCTGTAGTCGCCGATGTACAAGTCACCGGCCGAGTCGGTGGCCAGGAACCACGGAATCCCTATCAGAGCCGAGGTGGCCGCCACGCCGTTGCCGGAATTGCCGCAGCTCCCGGCAGCCGAACCGGCGACGGTGTACACGTCGCCGGCGGTCATGGCGATCCCCCACTGGGTGTGATTAGAGGCGGCAATCTCCTGCACCCGGCAGTTGCCGTAGTCGGCGATGTACAGGTCACCCTGCGGGTCGGAGGTCATGCCCATCGGGCTGTCCAGCCCGCCCCCGATTGCCGGTCCGTTGTTGCCGGTCGTCTGCACGTTGAACCCGTTGCCCGCCACGTCCGTGATGTCGTACGGCGAGGAACCGCTAGCCTCGCGGATCTCGTGATTGTTCGTGTCAGCGATGAATACGTCGTTGCTGTCATCATTGGCGATTGCCTCGGGGCCGGCCAGTAGCGCGCTCGTCGCCGGGCCTCCGTTCCCCGAACTGCCCGCCGTGCCGGTCGAGCTACCGGCCACGGTGTAGATGTCTCCCTTCGTCATCGACTGACCGTGCTGGCTGCTCGTGCTCGCCGACAGTTCCTGGATCCGGTTGTTGCCCGCGTCGGAGATATACAGGTTGCCGACGGTGCCGGATGACGTTACTCCGTAGGGGTCATTCAGGTCTGAAGATGTCGCCTTCCCGCCATCTGACCCAAGTGCGCACGTGCCGGACGAGCTCCCGGCGATGGTGTAGATGTCATTGGCGGTGAACGAGGTGGTGTTGCCCCACTGATCGCCGTTGGCTTTGGCCACCTCCTGGATCCGGCAGTTATAGGTGTCGGCGATCTCGAGGTTTCCCGAGGTGTCGATCGTCATGTCCTCGGGCAAGTCCAGCTTGGCCGACGTGGCCGCGCCGCCGTCCCCGGTGTCCCCTGACGCCCCGGACGAGCTGCCTGCCACCGTGTACACGTCCCAGGCCGCCATCGTCTGGCCCCACTTAGTCTGCGCCGAGGGCGAGACCATCTGGATCCGGTTGTTCCCGCTATCAGCGATGTAGAGGTTCGATCCGGCGTTCCCGCCGATGAACACGTTGTTCGGCTGGTCAAGGTCGGAGGAAGTGGCTGCCTTGCCGTCACCCCCGACACCCGATGCGCCGGACACGCTTCCGGCTACTGTGTAGATGTCATCGGCGACCGGACTGGAGATGTTGCCCCATGCGGTGGACGCTGAGGCCGACCAGCTCGACCACCCGGTTGTTGCCGTTGTCGGCGATGAACACGTTCCCGCTGTTGTCGACTGACGACGCCCGTCGGGTAATTCAGCAGAGAGCTTGGCCCGGCCGTGCCGTTACCCGAATCGCCAGCCACTCCGGTCGGGCTGCCGGCGATCACGTAGATGTCGCCCTTGGTCATGCTGATGCCCCACTGGGTCTGGTTCGCCCCAGCGACCTCCAGCACTCGGTTCCCCCAGGAGTCAGCGATATAGCTATTCCCCCCGTTGAAGACCACGCCGGCGGTTTGCCCGGCCGTGGCAGTCGTCGCCGGGCCACCTACTCCCGCTATTGGTCCTAAGCCCGGCGATCGTGTAGATGTCGCCCGGCACTGAGGTCGCAGCGGTCAGCGACGCCGCCCAGTCGTCAGTCCACCCGTAACCGAGCGGACCCGGCGTCCCCGCCTGCGTCTGCTGCTCCGCCACATCCGCGTCATAGGTTCTGGAGAACGCCAGGCCCGGCCCGAACGTCGGCGACTCGACAATCAGTGTTGACTGGGTGAAATCACCGTTCTCGGTGTTTACCGGATCCCCGGCCGTCGCCTGCGACACTCCGGCCGCCGCCGCATTCGAGCCGCCACCGGTCGTGGTCCCGGCCGGCACCTCGCCGCCGGTCGAAGGCGCCAGTGCCTGTGTGTTCGATGATGCCACTGGCGCGCCGAGCAGGATGTACGGCTGACCCGACACTCCGTCGGAGGCGGTGAAGTTCGCGGTCGCGTCGCTGGCCGCGTCGTAGCCCACCGCGGTGAAGGACGCCGGCCAGGTGTCAAACGTCTCCCGGACGGGGCAGGCCGGGGACGGGAAACCATTACTGCCGGTGCCAAGCGAAGCGCTGGTGAACCCGCCGAACGTGCCCGCCGCGTCGGCCTCCCACGTGTTCACCGTCCCCGCATCGGTGCAGGACAGGCTGCCGTTTACCTTCAGCCCGCCGACCGTGCCGATGCCCTCGACGCCGTTCAGCAGCGGCACGCTCGTGCCGCTCGCCGCGGTCGAGTACTCGCAGTTCAGCGACACATACAGGCCCGTCCCCGTAGAGCCCGATGAGCTGTAGCCCGCGGCCGCATAACCGACCGAGTTGGTGATCAGGCTGTCCGCGCCGGAGGTTCCCGGCAGCGCGGGCGCCGTGCCAAGCACCGCGAGGTTGCCGGTCACGGCGGCCTGCCAGTTCGTCCCGATCGACTCCTGCCCCGAGCCGGCCGTTCCGGTCACCGGCAGCAGGCTCGAGCACGACCCGCTCGACGGGTCGCCGATCACCAGCGCGGCGAACCCCGTGAAGTAGGCGGTCGAGTCAGCCGCCCACTGCGCCGGAGTCTGCTGCGTCACGCTGTCGCCGGCCGCCTCCAGCACCGTCGTCTCCGGCGCGGTAGTCTCGCCGTTCTGCAACAGCACCACGACGGACGGTCCAGACGCGGCCTTCGCCGGGGGTGCCTTGGCCACTGCGACGGCGGCCACACCGGCCACTGCGGCGGCAGTTACCACCACCGGCATCAGCGACGATCCCGCCGCCAGCACTGGGCCCATCAGCCCCGCTGTCAGCCGGCGGGCCAGCCTTCCCGCGGTACGTGCCCGTCGTGCTACGGCGCCAGCCCGCCCAGTGCCCATCAGAATCCTCCGACGCAACGTCATCTACGGCCGCTCCCGATGCGACAGCGGCCCGGTCAGAGTCTGAGCGACGAACATTGAACAAATGTGGAATTAACCTTGAGGAGGTTGACAGCCAGTTCCTGAAAAATCTACTTTGTCGGAATTCAGGATTTACAGGGCAAGCCCGTAGCTCAACCGCGAGGCACTGTGGAATTCCGGGTTCTCGGGCCAGTCGAAGTCCGCATGAATGGACTGCGAGTGGACATGGGCCACGCGAGGCAGCGGGCCGTGCTGGCAATGCTGCTTCTTGCTCTGAATGAGGTCGTGCCTACTGACAGGCTCATTGACCGGGTCTGGGGCGACGAGCCGCCCAGGTCTGCCCGGAACGTCATCTACGGGTACGTCAATAGACTGCGTGCCGCACTTGCCGCGCTCGAAGAACCTGCGGTTCTCCTCTCGCGCCGGGCGGGCGGGTACGTTCTCGAGACAAGCCAGGAGCACGTGGATGTGTTCCGGTTCCGGCGCCTGGTCAGCGAGGCTGGCGCCGCTGCTGACGATGAGCAGTCGGCCTCGCTACTCCGCAGTTCGCTTGAGCTATGGTCCGGTGACGCACTTGCCGGGCTCGACAGTGCCTGGATTCGGGGAATGCGCGCGAGTCTCGACCGTCAGCGGCTCGCGGCCGAACTCGACCTCAACGACATTGAGCTTCGGCTTGGCCGACATCAGGCGCTGATCAGCCACCTAGCCGATCAAGTGGCCGCCCGGCCACATGACGAGCGGTTGGTCGTTCAGTTGATGCTCGCGTTGCACCGTTCCGGCAGATCAGCTGAGGCATTGCGGGTCTTTGATGAGGCCAGGCGACGGCTCGCTGAGGAGCTAGGGGCCGATCCCGGCGAGGCACTTCGGAACATGCATCAGCATATTCTGCTCAACGACCCAGCACTGCTCATGACCACCGCCAGTTCCACTCCTGCGGTGCCGGTCCCCCGCGAGCTTCCCGCGGACGTCGCCGGGTTCACTGGCCGGGCAGCGGAGCTCAATTTGCTCGACATGCTGCTCAACTCGCACCGCAATGGGCGCAGGACGGCTTCAACCGCTCCAGCAGGGAAGCCCGGCAACAGTCGTAGCGGTGTCGGGACCCGCGGGGGTGGGCAAGACCGCACTGGCAATCCGATGGGCGCATACCGCTGCGGGCCATTTCCCTGACGGCCAGCTCTACCTGAACCTGCGGGGCTACGACCCGCGCGACCCGCTGGCGCCGGGCGACGCGCTGGCCTCGCTGCTTCGAGCACTGGGTCTGCCTGGTCCCGAAATCCCAGCAGAGCCAGAGGAACGAGCTGCGCGATACCGGAGCATCATGGCCGGACGCAGGATACTGGTCGTCCTCGACAACGCCCGTGATGTCGACCAGGTCCGGCCTCTGATGCCAGGCGCGCCTGGCTCTACCGTGATCGTGACCAGCCGCGATTCGCTGGCCGGGCTCGTGGCCAGAGACGGCGCGCGCCGGCTGGCCCTGGATTTGCTGCCTGAAGCCGACGCCGTGAAGTTGCTCCGGACCTTGGCCAGCACCAGAGTCGGTGAGGATCCGCAGGCAGCCGTGACGCTAGTCCGGCAGTGCTCGCGGCTGCCGCTCGCGTTGCGGATAGTCGCTGAACGTGTCACCGCACAGCCTGCGCACGCGCTCGCCGACCTGGCCGACGAGTTGGCTGACGAGCAGCGGAGGCTCGATGTTCTTGACGGTGACGGAGACGAGCAATCAGCGATCCGCACGGTGTTCTCCTGGTCTTACCTGCGTCTGGACGCTGTCGCAGCCCGCGCTTTCCGGCTGCTAAGCCTGCATCCGGCCGCCGATTTCGACAGCTACGCAGCGGCAGCCCTCATTGGCTCCGCAAGGCAGAACGCAGCCCGATTGCTCGACCAGCTAGCCCGAATCCACCTGATCTACCCCACCAGGCCGGGCCGTTACAGCATGCATGACCTGCTGCGTGACTACGCCGCGGAGGTAGCCGTCAGCTGCCAAACCGAGGACGAACTCCGGGCGGCGCTCACAGGCCTGTTCGACTACTACCTGTACACGGCTGCGACCGCGATGGACATCCTGGTCCCGGCCGAGGCCGGCCGCCGACCCCGCATCCAGTCGCCGACCGCCGCGGCACCCGCGCTGGCCGACGAGACTGCGGCACGAGCCTGGCTGGAAGCCGAGCTGCCCAACCTTGTGGCCGTCACCTCGCACACGGCTAGCGGCGGCTGGCCAAGCCACGCTACCCGGCTTGCCCGGACCATCTTCCGTCACCTGGACGTCGCGGGTCATTTCCCCGAGGCGCTGATCATCCACGGCCACGCGCGCCGAGCGGCGCAGCAGGCCGACGACGTCAACGCCGAGGCCGATGCTCTTGCCAGTCTCGCCGCTGTTGATCTGCGCCAAGGCCGTAACCCGCAGGCGGCGAGCCACTACGAGCAAGCGCTGACGCTGTATCGCCAGTGCGGAGACCGCGGCGGTCAGGCTCGTACGCTACATAACCTCGGACTGACAAGCATGCGTCTGAGCGACCACCCGCAGGCGGTACGACAGCTGGACGCTGCCCTTGACATATACCGGCAGATCGGCGACCGCGTTGGTGAGTCGCGGGCCCTGTCCAACCTGGGCGGCGTCGAGTTGCTGCAGGGGCATTACGCAGGAGGCGATCACCTGCGAGCAGCAAGCGCTAGAGCTACACCGCGAGACGGGCGACCGGCATAGTGAAGCCGGTGCCCTTGCTCGGCTCGGTCTCATCGACATGAGGCAAGGCCATCACCAGCACGCTGCGGGCTATCTCCGGCAGGCACTGACTCTGTTCCGCCAGACCGGTGACCGGGTCTGTGTGGCGGACGTGCTGACCAATCTCGGCGACGTGGAATTCCGGCTCGGCAGTCATTATCAAGCGACTCTGCTTCTCGAAGAGGCCGTGATGCTCAGCCGGGACACTGGCAGCAAATACGGCGAAGCCGAAGCGCTCGTTGTACTCGGCCACGTTCTACTAACGAACGATCAGAGCGACCAGGCCCGTTCACACCTCGAGGCCGCGCTCAGCCTTGCCGTCGAGGCTGGCAACAAGGAAGCACAGGCCCGCGCCCATTATGGACTTGCTTCCGCCTGCCGCGCAGCTGACGATTCCAGCGGCATCTTGGAGCACCTGGAGCTAGCGCTGGCGCTCTACACCGAGCTTGGTGCAGCCGAAGCCGAACAGATTCGGGACCAGCTAACGCAAGAAAGGCCGGCTGGCCCTGACGCCAGCGCCTACACGCTGACCGGCTGAAGTCCGGCCGCCCTGACCAGCTTGTTCAGCGGCCTGACGTCGTAGATCGACGCAAGCCTCGTGACATGCGCAAGCTTGCCAGCGGCAATCGCACGCTGTACCTCGGCGGCGACCGAACTGGCTAGCGGGTCGTTGGTGAAGCGGACCTGGGCTAGCTCACCAGCCAGCTTGTGCGGCTTGAGCCCTTTGCCGAGCGACGTTAGCTCGGCACCGACGGCCGCATCCCCGGACGCCGGCTTCTCAATCAGCATCTCCGCAGCCTCGACCTGACCTTTCAGCAGGCCTTGCACCTCGCTCGGATGCACAGCGAGGAACTTGCGTGTCACGACCAGCACCGCAGCTGACGCCCCGCCAATCGACGACGCCCCCGCGATGATCCGCAGTGCGCCATGTGTCGCCTGCCAGACCCCGACCGCAACGACCGGGTCCAGGTAGGCGGCGTCCAAGTTGCCCGCCGTTAGCGCATGGGCCTCAGCCGCGGAGCTGGAGTAGGGCACTGGATCCAGGCCTGCCGCGGCCCCCAGATCTTCCCGGAATAGCTGCTGTTGCAGCCCTACCAGCGCGATCCCGTCCTGAACCTCTGGCACAAATCCCAGCCGCACCGTCCGCGCTGATGGCGCTGAGCCTGCCGAATCCACGGCCGGGACAACGGCAGGACCCCCGGCGCCGGTCTGCACCTGACCCGATCCGGTGTGCTTCGGCGAAGACGAGCACCCTGCTATCAAAGCCAGCACACCAGTAGCTGCCAAGCACACCACCATCGCACGCCGCATGAGCGAACACTCCTCACGACTTCGCAAGATGCCGGACCGCGCAGGTGCGCCGACTCGGTACAGAGCGACCCCAGGGTCACCTAGCCGGATATGTCATGTCAAGAAGCGAAGTTATGGAAACGAGGTTGAACTGGCTGAGCCAGGGCTCGTCCGCTCGGCTTTTATCGGCTAGCAGTTTTGGCGGTGATCTTGGTTATCCTGCAGGGTCCATCGAGCGAGGAACGGTTAGTGGCTGACCCTGTTGCGCGCGCGCCGATGCGGGCACTGCTGGCTGGCAATTCCCCGTTTCGGACACTATGGACGGCGCGGCTGGTCTCGTTCCTTGGTGACAGCCTCGGCCTGATCGCCCTCCTTCTCTATACCGCCAGCCACTTCGGCACCGGCCTGGCGGTCGCGCTGCTGCTGCTCGCGGGTGACTTCGTGCCGAGCCTGCTCAGCCCGCTTGCCGGCGCGATCAGCGACCGGTGGGACCGGCGTTTCGTGCTGATCAGCTGCGAGCTCATCCAGGGCGCGCTGATCGCGGTGATCGCGGTGACGCTACCGTCATTGCCCCTGCTGCTGGTCCTCGTCGCGATTCAGTCCGCTGTGGCGGCAGTGTTTCAGCCTGCGTCCAGGTCGGCGGTTCCCAGCCTGGTACCGGACGCCGACCTGGAGCGCGCCAACGCTGCCATCGGGTTCGGCACGAACGGAATGGACAGCGCCGGTCCGCTCGCCGGCGCCGCGTTGCTGGCGCTGCTGTCGGTCCGGGACCTGCTGCTCGCAGACGCGGCGACCTTCCTGATCTCGGCGGCGCTGCTGGCCACCTTGCCGGCGCTGGCCCGGCGACCGGCCGCTGACGATGGTGGCGGCGCCGTCAGCAGACGCAGCGGCCGCCGCAAGGCGGCTCTGCTGCTCGCCGAAGCCCGCGACGGCCTGCACTTCATCTGGCAGGACAAGATGATCCGTGTGATCACGCTGGCGTTCTGCGCGGTCGTCTTGTTCAACGGGGTCGACGACGTCGCCCTGGTGTTCCTGGCCAGGCACACGCTGCACGGCAGCAATTCAGCGGCCAGCCTGGTCTATGCCGGCGCCGGGCTTGGCCTGCTGGCCGGGTTCCTGCTGATCGCCAGGGCGGCGCCGCGGCTCGCGATGCCGCTGCTGATCGTGGCCGGCGTATGCGGTCAGCAGCCTGGGGAACCTGCTCACCGGCCTGTCTTTCGCCATCCTGGCCGCGCTTGGTTTCCAGGTCATCCGGGGGCTCGGGATCGCGGCGATGGACGTGGGACATAACACCCTGATCCAGCGCGCCGTCCCGGCAGAGATGCTCGGCCGGGTATTCGGCAACGTCTACGGCGCTGTCGGCGCTGCCGCGGGGCTGTCGTACGTGTTCGGCGGCCTCCTGCTGGATGCCGCGGGCGCCAGGGTCACTCTGATCGTGGCCGGAGCAGGCGGCCTGGTGGCCGCCGCAGTGGCCGCCGTCGTCCTCCCCCGCGCTGTCGCCGCCAAGGGCCCTGACCAGGAGCGTGCCGGGGCACGCTGAGGGTAAATAGCAGGCATCACCAGCACTTCAGGCCCCGTGTGAGGAGATGATCATGCCTGCTGCCAGCTCGATCGTCCTCGAGCCGCCCGCGCAGAAGGTAGCTGACGCGTTCTCGAAGCCGCCGTTTTTGTGGGAGATGACGCCGGCCGATGCCCGGAAGGTTCTGGAGGAGGCACAGGCCGCGCCGGTCAGCAAGCCGGATGTCATCGAAGAGTGGATCACGGTTCCGTCCCCGATGGGGGATGCCCGGGTCCGTATCGTCAAGCCGAAGGGCGCGACCGGGATGCTGCCGGTCGTCGTGTACATGCACGGCGGCGGCTGGATCCTCGGCAACGCCGCCACCCACGACCGGCTCATTCGCGAGCTATGCGTCGGATCGGGCGCGGCGATCGCGTTCGTGGAGTACCCGAACTCGCCGGAAGCCCGCTACCCCACCGCGATCGAGCAGGGCTACGCAACCGCCCAGTGGATCACCCGCAACGGAGCTTCCAAGGGCCTGGATGCGAGCCGGATGGCAGTGGCCGGCGAGTCGGTGGGCGGCAACATGGCAGCCGCGCTAGCGCTGATGGCCAAGGAACGCGGCGACGTCACGTTCGTGCAGCAGTCGTTGTACTACCCGGTCACCGACGCCGCGATGAACACCGCCTCCTACGACCAGTTCGCCAACGGGTATTACCTGTCGCGCACCGAGATGCAGTGGTTCTGGGACGCCTACGCCCCGGACCTGGGGCAGCGAAGCGAGATCACCGCCTCGCCGAATCAGGCGACCACCGAGCAAGTCCGAGGGCTGCCGCCGACCTATCTGTGCGTGGACGAAGCTGACGTACTCAGGGACGAGGGCGAAGCCTATGCCGCCAAGCTCCGGTCAGCCGGTGTCCCGGTGACGACTGTGCGCTACAACGGCACAATCCACGACTTCATGCTGCTCAACGCGCTCAGCGACACCCGCGCGACGCGGGCAGCGATCGGCCAGGCAACGGCGTTCATGCGCGCCGGGCTCGGAACTGGCTGACCAGGCTTCCTGGCTCCGGGCGGGCTATCCGGACCTGCCGGCGACTGTCACGGCTTGCGCGCGATTCCGCCCCACAATGCAGCCGGGCTGGCGGCTTCTTCCTCGGTTTCCGGCCGCCAGTCCGGAACATTGGTCATGCCCGGTTCCTCAAGTTCCAGGCCGGCGAAGAACGGGGCGACTTCGTCCCTGGCGCGGAAGGTGACCTTCTCCGCCATCATCCTGTTCAACTGGGCGGCCATCGCGGCCATCTCGGCCGCGTGAATGTCCTTGGCCGGGTGTGAGAGCACCAGGTAGCTGCCTGCCGGTACCGCTGCCATGAGTGTCCCGACGACCTGGTAAGCATCGTCAGCCTCGCTGAGATGCTGCAGGATGGCCATCAGCAGCACGGCGACCGGCTTGGTGAAGTCGAGCGTCTGAGCGGCCTTGGCCAGAATCTGACCGGCATTGCGCAGATCGGCGTCGATGTAGTCGGTGGCGCCATCGGGGGTACTGGTCAGCAGCGCCCTGGCGTGTGCCAGCACGACGGGGTCGTTGTCGACGTAGACGATGCGGCTGTCGGAAGCAACCGACTGCGCAACCTCATGGGTGTTGTTGGCGCTCGGGATCCCGGTGCCGATGTCGAGGAACTGCCGGATGCCTACCTCGCGCGTGAGGTAGGTGACCGTCCGGCGCAGGAAGGCGCGGTTGGCCCTGGCTGACAAGACGATGTCAGGGAAGGCGGACATGGCCTGCTCAGCAGCCGCGCGATCGGCGGCGAAGTTGTCCTTGCCGCCCAGCCAGTAGTTGTAGACCCGCGCCACGTGCGCGACGCTGGTGTCAAAGGCTGGCGCCACAGCGGTCTCGGCAACGGCTTCGCTCGCTGCGGATGCGCCATCAATGGCCATTGGGGGTGCCCTTTCCCTGATTAACCGTCATCCGATTTCGCGACATTCCGTCATACAATATCGCCCGGTTGCCGGCTCACGCGACCTGGCTTGTGCGGCCACCGGTGCTAGATCGTCTTGATGAGCCTCTTCAGCTGACGCTCGCTCTCAACCGGCGTCTCTGCCTCGGCGCTCAGGCTGTTCATGACCTCGCGATAGTGGTCGATCTCCTCCGGCCGGTCCAGATAAAGTGCACCGGTCAGCTGTTCCAGGTAAACGATGTCAGGCAGGTCGGGCGCGGCGAATCGGAGAATGGAGAACGACCCGCCTGCAGCTGAATGGCCGCCCCGGTCGAATGGCATTATCTGGAGCGTCACCTGCAGCGACTCGGTGAGTTCAAGCAGGTGCTGCAGCTGGGCCCGCATCACTTCCCGGCCGCCGAGTGGCCGGCGGAGCGCAGACTCGTCGATCACTGCCCAGATCTTGGGCATCGCGTCGGCTCTGTTCAGGATCTGCTGCCGGTTCAGCCGGAGGCTAACCCGGCGCTCGATTTCCTCGGCGGGCGCTGCCCGGTGGCCGAGCACCGTGACCGCCCTCGCGTACTCCTTGGTCTGAAACAGCCCGGGCACAAACTGCAGCTCGTATGTCCTGATCAGGGACGTCGCCTGCTCTAGCCCGACGTAGGTCTCGAACCAGTCCGGCAGCACGTCGTCGTACCTGGCCCACCACCCTGGGCTATTGGCGTGCTGCGCCAGGGTCAGCATGTGCCGGCGTACCTGTTCGTCGGTCACGCCGTAAAGGGTGAGGAGATCGGAGACGTCCCGCTCCTTGAAGCCGACCCGGCCGTGCTCAACCCGGCTGATCTTGGAGCGGGACGCCCGAATTTCGTAACCTGCACGGTCCGGCGTGATGCCAGCTGCCTCCCGGAGCTTGCGGAGCTGGCCACCTAGCAGCATCCGGAGTACCGTCGGCCCGCCCGAGGCCTCGACTGCGCTCAGGTCTTCCGGGTGGTTCTCACCAGGCTGCACATCCACAATCGCTCCCGCGCGGCGCATTGGTGCGCCGCCCCACCCCACAATGCCAGTCACCGTGCTCCGCCCTGACTAGCACACAGCCAAATGCCTGCGGGAATGCCGATGTAACACCGACGGCAGGAGAACTGCGCGCTCACAGCACGCTATCACCTATTACACCCGTGATCGGTAGTGCCGTAACCGTACTGTCACTTTTTTCGCAGGCGAACCGTTAGGCCAGGTAGTCGAACTCGCCATTCCGAGCGCCTGCCAGGAATGCAGCGATCTCCGCCCTGGTGTACACCAGCGCCGGGCCGTCCGGCTCGCGCGAGTTGCGGACCGCAACCGAGCCGTCCGCCAGAGCGGCAGCCTCCACGCAGTTGCCACTGGGGTTGCTGAGGCTGCTCTTGCGCCAGTCAACTGGCCCGAGGTCACCGGCCTTCATGCCATTCCTGATCTGCATGTTTGCTCCCGGGGGGAAGGGTTTCCGGTCTGACATTGCAAATGCACGTGCACGCGCACGTAACGGAGGCAGCATAGCGCCGTGCGGTAGCGGGCAACAAATGCAAATGCACGTGCAGATGACACTTGCGACTGCGCTGTGCATCAGGCAGGATAAGGTCATTACGACCATATTTCCGATGGTCACGAGATGGTTGTGCCTGGTCCCGTGCTCGTGACCCAGTCGACCCGCTTGGATCCTCTGATGACTACGCCATCAGCACAGCTGGCTCCAGTCAGCGGCACGGACTGGCCGTGGCTGCAGTTGGCAGTTCAGATGGCTCGGATCTCTTGCCAGGGCTGGCCGGCCGCAGTCGGCAGGCACGGCAGCTGGACAACCGCGCCCAGGGTGGCGACCAGGAAACCCGCGCCGGAGCCCGCCTCGATCGCACCGTCGCGTGCCTTCGCGCTACGCACCATGCACCGATGGGGCGAGACCGACCGAGCTGACGACGTGGCGGCGGTCGTCTCCGAGCTGCTAGCGAACGCGCTCCGGCATGCGCTGCCGCAGGCAGCGGGCGAGGTGTCGCCGTGGCCGATCCGGCTCGGCCTGCTGCATGCCGGATCACATGTGGTCTGCGCGCTCGCGGACCCCGGTGCCGGGATCCCTATGCTGCGGGAGCCGCACCAGCTCGAGGAGTCCGGGCGCGGCCTGCTGGTAGTAGCGTCACTCAGCGACCAGTGGGGGTACTGTCCCGCGCCCGAGCGCCAGCATGCTGAAGGCAAGGTCGTCTGGGCCGCTTTCGCCGCCGGCGGCCTCCGCTAAGGTTCGGCCGGTAACTGCGGCAGTTCCCCGCTACCACGGCAGTTCCCGCGCCAGCGCGCGGTCTGCGCGCGCTAATACCTACGACTGCAGCAACGGCAACGCCGCCCGCGTTCCCCGCACCGAGGCGCACACGCCGTCGCTGGCGGCCGCCGCCGCCATCCGCTCCGCCGACGGAGTCCCGTACATCGTGGTCCGCTGGCGCAGCTGCCGGCCTGTTGGCGCCACAAGCTCCGCTAGCTGGCTGATCGTTTTGTATGACCCGTTCTCCGAGCCGGCCATCCTGCTAATGGTCTCTTCCATCAACGTGCCGCCGAGGTCATTGACGCCGCCGCGCAGCACGTCCTGGCAAATGTCGGCACCGAGCTTCACCCAGGAGCACTGGATGTTGTCGATGGCGCCGTGCAGCATCAGCCGTGACACCGCGTGCACTGCCCTGTTCTCCCGCCGGGTCGGCCCTGGCCTTGCCATGCCGGCCAGGTAGATGGGCGAGCTCGCATGCACGAACGGCAGCAACACGAACTCGGAGAACCCGCCAGTCTGCTCCTGGATCCCGCGCAGCACCCGAAGGTGCCCGACCCAGTGCATGGGCGTGTCCACGTGCCCGTACATCA
Organism: uncultured Actinomycetota bacterium; assembly: GCA_963815575.1. Lineage (GTDB taxonomy): Bacteria > Actinomycetota > Actinomycetes > Streptosporangiales > Streptosporangiaceae > JAJYUU01. The sequence goes on along the minus strand of CAWFHE010000002.1, from coordinate 178,293 downwards.
TCGTCGAGGTCGTACGGATGCCGAGCTCGTGCGCTGTGGTAATCACCTCGATCCAGGCTGCGGCCGGAAGCTTGCCCTTGGTCAGCACCCAGCGCACGTCGTCGTCCAGGATCTCTGCCGCGGTACCGGGCAGTGAGTCAACGCCGGCCTCGCGAGCGCGCGCCAGCCATTCCCGCACTGGCAATGCAGTTCTGGATGCCCCGTTCATCACCTCCATCGGCGAGAACGCATGCACGTGAATGTCCGGACAGCGCCGCTTGACCTCAGCCGCGATTTCGAAATACGCGGTGCCGGGTAGGTCCGGATGGATGCCGCCCTGCATGCAGACCTCGGTCGCGCCTGCTTCCCAGGCCTCGGCCGCACGGTCACCGACCTGCTCCAGCGAGAGCGTGTAGGCGTCGGCGTCGGTGCGGCGCTGCGCGAACGCGCAGAACCGGCAGCCGGTGTAACACACATTGGTGAAGTTGATGTTCCTGGTGACGACGTAGGTAACGTCGTCACCGGCTGTCTGCCGCCGCAAGTCGTCGGCTAGCGTCGCGAGTGCTTCCAGCTCGGGTCCGTCCGCGGCCAGCAGTGCAAGCGCCTGCTCGTCGGTGATCCCGGCCGGGTCCCGCTCGGCGCTGCGCAACGCGGACAGCACCTCGGCCGGCGCCCGGCGCGGTGCGGCGGCCGTCGCCGCCGGGTCGATGCGAGCTCCCACTTCGGTCCAGTCGCCGTAGACCTCCGCGAAGTCGTCCCGGCGATCTGCGCTCCGACCGGTCGTGTCGATCGTGGTGAACAAGTCAGTCCGGCCGCTCGAGTCTCCCCACCCGCCGTCCGGCTCCTGCCACGGCAGCCCTTGTGGCATCGCACCGGCTGCGGCGAGCCCGGTCACGGGGTCCGCGAGTACGGCCACGTGCCGGGCGATCCGTGGGTCCAGCCACGGTTCGCGGATATACGGCGGATAGATCGTCAGCCGCTCCGCCAGCTCGAACCCGCCGGCAGCGGTGCGCGCTGCCAGGTCATCGATCTGCGGCCACGGGCGCTCGGGGTTGACGTGATCCGGGGTTAGCGGCGAGACGCCGCCCCAGTCGTCGATTCCAGCGGACAGGATCAGCTGGTATTCATCGCCGATCAGGTTCGGCGGTGCCTGGATCCGCGCGGCCGGGCCGAGCACCAGCCTCGTCACCGCAATGGTTGCAGCCAGATCGGCCAGATCCGCGTCTGGCGTCCCGCGCATCTTGGTATCGGGCTTAGCGCGGAAGTTCTGCACGATGACTTCCTGGATGCCGCCGTACTCGCGCGCCACCTGCCGGATCGCGAAGATCGAGTCGGCGCGCTCGGCCAGCGTCTCGCCGATGCCGATCAGGATCCCGGTGGTGAACGGGACGCTGCTGCGGCCAGCGTCCTGCAGCACGCGCAGCCTGACGGCCGGATCCTTGTCCGGGCTGCCGAAGTGCGCGCCGCCTCGCTGCGTGAACAGGCGCTCCGAGGTCGTCTCCAGCATCATGCCCATCGACGGCGCGACCGGCTTGAGCCGCTGGAAATCCTGCCAGGTCAGCACGCCGGGATTCAGGTGCGGCAGGAGGCCAGTCTCCTCTAGCACCCGGATAGCCATCGCCCGCACATACGACAGGGTGTCGTCGTAACCGGCCGCTTCGAGCCAGTCCCTGGCCTGCTTCCAGCGAGCCTCCGGGCGGTCGCCGAGCGTGAAGAGCGCTTCCTTGCAGCCCAGGGCCGCACCATCGCGGGCAATCTGAAGGACCTCGTCCGGAGACAGGAACGGGGCCGGCAGGCGGCCCGGCACCGTGACAAACGTGCAGTACGCACAGCGGTCGCGGCACAGCCGAGTCAGTGGAATGAAGACCTTGCGGGAGTAGGTGATGACACCCGGGCGGCCCGCGGCGACCAGCCCTGAATCGCGCACGCGCGCAGCGTGCGCGAGCAACGTCGTCAGCTCCTCGCCGCGCGCCTGCAGCAGTACCGCGGCCTCTACCGGATCCAGCGTCTTGCCGTCCCTGGCCCGGGCAAGCGCGCGCCGGATGGCGCTGGAGTTTGCGGCACCGGGGTTCGCCCGCCCGGTCGCTGCTAGCGGATGGGTGCTCGGCTCGTCGGGGCTGATGGCCTTACCTCTTTCGTAATGTGGCATACGCCTGTCTCCACCCTAGGCAGCGCCACTGACACGGGACCAGGCGAGGCCGTTGCAGCGATAACCAGGCTGCGGGCGGAGTGCTTCCCGAAGCGCCGGCCCATTGTCGCGGATGCCGTGTTGCGGATGCCGTGTTGCGGATGCCGTGTTGCGGATGCCAGTGCTGGGTGCCGTGTTGCACCTAGCGGTCGCGCCGGGTCAGCGGTCACCTAGCTCTCGTCACAGGCCGCGGTAATCTCGGACGCTCATCCGGGGGCCACGGCGCGGCGGACCGCCGCCCCCCAGCTCGATAAGCCGGGTAACGCGGTAACGCTGGCCCGCGTACGGTGCGAGCAGGTCCAGCATGCCGGCGTCGTCAGTGACGGCGCCGGCCAGCGTCCAGCCCACGAGCGCCGGGATGTGGTAGTCGCCGACGCTCACAGCATCCGGATCTCCGGCGGCCCGTTGCCTGACCTCGGCCGAGGTCCACGGGCCTATGCCGGGCAGCGACTGCAGCGAGCGGTCCGCCTCGGCCGCGGGCAGCAGGCCTGCCGCCTCGAGCCTGCCCGCCACCGCGGCGGCGTTCGCAATAGTGCGGCCGCGGACGGCTTCAACCCCGGCCCGGTGCCAGTCCCAGGACGGGATCGCCCGCCAGGCTTCCGGCGGCGGGAACGCGCGCATTCCGGCCGGCGCGGGTCCCGGCGCTGGCAAGCCGTGCCAGGTGAGCAGCAGCCGCCACGCGCGATGCGCCTCGATGCCCACAACTTTCTGCTCGAGCACGGCCGGGACGAGCGCCTCCAGCACTCGCTCTGTCCGGCTGATCCGCAGGCCGCTGAACCTCCGCACCAGGCTGGCCAATCCCGGATGCAGCGGGCGGAATGCGCCCGGCTCATCGCTGGCACCGAGCAGATCCGGCACCTTGGTCAGTAGCCAGCGACCGCCTGGTCCCCACGCCGCCGCTCGCACCAGGGTGCCCGGTCGCAGGTCACCATTACTGGCCACGGGGGCGGTGCTGGCAACCGCTACAGGGCTCGCCGGGACCGTCCCTGCCGGGATCGGGCCCTCCCTGACGAGGGCCAGCCGGAGCGTACCCGGGCCCTCGGGCGTAAATGAGGTCCGCCAGATGGCGCCTGCCGGATCGACCCGCAACGTAGGGTCACGCCGCCCCCGTCGGTGCACGGCCATCGTGAGCCGCATATCAACACTGAACGGGGCAAGCCAGTCGGACCACTCGCCGCCGTCATCTAGCGGGCGGATGGTCATGCCGTCTTCATCGCGGCCTGGGACGACAGTGCCAGCTGCAAGATCTACTGGGCGGGGTTGTCATGTCCGACCTGCTGGGCGGTAGGTCCGTCGTCGTACCTTTCGCGCTGACGGCCCGACTGCCGCGCAAAGCGGTGCCACGGTCGGGCATAGTGGCTAGATGCTTTACTCCACGATTCTGGCAGGCGGCAGTGGCACCCGGCTCTGGCCGCTGTCACGTGCCTGCGAGCCGAAGTTCCTGCACGCCCTGACCGGCACGGACCGGTCCCTGCTGCAAGCAACTATCGACCGGATCGGTCCGTTGTCTCCCGCCGACCACGTCTATGTAGTCACCGGGACCGCGCACGCCGCGGCGATCTCGTGCCCAGCTGCCTGAGGTTCCGGCCGCCAACATCCTGGTCGAGCCATCCCCCAAAGACTCCTGCGCAGCTGTCAGCCTCGCCTGCGCGGTTCTGGCCAGGCGGGATCCTGACGCGGTCATGGCAGCTTTCTCGGCCGATCATCTGATCGGCGAGCCAGAGCGGTTCGCAGAGATCATCAGGCAGGCGGCGGCCGCCGCGCAGGATGGCTACCTGACGACGGTTGGCATCAGGCCTGCGCACGCTGAAGTGAGATTCGGGTACCTGAAGCTCGGCGACGCGGTGCGGGGTGAGGCCCGGAAGGTCGCCGAGTTCAAGGAGAAGCCATCGCTTGAGGTGGCTGCCCGGTACCTGGAATCCGGGCAGTACCTGTGGAATGCCGGGATCTTCGTGTTCGGAGTGCGGACCTTCCTCGCCGAACTCGCCCGGCAGCGGCCCGCGCTGCACGCCGGTATCCAGCAGATCGCCGCTGCCTGGGGCGATTCCGGGCAGGCCCGCGTGCTCGCCGAGGTATGGCCAGGACTAGAGAAGATCTCCGTCGACTACGGCGTCCTGGAAGGTGCGGCCGCCGCCGGAAGAGTCGCCACCGTACCGGCCGATTTTCCCTGGACCGATGTAGGCGACTTCGACTCGCTAGGCGGGTCGCTCCCGACCGACGAGTCGGGCAACTTGGTCATTGCCCCGAAAGCGGAGGTAATCGTCCGCGACGTGAAGGACGCGGTGCTCGTGTCCACTACCGACCGGGTCATCGCGGTGATCGGGCTCGACGACGTGGTCATCGTCGATACCCCGGACGCCACCCTGGTGTGCGCGCGCTCGCGGGCCCAGGAGGTCAAGCAGGTGGTCGAGGACCTGCGGCAGCGCGGCCAGGACGACAGGCTCTGACGTCGGCCTGTGCTGTTATTCGGCGCCCTGCCCGGCGGCCCGCTCGTAGCTGATCATGTGCGCCTCGGCCGACGCAGCCCAGCTGAACTCCGTAGCCCTGGAATAGCCGGATTCGCCGAGCGCGGTCCGCCGGCCTGGATCGTCGAGCAGCGCCCGCAGCGCGGCACGGATGCTCTCAGCGTCCGGCTCGGTGTAAGCCACCGCGTCGCCGCCTACCTCGGGCAGCGCCGTGCGATGAGTGGTCAGCACTGCCGCGCCGCACGCCATCGCCTCCAGGGCGGGCAGCCCGAAGCCCTCGCCTGTACTCGGGAACGCCACCACGAGCGCACCGCCGAAGAAGCCTGGCAGGTCATTGAAGTGCAGGTAGCCAGGCCGGACAAGATGCAGGTGAGCCGGCACCCTGGCGACGGCCTCGTCGACCTCCTCGCTCCAGCCGCTGGCCCCGGCGAGCACCAGGGCAGGCGGGTCGGGCAGGTCAGCGACTGCCGCGGCCCAGCCGGTTATCAGGGCTGGGACGTTCTTGCGCGGCTCCAGCGTGCCCAGATAGGCAACGTAGCCCTTGCCGTGCAGGCCGAGGCGATCCGATACCTGGCGCCGTTGCCGCTCATCTGGCCGGTGGAACAGGTTGTGATCGACTCCGTGATACGCCACATCGATCCGGGTCGGATCGGCCGCCAGCACCCGGACCAGTTCGTCCCTGGTGGCCTTGGACGGGACGATCATTCGCGTCGCCCGGCGGGCCGAGGTGCGGATCGCCGCCTTGTAGAAGGTGGCGATGACCGGGCTGTGCGCGTCCGGCTCGGTGAAGAAGGTCAAGTCGTGGATCGTGACCACGACCGGGATGCTCGGCCGCAGCGGTATTGAGTAGTGCGGGGAATGGATGACGCCTGCCTCGACCTGCTGCGCGACGAGCGGCAGCCCGCTCTGCTCCCAGGCCAGCCTGGCGGGCCGGTGCGCGATGGCTGGCGGGCCGGCCACTACTCGGGCGTTCGGCACCAGGTCGCCGTATCGTTCCTCGTCCGCCCGCTGGCAGGCCACTGCGAGATCGGCCCCGGCCGCGCCGAGCGCGCAAACCAGGCCGTCTACGTATCGGCCAAGCGCACCACGATCGGCAGGTACCGCGGTCGCATCAACCAGCACTCGGGGCGCCACGACCAGTCCCGCTCCTTCCCTCAGCTGTTGAGCTCACCTAGTCCAACCCGGTTCTGCACTCCGGTTCATCCCGGTCGCACTGAACCGTTTAGTTTTCTGGCTCTCGATCGATCCCGAACGGCCTGGCCCGGCGCGTCCTGCCAGCACACGTCATGCTGGCGCGCAGCAACCCCGCCCTGGATGTCCCTCTGCTTCGAGCGTACGCCCTCAGCGGCGGCAACGCGCCGTAGCGGCCGCCGCGTCGAGCGGCGCTACCGGCGAGTTCAGCCAGCGCAATCCAAGAGTTCAGCCCGAACCCGCCGGATGTTCAGTCCGGCCCGCCCGCCAAGCCTGCCGGGCCAGCGCCAAGGCTAGCCACCCGCCGCAGCGCCGCGGCGCAGGCGCGCCCGAAACCGTCAGCAGGACGGCACCGGCTGCCCGTTGCGGATGGCTTGCAGCTCGCTGACGGCTTGGCTAAGCGTGTTGACCTTGACCAGCCGCAGGCCGGCCGGCACTGCGCCGGCAGTGTTCGAGCAGTTGGTTCCGGGCGTCAGGAAAATGGTGGCGCCAGCCTCCCGTGCCCCGGCCATCTTCTGCTGGATACCACCGATCGGCGCGATCTGGCCATTCGGCGTGATCTCCCCGGTACCTGCGATGAACTTGCCGCCGGTGAGGTTGTCCGGACTGAGCTTGTCGATGATCCCGAGCGCGAACATCAGCCCGGCGCTAGGGCCGCCAATGTCGGACAAGTTGATCTTGACTCTGAACGGGAACTTGTAGGTCGGCGCACCGAGGTCGACACCCACCACGGGCTGACCTTTAACGTCCTTGGTCGCGAGCGTCACGGACCTGGCGCTTCCGTTCCGCTCGACGGTGAGCGTGACGTCCGCTCCGGGCTTGCGGTCCTTGATCATGCTGACGACGTCGTGGTGGCAGCTGATCGGCGTTCCGTCGACGGCCGTGATGTACTCGCCGCTGTGCAGGACGCCATAGGCCGGCGTGCCCTGTTCGGTGCCGGCGATGGGATCGAGAGTCGCGTAGCTGATGCCCAGGTAGCACAGGGCGGCCGCGGTCGCGTCCTGCTGCGAGCCCAGCATCTCCTCAGTGTCTTGCTGCACCACCTGCTGCTGCGTCTGCCCAGTGTTATAGATCTCGCTTTGCGGCACGACCGCATCGTTCGGCGTCAGCCAGGCGCGCAGCGCGCTGAAGATGTTGAAGTCAGTCCCCGGCCCGCCGGTGTAGGACACCGTCACCATGTTGAGATTGCCGGTGGTCGGATAAGTGTGACGGCCAGTGATCTGGATGAGCTCCGTGCCGTCCGGCTTACCGAGGGTATTCAAGGTGGGACCGGGAGTCAGCGCCACATAGGGCACCGACACAACGGCGGCCACCACCAGTGCGGCCAGCACGCAGATCCCTGCGATCAGCAAGGTGGCCAGCCGGCGAGGACCGCCCGGAACCCCGAAAGGCAGCGCGCGCACCCTACGCACCATTCACCCACTCACTCTCGCCGCCTGTGAAGAACTGGTGCTTCCAGATCGGCACCGTCGCCTTCAGCTCGTCGATCAACGCGTGACATGCGGCAAAAGCGACATCCCGGTGCTGCGCTCCGACTGCCGCGACGACGGCCAGGTCGCCGACCTGCAGGTCGCCGACCCGGTGCGTGACGGCGAGGGAGAGGATCGGGTAGCTGGCAGCGATCTTCTCCGCGACCCGGCTGAGCTCAGCGCCCGCCGAGGGGTGGGCGCTATAGGACAGGGCCGTCACGCCGCGGCCGTGATCGTGATCTCGCACCGTGCCGATGAATAGCGCGAGAGCGCCCGCCGCCGGATCGGCGGCGGCTGCCTGAATCTCATCGACCGACAGCTGCTCAGAGCGCACATCGGTCATTCTGACGACGGTCACCATGCCAAGTTACAGGCAACGCGCGACGGGCCGGACATCCCGTTAGCTCCCGCGGCGCCGCTTGCGGACCTGGCGGACGATGGCGGCGGTACCGATGACCGCGACGGTCGCGCCAGCGGCGGTTATCGTCGCGTCCTTCCGGTCCAGCCTCCGTCCGGCGACTGCGTGATGCCCGGCACGCTGCTCTAGCAGCGCGCCAAGCGCGTCGGCGTTGTCGTGACCTGGCTGCCAGCCCGCCTCTCGCAAGGCCTTGCAGTCGACGACCCAGGGGTAGACCACGTAGCGCAGGTCGGTAACCGGCGCCGGCGTGATCCCTGCCCGGTGCAGGCGCTGCGCGGTGGCAAAGGTAAGTGCAGCAGGCAACTCGATCCGGCGCAGGCCGGCGATCTCCTCCAGCTCGTCCTGCTCCAGCCAGCCGTCGCTGCCTACCGCGAAGGCACCGCTGACCTGCCCGGCCGCCGCCAGCTCCAGGGCCGACACCAGGTCGTCGACGTGACAGAACTGCCAGACAGCGGCGCAGCCTTTGACCGCGAGCAGCCGGGGTGCCTCGAAGTGCCTGGTTATCAGCGTGTCGATGCCCACACCGACAAGCGCCGCCGGACGGGCGATACACACCTGCAGGCCCGGATAGGCGCGGGACGATCGCTCGGCCAGGTGCTCAATCTCGAGCAGGTCACCGACCACGCTCCCGTCGGAGTCCGCGCTCAGCGGCGCGTCCTCGGGGAGCGGTACCGGGTTGTCAGGCTGAGCGCCATAGACCATGGCGCTGGTCACCAGCACGACACGGCTAACGCCACCCGCGGCAGCAGCAGTGAGGACGGTCTGGGCACCGCGCACGTTGAAGGCACGCCTGGCCCTGGCGTCGGAGTCGGGCGACAAGTCGACGTCCGTATGCACGATGACGTCCACGTCGGCCAGCCGCCCGGCCAGCGCGGGATCGCGGACGTCGACGATCCGCCAGGTGACGCCGCTGACGTCGCCCCTGCTCTCGTCGATAGCCACGACCCGCCCGATCAGTTCGGACGCCGCAAGGCGGGCAGTCAGCGCCTCGCCCAGGCCGCGAGCCGCCCCGGTTACTGCGACGACCGGAGCTCCCGAGGGCGCGCCGTGGCTGCGCTCGTGGCGAACCCGGGCTACTCGGTTGCTCACTGCGGATCGCTCCTGGGATAGCTTGGCGAGTGTGGACCCTTCCATCCTGCCTGAGAGGCCGGGCAGATGACTGAACCTCCCTTCGGCTTCGGTCCGGGCGCTGGCTCCGGGGATGACCCGGGCGGATCCGGCGGCACCGGTTCCGGTGGCACCGGCGGCGGTCCGCCGGGACCCTTCGGCGGCGCAGGACCGCTAGGTCCGCTGGGCGACCCGCAGCAGTTCGCTGACGCCCTCCGCCAGTTCGCTGACCTCATGTCCTGGCAAGGCGGCCCGGTTAACTGGGACCTGGCCAAGAACATCGCCCGCCAGACCGTTGCCCAGAAGGGCGACGCGAGCGTTCTGGACACCGACCGCAGCAAGGTCGTTGAAGCGCTGCGGCTGGCAGACCTGTGGCTGGAGGATACAACCGAATTCCCGAGCGGGATCCGGACCTCGCAGGCCTGGAGCAGATCGGAGTGGGTGGAAGCGACCCTCCCGGTCTGGTCCAAGCTCTGCGACCCGATCGCTGCCCGCGCGGTGGAAGCAATGAGCGGTCTGATCAGCGGTGATCCCGCGGAACTGGCCGCAGACCTGCCGCCGGAAATGCAGGCGATGCTGGGCGGGCTCGGCGGCCTCGGTGGTCTTGGCGGGATGATGCAGCGGATCGGCGGGATGATGGTCGGCGGCCAGACTGGCGCGGCCGTCGGCGCGCTCGCGGAGGAGGTCGTCAGCTCGACTGACGTCGGCCTGCCGCTCGGCCCGCCAGGAACCGCGGCGCTGCTCCCGGCAGGCGTCGCTGCATTCGGTGCCGGCTTGTCGGTGGACCTGGACGAGATACGGCTATTCCTCGCCCTGCGCGAAGCGGCTCATCACCGGCTGTTCGGCCACGTCCCGTGGCTGCGATCCAGGCTGCTCGGAGCCGTCGAGGACTACGCGCGCGGCATCAAGGTCGACGCCTCGGCACTTCGGGACGCCATGCCGCAGATCGATCCCGCGAATCCGGAGGCCCTCAACGAGGTGCTGGCCGGCGCCGCGTTGTTCCAGCCTGAGGACACCCCGGAGCAGAAGGCTGCGCTGTCCCGGCTGGAGACCGTTCTTGCCCTGGTAGAAGGCTGGGTCTCCACCGTCGTCGCGGCGGCTGCCACGAACCGGCTGCCACAGGCAGCAGCACTCGCAGAGGCAATCAGGCGCCGCCGGGCTACTGGCGGACCAGCGGAGCGGACGTTCGCGACACTAGTGGGACTCGAACTGCGGCCCCGGCGCCTACGCGAGGCAGCGGCTATCTGGGAGAGCCTGACAACAGAGCGCGGCGTGGGCGGGCGGGACGGGATCTGGTCTCACCCCGACTTGCTGCCAACCGCGGACGACTTTGACGACCCCGAAGGCTTCCTGCGCGGCAGGCCGGAGTTGGATATTTCTGACCTGGACGATGCGGCCGGCGAGCCGGGTACACCGGAGGCTCCGCCCGGCGCCGAGCCTGACGGCGATACCGGCCCGATCCCGCCGTCATAAGGCTGGCCAATCTGCGTCCACAGCAGGTGGATGCTGTTCTGGCAGTTCAGGACGCTGCCAGCCGGCTGTGATCGACGAAATCCACAGCTGTGCGCACAGCTGTCCACAGCGACACGCCGCGCAGTCCCCACGATCCGCACACCTATGTCCACAGAGCGGCCTTGACCAGCCGACTCGCCGAGCCTAACTTCGCAGGCCAAGGGCTGCTCGGGACCGGGCGCCGCCCGCTGCTTCCGGGGAAGGGGGGCGGGCGGCCCGGTCCCGGGACCTTTGCCAGCGTGTGCCGTGCGTCGCGGCAGCGAACTGTCAGTCGGTCGTGGCACTCTCGGCGCTGTGAAACCGGCATTGAGGCCAGGTCTGCTGCCGTTATGGCGGGACCACGACACGGTGCAGATCGGCATCGACCCTCGCCGCGCCGTCGCAATCTCTGGCATGAACGAGACGTCCGATGTGATCCGGTTGCTTGATGGCAGCCGCGACCGGGACCAGCTCATCGCCGAGGCCAGCCAGTGCGGAGTGCCGCCGCCGGTGGCTGAGCGGATCCTCGGACTGCTCGTGGCAGCTGGCGCCGTCGTCGACTTCCCGTCCGAGGTTCTGCGCGCGCTGCCGCCCGAGTTGCGCGAGCAACTGCTGCCAGTGCTCGCGACAGCGTCGGTGTCCGAGCAGGACTGCGACGGTGGTGCAAGCCTGCTCGCCCGTCGTTCGTCGTGCATGGTGCAGGTGCGCGGTAGCGGTCGTCTTGCTGAGCTCGTTGCCGACCTGCTGACCCGCTCGGGCCTCGCGGCAGACGGGCCGGGCGGCGGCCCGCAGCAAGCCAGCCGGGCTGACTTACTTGTACTCGTAGGCCGCCGGTCGCCCGTTGAAACGGCCGAATTACTGGGCCGGCGGCAGCCGTACCTGTCGGTCTATGCGGACGAGGCCATTGGCGTCGTTGGCCCGCTCGTGCAGCCTGGCGTCACTGCTTGCCTCCGCTGCATTGACCTGACTCGGGCAGAGCGCGACCCGGCGTGGCCACTCATTCTCGCCCAGCTCACCGGGCGTACCGCGAACCCGCCGGGATGCGACGATGTGCTCGCCACAACGGTGGCGGGCCAAGCAGCCGCCCAGGCTGTCGCCTTCGCCGACCGTTCGCCGCTAGCACAGGCAACAGCCAACGCGACACTGGAGCTAGTGCTGCCATCCTGGCAGTGGCGACGCCGAAGCTGGCCGCCGCACCCGGCCTGCGCCTGCGGAAGTCACCGTGCTAGCTAGTGCCGCGCTAGCTAGTGCCGGGCCAGCTAGCCGCGGGTCCGGCCGGTTGAGCGCTGCCGCCTCACTCCGACGACGACGGCCAGCAGCCCGGCCGCTGCGATCAGCGGTCCGAGCGCCGCCCAGAATGAGCTGCCTGTCATCACGCTGCCGCCGAGGACGCCGAAGCCTTGCAAGGCAAATATGATTCCTGCCACTGTGGCAACAGCCCCGGCGGCGACGAGCAGTCGGTTGATCATGAATGCGCTCCTCCATGTCCAGTGGCGATCAGCAGGCCCGTTGCACGGACCACACCAGTTAACGGCTGGCCAACTGCGCGCGGTTCGGCAGTGCTGGTTTGGTCGCCTGGCTGCGACTGCCGGTAGAAGCGCAGCCCGGCTTGGCCGACAATGGAGATCATGAGCGATCTGCCGCAGCGCGCTGTTGTCAGGACGGCCAAGCTGGCCTCGCTGCCGGTGGGAGTGGCCGGCCGGGCAGCCCTCGGGTTCGGCAAGAGGCTCGGCGGCCGGCCAGCGGAGATCGTCGCGCAAGAACTGCAGCAGCGAACCGCAGAGCAGGTCTTCCGGGTTCTCGGTGAGCTTAAGGGCGGTGCCCTCAAGCTCGGCCAGGCGCTGTCGATTTTCGAGGCTGCGCTGCCGCCGGAGATCGCTGGCCCGTACCGTGCGACCCTAACCAGGTTGCAGGAGTCGGCACCGCCGCTGCCAGCTGCAGCCGTGCACAGGGTGCTCGCGGCAGATCTCGGCGCCGACTGGCGCTCGCACTTCGCGGAGTTCGGCGACCAGCCCGCCGCGGCTGCGTCGATCGGGCAAGTACACCGCGCGGTCTGGCGTGATGGCCGCCAGGTCGCTGTGAAGATCCAGTACCCGGGCGCGGGGCGCGCGCTCAGCAATGACTTCACCCAGCTCAGCCGGGTGGGCCGGCTGTTCGGCGTGCTGATGCCCGGACTTGACGTGAAGCCGATGCTGGACGAGCTGCGATCCAGGGTCGTGGAGGAACTCGACTACCGGCTGGAGGGCGAGTCGCAGCAGGCGTTCGCGGCGGCGTTCGCGGCTGACCCGGACGTCGTCATCCCGCAGGTGCTCATGGCGACCGACCACGTGCTGGTCAGCGAATGGATGGACGGCATCCCGCTTGCACAGGTCATCGCGTCCGGTACTCAGGAACAGCGCAACGCCGCGGGCATCTTGCTGGTCAGGTTCCTGTTCTCCGGGCCCGCCAGAGCCGGTCTGCTGCACGCCGATCCGCATCCAGGCAACTTCCGGCTGCTGCCGGACGGACGGCTGGGCGTGCTCGACTTTGGCGCCGTAGACCGGCTCCCGGACGGGTTGCCGCTGATATTCGGCCGTTTGCTCTGGCTCATGCACAACGACGGTGAGATCGACGAAGTCGAGCAGGACCTGCGTGCCCACGGCTTCCTGCGTCCCGGCGTGACGATCGACCTGGATGAGCTGCACGCGTTTCTCGCACCGCTGGCCGACCCGTCACGAGGCGAGACGTTCTCCTTCAGCCGGGAGTGGATGCGAGTCGAAGCCGCCCGCATGACCGACGTCAGGACAGCGGGCATCGCCCGGCGGTTTAACCTGCCGCCCTCGTACGTGCTGATTCATCGCGTCTCAACCGCTGGCATCGGGGTGTTGTGCCAGCTCGAGTGCAACGGGCCGTTCCGGGCCGAGGTGCTCCGCTGGGTACCGGGTTACGGGCCAGCCATCGATCCGGCCCTGGATGGCGAGCGCACGACCACCTCCGGCAAAAGCAGCAGCCGGCCCGCGAAAACCATCGGGGCCCGGGAAGCCTGTTAGCTCCCCGGGCCGCCACCGGTATGCCGATCGGCTAGCTGGCCGACTCGAGTTGCCTGAGCCGACCCCTCAGCCGGATGGCCTGATCACGCTGACTGAGCTGCCGACGCTCGGCCCGCGCAGCCTGCCGGGAAATCCTGTTATAGAGCTGTGCCCGCTGCACTTCCCGCTGCGCAGCGGCGGTCGCGAGCAGGCCCTGTTGCCGCTCGCGTGCCAGCTCGGCTTGTATACACACGGTCGCACCTATCCCATCGTCGTTGTCGGTTCAGTGCGGCACCAGCCCTTCTCAGGCCGCAACCGCGTCCTTACGCGGACGTCCCCGTGGGCGCTTGCGCGGGACAACCTCGCCTCGCAGGAACAACTCGCCGCCCCAGACGCCCCATGGCTCTGCGCGGGCGATGGCCCCGGCAAGGCAGACCATCCTCACCGCGCAGCTTCCGCACAGCGACTTCGCGAACTCGACATCATCCGGTGACTCCGCGAAGAACAGCTCCGGGTCATCCCTGCATGGCAACTCAGCGCTGACAAACGCCTGGCTGTCGAATGCCTGGTTGCTGAGCGCCGGGCCGTCGGAGACCTCGGCTAGTCCCTCCAGCACGCCAGTTGTGCCGGGCCACTGCATCGGTGCCATCCCCTCTCCACTACTCGTCGAGCTTCTCTCACGCCTCTGACAATCTGTGGCCTCGCATAACGAAGGCCGCGGACCCTTTATCGGGTCCGCGGCCTGGAGGGGATCTGGCCGGTCTTTGCTAGACCGGATCCGGTTCCCTCGCCGGATGCGGACCCACTCCACCCGGGGCGACCGGGTAAATGCGGGTCATCTGGTTGTGCTGCTTGGTGCTGCCGCCGATGCTCAGAACTCCGATGCCCAGAGCGTCGATACGGACACTGCTCGCCTGGTGGCCACTGCCGAAGCCCTCGGCCGTCCACGCCTGAACCGGCGGAACAGTTGCGAAGATGCCCCGGATGCGCGGCAAGGCCACCCCAGCGGCTAGCTGGCTGGCGAACGAGCCAACCCACGCGCCCTCACACGTGAAGGCGCCCGCGCCGGAACCGGCGAGCGGCCGCATGGCAGCCGGCGTGGCGTCCACGTCGGCCAGTGTGATGTTCAGCATTCCGGGCACCTCCTCTCGGGCAGGTTAGGTCGTTAAACGGACAAGCAGAAGCCTACGTAGCCGGCCTCAGGCCGGGCAACTCTTTTTCTACCTGCGACTTCTTTGTAGCCCGGCTGCCGCCTACCCGTTACCAACGAACCTCGCGCGGGCATCAATCAGGGTTGCGCGGGCGCAGCAGCCCCTCTTGCACGACGGAAACCACGAGCTCTCCCTGGCGAGTGTAAACCTCGCCTCTGGCCAGTCCCCTGCCGCCGCTCGCGATTGGCGAGTCCTGGACGTACAGGAGCCACTGGTCAGCCCGGAACGGGCGGTGAAACCACATCGCGTGATCCAGGCTGGCACCGGAGATCAGTCCGTCGCTCCACGACACCCCGTGCGCCAGCAGCACCGTGTCCAGCAGCGTCATATCGGACGCGTAGGTCATGAGGCAGACATGCAACAGCGGATCATCCGGCAGATCACCGTCGGCCCGCAGCCAGACCACGTTGCGCGAGGAGATCAGCGACCGGTCGAGCGCGGCCTCAGCCGTGAGCGGCCCGACGTACCTGATGTCGATCGGGTTGCGCCAGGAGTACTCCTCGGCCGAAGGCCCGCGCAGGCGGCGCACCCGGTCGGCGGTCGGCTCGACATTGTCCGGGCCCGGAACGACGGGCATGGCATCGGCGTGCTCCAGCCCAGGCTCGTCGCGATGGAATGACGCGGACAGCGTGAAGATCGTCTTGCCATGCTGGACAGTAGAGACCCGGCGAGTGGTGAACGACCGTCCGTCGCGTACTCGCTCCACGATGTACACCAGCGGGACTGTCGGGTCGCCGGGCCGGATGAAGTACGCGTGCAGTGAGTGCACAGGACGGTCTGCGGGGACCGTACGGCCTGCCGCGACGAGTGCCTGGCCCGCCACCTGGCCGCCGAATACCCGCTGTCGGCGCTCGCCCGCCGGGCTGTCGCCGCGGAAGATGTCCTGCTCGATCTGCTCGAGGTCCAGCAGGCCGATGACCTCGTCGAGCGCCTTCGTCACGGCGCCGCCTGGCTGCCCTGGCTCATCGGCGGCGCGGCGCAGAGTTCGAGCACTGCCGCACCGTACCTGTCGAGCTTGACGGCGCCCACACCGGGGATGCCAGCCAGCTCGCCGCGGGAAGCCGGCCGCGCTGCTGCGATCGCCTGCAAGGTGGCGTCCGAGAAGACGACGTAAGCCGGCACGCCCTGCTCTTTGCTGACCGCCAGCCGCCATTCCCTGAGCCGGCCGAAAAGCGGGTCGCCCGAGTCCGCGCTGGCTCCCCCGGCCCGACTCGTGCTCCCCGCCGAGCCGGTCCGGCGGCCGGGTGCGACGCGCTCGCTGTCTCGCGCCGCCCGGCTGCCGGTCAGGTCTGCGAGGAATCTCGACGGCTTTCGCGCCCGGCGCCCGCCCGGAGCACGGGATAGCGCCCAGGACAGGTAGAGCCGCTCACGGGCCCTGGTAATGCCGACATAGAGCAGCCGGCGCTCTTCCTCGACCGCCTCGTCGGTCTGGGCGTAGACGATCGGCACGGTGCCGTCGGTGAGGCCGGGCAGGAAGACGACCTGCCATTCCAGACCCTTCGCGGAGTGCAACGAGCCAAGCGTGACTCCGGCCATGGCGGGTGCGTGCCCGATCGCGCTGCGAACCCCGAGTTCGGCTGACAAGCCGGCCAGCACGGCCTCCGGATTGGCAGCGAAGAAATCGGCAGCGAGCTGCGCCAGCGCTTCGAGCGATTCCCAGCGCTCGCGCGCGGTGCCGCGGCCGCCCGGTGGCTGCGAGGTCAAGCCGATGCTGGCAAGGATGGCCCTGACCTCAGCGACCGGTTCATCGGGTGCCGCGGCCGACCTGGCGGCTGCCCGCAGCAACCCGACCGCCTGGCGTACCTCGTCGCGGTCGAAGAACCGCTCGGCACCACGCACCTGGAACGGCACGCCGGCTTCGGTGAGCGCCTGCTCGTACACCACAGTCTGTGCGTTCGTGCGAACCAGCACCGCGATCTCGGCGGCGGGCGTGCCCGCCTTGAGCAGCGTTCGCACTTGCCTGGCCACGGCCGCCGCCTCATCGGGTTCGTCGGGGTGCTCAGTCAGGCGTGGAGCGGGACCGGCCGGCCGCTGGGCGACGAGCGCACCAGGCCCGGACCGCGCGGCGGTCGCCACCAGCTTGTTGGCGAGCGCGACGACCTCCGGACTCGACCGGTAATTGCGCACCAGCCGGATGACCCTGGCGGCAGGGAACTCAGCCGGAAAGCCGGTCAGGTAGACCGGGCTCGCACCCGTGAACGAGTAGATCGTCTGGCGCGGGTCGCCAACGACACAGATCTCGTCCCGTCCGGCGAGCCACATATCCAGCAGCAGCTTCTGCAGCGGGTTAACGTCCTGATACTCGTCCACCACAAAAGACGAATACCTATTTTGGAGGGAACGGGCAGCTGCCGGGTACTCGGCAAGGATGGCCGCGGTCAGCTCCAGGACCGACTCGAAGTCCACCAGGTTGCGTTCGGTGCGCAGTTCCTCATAGCCCGCATAGATCCTGGCCAGCGCATCCGCGTCAAGCGGCGGCGTGCGCCCGGCCTTGGCGCTCGCGGCCGCGTACTCGTTGGGCCGGACCTGGGTCACCTTGGCCCACTCGATCTCGCCCGCGGCGTCCCGCAGCTCAGGCAGGCCGGCCGAGATCCGCAAGCGGCGCGCCGCCTCGGCGACCAGGCTGATCTTGGACTCCAGCACCCGCGGCGGTATTCCGCCAACCGTACCTGGCCAGAAGTGAGTGAGCTGCCGCAGTGCCGCCGAGTGGAAGGTCCTGGCTTGCACCTTGTCCAGCGCTGTGCCGGGCACGAGCTGGCCGAGTTGGCGTAGCCGGCCGCGAAGCTCGCCAGCGGCCCTGGTGGTGAATGTGACGGCGAGCACACGGGCAGGATCAGCTTGCGCCGTCGCCGCCAGGTAGGCGATGCGGTGGGCGACCGCACGGGTCTTGCCTGTCCCGGCTCCAGCCAGCACGCAGACGGGGCCCCGTGCGGCTAGCGCAACCTCGCGCTGCTCGGGATCCAGGTTGGCCAGGACCGCCTCGGGCCCGCTGAGGGATTCCATGGGAGGCTGTCGGGTGGCCGGATCCTGCCGCTCGCGCATCTACACCGCTCTCCCGTCAGTCACAGTGGTTGCCAGGGACCACCCGAGTGCACCGATCGGCATAGCTTTTGCGTTTTGCTTGCATTTCGCATGCCTGTGAGGGGTCGGGAAGCGCACGACGGCCGCCAGCGTTAGCTTAAATTTAGTTGGGAAGCATGGCCGAGAGGGAGAATCAACGTGCCGCAGTCGCTGACTATGTACACCACGACGTGGTGCGCTTTCTGCCGTCGGCTTAAGAGCCTGCTGGCAGCGGAGGGGATCGAGATGGCTGAGGTCAACATCGAGGAAGACCCTGCCGCAGCCGACTTCGTCATGTCGGTCAATGGCGGCTGCCAGACGGTTCCCACTGTGGTATTCCCGGACGGCAGCGCGCTGACCAACCCGTCGGTTGCCGAGGTCAAGCTGCGGCTGGGCGAGCTAGCTGGTACCCGGTGACGCGCAAGCGCGGCCGGCACGCGAGCTCGGCCAAGGCTGCAGCCCCGGTCACGGTGGGCGGGCCTACGCCGCCCGTGCCAGGCCCGGCAAGCCCAGGTCACGCAGGCCCGCGCCGGGAAAGCCCGCGCCCGGAAAGCACAGTCCTGGCAAGCACAATGCCGGTAAGCGCGCGCTCGGCGAGCACAGCGGCCCCGGGCTCGGCCCGCGCGGCAGCAGCTAGCGTCACCCGTGGCGGCATTAAGCCGGGTGTGGCGTACAGCCAGGTGACCGACGCGACGCTGCCGGATATTGCGGCGGTTGCCGCGTTCGTCCAGGACGAGCCCGTCGTACGGCGTACGAAAGATGGCTGGCGCGTCGGCAGTGATGACCTGCCGGACCTGACTTGCGCGATGATCCTGGCCGATCTCCTGGCCGCCGAGAACGGCACGGATCCGACGGCCGCCACGAAGCCGTCGGGTCAGTCGGCTTCCGCCGCCGCAAGTGAGGCAGGACGGCTGCGCGCCACAGTCAGCCAGCTCGAGCATGCGCTAGCCACCCGCATCCGGGTCGAGCAGGCAATCGGCGTGCTTGCCGAGCGGCACCGCATCAAGCCCCGGCAGGCGTTCGAACAGCTCAGGGAAGCAGCTCGGAGCCGAGGCCGCAAGGTTATCGATATCGCCGGTGACGTCGTCGCCAGCGCGACGAACCCGTTGCTGCAGTTGCCCGACGAGTTGTCGCGACCGAGGTCGGCGCCGCGTCGCGGTGCCCGCTCGCCATCAGGGGCATAGCCGTCCGGCGCCCGCTATCGGCCGGTTGACGTAACCACGCCCAAGCCACACCGCCCCAGGGTTGACGCTGAGTAGCCCTGGGTAACACTGCGTCGTGGACCGCTCAGGTCCCGGACGAGGGCGGAGGACGTGGACGTCGGGGGATCTCCAGGTCGGCTCCTCATTATTGGTGGCGCTGAAGACCGTTGCTGCGGGGCCGGGCTGCTCGAGCGGTTCGTCGAGCTGTGCGGAGGCGACCAAGCCCGGCTGGTGCTCGTCACGACCGCCAGCGACGTGCCAGAAGAGGTCCTGGACGAGTACGAGCGCGTGTTCCGCAAGCTTGGCGTGGAGCAGACCAGCGAACTGAGGCTTCGAGGTCGCGGCGACGCCGACGGCGACGCGGCAGCCGAATTGCTGTCGGCTGCTACCGGTGTCTTTTTCAGCGGCGGCGACCAGGCCAGACTGCGTACCCTGGTCGGATCGCGGACCAACGACATCATCGAGCAGCGCCTTAGCGACGGCCTCGTGGTCGGCGGCACTAGCGCGGGAGCTACCGCACTGGGCCGGACGATGATTCTTGGCGGCGCCGGCTCCGAAGTGTCAGCGGCAGCGGTACGGACTGGGCCCGGCCTCGGGCTGGTGCCGCACGCCCTCATCGACATGCATTTCGGCGAGCGCGGGCGCTTGCCGAGGCTGCTGAGTGCGGTCGCCCTTGACCCGGAGCACGTCGGCATCGGCCTGGACGAGAACACCGGCGTGCTGATTGACGGCGACGGCTTCGAGGTCATCGGCACCGGCGTCGCGACCGTGGTCGACGCCGAGGATGCCACCGTCGTCCATGCGGCTGGCGACTGCGATCCCATCACGCTGTTCGGCGTGCGGCTGCACCTGCTGCCGGCTGGCTGTCTCTTCGACTTCGGTTCGCGGATGCCGGCAATCGGGCCCGCGCATAACCGGTACTGAACCCAGACTGCTCGGCCGCTGCTGCCGCCATGCGATCAGACCGCAAAGGAAACCGACAACGTGCGATTCATTAACTTGCGCTACCTGAGCGGGCCCAACGTGTTCAGTGCCAGCCCGGTGACTGTCGCGAGACTGGAGCTGGACGAGCTAACGGGCAAGGAGACAACGGACTTCCCCGGCTTCACCGACCGGCTCACAGCACAGCTGCCCGGGCTGACCGCCCATCACTGCGCGGCCGGCCGGGCGGGGGGTTCCTGGATGCCATGGCCCGCGGCACGTACTTCGGTCACGTAACCGAGCACGTGGCGCTGGAACTATCCAGCATGGCCGGGCGCGAAGTAAACCTCGGCCGGACCATGTGGGCGGGTGCGGACGGCTGCTACGACGTGATGACCGAGTGCCCGTCGGACGAGCCAGCCGACTCGGCAGTCCCAGGCGACCTGTTGCGGCTGGCCATCGACGTCGTTCAGGACGTGGTCGGCGAGCTAGCCCCCGGGTTCACCGGCGAGCTCGACCGGATCAGGCAGGCCTGCGAGAGGGAGCGGCTCGGAGTGAGTTCCGCGGCCATAGCGGCGGCAGCCCGGCAGCGCGGCATCCCGGTCCGCCGGGTAGGCAGCCTGAGCCTCCTGCGCCTTGGCTACGGTCATCATCGCAAGCTGGCATGGGCCGCGCTGACCAGCCGGACCTCAGCGGTAGGCGTCGACATCGCTGCCGACAAGCAACTGTCAAAACAGGTCCTCGCCGCAGCCGGCATTCCGGTCGCGGCTGGTGTCGTGGCGCGGTCGGCTGCCGAGGCCGCAGCGGCGCTCGCCACGCTGGACGGCCCGGTCGTTGTCAAGCCGCTTGGCGGCAGCCAGGGCGCCAACGTGACCATTGGCGTGCGTACCGCGTCGGAGGCCGCCGCAGCCTACGCGAAGGCGTCTGCCATCAGCGATGCGGTGCTAGTCGAGGCACTCGTGCCAGGTACCGACTACCGGGTCCTGGTTATCGATGGCCAGATGGCCGCTGCCGCTCAGCTACGCCCGGCCGCCGTGACCGGTGACGGTGCACGGACAATCGGCCAGCTGGTAGCGGCAGCGAACGCTGACCCGCGTCGCGGTCATGGTCACTCGCGCGAGCTCACCAGGATCAAGCTCGATGGGTTGGCGCTCAGTCATCTGCACTCGATGGGACTGGACGAGCATTCGGTTCCGGCCGCCGGCCAGATGGTGACGCTCCGCCGCAACGCCAACTTGTCGACCGGCGGTACTAGCAAGGACGTTACCGACGTGGTCCACCCGGACGTGGCGAGCATGTGCCGCCGGGCCGCCGCAGTGGCGGGCCTTGATGTCTGCGGGATCGACCTGCGACTTGCCGACATCGGGGCACCGCTGCGGGACCGTTCCGGGCTCGGCCCGGCTCAGCCTTGCGCTGTGCTCGAACTCAACGCCTGCCCTGGCTTGCGCATGCACCTGGCCCCGACCGAGGGCAAAGCACGGGATGTGGCCGCGGCCGTCGTCGACAGCATGTACCCGGCCGGCCTGACTGCCCGAATCCCGGTGCTGTCCGTCACCGGAACCAATGGCAAGACGACGACTGCGCGCATGATCGGGCACCTGCTGCGGCAGGCGGGCTGGCGGGTCGGGCTGGCCTGCACCGACGGCGTCTTTATCGGCGGAGAGCTGGTTTATGCCGCCGACGCGTCCGGGCCGCGGTCGGCCGAGATGGTGCTTGATGACCCGACTGTCGAGGCAGCGGTACTCGAGACCGCGCGCGGCGGCATCGTCCGCCGCGGGCTCGGCTACGAACAGGCCGACGTCGCGGTCGTCACCAACATCACCGCCGACCATCTCGGCGACGACGGGATCGACAGCATCGAGGAACTGGTTCACGTCAAGTCGCTGGTCGCGGAGGAGATCGCCGACGGCGGGTCAGTCGTACTCAACGCTGACGATCCGCTCGCGGCGGGGCTGGCCAGCCGGCCAGCCGTGCTGGCGCACTCGCCGGTGATCAGGTACTTCAGCATGACGCCTGGCAATGAGCTAGTCGCAGCAGCACAAGGCGTCCGGCGGGGCCTGCTACGAGGTGATCGACGCAGCGCTAACCGAGACCGAAGGCGGGGAGCAGCGCACCTTGCTCGCCGTGGCGGACCTGCCGGGCGCATATGGCGGCCGGGCCGCTCACGTGGTGGCGAATGCGCTGGCGGCTGTCGCGGCGGCGCGCGCGGCCGGGGTCGGCGTGCCGGACATCTGTGACGCGCTCAAGACCTTCTGTCCTGGAACGGATAACCCTGGCCGGGGCAACGTCTTCCGCGCGGAATCTAGCCCGGTCGTCGTCGACTACGGTCACAATGCGGCGGCGCTGCACGCGACCGGCCGATTCGTCCGTGACGCCTTCGGCGGTGCACCTGTCGCAGCCGTCACGCTGCCTGGCGACCGCCGCGACGACCTGCTGATAAAGACCGCCGAAGCGATCGCCGCCTGGTTCGGCACTGTCGTGCTGTACGAGGACAGCGACAAGCGCGGCCGTCCGGCCGGGCAGATGCAAGAACTCATCGGCACGGCGCTGCGGTCGGCTCGGCCGGGAATCAGGTGCTCGGTCGCTGAGAACCCGGCGGACGCGCTCCACCAGGCGGTTGAGCTAGCCGCTGGCGGCCCGGTGCTGTTCGTGTACGAGAAACTTCCGCTGGCGCTAGACGCGCTGACCGCAGTCGGCGCGACGCCCTGGCCGGACGCCGATCGTGTCGTCCCCGGCGCGGCCGCAGCCGCCGAGGCTGCCGCGGCCGATGCCGCGGCGGTGGCCGACGCCGCCGCGGCCGTCGTTGCTGACGCGGCCGCCGCCGTTGTCGCCGACGCGGTCGCCAGCGCTGCCGATCCGGCGGCCGTGGTCATTACCGATGCCGCCGATGCCGCGCTGGCGCGAGGGCGCTCAATGGGCATAGCCCGCCCGCAGCGCGGCGATGGCTCAGCCGACTACGGTCCGGCAGCTGGCTGACCGGCAGACGCGACGTGATCGCCGCCCCGAGCCTCGCCGCTTGACACATGCCCATATGGGCATATGATTTTGGCATGGCACGAGCGGCGACGACAACCGACGCGTTTAACGCGGTTTCCGAGCCGAGGCGGCGGCAGATCCTCGACGCTGTGGCAGCCGGCGAGAGGTCAGTCGGTGATCTCGTCGCATTGCTCGGCCTGCCGCAGCCCCTGGTCTCCAAGCACCTGCGCGTGTTGCGCGAGGTAGATCTGGTGGCTGTCCGAGACGAGGGACGGCAGCGCCTTTACCGGCTCAATGGCGTCGCACTCAAGCCGATCTACGACTGGGTGAAGGGCTTCGAGGACCTGTGGTCCGAGCGCTTCGCCCGCATGGACAGCGTGCTCGCTGAGCTGGCGCTGGCAACCCCCGAAGGGACTGAGGACGGAGATCATGATGACAAGTAACGGCCGCGCGGTGGTGACACTCCCATCCGACACGCAGATTCTGATCACCAGGGAGTTCGACGTCCCGCGGCACCTGGTCTATCAAGCGTGGACGACGCCTGAGCTGATCAGGCGATGGTGGGCCGGGGACCGCGGCGAGGTTACCTCCGCTGAGGTGGACCTCCGGCCCGGCGGCAGATGGCGCTACGTGATGACCGCGAATGGCGGATTCGAGGTCGCCTTCCACGGCGAATACCAGGAGATCGTGCCAGACGAGCGCGTCGTATCCACGGAGGTCTTCGAGGGCATGCCGGAGGCAGCGGCAGTAAGCACTGCGACCTTTACCGACCGGGACGGCCGCACCACGCTTTCGGTACTCGTGCAGCACCAGAGCAAGGAGAACCGCGACGCGCACGTCAACTCTGGCATGGAAGGCGGCATGCAGGAGTCGATGAGCCATCTCGAAGAGGTAGCTCGCTCCCTGGCGTAAGCGGAGCAGAGCCGATATCGCATAACAGAACGGGCGGAATCGCCGCTTTCGATCCGTGATCTCCTTTTACTTGTATTCCAGCGGGCGCATCAGTAACGTCCTTCGCGATTAGCTTGCGCCCAGTTCCTGGAGAGCGGATGAAACGGTTCGTCGTGGCGTGCGCCGTTGCGTCGATGTCGACAGCAATGTTCCTGACCGGGTCGGCCGGCTCCGCGACAGCGGCGCCCGCGCTGAACAAGCCGACAATGGCTGACGTCACGTCGGCGCCGCACGTGCCGGCCGGCGCGACGAGCCTCGGAGCGGTGAAATCCGCCGCAATCGTGCGGGGCACGGTCGTCCTGCGGCCGAGGAACGCGGCGGCGCTGACGAACTTCATCGCCGAGGTGACGACGCCGAGGTCGGCGGAGTTCCATCACTACCTGCCGACCGGGACTTTCGCCGCCCGGTTCGGGCCGGCGAAGGCGACGATCGCCGCAGTCCGGTCACAGCTCCTGGCCGACGGGCTCACCGTGACCGGCATCGCCAGCGATGGCCTGCTGATCCGCTTCTCTGGCACTGCGCAGCGCGTCGAGAAGGCGTTTAGCACCGGACTTGAGGCATACCGGCTCGCTAACGGCTCCGCTGGCCAGGCGACCACGAGCGCCATCAAGGTGCCGGCCGCGATTGCCGGCAACGTCACCGCGGTCATCGGCCTGGACAACCTGGTGCACGCACAGGCCGTTCCGATACTCCGCAATGCCACGAAGACCGGCCACCCGGCCGCTGCGGCGGCTCCGCGTAGCAGCGTGACGTTCCCGCCGGGCGCACCTGATGCGTGCTCAGACGCGCAGAGCGCAGCGCAGGAATTCGGCGGCCTTACCGACGATCAGATTGCGCGAGCGTACGGCGCGTTCGGCCTGTACGGAGCCGGCGACCTCGGCACCGGGCAAGGCATCGCGGTTTATGAGCTTGAGCCGTTCCAGAAGTCGGATATCCAGACGTTTGACACTTGCTACTTCGGCTCAACCGCAGCAGCGCAGATGGCCACGCGGCTGCACCAGATCAACGTCGACGGCGGCGAACCCGCTGGTCCCGGCAGCGGCGAATCGGTCCTCGACATCCAAGATGTCTCCGCGCTGGCACCGGGCGCGCGGATTGACGTGTACGAAGCGCCGAACAACCTCATCGACGGCGTCGACGAGTACGCCGCGATCATCAACACCGACTCCGACCAGGTCATTACCACAAGCTGGGGCCTGTGCGAGCAGGGCATGCAGCTCGCCGCACCGGGCGTCCAGCAGACCGAGAACGAGTTGTTCCAGCAGGCGGCCGCGCAGGGCCAGTCGGTATTCGCCGCCGCGGGGGACACCGGCGACGACTCGTGCAACGAGTTCCGGGCACCGGAGCCGCCCACCGGACAGAACACGCTGTCCGTGCTAGACCCGGCCAGCCAGCCGTACGTCATCTCAGTCGGCGGCACCACCATCAACAACGCCGCCACCCAGCCGCCGCAGGAGCAGGTGTGGAACGACGGTGCCGAGTGGGGCGCCGGTGGCGGCGGCATCTCCCAGTCGTGGGTTAGCCCGAGCTGGCAGCGTGACGCACGGGTACCGGGAATCGCCTTGCCCGGTAGCACCGCCTACAAGAACGCGAACGTGGTCGAGAAGCAGGCGGGCTACCGCCCGAACTTCTGCCAGAACTTCGTAGCCGGAGCGACCGCCAGCACGCCGTGCCGCCTTGTGCCTGACGTGTCAGCTCAGGCCGACGAGTTCACTGGCGCGGTCACGATTTACAGCACTGAGTTCGCCAGCCCGCAGACGCCCAGCGGCTGGATCACCATCGGCGGGACCTCCTCAGCCACGCCGATCTGGGCCGCGCTGCTGGCCGATGTCAACGCCTCGCCCACCTGCCAGGCGAACCCCGTCACCAAGAAAGGCGTCGGTTTCGCAAGCCCGCTGCTGTACGCGGTCGCGTCGAACCCGACGACATACGCGGCGTCGTTCAACGACGTCACCAAGGGCAACAACGACATCTACGGCCTGGACAATGGCCTGGTCTTCCCTGCGGCCAAGGGCTACGACCTGGCCTCCGGTCTCGGCTCGCCGCAGCTGACCGGTTCTGGCGGAACAGCCGGGCTCGCTGCTGACATGTGCGGCCTCGCCGCATCGTCAACCAGGCCGGCTGTCACCGGCCTGCACCCGGACGCGCTGTCGGTCAACGGCGGCAAGGTGACGATCACCGGGCACGGTTTCACCTCCGGCGGCAAGGCGGACGTGGCGGCCATCCAGGTCGGCACGACAACCCTCAAGTCCGCGAAGTTCACCGTGAAGAGCGGGACAGCAATCGTCGCGACACTGCCGAATGCGCGCGACACGTTGCCGACCAGCTCGCCAGCTGCACAAGACGGAGCCGGGCCGGCTGAGATCGTGGTAACCAGCAACCAGGGCGTGTCGAGTGCGGTGGGCCCGAAGAGCACGCTGCAGTATGTCGACACCAGCAGCTCCGGCTCAGTGCCGGCGGTGACCGGCATGGGGCCGAACGGCGGCTCAGAGACCAGCCCGGAACCGGTGCGGATCTACGGAGCTGGCTTCACCAGTGCCAGCAAGGTCACCTTCGGCGGGGTCAAGGCGTCGAAGTTCAAGGTGGTGACTCCGTACGAGATCATCGCCACCCCGGCCAAGTACTCCAGCCAGGTCTCCTGTGCGCCGAGCGTCAAGGGCGAGACTCCGACCACGGACATCTGCCAGGTGCAGGTCCGGGTCACTAATGCTCATGGCACCAGTGCGACCGGCAAGATACTCAAGCCGCTGGAGGGCCTGATCCCGGCATTCTCTCCGATGGCCGTGATCGCCGCACCGCGCCACTGCCACTGCGAGGTGGCGCCTGGCGCTACCGAGTTCGACTACCTGCCGAAACCGACTATCACCTCGCTGTCCACCTCGATGGCAAACCCGTCCTCGCTCGCCAGTGAGTACGGCGGCTCGGTGGTCACCATCAAGGGACGGGGCCTTGACTACCTCGGGTTCCTGGCGACCGACTTCGGTGACCCGGGGCAGCAGTCTTCGGAGGACCTGAACATCCTTTACGACAGCGGAACTGAGGTTCAGGTCCTCGCCCCTGGCACGGCGCAGCTGACCGTTGGGCCGGCGACAATGCCGGTCAGGACGTACACGATGGCCGGCGTGTCGGCCAAGAAGCTGGTGATCTTCGCCGGGATCCCGGAGGTGAGCTCGGTGCTCACGAGTACCGGGAAGCAGCCTGGCGGCGCGGACACCGGCGGTACCCGGATCACGATCAAG
Organism: uncultured Actinomycetota bacterium; assembly: GCA_963815575.1. GTDB lineage: Bacteria > Actinomycetota > Actinomycetes > Streptosporangiales > Streptosporangiaceae > JAJYUU01. The sequence continues at coordinate 151,417 of CAWFHE010000002.1, read as the reverse complement.
GGTGCGGGCTTCAACCAGGCCATCGGCCCGCTCGTGTACGCCGACCTGTACACGCCGTACTCGGCAGGCACGCAGTACCGCTTCACGGTCAACAGCGACAACCGCATCAGCACGCGGACCGTGCAGCAGAACCCGGCAGTTGTCGGGGTTCTGGTGTGCAGCGTGACCGACTGTTCGGGCCCCACCGCCGGGAACTTCTTCTTCCTGTATCCGCCGGGCAAGCCGGTGGTGCGCAGGATCAGGGCAGCTTCCGGTCCGGCGGCGGGCGGCAACACGGTCCACATATTCGGCTCGAACCTGGGCTGCGTGACCGGCGTGTTCTTCGGGACCACGCCCGCCGCGACATTCACCAACACCCAGGCCATACTCGATTGCGGATCGACACACGAGGTCACCGTCACGGTGCCCGCTGGCACCGCGGGCACGACAGTCCCGGTGACCGTGACGACAATTGAGAGCGAGCTGACCGGTTCTGGCCCGAGCAGGACGACGGCCAGCTACACCTACAACCCCTAATCCGAAGGGGTCATGTCGTGCGGGCGGGAACCTGTCAGCTCCCCGCCCGCACGGCGTCGGGCTGGGCAGCCCACAAGCCCGTGAAGTCGGCCATCGGGCGCTCGCACGGACGGCCGTCGGCAACCCGGACCGACGGAAGCCCGGCAGCTGGCACCCTGACGGTCATCGCCGACCGTGTGCCGTAGCCCTCGGCGTGGACGCACGCGGCCGTCAGCTGCGGAGGCCTGACCCTGCCCGCCGAGTCGGTCTGCGGCTCGCTGATCGCGGGCTGGTGATCGCCAAGCACTGATTCCAGCGCCGCGACCGCTTCCGGGGCCGAGAGGTCCTGACTGGCAGGCAGCGCTTTCGTCACCAGCTGAGTGACGAAAGCCGCCTTGGCCGACTGCGGCCGCAGCGGCGCGTTCTCCAGCACGTGCAGTCCAGGGCCCAGCTGCTCGACCCGCGGCCTAGGCGACCCCTCGACCGCGATGAAGAACATCGCTTCGGTATCGCCCACCAGCATCCAGCACGGGTTGTAGTTGCCGGGGTCGAGCGTCGCCGAGAGCTTCTTGCACGGCCTCCGAAGCGCTAGTCCAGCTGGCAAAGGCCAGTGGCAGCTCGCCGCGCGACCGCTTGGCCGGGTCTCGCCCGGTGAATGACGGCTGGTTGGTCAGGCCGGCGACGACGCCGTGCTCATTGACGGCCAGCCACGTCCCGCCGGCCAGCTCGTCCCGGCCGCCCAGAATCCGCGGCTGACTCTCGCGCAGCACGGTTATCGGCACGGCCGGGCGATCGAGCCGCTCGTCCCGGTTCGCCGCGACGATCAGCGGCGCATCCGGGACCATACCGAACATCGCGATCAGCAGGCACACGTATTGAACCTAGCCGAATACCGAGTATGCGGCCCACGGCGTTGCTCTCCCCGCGGCCGCTCCCGGCCGCTCCCGGCCGCATCCCGGCAGCTAGCATCGAACGGTGTCCCCGCCTCCTCCGGCCAGCTGATGACAATCGCCGAACTTCCGCGCGATAGTCGTGTCCCGTACTTCTCTCAATTTGAGTCGCCCGAGCTAGTGCCGCAGTTCGTAGCGGGCAGCGTCAGCCCGGCGGCTGATCCGAGATGGGCCGCATCCGGTGCGCGTACGCCTGCGGAGTACGCGTTCTGGTCCGGGCGTTCCTGCGGGCTGGCCTGCTTGCGGATGATCCTTGCCTCGCGCGGCATGCCGGTCCCGGCCACGATGCGGCTGGTCGACCGGGCCCTGGAGTGGAAGGCATACATTCCGGACGGGGACCGGGTTATCGGACTGATCTATCAGCCGTTCGCCGACTGGGTACGGAGTGACTACGGCGTCGTGGTAGCCGTCGTTCCCGGCCTGACCATGGACCGCATCAGGCAAACCGCGAGCCCTGAGACTCCAGTGATCGCTTCGGTTCATCACTGGATCCGCTGGCCAGAGCGGACGCCGCCACGGACCGGCGGGCACCTGGTGCTGGTCACCGGCGTGAGCGAGGGTGCACTGCGGCTGCACAATCCATCTGGCCTGCCCGGCTCAAGCCAGTGCGACGTCGTCGTCAGCCAGGACGATTTCGCCAGGTTTTTCGCCGGGCGCGGGATGATCATCAGTAGCTAGCCCGGCCGGTCCAGCACCCAGATCATCAGCCGACCACTCTCGCCGGGCGCCTCCGGGCGGCGCTCTTCGATCCGGTCGAGCCGGTAGCCAAGCCTGCGAGCCACTGCCGCGCTCCCGACGTTGGCGGCATCGCAGTGGATCTCCACCCGCTTCACCCCGGACAGGCCGAGCGCGACCGAGGTCAGGGCCGCGCTCGCCGACGTCCCGTAACCACGGCCCGCCTGACCAACCGCGATCCAGTAGCCGAGCTCGACGGTGCTGTCGCCCGTCCGCCGGTGCAGCGCGACCTCGCCGACCAGCGTGCCGGTCTCGGCTGTCAGCACCGAGTAGGTGTAACTGAGCCCCGATTCCCACCGCTGGTCTGCTTCCGCCACCCTGGCTAGCTGGTTGCTGTGGTCAGCAGCGGCCGGCGTCGCCCACGGCATCCAGGGCTGCAGGTACTCAAGGCTGGCACCGACGGCTGCGGCGATGGCACTCGCATCGCTGGTGCGCAGCCGGCGCACCACGACCGGACCCGCCTCGACCCGTTCGGGCGGGGCTTCGCCAGCTGGCACTTCCGCAGTATCGGGGGACACGGGTCCATGGTATGGATATCGCGGGCCTTGCCGGTTGCGCAGGACGCTGAAGCTTGCCGCAGGTTGCCAAAAGTTCCGCAACCGCAGTACCAGACACAATGGCGGCCATGACCCCGCGCACATCCTCCGCGTTCGACCTGGCCCGCCGCTTTGATTACAACCGGCGCCCAGAACCGGCGTTCTGATCAGAACCGGCGCTCTGATCAGAACGGCGCGGTACTTCAGACCGCTTCCGGGACCTCCACCGGAATCGACTGAATCGCAGCCAGCAGCTCCGTCCAGAAGAACGCAGCCGTGAAGAACATCAGCGTGTCGCCCTTCTCCAGCATCAGCCTGCGATACATGATCATCTTGCCGACGTCGTAGCCAGCCAGCATCTCTTGCCAGTCCGCGTAGCTGCCCGCGAGCAGGAAGACCGCATCGGCTTGCAGCTCGGCCCGTTTCCCCACGTATGTCGAATTAACGTGACCAGCCTCGAAGTCCAGCACCAGGGTGTCACATTCGCCGCCGCCCGGCATGTCCCGGACCGTCAGCGCGAGCCGGCCGGTCACGAACGGGGCAATCATGTCGATCCAGTCCCAGAAGTCCTGCAGCTTGCCGGCTTTGCGGTCGGCGTCCGGCCAGCCGTTGAAGACGCGCTGAACCTCGCCGGCCCAGCCCGACGTCATGAACTCGGCCATGTCAGCCTCCCGCCAGGGTCGGCTTGGTCTTCGACAGCATCTCCTGCATGTCCGGCGGCAGCGTCACGCCGACCATCCCCAGCTTTCGGTTCAGCTGGTTCATGAACAGCTCGGTGACCCGGTCATCGGACCAGCCGAGCGGCTCGTAGTAGATGTAGCTGGACCTGGCTGCGCTCATGGTGAGCAGGGTGCGCAGCGTGTCGAGCAAGTCCTTCACGTAGGCCGGATCCTCGGTCAGGAGTTCGCGCACGAACCGCAGGCCGCCCTGGACGTGCCGTGCCTCGTCCCGGCAGGTCGCGGTGAAACCGGTGTAGAAGCCCGGCAGCACCTTGAAATCGCGAGCGTAGTTCAGCGTGATCTTCATGACGGACAGCGCGAGCACACCCTCGATCCAGATGACGTAGCAGGTCGCGTACTTCATCTGCAGGTGCTTGTTGTACGGGTCCCGGCGCAGGTCGTCGGTCAGGTAAGCGAGCAGGCCGAACGGCCCGACGAAGGTTTCCTGGATGTACGGCCAGGACGCATCCAGGATGTCCATGATGCCGTCGCCTTCGAGGCCGACCACCTCTCGGTAGAACCGGTCGAAGAACACCGTGTGGCGGGCCTCGTCCTCCAGGTGACTGGTCAGGAAGATCTTGTAGTCCTCCGGCACGCCGAACAGCAGCGGCGCGAGTTCGACCGCGACTTGCCGCTCGCCGTGGTGGAAGCCGGACGCGATCGACAGGAACGAATTACGCGAATCGTCATTCATCCGCTGCGTCCAGTCGTCCTTGTCGGTGCTGAAGTCGAGCTCGTTGACGTTCCAGCGCTGTCTGAGATATCTGTCGTACAGGCTCATCCACTCCGGCAGGCGCGCAGTCGGGACGTGCACGTACTCGATCACGTCGTCGATGTCCGCGCGGCCGAGCCCGGCCAGGTCTATGGCCTCGATCCGGGCCAGCCGATCTTCGGCGACAGTCATCTGAAACCCCCTCCGGAGCGCCACGTTACTCATTGGTAATGCTAACTCTGCAGGCAACTGGTGTTCCATGCCAGATATTGACAGGAAACGTGCGCTTGCCACCCGACCGCTTGACCCGCGACGCAGATGCTTCGTCGCCAAGCGGCGGTCAGCTCGGACTTTGGGACTGCTACCCACATTTCACGGTCGACGGTTACATGAAGGATGCTGGAGGATTGCCGACAGGCGGGAACGGAGAACACGATGACCGTGGACAATACCTACCTGATTGTCGGGGCCAGTCTGGCCGGGGCAAAAGCCGCTGAGTCGCTGCGCGCGGAAGGCTTTGACGGCCGGGTCGTTCTCATCGGGGCGGAGGACGAGCTGCCGTATGAGCGCCCGCCGTTGTCCAAGGACTACCTGATGGGCAAGAGCGTGCGGGAGAAGATCTACGTTCACCCGGCTGAGTGGTATGCGCAGGCCGGTATCGACCTGCGCCTCGGCACCCTCGTCGCCAGTATCGACCCCGGGGCACATGAAGCGACTCTGGCAGACGGCAGCCGGGTCGGCTACACGAAGCTGCTGGTCACTACCGGATCCTCGCCGCGCCGAATCCAAGTGCCAGGTGCCTACCTCGATGGCGTGTTCTATCTGCGCAGCGTCGGGGACAGCGATCGGATCAAAGCGCTGTTGCAGGAAGCGTCGCGGATCGCTGTCATCGGCGCCGGCTGGATCGGGCTTGAGGTCACGGCTGCGGCCCGAGCGGCAGGCGTCGAGGTCACCCTGCTTGAGGATGCCGAACTGCCGCTACTGCGCCCGCTCGGGCCCGAGGCCGCGCAGGTGTTCGCGACCCTGCACCGTGAGCACGGTGTTGACCTGCGCTTCCGCGTCCAGGTAGCGGAGATCACCGGCGCCGGTGGCCGCGCTACTGGCGTCCGGCTCGCGGACGGCACTCAGATCGATGCCGATGCAGTCGTCGTCGCGATCGGGATTGCACCGAACACGGCGCTCGCGGTCGCCTGTGGCCTGGATGTCTCCAACGGCATCGTGACCGACGCCCAGCTGCGCTCGGCTGACCCGGACATTTACGCCGCCGGGGATGTTGCGAGCGCCTTTCACCCGCTCCTCGGCAAGCGCATCAGGGTCGAGCACTGGGCTAATGCGGTGAACCAGCCACAGACAGCGGCCAAAGCGATGCTTGGCCAGGACGTCAGCTATGACAGGGTGCCGTACTTCTTCACTGACCAGTACGACCTTGGCATGGAGTTTTCCGGCTACATCGAACCGTATGGCTACGAGCAGGTCGTCTTCCGCGGTGATGTCGAGGGACGCGAGTTCGTCGCCTTCTGGCTCGGCGGAGGCAATCGCGTGCTCGCCGGCATGAACGTGAATGTCTGGGATGTCACCGACTCGATCCAGGCCCTGGTGCGCGCCAGCCGGCCTGTTGACGTTGACGCACTTCGCGATCCGGCGATACCACTGGATTCGCTTGCCAGTAGCTGACCTGCCAGCCTCTTTCGCTCGAACGCCGGCAGCGGCCCGCCCGGAGCGGCGCCGATGTCATCAGCCGGGACGCCGGTAGGGTCGACGTCACTATCCAGACACCGCCAAGGAGGGCCAGGCACATGGTGGTTTGGGACCCCGTGACTCGTACCGAAGTCGTACGCGCGATCGAGGAGTACGACCGGCTAGGCGCGGAGGCGTTCTTTTCCGCTCATGGCTTCGCCCCTACCACGACTTATGACCTGGTCTGGGAAGAGCGCCGTTACCCGCCGAAAGCAATCCTTGGCACCGCTTACGAGTTCGCGACGGGCCAGCGTCTAGCCTCCGGCGATTTCGAGGGCGGCAAGTCCGGCGCGGTACGGGTGCTGGAGAAGCTCGGCTTCGACGTTCAGCCGCGTCATCCCGCAAGCTAGATCGCGGGTCAACGCAGGCTAATGACACCGCGGGCGAGGGCGTCTGCTCGGCGCAGTGCATCGGGAAGCCGGTACCGTCCGGCCATCGCGCGAACCAGCGAAGCCGCCTCCAGCAATGGCAGTCCGGCGGCAGTGACGAACAGCGGCCGCGCCGACCCCCCGCGGGTGACCGGGATGGCGTGGGTCGCGGTGCGGAACGGCGTCTTGGCCACGCCGATCACCGGAACCCCGAACTCCAGATGCACGTGCGCTCCAAGCCCCGGGCGGCCGTTTGGATCAAGATCCACGTAGCCATCGACCACGATCAGCCGAAGCGGCCCCGCGCCGGCCAGCACCGCCCGCAGCGGCGGTAGCTCCCGGAGGAAGAACTGCCCGGGTCGGTACGGCTGCTGGGCGGGCATTTCGGTCGTCCACTCGGCACGCACAGCCGCGAAATCCGGGCTGGCCGCCACGACGATGGCTGCGCGAGCGCTGCCAGCCGGCAGGTAGCAGACATCTACTGCCGCGCAGCCGCCACTGTCCATGAGCAGCCAGCCTAGAAGTTCACTCTGACCGGGTGATGTCGGTGCACTCGCGCGGGGGCAGATGTTGGGCGTCGAAGACCGGGCTGCGGGCACCGCATGCCCGGCCTGGCTGGATTTCTTCCTGCCAGGACTACCGCCAGAAGGGGGATTCATGACCGAGGTAGCGGAAGAAGAGCTCCTTAACAGCCTTATGGGCCGCGATGATGAAGAAGGTTTTGCCATCGAGCACCCGCTGCTGCTCGCCGCACTCGCTCGCCGCCGCAAAGACCGTGGCGGCCGCATGATCGAGCACCCGCTGCTACTCGCCGCGCTCATGCGCCGCCGAGAGGACGACGATGAACCGATGATGGAGCACCCGCTCCTGCTCGCCGCACTCATGCGCCGCCGCCGCGGCGAACGCGGCGACCGCATGATCGAGCACCCGCTGCTACTGGCCGCGCTCATGCGCCGCCGCGAAGACGACGACACACCAATGATGGAGCACCCGCTCCTGCTCGCCGCACTCATGCGCCGCCGCCGCGGCGAACGCGGGGACGGGATGATGGAGCACCCGCTGCTCCTTGCCGCACTCATGCGCCGCCGTCGCGGCGAACGCGGCGACCGCATGATCGAGCACCCGCTGCTACTCGCCGCGATGATGCGCCGCCGGGAGGACGAAGACGACTCGATCATGGAGCACCCGCTAATGCTCGCCGCGATGGCACGGTGACGCTCAGAGACGAGGGAGCAGTTATGGCGGTTGAATCGCCCAAGGACACAGGCCAGGACCAGACAGAGGCTCTGGTCGACGACCTGATCCGCGACATCTTCAGTGACTCCGGAGCGCCCGGCGAGTCTCCGATGCGAGGCATGGCGACGGCGGCGCTCTTGGGGTCAGCTTTCGGATCTACGCGGGGTTCCTCGCGGACCTCGATGCTCGAACGGCTCCTTCTTGCCGAGGTATTCGCGGCCGAACTGGCCGAGACGCTCGCACCCGCACTGGCGGAGCAACTCGCGCCCCGGCTGGTGAAAGCAATGGAGGAGATGACCAGCGAAGCGGCCAGTCCGAAGCCGACGTCAAGTGGCAGACCGACCAGCCAGCGGAGGAGGTCTCAGGCGAAGTTATCGAGGCCACTACCGGAAGTGTCGGTCGCCCCGACAACGGTAGCGCCGGGCCGCGCCGCGCCACGCCGCAATATGTATTGACAATCTCATGTCAGAACTAAACCATTGTGGCGAGCCCAACGGTGCGTTCAGAGCGGCATTAGCGGGCAGCTGCTACCGGCCGTCAGGCCGGAGCGACCTTTGCACGCCCGCGGCGCGCGCCCGGCGCAGCCCAGCAGGCGATATAGAGGGAAGCATGGATGCCGGACCGCCAATGTCACGCGACCCGCTCCGGGTAGGCGTTATCGGCACCGGCCTGATTGCCCAGCTGATACACCTGCCGCACCTCGCGGAACTACCCGGCCTTTACAAGGTTGTTGCCGTGTGCGACATCGTGCCAGCGAACGCCAGGTCGTGTGCCGAGCGCTTCGGCATCGCCGCAGCGTACTCGGACTGGCGGGAACTTATCGCTGAGCCGCTAGACGCGGTTTTCGTGCTGACGTCTGGCAGCCACGCTCCGATGGCCATCGCGGCAGCCGAGGCTGGCCAGCACGTCTTCGTCGAGAAACCGATGTGCTACTCGGCCGCCGAGGCACACTCCATGATCGCCGCCGCGGCGGCCGCCGACGTAACGCTCATGGTCGGCTACCCCAAGCGGTACGACCCGGCGTACGCCGGCTTGCTTGCCGAGGCAGCCGACGCGAAGGATGCCCGGCTGCTCCGGGTGACGACAATGGAGTCGCCGTTCCGTCCGTACCTGGAGCATCACTCGCTTCCGGCGCCGGCTTCGATGCCGGCCGACATCGCGGGCACATTGCGAGCTGAGGCCGACGCGAGCGTTACTGCCGCGATCGGCCCCGCCGACGAGGCGACCCGGCGCGTATACGAGGATGTCCTGCTCGGGACGCTGGTTCACGAACTCAACGGGGTACGCGGGATACTCGGCGAGCCAGACTGGCTCGACTTCGCGGACCTGCGCGAGGAAGCAGTCACCGTGCTGCTTCGCTTTGGCGCGATCCGGGCCGCGATTCACTGGCTTGACCTGCCCGGCATTGCCAGATACCAGATGGAGTTCGCGTTGTATGCGCCAGACCGGCGCATCACCCTGACGTTCCCGTCCCCGTATCTGCGCAATGAGCCTGCTGCCCTGGTTGTCGAGGGCGGCGAGCCCGGTACTCCGCGCTCGTGGCGGCGCGAGGACGTGGCGGGCTATGAGAGCGGCTTCAAGCGCGAGCTTGAGACTTTCCACCGCAGCATTGCCGGCCGGGCGAGCCGGTCACCTCCGGTCGCGACGGGCTGGCAGACGTAGCACTGTGCCAGTCGATAATCGAGTCCCACCGAACCGGGCGGCCGGTGAAGAACCCGGCGGCAGCCTGACGGGCCACCCGCGATGACAACCCGGCAGGCGCGGCCACGGGATCTGCCAGAACGACCCTGAGGCCTTAGTTGTCGGTCGAGTGGATCATGACCGGCGGCCCGTCCTTACCGTCGATGTTGTCGTAGATCCCCGGGTAGGTCTGGAACTGGCCGCTTGGGTTGTGGTGCAAGTGGGATTCGTTGAGGGTCAATTTGCCCCAGCCGGAGTCAACGACGTAGAAGATGGCGCCACCGCCTTCGCGTGCGCGATTGTTGCGCATGATCGTCCCGGCGATCAGCGTGTTGTAGTCGGTGCCGTCGTTATAGATCGCGCCGCCGCTACCGCCGCCCGGCGTCCCGCTCGACGCCGGGTTCGCGCCCCAGCCGATGGCCTTGTTGCCGGTGAAGACGCTGTTCAGGACGTCCCACTGGACACTGATGCTGCTCAGGGCGGCGCCGTTGGAGCAACGGCCGCCGGTGAACGTATCGCTGGTGATGTACACCGGGCGATTCCGGTACTGCGCCAGTACGCGGATCGCGCCGCCACCAAGATCAGGCCCGTCGCTGTAGCACTTGTTGTCGATGAACCCTGAGTTGACTGCCTTGAACTGGCCGCCCTCGACGTAGATGGCGCCACCGCCGTCAACGCCGCCGTACCAGCATCGCGGGACATTCGCGGTGCAAGTGGCCTGCGGAGTGCCGTTATAGCCATCCTCGAACGTAATGTTCTGCACCACGATCCGCGGATAAGGCTGATTGACGCAGTCGTCGGTTGACCATTTCCCCGCACAGGTGTCAGAGAACAAGATCCTGCGCTTGCCGCCACCGCTGAGCGTGACCAGGCCGCCGCCGTCCAGGACGACCAGATGCCGGGTCTTGGGCACTTGGGCCGTCGCGGTCATCAGGATCGTGACGGGCTTCGCGCCGCAGCGGAACGTGATCGTGCCACCCGCCGCGACGTCCCGAACTACCGCCGAGGACGTGCAACTGGCCGCGGTGCCATTACCGATCACGTGATCTGGCTGGCTGGTACTTACGGCTCTGCCCGCAGGCGGCACGGGGAAATGACCGTTCGGGTTACCAAAGTCAGCCACGCTGCTCGGGTTGGCGCCGGTCAGCCTCGGCAGTCCTCCGGCCGGCCCATGCGCCGCGGTAGCCGCTGCGCCCTCAGCGCCAGAGGCCATCAGACCTGGCAGCGCCCCAGCCCCCAGCAGAACGCCTATGACGACTCCGAACTGACATATTCGACGCATGGCGCCTCATACTAGTGCCGCCTAAGCCCGTCGTCCCGGTGATAAGCAGGGTGGGAAGCCGGCACCTCGCCAGGAACCATTGGAGAACGCCCGTGCCGGACGCGACGCTCGACGTCGGTGAGCTTGCTAACGGCCCGGGCCGGTACCGCCGGCTCCTGGCGGTGCCCGGTTCGCGCGCACTCACGGCGGCGGATCTGTGCGCGCGCTTGCCCCAGGGCATGCTGAGCGTGACCGTGCTGCTCGTGGCCGCACAGCACGCCTCGATGCGGGCAGCCGGGTTCGCCCTTGCGGGCTCGACCCTCGGGCTCGCACTAACGGCTCCGGTGCGAGGCAGATTCGCGGACCGGTCCGGGGTGTCGCGCGCCGCTGTCGTCTGCTGCGGCGGATATCTTGCCGCCTGGGCAGGGCTACTCGCGGCTTGTGCTGCTCACGCACCGACCGCGGTGCTGGTGGTCCTGGCCACCGCGACCGGTTGCTGCACGCCGCCGCTCAGCCCGGCCATGCGCAGCCTGTGGTCGCTTTACGCGCCCCCGCGGCTGGTGTCGACGGCATTTGCACTCGACGCAGCAGTATTCGATCTGGCCTATATCGCGGGTCCGGTCGTCGCTAGCTCGCTAGCTGTCGGGATCGCACCCGCTGCAGCGGCGGCAGCGATGCTCGCGCTCACCGCCGTCGCGGTCGCTGTCGTCGGATTCCGGTTCCCGCGCAAGCCAGCCAACCGGGCCGGCGCTAGGGGAGCGGGGCTATTGCGGTCCAATCCGCTGCGCCGGCTGCTGGTCACCGCTGCACTGACCAACGCCGCGCTCAGCGCGACTGAGGTGGCGCTCATCGCGTCCGTGCGATTGCATCACGCGCTCTGGGCCTCGGGCCCGCTGCTTGCCGAACTGTCAGCCGGAAGCATCCTCGGAAGCTTGCTGCTGGGCAGCCGCGCTGCTGCCGCTCGCCCCGAGCGACGACTGGGCCTGCTGCTCATCAGCTTCACCTTGGGGCTGGCCGCGCTTACCGCCGCCGCGCTGGTTCCGCCGTTGCTGGCGGTTGTTACGCCGCTGGCTGGCCTGAGCCTGGGTCCCACACTGGCCACGCTGTTCACCCTGACCGCGAGCGCGGCCGACAGCCACAATGGCACCGAAGCGCAGGCGTGGCTGAACTCGATGATGAACGGCGGGGCTGCAGGTGGCGCTGCTCTCGCCGGCCTGTCCGCCAGCCGGCCGATCCTCGGCCTGGCCATTGCCGCCGGGAGCGCAGGCATAGCTGCACTCACAGTCGCGCTTCGAAGCGGCTGATCATGTCTCCGATTCGGGCGCGCGGCGGCTTCAGCGAGATGATGCTCGAAGCGCGGCGGCCCGGACTAGTAAACTGGGTGATATGTCACGTAAAGCCAACAGCGACGAGGCGCCTGCTGGCAGATGGCTCGACGCGGAGCAGCAGCGGGCCTGGCTGGCCTATATCAGGCTGCAGTTGCGCCTGGCGTACGAGATGAACCGCCAGTTGCTCGCCGACAGTGGCATGTCGCTGCCCGATTACGACGTGCTGACCGCGCTGAGCGTCGCCGACGGCGGGCGGATGCAGATCACCGTGCTCGCCTCCCAGATCGGCTGGGAGCGCAGCCGGGTGTCGCACCACGTACGGCGGATGACCGCCAGAGGCCTGGTGACGTGCGGCCTGTCCCCCGCCGACAAGCGGGTCACCGAGGTGACCCTGACCAGCCGCGGACGGCAGGCCCTTGAGGAAGCGGCGCCCGGGCACGTCGATCTTGTCCGGCGCCTGTTCTTCGGGGGACTACCGGACGGCCTGGTGGGACCGCTCAGCGAGGCGCTGGAACGCATCTACGCCAACATCATCAATCAGGGCTCGCTTCCGCCGCCGGTCGACTGGCAGCCGCCGGAGGACTGACGAGGGCCCGTCCTGTCTCAGCTAGCCCGACGGACTATAAGCCCTTGAACTCCCCGACATGGTCTGAGGACCCGGCTCCCGGTTGCTGTTACGTGATGTGTCACGTAATCTGAATAGCGGGGATGGCGCCGTACACCGAACCCGCCGAGTTGCGGTTAACGGCCACGGCGAGACCGGTACGAGGAGGAAGGAGACTGCCATGCCCAGCGCAGTTGTGATGACCGGATATGGACCGCCAGAAGTGCTGAAGTGGGCCAGGGTCCCGCTGCCGGAACCGGCTGAGGGACAGATCAGGATCAAGGTCAAGGCCGCTGGCATCAGCCCGACCGATCTCGCCCTGCGGGCCGGTTATCTCAAAGATGCAATCCCGCTGCCCTCGAGCGCCGTACTCGGCTTTGAAGCGGCGGGCACCGTCGACTCCGTCGGGCCCGGCGTGACTGGCATATCAGTCGGCGACGCCGTCGCGGCCCTGTTGTTCGGCCTGGGCGGTTACGCCGAGTACGCGCTCGCGTCGATCTGGACCCGTAAGCCAGACGCCGTTTCGTGGATCGACGCTGCCGCGCTGCCCAGCTCGGCTGAGGCAGCTGTCGGTGTCATCCGGCAGCTGGACGTTAAGCGCGGGGAGACAATGCTGCTGTTCGGCGGCGGCGGCTCGGTCGGCGTCATCGCGACGCAGCTCGCGGTCGCCTCCGGGATTAAGGTCATCAGCGCAGTCGGCGAGCACGACGAGAGGCTCGCGCGCGAGCTTGGCGCGACGCCGGTGCGGTACGGCGAGGGCCTAGCCGACCGGGTCCGCGCGCTGGGCGCTGTGGACGCCGTGTTCGACGCGGCCGGCAAGGGCGTCCTGGCCGACGCGATAACCCTCGCTGGCGGACCCAGGCGGGTCATCACCTTGTCCGACCCGGCGGCCGCTGACTTCGGGGTCACGCTTTCCCAGCCCGGGAGCGACCGCGCACCTGGCGCCCTGGACGACACGATCGCCTTGCTGGCCGATGGCCGACTGCGCCTCCGCGCGCACAAATCCACGCCCTTGCAGCAGGCAGCTGACGCCCACCGCCAGCTGGAAGGCGGCGGCGTCCACGAGCGCATCATCCTCACGCTCGAGTAGCGCGGCCGGCTGAAGCGCTCAACCAACGTGCCTAACGAGAGGCTGCATCCTTCACACCGGTGTGTGTCCACGGGCTGGTGAAGCCGACCGGATCACGATCGGCGTACGGAGCGATCCTGATCGGGAAGCCGGTCGCGTAAGCCTCGATCATGAGGCCGCCGCCGATGACCAGGCCGACGTGCCCGGGCGCGGTGGTCGTGCCGTCGGCACCCGCGAAGAACACCAGATCGCCGGGCTGCACCTGGCTCACGCTGACCCGCGGTCCCCATGCCCACTGCTGCTGGGAGGTTCGCGGGATGTCGATCCCCGCTGCCCGGTACGCCATCATCACGAGCCCGGAACAGTCGAACGCGTCAGGTCCGGTGCCGCCCCACAGGTACGGCTTGCCCAGCTGCTGTTCGGCGTAGCTAATCGCAGCGGCGACAGCATCGCTCGGAACGTGCCCGGCGCCCGGCAGGCACTGCGGCGCACTGTCCAGCGTCACCGGGCTGACCGTGTACCCTCCGCGCGCATACAACCCGGCCCAGTAGAGCACCGCCTGGACGTAAGACTCGAGGTGGTTGTAAGCAAAGATCGCCTGGTCCGCGTTGCTCAGCACGCCGTGCTCGAGCAGGTACTTGGCGGCTCCGGCGATCGCGTCGGCTGGCTCGTAGACGCTTGCCACGCCGTCGCCGTTCGCGTCCGTCGCGACGCCGTTCACCTTCTCCTTCGCCGCGATGTACCGGCGGCGCCGCCCCACTGGTTCGCCCGCCGCGCCGCCGATGCCGATCTGCATCGGGCCCGCCGCGCCGAATGCGTTCGCGCCACTGTGCACGCCCGGCAACGTGCTCTGGCCGTCATCGCTTTCGACCTTGCCGATCCCGGCCAGGATCACCCACGGAACCTTGTACTCCTTGCCGATGGTCTGGAACAGCGTCAGGTAGCTGGCCGGAATCGAGCCGCGCGCCGACTGGCTGGCAGCAGGCTGGACCGCCGGGTTGTTGTCGCTACCTGATGAGCAGGACGTGCTCGATTCGGCGAGCAAGCTGCCGCTCGCGAACATCACGACCGGGCTCGCCAGGACCGCGGTCAGCATCAGCCCGGCAGCGCACACGACACCGACGATGAGAGCGCGCTTGCCGCCCCCGCCAGTGCCCGGTCCGCCAGCGCCTCGGCGACCGCGTCCCGGCCCCGCGATCACGAGTTTCCTACGGTTGCCAGCTCGACGCTGGCGACCTGCCAGTTCGTGCCGTCACCGGTGACCGTGACCGAGTAGCGAGCGCTTTGCTGACTAGCACCAGTCGTCGCTGTAACGCGCTGAGCTATCTGAATATCGAAAGTCAGGCTGGTCGGACCGAACGCATCGATCGCGTCGATCGTCGCCACGCCCACCGCGACTTGCTTGCTACCAGCCCTGGCAGATGCGACGCCCGGCGCGGCGTAAGCAGCTTCGATTTGCTGCACCAGCGAGACTGAGGCGAACGGTTGCAGCGAGGCACCGTAAGCGCTGGCGCTCTCGGTATAGGAGTACGTGCCATACGCATCGCCGAACCGCGTCGCCGTGCCCGCCGCCGCGGCAAGGCCAGACTGGTTAAACGGCAGCCATTGATAGATGTCGGGCTGCCCGGACGGGGACGCCGCGCCCGCTGCCGGCGAGGAACCACCGGATGCGGCGTGCCAGCTACCCCTGGCTCGATGACGCGGCGGCTGTCTGGCTGGCTGGCCAGGATGCGTGGCCGGCCGGATCAGGTACGCGCCGAGCACCACCAGCACGCAAACGATCACCGCGAAAGCCACCCGCCGCAACAGCCGGGCTATCCATCGGCGGCCTACTTCCGGCGCACCGGCCGCAACCAGAACGGTCCGGGCTGCTCCGGTTCGGCACCCGGTCCGGCTAGCGGCCCGCCTGCTCGCAGCCGGCCCTCGGTCGACGGCTGCTCAGCAGCTTGCCGGGGACCTGAGGACTGCCGCGCAGCACCCGCTCCGTTCGGCGGCTGACGCCGTGACGGCTGACGCTGCGGACTTTGTCGCGGACCCGGCTGCCTCGGCGTGGCCTGTCCGGGGCCGGCTGCCTCGGTGCAGCTTCCCTCGGGGCAGCTTCTCTCGATGCGGGGTCTCTGGCTACCGGCTGCCTCTGGGCAGATTGCCGGGTCGGTCGCGCTTGCGAACGCTGAGCCGGAGGCCTCGGCGCAGCAACGGGAACGGCCACCGCTGGCCCCGGCCTGCCTGAGCCGGACGCGCCTGCACCGAGCGCACTGGAACCGGGCGCGCCGCGACCGAGCGGCCAGGCCCCAGGTGCCGGAGCGGGAACACCCGATGCTCCCCCAGCCGCTTGCGTCGAACCCGGCTGCAGTGACCGAGACGACACCGGGCCAGGCGACACCGGGCCGGACGGCACCGGGCCCGCCGCTGCTGAGACGTTGCCCGTGCGCGATGGCAGCTTGAGCGGCGGCGGCTGCGACGCGGAGCCACCGGCTGCTCCCGCGGCCGCCGCCCCGCCCACCCTGTCCGCCGCGCGGCCGCGTGCCGCCAGCGCTAGCCGCCCGCCCGCGCCGTCCGCGGCAGCAGCGCCTGCCGAACTGACTGCGCCATCAGCGCCGGCGTCTCCGCTGGTCGCGGCGCCAGTCTCGCCCGTCTGCAAGCCCGCGGCCACAGCAGCACCAGCGCCGCCGGACGCAGCGGCCATCGCCAGGCTCGCCGCCTGACCGGGATTGCGCCGCGCCCAGCGGCCGGCCCGGTAGGCAGCAAAGCCAGGAACCGCAGCCGTCGCTGCGTGCATGGTGTTGGCGCGAGCCGTCGCTCCCGCCCTGGCGAGGTCAACCTCAGCCCGCTCTTGCGAGCCGATCATCCCGTAGCCCACCGCGGAGAACAGGTGCTGGAACGGCCTGCGGTAGATGAAGGCCGCGACCGTGACCAGCGCGATCATCAGGATCTTCAGCGCCCACGGCAGCACCGCGTCGCTAGCGCCCATGATCAGCGAATAGCAGTAGAGCAGCAGGCTGAGGACGAGAGCGACCGCGGCCTGCTTGAGCAAGACGCCAATGAGCAGCTCTACCCAGCGCAGCGCGACGACCCGGCCGAAACCCGGATGAACGCCGATCAGCAAGAAAAATGGCCCGACGATCAGCAGCAACAGAAAGCTCAGTTTCAGCAGGATCAACGTGACCGCGATCAGCAGCACGAGCACGCCGGCGACTACCGCGGCGAACAGGGCAGCGAAAGCAACCTCGAGCCGGGTCGTCCACTCGTTCCCCTGGAACAGCGGGTAGACAGACGCATCGTTGGCCTGGATGCTGCTCGCGATACCCGCATACGCGGCCTGCTTAGCCTGCATTAGCGCGGGCGTCGGCTTTTCATTCGCGGCAATCGCCTGCGCCCAGAGCAGCGAGCGCCCGTAGGTGTTCACTAGCGTCGGTTTGCCCGCACCGGCCGTGTACACCGACGTCCCGAACTCGCCGACGAGCCACGGCTTACAGACCAGTACCGTCCACAGCTCGTCGGCATTCTGGTCCACGACCGTGCTGCCCGACGTGTAGCTATACGTGGAAGGCTGCACGTTCGGATCGCCCTTCTGGACGGGAACGCAGCTACTCGGACCCGGACTTGGCAACTTCGCGAAGGCCACATTGAGTGCCTGGGAGATGCCGTCCGAGACATCACGGCCGAGCCCGGTAACATCCGCAGGCTTGCCGATCAGGAACAGCGCAGCGGCGCAGGCCGCGATCATCCAGATCGTGCCCTCGATCGTCCGGGTCCCGCGTTTGCGGATCAGTCCTTGCCAGGCGAGCCAGATCGCGCCGAGGATGACCACGACCGCAAGGTAGGGGAAGTAGATGGCCTTACCGAGGCTCGTGATCAGCTTGTCCGTGACGTGCTGCAACCAGCCGAGGATGCCCTCCCCCGCGGCAGACTGGTAGACCGTAATCGTTACCCGGTCGAGTGACTTCGCCGCGTCGAACACCATCCCGGCAACGTTGTTGCCGATCAGCGATGTCATATCCGAGCACCGCAGATTTGTCGCAGCCCAGTAGTCGCCGGCGACGCCGTACTGGTCGTAGAGCGTGGCCGGCTGCTTACCGGAGGCGGGCGGCGCGATCATCCCGTCGATGCCGCCGTTAGCCGGCTCCGGGGTCGGCAGCGACGGCTGGCAGATGTTGTTGAGATCGCCGGTCAGGCCAGAGGAGCCAAGCGCGCAGAAGCCGAGCAGACCGCCGATGTCGCCGATACCGGGAACTGAGCAGAGCCCGCCGCTGGCGGTCGTGACGTCCGCGGTCGTCATTGCGGTGACGGCCGGGCGGGCGTGCTGCGCCCCGGCCGCACTAGCCGCATGCCCGGCCTGCGGTATGACCAGAACAGCCCCGAGCGCGGCAATCACCACGGCCGCATAACACGGAAGGCGGAGTCTGCGCATCCGGAGGGCTCCTGTTGTGGTTGTCGCTGCGTGACTCACGCAGGTCAGCTGACGCCGGGCTGTGCAGGCTCGGGAACGGACCGGGCTGGCTGGGAACGGACTGGGCCGGCACGGGAACGGACCGGGCCGGCTCGGCAACAGGCTCGCCCGCTGGCACATCGCCCGGCCGAGCTCTCGTCGGGTTGGTGTCCAGGCACTGCCGCAGTTCGTCGGAGATCAGATCGACGCCGACACGGCCGGCGCGGCCGTCTAGATCTCGGAAGATGCACTCGCCGTTGCCGAGTGCACGAAGCACCGCCTTGTGCTCCGCAGACTGTTCCAGTCCGAGCAGTGCCAGGACGCTGGCGACCTCGGCCTGCTCGGCTGACCGGAACGCGAACACGCTGGAGATACAGTTCGTAACCTGCTCGTTGAGCAGGTCGCCCGCGTTCTGGGAAACCATGATCAGCGCGGTGTTGCGCGAGCGTCCCATCCGGGACACCTCCGGGATGAGCTTTGCGCCCTGCGGCGTCGACGTGATCGCCCAAGCCTCGTCCAGAAAGATCGCCTTGGGCAGGCGCCGGTCCATGCCGTTGAGCAACCGCCGGGCGAACTGGGAGACCAGGTAAAGCAGCGCGACCGAAAGCCGTTGCTCGTAGGAGTAGTCATCACGCCCGACCGCGGTGTCGGGCAGGGTCAGGCCGGCCAGGGTGAACACCGTCGTCCAGCCCGCAGCCTCGATCCGCTGGCCGCCTGACGGTGAGAAGCACAGCCGGGCCAGCCTCATCTCCGACATCGACCGCAGCACCGCACCGAGGTTGACCGACGCCGGATCACCCGAATTCTCCAGGTGACTGACGACCTTGCCCAGGCTCGGCTGATCGCCCGCCGCGACTGCGGCGACGGCCTGGATCATGGCACTCTCGCGTTCCTCACTCATCCGTGGCAACAGCAGCCGGAGCGTCTCGGTCGCCATCGTGCGTCGTTCCGCCAGGTCATCACCGAACGAGAACGGATCCAGCAGGCCAGGCGCCGCACGGCCGAGCGGGACGACCCTGGCCTGCCGACCACGCCGGGTTAGCCAGCCGGCCAGGGACTCGGCGTCGCCCTTAGGGTCGATCACCGCAACGGTCACGCCGCGTAGGGCGAGCTGCAGGATCAGCAGCAGCGCGAGCGTGGTCTTACCGCCGCCCGGCTCGCCAGTAATCGCTACCGCCGTGGGCCGGTTCCTTGCAGCGGCCACCAGCGGGTCGAAATGCACGACGGCCCGCGCCCGGCCCAGGGTTTCGCCGATGTAGGGGCCGATCCAGCCCGTCTCCTGGACTACCCGGTCGCCTAGGTCGACAGTTGCTGTCGGCATGCCGCCCGCGACCGTGTACAGCGGCTGACGTTGCAAGTAGGAGTTCAGCCGGACCCGGTCCCCGGGCAGGGATTCGCACAGCAGCGAGAACTGGTCGCCGGTCGAGTTGACGACATCGATGCCAGCGTCGCGGTAGTGCTCAATCAGCGCCTCCGCCCGGCGCATGCATAGGTCACGATCTGGCGCCGTGACCATCAGGCGGTGCCATCCGTAGACGAACGGCAGCCGTTCCTTCGTTATCCCGTGCTCCAGCAGCCTGGCCGCTTCGATCTGCTCGGCGAGCGCGATCGGCAAGTCAGCCCCGGCTTCCCGGATGTGCGCGTCCATGTCTCTGGCATGCGCGAGGCGCCGGCTGACGTCCTTGCTAGCCCGTGCGGGCGCGATCAGCCTCATCCGCGAGGAGGTTTCCACCGGGAATGGCAGCGCGTCGGCGTAATGCAGCCAGGGCTCGCCGTCGGGGAAGTACATGACGTCCGGGAACCGCGCGAATGACAGGAACGCTGCCCACGACTCGCCGGCCGGGTGCGACAGGCGTAGCACTGTCCGGCCGTTGTCAACCTGGCCTTCGAGCAGCGATTCGATCTCACCGGCTCCCCAAGTGCGGCGCCGCGCTGCCGACGGCGGCTGCTCGGCGACAGTCCCTGCCAGTGCGTGCCGGAACAGCCAGGCCACTTCGTCACTGCTGGCATGCGCGGCCGCGAGCGCGCTGGAGGACAGCGCACGACCCAGCCGTTCGGACTGGTCAGTCCACCGTGCGATCTCCGCAGCAGGGACGGCCTCGTCGATCAGGCCGAGCGCCTGCTCGGCCCCCCGGTACGAGTTCGCGAACTGGCCGAGCAGGCCGCCGGACAACTGTGCTCGCATACCGCGCTGGCCGAGCCGGACGCCCAGGTAGACCTCTTTGCTCCAGAAGTCCTTGGCCCAGACGTGCCGGTACATCTCCTCCAGGTAGCCAAGCCAGCCAGGCCCGCCGTCCGAAGTGGCATCCAGCTTTGTCGCCCACTCCGCGGCCGGGTACGGCCGGTTCGCAATCCGCAGATGCACCTCCGCGTCGGCCATCCGGATCGCGGCAAGTGCCACCGTGATACCGGTGGCGAGAGCCTCACGCTCGACTGGCGTCGTGAACTCGTAGGACACGGTCGGGAGCCGGTAGTACGCCCAGGCGTGCGCTTCGGTGAGTACGATCCGGTCGTCAAAATACCGGACTGACAGCCGGGTCCGCCCGGCAGTCCGCGCGCTCACTGGCCAGCGCTCCGCGAGTGCGTGCTTCCTGCCTGGCCGGCCGAGCTGGCCGTGACATCGGCCAGACCGGACACGATGACGCCAGCCAGCGCCGTGTACGCGTGGACAGCGGCGACGCCGAGCACGCCTGCGCCGGATAGCTCGTCGTCCCACGGCACGCGGACGATCGCCCGGCAGCGGCCAGTAGCCACCGCAGCCGCCTTGTCGGACTGCGCCGTGGTGTTAGAACTGACGCCGTTCAGCACGGCTATCGCGCGACGCGCTAGCTCAGCGTGCCCGTGCCCGTCCAGCCATTCCAGCGTCATCGCGAGCGCGCCGGCCGCGTCCGAGTTCGCAGGCGCGACCAGTACCAGCTGGTCCGCGACCGACACGGCGCGGGGGACCTGTGCGGCTACCGGATCGGCCAGCGTCAGCGGGTAGCGCGCGACAACGGCATCGATGAGCGCCCCGGCGTCGGCGGGCTCAGCGTCGTCGATACCGGCGGTTACCACTTGCAGACCTCGTTTCCGGCCTGATGATTGTTCTTCTCCGGCGGGGCTTCGCCTGCCAGGCAGCAAGCGCGGGATCTGGCGCGCCTGCTCGGTCAGCGAGCCAGGCCCGGCGCCGAGATCGAGCACCGCCACGGCCTCGCCACGCAGTCCGGCCAGGAGCTGACCGGTCAGCAACGTGGTCACCGTCTGGCCAGCGCCCGCGGTGCAGCCGAGGACGACGATGCGAGCCGGGCCAGCCAGCGGCAGCCGGGCCCTGGCCTGGTCGCGCTGCAGCTGGTCAGGCTTGCCCGGCCGGTGACCGCCCGGCACCACGACGACGTGATCACGCCAGCCGTTGGCGGAGCCACCGCCGGGTGAGCTGCGCAGTGCACGCTCGACGACGTGCAGCGGCTCGGCGCTACGCCCGTCGGTACGAACGCTGAGGCCGGGCCGGGCGGTGCGGGCGGGCGGAAGGGTACGGGCGGCCGGGGCGACCTCAGGCCTGGTCACCGGCAGCGCCGTCGCTGCGGGCGGAGCGGCTGGCGCGTGGATTGCCGGACTGTCCGGCCAGACCGGGCGCGCCGGAATGTCGATGAGGTCCCCAGCCACGACCGGCTGCGGCTGAACCATGACTGACTCTGTCTGGGCCGCGGCTGGCTCAGCGCCCCCGGCTTCGGCGGCCCCTGCAGGGTCGAGCAGCACCTGCACTTCAGCCGCAGCTACGACAGCCCGCTGCACTTCAGCCGGGGCTACGACAGCCCGCTGCACTTCAGCCGGGGCTACAACACTCAGCTGCACGTCAACCGCTTCGGGGTGAACTGGCTCCGGGCCGGCTGCACGATCGGCGGGCAACGGCGGCGCGATCGTCGGGGCGCTGTTAGCGCTCTCGGCCGCTGCCGCTGCCGCGGCCAGCGCGAGCGTGGCGGTCCGGCGCCAGACCTTCGCCAAGACCGCGATCTCGTCCTTCTCCGCCAGCGGCGCCATCCGGCACCAGGTTCGCGGCTCGCTGACATAGCGCAGCTGGGACAGTACGAGTTCGGGGAGGCGCTTGCCCTCGAGAACCGGCCGGGTGACTAGCCACGCCAGCACGCCTGGCGGCAGTACGTAGAGCCAGACCCAGGTGTGGCTGAACGGCATCCCGGCCACGGTGAGGATCAACATGTACGGGACGGCGATAGCCAGGAAAACAGCGGCCTGGCCGACGGGCAGCGGCATCGGCAGCCGGAAGTCATACAGCTTGTAGAGCCGCTTTTCGATCTTCCAGATGTTCGTGTAGGTCGGGAGTTCCACGCGCTGCCTCCTTCCGTCCGCTCGGCCGAGACCCGCCGTATTCGAGCAGTGAGTCCCGGATGCTCAGCCGGTCAGTGAACCCCGAGCGCATTCGCGATGCCGGACGCGAGCGTCTGCACGATGCTTGGCGTGTAGAAGATGACCGCGATTGCGATAGCGAGCACGATGAACTGCACGAAGCGGATGATCTCGCGGGTGAACAGGAAGAAGATCGCGACGATACCGACAATGCCCAGGAATAGCGGCCCGAATAGGCCTTGCAGATATGAGACAAGGCCTGTCGTGCTAAGAGCCAGGGGATGTGCAGCGGTAAATAGTTGAGCCGACATCGGATCTCCGGGGGTGAGTGAGCGCGGCCGTCGGGAGGGTGTGCTGGCTTTGTGTGTCGTAGCGGGCGGCGCTGCGCAGCCTTGTTCCCGAGCAGACCGCCGTTCCGCCAGATTGCTGGTGTGGTCACGGCGGCCCCTGGGCGAGCGGCTGGGTTGACGCCCCGATCGACAGGATGTCCCAGCTGCCGCCCCGCTTGACGACTGTCATCTGGTACGTCATCTGCAAAGCGGCCGGAGCAGCGCCGGCCGCGCTTGCGCCGGCCGGGGCCGATGTCGGCAGCTGCCAGGTGACCGTGACCGAGACCTGCCGAGTCGAACCGCCCGCCGGAGCGTAGACGCTGTCGATGCCGCCGAAAGTGACGTCACTATGCAACCCGGTTATGCGCGCTCCGGGGGTTGTGAACCTGGCTAGAGTCCCCTGGTCGCCGGTCGCGTAGGCCTGGAAGAAGGCTGGAAGCTGGGTCTGCAGCGCAGCTTCGGTCGCCTGGTCGGAGGTTTGGTTAGCGGCCGGAGGTACCGCCTTGCCGGGTCCGGAGAGCCAGCTCGGGAGGCCCGGGACAGTCATCCGGCCTGCGTCGGCGTAGATGGGTACGCCGAGTTCGATCAACCGTCCGTTGCTCAGCTGTGCGAGTAGCGTCACGACCGCGGTGTGCCTGCCGGTGACCGAGATGCCGGCGACCTGCGCGTCGAGCATCCGCTGCGTTCCGGACCCGTTCCAGCCTGCTGCGCCGCCGACGCCCGGCGGCAGGAATGCCGCCAGGTCCCGGCTGCGAGCGGCAGCGTTAGCCGGGCTGAAGTTCAGATAGATGTCGCCAAAGTCAAGCGCGTAAGCCTCGGCCGAAGTGACGGGGAACTGCGTGATTCCGGCCGGCGCGGCGGCGGCGGACCCGGCTGACGCGCTCGGGGCCTGTCCTGGTCCCTGGATGATCGCGACGACTCCCCGGTAACCGATGATCAGCAGGGCAGCCCAGGCGACAGCGCGCGCGACCCAGATCAGCCATCTGCCGCCCGCGCCGCGCCAATGCGAACTGGCCTGGTCAAAGCGGACGGGGTGCGGCTGGCTAGGCGGCGGCGCTTGATCGTCCGCAGTGAACTCAGCACTGCGTTCGAGTAGCGCACGACGGGCCATCACACCTCCGTCCTGGTGAAAGCGGCGCAGGCGCCGCGGCACTGAAGCGGCCGGGCGCGGGGATATTGACGATGTTCCTGGCGCAGACCATTCTGCGGCAAAACGCCCAGCCCACCCGGAAGCCACGCCGCGAGGCAGATCGTATCTGCGAGAAAAAGGCGGATCTTGCGCTGGTGCTGCCCCCTTGTCCAGATCGTCGAATAGCCAGTCCAGCTTTTTCGGCACCTGGTTGTCCGCAGTCGCCGGAGCCGGCCACCACGAATCGGCAGGCGGCCAGCGCAGCCCCTGCTCAGTGATCGCCTGGCGGTGCAGCCGGGCCGGCCTGCCTGACGCGGGGAAGGCGCGCGGGATCGCCGCGGCGGGCTCGTCCAACCCGTCCAGTTCGGAGTCGCGCAATTGCTCTCGCATCAACTGTCCTTACTCGCGGCTCGCCGGGCAGGCCGGCGCGGCTAACGCGAGAAGGACACCGAACAGGGCGTGACATCCGTGTGACAGCACCCCGCCAGGGATTGCGCGCGAACCCGACTCCCTGTCGCTTTGCCGGGCAGGAAAGGCGCATACCGGTCGCCGAAAGCCGGAAAACTAACAGGGAGTCGCGGCCGTCGGCGTCACGGCGGGTGTTTAGTCCGTCGCCGTGGCGACAATCCAGGCGAGCACCAGGGCTTCCTCACGCCAAGCGTCATAACGCCCGGACCGGCCGCCGTGTCCCGCCGCCATCTCGGTCTTCAGCAGGAACGGGCCGCCCTTCGCCTCGGCCTGCAGCCTGGCGATCCACTTGGCCGGCTCGTGATACAGGACCCGAGTGTCATTCAGGCTCGTCACCGCGAGAATCGGCGGGTACACCCGGTCCGGGCTGACGTTCTCGTACGGTGAGTACGACTTCATATACCGGTAGACCTCGGGGTCGTGCAGCGGATCGCCCCACTCCTCCCACTCGGGCACCGTCAGCGGGAGCGTCGGGTCGAGTATCGAGGTCAGCGCGTCGACGAACGGCACCTGCGCGACGATCCCGCCGAACGCGTCGGGCGCCATGTTCACCACAGCACCCATCAGCAGCCCGCCCGCAGACCCGCCGCGCGCAACCAGTTGCCCGGCTGTCGTCCAGCCTTCCTTCACCACGTGCCGCGCGCACGCGATGAAGTCACTGAAGGTGTTGATCTTCCTCAGCATCTTGCCGTTGTCGTACCAGCTCCGCCCCATCTCGCCACCGCCGCGAATGTGCGCGATCGCGTAGACGAAGCCGCGGTCGAGCAGCGAGATCCTGGAGATAGAGAATCCCGGGTCCATCGAGATCTCATAACTTCCATAGCCATAGAGAAGAAACGGGGCAGTCCCGCCACGCGGTATGTCTTTCCGGGACACCAGCGAGATGGGGATCTGGGTCCCGTCGCCAGCCACCGCCCACAACCGCTGCTGCTCATAGTCGGCTGGGTCGTAAGCCCTGCCATCTGGGCCCGGCAGCACCTCTGCCTGCTTGAGCAGCGCCAGCTGGCCGGTCGGGACGTCGCAGTCGTAGACCGAATTGGGCGTCACCATCGACACGTACGTCAGGCGGATCTTGTCCGTCACGTACTCCGGATTCGAGCCCGGGTGGACCTGGTAGATCGGCTCGGGGAAGTCGATCTCGTACGCGGCAGCGCCCGCAGGCAGGACGCGCAGCCCGGTCAGCCCGTCCCGGCGCAGATAGACGACTAGGTGAGAGGCGAAGGCGTCGACGCCGAGCAACCGCGTGTCATCACGATGCGGAATCAGCGGGGTCCACTGCGCCGGGTCGGTCAGCAGCGCTTCCGCTAGCTCGAAGTTAAGTGCGCCATCGTTATGCAGGATGAGCAGGCGCTCGGTTCCGTCGGGGAGCACCTGGTGCTCGACGTCGTACTCGACGCCCGGCCGCCGTGGCGCCACGACGCGGAACTCCCCGACCGGATCTGCCGCATCGAGCATCCGGATCTCGCTGGTCAGTGGACTAGCCGTGCCGATCATCAGGTAGCGCTCGCTGCGCGACAGCCCGACGCCGACGTTGAACTTCTCGTCGTCCTCCTGGAAGACGAGCACGTCATCGCTGGCCCGGCTGCCGATGACATGCCGCCAGACCCGGTACGGCCGCCAGGCGTCATTCACCGTGATGTAAAACAGCGAGCTGGCATCCGCCGACCAGGCAGTGCCGTAGTAGGTGTCAGGGATCTCGTCGGGCGCTACCTCGCCGGTCTGCAGGTTCTTGAACCGCATGGTGTAGCGCTCGTCGCCGTCGAGATCGGTGGAGTAGGCCAGCAAGTTGCCGTCCGGGCTGACGTCGAACGCGCCGACGGCGAAGAACGGGTTGTCGCCAGCCAGTGCGTTCTGGTCGACCAGGATTTCCTCGCCGTCGAGCGGACTGCCGTCCGGCGTCATCGGCGGGCCCGCATCGTCCGGCCGGACAGCCCGGCGGCAGTGCACCGGGTACTGCTTGCCCTCGATCGTCCTGGTGTAGTACCACCAGCCGCCCTTGCGGGACGGCACGGTCAGGTCAGACTCCTTGGTCCTGGACTTGATCTCGTTGAAGATCGCCTCGCGCAGGTCCTTCTGCCCGGCGGCCATCGCGTCGGTGTAGGCGTTCTCGGCCTCGAGGAAGGCAATCGTCTCCGGGTTGTCCTTGTCGGCCAGCCAGGCATACTCGTCGACAAAGGTGTCGCCATGGTGATGCCGCTCAGCAGGCAGCCTCTTGACTTCCGGGGGCTGCGACGGCTGGGATTGCGCTGGCTGCTGGCTCATGACCGAAGAGCTTACTTCGGCATAGTGTGGCCCGGCTGCCTGGAGGCTGGCCGGTCCAGACCCCCAGCCGACGGCGAGCGCAGACCTGCTCTCGACCCCGGTTACGCTGTGCCGGACAGCCGGACAGCCGGACAGCCGGACAGCCGGACAAGTGCGGACGAGGAAGGCGGGAGACCGAGTGGCGGTTGTGATCGTGCTCGTCGTGGTGCTCGCGCTACTGCTCATCGCTGGCCTGACCGTCTGGATCAGGCGGGCGGCATCGTGCGGCCGGACCGTTGCCGTACCGGCTGGCGAGCTCGCGAGATCGTACACCGGCGACGTCATGTGCCGGTCGGTCATGACCAGCGGCGGATTCGCCCGGCTGGAGTTCTTCGACTCGGGCATTCGGCTGCGCGGCATCGCCATAAGCCGCTGGATCGTGCCGACGTGGGAGGCCAGGTACGACGAGCTCGCTGTCGCCGAACTTGTGAAGCTCCGATTCAGCAGGATCGCGGTCTGGTTCACAGTGCGCGGCGAGGCCGGCGGGATCGGCTTCCTGACCAACTTCAGCACAGAGATCCTTCGCGAACTGGCGGCGCGCGACGTCCCGGTCAACCGGGTAATCGCCGAGGTCCGCAGCACTGCCGACCTCTACACTCGCGGCAGCAGTTCGAGGCCGGGCTGATCCTGACGCTGTCCGGCAAGGTCCAGCGCTGGGGACCAGACTGGTGGATCAACCACCCAAGCCCTCAGGTCGGCACGGGATCGACCACGTAATACCTCGTTTCCGGCATGGGTCTTCTTTGGTTTGCTCGCCTGAACGCTCTAGGCCAGCCACTGACGGCCGTCGAGGAGCTCGCAGGCTGCGTCGAGGTGACCTGCGTGGCAGGCGGTCTCGGTGATCACGTGCAGCATGACCGCCTGGAAGTCCGGCAGCCTCCAGGTAGGCCACATCTCGACGGGCCAGATGGCAGGGGGTTTGTCCAGCGGAGTCGTCGCGATGACGTCGTTGGCGAACTCGATCTCCCGCCGGTAAGCACCGAAAATGGCGGCAGCCGGCATGTCCGGCGGGATCCGCCAGACAGCCTGCGCGTCTTCGTCAGAGGTGCTGACGTATTCGGGCTCTCCGGCGACGATGCCGCGGAACCAGAACCGCTCGACGGTGATCGTCAGGTGCTGCACCATGCCGAGGCACGTCCAGCCTGACGGCAGCACAGGCCGCCGCAGCTCCTCATCGCTAAGCCCGTCCAGGATCCCCAGCACGTGGTTGCGCTGGTTGGTCAAGGCGGACATCAGGGCGTCGGTTTCTGCCCGGACCAGCAGGTCTTGGCACTGCTGACCGTGGTACTCCGGCGTCACGGTCACGTTGTCCAGCCAGCGGTGGCTATTCCGTACTGCGGTGCGCAGCCAATCTGCGGGCATCGTCCCATCCTCCTTGCTGCGTTACCCGCCGCCAGCGACGTCGGGCATGGTCCGCTCCTCTTCGCTGTCACGACGGATGCACATGCCGCAAATGGACAAGGCAAGCAAGCCCGCATTTCACCCTCGTCAAGGGGACATGACATGCGGCTGGCACGATGGCGGCCATGGATGAGCAGCAACCAGCCGGGGAAAGCCCCGGACCAGTTTCAGCGGCGCCGGGCCGGCCTGCGGTGAGCGCTGCACAGGATCACGCAGACCGCAGGGTGATGGTGATCCTCGGCGGTCTGCTGGCCGGCTTCGGCTTGAGCATTTCCGTCGCCTTCCTCATGCACCTGGTGCAGGAGGTCTCTCCCATCGGGTCCGCGTTTAGCATCACCGGCAATGTGCTTCTCGAAATCCTTGTGGCCGGGCCGATCTTCGGGCTCGGTCTCGCGATGGCACTGACCGCTCTGATTCCGCCTGCGCGAGGGGACAGCCCGCCAGTGGACGCCGGCAGCCCGCCGGCCAGTGCAGGCCCGGCGAGCCCGGCTGACGGACCGGCAGACCTATAACGAGTTCTGACGTGCCGTCGCCGCTGACGAGGATGCCGCGCTCATTGCTGTGCTCCCCTCGGCCGGCCGAAACGGTGAACGAGATCGGCGGATTCAGGTGGCAGCTGGTAGCTCTGGCCTGGCGGGGTTGTCGAGGGGCAGAGTGAGCTCCACCGTGGTGCCTGCGCCGGGCGGACTGTGCAACTGCAGACGACCGCCGAGCGCCTCGGCTCGGTCCCTGAGCCCGACCAGGCCGGAGCCGTGCGTGAACCTGGCGCCCCCGCACCCGTCGTCGCGGACGCGAAGACGGAGCACGCCGCCACTTGCGGCCACCTGGATCTCGGCGGTGATGGCACGCGCATGCTTGGCAGTGTTGGTCAGCGTTTCGGAGACCGTGTAGTAGGCGGCGGTCTCGAGCGGCTCGGGCAGCCGTCCTTCGACCCGGAGGTCTAGGTAGACCGGGACAGGCGATCGACGGGCCAGCATCTTCAGTGCCGGGTGCAGCCCGCCGTCGGCCAGGATTCCTGGGTGTAGCCCTCTAGCGATCTCGCGTAGCTCGTCCATCACGCCGTCTAGCCCGGCGGCCACTTCACCCAGCTGGCGCGCCTGTCCCCCTGCCTCCGCCGGTGCGGTTGCCTGTACAGCACGCAGCTCCATGGCGAGGGAGACCAGGCGTTGCTGAGCGCCGTCGTGCAGGTTGCGCTCGATGCGGCGGCGGGTCGCATCAGCGGCGGCCACGATCCGCGCGCGGGATGCGGACAGGGCGGCCCGGGCTTCGGCGTTGGCGATCGCGGTGGCGGCCAGCTCGGTGAACCTGGCCAGCCGCACTTCAGTGCCGGCCGGCAGCGGTTCCGCGTGAGATGTCACGGCCGTGAGCCCCCATAGCCGCCCCTCGACGCTGACCGGCACCCCAACCACGGCACGTACGCCGATCTGGCGCGCTGCCTCGGCAACCAGGCCCGAGGCGTTCTCGTAGTTGTCGATCCGGGCTGGCCGGCCGGTCTGGAACACCATGGTGTGGATGTTCTTGCCACCGAGGCTCCACCGGGTGCCGACCGGGAAGGTAGCGCCGGTGCTGCTCCAGGCGGCGACCACCGTGTTCGTGCCATCGGGGCCGTACCGGCCCATCGTCGCGGAACTGCTGTGCAGCAGTCGCCCGGCCTCCTCGGTGATCGCAGCAAACACTTCAGGCGGCGCTGCCGCGCGGGCCACCAGGGTGGCCACCCGCCGCAGCGCCGCCTGCTCGTCGGCGACCCTCTGCAGTTCGACATGCGCCTGGGCGTTGGCAATCGCGGTTGCCGCCAGTTCCGTGAACCCGGCCAGCTGCGCCTCAGTGCCGGCCGGCAGAGGCCCGGCGCGGGAATCCACGATCATGACGCCCCACAGCCGTCCATCGACACTGACCGGAACGCCGACCGCGGCGCAGAACCCGAACTCGCGGACAACTGTGGCGACCGGGCCGGAGGCAGTGGCGTAGTCGTCGATCCGCGCCGCCCGGCCCGTCTCGAACACCCGTGTCGCCACATTCCGCCCGCCAAGCCTTGCCTGGTTGCCGACGGGGAACGCCTGACCGGTGTTACTCCAGGCGGCAACTACCGTTCTTGCGTTATCCGGGTCATACCGGGCCATCGCCGTATAGTCTGCGCCGAGCAACCGCCCGGCTTCCTCCGTGACGGCGGCGAACACCTCCGCCGGAGCCGCCGGACGAGCCACCAGCGTCGCCACCCGCCGCAGCGCCGCCTGCTCACCTGCGACCCGGTCATCGTCGGCTCGTCCAGGCAAAGCCGCCATCCTTCGGAGTGTAACCGGGCCGACATCGTGCCTGGTCAGGCGGCAGTTCGGACCAGCAGCCTCGCGGACCCGCAGGCGTTCGCGGCGCTATCTCGCGGCGAGCGAGGCTAACGCCAGCTCAGACGTTGAAGCGGAACTCGACAAGGTACTGACTGATCCGGAGCTGAGGGCCCGCCGCCCGGCGGCGGAACCAGCCTGGAGTACCTGGAGGGGTGCGAGGCCACGACTGGCATCCGGGGCCGAGTTCAGCGTCCGGGTCGCCGCACGTCCCGTTCAGTCCGGCGAACGCCCGCACCCGCCATCCGGCGCGTGTATTCCCTGACACTCGGCGGTGATGGTAGATGCAAAGCCTCGTAGCAGACAAGCGTGGTGGTAGCCGCCGAGAACTGTGGTACCTGCCCTAATGCGCTCTGGTTGGTCCCGGGACACGATTCGCTGGTGAGCGGTGACCTTTTGAGGACGAAGAGGCCGCCAATCGCGCCGGACTCCCGAGTTAGCCGGCGCCGTAGCCGGATGGCACGGGACAACCAAAGGAGCGGAGGGGACCAGTGCGAACCAGCCTGACAGGAAAGGCCGCACTCGCCAGCATCTCGATCGCCACGGGCCTTGCCCTGGCATTGCCCATGGTGTCGGCTAGCGCGGCGCCCGCCAAGGGAAGTCTGCCGGTCATCAATGTTGCTATGAACGGCAAGACCATCACTGTCACCGGAGCACTTCAGTCGGGTGCCGTCGAAGTCGTCTCGAAGGTCACCAAGGAAGCGATGGGCATCCCGGTCTTTGCGCGCCTCGACACCGGCGTCACCTATGCGCAGTTCTTTGCCGCGTTCCAGAGCATCGGCGCCGACCCCAACAACATCGATGGCCTTGGCACTATAGTCTTCTCGCCGCAGGCCAACAAAGGAACGAGCACGGCGCAGGTGAGCCTGCTGCCAGGGCTCTACGTCGCCGTGGACATATCGTCGTCGGGCGCGGTGCCGCCCTTCACCGAGTTCACGATCGCCCAAGCCACATCTCCCGCCAGTCTGCCGAAGGCTAAGGCCACAGTCGAGTCGATCGAATTCGCCTTCCGCGGCACTACCAAGCTGCACGACGGCGAACTGGTCCGGTTCTACAACCACGGCTTCCTCGTCCACATGATCGTGGGCCTTCGGGCGAAGAACCTCAAGGACGCGCGCGAACTGTCCGCCCTGCTCAAGGCGGGCAAGGAGCGCAAGGCCATGAAGCTGGTCACCGCGCAATATGGCTGGGACAATCTCCTGACCCACAACCAGAGCTTCCAGCTCACCATCGGCCAGAAGCCGGGCTTCTGGGTCATTGCCTGCTTTATGAACACCCAGGACGGACGGGAGCACACCCAACTCGGCATGGAGCGCGTCATCGAGATCGTCAAGTAACGAGGACGCACCAGCGTGGGGTAGCCCGAGCGTACTCGGCTACCCCATGCGGGCCATGCTCGCCGTTTCCGCAGCTGCCCCAGCGGCGTCATTCGTTCGAGGGCGCGCCTGATTGGGCAGCGGCTCCGCCGATCCGACCTCTGCCCGGGTTCTTCCTGGCACCCGTAAGGTTTGCCTTGGTTCTCGAGCGAGAGCCGGCTAACCGAACGTATCGGCGCGGGGGATATGGCCACGGCGGCCGGACCGTCTTCACCGGAGGGCATTGGTCGAATGCATACGAGTCAGATAGCGCACAAGGCTCGGGCCGCATGGGTGGACATCGCATGGGTGGTATTCATCGGCCTGAACCTGCTCGCCATGCGACTCATCCCCTCCTGGCAGACGGTTCCTTTCCTGATCATCTGGGTGACCTTGACGGCCGCCTACGGCTTTCGCCTGTGAAGACTAGGATCCACGATCGCGACGGTCGTGATCGTCACGCTGGCCACCGGCGGCCTGATCGGCTATCAGGTGCTCCGTTCTGCTGCCCAGCGTCAGCTCAACCGCGCAACTCAAGCAGCGGGCACTATGAGCGGCTTCTGCAATCCCCACATGATTCCGGCTATCTGAATAGCTATTTGCTCGCTTTGGGCCGCACGTTAACGCTATTCGGCCCAATCTGTTGAGAGTCTGGCTCTACATAGGTAGAGTTTGAGGCTATGTCACGTCGTACGGCATTCTCCGCCCAGACGCTTGCGGTCCTGGCAGCGCTGGCCGGCCGGCCGGCTGCCTGGCGGCACGGTTATGACCTGGCCCGCGAGACCGGCCTGAAGTCCGGAACCCTGTACCCGATCCTTGTCCGGCTGGCCGACCGGGAGATCGTCCAGGCCTGCTGGGAGGAAGGCGAGCCCGCCGGGAGACCCAGGCGGCACCTGTACCGGCTGACCGGCGACGGACTGGCGGCGGCCGCAGCGGCGCTGGCGGCGGCGCCTGCTCCGGCTGCGGGGGCGGCCCGGCCAGCAAGGCCGGGCCGGGCTCCGGCCCGGCGTCTGGCTGGTGAGGGGTCGTGATGGGGCGGCTCGCCGGGATGCTGGCGGGGCTGCTGTGCGCTGCGGCCCGATTGCTGCCGGCCGGGCGGCGCGAGTGGGTGGCCGGGATCCTCGCCGCGACCTCGCGCCGGTCGCCGGTAGCGACCGTGTCTCTAGCGGTGGGCACGCTCACCGGTCTGGCCTCGGGCCTGTTGACTTACGAGGTAGTGATCGCCATGGGCGATAACGGCGCCCTGCCGCTGATCGTGGTGGCGATGGCGTGCGTGCTCGGCGCCGCCCCGGCCGGTATGGCAGCCGCATGGCTCCTGTCAGGCACTGATGATCCGCAGGAGCTGCGAGCTGCGCGGATCCGCCAGGGACTGCTTGCAGGCGCGGTGGCCGGCGCTGTCGCCGGCATATTGCTCACGCTCATCTTCGTGCTGGCTTTCTTCATGCTCGTCGTCGGTCCGCTGGCCGGCGCTGCCACTGGCGCGGTCGCCGGCGCATTCGCGGCGGAACATCCGCGCAGGTCACGACCTGACGGCTCCAGGGCCGCTGGGCTGTTCGTCTCAAACTCGTAGTCGCCTCAGGATCCGGTGCTCAGACGTTGAAGCGGAAATCCACGACGTCGCCGTCGCGCATCACGTAGTCCTTGCCTTCAATCCTGGCCTTGCCCACAGCCCTGGCCGCAGCGACCGAACCTGCGTTCATCAGGTCGTCGAACGACACGATCTCGGCCTTGATGAAACCGCGCTGGAAGTCACTGTGGATGACACCCGCCGCCTCGGGTGCGGTGGCACCGACCGGGATCGTCCAGGCCCGGGCCTCCTTCGGGCCCGCGGTCAGGAACGTGGACAGGTTCAGCGCGGCGAAGCCGGCCCTGGCCAGCTGCGCCAGGCCCGGTTCACCCAGGCCTAGCTCCGCCAGCATCTCGGCGGCGTCAGCGGGCTCAAGTTCGGCGAGCTCGGATTCGGTCTTCGCGTCCAGGAAGATCGACTCAGCCGGAGAAACTAGCCCGGCGAGCTTCTTGCGCAGCTCGTCGTCAGCAAGCTCGACGTCGTCCTCGTTGAACACGTACAGGAACGGCTTCGCCGTCAGCAGCTGAAGCTCGCGCAAGTCAGCCAGGTCGATGCCAGCCGCAGCCGCGCCCGCGAACAGGGTCGTCCCGCCGTCGAGCACCTGCTGGGCAGTCGCCGCCGCGTCCGCCATCCGGATCCGCTCAGGATCCTTGCCGGACTTCGCTTCCTTGGCCAGCCGCGGCGCAGCCTTCTCCAGGGTCTGCAGGTCGGCCAGCATGAGCTCGGTCGCGATGGTATCGATGTCACGTTCCGGTGACACGTCGCCGTCCACATGGCTGACGTCAGGGTCGGTGAATACCCGGACAACCTGGCAGATCGCGTCGGACTCGCGAATATGGGACAGGAACTGGTTGCCGAGTCCCTGCCCTGCCGACGCGCCGCGGACCAGGCCGGCGATATCGACAAACCGTACGGTTGCGGGCACGATCCGGGCTGAGTCGTACAGGCCGGCCAGCGCCTCAAGCCGCGCATCGGGAATGCC
The DNA here is from genome assembly GCA_963815575.1 of uncultured Actinomycetota bacterium. GTDB lineage: Bacteria > Actinomycetota > Actinomycetes > Streptosporangiales > Streptosporangiaceae > JAJYUU01. The sequence goes on along the minus strand of CAWFHE010000002.1, from coordinate 117,346 downwards.
GACAATGCCGACGTTCGGCTCAATCGTCGCGAACGGGTAGTTGGACGCGAGTGCATTCGCCCGGGTCAGGGCATTAAAAAGGGTGGACTTGCCCACATTGGGCAGGCCGACGATGCCAATGGACAAGCTCACCGGCAAATTCTAATAGCCAAGGAAACGGGCTTGGTCCGGCACACCGCACCAGGCAGCGCGCAGCGGCCTGGGCCAGTCCGGGCGTCATCCGCGACAGCAGGCAGCGGCCGCAGGGCGGGCGTGTCGGACGCCAGAACTGTCGTTACCGGCTGCAAGCATGCTGGTTATGAACGCGATCATGATGCTGACTGTGCTCCTGCTCGGGGCCGCGCTCGGCGCTGCCATCGGCTATTTGCTGGCCCGCGCCAGGCTGGCCGTTATAGCGGCCGACCTGACCGGCCAGGCTGGCGCGGCTGAGGAGCGGGCCAGGGCGGCCGACGAGCGAGCCGACCTGCTGGAGCGCGCCGCCCGGGAAAAAGCAGAGCTGATCGACGGTCAGCTCGCGGAGCGCTTCCAGGTTCTGTCGGCTGAGGCGCTCGAGCGCAGCACGACAACCTTCCTGCAGATCGCCGAGGGACGGCTTAGCGCGGCCAATGCCAGGGCTGCCGGAGACCTGGACACCCGCACCGCGGCGGTCCAGCAGCTCGTCCAGCCGTTGCGCGACACTCTGGCCCGGGTCGAGAGCCAGCTGCGCGAGGCTGAAGCAGCCAGGCGCTCCTCGCACGCCGCGCTGTCGGAGCAGGTCGCGTTCGCCCGGCAGAGTTCCGACCAGCTGCGCGCGGAGACCCAGGCGCTGGTGACCGCCCTGCGCCGGCCTGAGGCCCGCGGCCGGTGGGGCGAGATGCAGCTTCGGCGGGTGGTTGAGCTCGCTGGCATGGTCAGCAGGTGCGACTTCGACGAGCAGGTCAGCGTAGCCACGGCCGATGGCGCGCAGCGCCCGGACATGGTGATCAGGCTGGCGGGCGGCAAGAACATTGTCGTCGATTCGAAAGTGTCACTCGCTGCTTATCTCGAAGCTGCCGAGGCTTCGGCGGAGGATGTGCGAGCGGCCCGGCTCGACGCGCACGCCCGGCACCTGCGCGAGCACGTTGACCGGCTCGCGGCCAAGGCGTACTGGGCCGCGCTCGCCCCGTCGCCCGAATTCGTGGTGCTCTTCGTTCCCGGCGAGGCGTTCCTGGCTCCGGCGCTGGAGCACGATCCCGGCCTGCTCGAGCACGCGATGGCGCAAAAGGTCCACATCGCCACGCCAACCACACTCGTAACGATGCTGAGGACAGCCCAGTATGCCTGGCAGCAGGCAGCGCTTTCGGAGAACGCGCGGGCCGTATTCGACCTTGGCCGCGAGCTGTACGACCGGATCGCCAGCCTCGGCAAGCACGTCGATGGCCTGGGCAAGGCGCTGACGAACGCGGTTTCGGCCTACAACCGGACCGTCGGCGCGCTGGAGAGCCGCGTGCTGGTCAGCGCGCGCAAGCTCAACGAGCTGGGCATCGTGGAGGCTGACCTAGAGCAGCTTCGGCCGGTCGAGGAAACGGTGCGGTCGCTGTCAGCGCCGGAGCTGATCGTGGAAGCTGGTCCGGAACTGGTCAGCAGGCCGAGGGATGCGTCGACGCAGCAGCAGCTATTCGGCGGCGGGCGTGCCATCAGCGCGGCTGGCTGATCGGCGCTAGGCCTGGCCCGCGGCCGGCTTCCGGAGCTCGCGCGGTAGCCCGAACACCATGCGCTCGCGCACTGCCTCAACTTCCTCGACATCGGTGAACCCGTTGTCGGCCAGCCGCGCCAGCACGCCGTCTACCAGGTCCTCCGGCACCGAGGCGCCGCTGGTCACGCCGACCGTGCGCGCGCCGTCGAGCCAGGACAGCTCAACGTCAGAGGCATAATCGACCAGGTAAGCGGCGCGAGCGCCAGCCTCTTTGGCGACCTCGACCAGGCGAACCGAATTGGATGAGTTATGCGAGCCGACGACGATGACGACGTCTGACTCGGCCGCGATCTGCTTGACCGCGGCCTGGCGATTCTGGGTCGCGTAGCAGATGTCGTCGCTCGGCGGGTCGAGCAGCTGCGGGAACCGCTCGCGCAGTGCAGCCACAGTCTGCGTGGTCTCGTCGACCGACAGCGTGGTCTGAGACAGCCAGGCAACCTTCGCGGGGTCCCTGACCTGCACTGTGTCGCTCCCGGCCGGGCCGTCTACCAGGTGAATATTCGCCGGAGCCTCGCCGGTCGTGCCGATGACCTCCTCATGGCCTTCATGGCCGATGAGAAGGATGTCATAGTCCTGGGCAGCGAACCGGCGGGCCTCGTTATGCACCTTGGTGACCAGCGGGCAGGTCGCGTCGATGGTCCGCAGGCCCCGGTCCTTGGCCGCCTCGCGCACCTCCGGGGACACGCCGTGAGCGGAGAAGACGACAACTGAGCCCTCGGGAACGGCCTCGGTCTCGTCGACGAAGATCGCTCCGCGCTCTTCCAGTGTCTTTACGACATAAGTGTTATGCACGATTTGCTTGCGGACGTAGACCGGCGCTCCGAAGCGCTCCAGTGCTATCTCCACAGTCTGAACAGCCCGGTCAACGCCCGCGCAGTAGCCACGGGGCTTGGCGAGCAGCACTCGGCGAGACTCGGCTGACATGGCGCTAGTTTAGGTGATCCCCATCGGGGCGTATCCAGACACTCCGGCACTCGGGGGCCACCGGTCGCAGATGAATGTCTCAGTCTCGGCCGGAATTGGAGCCCTCCGTGCCTCGCGGTCACCTGCGGCCAGCAACAATGTTGCGAGAGCATTGCTTAGCCCAGCCCTGAAGATTCGCCGATCTGTTGTGCTCGGCAGCCAGGGGCTGCGGCTCCGTAGAGGGAGAACGATCATCGATGGGCATCGCTGGCCAGGTCAGGCGAGCGCCAACGCTTGCCCTGCGGGCGGTCTTCGCCGGGATCGGCCGGGTAGTGGTCTCAGCCGAACGGCCTGCGATCAGTCCGGAGGAAGCTGCAGCCCGCGCGGCTTCCAACGGGGGGCTGTCGCGCCAGCCTGCCGGCCGGGGTCAGCGGTCGGGCGCCGCCCCAGTAGCACCACCCGGCTCGCGCTGGCGTTCTCTGGACAAGACGGGCAACGTCCGGCTGCTGTCGGATGAGGATGTGGACGACGACTATGACTTCGTGCCGGAGCCGGGCATACCGAGCACTGTTAACGCGTCCGCAGCCACCGAGCTCGAGAACGGACCAGATCTCGCGCTCTCTCCCCTGCCAGCTTTGCCGCTAGCGAACTATGACGACCTTTCGCTTGCCTCCATCCGGGCCCGCCTGCGTGGCCTCGACGTCAGCCAGTTGCGCGTCCTGGTGGGGTATGAGAGCAAGCATGCTGAGCGGCCGGAAGTGCTTGGCATGTTCGAGCGGCGAATCGAGAAGCTCGAAGCAGGTGACTGACCCCATCAGCCAGCACGGACAGTCCGCCAGCCCGCCGCGGGGGCGGTTGTGCCGCTAGAGACCTCCGAGCAGTCTCCGGTCCCGGTCCGCACGGTGCTGCGCCTCGTCGGTGAGTGGATCGGCCGCCTGGGCAGGGTCTGGGTAGAAGGCCAGATCGCCGAGCTGACCAGGCGCGGCGGCACCGCCTTCATCACCCTCCGAGACCCGGTTGCCGCGGTGTCGGCGCGGGTAATCTGCAGCACTGCCGTGCTCGACGCGACCAGTCCGCCACCGGATGTCGGCGCCCGGGTCGTGATCTGGGCCAAGCCCGAGTTCAACTCGGCGAAGGGCTCCTTCGCACTCACCGCCAGCCAGATTAAGGCGGTCGGGATCGGTGAGCTGCTGGCGCGACTGGAGCGCAGACGGGTGGCGCTGGCCGCCGAAGGGCTGTTCGCGACCGAACGCAAGCGCAAACTGCCGTTCCTGCCCGGCACGGTGGGCCTGATCTGCGGGCGCGACTCGGCTGCCGAACGGGATGTCCTCAGGAACGCCGCGCGCCGCTGGCCAGCGGTCCGGTTCCGGGTTGAGCAGGTTGCCGTCCAGGGTCCGCATGCCACCGAGGAGATCATCGACGCGCTCCAGCGGCTTGATGCGGACCGCGCCGTGGACGTCATCATCATCGCGCGCGGCGGCGGGTCGGTAGAGGATCTGCTGCCGTTTTCGGACGAGGATCTGGTCCGCGCGGTCGCGGCCTGTGTCACACCGGTCGTGAGCGCGATCGGACACGAGCAGGACGTGCCGCTGCTCGACCTGGTAGCCGACGTCCGGGCGTCGACGCCGACCGACGCGGCCAGGCGAACGGTTCCTGATGTCGCCGAGCAGCTCGAGCTAATCAGCCAGCTGCGGTCCCGAGCGCGCAGATCGATCGCCGGGCGACTGGACCGGGAAAGCTCATGGCTAACCGCGATCAAGTCGCGGCCAGTCCTGGCAAGTCCAGCGCGCGAGATCGACCGCCAGCAGGAGATGATCATGGGCCTTACTGATCGCGCTCGGCTGGCGATCAGCGGCGGACTGAACCGAGCCGGCGACGACCTTGCGCACATCAAGGCCAGGCTGATTGCGCTGTCGCCGGCCGCTACGTTGCGCCGGGGTTACGCGATCGTGCAGCATGCCGACCTGAGCGTGGTGCTGTCTGCCGATCAGGCGACCGAGGGTGAGCTGCTATCCGTCCGGTTCGCCGACAGTCAGCTGCCAGTTACGGCCGGCAGGCATAGCCCTGGAGAGGACAGCTAGTGGTGCGGACGAGTCATCCGCCCCTGTAGTGCAGTGGCAGGTAGTCCGCGGCGCTAACTTAATCGGCGTCACCGAACGCTGCGTTACCCGGCACTAGGCTGGCTTCGTGGCATCAGCAAGTCGCGCGGACGGTACCGCTCATGGCGCCAGGGGAGGCGCCGATCCGGCAGGCGGCAGTGCCGCGCGCCCGCCGTATGAACAGGCCAGAGACGAACTGACCGAGCTAGTTAAGCGGCTGGAAGCGGGCGGCCTGACCCTGGAGCAATCGCTTCAGCTATGGGAACGCGGCGAGCAGCTCGCTGCCATCTGCGAGGAGTGGCTCGAAGGCGCACGCGCGCGGCTCGAAACTGCGCTGTCCAGGCAACACGAAGCCGGGACCGAGCCCGGCGCGCCATTCTGATCGCGCTAAGACCGGAGGTGCAGTCTGGACAGCACCTCGAGCACCCCGTCGGCCAGTTGCCGTGCTCGCGCTGTGTCGGCGGCAAGCGACACCTCTGCGGTCGCGAGCATCATCGCGCCGGTCATCACGATCGCAGCGGCGTCACCCAGCGGCTCTCCAGTGCGGGCGAAGAATTCGGTATTCCGGCTCACCCAGTCCGACAGCCGCTGCCGCCACATGACCTCGAAGCCGGGCGGTCCGTCGCCGCGGGCGAACATGCTGACAAGCTCGCGCTGCTCGATGCAGACGTCGAGATACGCGCGCGCGCCCGCCAGCAGCAACTGCATCGGGTCGGCAATCCCCTGATCCCGGCATTCCCGCACGGCTTTGCGCGTCCGCCTGTCGTGCTCGTCGTGCAGTTCCTCGAACAGCGCGAGATACAAGTCAGCCTTACCGGAGAAATGGTGGTACATGCTGCCCACGCTGGCGCCCGCCAGCGCGACGATGTCGGTCACGCCAGCCTGCGCGTAGCCCTCGTGCATGAAAACCTCGCGCGCCGCCGCCAGCAGCACGGCCCGCGTAGCTGCGCCGCGGTCTGCGGCGCGGCCCGCATGCGTTACCTGTTCAGCAGTCATGCGCTCCGGCGTTCTAGTCGGACCCGGTGCGGGGTAGGCAGGCCGGCCGGCCAGCCCGCTACATAGGATTCCACCACGGGCCACCGACAGGGAAGGTGCTGGCGATGAGCGACCAACAGGCCGCCGGAATGCCTGGCGTGCCAGCCGACGCCGTCACCGACGGCGGGTTCGCCGGCGTGGCGGGCGCCCCCGGCATTCCCGGCGATCCGCCGAGCGACGCGAGCCTTGTGACCCCGGAGCCGGGCAGGCACGCGCCGGATCGCAACCTGGCGCTGGAACTGGCCAGGGTTACCGAGGCTGGCGCCATGGCGTCGGCGCGTTGGGTGGGCCGGGGCGACAAGAACGGCGCAGACGCCGCCGCGGTCAACGCGATGCGGCAGCTCATCAACACTGTGTCGATGGACGGCGTCGTCGTGATCGGCGAGGGCGAGAAGGACCACGCCCCGATGCTCTACAACGGCGAGCAGGTCGGGGACGGCGGCGGTCCGCTATGCGACGTAGCCGTCGACCCGATTGACGGCACCAGACTCACCGCGAACGGCATGCCCAACGCGATCTCGGTGATCGCAGTCAGCGCTCGCGGCTCGATGTACGACCCGTCCGCGGTCTACTACATGTCCAAGCTTGTCACCGGCCCGGAGGCAGCGCCGTTCGTCGACCTCGACGCGCCGGCGGCCGCGAACATCGCGGCAGTCGCACGGGCGAAGAACTGCTCACCATCGGACGTGACGGTGGTGATGCTGGACCGGCCGCGGCATGCCGAGCTCATCAGTGAGATCCGGCAGGCAGGCGCGCGGATCAAGCTGCTAACCGACGGTGACGTGGCCGGAGCTATCATGGCGGCCCGTGACGGCACTGGCGTCGATCTACTGCTCGGCATCGGCGGCACGCCCGAGGGAATCATCGCGGCCTGCGCCGTCAAATGCCTCGGCGGCGTGATTCTCGGCAAGCTTGCGCCGCGAGATGACGCCGAGCGGGCCAAGGCGCTAGACGCCGGACATGACCTGGACCGGGTCCTTAGTACTGACGATCTGGTTGCGTCCGACGACGCGTTTTTCGCGGCAACCGGCATCACCGATGGCGAGCTACTAGCCGGCGTCCGGTACCGGTCCGGCGGAGCGGTCACGCACTCGCTCGTCATGCGCGCCCGGTCCGGAACAGTTCGCAACATCCACAGCGAGCACCAGCTGTGGAAGGTTGCCTCATACTCGGCCGTTGATTACGGCGGGCAGCGCAGGTAGCCGAAGGCTGTGGCCCATATTCGCGGCTTGCGCTTCGGGCACCAGGTGCGGAAGCTCAGCGTCTACAGCGCGGTCGACTTGCGCGGCGGCTAGCGGGTCAGGCCGCGCCGCAGCCCGCCGAGGCGGCGAGCCCGCTTCGGCGACGTCACTTTGATTGTTCCGCCGATGCCGGCCGTCCGAACCTCAATCACCGGCTGGTCCGGCGACTCGCCGCGCCCGGCCCTACCTGATCCTGGTGGTACCGGCACCCGGACAGTGCGGGTAACCCGGCGGGTGAGGAGGGCATTGCCGGTCGTCTCGACGGCGACGCCGTCCGGGACGATGAGGTGGAGCGTCCCGAGGATGATCGTCGCGTAGATGACGATCCGGCCGCTTTGCAGCAGCGCCTCCCGGAAGTCGAGCTCGACCTCTCCGAAGATCGCGAGGACTGGCAGGCTCTCCGGCACCACCCAGCGGCCATCCCTGCTGTCCCGGCTGAAGATGCCGGCCACAGCCCGCCGTCCGTCTAGGCGAATCGGCTGACCAGCAGGCCCGACGAGGTCAGTGGTCAGCACTGCGAGTTCGCCAAGCGTCCGGGCCTGGTAGGCACGCTGTACCCGGTCCTCGTGCTCGGCAGGCGTAAGCCTGCCGTCAGCCGCGGCCTCGCCAAGCAGCGTGACGACCCGGTCGCGTTCGGCGTCGGAGGCACGAAGATCTCGCGGTGCCGGGCGGTATGTCACTCTCTGAAGATACTCCAGCCGCAGGTCACCGACGTGTTAGCGCGAGGCCCTGGCAATCGACGGGCCGGCGGGCCGGTCAGGTCCAGGTGTTGCCGTTGTTGCTGGTCGTCAGCTGCACGGTCTCGCCCGACGGCTCGATGTAGTACAAGTGTCCCGCGCTTTCGCCCGATGTTGTCAGTGCGACATTGCCTTTGGCCTTGGCCGCGCTCACCCTGGCCCACGCGCCCCAGCCGTTCGCGGACCACATCCTCCGCCATACGCACGAGTCAGTGCCGATGCCGGCCACCACGATGCGGCCGTTCGGCCAGACCGCCGCGGAGACTGCAGACACATTTCCGCCGAGGTTCTCCATGTCAGGCTCCGGTGGTTTTGGTTTCTGCCTGCCGAGCGCTTCGAACATCGCTGCCTGGCTCGGATAATCGGCTACGTCGCGGTCGATATCGCCGCTTATGTCATATTGATGGATCGCCCACGTCGTCCACGGCGCTGGCACTGTCGGGTGGCCCGCTGGGCTCGACGGATCAGCTATCCACAGCGGATAGCCACCGAGCCCCTCACAGTTGCCCTCCTTGGCGAAGTCCAGGAAGGTGTACAGCAGCGGCGGCCGCTCAAGGCGTTTCTGCAGCTGAGACTGGACGTCTGCGCCCCACAAAGCCACTTGGTGGGCGGGCAGGCCGTCCGTCACTTCTAAGTCGAGCGCGACCGCGTCCGTGTCATAGAGGCCGATGTGATTGAGCTCCGTCAGGAAGAAGTCCACGCTTTCGGTCGCGCTTGTCGACGGATGCCCGAAAAGATAAGCAATGCGACCCTTGTGGTTCGTCTTCAGCCAGTCCAGATCGGCTTTCGCGTCTGAATTGACGAACTTAGTCCCGTTAGGCTCAAGCTCGGTAACTTTGACGGCCGCCCAGACGATATCGCCTGCGGCGTCCGTCCAGTCACCAGGCGGGCCCTGAAAGCTGGAGACATCAACTCCGGCAAGCATGGGCCAATCATAATCGAGAGTTGACGTTATTTATAACTTTTTGTGACATGTCGTGGCTGGAATGCTCAGGCAACCCTCGGAGCCGCCGCGGGCCAGGGCGCTGCCGGGGCAGACTATGCTGCCTGTTAGTTTTCTATTAGCAAGTAATGGACGGGACCGGGACGGGGAACTAACTGGTGAGCGACGCGACCGCATCGGATGGTGCAGGCCAGCGGGCCATCGGCGACGGGCGCTACAAGTGGGTCGCACTGTCCAACACGACCCTGGGCATGCTCGCGGCGACGGTCAATTCGTCGATCGTCATCATCGCGTTGCCTGCCATTTTCCGCGGCATCGATCTCGATCCCTTGCAGGCGAGCAACATCAGCTACTTGCTGTGGATGCTGATGGGGTACCTCGTCGTCTCCGCGGTGCTGGTAGTCACCCTCGGCCGCCTGGGCGACATCTACGGCCGGGTTCGGATGTACAACGCCGGCTTCGCCATCTTCGGCCTCGGTGCGCTCGCATTGCCGTTTGACCCGTTCACCGGCGCCAAGGGCGCCCTGTGGCTGATCGGCTTCCGCGTCATCCAGGCCGTTGGCGGCGCCATGCTGATGGCGAACTCTCCGGCGATCCTGACCGATGCGTTCCCCAGCAATCAGCGCGGCACGGCCATGGGCATTAACCAGGTGGCGGGCATCTCCGGCCAGTTCATCGGGCTGATCCTGGGCGGCCTGCTAGCCGCGGTTGACTGGCGGCTGGTGTTCATCGTGTCGGTGCCGATCGGCCTGGGCGGCACCATCTGGTCGTACCTGAGCCTGCGGGAAGTCGGCGTGCGGACGCCGGCCAAGATCGACTGGCTCGGCAACGTCACCTTTGCAGTCGGCCTGATCATGCTGCTCACCGGCATCACCTACGGCATTCAGCCGTATGGCGGCCACTCGATGGGCTGGACCAGCCCGGTGGTGCTGACCGGCCTGATCGGCGGCCCGGTCTTGCTCGCGCTCTTCTGCTTCATCGAGACCAGGGTCTCCTCACCCATGTTCGACCTGCGCCTGATGCGGATCCGGGCGTTCGCGGCCGGCACCAGTGCGACACTGCTGGCCGCAATCGCGCGTGGCGGGCTCCAGTTCATGCTCATCATCTGGCTGCAGGGCATCTGGCTGCCGCTGCATGGCTATGCCTACAAGGACACACCACTTTGGTCGGGTATCTACCTGCTGGCGCTGACATTCGGCTTCGTCGTCTCCGGGCCGGTTTCTGGCTGGCTGTCCGACAAACACGGGGCCAGGGCGTTCGCTTCGGGTGGCCTGCTAGTGTCCGCGCTGGCGTTCGGCGGGCTGCTGCTGATCCCGGTCGACTTCACTTATCCGGAGTTCGCGGCGCTGATCTTCCTTGCCGGAGCCGGAATGGGGCTGTTCTCGGCACCGAATGCCGCAGCGATCATGAACAGCGTGCCTGCCAGGCAGCGCGGAGCGGCGTCCGGGATGCTGGCGACCTTCCAGAACTCCGGCTTCGTTTTGTCGATCGGCGTGTTCTTTTCGCTGATGATCGCCGGCCTCGCCGCCACCTTGCCGAAGACGCTGACCAGCGGCTTGACCGCGCAGGGCGTGCCTGACCTGATCGCGCACCGGATTGCCTCGCTGCCTCCGGTCGGCAGCCTGTTCGCGGCCTTCCTCGGCTACAACCCGGTGAAACAGCTGCTCACCCCGACTGGAGTGCTCAACCACATCCCAGCCCGGAATGTCGCGTTGCTCACCGGCAAGGCGTTCTTCCCGCAGCTGATCTCGCAGCCGTTCCACCACGGCCTGGTGATCGTGTTCAGTGTGGCCATCGTGGTACTTGTGATCGCGGCCGCTGCCTCGGCCTTCCGTGGCGGCCGGTACGTGCACGACGAGATCGCCGAGTCCGGCGTCGCCGCAGCCTCGATCGCTGCTGGCGCCGCAACCTCCGCGGCGGGCACGGACATCGTGGCCGACGAGTTCGCAGCTGACGAGATGACCAGCGACTCCTCCGCTAACGGCTCGGCGGACGTCCGCGGCCGCCAATCGGTCCGGGCAACAGAAGGCCGCAGGCCTCCGAGCCGCTAAGAACCGCCCGTCTGCCCTGGCTTCACGCAGCCCCGCCGGCCCCGTACCGAGCTTTCGCGGCGTTGCCGACCGGGCAGCCGCCCGGCGACCCGCGGCAGATGCCGGTATCGCACAACCGGCAAATCCACCGGACTGCTCCGGGCCCGCGCATCATGCCGACGAGGATCTTGCCTATCAGTCGGTCGAACTCTGCTCGCTCGGCCCCGGTGAGTGCACCCGTCGCGCGGTCGAGCACGTCGGCCCTGGCCCGGCAGACTTCCTCGGCCGCCCGCCTGCCGGCCTCAGTCAGCTGGATCGCGGTCGCACGGCGATCAGCGCCGGGCATCCGCTCGACGTAGCCAGACTCGGCCAGCCGGTCAACCAGCCTGACCGTGCCGGACGAGGAAAGGCCGAGCACCTGGCGGAGCATGTCGACGCTGGGTCGGTCCAGGAAGTGCAAGAGTGCCGCCAGCGCTGCCGGGGCCGAGTCCGCTCGGCCGGCTGCCGCTGTCGTTGCGTCGGCAATCTGATCCGCGACGACCAGCGCTAGCGCGCCGAAGACGTTCGCCGGCCGGTCCAGGCTCGCATGATCAGCCGAGCTCATAGTCCAGGGTGAAGTTGCCTGGCGGAGTTGCGGTCGCGACGGACTCGCCACTGCCCGTCAGGCTTGCGAGGCCGCCCGCGCCAGAGCCGCTGACGACCTGCCAGCGGGATCGCGCTGCACCATCGGCATACTCACCGTCAGCCAGCAGCACGAAGCTGCCGTCAATGCCCGCCAGCTGGCCCTCGATGCGCTGCAGCCCCGTGAAGACAGCTGTGCCGTCGGTCCGGTAGCACATCAGCGCGTCCCAGGTGCCCTTGCCGGTGATGTCGCCTTCCATGCCGAAAGTAACCGTCGCCCTGGTGAGTTTGGCACCGTCGCCCAGCTCCTGATACGTGCTCTCGTCCCAGGAAGCGACGGTGAACGTCCCTGTCGCCGTTGCCATAGCTAACCGCCTCCGTTTCAATCTATGTGTGCGTCACACACTAGTCGGGCTTGGCTCTGCCCGTCGGGCTGGCTGCCGACTTAAGACCGAACCGCTCCCGATAAATCCGGCGTAACTACTGATAACGGCCGCCCAAAGAAGGAAGATCGGATGCTAAGTGGCTGGGCGACCGTCATCGCGGATTTTCGATGCGACCATCTGACGCGGACTGACCGGCCGCCAGGCGGGCAGAATCACTGTGCGCTTCGCCGCGGCCACACATTGCGAGCGTGACGAGCGAAGCGCCGCTTTTATGAGTTAGCGAGCTCCAGCATCGGCAGGTTCGCCGTGACAATTGACGATGACGCGGTCGCCTGCCAGCCAGCACGGTCGACCGGGCCGGCCAGTCCGGCCACAGTCTGCTGAACTAGCCGCACCAGCCGGGTCAGCCGGATCAGCAGCCGTAGCGGCCGTTCAGCAGCTGCGACGGCCGACGCGCCGGCCAGCCGCCGGCACATCTGGCGGTGCCTGATCGTCGGCCTGTTGCTGATGTTCAGCCTCGGCGTTACAGCCGTCTACATCGCGACCGTTGCGGGTGACATTCAGCAGCATCACTGGGCCGCGGCGCTCGACGCATCCCGAGCCGCCGTGCCAGCAGCTGTCGGCTGGGCGGCCCTGCTGATCGTCTTTTTTGCCAGCGGCACCAGAGCGGCGGAGCAGTCCCGGGCCGCCGAGCACGCGGCAGCCGAACGTCAGAGCCGGGCGGCCCGGGCGCGCGACTCGGTTCGCCAGGCCGAGAAGCGCGTGCAATCGCTGGCCGCGAGCCTGGCGGTACTCAGCGCCTTGGCTGCACGGGCCGACCAGAACCGGCAGCTAGCGCGTGAGATAGGCGACACGATAGCCAGGCTGGACCAGGCTGACCAGTGGCTGGTTTGTGCGCGCGCTGCCCTGGACGCATGCCAGCGACACGTCGCGGAGACCGCACGCACGCCAGCATCAGGCTCCGGCGCAGAGCCGGGGGCGACGGCGCGCCGCGTGGCCTAACTGCCCGTTCCCGCCCTGATAGATCCCTATCCGAACCGGCCGCTTCCGCCGAAGGAGAGGGCCACGCGAAGGATCTCCTCGGCCGCGTCGGCGGCGGCGCGAGCTGTGATGACGTTGGTGTGCGCCTCGTTGAGATCGCCAAGCCCGATGCAGCTGGATGCCACCGCGATGTCGTGAGCGGCTAGCTCCAGCTGGCGGACCGCCTCGTCGATGTCGACCGGTCCGCGGAGCTGCTCAGGGCTGATGCCCTGCTCGGGGATGCTCACCATGCACCATCCTCATCCTCGGGGTTGGTCCGGATGGCCGCATCCGCGCTCGCGTCCTGCCGGGCGACGGCCGGCCACCCGGCATTGCGTAGTTACCCCGCGCTGACCCGCGCATGCCGATTTCCATGCGACCGGATTACTGCAGTGCGGCAACCTCAGGATCTGACTGCTCCCGGCACGAGCACACTGTCTACGATCAGGGTGGCCAGCCGCTGCGGCTGCTCCGGGTCGGCCGGAGCCATTTCTGTCGCCGTAATCAGCGCGTGCGCTAGCCGCATGATGTCGGCGCTCCGCACTTCCGGGCGTGCCTCGCCGGCCTCCTGCGCTCGGCTGAGCAAGGCTTCCGTGCAGCCCTTCAAGATCATGCTGCATGCCGACATGAGTTCGGAGTCTTTGCCAATGGTCGAAACCAGCGCCGAGCTCAGGCTTCGCTTCGTCCTGCCGAACGCTACGAAAGAGCGCATCCACTCGCCGAGCGCTGCGCCAGGCGACTCGGCGGCCAGCAGCTTGCCTGCCAGGACCTCGAGCCCGTCGACCTGATCCTTGTATACCGCCTCCAGCAGCGCCTGGCGTGCCGGGAAGTGCCGGTAGAGCGTGCCGATCCCGACACCAGCCCTGCGGGCGATCTCCTCCAGCGACACGTCGTCGGCACCGTGCTCAGCAAAGACCGCAGCGGCCGCCGCGAGCAGCCGGTCGTAGTTACGGCGTGCGTCAGCCCGCTTCGGCACGGAGCTCGGCGCCGCGGCGGGGGCCGCGGCAGGCGGCGGCGCGCCGCCGGGTGTCGGCGACGGCGAGACGCCGTGTGTCGGCGGCACGCTGGCTCTGGCGATACGGCCTGGCTGGCCGGCTCGACTACGCCCATTTCTAACTCCAGCAATATCAAGTTGCGAAGCGGAGGTATCCTCCGTATAGTTACCGGAGGGATCCTCCGAATAGCTATAGCTTAGCTCACTCGAGCCGCGCTGGCCAGCGAAGTCCGTGGCCCGCGGCGCACCACCGCAATGTTCCTGGAAGGAACCATGTCTTCTTCGCCTAACTCCTCCGCGCTCGACCAAGCGCGGCAGGCCGGCTCCGTTTCACCGCCAGGTCATCGGAAGGACGCATCGCGCAGCCACGACCGGCGGAACATCACCCTCGCCGTCGTGCTCTGCGCCCAGCTCATGATCGTCCTGGATATGACGGTAGTGAACATCGCGCTGCCGTCGATGGCGACCGGATTGCACCTGTCTGCAACCAGCCTGTCCTGGGTGCTGAATGCCTACGCCCTGACCTTCGGCGGCCTGCTGCTGCTCGGCGGTCGCGCCGGGGACATTCTCGGCAGGCGCCAGGCCTTCATGGCCGGACTCGCGATCTTCACGCTGGCCTCGCTGGCCGGCGGACTGGCAACCTCCTCCGGGCTGCTGCTCGCAGCCCGCGCTGTTCAGGGCGTTGGCGGCGCTATCGCCTCACCGGCCGTTCTGGCCGCCATCGTCGCGGGCTTCCCTGAAGGCCGCGAACGCGTCAGGGCGCTCAGCATCTTTACTGCCGTCACCATGGGCGGCTCCTCGCTGGGCCTGGTGCTCGGCGGGCTGATCGTCCAGTGGGCGTCGTGGCGCTGGGTGTTCTTCGTCAACGTGCCGATCGGCATCGCTGTGGTCGCAGTCGCACCGCGGCTGCTGGCCAACTCGGAGCGGCACCGCGGCCACTTCGACGCCGCCGGCGCTATCACCTCCACGGCCGGAATGTCGGCCCTGGTCTACGCCTTCATCAACGTTGCCTCGCACGGCTGGTCTAACCGGGTGTCAGTCGGCGCGTTTGCCGTGGCCGCACTGCTGCTCGGTGCCTTCCTGCTGATCGAAGACCAGGACCAGCCAGCCGATCACGCCGCTGTGGCTCGTCCGTGACCGCAGCCGCGCCGCGTCCTACGTCGCCCGGCTCTTGCTCGTCGCCGGGATGTTCGGCTCCTTCTTCTTCCTGACGCAGTTCGTCCAGGAGGTGCTCGGCTTCAGCCCGATTAAGGCAGGGCTGGCGTTCGTCCCGATGACAGGAGCGCTGTTCGCCACATCCAGACTGGCGCCACAGCTTGTGAACCGGTTCGGGCCTAAGTCGCTGATGATCGCGGGTCTGCTGCCGGTCGTCGGCGCGATGGCCTGGCTTGGTCAGTTGAGCACCGGCACGACCTACTTCCCCGGCGTGCTGGTCCCGATGCTGCTTCTCGGCTTCGGCATGGGCGTCGTGTTCGTGCCGTTGACGATGGCCTCGCTAGCTGGCGTGCCGCCGAAGGAGTCGGGCGCGGCGGCCAGCATGGTCAACGTGATGCAGCAAGTCGGCGGCGCGCTCGGCCTGGCTATCCTGGTGACGATCTACGGCACTGCGGCCCGGACGGCTGCAGCGCACCCGGTCGTCGGCACCGCCCTGGCCCAGGCAGATCACATCCGGGTGCACGGGATGGCAGCCGCCTTCACTGCCGCCGCGATCTTCGACGCCATCGCGCTGATCGTGGTGGCGGTCGCCATCCGGCTCCGTCAGCCAGGCGCGGCAGCGACCCGGCCGGAGCCAGCCGACGCCGAGAGGCTCACCACCGAGGTGCTCGACGCCGAACTCCTGGAGGCAGAGGTCATCTAGCCAAACGCCAATCATGATCAGGGAGAGTTACGAACGTCATAGCGTGCGTAACTCTCCCTGATCTGCTCAATCCCAGCCGGGAAATAGGATGGCAAGGTCAACGCCCGGCTCGAGGAAGTGCCAGTCCCATGCCTGAGTTCTCCTATACCGACATGCTGCCGACAGGCGCCGACGAGACCGAATACCGGTTGCTGACGACCGACGGCATCGGCGTCGAGACCGCGCTCGGCAGGGAGTTCTTGCAAGTAGAGCCGGAGGTGCTCAGCCAGCTCACGGCGACGGCCATGCACGACATCGCGCACCTGCTCCGGCCGGCGCACCTGAGGCAGCTACGGTCCATCCTCGACGACCCCGAAGCGAGCGGCAACGACAAGTTCGTGGCCAGCGATCTGCTCAAGAACGCCTGCATCGCGGCCGGCGGCATCCTGCCGATGTGCCAGGACACCGGCACTGCGATCGTCATGGGCAAACGCGGGCAGCAAGTGCTCACCGACGGACGGGACGAGGAGCACATCGCCCGCGGGGTCTACGACGCTTACACGAAGCTCAACCTCCGCTACTCCCAGCTCGCGCCGCTCACCATGTGGGATGAGCGCAATACCGGCAGCAACCTCCCGGCCCAGATCGAGCTGTACGCAACCGACGGCCCTGAGTACAAATTCTTGTTCATGGCCAAGGGCGGCGGCTCGGCCAACAAGTCGTATCTGTTTCAAGAGACCAAGGCGGTACTCAGCCCGGCCAAGATGGCCACGTTTCTGGAAGAAAAAATTCGATCACTAGGAACGGCCGCCTGCCCGCCGTATCACCTGGCCATCGTGGTCGGCGGCACGAGCGCCGAGTACGCGCTCAAAACCGCGAAGTACGCATCCGCCAAGTATCTCGACGCGCTGCCGACCGCCGGCTCGATGGATGCGCACGGTTTCCGCGACCTCGAGCTGGAGCAGGAGGTGCTCGCCATCACCCGGCGGGCCGGGATCGGCGCCCAGTTCGGCGGCAAGTACTTCTGCCACGACGTCCGGGTGATCCGGCTGCCCCGCCACGGCGCCTCCTGTCCCGTCGCGATCGCGGTGTCCTGTTCTGCAGATCGACAGGCCAAAGCCAAGATCAATGGAAACGGGGTATTCCTCGAGCAACTGGAGACCGACCCGGCGCGGTATCTTCCTGACACCGGCGACGCCGAGCTGGACTCCGAGGTCATTCGCATCGACCTGTCCCGGCCGATGAGCGAAATCCGGGCCGAGCTGTCCCGGTATCCCATCAGGACCCGGCTCGCGCTGACCGGGCCAATGGTCGTGGCCCGTGACATCGCGCACGCCAAGATCAATGAGCTGCTCGACGCCGGCCAGCCAATGCCGGCCTACCTGCGCGACCACGCCGTCTACTATGCGGGTCCGGCGAAGACGCCCGAGGGTTACGCGTCCGGGTCGTTCGGCCCGACAACGGCGGGCCGGATGGACTCCTACGTCGACCGGTTCCAGGCGGCCGGCGGCTCGCTGGTGATGCTCGCCAAGGGCAACAGGTCGGCCGGCGTCACGAAAGCCTGCCAGGAACACGGCGGCTTCTACCTCGGGTCCATCGGTGGCGCGGCGGCCAAGCTCGCGCGGGACTGCATCACCAAGGTCGAGGTGCTTGAGTACCCCGAGCTCGGCATGGAGGCGGTGTGGCGGATCGAGGTCCGCGATTTCCCCGCGTTCATCGTGGTAGATGACAAGGGCAACGACTTCTTCGCCGATGTCACCGCGCCGAAGCAGCCGCTGCTAACGATCGGCTCGGGACCTAGCTGACACCGGAGGCTGTGATGGCCGGCACCCCAGAAGGCTTTCGGCTCGAGCACGACTCGATGGGCGAGGTCGCGGTGCCCGCCGACGCGCTCTGGGGTGCGCAGACCCAGCGCGCCGTGCAGAACTTCGAGATCTCCGGCGAACCGTTGTCGCGAGACCTGATCGGCGCGCTCGGTTCCATCAAGGCCGCTGCCGCCGTCGTGAACGGCCAGCTTGGCGTACTGCCGGCCGACCTGGCCGCGGCCATTCATGACGCGGCGGCCGAAGTCGCCCGCGGCGACCACGACGACCAGTTCCCGATCGACGTGTTCCAGACCGGTTCCGGGACGTCCTCGAACATGAACGCCAACGAGGTGATCGCGAGCCTGGCCGCGCGGCGCCTCGGCCGTCCGGTCCATCCGAACGATCACGTGAACGCCTCGCAGTCGTCCAACGACGTGTTCCCATCGGCGATTCACCTGGCCGCCGTCCAGCTGATCGAGAACTCGCTGCTCCCTAGCCTGGGTCGCCTCGCTGACGCACTGGACGCCAAGTCGGCCGAGTTCGCCGGCGTAGTCAAGAGCGGCCGGACGCACCTGATGGACGCGACGCCGGTCATGCTGGGCCAGGAGTTCGGCGGGTACGCCGCCGCGGTCAGGCACGGCCTGCAGCGGGCTCACGACGTCTTGCCCGATGTCGGGGAGCTGCCGCTCGGCGGGACCGCGGTTGGCACCGGCTTGAACGCGCCTCGCGGCTTCGCGGCCGCCGTCATCGACCATCTGGCCGACGACATGCGGTTGCCGCTAACCGAAGCGCCCAATCACTTCGAAGCCGCGGGTGCCCGTGACGGGCTAGTCGCGGCGAGCGGAGTGACCAGGACCATCGCGGTCAGCCTGTACAAGATCTGCAACGACCTGCGGCTGATGGGCTCCGGGCCGCGCACCGGACTGGCCGAGATCCAGATCCCGGACCTGCAGCCGGGGTCGTCGATCATGCCGGGCAAGGTCAACCCGGTCATCTGCGAGGCGGTCTGCCAGGTCTGCACGCAGGTGATCGGCAACGACGCCGCGGTGGCGTTCGGCGGCGCGGCAGGCAACTTCGAGCTCAACGTCATGATGCCGGTCGTCGGCCGGAATTTGCTGTCGTCCCTCCGCCTGCTGTCTGCGGCCAGTCGTGTCGCTGGCGGACAAATGCGTAGCCGGGATCACCGCTAACGTCGAGCGCCTGCCGCGTAACGCCGAGTCCTCACCGGCGATCGTGACCGGCACTCAACCCGTTCATCGGATACGAGGCCGCCGCCGCAGTCGCGCACGAGGCGCTGGAGACCGGCGCGACCATCCGCGAGGTCGTCATCGCCCGTGGCTATGTCGGCAGTGGCAAGATCACCCTGGAGCAGCTGGACAAAGCGCTCGATGTCGTGGCAATGACGAGGCCGCAACAGTAACGAATCCGACCCGTCCTGACGCTACGCTGTCGTCGGTCAAATTCTCATCTTGCTCTCAGGATGCTGAGCTTCTCCTGTAGATAGGGTCCCGCCATGCACGCTGTCATGGGCACTGGTCGGCTGATCGCCGGTCGCTATCGCCTGCAGGGCCCCATCGGCCGGGGCGCGATGGGCATCGTCTGGCGCGGCCGCGATGAACTGCTCGCCCGCGATGTCGCCGTGAAGGAAGTACAGATCACCGCGCATGCGTCGCCGGCCGACGCGGAAGCCATCTACCAGCGCACCCTGCGCGAGGCCAGGACAGCCGCTCGGCTGGCGCACCCGAACGTGGTGACCGTCTTCGACGTTGTCGACGAGGACGGCAGCCCGTGGATCATCATGGAACTGGTCAAGGCGCGGTCGCTGGACCGGGTCATTACCGAGGACGGCCCGCTGCCGCCGCTGCAGGCCGCCGAGCTCGGCTCCGGCCTGGTCGGCGCGCTCGGCGCCGCGCACTCCGCCGGGGTGCTGCACCGGGATGTCAAGCCCAGCAACGTCCTGGTCACCGACGACGGCAAGGCGGTGCTAACCGACTTCGGGATAGCGACGTTCGCCGAGGACCCCAGGGATGACCCTGGCCGGCCTGGTGGTCGGCACGCCTGGTTTCACCGCACCGGAGCGCGTGCGGGGTGACGCCGCTACGCCGGCGTCCGATCTCTGGTCGCTTGGCGCGACTTTGTACGCCGCTGTGGAAGGGCGCGGGCCGTTCGACCGGGTCGGCGGCTCGACCGCGATCACGGCCGGCGTGGCCACCGAGGATGCGCCGCGCGCTCCCTCGGCCGGCCCACTTGGCCCGGTCATCGACGTGCTGCTCAGCCGTGATCCCGGCCAGCAGGCCCGACGTGACGACGGCTACGCGGCTGCTGTCCCAGGCGGCGACCGCCGCGCGGACCGGCGCCCGCCCGGTGATCGTGGACTCGGCTGTCGCGAATCTCGGCGCCTCGGCAGACGCGGCCATCGGGAGCGCGACGGCGGACACCGACGTTTCGCAGGCTGGCGGCGGCCTTGCGGCCGGGCCGGTCGGGCGGCACTGCGTCCGGCCGCAGGAGGATCAGCCGGCCACGGCGCGAAGCGCCCGCAGACCGGCGAGGAGCGCGCGGCGTTCCTGGCTCCCCCGGTCTTTGCCGACCTGTCGATGCCCGATTGACGGGGCCGGCCGACGCGCTCGACCGGGCTGCACTCGGCGGAGAGGTTGCCGCAGCAGCCGCGAAACCGGAACCGGTCCCGGCTCCGACCGCGAGCCAGTCTTGTGGGAGCCGCCGAAGTCGCCGTCTGGCGGAACCCAAGGTAGCTGGCCAGGACGCGGGCTGGCAGCGTTGCCGCGATCGGGACCATCCAGTTCTGGCGGCCCGGGGCCATCCGGTCCCGGTGGACCCTGCTGGCCCCGGCGGGCCCCGGTCCGGGCCCGTCCGGGCCCGGCGGCGGCAGGCTGCGATTCTGGAACCGCAGCGGGCCGTCCAAACCTTCCTCAGGTCGCTGGCGGTTGATGGTAGCCGGGGCAGGCATTGCCGCAATCGTCGCTGCGGCGCTTGTCGGCTGGGACATCTACTCCCACACCCAGACGACAACGCTGACCCCTTGCCGTCCGGAATATCAGCCGGCAGTGGCTCGCAGCCCTGCCAAGCCTGGCGCCAGCGGGTCCGCGGCTACCGGCGGCAAGCACAGCAGCACCCCGGCCGGGAGCAAGCAAGGCACGGCGCCGCCGTCGCCGGGGCACTCGCCGTCGAGCGGTAAGCCGTCCGCCGGGCCTTCAGCGGCAAGCCGTCATCGTCGCCGAGCTCTGACAGCAGCCCGAGCACGCATCCGTCCCCGTCGGCCAGCCCGACGCCCTCCCCGACCCCGAGCCCGACCCCGACTCCGTCGACAAGTCCCAAGGGCACCGGGCCAGTGCTGCCGCCCGGCTACGTGTGGCATAACTTCAGCGCCGTCTTGCTGGGCACGACCGCCGGCTTCAAGATCGGGCTTCCGGCGAGCGTGGACGCAGAACCTGACCGGAAAGATTGCTCATTTCAATCAGCCGGCGAAGAACTATCACCTGACCGTCAGCGTCGGGTTGTGGACCTACGCGAAGCCGCTGGCACAGGCCAAGTACCTGGCGAAGAAGGATGCTCGCCAACTACAACGGTTACAAGCAGCTCGCTCCTGAGCACAGTCGGGTTCAAGGCGATCGGCGGCTTCCGCGCGGCCACGGCGGCCGAGCTGAAGTTCAGCTGGAACAAGGTCTCCAGCGACGCCTACTACACCGAGATGGTCATCCTGGTAACTCTGGCCACCAAGTCCGGATCCCAGCCCTACACGTTCACTTGTGGTCGCCGTCAACCAGTTTCCCCGCAGCACACGGAGTGTTCAACACAGCGCTGAAGACCTTCCGGCCGCTGCCCTACGTCTGACGATCGGCCGCTGACCTACGTCTACTGATCAGCCGGCTGCCTACGTCGACGATGCGGCCGACCTCCGCCTACGCTGACGCTCGCGGCCACCGCCGCCGCGCGGACGACCTCCGGCCACCGCGGACGACGCGCGGCCACCGCTCACATTTACGGATTCTTGCCGCCGAAGCGGGGCAAATCATCCGCCAGCGCCCGGACAAGATCCCTGCTAGGTCGCGGCCGGAGGGCGATTTGCCCTTTATGCGCCCAGTAAATTCGCGGCAGGAACTCCCGGCGTGGGCCTCAGCCGGCAATTCGACGTGCTAGTACCAGCCGTCGGCTTGCTCATGGGCCCACGCATCGCATGGGGTCCCGTACGTGTCCTTGATGTAGCCGAGGCCCCACTTAATCTGGGTCGTCGGATCTGTCTGCCAGTCAGGGCCCGGCGCTGGCCATCTTGGATCCGGGCAAGCGCTTGCGGGATGCCATACGCACCGCTGGCGTTCTCGGCGTTGTACACCCAGCCGCTTTCTTCCTGCCATAGATCGTCCAGGCAACCCCATTGGTCGGTGCCGAATCCGTACGAGGCCAGCAAGTTGTAAGCGATGCCCTGCGCGCTCTTCGGGTCCGGCGGCGGGCCGGCCGCCACGAGCGGTGCGCCGCCAGATGACCGCCGCTGCCCGACGACGACACCGGCGATGCACCGGTGCTGATCTTCGGAGTGCTGGTCACGCTGAACGCATCAGTCGCGGCATCCTGCGCGATGACTTGCCGCCGCTCGGACTCGAGGACGAGACCTGACTTGCCGACTGATATCTGCGCCACGGCTGCACCCAACGGATCCGAGCCAGAACCCGGCTGACCGGTGATAACCAGGAGCGCGATAGCGGTCACTGTCACGGTTGCGGCCGCGGCCGTGACCATGAAGACGCCCACCCGCCTGCGCCTTGGGCGCCTAGCATTGGGTCGTCTCCGATGCTGTGACAAAGCGGTCCTTCCGTCGGCCATGCGCTGCCGGGCGGAGCGCCCAGCGCGCGGACCACTGCGGTGCAGGGCAGCGAGTCTCACGACGGTCGGGCTGAATTCTGCAGCCCGGCCACCGTCGCGGCACAACGTTGCCAGAACTGCACACCGCCACCAAGCGTTTCCGCCGAAAAAGCTGTGCCGGAAAACCGAAATTGGTGTCGGGCAGATCACAGCTTGGCTATAAGTAAGGTAACAATTACGCGCCGTGACAAGGCCAGGTTGTGATCGCAGCTCGGCCGCTGCAGTGGACGCGACACGCCGAGCGGCCGGCGTGTCGCGCCACGAGGCGCTGGCAGTTCGTGACGATTTGCTTGCCAATCAGTCGCGGGCCGGGTAGCAAAACCTTCCGGGCATGCCACGCGAACGGCTAGCTTTGTCAGGCAGCGTCGGGCCCTGCCGTCGGGCTTCGGCAGCGAACGCAACGGGGACGGGAGACATGAGCACCCCCAAGCACCGGGCATGGACTCTCGGGACCGGCGATGCCGAGTCGCTGGTGGCTGAAGCTCGCAAAGCCCTTTTCGTAATGGTGGGTTTCCTGGCCGTCCTGTGGCTCGTTCAGATCGTCAATGTGGCCGACCACTACGGGCTTGACGTCTACGGAATCCAGCCGCACGTCGTCCGCAGCCTCCCGTACCTGCTCACGGCCCCGTTCTTGCACGTGAGCTTCACGCACATCGAGTCCAACTCCGGCCCGCTATTTATCTTCGGGTTCCTGGCCGCATACCGGGGCGTCCCCCGGTTCCTCTGGCTGACCGGGCTAGTCATCATCACAAGCGGGCTGGCCGAGTGGATTTTTGGCGCTCGGGGATCGACGGGAGTCGGTGCGAGCGGCGTGGTCTTCGGCTATCTCGGCTACATCCTGGTCCGGGGCATTTTCGATCGGCATGCAATCGACATCCTGATCGGCGCGGTAATGGCGCTGTGCTTCGCCTACCAGTTCACCGTTCTGCTGCCACAGGCCGGCATTGGCTACCAGGACCACATCGGCGGTCTGGTGGGCGGAGTTGCGGGCGGCTGGCTGCTCCGGGACCGCACCGCCGCGCGGGCGCGATCGGAGGCGCGGGCCGCTGCAGGCGGACCGAAGTCCGCGTCTGCGGCGGCGGGTGTCGGCCCGACTGGCCCGCTCCCAACTGGCGCGATCGCGGGCAGCCCGATCCCGATTCCCGGCGGCACTGTCACCGCTGCCGCCTCCGCCACTGACTCGCGCCCTGCCAAGCAGAAGGAACTCGACACCGGCATGTACTCCGGGCCGCGAGCGGACCTGCACCAGCAACTGGACGACCTCGGCCTCTAGCCTGCCGGTGCCGCTCCCGCACCGATCACGAGAGAGGATCCCGGTGACGGCCGTACCCGCCTTATCGTGGCCGCTGACCCCGACTGCCAAGGTCCTGTACGCCCGTCCGCGTCGGAACTCCCGTCCGCGTCGGAACTGCTGTCCTAGAGTCAGCTGATGGCTGCCGAAGCACTCGCGCGCACTCCGATCGTCGACGCGCATCACCATGTCTGGGACCCGGCCGTCCGCGCGCAGCCGTGGCTCGACTCCGACGAGGAACGCGCGCCGCTGCGCCGCAGGTTCACGGTTGCCGAGCTGGCGCCGCTTGCCCGTGACGCCGGCGTCGCAGCAACCGTCGTGGTGCAGACCGTCACCGAGCCGACTGAGACTCCGGAGCTGCTGGCGCTGGCGCGCACCGGCCCGCTTGTGGCCGCAGTCGTCGGCTGGGTTGACCTGACTCAGCCTGGCATCGCCGACGCCATAGCCGAACTCCGCGCCGCGCCGGGCGGCGAGTTCCTGGCCGGTGTCCGCCACCCGCTGCTCACCGAGCCCGATCCTGGCTGGCTGGCACGCCGCGAAGTCAGGCGCGGTCTCGCCGCGCTCGCGACCGCCGGGCTGACCTTTGATCTCGTCCTGCAGCCCGGCCTGCTTCCGGAGGCAGTGCGGGCAGCAGCCGACCTCCCGGAACTGATCTTCGTGCTGGACCACCTGGGCAATGTTGACGTGACTACCGGCGCCGTGCCAGACGAAGCCTGGGCCGCGTCATTCCGGGCGCTGGGCGCGCTGCCCAATACCGTGTGCAAGCTGTCGGGCATCCTCGGGGAAGCGTCTCCTGAGCGCTTGGGACCGTACTTCGAACTGGCACTTGCGGCGTTCGGGCCGGACCGGCTCATGTTCGGCTCTGACTGGCCGGTCTGCACACTCCAGTCCAGCTACGCCG
Source organism: uncultured Actinomycetota bacterium (assembly GCA_963815575.1). GTDB lineage: Bacteria > Actinomycetota > Actinomycetes > Streptosporangiales > Streptosporangiaceae > JAJYUU01. The sequence goes on along the minus strand of CAWFHE010000002.1, from coordinate 92,914 downwards.
ATGTTGTGGCAACTGCGGCGGCTCTTGTCGCGCCCCTGAGCGCGCCAGAGCAATCCGCGATTCTGGCAGGCACCGCAGGCGCCGTATACGAACCGCTGGGGGGTGCGGGCTAGAGGTGCCCCGATAGCCGCCGTTTCCACGAATATTGACGTTGGTTTCTAACCGGAGGGCGATGCAGTGAGTTCATTCCCGGTCTCGGTGAAGGGCGTGCTGGTCCGCGACGGCCGTGTGCTGCTGCTCAAGAACGAGCGGGATGAGTGGGAACTCCCTGGCGGGAAGCTCGAGCTCGGCGAGGAGCCGCCGGCTTGCGTCGCGCGGGAGATCGCCGAGGAGTCCGGGCTTGCTGTCACGACTGGGCCGATTCTGGACGCATGGCAGTACCACATCGGCGAAGGGCGCGACGTCCTGATCGTCACGTATGGCTGTCACCTCGACGGCTGTCAGGCCCCAGCCGTCAGCGACGAGCACTCCGAGATCGGCTTCTTTGCGCTAGCCGAGGTCGCGGATCTCAATATGCCCGCTGGATACAAACGCTCGATTCAGTCGTGGTTCGAGCTGCAGGCTGACTGCATAGTGGCGACGAGCCTGGCCCGCTGAACGGCGTTAGCGCACTTCCCGTCAGGGCCAATTTGGAATTCGGCAGCCGTCCACGGAGCGCGCGGAAAGGCCAAGCGCCTTTCGCGCCTCGCCTGGTTCTATGAGGTTGTCGGAAAGGAGGCCACCGACCGCCACACGACCTCGCCAGCCCTGGGATCCGGCTCTCAAGCCGCCGGTCACGCAAGGACATGCGACGAGACCCGGCGAACTGCCGGAACGTGAAGTCACCGAGCAGGCCGCGGGCCTTAGCGTCATTGAAGCAACCGCCAGCGGCTCATCGTTGCACGTGTTGTCCACGCCGCGCAGAATCCGCCTCGACCGCCGCTCGTATTACTTCCTTCTCAGCCACAGCACCATGGGCGGCACGACATAGCTCAGTGGTACAGCCTGCGGCGGTACCAGAGCTGAGGGGGCCACGATGCTTAGGGCTTGTAGGTGTAGTAAACCTCGTTCGCGTGGCCGATTTTGCGGAAGTCCGCATCGCTGAGTGTCTGGGTCTCGTTAGCTGCCCAGCCTGACCCGATGGAGATCGCCACGTGATACCACTGCACCTCTTCGTGTTCCTTGCCGGTCTTCTCGTCCTTGACCTTGACCTTGCGCCAGAAGAAGACGAGGTCGCCCACTGCGGGAGTGTCTACTTTCTTCATCCCTGGCCGGTCCCGCTGGGAGCTGTTCTGCCCGTCGCCGAGGACGTCTTTCCCGTAGACGATGTCGTAGACCCACCGGGTAAACCCGGAGCAGTCCAGGCCTATCGTGTGCGCCGGGCCCTCCCGGAAACCGCGGCATTTATCGCCCTTGTCCGGCCCTGTGTAGTCTTTGCAGGTTCCGAGGGAAGGGCCGATCTTGGGATGGCCGCCGCCCCATGAGTACGGGATGCTCCCGTTATCCCAGCCGCGCAGCGGCAGGCCGTAGACGGCAATCTCGGCGATGCAGGCGACGCGCTCGCCATCTGTCTTCGCGTCCGGGCATCCGACCTTCCAGGTCTGCTTCGCCGTCATCTCCCCCACGTCCGCCTGCCCGTCATCCGGCCAGGGAGTGGTGCCGTCGACGGTCTTGGTGGCGTACGTCTCCCCGGACTTCGCCGACCAGCCCGGATCAATCGTCCACCCTGTGCCAGTCACGCCGGTCGCGTTGTCAACGGCATTGATATCCCCCATCGCGTCCTCGATGGTCGTCGTATAGCTGGAGAAGCCGTTGCAGGAGTCGTAGATGCTCACCAGCACGTTCTCGAGCGGGCCGTCTGAAGTCCCCCAGCCCAGGTCCAGGTCTTCCTTGTGCTCTACCGCCTGCACGCCCGCGCTCGCGGATCCCGGCTTCGCCGGGCCCTGCACGCCTACCGTTGAGGTTCCGGAGCAGTCACCGTCCGCATAGCTCCCCGAGGACTGGAAACTTATGTTGCTCTCATTGAGCTGCCCCGTGCCGTCGAGCTCATCGAACTCGTCAGATCCCTTCAGGGTGATGGCCGCGCTGACCGTAGCGCTGGCCGTCTGGGTGTAAGCGCCCCAGTCGATGTCGCCGGGGTAGCCCCACTCCACGCACTCACCCGTGCAGGTGTCCTCATCGCTGGTGCTGGCGGTGTAGGTGACCACGACAGGGACCGGCAGGTGAGGAGGCGTGGTCACATCAGGCCGCGCCCGCGCGAAGCGAACCGCGCCGGCTAACCCCGCATGGGAGACCGCGCCTGAAGCCGCAGCTGCCCTCCCGCCCGCGCTGGCCGGGGCCACCGCGGCGAGCGCCAGCGAAAGACCCAGCGATCCGGCGGCTAAGCCGGCAACGACAAGACGATGAGGCACCAGGCGTTTCCGTTTCACAATCGCACCGCCCTGAAGCAGGCCCACTTGCGCCATGACGGTACTCGCGCTGACCTGCCACGTAAAGGTGACAGTCCGGCCGGGAACCGAACCGAAGCCCGGGACAGGCATAAGCACCCAGCGAACCGGCAGGCAGGACAAAACGCGCGCCAACCTAGGCTGAAAACCTTGAAATATGTCTGGGGGCTAGTCGCCCTGCCAGAAGCCAGAACACCGTTCAGGCGATCACCCCGGCCGGCGGAAGCTACCCGGTGCTTCGTAGTTCGCGTCGGCTTCCAGCGCTGACATGAACCTGCGCATCCGGTCGGTTACGTCCTCCCCGATGTGCGCGATCAGCGCGACGCTGCCGTCCGGGCCGAAAACCGGCGCGTTCACCCCGCTCCAGTAATGCCTGGCGAAAACGCCCGGGTTGCCGGGCACCTCGACGTCGTACCTCTGGAACTCCATCGCGTCCGGCTCACCGGTGGCCAGGACCCGGCGCAGCGACGCGACCGAGTTGCGCACCCCCGTAGCTTCGGCATCCGACGGGTCCTCAGGAAATGCCTCGAAAAGGTTGCGGCCCAGCAGTTCCTCCCGCGCGCGGCCCGCCGAACGCAGGAACGCCAGGTTCGCGTCAGCTACGGCGAACCCCGGCGTCAGCACCAGGACCGGGACCGGGAGCTGCCGGTACAGCGCCGCGTAATCGATCTGCGCTCCGGTCATCGCTTCTCCCCCCGGTTGCGAACTTGCTAATCGTCCCCGCCCTGCCACGTCTGAACCGCCCATGGCCGGATGGCAGTGCAGAAATCCTGGACGGGCAAAACGGCCGGCCCCGTAGAGCGAAAACGGCTGTGACAGACAGGGCTGGTAGTCGTGGTGCCGGAAGCCAACAGACCATCGCGGTGATCAGTGCACGGTCCGGTATACCTCTGAATCTGGCATTCAATCCGCGGCCGCGGATATCGTCACGTCATGACCGTCCTCGACGCGGCCGGCTGGGGTGTCACCGGAGGCTTAGCCGCCAGCCTTGTCGCCCTGTCCGCGGCGATCATCAAAGCCGGCTTCCGCTGGCCGTGGCGCTGTACTTTGCGTCGCTAGCCGAGGAAGAGCAGGCGGCAGCAGCACCTGCGGCTGCTACCCGTTCTGATGACAGGGTGCGGCCTCAGGGTCGCCGAGGCGCTCGCGCTCGCGGTCGCGGTCGAGGATTTCGACTTTGATGAGAAGATCCTGTACGTGCGCCGACAGCTGAAGAAACTCGGCAAGGAGCACATATTTGCGCTGCCCAAGAACGACAGGGAACGCGACGTTCCGCTGCCGGGCTGGGCTGAGGCGGCATTGGCGCTTCACGTCGCCAGCTACGCGCCGTGGGCATGCGCTCTTCCGTGGGAAAACTCACCGGCAGGGAGCAGACCCGTAACCTTCTGTTCCGGTGGGCCGACCGTAGCTACGTGCGGTACCGGTCATACAGCGAGCAGGTATGGAAGCCCGCGCTGGTATCGGCCTCGATCATCGCCGAGCCTGTCACTGATGAACGCGGACGGCCGCGGTGCCGGCTGTTCCGGCCTCGCGCCGTGGCTGACGGAACATAGACGGAACGAGGCCTAGATGATCATCGATTCAGCAGCTGTCTGGCCATCACAACGCGCTGGATCTGGTTCGTGCCCTCGTAGATCTGGGTGATCTTGGCGTCCCGCATCATCCGTTCGACCGGGTAATCGCTGACGTACCCGTAGCCGCCGAGCAACTGGACCGCGTCTGTGGTGACCTCCATCGCCACGTCAGAGGCGAAGCACTTGCAGGCCGAGGAGACAAAGGTCAGATCCCTGACCCGCTCCCCCTGCATGGCTCGCTCCGATTTGGCCGCGGCGGCGTAAGTGAGCTGCCGGGCGGCCTCGATCTTCATTGCCATGTCCGCCAGCATGAATTGCAGGCCCTGGAATTCGGCGATCGCCTTGCCGAACTGCTTGCGTTCCTTGACGTAACCGGTCGCGTAGTCAAGCGCGCCCTGAGCGATGCCGAGCGCCTGCGCCGCGATCGTGACCCGGGTGTGGTCGAGCGTCGCTAGCGCGGTCTTGAAGCCAGTGCCCTCGCCGCCGATGAGCCGGCTGGCCGGAATCCGGCAGTTGTCGAAGTACAGCTCACGAGTCGGTGAGCCCTTGATACCGAGCTTGTGCTCGGGGGCGCCGAAGCTGAAGCCCTCGTCCGCCTTGTCCACGACGAACGCCGAGATGCCGCCCGCACCGGCGGACGGGTCGGTGACAGCCATCACCGTGTAGTACTGGGACACTCCAGCGTTGGTGATCCAGCGCTTCGTGCCGTTCAGCACGTAACTGTCGCCGTCTCGGACCGCGCGCGTCTTCATGGCAGCCGCATCTGATCCAGCCTCAGGCTCCGAAAGCGCGTAGGAGAACATCGCTGCCCCGCTCGCGACCGGCGGCAGGAACTGCGTCTTGACCTCATCCGACGCGGACAGCAGCAACGGCACAGTGCCCAGCTTGTTCACCGCCGGGATCAGCGAGGACGACGCACAGACCCGCGCGACCTCCTCGATCACGATGACAGCGGCGAGGGCGTCGGCCCCCGCCCCGCCGTACTCCTCCGGGATGTGCACGGCATGCAGGTCGGCCTTGACGAGCGCGTCGTGAGCTTCCTGCGGGAACTCTGCGGCCTCGTCAACCTTGGCGGCGTACGGAGCGATCTTCTCCTCAGCCAGGGCGCGAACCGAATCGCGGAGTGCCTCGTGCTCTTCGGACAGGGCAAACGCAGGAAAGTCGTGGCTCATGCCCTAGATAGTAGGAGGTCCTAGTGAACGCGGCCAACGGCCGGCCAGCCTGGCGTGCGCCCGTCCGGCTCAGGCCGCGATGATGGGCCGATGAGCCAGGCTGCCATGTTGCTGACGCCCGCGGGCGACGAGCTGCTCGGCCTGCTCCGCGGCATCGACATCACGCCTGATCAGGCTCTCCGCCTTAGCGCCGAGCTCCGCGACCGATACCCGGCTGACCTCGTCGCTGCCGCCCTCACCCAGCAGGCGCTACGGGTCGCGGCGAGGGAGAAGTTCAGCCGGGCTGGTGAGATGTACTTCACCAGAAGCGGGCTGGAGCAGGCTTCCGGGGAGCAGGTCGCGGCCCACAGCGCCCGCCGCTTCACCGGCCTGCCTCTCGTCGCCGACCTGTGCTGTGGCATCGGCGGCGACCTGACGGCGCTGGCCCGCGGCGCCCAGCGAGTGCTCGCCATCGACGCCGACTTTGAAAACCTTAAATATGCGACCAGAAACGTGGCCGTCTACGGCGCCTTCGGCCGGGTATCGCCCGCGTGCTGTGATGTGCGTGAGCTGAGGCTCGCAGGCGTTCCGGCTGCCTTCATCGACCCGGCCCGCCGGGCTGGCGGCCACCGGCTGCGTACCGGCGACTCGAATCCGCCGCTGAGCTGGTGCATCGCGCTGGCCGACCAAGTGCCGCGGGTCTGTATCAAGGCTGCCCCCGGCCTGGCGCACGCGCTGATCCCGGCGGGCTGGGAGGCGGAATTCGTCGCCGTCGGCCGCAACCTGAAAGAGGCGCTGCTGTGGTCGCCAGCCTTCGCCACGACGGATCGCCGGGCGACTGTACTATCGGCCGACCCGGACGCGGACACAAGCCACACGCTGGTTGCCAGCTCAGGGGCCAGGCCGCCGGCACCGGTCCGCGCACCAGGCGAGTACTTGTTCGACCCGAATCCGGCCATCACCAGGGCCAGCCTCGTCGCTGAACTCGCTTACGAGCTGGACGCGTGGCAGCTCGACCCGATGATCGCCTTCCTGTCACTGGACCGGCCGGCCAGCACGCCGTTCGCCCGGACTCTGCGGATCGTTGCCTCGTTGCCCTGGCGCGAGCGTGAGGTCGCCGCCAAGCTGCGCGAACTTGACATCGGGACGGCCGACATCCGCCGTCGCGGGCTCGCCGGGGACGTGCAGCAGATCCATCGCCGACTCGGTTTGCGGGGCGACAAGAGCGCCACGATTGTGCTCACCCGGCGCAATGACAAGCCCTGGGGACTGATCTGCGAACCGGTCACGGCGCCGGCCGGACGCTGAAACCCGGTGGCCCGAGCGTCCAGGACGCGCTGGTCCGGGTGCGGCTTCTGAGACAGTCAACTCGCCGGCCTCTGCGACGCGCCACGCTCGAAACAAGTCCGGAGCGATGAGGTCAGGTAGCGGGGATCGCCGTTGATCTCTCTCCAGTCGAAGTGCACGACCTCGTAGCCGGCCTCCCGGAGCCGTTTGTCGCGCCGTAGCTGGCGCATGGCGAGGTTCGGGTCGACGTACTTGGCTGCGCCGTCGACCTCGGCGATCGTGGCGAACTCCCGCCACAGGAAGTCGACGCGTCCGATGAACTCACTGTCGCTGATCTCGACTTGGAGCTCGGGCGGCGGCAGGCCACAGTCGCGGAACACGATGCGACCTAGCGACTCCAGCGGCGACTCTGCCCGGCCGTCTGCGAACTCCACCACGTCAGCAGCTCTCCGAACACCGCGCCACCGCGGACAAGCGGCCACCACCGCTCTGAGCTCCTTCTTCGACGTCAGTTTCTGCTGAAGCGCGGAGTCGGCTACGACCACCCCGGCCCGGAAATCTAGCCCCCTCGCAAGGTCGATGACGGTCCTGGAGACCGTGGTTACCGGTATAGCCAATCGCCCTCCGACGTGTTCGGCCGGCAATGCGGCCGAGTGGACGAGGAAACCCGGCTTGCCGGACCTGCTGCCCGAGCCTGGCGGCCGGGTGATCGTCACCACTGCCGGTGGCGGGCCCAGCAGGCTGAGTCCGTGAAGCTGAGCCGCCGTCTGGTGGCTAATAGCGGCGCTCTGCCCGAGCGCAGTGGTAGCTGCACCGGCTGAGAGGAGCAGGGCGCCGATGTCGAGGCGCTGGGTCAGCTCTGCCAGGTCCGCAGTGGCGTATATCCCAACGCTGAGGCGGACAATCTCACCGCGCTTCAGCATGATCCGGATCTGTCGAGCGGAGTGCCCAGCTGCGAGCAGCTGGGCCGTTGTCACAATCCCGGCTAATCGTGTATTTCGGAACGGGGGTTCGGCGCTCATAGGCCTAGAATCGCGCCAGCCGCCGACATTTCATGGCTGACGTACGCTTTGCCGCCCGATTCGTTCTGATATGGGCGTACGCCAGCCGTGAAATGTGGAGCCGAGGACGCGCGCGGCTAGTGCGAATGGGGCAAATCGGCGCGACAGGAGACTGGTCGAGCGATTGCGGAGCTTGTCGGGAGCCGGAAGGACGTTCGCGGGGGCTGATGCCAGGCGCTGAACCTGAGCGCGTTCGGGGCTATTCACCTGCCGCGCGGAGCCACGCGGGCCTGGCGGCGCTGACGCGCGAGACCTGACCTGGGATGCGGGCGACGCTCGACGCCTGAGCCGCGGGCGCGGCTACAGCTCGGCGCCGGAACCGGTAGGCGGGCGCGGCTACAGCTCGGCGCCGGAACCGGTAGGCGGGCGCGGCTCGTGGCCGGCGCGCAGGACCCGGACTTTGGCGCGCAGGGCCTCGCCCTTGGCCTGGGCCGCCGAGCGCAGATCGGCCTGGAAGGCTGCCATCCGCTCGGCGAGCGCCGGGTCGCTCACGGCCAGGATGCGGACCGCGAGCAGCCCCGCATTGCGCGCGCCGCCGACGGCTACGGCAGCGACCGGGATCCCGGCCGGCATCTGGACGATCGACAGCAGCGAGTCAAGCCCGTCCAGGTGCTTCAGCGCCACAGGCACGCCGATCACCGGCAATGGCGTGACCGACGCAAGCATGCCGGGCAGGTGCGCTGCGCCGCCGGCCCCGGCGATGATGACCCTGAGACCTCGGCCTGCCGCCGCCTGACCGTAGCCGAGCATGTCAGCGGGCATGCGGTGGGCCGAGACGACGTCAACCTCAGACGGCACGCCGAACTCATCCAGGACCTCCGCGGCGGCCTGCATGACCGGCCAGTCCGAGTCGCTGCCCATCACCACGGCCACGACCGGCTGGTTGCTCATAGCTACCTCCCCGGGTGCGTCGACGGCTCGGCGGCTCGCTCCTCGGAGCCGGTGGCCAGGTAGTTCGCCGCCCGCACAGCACGATCGCGAAGCGCGGCGACGTCCTTGCCCAGCGCCGTCACATGCCCGACCTTCCGGCCCGGCCGGACCGGCTTTCCGTAGAGCTGCACTTTCAGCGCGGTATCAGCCGCAAGCACGTGGTTCAGCTTGCCGTGCAGATCGGGATCAGTTCCGCCGAGCACGTTCGCCATGACCGCCGCCGGAGCGGCCATAGCTGGCGAGCCAAGGGGGAGGTTCAGGACGGCCCGCAAGTGCTGCTCGAACTGCGACGTCCGCGAGCCCTCAATGGTCCAGTGCCCGGTGTTATGCGGCCGCATGGCGAGCTCGTTCACTAGCAGTCCGCCCTGCCGCGTCTCGAATAGCTCCACCGCAAGCAGCCCGATGACATCCAGGTCGCGCGCCAGTTCCAGGCCCAGCCGCTGCGCTGCAATGACTGTGTCCTCGCGCAGGTGCGGCGCTGGGGCCAGCACCTCCACGCAGATGCCATCGCGCTGCACGGACTCCACGACCGGGTAGACGGCGCCGTGCCCGCTCGGCGAACGGGCGACCAAGACCGCAAGCTCGCGCTCGAACGGCACGAATTCCTCGACGAGCACCGGCAGACCGTGCGAGAGCACCTCGGCCGCGGCTGGGGCGTCGTCGCAAACCCAGACCCCTCGGCCGTCATAGCCGCCGGAAACTGCCTTCAGCACAGCCGGCCAGCCCGTTCGCTCGGCAAACGCAGTGACATCTGCCAGCGAGCCGACCGGCTCGAATCGCGGACACGGAACGCCGAGCTCCGTCAGGCGCTCCCGCATCGACAGCTTGTCCTGCGTGAACCGCAGCGCCGCCGCACTCGGCCACACCGCGTGGCCTGCTTCCTCAAGTGCCCTGAGCTGCGCCTGCGGCACATGCTCGTGATCGAAAGTGATCACATCGCAGGCGGCCGCGAAGGCCAGCAGGTCATCGGTCGACCGATAGTCGCCGAGCACGATGTCCGGGACTACCTGCGCTGCGCTCTCGTCCGGTGCAGCCGCCAGCACCCGGAACCTGATGCCGAGCCCGACAGCCGCCGGCGCGGTCATCCTGGCCAGCTGACCAGCGCCGACCATCCCGACTACCGGCTGCCGGCCGGCCCGCGGCGCTGACGCGCCGGCCTGCGGGCCGGAAGCAAGCGCCGCGCCGGCCTGGCCGCGCCTACCGTCCGGAGTGGCCAGGCTCTCATGACTTTGCTGGTGATTCATTACCCGCCGTAGCCTACGGGCCGTCATGCGGTGGCGGGTACCAGGACCGCTAGGCGGGCCCGAGTACTGCAGGCAGCTCCTCCAAGTCCGCCGTGGCATGCGGCAGGAACAAGGCGAACACGGCCGGCCGGGGCCGGACCAGCACGACCTGGCCGCCGTCCGCGGCTGCGATCGTCCGCGCGAGGGCGAGCCCGAGACCGGTCCCGTTCGGCGACCCGCTCACGCTCCGCTCGAAAATCCGCGGCGCTAGCTCGGCCGGCACGCCAGTGCCCTCGTCGCGGACCTCGACCACGACAGACCGGCGGGTTCTCGATGTTCTGATAGTCACGGTCCCTGCTCCGTGCACGAGGGCGTTGTCCAGCAGCGTGGCGATGACCTGGGAGGCGCCGCCAGGCGTGGCGAAGGCGAACAGGCCCTTTTCCCCCGCCACCGCGAGCCGCCGGTTGACCCGCCGGAAGGCCGGGTCCCACTCGACCACCTGTTGACCGACGATTTCGTCCACGCTGCTAACGGTCGGCGAGCCCGCTGTCGTGCGCCTGGCCCGGCCGAGCAACTGCCCGACGACATCCGCCAGCCGCTCGGTCTGCGCCAGCGCAGCCGCACCCTCCTCGCGGACTATGTCGGGAAAGTCAGCGGCCGCCATGATTTCTTCCAGGCGCATCGAGAGCGCCGTCAGTGGCGTCCTGAGCTGGTGCGAAGCATCGACAGCGAAATCGCGCTCGGCCGACAGAAGGTCATTGATCCGCTGGGCGGAGCCATCCAGACCCTCCGCGACGCGGTCAAGCTCCTGGATCCCGTAGCGCCGCCCGAGCGGGCTTGAGTCACCGGACCCCAGCCGGTCCGCGGCGCCAGCCAGTTCCTGCAGCGGCCGGGTGAGCCGCCGGGCATACAGTAGGCCGAGCACTACCGCGACGCCGACGGCCAGCAGGGCAACAGCGCCGACGAGCAGCAATTCCTCAACGAGGTTGCCGGACAGATCGGCATCGTCGGCCTCGACAAGCACCTTGAAGTTGGGGGTCGAGAACGTAGCTGACCGCGACGAATGCTTCGGCGGAGCTAGGCCGGTCCGCACCGGTGCGAGCGTGCTTCCGCTAGCCGTGGTCTCCCAGACCTTGACAAACCGGTCAGGGTCCCTGGCTAGTTGCGCAACCGGCACTGGCAGGCTCTCTGGAGTGAGCTGCTTGTAGCGGATCTGCAGGCTGTTGCCGATGAGTTCGGCGTCGTGCTGAAGCTGCTGGTTAGCGTTGTCGACCTGCAGGCGGCCGAGCACAAACGCGAGGGGGATGCCAAGCGCGAGGACCGCCACCACCGCGACCGCGAGCATGGAAATCAGCAGCCGCCGCTGCATCAGCCACGCTCCAGGCCGTCAAACCATGCCACCATAAGCCCGCTTGCTGATCTAGTCCCCGCGCTCGAACCTGAACCCGACGCCACGAACCGTCGTAATGTACTGCGGGCTGTGCGCGTCGTCCCCGAGCTTCCGGCGAAGCCACGAGACGTGCATGTCAAGGGTCTTGGTGGAGCCCCACCACTTGCTGTCCCAGACCTGCCGCATGATCTGCTCGCGGGTAACGACCTTGCCAGCCTCGGCGACCATGAGGGCGAGCAGGTCGAACTCCTTCGAGGTCAGCTCGATCTCGGTATCGCCAAGCCAGGCCCGGCGAGCATCGGTGTCGACCCGCACCCCCTGCACCGTCTTGGTCTCCGTGGCACCTCGCCGGAGCAGCGCCCGGACCCGCGCCAGCAGCTCTGCCAGCCGGAACGGCTTGGTGACGTAGTCATCCGCCCCGGCATCCAGACCGATAACGGTGTCTACCTCGTCCGCCCTGGCGGTAAGGATCAAGACCGGGACTGACTGCCCGGACGATCTGATCCGGCGGCATACCTCGAGCCCGTCGATCCTGGGCAGCCCGATGTCGAGCACGATGAGGTCAATGCCGCCGTTCCTGGCCGCCTCGAGGGTTCCTGGCCCGTCGGCAGCCACGTCGACTTCGTAGCCTTCACGCCGCAGCGCTCTGGCTAGCGGCTCGGAGATTGCCGGGTCATCTTCGGCAAGCAAAACGCTGGTCATGAGATTGATGGTAGGGGCAACTCGCTGTTTACAGTCCGCTACACACCTTCAGCCTCGAGTCTTGCCCGCGGCTTGACCTTAAATTGCGCAACTGAAGGTTTCCGGTCCTGCGGAGACCGGCCCAGACACCACCGGCTCGGGGCAGCAGCGGCGGATCCAGACAATAAGGGGCACTCACACCGGTGTAACGCCGTGGCGCCGCCGCGAGAACGACCGGTCCTTGCCGCGCGCGGCCGCGAACCGGCGGATCAGCTGCCCGCGCAGGTCCTCCGGCTCCACCACGTCATCCACCACGAGCTCGCCCGCCAGCCTGAGCACGTCGATGTCGGCCTCGTACTCATCCCGCAGGCGCTGCGTCTCGGCTTCCCGTTCCTGCGGCGAGCCGAGTGCCGCCAGCCGGTTGTAATAGACGGCGTTCACGGCGGCCTCCGCCCCCATCACGGCGATCTTGGCGGTAGGCAATGCGAGAGTCGCGTCCGGGTCGAAGCCCGGCCCGGCCATGGCATACAGGCCAGCTCCGTAGGCCTTGCGGACGATCACGCAGATCTTCGGAACGGTCGCTTCTGACACAGCGCTGATCATCTTGGCGCCGTGCCGGATGATGCCCTGCCTCTCGACGGCTGTACCGACCATGAAGCCGGGGACGTCGGCAAGGAACAGCAGCGGCACATTGAACGCGTCGCAGAGCTGGATGAACCGGGTCGCCTTGTCCGCCGAGTCAACGAACAGGACGCCGCCCTTGAACATCGGATTGTTCGCGACGACGCCGATAGCCTCCCCCTCCAGCCGAGCGAAGCCGACGACCAGCTCGCGGGCCCACAGCGCATGGATCTCGAACAGCGAATCCTCGTCCACAATCCCGCGCACGTACCGGCGCATGTCGAAGGCCTGCCGCTCACTGACCGGCACCATGGCCCTCAGGTCGACCGGCTTCGGCTCACGCGGCATCGCAGCCGGCGGCGGCAGCTGCCAGTTGGCCGGCAGGTAGGACAGATAAGCGCGGACTGCACTGATCGCTTCGTTCTCGGACGAGGCCAGGAAGTGGCCGACCCCGGAGACCGAGGTGTGCATGCGCGCGCCGCCCATTTCCTCCAGCGTGGTTTGCTCGCTCACCACCATTTCGACCATCCGCGGGCTGCCGAGGTACATGGACGCGTTGCCGTCCACCATGGCAACGAAGTCGCAGAACGCCGGGATGTAGGCGCCGCCGGCCGCCGACGGCCCGAAGAGCGCGCAGACCTGCGGGATGGAACCGGACGCCCGGACCTGGGTGTGGAAGATCTTGCCCGCGCCGCGGCGGCCGGGAAACATCTGCACCTGGTCGGTGATCCGGGCTCCGGCCGAGTCGACCAGGTAGATCATCGGCAGCCCCGCGTCATACGCGCGCTCGATGACCCGGATGATCTTCTCGACGGTCCGGGCGCCCCAGGATCCGGCCTTCACCGTCGAGTCGTTCGCCATCAGCGCGACTGGCCGGCCGTCGATGGTCGCTGTGCCAGTAATCACCCCGTCCGCCGGGAGGCCGCTCGCCAGCACGTTGGCGAACGCGCCGTCTTCGGTGAAGCTGCCCGAGTCGACCAGCAACTCGATCCGGTCCCTGGCGAACAGCTTGCCCTGCGCCGCCGCCTGCTCGTGATACCGCTCCGGCCCGCCCGCCGCGATCCTGTCCCGGATCTGTGCGAGGTCAGGGTGGCCCGGCTGTGCTTCATTGCCCGGCTGTGCTTCATTGCCCGGCTGTGCTTCATTGCCCGGCTGTGCTTCATTGCCCGGCTGTGTTTCTCCTGCTGCGCTCACGCTCGCGAGCGTACGACAAACGTGCCGGGGCGGCGGGAGTGGAGGCCTCCGCCCCGGCACGCGCTTGCGTCACTTCAGTGGATATGCAGGCTGATACCGAGCAGCACAAGCGGCCACAGGAAGATCGCCAGCAGCGCTGACAGCACCAGTTTCACCAGGTAAACCGTGATGTAGCTGTGCTCCCATGCGACGACGAGCCCGATGATCACCCAGATGATGAACAGCCAGCTGTACCTGCCGCGGCGGCTCAATATAGCCATGGTTTTGACTCCGATCCGGCCAACCGGTGTTAGCAAGCCACCAGGTCTCCGGATGAGCCGCCATTAAACATCGGCGCGCCGTGCTCTTCCCGGCAGCAATTCGACGCGGCTTCTTTTAAACAGCAATAGTGCGGGAACGCGGCCCTGCCCGCAGCACCTGTGACGGCAACTTTCGGCCGATTATGCGCTCCGCGTCCGCTGCGGCGTCGATCAGTGCCGCCAGGTCAATGCCGGTGCTGACGCCCATGTCCTCAACCATGTGGACGAGTTCCTCGGTCGCGATGTTGCCGGTAGCGCCGGGCGCATACGGACAGCCGCCGAGGCCGCCCACAGAGGCGTCGAAGTCCGATACGCCCATCTCGAGCGCGGCGAGGACATTGGCCAGGCCAGTGCCCCTGGTGTTATGGAAGTGCAAGTTAAGCCCGGCCTCCGGGTGCGCGGACCGGAATTCGCCGATAAGCCGCTGCACCCTGCCCGGCGTCGCCATCCCGGTCGTGTCGCCGAACGAGATAGTGTCCGCGCCGTCGGCCAGCGCCCGGCTCGCGGTGGCGACGACTCGCTCGACCGGGACGTCTCCTTCGTATGGGCAGCCCCAGGCTGTTGACACGATGACCTGACAGGTCGAACCGCGTTCGTGCGCCAGCGCGACGACCTTCGCGATGTCGTCCAGCGACTCGGCCGTGCTCCTGTTGACGTTCTTGCGGTTGTGCGTGTCCGACGCCGACACGACCGCCTCGATCTCGGTCAGCCCGCTGTCCAGCGCCCTCGCTGCGCCACGGAGGTTTGGCACCAGGGCGGAGTAGCGGACCGTTGCGGCGCGGCCGATCCCGCGCCACACTTCGTCAGCGTCCGCCATTTGCGGGATCGCTTCCGGCCGGACGAACGACACGGCCTCGATCCGCTCGACGCCGGTGCCGGACAACCGGTCGATCAGTTCGATCTTCGCCTGCGTCGGGACCGGATCCTCGTTCTGCAGGCCGTCTCGCGGACCGACCTCCCGCACCGAGATCCTGCGGGGCAGATCAGGCACGGCAGGCCCCATTTCCTTGTGAATGAAACGATTGACTCGCCCAGGCTAACCGGGCCGTGGCGGCTGATGTTCCCCAGGCTGTTGCTCCCATACCAGCCTGTCCTGCTCGTCCTCGACCAGCTGGAACAGCGTTGCCTGGACATCCTGGACATGCGGGATCTCGGTGAGCACCAGCTGACCGCGCTCGCCCGGCGACTCCACGATCAGGCGGCCGCAGCCAAGCAGCCGGTCCAGTAGCCCCTGCGCGAACGACACGTCGCTGATCTTCGACAGCGGGAAATCGCGGCCGGTCCTGGTGATGACGCCGGCGCGGAGCCGCAACCGCCGGTTGGTGAGCTCGTAGCTCGTCGTCCACCAGCGCAGCAGCGGCCGGGCGACCCAGACGACCACGATCACCAGCGCGGCCACGCCCAGAGCGATCCGGCCTGGCGCCGAATCCCGGATAGCGGACACGATCAGCAGCGACACAAGCAGCGCGACCACGGTCGCGGCGAGGATCAGGATCGGCCACAGAATGGTCTTCCAGTGCTGATGCAGCCGCAGAACTAGGTGCTCGCCCTCGGTGAGGCCTGCCGCCTTGGCCATAGCCCCCATGCTGACATGAACCGCGGCATTGCGTGCGGACGCGCGCCCTGGCCGGCCAGCGTGGCCTCAGGTGATGGCTGTCCTGCGGCTGCAGGCGCAGCTTTGGCTGCAGCCTCAGCTTCGGCTGACGGCTCTGCCGTCAGCGCACGTGCACGACGTCGCCGGCGCTGATCGCGTGCACCCCGTCGCCGGCGCTCGCCAGTAGGCGGCCGACGCTGTCCACGTCAATGGCGTGGCCGGTCAGTATCTTTCCGCCGGGCATCTCGACCCGGACATCCCGGCCAACCGTCGCGGACCACTGCAGGTAGGACTCGCGCAGGCCGCTGGCTTCAGCGTCGCCCGGCCGCGGGCCGCCTGACCATCCCAGATACCAGCGCTCGAGTTCTCTCAGCACCGCGATCAGGATCGCCTGCCGGTCCGGATCGGCGGCGCCTGCTAGCCAGAGGGAGGTCGCGTGTCCGCCCGGCAGCTCCGACTCGGTCGCGCTGACGTTGAGCCCGATGCCCACCACGACCGCGTCTCCAGTCTGCTCGGCCAGGATGCCGGCCAGCTTGCCGCTTCCCCCGGCGGCTCGACCATCTGCCGCCCCCGCCAGCACATCGTTCGGCCATTTGAGGACCACGTCCAGGCCGGTCTGCGCGCGGAGCGCTGTGACCACGGCGACCCCGGTCAGCAGCGGCAGCCAGCCACGGCTAGCTGCCGGTATGCCGGACGGCCGGAGCAGAATCGAGAACGTGAGCGCGGCGCCGGGCTGGCTCTGCCAGCTGCGATCCAGCCGCCCGCGGCCCGCCGTCTGTTCCTCGGCAACGAGGACCGCGCCTTGCGGGGCTCCGGAGGTCGCGGCGGCCAGCAGGTCAGCGTTCGTCGACCCGGTCTGTTCGACCACCCGGACGCTGGTGTACAGCCGCGAGCCCGCCAGGACTTCGGCCGTCAGGTAAGTCTGGTCAAGGCGGGTTCGGTTCGGATGCCGCGTCGTGCCACTCATCCCCCAACTGTCTCGCGCGCGTTCGGCCTGTCGCCACCCGACCCGCCTGCCCCCACCCGGCCCGCCAGGCAGCACTAGGCGGTTCTGCCCTAACCTGTCCGGCATGGCCAACGATGTATCCGCGCCGCTCGGCGCGCCAGAGCCAGACGCCGACGAGGGTCCCGGCGCTCCGCAGCCGCTTGGCGGTTCGGCGGAGCTGCACACAACTGCCGGGAAGCTGGCCGACCTGGAGCGGCGCCGCTACGAGGCAGTGCACGCGGGCGCTGCTCGGCAGGTCGAGCGCCAGCACGCCAAGGGCAAGATGACCGCCAGGGAGCGGATCGATGCACTACTCGACCCGGGCTCGTTCACCGAGTTCGACGAGCTTGCGCGACACCGGGCTACTGACTTCGGCATGGCCGCTAGCAGGCCGTACGGCGATGGCGTGGTAACCGGGTATGGCACGATTGACGGTCGCCCAGTAGCCGTGTTCAGCCAGGACTTCACTGTGAACGGCGGATCGCTCGGCGAGGTGTTCGGCGAGAAGATCGTCAAGGTCATGGACTACGCGCTCAAGACCGGCTGCCCGATGATCGGCATCAACGACAGCGGCGGCGCCCGGATTCAGGAAGGAGTCGTCGCGCTCGGCCTGTATGGCGAGATCTTCTACCGGAACGTGATCTCCTCCGGTGTTATCCCGCAGATCTCGCTGATTATGGGCCCGTGCGCTGGCGGTGCGGTTTACTCGCCGGCCATCACCGATTTCACGCTGATGGTCGAAGGCACCTCCTACATGTTCATCACCGGGCCGGACGTGATCAAGACCGTCACCGGCGAGGAAGTGAGCCAGGAGGAACTCGGCGGGGCGCACGCGCATAACGCCAAATCCGGAGTCGCTCACTATCAGGCCAGCGATGAACAGGATTGCCTGGACTTCGCCAGGGCTCTGCTGTCCTACCTGCCGTCTAACAACCTCGACGAGCCGCCGGCCGGTCCAGCTGCCGAGGACCCGGCCGTGGCACTTGAGCTGACCGACTACGACGCCGAACTCGACACGCTGATACCCGACTCGCCGCGCCAGCCCTACGACATGCATCAGGTCATCGAGCACGTCGTCGACGACGGGGAGTTCCTGGAGATCCACGCGGGCTTCGCGCAGAACATGGTGGTCGGCTTCGGCCGCGTTGACGGGGCTTCGATAGGAGTAGTCGCGAACCAGCCGATGCAATCGGCTGGCACACTGGACATCGACGCTTCCGAGAAGGCCGCGAGGTTCGTCAGGACTTGTGACGCATTCGGGATCCCGGTGCTGACATTCGTCGACGTGCCCGGCTTCCTGCCCGGCACAGGCCAGGAGTGGGGCGGCATCATCCGCAGGGGCGCCAAGCTGATCTACGCCTACGCGGAAGCGACAGTACCCAAGATCACTGTGATCACCCGGAAGGCCTATGGCGGCGCCTACGACGTGATGGGTTCCAAGCATCTGGGCGGCGACATCAACCTGGCGTGGCCGACTGCGCAGATTGCGGTCATGGGGGCCGACGGCGCGGTCGACATTCTCTACCGGCGGGACCTGGCCGCCGTCGACGACCCGCAGGGGCGGGCAGAGTTGCGCCGTCGGCGGATCACTGAGTACGAGGACACGCTCTTCAACCCGTACATCGCGGCCGAGCGGGGCTACGTGGACGCGGTCATCAGGCCCGCTGAGACCAGGTCCCAGGTCACCAGAGCACTTCGCGCGCTGCGGACCAAGCGCCAGACCCTGCCCCCGAAGAAGCACGGGAACATCCCGCTCTAGTCCGGCGGCGCAACGGGCGAACCCGATCGGGCGAAGACGCTGACCAGGCATAAATCACCGCAGCGTGACCGGCTGATGGCGCTCCGGCACCGATTCCCGCGGGTCGCCGCCCGCTGGACCGATTAGAGTCGTCATTACTATGACCGAGACTGGCTCGCCGCTGCCGCTGCTGTCCCGCTACGCGATCATGGTCGACGTGGGCTACATCTACGCGTCCGCGGGCGAACTGCTGTTCGGCGCCACGGCCCGCAAAGAGTACAAAGTCGATGCCGACAAGCTCATCCAGGCGGTCACCCGGCATGCCGAGGACCACCTCCGGGGCGAGCTGCTGCGGGTCTACTGGTACGACGCAGCCAGGGACCGGGTGCCGACCTTCGACCAGCGCGTAATTGCCCAGATGCCATGGGTCAAGCTCCGGCTTGGCAACTTGAACGCGCGGGGCCAGCAGAAGGGCGTGGACGCCCAGATCCGTGCCGACATGGAAGCGCTGGCCAGGCACCGGGCCATCACCGACGCGATCCTGGTCGCCGGGGACGAGGACATGGTGCCTGCGGTGGAAGCTGCGCAGGCGTACGGGGTTCGGGTCCACCTCTGGGGTGTGGAGCCTCCGTACGGCACCAATCAGGCCGAGCGGCTGGTCTGGGAGTCTGACACCGTCGACGTCATCGAACGGTCCTTCATCGAGCCGTTCTTCACCCGCCAGCTGGCCCCTGAACCCGCCGCCGCAGCCGCTGACGCTGGCTCGGCCAGGGTCGGCCAGCCTCTTCCGGCCCAAAGCGCCCAGGCGCCGTCACCGGCCCAGCTGTTCGGTGACCGGCACCTGAGCAGGCCGATGTCACGGCCACTGCCGATCACGCATCTGCCGCCGAGCCGGCTGGGCCCGGACCGGGAGCGCGTCGAGGAGGCAGGCGAGCACGTCGCGCAGAAGTGGATCCTGACCCGCGGCGAGGACAACATTCGCGACCTGCTGCCCGGACCGATCCTGCCGCCGGTCATCGACAAGGAACTGCTTGTCGATGCTGAGAAGGAACTGGGGCTGTCACTGCGCGCGTACCAAGAGGCCAGGGAGTGGCTGCGGGATGCGTTCTGGGCCAGGGTGCACCGCCAGTTCGGCCTTGGTGTCGGCAAGTCGAGGGGCTGATGCATGCCAGATTCTGATGCGGCGCCGGTGCCAGACCTGGTGCTGCGTGTGGTGCGCGGGGACCCGACGCCAGCTGAGCTAGCCGCAGTCGTGGTCGTCCTCCGCGGGCGGCGTGGCTCGCGCCCTCGCGGCGGCAGCTCGCTGCCGCGTTCCCGGTGGGCGGCCAGAGAGCGGCTGATCCGCCAGCCGCTCGCCGCCGGGCCGGGCGCATGGCAGTCGAGCGCGCTACCGGGCTAGCCGGGTCCGGCCTGCTGGGTCTTAGTCGACCGCAAAAGCTGCGAAACCGGTCCGCGAAGTCACCTAACGACTAGCAAGTCGCGCTGTCAGCACGGTCCCGCTGACCCCGGCGCGGATACCCGGATTGCGGCGTTCGCGCGGAGATTGGCTAACAGTGCCGAAGGATGGCGGTCCGTCGGGTGCCTCGACCTTGGCCTCACCTAGACTCCTGGAAGTCGAAAGGAGACATGCAGTGCGGAAGGTCCTCATCGCCAATAGGGGCGAGATCGCGGTGCGGATAGTGCGGGCCTGCCGCGACGCCGGACTGGCCAGCGTGGCAGTCTACGCAACGGCTGACCTCGACGCGCTGCACGTCACCATGGCCGACGAGGCTTACGCGCTCGGCGGCCAGACCGCCGGCGAGAGCTACCTGGATATCAGCAAGATCCTGGCGGCAGCAGAGCAGAGCGGCGCCGACGCTGTGCACCCTGGCTACGGCTTCCTCGCCGAGAATGCCGAGTTCGCACGCGCCGTCATCGGTGCCGGGCTGACCTGGATCGGCCCGCCACCAGATGCCATCGAAGCACTCGGTGACAAGGTGCGCGCCCGGCACATAGCTCAGCAGGTCGGCGCCCCGCTTGCGCCAGGAACGGACGGCCCGGTCAGCGGCGCCGAGGAGGCTATCGCGTTCGCGGCCGAGTACGGCCTCCCGATCGCGATCAAGGCTGCCTTTGGTGGCGGCGGGCGCGGGCTCAAAGTAGCCAGGACGACTGACGAGATTGCCAGCCAGTTCGAATCCGCGGTACGCGAGGCAGTCGCGGCCTTCGGCCGTGGCGAGTGTTTCGTGGAACGGTACCTGGACAGGCCGAGGCACGTGGAGACGCAGTGCCTGGCCGACTCCCGCGGCAATGTGGTGATCGTCTCCACCAGGGACTGCTCGCTGCAGCGGCGCCACCAGAAGCTGGTGGAAGAAGCGCCCGCCCCGTTCCTCACCACCGAGCAGGACAAGCAACTGCGCACCGCGTCTGCGGACATCCTGCGTGCAGCCGGCTACGTAGGCGCCGGGACCTGTGAATTCCTCATCGGGCAGGACGGCACGATCTCGTTCCTTGAGGTCAACACCCGGCTGCAGGTAGAGCACCCTGTCACCGAGGAAGTCAGCGGCATCGACCTGGTCCGGGAGATGTTCCGGATCGCCGCCGGCGAGGCTCTCGGGTACATCGACCCCGAAACCCGAGGCCATTCGATCGAGTTCCGCATCAACGCAGAAGACGCCGGTCGCGGTTTCCTGCCGGCGCCTGGCACGATTACCGGCTGGCGGCAGCCCGCCGGCCCGGGCGTCCGCCTCGATGCCGGGTACACCTCAGGCCAGACCGTCCCGCAGGCATTCGACTCGCTGATCGCCAAACTCATCGTCACCGGAGCGAGCCGGGAGCAGGCCCTGCAGCGCGCTCGCCGGGCCCTGGGTGAGTTCGAAATCGACGGCATGCCGACAGTACTGCCGTTCCACCGTGCTGTTGTCAGCGATCCGGCGTTCACCGGCGAGCCGTTCAGCGTGCACACGCGGTGGATCGAAACCGAGTTCGCCGGGCAGATCCCGCCGTACTCAGGCGAGGCCCCGGCTGCAGGCGAGTCCGGGGAACGCGAGCGGATCACTGTCGAAGTCGCGGGTAAGCGCCTCGAAGTCACCGTCCCAGCCGGGTTCGGTGCCAGTGCCGCGGCAGCGCCGCAAGCCCGACCGCGGGCGGGCGGTCGTCGCGCCGGCACCGCGACGGCAGGCACCCCGAGTGGCGACGAACTCGTCAGCCCGATGCAGGGCACGATCGTGAAGATCGTCGCTGCTGACGGCGAGCACGTAGACGCAGGCGACACCATCGTCGTACTGGAGGCGATGAAGATGGAGCAACCGCTAACGGCGCACAAAGCCGGCAAAGTGTCGGGGCTGAGCATCACCGTCGGCCAGACGGTTCCGGCCGGCGCCGTGATCTGCCAGTTGCGCTAATGGCGCGACTGCCCGGAGACCCCGGCGTCTTTGGCTGGCTAAGATTCGCGGCCGGGTTCCGGCTGCCTGCGGAGAACCTGGACTGGGTGAAGCACGAGCTCACCGATGCCGGGTGGCGCGGCCGGACCGTGCTACGGCATCTAGCGGTCATCATCCCGATCTGCGCCGCGGTGGCCGCGGGACTGCTTGAACTATCGCCCGCTCCCGCGTGGTTCGCAGTCATGATGGTCGCGCTAATCCTCTGCGGCAGCGTCTTCACCGTTGCCGCGTACGCCGACGACATCCGGGCAAGCCGGCTCCGGCAGCACGGCCTTGACGTGCCCGACGATCCAGACCTCGGCCGCCCGACCCATTAGTTATGCGGGCGCGTCGCGCGCAGTTCAACCGGACCCGCGTACTGGTCACATAGCTCTTGCAAGTGCCGTGCCTGCGCGGTGAAAGTGTGATCCGACGCCCAGGCTGTCACCAGCGGCGCTGGAAGCAGGATCCGCTTGCCATCGAGACGGACAACGGTGACGGTGGCGTACTTGGCCGGTGCACCCGACGTCCTGCCCCAGACCGGGCCAGCCGAGTCGCGAAGCCTGCGACGGTACGGCCGCGACAGCCCCAGGCTCGCAGCGCCGTAACCGCCTATCTCGATGGCCCGCACGGAACTCCACGGCACCAGCCGGTTACCCCAGCGGCGGATCTCGATGCCATTGGCCGTCACGATCGTCTGGAACCGGCCGCGCCACAGGTACGAGATGCCGTAGCCCACAGTGAATACCGCAGTGATCGAGCCGGCCAGATAGCCGATGGGAGCAATGCCGCCGATGCTCAGCGCTGCGGCGGTCAGCACGAGATAGCGAATGCTGCGAGCGAGGAAGGGTCGCCGGTAGCCCGGGGCCGGGCGATACACGGCCTCTGGTGTGGCTGGCTGATAGCCGCTGGCGGCCGTGTTCGGTGCGCGAGGAGTGCCGGTCATCGTCCGTTCCTGCTGTCTGGCAGCAGGAACACTCCTGCCGCGCCGCCGGGCGGGCCCAGGGCTGACGGTAGCTTACAAGTGCGGACAATTAACGCCAACCGTCGAGTTTGAATTAACCGGGGTAATCCACAGGCAACCAAAAAGACCAGGGCGCGTCATCCCCGCCGGCAATGGCGACATCAGGTAGAACAGAACTACGCCACGATCCTGGGAATGGGTGATCAACACGCCTCAGGCATTTCCGTAAGCGTCCGCCACAATTGGTCGAAAGCCGAAATCTTATTTCTTGCCGGGCGACTGGCCGCCCGCAGCTTGGAGGCACAGCATGGCCTCTCTCGGAGGCACAGCGCCCGCCCGGCTCGGACGAGTGCGCTGGCGCCGGTTCGCGATCACGCTGATCCCCGCGATCGCACTCGCCGTCATGCTGATAGTGCTCAGCACACAGGCTGTCCTGGCCGTGTCCATCAGTATCTCCGGCGAGCCTTTCACCGTCACCGCATCCTTGCTGAAGGGCTACGGCTTTGAGCAGTTCCCGGTAGTGGACCATTCGACTATAAACGATCTGCCGGGCAAATCTAACCACATTTCCCTTGAGGCCACCGCGATCCGGTATGCCAAAATTACTAACCTTTGCCAGAGCGTCCGGCTCGGGCCGATTTCAATGGTCATTACGGCGGGCGGCGGCGGGATTCCCGCTACCGCGACAGACCTAGTCGTTGACGCCGACAAGTTCTCCGGAAAGAAAGCTAAGTTCACCCATCTGAGTCAGGGTGAGGACGCCAGCGCACTCACCCAGGTACCGGGCGTGAGAGGACCGGCGGGGGCGTTCGCCCTGTCGGCTGCGACGGTAACTATCACCGACTTGAAACAGCATGCTTACGCCACCACCGCGGGAACATTCACGCTCCCCGACTTCAGCCTTCGTCTCGGTGGTGGCTGCTGACGGTGCCTGATGTGAACCCTGCCGCTGCCGGTGCCTCACCAGAGCGCGGCAGTCGGCCGGACCGCGGCCCGTTGCCCGGGACCCGCTCGGCAGACAACGGTCGCCCGCTGACGCCTCGCCCGCCAGAGCGCAGCCAGATGCCCGAGTCCCGCGGCGATCAACGCAACCCGGCGCCTGGGCGGCGACCGCCCGAGCGCGAGCCGTTGCTGAATCGTCGCCCGCCGGATCGCCGCCGCGTACCAGATTCTTGGGCCGACGAACGTGACCGGGCGTCGGACCGGCGCCCGCGGGATGGCCGCCGAGCGCCCGATCCCCTGGCCGATCAACGCGGCCGCCTGCCGGGGCGTGAACTGCCTGAGCGTGGCCGGGTACGCCCGCCCCGACCGCCGGAGCGCGACAGAACGCCAGAGGGCCGGCGCAGACCGGGCGCCTCGGCGGACGAGCGGGAACGCCGGCCGCAGCCACGACCGCCCGAGCGAGGCCGTCCGCCGGCACCCGGCCCGCCAGAGCGCCGTCGGTCGCTAGGCGGCCGCCTCAGACCGGGTGCCTCAGCGGACGAGCGGGAACGCCGGCCGCAGCCACGACCGCCCGAGCGAGGCGGTCCGCCGGCACCCGGTCGGCGGGAGCGCCGTCGGATGCCTGACACCGACGAGCGCGGTCGGCCGCAAGACGGCCGCCTCCGGCCGGGTCCCTGGACCGACGAACGCGACCGCCTGTCGGAGCCCGGAACGCCAGGGCGGGGCCGTCCGCCGGCACCCGGCCCGCCAGAGCGCCGTCGGATGCCTGACGTCGGCGAGCGCGGTCGGCCGCCAGCGCGCCAGCCATCCGGGCGCGTTCCCAGGCCCCGCATGCCTGAAGGCGACCGTCTGCCTGAAGGCGACCGTCTGCCTGAAGGCGACTGTCTGCCTGAAGGCGACCGCGTGTCTCAGGCCCGCGCGCCAAAACGCCGTCCGTTCCTAGGTCGGCGCGCGGTGTCTGAATCCCGCCCGGCCGGAGGCCGCAGATCGCCTGCACCTGGCTTGCCCGAACGAGGCGCGCTGCAAGATAGCCGCCAGCCGGCTGAGCCGCGCGCACACGTACGCCGTCGGGAGCTGGAACCTCGCGCGCTCGAGCGCGGCCGGATGGCTCCACCCCGTGCACCGGAACGCAGGCCGCTGCCTGATCCGGCCCGGTCGCTCCAGCGCGCCTGGTCGCCTGACCATGGCTGGTTGCCCGAGCACCGGTGGTTGCCCGAACGCGACTGGTCGCCTCGGTCCAATGGCCAGCCAGACCGCCAGAGGTCGTTCGAGCACCGGCCGCCGCTTCGAACCATGGCGGGTTCGCTCACCGACGTGCGGCGCGCTTTCAGACTCTGGCGAGGCACTCGGCCGTTCTGGGGCGGGCTGTTCGTAACAGGCGGCGCGTTTGAGATTCTGGCCTCAGAGCACGGGCCGCTCCAGCTCGTGATTCACATCGGAATCCAAGGTCTGGCGGGTTACCTCATTCCGGTGATGTTGCTGCTGTGCGGCGTTTTGCTCTGGTTCAGCCCCGCTCAGCGGGCCTTCTACTCACTGCTCGCCATCGTGCTGGCGCTCGGTTCCTGGATTACCTCGAACCTCGGCGGGTTCTTCATCGGGATGCTGCTCGGCCTGGTCGGCGGCGCCCTTGCGTTCGCTTGGGCCGCTGACTCTGATTACCGGCCGCTCCGTTGGTTCCGCGGTGATCCTCAAGTTCTGCACCCGTCCTTCGGGCTAGAACCTGTGCTCCGCCCAACGGCAGTCTGGCCACCAGCAAGCGCATACCCTTCCCCGGCTGCCGCCGAGGTTGTCTCTTATGCCGTCGAGATCATCCCTTACGCCGGCGACATCGTTCCTTACGCCGGCGACATCATCCCTGACGCCGGCGACATCGTTCCTTACGCTCAGGGCCCCCGCACCGACGAGCCTCCGGCTTAGCGTGCGTCAGACCGAACCTTCGGCAGGCTGCATCAGCTTTCGCGCCGCCTCGGTCAGGCTGCCGGACAGAGACGGGTATACGGCGAACGTATGGGCGAGGTGATCGACGCTCAGGCTTCGCTCGACCGCTAGCGAGATACCCAGGATCAGCTCGCTAGCTCTGGGTGCGACGATCACGCCACCGAGCACTGTACCGGTGCTGCGCCGGGCGATGAGCTTGACGAAGCCATCGCGGAAGCCTTGCATCTTCGCTCTTGCGTTAGTTGCTAGCGGCAGCTTCACCACGGTGGCATCCAGAATCTCCCCCGCGGCTACCGCCTGCTCCGGAACGCCGACTGTGGCGATCTCCGGTTCGGTGAAGATAGTCGCCGCGACGTTGGCAAGCCGCAGTGGCTTAACCGCTTCCCCGAGGGCGTGCCACATCGCAATCCGGCCCTGCATTGCCGCGACCGAGGCCAGCATCAGCACGCCAGTGCAGTCGCCAGCCGCGTACACGCCGGGGGCGGTAGTTCGCGACACCTTGTCCACCTGGACGAATCCCCCGCCATCCACGAGGATTCCTGCCTCGGCCAGGCCGAGACCGCTGGTGTTCGGCACCATGCCAACGGTCAGCAAGCAATGAGTGCCACGCACCGTACGTCCATCGCTCAGGGTGACGGCCACGCCGTCCGCCGTCCTGACCACCTGCTGTGCCCTGGATCTGCCGAGAACCGTCATGCCGCGGCGTCGGAAGACGTCCTCGACCACGATGGCCGCATCCGCGTCCTCATGTGGCAGCATCCGGTCTCTTGACGACACCAGTGTCACCTGCGAGCCGAGCGACTGGAATGCGCAGGCGAATTCAGCACCCGTGACGCCAGAGCCGACCACGATCAGTTCCTCCGGCAGCCGGTCAAGGTCGTACAACTGCCGCCAGGTGAGGATGCGCTCGCCGTCAGGCTCCGAACCGGGCAGGATCCGCGGTTCCGCCCCGGTGGCAATGAGGACGGCATCGGCCTCGATCTCGGTGTCGCCGGCCACGACGCGGTGCGGTCCGGTCAGCCTGGCGCTGCCGGATATCACCTTGACCCCTTCGGCCGACAGGCGGGAGGCGACGTCAGCCGACTGAGCGCGGGCGAGTGACCGGACCCTGGAGTAGAGGCGGGGAGCATCGAGCATGGGAGCCCCGTTTCCCGCCGGATTAATCTGGATACCCAGACTCGGTGCGCCGTCCAGCGCTGCCATCATCCCGGAAGTGGCGATGAGTGTCTTCGACGGGACGCAGTCCGTCAGGACGCAGGCGCCCCCCAGCCCGTCCCGCTCGATAACCGTGACGTCAGCGCCGAGCTGGGCACCGACCAGGGCGGCTTCGTACCCGCCCGGGCCGCCACCAATGATCGCGATCTTCGCGTGCGGCTGGCTCACGTTTTCTCATTCTCTCCCATCCAGGCCCTACGGACCGAATCGGACCCGAGGTCGCCGTCGTGCCGCCGGTTGCCCCAGCATCCGGCTCGCCCGGCTCGTACGCTTATCGTTCGTGGCGATATACGCGGCGTACGGAAGCAATATGGATCCCGCGCAGATGGCGCGTCGCTGCCCGCACTCGCCGCAGCAGGGCGCAGGCTGGCTCGAGGGCTGGCGGCTGACCTTCGGCGGTGAGGATCTCGGCTGGGACGGGGCGCTGGCGACGGTAGTCGAAGATGGCGGTGATCGCGTCTTCGTGGTGCTGTATGAGGTGTCAGCGGCCGATGAGGCCGCGCTTGACCGTTGGGACGGCGCCGAACTCGACTTCTACCGCAAGTCCAAGGTGCGGGTCAGTACACCTGACGGCGACGTCCTTGCCTGGCTGTACGTCCTGAACGACTACGAAGGCGGCCTGCCGTCCGCGCACTACCTCGGCATCATCGCTGATGCCGCCGAAGCAGCAGGCGCGCCCGCCGACTACGTGGCGGCATTGCGGCACCGTCCGTGTAACTCGGTGGGCGCGTAGCGGCTCATCTGGCCAGCAAGAGCGCTAGCAGGGCTACCGCCGGCACGACAATGACGGCAATTGGCAGCCAAGCCCAGCGGCTCTCCAGCGTGGCCGGTGTCATGCCAGCCTCGCGAGCCCTCGTGGACCGGCGTCCTAGTTCTGCGGCGATGAGCTGCGCGGGGTCGTGAACGGCCGGTTCGCTGGCTGCGCCACTTCGGGACGACGCGCGGCTCCAGGAGCGTACGCCGAGCTGCTGAGACTTCATCCGGCTGCGGCGCCGGGAATACAGCGCCCAGCAGTAGATGGTCTGGTCCTTCCGCGGCGCCGGCCTGATGCAGCTCAACTCGACCGCATCGCCGAGGAAGACGCCGTTGAGCGCGCCCCACCTGATCAGGTGGTCACGAATCGGGTTCTGCACCTCGATGCCGTCCGCCGTGGCCAATACCTTCGGCCGCAGCGCAGCCGCGTAGACAACGCCGGTTACGGCAAGCATCCCGACCGCGAACTCGATCGAGAAATAATCGTGATCCAGGCTGATCACCTGGATCACATTGAACAAGGCAAAAGCCACCCAGATCCACCACAGAACGATCGGGGGGATCCGGCGGAAGACGGTCCTGCCGTCGCTGCCTTCCTTCCACGGGTTCCGGGTGCCTGGCAGGGGGCCGCCGAACGCGGGCCGGCCAGAAGTTGCCAGGCCAGGCACGGTCGAGCGGGCTCGAACCGGCAAGGCTGGGGCCAGTCATGCTGGCACTAGCTGGGCTGGGACCGGCTGGGCTGGGACCGGCTGGGCTGGGACCGGCTGGGCTGGGACCGGCTGGGCTGGGCATCGATCGCTTCGGCGCGTCGGGCCGCGGTGCGGCCGCCTCGGCGGGGCCAGTCGGGCTGGGACCGGCCGCCGGCCTGTCCACGGCGGAGGGTTGGTCCACGGCCGCGTTGGCCTCGTTGTGCTGCGATGACACGAGGTGCCACTCCAGTAGCTCAGCTCGGGTATTCGGAAGGCCTGCCAGCTGCGGCGTGGCCTTGTCGACCGTCGGTTCCGGCCGCCGACCGGCCGCCGGTACTCAGCCGCGAGCCGCGACGGCTTGTCTGGCGACAGCCAGAATCACGTCAAGCGCAAGCATCAGGCCCGCTGGCTGCACCTGACGGCGGTCCTGCCCACCAACTGTATGCGCTTTGCCTGGCTCGGGCGATTTTCGCTGCTCTGCGCCACAAGACAGCCATGATGGGCGTGCCGGACGGGCCGCCCTCAGGCGACCGCGGCGTCTGTGGCCTGCGACCGGTTCGCCGTGGCGCCTGGCATTGTGCCGGGTGTCACGCTGCCGCCGTCCAGAATCGCGGTCATGGCAGTCGCTGCCATCAGTCGCACTCCGTATCCGATGGCCCGCTCGTCGACGTCGAAGACCGCTTGATGAATGTCGAAATCCGCGGCCGACCCGGGGGTACGGGTCCCCAGCCTGGCCAGGGCGCCAGGGATGGAGTCCAGGTACCAGGCGAAATCCTCACCGCCCAGGCTCTGCGGGGCCGGGGTGATTGAGTCCGGACCGAGCACCCGGTCCGCCGCCGCCTCGAACATGGCCGTGCTGATCGCCTCGTTGACTGTGGGCGGCACGTTCCGCTGGTAACTGATCTCCGGAACGACGCCGTATGCGCTCGCCACCGACTCCAGCAGCGCCTTCACCAGGTCAGGTGCCTCATGCCAGGCCGCATCGTCCAGGCATCGAACGGTTCCTTCGACCATGCCGTCGTCCGGAATCGCGTTCGCTGCCGATCCCGCGCTGACCCGGCCCCAGACCAGGCTGAGGCTTGACCGCGGATCGACCCTGCGGGACAGTGCCGCTGGCAGTTCGGTGATGATCTTGCCGAGCGCGAACACCAGGTCGGCTGTCAGGTGCGGCCGCGCCGTGTGACCACCGGGGCCGGTCACTTTGACAGTCAGCTTGTCGCAAGCTGCGGTGATCGGGCCGGTCCTGGTGCCGATCTTGCCGACGTCCAGTCTGGGGTCGCAGTGCAATGCGAAGATGCGATCTACCGAGGCTATGCCGCCGGCCGCCATAACGTCGATCGCACCGCCGGGCACCTCTTCGGCTGGCTGGAAGATTAGCCGCACTTTGCCCCGCAATGCCCTCGCTGCGGCCGCGCGGGCGAGGAACAGCCCGGTGCCAAGCAAGATAGTCGTATGCACATCGTGACCGCAGGCATGGCATGCCCCCCTGGTCAGTGACCGGTAGGGAACATCCTTTTCATCGTTGATCGGCAGTGCGTCGATGTCGGCCCGCAGTGCCACAACCGGTCCGTCTGAGGACCCTGAGCCGATGTCAACAGTGAGCCCGGTGCCCTTAGGCAGGATCGCGGGTTTCAGCCCGGCCGCCTCGAGCCGCAGTGCAATGCGGCGCGTGGTCCGGTACTCGTGATATCCCGTCTCCGGGTGCGCGTGCAGGTCCCGCCGGAACTCGATGAGTTCCGGCTCGTGCACGGAGAGGAACGCGTCGAGTTCCCCTTCGAGATCATGCTCGGCCATGCATTGCCTCCCCGTAGAGACTGCCCTGGTCGGCACTCCTGGCTGGTGTTCTGCGCCGATCTCGCGCGGCGCTTAGCGGGTTGTCCATCTGACCTCGAACTCACTCCAGTCCGCTAGCAAGCGCGGCCGGACCGGAATACTCGATGCCGTCGGCTACGGCACCAGATCCCGGGCCATGCCCGGTAACGTGCCCGCTCCAGAACTGCTCCGGTGTCCCTCGCACCGGAAAGCGTCGGGCGCATCGCCATTGCACTCGCGCTAGGTACCTGCGGAAACCGCCGTCAAACCCAGGCGCGCGTGCCCGGCAATCCGTGCTCCCACTCGCAAGCTAGTCCCGCTGTCCGGCTGGATCAGCGGGACGCCCGCGTCGCCCCGAACGTTCTGGCCAATCGCTTACGAGATCGCTCTACTGGTGTGCATCGTACTGCCTGGGGTCACCAGTCCGCTGATGTTGCGGGATTGTCGCGCTGTGGCTCGTACCGGCCGCTACCAGGGCAGCGGGCCGGTCAGCCTAATAGACTTCCGGCGGGCGGTAGACACCCCAGACGTCCCGGAGCGCGTTGCTGACCTCGCCGATCGTGGCCAGCGCCCGCAGTGCCTCGCGCAGCGGGTACAGCATGTTCGCGGCTCCGGCAGCGGCCAGCCGCACGTCGTCCAGGCGCCGGGTGACTTCCGCTGAGTCGCGCCGGGCACGCAGGTCAGCAAGCCGGGCCGCCTGTTCGTGCTCGATCGCTGGGTCGACCCGGAGCGGCTCGTAGGGGTCCTCCGCGTCGCTGACGAAAGCGTTGACACCGACCACCTTGCGTTCGCCGGAGTCAACCTCGCGCGCGATTTGATATGCGGACCGTTCGATCTCGGCCTTCTGGAATCCCTGCTCGATCGCCGCGACCGCACCGCCGAGAGCTGCAACCTGGTCCATCAGCTCGCGAGCCCGTACTTCGATGTCGTCGGTCATTGACTCGATGGCATACGAGCCAGCCAGCGGGTCGGCTGTGGCGGTCAGGTCAGTCTCGAACGCCAGCACCTGCTGCGTGCGCAGCGCGAGCGTCGCGGCCTTCTGCGTCGGCAGCGCGATCGCCTCGTCGTAAGAGTTGGTGTGCAGCGATTGGGTGCCACCAAGAACTGCGGCGAGCGCCTGCAGCGTCACCCGCGCCAGGTTGACTTCGGGCTGTTGCGCAGTGAGCTGCACGCCGGCCGTCTGGGTGTGGAACCGGAGCATCTGCGAGCGCGGATCACGCGCACCGAACTCGTCCCGCATGACGTGCGCCCACAGCCGCCGGGCCGCGCGGAACTTGGCTACCTCTTCTAGCAGCGTCGTGCGAGCCACGAAGAAGAACGACAGCCTCGGCGCAAATTCGTCCACCGCCAGGCCAGAGGCGATCGCTGCGCGCACGTACTCGCGCGCGTTGGCTAGCGTGAAGGCGATCTCCTGAACTGGCGTCGCACCCGCCTCGGCCATGTGATAGCCGGAGATCGAGATCGTGTTCCAGCGCGGAATCTCCGACCGGCAGTAGGCAAAAGTATCGGCGACAAGCCGCAGCGAGGGCGCAGGCGGATAGATATAGGTTCCGCGCGCGATGTACTCCTTCAGGATGTCGTTCTGGATCGTGCCGGAGATCGCGTCTGCAGATACCCCCTGCTCCTCGGCGACCAGCTGGTACAGCAGCAGCAACAACGCGGCTGGCGCGTTGATGGTCATCGACGTTGACACCTGGTCCAGGCGGATGTCGTCGAAGAGCAGCCGCATGTCCTCCAGGGAGTCGATGGCCACGCCGACTTTGCCGACCTCGCCTCTAGCCTGCTCCGCGTCGGAGTCGTAACCCATCTGCGTCGGCAGGTCGAAGGCCACCGAGAGGCCAGTCGTCCCGGCAGCGATGAGCTGGTGATATCGGCGATTAGAGTCCGCCGCGGTAGAGAAGCCGGCGTATTGCCGCATCGTCCACGGCCGGGTCAGGTACATGGTCGGGTAAATGCCCCTGGTAAACGGAAATGTGCCCGGCTCGCCCAGGTCCGTGACGGGATCGAGGTTCTGCACGTCTTTTGGCCCGTAGACGCCCTCGATTGGCGCGCCTGACTCCGATGTGCGACTCATTCCAACAGCGTACGGCGCGCTAGCGCGGCGTATCGCTGTGACGTGCGCCACGTCCGGCGCTACTAACCGTGATCAGGAAATCAGCTGCCTTCGACGCGCCAATAGTGGCTAGTGACGCAATCAACCGGCGAGGTCTGTCAAAGCTTTCGCAAAGCTGCATCGGTTCGTAATGTCCGGGCCTGATTCGGCCGGAATCTGCCACGCATCGATCACGGCCGGCGTGGGGAAGGTCACACTCCGTGATTCAGGGACCTCAGATTCCGCGCTGGCTACGGCGCTGGACGAGCCATGGCGGGGGGCTGGCGGTAGCGCTTGCTGTCGGCGCCACGCTGATCGCCAACGCCGCCCCGACCGCGAGCGCACTGCCCGCCCTTCGTGCCGAGCCTGCGGCCACTGGCGCGACAGGCAAGCTAGCGACCCGTCCCGCTTCGGCCGAACTGACGACGCAAGCGAACATCCCGGGCCTGGGCAGCCGGGCCGCCCGGAGGATCGGCGGACCGCTGATGGCCAGCAGCGGGGTCGTAGTGAGTCAGCCATCGGATGACGCCAGGCCGCTGCCTGACATCCCGGCATCGGCGTGGGTCGTTGCCAACGCCGACACCGGCGAGGTGCTAGCCGCTAAAGACCCGCATGGCGAGTTCGGCCCGGCCAGCACGCTCAAGGTACTGACCGCCGTGACGCTGATCCCGCTGCTCAACCCTGATGCCATGGTCGTCGCGACCCCGCTGGCAACGTCACAGCAGCCGACCAGCGCATTCCTGATCACGGGTCGTGAGTACCGGGTGGCCGACCTGTTCCGCGCCCTGCTGCTGATCTCCGCCAACGACGCTGCCGTCGCGCTCACCCAGGCCACTGGCTCATTCGCCAAGGGCATGGCGCTGATCAACGGCGAGGCGCGGCACCTGCAGGCATACGACGTCGACGCGAAACTGCCCAACGGACTGCCCGCAGCCGGTCAGGTGACGTCCGCATACGACGAAGCGCTGATCGCCAGGCAAGCGCTCACGATGCCGGCCTTCATGAAGTACGACTCGACGCGCGAGGCCAGGCTCGAGCTCAAGCCGCGGGACTTCGAAACCCTGGTCAACCAGAACTACCTGCTGACGCAGTACCGCGGCGGCATCGGCGGCAAGATCGGCTGGACCGTGAATTCCGAGGCCACCTACGTCGGGCTGGCCAGGCGCAATGGCGTCACGCTTATCGCCACCGTGCTGCACTGCACCTCGCTGCAGGAAATCACTTCCGCCGAGCAATTGCTGAACTGGGGATTTGCCATGAACGGCAAGGTCCGGCCGGTCGGCGAGCTGGTCCAGCCGCAGCCCGCGCCAGCGGCCAGCAGCCCGCTCGACGCCCGGAGCGCTGCCAAGCCGAAGACCGTCGCGCTGACCACCCCGCAACCGGCAGCTGGCGGTACCGCCGCAGGCTACGCGCTCGCAGCAGGTGGCGTGGTCGCGGCCGGACTCGGACTCGTCGCCCTGATCCGGACACGCCGCCGAGCACTGGCCGGACGGCGCCGGCCGCAGTTACGCGGCGGGCCGGCGCCGCCCGCCAGACCCGGACCCGGACCTAGCTGGTGCGGGCCGCCGCGGCAGGAGTCTCGGTCGTATCCGCGTCCGCCGGGTCCGCGGCGCGGGACCGGCCGCGAAACACCGGAATCGGCTTGACGCGCGGAGCGGAACTGGCGGCCGCAACCTGAGAGCTGGCAGCACTCGCCTCGGCTGCCGCGGCCTTCCGGCCAGCGCTGCTGGTCGCGGCGTCCGCGACCGTCACGACCGTGAACCTGCCGAGCGCCAGCGCAGCCACGAACACGATCGCTACGCCGAGGCCGGTGAAGAAGCCGATCTGCTCAAGCGCTGACCGGGCCGCGCCGCCGACCGGGGCGCCGGCGCCTGGAAGGCCGGTCCAGTCGCCGGCGACCAGCTGGCCGACAGCGAACCAGGCACCCGCGAGCGCCGCGAGCCAGGACCCGAGCACGACTGCAGGCCGGAACCGGCTGAGCAGCACGACCAGACCGCCTGCCAGCGTGACGACACCCGGCAGGACCTCAAGCCAGATCCGGCCGGACGTGGACGTCCAGACCCGGTCGGGCGTGTACGCGTAGTTGAAGTACGGGCCGACGAACGGAATGAGCGCACCCCAGATGCCAAGCAGCACCAGCAGCATCCCGCTGAGTGCACCGCGGCTTCGCCGGACGCGAAGCGTCCCAGCCATCATGATCACTCCCTGGGCAGGCGTGAGGGGAGGGTAATGCCTGCCGGCCCAGCTACCCGGGGACGGGGGTGATACTCCTTCGTGCTGGAAACGGGCACGTGCGGGAACGATCACGTACCCCACTGAGCGGCTCAGGCAGGCGGCAGGAAACCCATCCTGTCCCGCACTCGCGCCATCGTCGCGGCGGCAATGCGATGAGCCTTCGCGGCCCCCACTGCTAGCAGTCTGTCGAGCTCGGTCTCGTTTGCCAGTAGCTTCTCGGTCCGCTCCCGGATCGGCGCGAACACGTCCACGACCACTTCGGCCAGGTCCTTCTTGAAAGATCCGTAGCCCGACCCTGAGTAGCGCTGCTCCAGGCTGGCGACCGGCTCGCCAGCGAGCGCCGCATAAATGCGCAGCAGATTCGTCACGCCGGGCTTTGCGGCCTCGTCGACCCGAACTTCTCCGTCGGTGTCGGTAACGGCACGCATGATCTTGCGGCGGATCGAGTCCGGGTCTTCGAGAACGTCGATGATGCCCTGCGGTGACGACGCCGACTTGCTCATCTTGATCGCAGGATCCTGCAGGTCGGCGATCTTGGCCACTTCCGGGAGGATGTACGGGCCGGGGACGACGAACGTCGCGCCGAACCGGTTGTTGAACCGCTGCGCCAGGTCTCGGGTCAGCTCTAGGTGCTGCCGCTGATCCTCACCGACCGGCACCTGGTCAGCGTCATAGAGCAGGATGTCGGCAGCCTGCAGGATCGGGTAGGTGAACAGGCCGACGCTGGCGGCCTCGGCGCCGCCCTTCGATGACTTGTCCTTGAACTGGACCATCCTGCTCGCCTCACCGAATCCGGTTATGCAGGCGAGCATCCACTCCAGCTCAGGGTGCTCAGGCACGTGACTCTGGACGAATACTGTCGAGGAGTCCGGGTCCAGGCCGGCGGCGAACAGCTGAGCAGCGGCCACCCTGGACCGCCGGCGGAGGTCGGCAGGCTCCTGCGGAATCGTTATCGCGTGCAGGTCGACGACGCAATAGAAGGTGTCGTGGCTCTCCTGCAGGGCCACCCACTGGCGCAACGCACCCAGGTAGTTGCCGATGTGGAAGGAATCCGCTGTCGGCTGGATGCCGGAAAGCACGCGTGGTCGGGGCATACGCGGCAGTCTAGTTGCACCGCCGGGCCAAACCTGTGCTGCGGCCAGGTGGTGCCGACCAGCCGTGAGCAGCCAGGTCAGGGCCTCTTTCGCTCAGCGAAGATAGCTCCCGGCCAGGTCAGGACGGCCAGCCCGCTCGTCTAGCAGCCCGTGCCGCACTGCGTAAGCGGCGGCTTCCAGCCTGGAGTGCGCTCCGAGCTTCGTGAGCAGCGCCTGGACGTGGGTCCGGACCGTTGCCGTCGAGACTCCGAGGCTTCTGACCATTGCGGCGGTGTCCTGGCCGGCTACCAGGAGTTCGAGGCACTGCCGCTCTCGCGCTGTGAGCCGCAGGGCAAGTCGCACGGCATCGCGCTGACGAGCCAGTTGAGGCTGGATGGCAGGAGCGGCGGGCACCTCGACCACGACTTCGCCGCACTGAACGCGTTCGATGGTCTGCTTCAGCACAGCAACGCTTCTCGTCTTGTGGACATATCCCACCGCACCGGCGCCCATCGCCTGCATGATGCTGTCGGAATCGCCATCGGCCGAGAGGATCAGCACCTTCGTCCGGGGTGAGGCGGCAAGAAGATCGCGGAGCGAGCCCAGACCATCGCGGCCTGTCGCGAAATGGCGGTCCATGAGGCACAGGGCGGGCTGTCGCTCGCGGACGGCGGAGACAGTGTCTTCGATGGTGGTCGCCTTGGTCACAGTCCAGCCATCGTGGCTCAGGATTGCTGACAGCGCATCCAGGAAGACGGCATGATCGTCGGCGATCACCGCCTCGCTCATCTAGCCGTCGCCCTTGCCCCTGGCTGCAGCGACGGGCTGACGTAATGGCGGGCATACGGAGTCCCGTGAGCGTGCACAGCGGACCGGTCCCCGTCCTCACGGTCACCGCCGAAGGTAACCCGCACGCGGGCGCCGCCGCCCGGACCGGTCCCGATGTCGAGCTTGCCGCCTGCCGTGTCCAGGAGCTTGCGGGCGACGGTAAGTCCGAGTCCGGCCGCACCGGACGGGCCACGCCCGAATCCGGGACCTGTATCGGTGATCTCGATGGCGGTTTCCGGTTCGTGCTCGATTCTGATCCAGACCAGGCCGCCAGGTCCGGCGGCCCTAACAGCGTTGTCAATGAGATTGCGAAGGACGCGGCGCAGGGTTACGGGATTGATCGAGATCACCGCCGGGACGCCGGGCTCGACTGTCACCGAGGTGTCGTAGGCCAGCCGGGCTAGCTGCGCTGCTTCCTTGGCAATATCCCGGATATTGACTAGCTCGGTCCGTGCTGCAGCCGGGTCGGGCGAGGTGGAGTCTGCGATCAGCTCAACTATGCGGAACATCTCCTGCTTGACAATCTCCATTCGCTCGCGCGCAGCCGCGGACAGCGCGCCGTCGTCCCGCACAGACTCGGCGAGCAGCGACAGCGTCATCATCTGATGACCGAGATCGTGCAGGAGGCCGCGGACGTTCTGCTCGCACTCAGCCTCGAACGCCGGACCGCCTCGCCGGACCTGAAGGTCCGGAGAAGGTCCATTCACCTGTGAGTCATCCCCCGTGGTACGTATTGCGGCGTGTGCCAGAGCTAGCACGGGCAGCGGCGCCGGCCTAGTCGTACGCTGCGTAGCCGGCCTAGCTAGCTAGTCAGCGTAGGTAGTACCCACCGAGAGCGTACGCAGTCGCGCTACGCGCTTACAGGCCGGACAAGTATGCCGCTTCCAGGGCTGACCGCAGCGCCGGCAAGCGGTAGCGAGCCCCGATCCGGCGTCTTGCCGCGCTAGCCATTCTGGCCGCCTCAGCCGGCGAGTCGAGCAAGTGGCCGACTGCCGACGCCAGCAGGTCCGGCCGGCCGGGCGGCACGAGAAGACCTGTTACCCCCGGCTCAACCAGGTCGGCTACCGCGTTCACCGCGGTGGCCACCACGGGAACCCCGCTGGCCATCGCCTCCGCGACTGCCATGGGCAGGCCTTCATACCGGCTGGGCAGGGCGAACACATCGAACGCCGGAAGGACTGCTGCGACATCAGTGCGTTCCCCGCACAGCACGATGCGTTGGCTGAGAGCCCGGGCCCGGCGCGCCGTCTCTTCGGCAAGCTCGCCGCTGCCAACCCAAACCCCGACGACGTCGCGCGTGCCGAGTGCACCGATAGCGGCGATGAAGTCGTCAGGCGCCTTCTGGTAGGTCAGGCGGCCTACGGCCCCGACCACCCGCTGACTGCCGGCGATGCCGAGGAGCCGCCTGGCTGCAGCGCGGTTCTCCGAAGTCACGGCCTGCGGCCAGTCAGCGCCGGTCGCGCCGTCGACCAGCACTCCGATCGTGCGCACCCGCTCGGGTGCAATCAGCCTGCGGCGGATCGCCTCGACGGCAACCGCCGTGCCCACGCACAGCCCGACATCGGTGAGCCGTCCGAGCCGCTGCTCGACCGCGATGTACGCGCACCGCCGGGCACGCGACTGGAATTCGTGGAACGGGAATCCGTGGTAGGTATGCACGACCCTGCGGGTCCCTGCACGCCTGGCCGCCAGCCGGCCGATCGTCCCCGCCTTCGCGCAGTGCGTGTGCACGACGTCAGGCTTCCGGTCAGTGAGAAGTGCCGTGAGCCAGCGCACCGCACGCAGGTCAGTGACCGGCTGGATGGCCGCCGTCAGCACCGGGTCGACAATGACCTCGACGCCGTGCGCGCCGGCCAGCTCAAGCAGCCTGCCGCCGCTGCCAGTGATGATGACAGGGTCGAAAGCGGACCGGTCCAGGCCCAGCACGCCGCGGAGCGCCATCACCCCCGCTCCGCCCTCCAGCCTGGTGATGACCGTGGCGACACTGGTCACGAGGCGGGGCTCCGGCCAGGCGGCTCCAGGCCCGCGCATCTGGCCACGCTGACCGCCTCGACGCGGCTGTGCACGTCGAGCTTGGCGTAGATGTTCTGCGTGTGGGTGCGCACTGTGTCCGCTGATATGTGCAGGTCGGCTGCGATCTGGCGGCCGTGGCTGCCGGTCATCATGGCCCGCAGGACGTCGATCTCACGCGAGCTGAGCGCCCGCAGGTCGCTGCCGCCGCGGCCCGCACCAGACCGCAGGCTGCGCAGGATCTCGCCCAGCATCTCCGGCGGGAACCACGAGCAGCCACGGCATACACCGCGGACCACCGACTCGAACTCGTCGGCGTCCTGCTCCTTGGCGACCCAGGCGGCTGCGCCTGCGCGGGCCGCAGCGACGGCGTGGGCAACGTTACGGTCGCCGCTCAGGATTACCACGCGCGCCTGGGGGCTGTGCGCGATCAGCCGCTCGACCAGATCGCCAACGCCGGCTCCGAACGATTCGGCTTCGATAACGATCACGTCTGGCCGGACGCCCTTGACGATCGCGAACAGATTCGGATCAGTCGCGGCGCACCGCGCGGCGATCCAGATGTCCGGGGCGGCCAGGCGCGACGCCAGCGCTTCGGTGATCATGAAGTGATCGTCCGCAAGCATCAGCCGGATCGGGTTCATGGCACCAGCGTGCCCCCACCGAGCCCGTTCGTTCTCATCACGATGCATGACCGCGTTCCCGGCCGTAGTCTGACGAGACTGGTGATTCCGGACGGGTCGCCGGCATACCTCCGGGCGCTCCGACGGTCGCGGGCAAGCGCACCGGCTTGGTGTCGATGGCGCGTCGTGCCGGGCTCTTCCAGGTGCCGTTCGACCGGGTGAACCAGCCCGCTGGCAGCGCGGACAAAGCGATGGCGGCGTCGATCACGCGCACGAACGGGAAGAACAGACCGAGGAATAGCAGACGCGCCCGGCGGTGCAGGACCGCGACCAGGCAGGTCATCACGTAGTCGGGCAGGTAAACCCCGAACACGACCGCTGTCAGGTTCATGTGCGCCGCGACAGCTGCATGCACATCCGCCATTGGCACCCAGTGCAGCACGCTGGGGGCCAGGTCAGGGACCAGGAGGATTGCGGCAATCAGCGGCAGGATCACGAAGATCGTGCTGGCGGTGATGAACTCGAGCAGCAACACAGCCAGCATGGCCGTGAACAGGTTGGCCTGCGGAGGATGCCGCCTCACGGTCTGCCATAGGCCGATTGCCCATCGCCTGGTCTGCTTGACGTAGTCACGCATCCGCACGGGATCCTGGGTGACTGCGACCGCCGACAAGGTGAACGCGACCTTGCCCAGCTTCTTCTGGTAGACCTCAAAGGTCATGTTGAAGTCCTCGATCACCAGACCAGGCGGGTTGAGCTCGATATAAGCGAGGACGTCGGTGCGGTACATGCTGGCAAAGCCAGGGACGATGTGCGTGGCATTGACACGCGAGTAGGTCTGGCCGAACTTAAGCAGCCGCTGGCCGATCGCGTAGATCCGCTCCCGGTAGCCGACGAGAATGTTGCCGATCAAGCCCAGCTGCCGGTCTCGCGCCGTCTGGACGCACCCGGCTACCGCGACGATCTCTGGATCGTCGAACAATGGCAGTGCTTCGGTGAAGTAGTCCGGCTGGACCCTGGTGTCAGCGTCCAGCAGCAGAACCACCTGATACCGGTCGATGAGGCCGAACCGGTCGATCGCCTCGCGCAGCGCCCCCGCCTTACCGACGTTCCGCTCGGTCTCATGCACATGTACGCCCGCCCGCCTGGCGATTCCCGGCGTGTCGTCGGTCGACCCGTCAGACACCACATGGATGTTGCGGACCGGAACGAGCCTCATGATGGCATCGAGGCTCGCGCCGATGACTGCGGCCTCGTTGTGCGCAGGAATGAGGACCGCGACATCGGCTACGGACAGCGAGATCTTCCGGACGATCTGGCGGCCGCCGATCGCGCCACGGCTCATCGGCAGCGCGACCCACTTGGCCACCGGGGGTGCGGGCGTTCGCTTGTGCCGACGCGTCAGGCTGGCGGCACATGTCTCGGCCAGCCGTATCACGCCGACGGTGCCCCAGATGGCAAAGTTGAAGCCCAGGACGAACAGCGCGAAGAACCACCAGGGCATAACGGCACCGCCGGCGACGTGCTGGCAGCATCTCCCGAGATCGGCAGTGCGGCGCGCAGCGACGACCAGGTACCGGGATCCTCGTACCCGTACATCCACAGATAGACCCCGGCAGCGCCGCTTCCCTTGGCGACCTCGAACTTCGCTATTGAGCTGGCGGCATTCTCGAACCAGACAGTGTGCGTCCGGCCGCGGCGGACGTAGCTGAAGTACGGCGCCTGAGCCACCTTGCTGTAGCTGGCTGACGCACGATACTCGCGCGACAACCGCAGCGCCTGCAACCAGCTCACGGTCGCTGCTGGTCTTGCCCCGCCCGGCCAGTTGTAGCCGAACAACGGCACGCCAAGCACTACCTTGCTGGCTGGCATCTGGCTAACTGCATACCGTGCCACCGCGCGGACCCAGCCGACCGGCGCAGTGGGGCCAGGCGCCGAGTTGGCCCAGTGGTAGTTGTAGGCCATGATTCGCACCTCGTCGGCGACCCGGCCGAGTGCTGCGTAGTCCTGGGCTGCGTTCGGCTGATTGGGCGCAGGCGTCGATGTCTGCGGGAACACGGCGACGGAGAGCTCCTTGCCGCGCGCGTGTAGCGCGGCGGCGAGGTCAGCGGCGAACTTGGTGAAGGCCTGCCGGTCGCCGGCGTGCAGTTCCTCGTAGTCGATGTCGATTCCGGCATACTTTTCCCGCTGCACCAGCGCCACTATGGCGTCGACCTGCTGGTGCATGGCGACCGGGTCATGCAGCACGTGCGAAACTGCCTGATAGTTCCATGCGCCGCCAGTGATGTTGGCAATGCTGGGCACAATTCGCAGATGTGCCGCCCGCAACCGCGCGATGTCCGCGGCGACGATCCGGGCCTGGCCGGGCGGGTACTGGGGCACTATGCCCCCAGTCGCAGTCAGACCGTATATCCATGGTGAGACCTCGTTCACGGCGGTGCGGTTCGCCAGCACGACGTCAGTGCCGTGCTGGATGTTCCAGTAGGGGATGGACGCCACGACCAGCGTGCGCCGGGCCGGGTCCCCGAGATGCGTCGCGATGCTGAACGCCGCCAGCGCGAACGCAAGCAGCGCCAGCGCGGGCCAGGCAGCGCGGCCCGGTAGCCGCCGCCATCCTGAACCGCCAGGGCCATCGCGCGCGCTTGCTTGCGGCTGTCCGCTGCCCACCGCAGCTCTCCGTCAGACCGCTGCCGTCGGAGCCAGCATCGACTGCTGGTCAGCGACGACGGCGCGAATTATCTCGTCAAGCGATCGGGAGGCCCGGAACCCGACCAGTTCCTCGGCGAGCGCGCAGTTCGGCACCCGCCGTTGCATGTCCTCGTAGCCAGAACCGTAGGCCTCCAGGTAGGAGGCGCGAGTTATGCCGCTGGACGAACAGGTGATCTCTATGACCCGCCGGGCTAGCTCGCCGATCGACACCTGCTCGGAGCTGCCGAGGTTGACGGCGCGGCCGCTGGCGCGGCCGCTGAGGACCAGCCGGGGCAGCGCAGGTATCACGTCAGATACGTGGCAGAAGCACCGGATCTGCTCACCGGTCCCGAAGACCGTAAGCGGCTCGCCAGTGAGCGCCTGGCGCACGAACCGCGGGATCACCATTCCGTACCGTCCGGTCTGCCGCGGGCCTACGGTGTTGAAGAGCCGGACTATTACCGCCCTCAGGCCGCGCTCGCGCGCATATGCGTCGACGAGGCTCTCATCGATGGCCTTGGCCTCGGCGTAACTCCACCGGCTGCGCAGCGGCGAGCCGATGATCCTGTCGTCATCCTCGCGCAGCCCGACGGTCATGTTCTTGCCGTAGATCTCGCTGGTGGACGCGAGCAGCAATCGCGCGCCCTGGCGGCTCGCCGCCGCGACGACGTTCTCGGTCCCGTGGATGTTCGTCTGCAGGCTTTCCAGAGTCTTGTCGCGGATGACGAACGCGCCGACCGCCGCAGCGAGGTGGAAGACACAGTCGACTCCAGCGGTGAGTTCGTCGACGGCCTCTCGGTCAAGTACCGAACCGCGCACCATCCGCAGGTTGCGGTGGCTGGCAACTGCGGCAAGGTTCTGCTCGCGACCGGTGCTGAAGTCGTCGAGACCGACGACGACGTGCCCGGCGACCAGCAACTCCTCGACCAGATGCGAGCCGATAAAGCCGGCCGCGCCGGTGACGAGACACTTCATGACTGTTCCCTCCTGGCCGTCGCTGTGCCGAGCGGACGCGACCTGCCGCGCATGCGGGCGCGGCGCCCCCGCTGGCCAGCTGCGGTACGCAACGACCGTCGCGTAGCCAAGTGCTCGTACAGGTCGTCGATGCGGCCGGTAACGGCGGCGATGCCGAACTCGGCAGCGACGGCCGGCTCGGGCGTGCGCGGCGCCGGGCCTGCTGCCACCGCGCCTGCGATTGCCTTACCCATGTCCTCGATGGGCACCTGCCCGGCCGACCCGACATCCAGGCCATCCAGCGCCGGACACGTCGTGTACAGCACCTGAAGGCCATTGCCGAGCGCCTCGAGTACGCACAACCCGAACGTCTCCTGTCGCGAGGACGCCACGAGCAGGTCCGCCGCCGACATGATTCCTGCGATGTCATGCCGCACGCCGGCGAAGATCACGTACTCTGCGACACCACAGCGCCTGGCTGTCTCCGCAAGATGATCGCGTTCGGCACCGCCGCCGACGACCATGAGCTTGACGGTGGGTGACAGGCTAGGCGCGGCGGCCTCGATGGCCTCGTCGAAGCGCTTGTTCTCGTCCAGGCGCCCGAGCAGGAGCGCAACGTAATCCGCCGCCCCAATGCCAAACTCGGCGCGCACCTGCGCCCGCCCGGCCAGGTCGAACGCCACCCGGTCGAGATCCACGCCGTTCGGAATAACCGTGATCTTGCCCGGTCGGACGCCCCACTTGATCATCCGCTCGCCCACAGTGGCTGATACCGCGACTGTCATGTCAGAGAACAGCTCCGTGCCGAGGTAGAGGGCCTGGACCGGTCGCGTCATGCGCCTGCGCTCCAGGTGCGTCTCACCGATCGAGTGCTCGGTGCTGACAATGACCGGCGTGCCAGCAAGCCAGGCCGCTGGCCGGCCGTAGATCTGCGACCGGTACAGGTGCGCGTGCACTACGTTGTAGCCGCCAGCGCTGATGATCCGCCGCAGCCAGAGCAGCGTGCTCAGCTGGGTGTTGCGGCGCATGTCAAGGGCGCGCACGGCGGTGCCGTCGGCTCGGATCATCTCCGCTACGGGGCCGGGGTTATAGAGCGTGACGACGTCCGCGTCGTGCCTGGTGTGCTGCAAGATGCCGCGCAACTGCAGCTCGGCGCCGCCCACGCCGAGGCCGGTGATGATGTGCAGGACCTTCATCGGGCACCTCCGATACTCAGCGCACCGGACAGCGCGGCCAGTCCGGTGCGGAGCAGGATGAGCAGGTCGAGCCAGATAGACCAGTACTCGACATAGAAGTTGTCGAACCGGGCCCGGTCTTCGAGCGAAGTTTCACCGGTCAGGCCGTGTACCTGGGCCCAGCCCGTCAGGCCGCTGCGCACCCGCTCGCGTGCGGCGTAGCCCGCTACGCTGCCGCTGAGCAGGCGGGCGAAATGCGGGCGCTCCGGCCGCGGGCCGACCAGCGCCATATCGCCACGCACGACGGACGCTAGCTGCGGCAGCTCGTCTGCATGAGTGCTGCGCATAAGCCGGCCGAACCGCGTGGTCTGGCCTGGCAGTGCCGCCCAGGTAGTGTCGGGGTCGCCGGCTGGCCGCAAGGTCCGGAGTTTCGCGATCGTAGCCAGCCGACCGCGCCCGACGACGCGCACTTGCCGGAACAGCGGAGGCAGCCCCAGGTCCACCCACACCGCAAGCGTCAGAATCAGCACCAGCGGTGCCGTGGCGAGCAGGAGAACCGTCCCGACACTGAGGTCAATGAGCCGGGCAGCAGCCCGGCGGGCCGGCGCGTCCGGACCAGGCCTGAGCGGAACGAACGGGATTCCCCAGATTTCGTCCAGGCAGGCTCTCGGCACTGCCAGGCCGAGTTCTGGAAATTGCGGGAGCACGCTCACCCGGACGCCGTGATCGCGGCAGGCGCGCAGCACCGAAGCATGCTCGGCCCCGGC
Source organism: uncultured Actinomycetota bacterium (assembly GCA_963815575.1). Lineage (GTDB taxonomy): Bacteria > Actinomycetota > Actinomycetes > Streptosporangiales > Streptosporangiaceae > JAJYUU01. The sequence continues at coordinate 48,607 of CAWFHE010000002.1, read as the reverse complement.
CGCGCCCGGTGCGCAGATCAGTACCTGGCTCACGTCGAACCGGGCCAGCATCTCGCTGACGGACTGCGCATCCCCGGCCAGGTCGTCAGGCAGCTGGCCACACGGACGATGGCCGAGCTCGGGATGCTCCCGCAGCAGCCGCGATACTTTCCGGCCAGCCGCACCGGTGCCGATGATCAGTGTCTGCTGAGTGAGCAGGCCGCGCCGGCGAGCGGACCGCTGGCTCGCGTCAACAGCCACCCGCGCCCCGATCAGCAGGCATGCCGTGGTTGCAACCAGCCGGATCGCTGTATCCCCGCTAGTCCACCGGAGCAGTCCGAACGCGGGAATCGAGGCTGCCATAATCAGCCGGCCCGCCTGATCGCCAGCGCGGCCGCCTATCCGTGGCCGGTACAGGCCAGCGGCCGCGGCAGCGCCCAGGGCAACAAGACCGTAGAACGCGGCCATGGTCGCGCCGACGCCGGTAACGACGACCCCGAGCGTCACGGCAATGGCGTCGCTCCCGACTAGCATCCAGATCCCGCGCGCGCCCGCCCGTCGCCAGCTGACACTGGCACGCCGACTCGCTTGCGCCGGCCGGCCCAGCTGACCGACGCGGGCGTCCGTGCGCGCGCTTGCGGGGCCGCGCGCGCTTGCGGGGCCGCGCGCGAGTCGCGTGATCGTCACTGACCGGCCATTCCCGCCAGCGGTCGGGCCGGCGCCGCGACCGTCGAGCCAGCCGTCGCCGTCAGATGCCGCGTGACAGTGCGAGCCGCGTGCGCGCTGCCGTAGACGAAGCGCATGACAGGTCCGAACACTGGCGCCACCGCGGGCCCGATCATGTAAAGCCCCTCGACCGATGTCTGGTAGGCAGCGTCCACTGCGGCCGTGCCGGCGACTGTGCGAATGCGTGCTCGCACGGGGTCATCGAGGAAGGCCAGGCGCCGCAGGTCCGGCCGGTAGCCGGTAGCCGCGATGACGTAGTCGGCCCGTACCTCCGAGCGCTCGCCGTCGCGGGAGACGACTCCGACAGTGACGCCGTCAGCGCTATCTCGTACCCGGTGGACGCGCTCGCTGGTGCGGATCGGCACCCGTCCTTCTATCCGGGGCCGCAGCCAGTTAGCGCCGGCCGGCCCGAGCGCCGTGCGTGCCCGCTCGATCCTCGCCTGCTCCGCCAGGTGACGGAACAGGCCAGGGTGATTCGAGTAGAACCAGGTGCCCCAGCCGGAGCCGAGGCCAGCCTCCGGCTCCCGCAGCCGCTTCCAGAACGGCCGGTCCGGTAGCAGCGGTGCCTTGTTCCACGCGACGGCCGCGGACCTGGTGATGACTTCGACATCGGCGCCGTTCTCACTGAGCAGGGCGGCCGATTCCAGTGCCGACTGGCCCCTTCCGATGACCGCGACGCGCATTCCGGCGAACGCCGCCGGGTCGGTGATCGTCGAGCTATGAATGACCCGCTCATGACGGGACAAGATCGGTGGCACGTACGCGAAGTGCTCGACTCCGGTGGCCAGCACGACGCGCCTGGCCGTAGCCGTCCGTCCGTCGGCGAGCCGGAGTTCGAATTGCCCGCCGCCTCTGGAAAGCCCGTTGACCACTGTCGTCTCCAGGCCACTAGCCAGTTCGCCGGCGAACCAGTCCCCGTACGCGACGAAATCGTCGAGCCGCACTGGCTGCCCGTAGTCGGCATATGACCGGCCAGTGGCCTGGCAGAACGCGGCCAGCGTGTGAGTGCCATACGGGTCGCACAGGTTCGACGCGAACCCCTGTGACTTCAGGAACATGCCGCGCGGCATCTGCGCCCGCCACAGGTGCATCGGCTGCCCGAACTGACGCACCTGCACCCCGGCTGCCCGCAGGTGCGCGGCAAGCGAGAGACCGTAAGGACCTGCACCGACGATCGCCACGTCGACGGCATCGCTCACTATTCATCCCCCCTCGTGCTGGTCGCCCAGCCCCATCGCGTTCGGCGGTCAAGCGGCCTGGTCAGCATGCGCCAGCCCATTCGCAGGCACATGAGCTCGAACGGGCGCAGGTCATCCCGAGCGAACCAGGCAGTCTCGTCTACCGCGACTGCCCTGGCCAGCCAGGACCGCAAGCCGAGGTCGCCGCTGCGCCAGTAGCTGATCGCGCTTAGCGGGTCGTAGCTCTCGACCATGAAAGTCCGGCCCGGAGCCGGCTGGAGCACGGAACCGGCTGCCCGGTCAGATCGAGGTAGGCGGCCCGCACAACGTCCAGACCATCCGGCGCAGTGAAGAGCCGGAACTGCGCGCCGAGCCTCGGGTTGAAGTCCAGCAGCTTGTACTGCCCGTCCCGGTCATCGAGCCGGAGGTCCAAGTCGGCGATGCCGCGGTAGTCCAGCCCGGTCAGAAGGTCCGTGACCGTTGCGCGCAGCGCTGGGTTGGGCACGCAGCGGCCGAAACTGGTCAAGCCGGCCCGCGCCGGGTAGGACCTGTCCTTGACTCCGGTACAGGCCGGGCGACAGTTGCCGCTCGCACCTACGTATCCATGGAAGAACCAGTCATGCCCGGGTGGTGCCGGGATGTACTCCTGCAGCATGAGGCCGGCCCGGCCGCCCTCCGAAGCCCGCCAAGCAGCCTGCAGGTCTCCCGGGTTGCGCAGAATCTGAGTGCTGGGCTGCCTGGATCCGGACTGCCAGGGCCTGGCGAGCTTTCCCGCGATCGGGTACCCGTAGTCGGTCGCTACCCGGGCTGCCTGGTCAAAACTCCCCGCCAGGCACGAGCGCGGGCTCGGGAAGCCAATGCTGGCACACAGCGTGTGCAGCGACTGCTTAGCTGCCAGTTGTCGCGGCAGGCCGGCGGGCGGCGCGGCGAACAGGAACCTGCCGCGCAGGGCCGCTCCGTGCTCAGCGAGGAAGATCGCCCCGGCGTCGTCGGTGGGGATCAGCGCCGCCTGCCTGCCGATAAGCTCGGCCAGCCGCAGCAGCCCGGCCTGGATCTGGCCGGGCGGAAGTCCGGCCGGCCGCCAAAGCACCTTCCCGTGCAAGTAGCGCGAGTGGCCAGCCGGCGCCCAGGCGGACTCCTGCACTGCGTAGACCGGGACGCCCATGCGGCCCAGGCTGCGGATGGCGCCCAGACCACCGTGGTGCATGACGTTGCGGTCGAGCTTCAGTACCACAGCGGGCGTGGTGACGTCCGCGGGCGCTGACGCCGTGCCGGCAACTGGTCGGACAACGGAGACGCTTGTGGCAGAGGCCGGGCTCACACCACAACCCGCTCGGGCGCGTCTTCGAACTGGTAGGTGGCGTCCAGCAGGCGGCACTTTCGCACCCAGCCGTAGTCCACGTCCGGGTGCGTGGTGTGCACGATGGCCAGGTCCCAGTCCGTGCCAGGGTCCGGCTCGCTTGTCAGCATGTGCCCGCCGGGCAGAGTCAGCACCGGCACGAGCGGATCGAAGTAGTGCACTTCTGCTGCCTCGCGCCGCAAGCCGGCGATCAACGGTACGGCCGACGATTCCCGCAGGTCTGAAACGCCCGCCTTATAACTAGCGCCGACGACAATCAGCCGGGCACCGGCTAGCGGCCGGCCCTCGGTCGCTAGTACCTCGCGGGCGCGCTCGATGACGCGCTCTGGCCGCTGCTGAATCGACCTCATGGCCTGTTCGATCAGCGGGGCGCTCTGGCCGCGGGCAGTCAGCTGCCAGAGCAGGTAGTGCGGATCGCACGGGATGCAGTGGCCACCGACGCCGGGACCTGGGAACGCGGCGAGAAAGCCATACGGCTTGGTCGCTGCGGCCAGCGTCACTTCAATCGGGTCGAGGCGCAGCGCGCTGCACGCATCGGCGAACTCATTGGCGAGCGCGAGGCTCACGGCCCGGAAAATGTTCTCGTAGAGCTTTGTCGCCTCGGCCGCCTCGGTCGAGCTGACGAGGTACACCTCGCTGGTCAGCAGGCTGATGATCCGTGCTGCCCGGATCGCGCACTCCCTGGTGACGCCGCCGACGACGCGCGGTGTTTCGTCCTGCTGATGGTCCGGGTTGCCGGGATCGATGCGCTCGGGGCTGAACGCCACGAACACGTCCTTGCCGGGCTCAAGTCCGCGGCGAGCCAGCGGCTCGGCCAGCAATTCGGTCGTCGTTCCGACGTAGGTGGTCGAGGACAGGATGATCGTCTGGCCGGCCCTGGCATGCGCTACCACGTCAGCGCACGCGCCGCGAAGCGCGGAAAGCTCAGGAACGTGCCGGGAGTCGACCGGCGTGGGAACGCACACGATGACGGCGTCAGCCGACGCGATGGCTGCGGGATCTCCGGTCAGCCGGAGCGTTCCGGCGGCCAGCGCCACGCCCAGGCGCGGCTTGGCGCTCCCGGCGAGATCCGCCTGACCCGAGGCCACGACCTGAAGTCGCTCCCGGCTGATATCGATGCCGATGACCTCTCGGCACCGCGGAGCTAGGCCGATTGCCGTTGGCAACCCGACGTAACCCAGGCCGACGATCGCGACTCGCTGACCGTTGCCGTCCACGTGCCCGTTCGCGCCTGTCTGCCCGGCTAGCGGGAAGGAGACGAGGTGCCGCCGCAACTGATGCTCGCGACCGTTGACGGCGAGGCCAAGCTGATGCTCTACCATGCGACTCGTTCCCCCGTTGCGAAGCCCTTCCAGAAGCCTGCGCAAGATGCGGTACTAGCTGATCCGCTAGACGTCGTAATCTGCTTACGCAAAACGACGTAGTCCGGCCTCACGTCTTCCGGCCGGGGGAGCGCTAGCGCTGGTGAGCCGGTGCCGCAGGAACTTAGCTCGCAATCGCGCCGCGCCGTCGGACTCACCCACGTATACGCGCGGCATGGAGTATCGCCCGGCCGGCCCGCTGGCACCGGTCGCGCATGCGTAGTCGTAGCCTGCCTCCTGCACACCGTCGACAACCCGGCCGGAGAAGTGCCCGTAGGGATAGCAGAAGCCGGTGATAGCCGAGCCGGTTATGTCCTGGAGTATTTTCCGGCTGAGCTGCTGCTCTCTGCTAAGCGCGACGTCTGTTGCCCGGGTCAGGCTGACATGTCGCAGGCCGTGCGAGCCGATTTCGACGCCGGCTCCGGCCGCCGTCCGCACCTGGCTTGCGGTCATCAACGGTTTGCGCGGCCCCAGTGAATCCCAGTTGTTAGAGCCGCCGAGCCGGCCGGCGATCACGAACGCAGTTGCATTGAATCCGTAGCGGTGCAAGACGGGCAACGCATTGCGAACAAAGTCGTCGTACCCGTCATCGAAGGTGAGCCCGACAAGACCGGCTTCGCACTGCCTGTTGCGAGCCTCAAGTAGTTCCGCCATCGAGACACCGCGCAGGCCGCGCCGGGCCAGCCAGCGCATCTGCTGTCCGAACCGGCGCGGGCTGACCGTCACCAGATACGGATCCTCCTCATGCGGCGCCACAGAGTGGTACATGAGAACGATCGGCTGTCGCTGATCTGCAGGCTCGATGCTCGGCTTTGGTAGCATCCGGTCCCCCCGTCTCGGCTCCCGGTGCACCCTAGCCATCCGGCCCCGCCGGAGTGATCAGCCGAACAGACGAATCCGGCTACGTTTTCTGGCCGATAATCGGCCGGAGAAGCGCAGGCTCGCTAGCCGGCAGCCGCCTCCAAAGCGGTGTCAGCCGGCCGGCAACTGCCCGACGAGGTGCCGGTAATCGTCCTCGCTGAGCGCCTCGCGCAAGGCAGCCAGGACGGCCCCGGCTCCTGACCGGGCTTCGTCCTCGGTAAGCCCCGCATGCTCGCTGAGCTGGCGGACGAAGTCATCGACGGGCACCGGGTGCGCCCCCTTCCTGCGCCGCCGCGGTACCTGCACCTGCTCCGCGAGCGACTCGGGAAGATCTGCGGCGAGGCGCCGTGCTTCGCCATCGCTCAGCTGATCTGCCAGCCCTTCCAGCACCGCCCTGGTGACATCTGCCGATTCCTCGCGCGACAAGGTCGTTCGCTCCGCTACTGCCTGGACGAGCACCTTCTGTTCCATGGCACCCCCTTCGTCGGCTCTCCTGCGAGTGTCCTCAGGCCAGCGCGCCGTCACCTTGCAGGACCGGCACGATGTCGGGCGCGCCGAGCCGGATCGCATCGGCGTCCTGGTCGGTGTCGGCTTCCTGGGAGGCACGTTCGGCCTCTACCCGGGCCTGGTAGTTCTCCAGCTCCCTGGAAATCTGCCGGGCTTTCCACTTCATCGGGCCGGCCATCAGGCTGACCGCTTCTTCGGCCGCGGACAGGCCGCGATCCCACGTCTCGATCGAGGCGTGCGTGCGCCGCGCCAGCGCATCGTCCAGGTGGCGCGCGCCTTCGTGCGATGCCGCGTAGACGACTTCCGCACGCAGATAGTCGTCCGCCCCGGCCAGCGGTTTACCCAGGCCCGGATCGGCGGCTATGAGGGCCAGCACCTCACCGATCATGGATCCGTACCGCTGCAGCAAGTGCTCGATCCTTGCGACATGCAGGCCAGATGACCGGGCCAGCGCATGCCTGGAGTTCCACAGCGCGATGAATCCGTCGGCGCCGGCCAGCGGGACACTGTCAGTGCAGGACGGCGCTACCTTGCCGTCCAGGCCGTGTGCCACCGCGTCAACCGCGTCCCTTGCCATGATCCGGTACGTCGTGTACTTGCCGCCCGCGATCATGACCAGGCCCGGTACCGGGTGCACGACAGTGTGCTCGCGGGACAGCTTGGAGGTGGACTCAGACTCCCCCGCCAGCAGCGGCCGCAGGCCCGCGTAGACGCCCTCGACATCGTCCTGGCTGAGCGGCACGGCGAGGATCTTGTTGACCTGTCCCAGGACGTAGTCGATGTCGGCTCGGCTCGCTGCCGGGTGCGCCTTGTCCAGCGACCAGTCCGTGTCGGTCGTGCCGATGATCCAGTGCCGTCCCCACGGGATCACGAACAGCACGCTCACCGGCGTCCGCAGGATGATCCCGGTAGTGGAGTGGATGCGGTCGCGGGGCACGACGAGATGGACGCCCTTGGACGCCCGGACGTTGATGCTGCCACGGCCGCCGACCATCTCCTGAATCTCATCGGTCCAGACTCCCGTGGCGTTGACGACTTGCTGCGCCCGGATTTCTAGCTCGTTCCCGGTCTCAAGATCGATCGCCCGCACGCCGGTAACTCGCTCGCCCTCGCGCAGGAAACCCGTGACCTGGGTGCGGGATGCCGCGCGCGCACCGAAGCTGGCGGCTGTGCGCACCAGTGTCATCACATAGCGGGCGTCGTCGACCTGAGCGTCCCAGTACACCAGCGCCCCGGTCAGCGCCTTGCGGTTCAGCGCCGGGGCCAGCTTCAGCGCGCCGCGCCTGGTCAGCTGGCGGTGGCCGGGCAGGCCGCGGCTCTGGCCCATCGAGAAGCCGAGCGAGTCATACGCCGTGACGCCCGCACCCACGTAAAGCCGCTCCCAGCCGTGGTGGGTGAAGGGGAACAGGAACGAGACCGGATGGACCAGGTGCGGGGCGAGGCGCTGCAGCAGTAGTGAACGCTCGCTGAGAGCCTCGCGCACCAGCGCTACGTTGAACTGCTCGAGGTAGCGCAGGCCTCCGTGGATGAGCTTGCTCGACCGCGACGATGTGCCAGAGCCGAAGTCCCTGGCTTCGACCAGTCCGGTCGTCAGCCCGCGGGTGACCGCGTCGAGCGCCACCCCGGCGCCCACCACGCCGCCGCCGACAACGAGCACCTGCAGTTCCTGGCTGGCGAGGGCCTCAAGGGCAGCGGCGCGTTCGGCAGGCCCGAGGCGTGTCGTCGCCAGCGCGGGATCGCTGCCCGGCAGGTGCCCGTTCCCGGCCTGCTGACCGCCTGCCCGGGCACCTGGCCAGACCCGGATGTCAGCGCGGCGTGGCACTCGGGGTCACCACGACTTCCACCCGCTGGAACTCCTTGAGGTCGGAGTAACCAGATGTGGCCATAGTGCGGCGCAACGCGCCCATCAGGTTCATGGAGCCGTCGGGAACTGTGGACGGTCCGTGCAGAATCTGCTCGAGGGTGCCGATCGTGCCAACTTTGAGCCGGGTGCCGCGAGGCAGTTCCGGGTGGTGAGCTTCGCTGCCCCAGTGGTAGCCGCGGCCGGGCGCCTGGCTGGCACGGGCGAACGGGGAGCCGACCATGACCGCATCGGCGCCGAGAGCGAGCGCCTTGGCGATGTCACCGCTGCGGGTCATCCCGCCGTCGGCGATCACGTGCACGTAGCGTCCGCCCGACTCGTCCAGGTAGTCGCGGCGGGCGGCGGCGACATCGGCAATCGCGGTGGCCATCGGCACCGCGACGCCCAGCACCGCAGCAGTGGTGTGCGAGGACCCGCCGCCGAAGCCTGCCAGCACGCCTGCCGCCCCGGTCCGCATGAGGTGCAGAGCCGCGGTGTAGGTGACGCAGCCGCCGACGATGACCGGCACGTCCAGTTCGTAGATGAACTGCTTGAGGTTCAGCGGCTCGGCCTGGCCGGAGACATGCTCGGCCGACACGGTCGTGCCACGGATCACAAAGATGTCAGCCCCGGCGTCGATGACCGCCTTGTAAAGCCGCGCGGTGCGTTGCGGCGACAGCCGTGCTGCCGTGGTGACGCCCGCGGCCCGGATCTCCTCGATCCGCCTGCCGACCAGTTCTTCCTTGATCGGCTCGGCGTAGATCTGCTGGAGCCGCCTGGTGGCCGCCTGGTCGTCCAGTTCGGCCGCTTCGGCCAGCAGTGGTTCGGGGTCATCGAACCGGGTCCACAGGCCTTCCAGGTCCAGCGCGGCCAGGCCGCCGAGCTTTCCGATCGCTATCGCCGTCGCTGGCGACACGACACTGTCCATCGGGGCGACGACCAGCGGCATCTCGAACCGGTAAGCGTCGATCTGCCAGGCGATCGATACGTCTTCCGGGTGCCGGGTCCGGCGGGAGGGCACGATGCCTATCTCGTCGAGCGCGTACGCTCGCCGGCCGCTCTTGCCCCGCCCGATCTCTACCACGCTCACGTTGCTCTCCCGCCCCTGCAGGTGCTGTGCTGCGCCTGCGTGCGCGCACCGGCCTGGCAGCCAGGATTAGCGTGCCAGGGCGCCTAGTTTCGCCGGCCGCTGTAGTTGGGCGCCTCGGCGACCATCTGGATGTCGTGCGGGTGGCTTTCAACCAACCCGGCACTCGTGATCTGGGTGAACTGCGCTTGCTGGAGATCGGCGATCGTCCGGGCGCCGCAAAATCCCATCGCCGCTCGCAAACCGCCGGTCAACTGGTGCGCCACCGCCTCCAGCGGGCCCCGGTAGGGCACCTGGGCCTCGACACCCTGCGGGACCAGTTTGTCCTCACGGAGCACGTCGTCCTGGAAGTAGCGGTCCTTGGAGAATGACCCGCCCCGGTTTACATTGCGCATGGCGCCGAGCGAGCCCATCCCGCGAAACAGCTTGAACTGCTTGCCGTTGACGAAGACCATCTCGCCGGGGCCTTCCTCGCAGCCAGCGAGGAGCTTGCCGAGCATGACCGTGTCAGCGCCGGCCGCGATGGCCTTGGCGATGTCGCCGGAGTACTGGACGCCGCCATCGCCGATCACCGGGACGCCAGCGGGCCTCGCGGCGAGCGAAGCCTGGTAGATCGCGGTGATCTGCGGCACACCGACCCCGGTGACCACCCGGGTAGTGCAGATCGCGCCGGGACCGACGCCTACCTTGATCGCATCGGCGCCAGCATCGATCAGCGCCTGTGCGCCCGCTCTGGTGGCAACGTTCCCGCCGATGACCTCGGCCCGGGAGTTGGCCTTGACCTGGGCCACCATCTCGATCACGCCCTGCGCATGGCCGTGCGAGCTATCCACGACCAGGAAATCCACGCTGGATTCGATCAGCGCCTGCGCCCGCCGCTTGGCATCCTCGCCTACGCCTACCGCTGCTCCCACGACGAGCCGGCCCTCGCCGTCCTTGGTCGCGTTGGGGAACTGCTCGCTCTTGGTGAAGTCCTTGACGGTGATCAGGCCCCGCAACCGCCCGGCCTTGTCTACCAGCGGTAGCTTCTCCACCTTGTTGGTGCTCAGCAGCCGCAGCGCCTCGGCCCGGTCGACGCCGACCGGCGCGGTTACCAGCGGCATCGGAGTCATGATCTCGGTAACCCGGCGTCGGTGGTCCGACTCAAACCTGATGTCACGGTTCGTTACGATACCGACCAGTTTGCCGTCAGCGTCGGTGACCGGGACTCCGGAGATCCGGAAGCGCGCGCACAGTTCCTCGACGTCGGCCAGCGTGGCGTCCGGCCCGCAGGTGACCGGGTTAGTGATCATCCCGGCCTCGGACCGCTTGACCATGTCGACTTGCTGGGCTTGCTCCTCAATGGACATGTTCCGGTGCAGCACCCCGGCACCGCCCTGGCGAGCCATGGCAATCGCCATCCTCGCCTCAGTGACGGTGTCCATGGCGGCAGACACGATCGGGATCCGCAGCGACAGCCGCGGCGTCAGCCGCGCCGTCGTGTCTGCTTCGCCCGGCATTATGGCCGAATGCGCCGGCAGCAGCAGAACGTCGTCGAAGGTCAGGGCTGGCGGGCCGAACTTCTCGTCGCTCATCTCACGTTCCGTGTCCGGTTGCTGGGATTGCCTTCATCCTAGTGACCGGACAGCCTGACCAAGCCCGGTGCCGGCCGGGCAGCCGCCACCCGGCGCGCCGCAACGGCGTGAGTCACCGGCTGAGGCCCTTGCAGGGCATCGATCGGCATGACAGGCCCGTCGGGATTATGCGATGGACTCCTCGATGGCCGACTCCGCCAAGGCGATCGCTCGCAGCCTGGCTAGTGCCCGGTGCTGAGCCACCCGGACCGCGCCGGCTGACATCCCGAGGGCGTCGCCGGTCTCCTCGGCGGACAGGCCGGACATCAGTCGCAGCACTAGCAACTCGCGTTGATTCACCGGAAGCCTGCGAGCAGCGCGCGAGCCCGCTCAGCCTCAAGGTAGGCCACCGCGGTCTCTTCCGGCCCCGGCCGCTGGTCCGGCCCGTCTGGCAGGTCCTGAGTCGGGATGGCCAGCCGGGCCGCGCTACGCATGGCATCGGCCACCTTGTGCGAGGCGATGCCGAACACGAAGGACGCGAACGGCCGGCCCATGTCCCGATAGCGCGGAAGGGCAGTTAGAACGGCGATACACACCTCCTGCGCGACATCGTCGGCCGCCTGATAATGCCCGGAAATGTGCCTGAGACGAGCGCGGCAGTAACGCACGATCATTGGCCGGATCTGCCGAAGCAATGAGTCAATTGCAGCCGGCTCACCGAGCGCGGCGAGCTCGGTCAACATGACCATGTTGCGATGACTAGCCCCATCTAGCTGCGATTCCACCAGATCCCCCTGGCTCAGCGGCGGCCTCACGATTCCGTCTGTACAAAACCGTGATTCCCCGTGCCGGGAGTAAAGGCAACATCAAAATAGGCAACGGAAAGGTCACATTAAAGTCGCGCTGTAGTCGCAGAGTAAAGACAATTACTGAATGTAGTCAGCTAACTACTCAGCGTATTTAGAAGCGAATTATGAAAACGCTGGTCTACCTTGAAATGATATTGTGACAAGCAATGATAGAGCATTTATGAACAAGAGAATCGATATCCGGATGCGCGCAGTCCTGGCGCCCTGCACCGGAAACGGCCAGGCCCCGCCCTCCAGGCCGACTGGCATGGAAGGCGGGGCCAGGCTGAGCTAGCGCCGCAGCCTTAGTGCTGGTGGCCGTGACCGTGACCGTTGGCCGGTGCGGTCTCCGGCTCCGGCTTCTCGCTGACAAGCACCTCCGTGGTCAGCAGCATTCCGGCGATGGACGCGGCGTTCTGCACCGCCGACCGGGTCACCTTGACCGGGTCGATGACACCCTGCGCGATCAGGTCACCGAACTCGCCCGTCGCGGCGTTGTAGCCGTGTCCGGCCGGCAGCTCGGCGATCCGCGCGATGACCACGCCGCCCTCGGCGCCCGCGTTCTCCGCGATCCACCGCGCTGGCGCGGACAGCGCCCGCCGGACGACCTGCACGCCGGTGGCCTCGTCGCCGGTAAACCCCAGGTCACCGAGCTTGGTTGCCACGTGCACAAGCGCGCTGCCGCCGCCGGCGATGATGCCTTCCTCGATGGCAGCCCTGGTCGCCGAGATCGCGTCCTCGAGGCGGTGCTTCTTCTCCTTCAGCTCCACCTCGGTGGCCGCGCCAGCCCGCAGGACCGCCACGCCGCCCGCGAGCTTGGCCACGCGCTCCTGCAGCTTCTCGCGGTCCCAGTCCGAGTCGGTGTTCTCGATCTCGGTCCGGAGCTGGCGGACCCGGTCTTCCACAGCTGACTGGTCGCCTTCGCCGTCGATGAGCGTCGTGTTGTCCTTGGTGACCACCACGCGCCGGGCCTTGCCGAGCACGTCCAGACCAACCTGGTCCAGCTTCAGGCCGACTTCCTCGCTGACTACCTGGCCGCCGGTCAGCACGGCCATGTCCTCGAGCATCGCCTTGCGGCGGTCGCCGAAGCCCGGCGCCTTGACCGCGACCACGTTCAGGAGGCCGCGGATCTTGTTGACCACCAGCGTGGACAGCGCCTCGCCGTCCACGTCCTCGGCGATCACCAGGAGCGGCTTCTTGGTCTGGGCCACCTTCTCGAGCAGCGGCAGGAAGTCGGCCATCGAGGAGATCTTGCCGCCGCTGAGCAGGATGTAGGCGTCCTCCAGGACGGCCTCCATCCGCTCCGGGTCGGTCACGAAGTACGCCGAGATGTAGCCCTTGTCGAACTGCATGCCCTCGGTGAACTCGAGCTCGATGCCCATGGTCGGGGCTTCCTCGACGGTGATGACGCCGTCCTTGCCGACCTTGTCGAATGCCTCGGCGATGACCTCGCCGATCTTGGCGTCCTGCGCGGAGATCGTCGCTACGTTGGCGACCTCGCTCCGCTCCTCGACGTCGCGGGCCGACTTCACCAGCGCGTCGGCCACCGCGGTCGCCGCGGCATCGATGCCGCGCTTGAGCGCGATCGGGTTAGCTCCGGCAGCGACGCTGCGCAGCCCCTCGGCGACCATCGCCTGGGCCAGCACGGTGGCCGTCGTGGTGCCGTCGCCGGCCACGTCGTTGGTCTTGGTCGCGACCTCCTTGGCCAGTTGAGCGCCAAGGTTCTCGGTCGGGTCCTCCAGCTCGATCTCGCGCGCGACGGTCACCCCGTCATTGGTGATGGTGGGCGCGCCCCACTTCTTGTCGATCACGACGTTGCGGCCCTTCGGGCCGAGCGTCACCTTCACGGCGTCCGCGAGGCGGTTACGCCGCGCTCGAGGGCGCGCCGTGCGTCCTCGTCGAATTCCAGGCTCTTGGCCATCTGGTACCCCAGTGTCTTTGATAAGTGCGTCTGTGTTCGGATGCTGGACCCGCTACTGCTCGGCAAGCGGCCTTCACGCCGCCGCCCCGGACCGGGCCGCGGACCGCGGGAGCTTCACTCCGCGGGCCGCGAGCCGAGCCGGGGCGGCGCCGGCGGGCAGAGCCCCCGGCGCGGGCCAGGCCCGCGCGCAAAACTGGTCGCTACTTCTCGATGATGGCGAGCACGTCGCGGGCGGAGAGCACCAGGTACTCCTCGCCGTGGTACTTCACCTCGGTGCCGCCGTACTTGCTGTAGAGCACCACGTCGCCGACCTTGACGTCCATCGGGACGCGCTTGCTGCCAGCGTCGTCGAACCGGCCGGGGCCGACGGCCAGGACTTCGCCCTCCTGGGGCTTCTCCTTGGCGGTGTCGGGGATAACCAGGCCGGACGCGGTGGTCTGCTCAGCCTCAAGCGGGCGTACCACGATCCTGTCTTCGAGCGGCTTCAGAACAACCTTGGTGGCGGTCGTCACGATCTGACCTCCCCCTCCGGAAAGGGCTAGCTGAATTAGAGAGTCGACCATGTCGGCCTGCCGTCGCGGGTGCCAGACCAACCTTGTCGCGTTAGCACTCTACCTTAGTGAGTGCCAGTTCCGTACGCTAGCCCCCCTGGTATTGACACGTCAAACGGGGCCCGAGGCCGGACCTGCCGCGCTCACTGGCGCAGCCGCGTACGGAGTCGACGTGACAGTGTCAAGACCGTGCTGTTGTTGGTGATCGCGATGACGCTGACCGACGGCAACGCCGCGGGGATAGCCCGGACCGACGCCTCGGCCGGCGAGGCGCTCGTCCCCTGACCGGTAAGGCTAAGGCTGACCACCCGGAAGTTCGCCGTGTTGGTTATGACCTGCAGAGCGCCGGTCACACCCCCCAGCCGAGCCGGGTTGAAGGACACCCGCACCCTCAGCCTGGCGCCCGCCGCGAGCATGACCGGGAACCTGACCGGGCGCCGGCGATGGGTCACCGACTTGACCTTGAACAATGCGCCGGAGAGCGGCTCGGCTACCCAGATGCGACGCACCCTGACGCGGTGAGCAGCCGTGATAGTCACCGTGACGGTACGTGACTTGCCCGCCGCGACCGGGCCGAAGTTGACCGGGCGCGCAGTGACCGGGGCAGCGGCCGGGCTGCCGAAGGCCAGCACATTGCCGTCCCTGGTACCGACGTAGACGCGGCCGTTGTCGGTGGCCGGAATGGTGAACTTCGCCGCCGTTCCGATTGGCGCCGACCAGATCGGCGCCATCTGACACGGGACAACGCAACCTTTCGGCGGCTCCGCGGCGAATGCATCCAGGCTGCCGTGCGCGCCGCTACTGCCAGCGGAGTAGACCTCCCACACGAGAGCTGATGCCCGGTCGTTGCCGTTAGAGGTCACCACCGGCGAGCCGGAGGTGTAGCCGAAGGTCATCGTGCTGTTCGCGACGTCGGTCACAGTGGGAGCACCCGATGCAGTTGCGCCGAACCGCAGATAGCGCATCACGTCCCCCTTTCCCACGTAGTAGGCAAAGTCGGGCGTGCTGCTCGCGTTAACAGTGGAGACCGGACCAAATGCGGCCGGGTGACCCCACAGCCCGGCGTACGGACCGGCTTCATTGAGAACGCGATCGGTGCCGCCCGGACCCTGCTCCCGGCCGCCCAGGTTGTCGCGGTTCAGCACGAAAACCCTGCCGTCCTTGCCTGCCTGGATCAGCAGCGCGCGATCGGCCGGAGTGCCGAACGGCAGCCCCACCGGCCCGCCTGAGCCGAAGTCCTCGTTGTCCGCGTCGAGTGTGGGCGCGTTCGCCGGGCTGAAGAAGTCCGCGGCAGATAGCGCTCCGTTGGCACCCACGCTGAGCCTGACGACGGCATCGCCGAGCTGAGGCGGCGGACTGGTGCCGGGACCGACCGGCGGCGACGGGCCATTGCCGGTCGACAGGAAGATACGTCCCGGTCCGTCGGACATCAGGCCACCGGCACCAAGCCAGATCCCGGCCTGATCCCCAGTCGGCCCAGCCTCCGCGGTCCACAAGGTCAGATGTCTGGTCGAGGTGTCAGGCCGGCTACGTAGCCGAGGTAGTGCGGGTAGTCGCAGTAGGAAGCAAACGCCACATAGATCGCGCCCCCGAGCAGCAGCAAGCCCGCTCGCTGCCGTTCGGTCAGCGGATTGAAGGAGTCAGCGGAGTCGTTGGCCGGAGCTCCCTGGATCGCTACCGGCCAGCCGGGCAGCACGTGGCCGTTAGCGACGTTCAGCGCGTAGGTGTACATGTGCGGGCGGGCACTGCTCGGTCCGTTGTCGACCAGGGCCACCAGGTACACCGCGCGAGTCGCCGGGTCGTAAACCGGCGCGCTGGTGATGCCGATGTCCGGGGTCAGGTCGCGGCAGCCCATTGCGGTCCATGGCTCCGGCTTCCCGAGCGAATCAGCCCACTCGACCGCGCCGGTGGCCGCGTTGAGACCGTACACATGGTTGGTCTCGGTCACGACGATGAGCACATTGCCGACCACCAGAGGTTGCGCGTAGATCTGCCCGCTCAGGTGCCTGCTGAAGATCTGCCCGAAGCGGGCGCCACCGACCGGGCCGCCGTCGCTCACCGGCCTCAGCTTCGGCTCCGCCGGGTCCCAGCCGGTGCGCAGGTTGTTCAGCGAGGCCGTCACGTCGTCAGCGCGCGCTGCCGTCACCGGAAGCCGGGGTAGCACGCCGACCCCAGCAGCCGCAGTCGCTAGCGCGACGGTAAGCGCCGAGAGCAGGGCCGCTGAGCGCGGCCGCAGTAAGCGATGCCGGTACCGGGGCCGGGGCGCGTGCCGCAACCCTGTGTGCAGCAAACCACCGTGCAGCAAACCACCGTGCAGCAAACCATCGTGCAGCCGACGCGAGCGCATGCGTGTTCGCTTTCCGGGCCGCCCGGCGATGCCCGGCTGCCGCAGTCCTTGGCCCTGTGCACGCACCGTGAGGTACAGATCACAGTGCGTGACTTGTCATTGAGCGACTCTAGAGCCAAGACCGCGGGGCCCGGCCGATACGACACGGCTAGGCCGCGGTCACCGCCGTCACCGGCAGCGACGAATCGGCCGCGAAATCGAGCCCGGTCGGCGCTACGCCCCGCGCTACCAATTCGGCGCCAAGCGCCGCGACCATCGCGCCGTTATCGGTGCACAGACCTGGACGCGGTACCCGCAGCCGCAGGCCCGCCGCCTCGCATCGCTGCTGCGCCAGCGCGCGGAGCCTGGAGTTAGCGGCCACCCCGCCGCCGATGATCAGATGGTCCACTCCGTGCGCCTGGCAGGCAGCCACCGCCTTGCGGGTCAGTACATCGGCGACAGCCTCCTGGAACGATGCCGCTACATCGGCTACCGGGACCGTTTCGCCGGACGCCTCGCGTGCCTCCACCCAGCGCGCCACCGAGGTCTTCAGGCCAGAGAACGAGAAATCGTGAGTGCCGTCCCGGTATTTGCCGCGCGGGAACGCGATCAGGTCGCGATCCCCGGTCGCCGCTACCCGGTCGATATGCGGGCCGCCAGGGAAGGGCAGTCCGAGCACTCTGGCCACTTTGTCGAACGCCTCGCCAGCCGCGTCGTCGATGGTCGCGCCGAGCGGCACGACTTCGGCTGCCACATCCGGCACCAGCAGCAGCGACGAATGGCCGCCGGACACCAGCAGCGCGATCGCAGGCGCTGGCAGGGCGCCATGCTCAAGCTGGTCCACAGCCACGTGCGCGGCCAGGTGGTTGACACCGTACAGCGGCTTGCCGGTAGCGATCGCGTAGGCCTTCGCGGCGCTGACCCCGACCAGCAGGGCCCCGGCCAGGCCGGGACCGGCGGTCACCGCGATCGCGTCTACGTCAGCCAGCCGTACGCCTGCGGACGCCAGGGCGCGGTCGACGGTCGGCACCATGGCTTCCAGGTGGGCCCGGCTTGCTACCTCCGGCACTACCCCGCCGAACCTCGCATGCTCTTCGACGCTGGAAGCTACCGCGTCGGCCAGTAGCTCGTGACCGCGAACCAGACCCACACCGGTCTCGTCGCAGGACGTCTCGATGCCTAGCACCAGCGGCGCGGTCACGTTGCTTCTCCTGCCTGCCGGGCCGTCTGGTCGCCGCCGGAGTCGTCGCTGCCGGCCCGAACCGTTAGCCGCTGACTCCGCTGCGTCGCCCGGCCGGAGATCACCGGCCAGGTTGCGCCGCATCACGATCGCGTCGGTTCCGGACGGCTGGTAGTAGCCGCGCCTGATGCCGATGTCGGCGAAGCCCCACCAGCGATAGAGCCGCTGAGCGCGCTCGTTGTCAACCCGGACTTCCAGGAAAATCTCAGTGCAGCCACGTCTGACAGCCTCGTGCAGCAGATCGGCCAGCAGCTGCGAGCCGATGCCCTGGCCCCACTGCGCCGAGGCCACAGCGATCGTCAGCACGTCCGCCTGGCCGCCCGCGGCCAGCAAGCCGGCGTAGCCGGCAATCGTGCCGTCCTCCTCGGCGACAAGGTAGTACCGGCTAGCCGGCTGCTGGCCGAGTTCGCCCGTCAGCATCTGCCGGGACCAGGCTTCGTCACCGAACAAGGCATGCTCCAGCGCGAGCACGTTGTCGAGGTCGGCGCTGGTCATCGGGCGCAGCTGCGGGCTCATGGGGTGACCCGTTTTGGCTTGCCCGGCTCGCGCGCATCCGGCCTGCGCAGGTAGAGCGGCGCGGCATTCTGGGCCAGGCTCGCGTCGTGCCAGCCTGCCCGCCGCGATCGACGCGAGCTGGACTGCGGACGGGAACGCCGGGTTCAGTGGCCGGTCACGCAGTTCCGGGTAAATCTGAGCGCCCTCCCCGGCAACGGCCAGGCCCAGCGGCAGATCAGCAGGCGTCACGTGCGGCCCGTAGCTACGCTGACCATCAGCCGAGTAGCTGGCCCAGTACACCTCGCGGCGACGTGCGTCGGTGGCAACCAGGAACTCGGTCCCGGCGGCCCCCGGCAGTGCGGCCGCGGCGATCACGTCGAGCGAGCACACGCCATCGATCCTGATCCCGAGTGCGCTGGCCAGCACGCGGGCGGTGATCAGGCCAGCACGTAGCCCGGTGTAGGGACCCGGCCCGGTGCCGACGGCGACCGCGGTCAGGTCCTCGCGGCCGGCTCCGACGCTGCGCAGCACCTTGTCGATGAAGACTGCGAGCAGCTCCCCATGCCTGCGCCCGTCGACGGCAGACTCCTCGGCAACCACGGCGGCGCCATCATGCAGGGCCACCGTCACCGCCGAGGTCGCAGTGTCAAACGCGAGCAGCAGCACGGTTGATCAGCCTAATGAGGAGGCACCGATGCTTCGACCCTGGCCGGCTGACGCGGTCAGGCCGTCGGCTCGGTGACCGACTTCGCCAGCACGTCCCTGGCCACGGCCTCAGCCCCGGCCTCCAGCGTGCTGACCGGCACCGGCCCGAACCCGTGCCCGGACTCCTGACCGGACAGCGAGGCTGTGATGAGCACGTTTCGGTCGCGAATCACTACTGTCACGACGTAAGTCAGAATCCCGTCGGCATGCTCGGTCTGCACCGCCACGATAGCCTGCTGGCCAGTCTTGGCCAGCGCGGTGATCTGCGCGGCCGACAGCAGCGCCTTAGCCGTCGCCGTCCTCGGCGGCCTCACCAGGTTCTGACGGGTGAGTGCGTAGTTGTCCGCCGCGTTGGCAGATGCGCTGCCGGGCGCGCTGCCCGCCGCGGTCGCCGCCGCGAACGGCTGGTACGCCTGCGCAGTCACCTCGAGCACGAGGAAAACTGGTTTGCGGTCCAGCGTGAAGCTGCACTGGCTCTGCGTGCTCTCGGAGAGCTCGTTCGCCATGGTCCGGCCCGGTTCGGGCAGGTACTGGCTGAGCACGGTGTTGCTGACGCTGCCACAGGCGCTCGGCACGGCCTTGAACTCGCCAGGCAGCAACGACGTCACGTACAGGGCCGGCTTGGGCGTGTGGTGGGTCAGCAGCGCGGTGATGCCGGCAGCGATAACGCAAACCACGATGGCGAGCCCGCACCAGCGGTACACGCGACGGCGTGATTTGCGCAGCCTGGTCGCGGCCGCCCGGCCTCGCCGGCCAGCCTGGCGTGGCCCCTCGTCGCGAGCCGGCGGGTCATCCACCTCGACGGCCCCCCGAAAGTCGCGCGAGACGCGATCGGCATAGGTTTCGTCGCCGGTGATCGGGCCGCGATCGGCAGCATGCCGCCGCTGCGTGCTGGCAGGCCTGGCCGGATAGGTACCCGGCCCGGCCCAGGGTGGCAGCCCATCCTCCGGGTCAGGCCCGAACGCATCGAACTGCCGCCAGTCGTCACGGTCGGTCCGGCGCGTCCGGTCCGGCGCATTGTCGTGCCGACCTCGATGGTCGGAGAGCGGCGGCCGAGCGGGCCGACGGGGCGGGGAGCCCTGCTGGGCCACGGCACGCCTCCTGATGGCTGATCGGAGCCGCGGGCGCTCCCCGGCAAGGACCCACTGGGCTCACCGGCAGTGTAGTAGCGCGAACTGTGCCGCGGAGGACAATTCGGAACGCACTCGGGCCAGCGACTGGAAGCCGGCTGGGTCCACATAAGCGGCTGGCCTGCAGCGCGTTGCGCCAGTACTAATTCAGGCCAGTACTAGTTCAGATCGGCTAGTGCCAGTCTGGCCGCATCGGCGACGGCCGCGTCCCGCCACCGCTCGCCCCAGCCCCGCACCTGGACGGTTCGGCGGATGTCGGCATCTCCGGCGTCATCCGCTCCGGCCGCCGCTGACGGCTCGTCAGCCGAGATCCTGACCGACAGGAAGCTCGGCGCGAGGTCCTCGACGAGCCCTTCGCCCCACTCGACCACGGTGATCGCTGCCGCCAGGTCAGTATCCAGGTCCAGGTCGTCCACCTCAGCGCGGCTGCCGAGCCGGTAAGCGTCGGCATGCACCAGGTCCGGTCCTTCCGACAGGCTCGGATGCACCCTGGCGATGACGAACGTCGGTGAGGTGACCGAGCCGCGAACGCCCAGGCCCGCCCCGATGCCCTGGGTGAGGGTGGTCTTGCCAGCGCCGAGCGGTCCTGACAGCAGCACGAGATCACCTGCTCGCAGGAGCCCGGCCAGCCGGCGGCCGAGAGTTCGCATCTGCTCGGCGGTCGGCACGCAGACCACTTCGTCGACGGCTGGATCCTCCGGCCCGGTCACGCGGGCCGCCTGGCTCGCCGACTCGTCGAGCGCGAGCGCCACCAGATCGGATATCTCCTCGGTCACGACTTCTGGCTGTTCCAGGATGACCATGTGCCCGGCCGCGGGTATCTGGACCAGGCTGGCCCCCGGAATCGCGGCGGCTACCTCCGCGGTTTGCTCGGTGGCGACGAGGCGGTCCTCCATCCCGGTAATGACGACAGTCGGCACCTGGCCGATCGCCCCCAGCGCTTCCCGTTCGTCGTGCTCGGTGAGCGCCAGGTAGAAGTCCGCCACCACGTCGATAGGCGTGGCCCTGATCAGGTGCTCAAGGAAGTCGACAACGGTCGGGCTCACGTCAGGGTCGCCGAACGCGATGAACCGGGTGGACAGGAACGCTAGGTCACCGGCTGCGCCGCGGAGCCGCTCGGTCAGTTCCGCCGCCCGCCGGCCGCGTGATGACCCGCGCAGCAGCGCCGGAGCGGCCCACCGGCCAACAGGACGCAACGGCCCCGGCATCCAGCCAGTCGGGTCGACCAGCGCGGTGGTCGAGATCAGCACCACGCCGATGACCGCGGTGCCGAACAACTCCGGCTGCTGGTCAGCCAGCGCCATGATGGCCATGCCGCCCATTGAGTGCCCGACCAGCACGACGGGCGCGCCCGCCGGTACCGTCGCGGCAAGGACTGCGGCCAGGTCACGACCGAGCTGACCGATGCTGATGTGAGCCGGATCACTGCGCGCCGACCTGCCGTGACTGCGCTGGTCCCAGAACACCAGCCGGTAATCCGCCTCCAGATCCTGGCGCTGGTAGTGCCAGACCTCCTGGCTGAGCGTGTAGCCGTGACAGAACACGATGGTCACCGGGGAGTCCTCGGACCCGCAGACCTCGGCGTACAGCCGTACCCCGTCGTCGGCGCTGACGCTCAGCGGGCGGCCGCTCAGCTGACCGAATGGCTCGCTGGCCGCCGGATCGGCCCGCAGCCGGATGCGGCCCACCGCGATCTTTTCTGCTGCGATCACCGCGCCGGCTGAGGCCGCCGCGACCCCGGTAGCCAGCCCTGCGACGCTAGAAAGCCGCCGCCACTTGACCATCGGTACTCCCGTCTGCGGCCTGCGCCGCCACATACCCGGTCCCGATTCCGGTTCCGGCTGCAGCAGTGCCTGGCGCCGACGCACCCTCCCCGGCCGCAGTTACTCCAGAGTAAGTTCTCGGCACCTTTCCGGTAAACCGCGTGACAATCTCGTAAGCCAGCGTCCCGAGCGCCTCCCCCCACTCCTGAGCGGTCGGCTCGCCGTGGTCGCCGGGTCCGAACACGATAACCTCATCGCCGGCCTGCGACGGACCGTCGCCGAGGTCCAGGACGATGTGATTCAGGTTCACGGTCCCGGCGATGGAGACCCGCCTGCCGCGCGTGGAGAGCAGTCCGGACGCGTTCGTCGCGTGCCTGGGTATCCCCTCGTTGTAGCCGAGCGGCAGGACGCCGAGGAGTGTGTCGGCGCCGGTGGTGTACCGGTGCGCGTAAGACACCGGGGTCTTGGCAGGCACCCGCTTGACCTGGATCAGTCGTGCCCGCAGGGTCATCGCAGGGCGGAGCCAGCCCGGCGCGCCGCCAGGCAGCGTGCAGAGACCGAAGACAGCGCCGCCAGGGCGGACCAGGTCGAAGTAGGACTCCGGCAGCGTCAGGGTGGCCGGCCCGTTGGCGAGGTGCCGTACTTCCGGCTTCGCGCCCGCTCGTTCTGCCGTGGCGACCGCGGCGCGGAAAGCTTCCAGCTGCTGCCCGATCGTCGGGTGGTCGGGGATGTCAGCGCAGGCGAAGTGCGACCACACTCCGACGATCTTGACGTGACCGGCCGATTGAGCCGAAAGGGCCGCGTCGACCAGGGCCGGCCAGTCGGCCGCGATCGCGCCGCCGCGGCTCATGCCGGTGTCGACCTCCAGGTGCAGCCGGGCCGTCCTACCCGCCCCTTCGGCGGCAAGTGCGATCTGATCGACGAGCGCGACCGAGCCGACAGTCAGGTCGATCTCGTGGCGGATCGCCTCGGCATGCGGTGAGTCCGGGCTGCCGTGCAGGCTCAGTACAGGCACGGTGATCCTGGCTTTACGCAGCGCGATCGCGTCAGCCACATGGACGACGCCGAGCCAGGTCGCGCCACCAGCCAGGGCCGCTCTGGCCGATGCCAGCATGCCGTGACCGTAACCGTCAGACTTGACTACTGCCATCACCTGAGCGGCGCCGACGTGCCGGTTTATGGCAGCGACGTTCGCCTGGATCGCGTCCAGGTCGACGACTGCTTCCGGGTTCCCGTCCATGACAGTTCAGTGTGCCAGCAGGAACGATGCAGTCTGGCCCGGCTACGGCGGCCGGACCGGCTGCGGCGGGTGGAAAGAGCCCGTTTCCTGGCCTAATTGTCGTTGCTGGTAACCGCACGGATCGCAGCCGGGATCGCAGCGATGAGGTCGCTAGCGCCGATCGGGGCGTCGTACGCGGCGAGCCGGCCCGCCATGCCGTGCAGGTATGCGGCCGCCGCCGCGGCCGCTGCAGCCGGGAGCCCCTGCGCGAGCAGGAGCCGGCCAGGCCGGATAGCACGTCGCCTGAGCCCGCGGTGGCGAGCCAGCTCGTACCCGTTGAGTTCACCAGGACCGGCTGAGTGTCGTCCGGGCTGGCGATGACCGTCGTCGAGCCCTTGAGCAGCACGGTGACGCCAAGCTCCGCTGCGGCCGCCCGGACGTAGTGCAAGCGGCGTGCCTCGATGTCGTCGCGATCGGCCGGCAGGAGCCGGGCTAGCTCTCCGGCGTGCGGCGTGATTAGCACTGGTGCGTCGCGGCGCAACAGATCGCGGCGCCCGGCCAGCACGGTGAGGCCGTCGGCGTCGACCAGCACCGGCACGTCGCTCGCCAGGACGGCGGCGAGCAGGGCGGCCGCATCCGGCCCCGTGCCGATCCCGGGTCCGATGGCCCAGGCCTGTACCCGGCCAGCGGTCTTGATCGCCTCAGCCGGGTTCTGCGGGTCATAGGTGGTCAGGACGGCTTCGGGCCAGTGCTGGCGCACCACCCCGACGGCGACGTCGGCCGATACGAACCTGACCATGCCCGCGCCGCCGTGGATGGCCCCGCCGCAGGACAGCACCGCAGCGCCGGTGTACTGGTCGCTGCCTGCCACCAGGCCGAGGACGCCGCGGCGATACTTGTCAGATTCGGGACCCGGCCTCGGCAGGAGCGCGGCCACATCCGCTGCCTGCATCGAAATTAGCTCGGAAACGGGCAAGTACGGGGCCAGTCCGATATCGATGAGCTCGGTCAATCCGGCGAAACTGGCACCCGGATCGATCAGCACGCCGGGCTTGATCGTGCCGAACGTCACAGTCACGTCAGCCTGGATGGCGGCACCGTGCACCTCTCCGGTGTCGGAGTCGATGCCGCTGGGGACGTCAACTGCGACCACGACAGCGCCGTCGTGCCTGGCCTGGCTGATCAGCTGTGCTAGCGAAGCCGCAGGCTCCCGCAGGCCGCCGTGCCCGCCGATCCCGGTGATGCCATCCAGGATCAGGTCAGCTGCACCGATTGCGTCCGCTGCGGCTGGCGCGATGGTCGGGCTGCCGGCTGGATCGATCGCTGCGTTGCCGGCTAGCTCTTCGTCGGCAACAGCCGTCATGATGCGGCCGCCACGGGCAACGAGTTCTCGCGCGGCCGCTTGGTGCAGCTGCGGTCCGGCGGCGATGGCGGTGACGGCTGCGCCGCGCCCCGCCAGGCGGCCGCCGGCGTAGAGGGCGTCGCCGCCGTTGTCGCCGCTGCCCGCGACCACCACTACCGGCGAGCCGTAGACCTGGTCGAGCAGGCTTGCGCACACCGAGGCCAGCCCCGCCGCGGCGCGCTGCATGAGCACCCCGTCCGGCAGTTTGGCCATCAGTTCGTGCTCGGCGGCACGCACCGCCGCCACCTGATGCGCCGTCCTCATCGCCCCGTCCTCATCGCCGCTGTCTTCTGACCGCCCGTCCTCATCGCCGCTGGCTTCTGACGGCCCGCCGCGGCGCTCCGGCAGCACAGCACGAACTTGCCCTGATCACCGCTCGGCAACCACCATGGCCACGCAGATGCCGGCGTCGTGGCTGATGGAGACGTGCCAGGTCGTTACGCCGCCGAGGCTGGCCGCCGCGGCAGCGACGGTTCCGCCGATCCGCAGCACCGGCGCCCCGCTGTCGTCGTGATCGATGACGGCGTCATGCCACCGCAGCCCGCGCGGAGCGCCGAGCGCCTTGGCGACCGCCTCTTTGGCCGCGAAGCACCCGGCCAGAGATCGGATCGGCAGGTCGCGTTCGCTCTCAGCGAACAGCCGGACGGCCAGCGCGGGCGATCGGGCGAGCGCGTGCTCGAGCCGGGAGATCTCGGCGACGTCGACGCCGATGCCCACGATCATGGGCTAAGCCTGCCACGCGAACCGGCAAAACTGCCGTCGCGAACCGTCACTGCGCGAGTGGCGTCCTGGCGTGCGCGGCTCCGGCTAAGGCGCTCGCCTTACTCCGTCCCCGGCCGGGCATCGGGCATCGGGCATCGCCTGGCGCCCCGGCACCGCTCGCCAGGCGAACTGGAGAGGTCGTCTGCTCGGTTAGCTAAAGCTCTTTGATGGCATCGGCGAGGCGCCTCGCCAGCCGGTCAGCTTGGCCGGCGTCCTCGGCTTCGACCATGACCCGGACAGCGGGCTCAGTTCCGCTCGGCCGGACAAGCACGCGGCCCGCGTCGCCGAGTTCCGACTCTGCCGCGGTCACCGCGTCAGCCAGCGCTGGCGACGACGCCACCCGCGCCTTGTCGACGCCTGGCACGTTGATGAGGACCTGCGGATACCTCATCATGACGCTCGCCAGCGCGGCCAGCGGCTGACCCTGCCGGACTGTTTCGGCAAGCAGGTGCAAGCCGGTCAGCATGCCGTCACCGGTCGTTGCGTGATCGAGCATGATGATGTGACCTGACTGCTCGCCACCGAGCACGAACTTGCCGTCCAGCATCGCAGCGATGAGATACCGGTCACCGACTGGCGTCTCGACAATGTCGATGCCCGCCGCGCGCATCGCGTGCCGGAATCCGAGGTTCGACATCACCGACGCGACGACGGTGTCGCCGGCCAGCCTGCCTTCGGCCTTGAGCGCTATGGCCAGCACGGCCAGGATCTGGTCTCCGTCCACGACCTGGCCGGAGGCATCGACTGCGAGGCAGCGGTCCGCGTCGCCGTCGTGCGCGATGCCAGCATCCGCTCCTGCCTCGCGCACCGCGGCCGACAGCGCGCCAAGACTTGTGGAGCCGCAGCCTGCGTTGATGTTCAGCCCGTCCGGGTCGGCGCCGATCGTGATGACGTCCGCTCCGGCCCGGCGCAGCAGTTCCGGGGCGTACCGGGAGGCGGCGCCATGCGCGCAATCCACCACGACCCGCAGGCCGGCCAGCGGGGAATCGGGATAGCCCGGCCGACCCTGCACTGCGCTCAGCAGGTGCGTCAGGTACTTCTCGCCCTCGTCCGGTGCATCGGTGACCCGGCCGAAGCCATCTGCTGGAACTCCGTAGGGACCTCTGCTAAGCGACCCCGGAGCGCTCTCACCGACCAGCCCGAGCTCGGCAGAAGGGCCGCTGCCGTCGGCAGTCCCGCTTCCGCCAAACAGCCTGGCCTCGATCTCGTACTCCACCGCGTCCGGCAGCTTGACGCCGCCACGGCCGAAGAACTTGATCCCGTTGTCCGGGGCCGGATTGTGACTGGCCGAGAGCATGACGCCAAATTCGGCGTCCATCGCAGCCGTGAGATACGCGACGCCCGGCGTCGGTATCACGCCGAGCCGTACGACGTCGATGCCGGCGGCTGCCAGGCCAGCGACTACCGCGGCTTCGAGGAACTCGCCAGACGCGCGCGGGTCCCGGCCGACCACAGCGAACGGGCGCTGCCCGGAACCGGGTGAGCGGCCCGTGGCACGGCGCGCTACATCATCGGCAGTTACCTCGCGGGCGGCCGAATGACGGGTGATCGCCTTACGCGCATCAGACTGGGTAAGCACGTCGGCCGCAGCCGCGGCGAGGTCCATCGCTAGCCCCGCGGTCAGCTCACGCCCAGCGACGCCCCTGACTCCATCCGTACCGAAAAGCTGACCCATCGCCTGCCAAGATCCTCCGTGCCGTCCTGGCTGGCGCGGTTAGCGCTTGGAGTACTGCGGAGCCTTGCGGGCCTTCTTCAGGCCAGCCTTCTTGCGCTCGGTGACTCGAGCGTCCCTGGTCAGGAAACCCGCTCGCTTGAGGGTGGGACGGCTGTCCGGGTCGACGAGGATGAGCGCCCTGGCGATACCCAGACGCAGCGCGCCTGCCTGGCCGCTGACACCGCCGCCGCCAATACGTGCCACGACGTCGAACTGGTCCTCAGCGCCCAGCGCCACAAACGGCTCGCTGATCAGCTGCTGATGCACCTTGTTCGGGAAGTAGACCTCGATCGTCCGGTCGTTGATCTTCCACTGGCCAGTGCCCGGCTGAATCCGGACCCGCGCGATGGCTTCCTTGCGGCGGCCTGTTCCAAGTGCCGTGCCGGTCACCACCGGCTTCCGGGCAGCCGGCCTGGGCTGGGCGTTGTCGCCGGTCGATGTGGTGTACTCCGACAGGTGCTCCTCGGGCGCGTCGGCGCCCGGTGCGGCTTCCAGCGTCTCGGTGGGCTCGGCCACTTGTCTTCCTCTAACTTCCCGCTTGAATCTCTAGCCTGGCTCTGACGTTACTTGGCGCTGGCTTGCTGCTCGACCTGAGTGATCTCGAACGGCACCGGCTGCTGCGCCTTATGCGGGTGGTCTGGACCCGCGTAGACCTTGAGCTTGCGCAGCATCTGACGGCCGAGGGAGTTCTTGGGGAGCATGCCCTTGACAGCCTTCTCCACGGCGCGCTCGGGGTTCGTGGCCATCAGCTGGGCGTAGGAAACCGAGTGCAGCCCGCCCGGGTATCCGCTGTGCCGGTAGGCCATCTTGTCGTGAAGCTTGTTCCCGCTGATGGCAACCTTGGCGGCGTTCACGATGACGACGAAGTCACCGGTGTCCACGTGCGGCGCGAAGATTGGCTTGTGCTTACCGCGCAGCAGCACAGCTGCCGTGCTCGCCAGCCGACCGAGTACGACGTCCGAAGCGTCGATCACATGCCATCGGCGCTGGATGTCAGCTGCCTTCGGGCTGAAAGTGCGCACAGTCATAAGCCTTCGCGTGTGGGTCCTGAATCTCTGGCCCGCGCCGGGACAAATCTGCCGGGGCGCGAGAATCCGCAGGTACTGGCTGCAGCTCACCTGCCGCTGGGGCACGGCGGGCATGCCAGTACGCATGGATGCCCAAGAAGGATACCGGCCGCTACCTGCAACGGTCAAAGCGAGCCGGCCCGGGCCGGCGTAGCTACCAGTCCTGCCACACGCGTCAGCTCGCCCGCACGAGCCCGGATGCGCGGCATTTCGTGGTCTTAATCCCTTTCAAGCCGATATCCACTTCGGCAGGACGGGAGTGTTGCGACCCGAACTAGCGCCACGATCCGGCCAGTGCGCCGCCTGAACAACAGCAGTCGTGCAACTGCTGTCGCTCTAACCACAGCACTCGTACGACTTCTGTGCCTAGCCGCTGTCCGGAGCCGGCGAGCGGACGAGAAACGCACGACCAGCCGAAACCCTGCAGCCCGGGGCGATACGCTCAACCGCATGCGAATCCCCGCAAGCGACGGCGCCGGCCCGCGGAGCCTTCGTCGCCTCGGACGGGGAGCAAGCCCTAGCAGCGATCAAGACACCGCCGACCAGGCTTCCAGCGGCCGCGACGGCAGCAGGCGACGTGGCGGCGCCAGTCACGCCGACGGCAGGCCCGACAGTTCCCCGTTCAGCCCTTCCAGCGCGGGAACGGGCACCGACTCAACGCGGTATGGCACCGGGCCCGGCGGCCCGGGCACCGGCCGCGGCGGCGCATCCGCGGATGGCTCTTCGGTGTTCGCGCCGGGCTACGACGGGAACGGGCCGGGCGCCGGCACCCCAGGCCCGCAGCGACCCGGCCCGCCGGGCTCGTCGTGGTATGGCTCAGCGGCGGGCGGCGCCGCGGGCAAGGGTCCGGTCCGTGGTTTCCCGCCGGCGCCCGGTCAGCCGCCGCCCATGTACCCGCCGGGCCAGTTCGCGGCATGGAACCTCCACCAGGAGGGCCGGGCCGGCCCTTCGGCGCAGCCAAGCGCGGACCGCGGCGAGCCTGGCCGGGGTCTGGGCCTGCCCGCTCGGGCGGGCCGCGACATCAGCCAGCCTGACCAGACAGGCAGAACGCCAGCACCAGGAGCGGAGGACGGCTCCCGGTATTACGACAGTGCGCGCGACGACCCTGGCTACTCAGTCCTGGCCGTCAGCGATCCCGCGGCGGACGTAACGTCGACGCAGACGTGGCAGGCAGTCGGTGATGGCCGGTCGACTGGGACCTGGACGGCTCCGGCCCGGCCCGATGCGCAACCGGACGGGCGGGATGCTTCGCGCGGGGCGGGACGGAGCAGCCCGAGGCAGACGTCCGGGCGGCACAGCGCCCCACCGGATGCCGGGCGGGCAGACACCGCCTGGCCAGAAACGGCAGGACCCGACCCCATCTGGCCCGACACCGGAGGGCTGGACAGCGCCTGGCCAGACACACGCAGCCGTGGCAGCGGCCTGCACGACAGCGGCACTCGTGATCGCGTCAGCCGCGATGGCAGCGGCCAGGATGAGCGTGGCGGTGCCGACGGCCAGCAGCGGCGCAGTCGCGGCCACAGCGGCGCGCACAGCGGCCCGCAGGCGGCTGTGCTCAGCGAACAGGCCGGGCGCGACGCACGCGGACTGCGCACCGAGCCGGCGCCAGGCGCCGAGCGGGCCACCGAGTCTGAGCCGGGCCTATCCCGGGGCAAGCGCTCGGCTGGCGGGAAGCGCTCGGCTGGCAGCAAACGGTCAACCGGCCGGAAACGGCCAGCCAGCGTCAAGCTCGCCATGATCGTTGCCCTGCTCCTGGTGATCACCGCAGCCGCGACCCTGGCCTACACGGTCTTGCATAAAGACAAGCCGAAGCCGCTTGCCACTTCCAGCACCAAGCAGCATCCGAAGGTGACGCCAAGCGCGTCGCCAAGCCCCTCCCTCGGCCCGTACGGCCACATCGCCTCCCGGCTATCGGACCCGCAGCCGCTGACCGTCGCGCAGCTGTTCCCGCCGAGCTTCACCGCCAGCGGAAAGCCCGTCACACTCACCGCGAGCGCCATCACCAGGCACTGCGGCGGAGCGGTCACCGGGTCGAACATCCAGTCAGCTGTCGGCTCTGCGCACTGCGATCAGGTTGCCAGGGCGACCTACCTGGCCAGTTCGCAGGGAGTGATGGGGACTGTCGGTGTGCTCAACCTCAGCACCGCCGCCCGCGCCGCCAAGGCCGCGAAGGCGGCCGACTCCAGCGACTTCATCAGCCAGCTGAAGGGAAAGCGCGGGCCGACGCGCAGGATTGGCAACGGGACAGGCATCGAGGAAGCGCTGGCCAAAGGCCACTACCTCATCCTTATCTGGGCCGAATTCACCAGCTTGCACAGGCCCAAGACAGCCGCCCAGCGGCACCTGGTCGAGAGCTTCATTACCGAGTTGCTGGACGACACTGCCAACGTCAGCCTGAGCACCCGGATGCTCACCGGCACTCCGTGAGACGGGCCAGCCGGCCGAAAATCAACACCATAATTCCGCCGGAAACGGCTGCGGCCTGACCCCCGGCAGCCCGCCAAACGCGCCCGTTCCCGGTAACTCAACTCAAGGTTCTGATCCGTCGCGTCGTCGCAGCGCGGCTTGCCATCGCGGCAGGTTCGGGATAACCGACTTCCTCCAGGCACAGCGGGTGCGGGGGCGCAACCCTGGCGGCCGGATCGCGCCGCCCGGCCGCCAGCAGCTCGCCTAGCCACGCGACGGGCTTGCTGCCGTCGCCGACCGACAGCAGCGCGCCGGCCAGCGCTCTGACCATGTTGTGGCAGAAGGCGTCCGCGACCACGGTAGCGACGGCTACCCCTGGCTCGGCTCTGGCCCAGTCCAGGCGCAGCAGTTCGCGGATCGTCGTCGCCCCCGGCCGGCTGCGGCAGAACGCGGCAAAATCGTGCTCGCCCAGGCACGCTCTGGCCGCCTCGTTCATCCGGTCGAGGTCGAGCCGGCCGGGGTACCAGAGGGTGTCGTGCCGGCGCAGCGGGTCAGCGCGGGCAGGATCGTCGCAGACCCGGTAGGAATAGCGCCGCCACAGCGCGGAGTACCGTGCGTCGAAGCCAGCAGGCGCGGGGCCGATCGCGGCGACGCGCACGGACGGCGGCAGCAGCCTGGCCAGCCTGCGCTCCGCCGGTCCGGCAGCGCTCGTCCACTTCTCCGCCGGGACGTCGGTGTGCGCGACCTGGCCGCGCGCGTGCACGCCGGCATCGGTCCTGCCCGCCACCGTGAGGGACGGCGCCTCAGGAAGCCGCAGTACCCGGTACAGCGCCTCCTCGATGGTCTGCTGGACGGTGAGCTGTCCGGGCTGGGTCGCCCAGCCGTGGAAAGCCGAGCCGTCATAGCGCAGGTCGAGCCGCAACCGAACGACGTCGAGCTGAGCCGGGGCGACCCGGTGCGGCTCGCCCGCGGCAGCAGGCCCAGCGCAGTCGAGCCCGGCCGGGAGTTCCCGGCCGGGCTCGATACCTGCTGCCTGGTTATTCGTCGGTCGCCTGCTCGTCCCCGGCGGCCGGCTCCCCGGCTGACGACTTCGCCCTCACTCGGCCTCGGCATCAGCTTCCGCCTCGACCTCGGCCTCGACGGCTACGTCGGCCTCGGTGCCGCCAATCTGATCGGTACCGGTTGCCTCGACCTCTTCGGCCGTAACCGCGGCGGGCTCAGCCGCCTCGGTCGCAGTCACCTCGGCTGCCGCGCCACGACCGGACCGGGCCGCTGCGGCAGCCGGAGCCCGGCGCGCGCGACGGCGGCGCGTGCGCTGCTCCGCCTCCTCGCGCACCAGCTCGATGACCGCAAGCGCAGCATTGTCGCCCTTGCGCGGCCCCACCTTGGTGATCCGGGTGTAGCCGCCGTCCCGGCTGGCGAAGCTCGGCCCGATCTCGGCGAACAGCGTGTGCACCACACTCTTGTCCGTCACGACCGTGAGCACCTGGCGCCGCGCGTGCAGGTCACCCCGCTTGGCGAAGGTGATCAGTCGCTCGGCCAGCGGCCGGAGCCTGCGCGCCCTCGCCTCGGTCGTTGTGATCTTGCCGTGCTCGAACAGTGCGGTGGCCAGGTTGGCCATCATGTGCCGCTGGTGGGCAGGGCTGCCGCCGAGTCGGTGGCCCTTAGTGGGCGTGGGCATCGAAGGATTCTCCCGGTTCAGTACTGTGCATCACTGCTTGCTAGCGGCACGGTGCTGACAGGCGGTCGCCTGTCAGTATTGCTCTGTCTCGACGTAGTCGTCTTCGTCGTCAGCCCCGTAGCTGTCGGCCGCCGAGCCCGGATCGAATCCAGGCGGGGAGTCCTTCAGGGCGAGGCCCATGTCGGTGAGCTTCTGCTTGACTTCCTCGATCGACTTCGCGCCGAAGTTGCGGATGTCGAGCAGGTCCTGCTCGCTGCGGGCGACCAGCTCGCCCACGGTGTGGATACCCTCGCGCTTGAGGCAGTTGTACGAGCGGACCGTGAGGTTGAGCTCCTCGATCAGCAACGCCAGGTCGGCGGCGAGCGCGGCGTCCGTCGGTGACGGGCCGATGTCGATGCCCTCCGCGTCCAGGTTCAGCTCCCTGGCGAGGCCGAACAGCTCGACCAGCGTCTTGCCGGCGCTTGCGACTGCGTCCCGCGGGCGCAGGCACTGCTTGGTCTCGACATCAAGGATCAGCTTGTCGAAGTCGGTGCGCTGCTCGACTCGAGTCGCCTCGACCTTGTAGGTCACCCGCAGCACTGGCGAGTAGATCGAGTCGATCGGAATCCGTCCGATCTCCTGGCCCGGCTGCTTGTTCTGCGCGGCGGAGACGTAACCGCGGCCGCGCTCGACCGTCAGCTCCATCTCCAGCTTGCCCTTGCCGTTGAGAGTGGCGATGTGCAGCTCAGGGTTGTGCACCTCGAGACCGGCTGGCGGGGCGATGTCCGCCGCGGTCACCGGGCCCGGGCCCTGCTTGCGCAGGTACATGTGCATCGGCTCGTCGTGCTCAGACGAGACGACGAGGTTCTTGAGGTTCAGGATTATGTCGGTGACGTCCTCGGTCACACCCGGAATCGTGGAGAACTCGTGCAGCACGCCTTCGATCCGGATGCTCGTGACAGCAGCTCCGGGGATCGACGACAGCAGGGTACGGCGCAGCGAGTTCCCGATCGTGTAGCCGAAACCCGGCTCAAGCGGCTCGATGACGAACCGGGAGCGGACGTCGTCTACTTGTTCCTCGGCAAGGCCGGGGCGCTGGGCGATGAGCATTGTTCTTCCTTTCCGCGCTGCCCGCTATATGACAGCCGCGCTGACCGCCGGCGGATGGCCGCCGACGGGTCTTCCCTCCGCAGATCGCGTCTGCGGTTCGTGCCGCTGGCCAGCGTGTCCGGCCAGGCGGCCGTTACTTCGAGTAGTACTCGACGATGAGCTGCTCCTGGACCAGGGTGTCGATCTGAGCGCGGACCGGGAGCGTGTGTACCAGGATGCGCATCTTGTCTGGTATCACCTCGATCCAGGCAGGCGGCGTGCGCTCGCCCGCCTCCGCCCTGGCCACCACAAACGGGGTCAGGTTGTGGGACTTCGCCGTGATCTCGACAATGTCGTTCTCGCTGACCCGGAACGACGGGATGTCCACCTTCTTGCCGTTCACCAGCACGTGGCCATGGCTGACGACCTGCCGGGCCATGTCCCGGCTCTTGGCGAAGCCTGCCCGGTAGACGATGTTGTCCAGCCTGGTCTCGAGAATCTGCAGCAGCGATTCGCCCGTCATACCGCGCCTGCGCGCAGCCTCTTCGTAGTAGTTCGCGAACTGCTTCTCCAGGACGCCGTAAATGCGCTTGGCCTTCTGCTTCTCCCGGACCTGGAGCAGGTACTCGCTTTCCTTAGGCCGGTTGCGCCCGTGCTCACCCGGCGGATACGGCCGGATCTCGATCGGGCACTTGGGGCCGTCGCACTTGGCGCCCTTCAGGAACAGCTTGGTCTTCTCGCGGCGGCAGCGCTTGCAGTCCGCACCGGTGTATCGAGCCATCTCGTGCTTACTCCTCAGACCCTGCGCCGCTTAGGCGGACGGCAGCCGTTATGCGGAACCGGGGTGACGTCCTGAATGGACCCGACTTCAAGACCAGTCGCCTGCAGCGACCTGATCGCCGTCTCACGGCCAGAGCCAGGGCCCTTCACGAACACGTCAACCTTGCGCATGCCGTGCTCCATGGCACGGCGAGCCGCGGCCTCGGCGGCCATCTGGGCGGCGAACGGCGTCGACTTCCTGGAACCCTTGAACCCGACCTGCCCGGACGACGCCCAGGAGATGACGCTGCCGCCGGGGTCTGTAATCGAGACGATCGTGTTGTTGAACGTGCTCTTGATGTGCGCATGGCCGTGCGCGATGTTCTTGCGTTCCTTCCGGCGGACCTTCTTGACGCCGGTGCGGCTCTTCGGAGGCATTCTGCTCCTCTAACGTGCGGAGGTGATCGGACCAGCCTGCTCGGGCCCGGGCTGCCGCTAACGGCTGCTCAGGCCCGCTGCGGCGGACTACTTCTTGCCGGCCTTCTTCTTGCCGGCCACTGTCTTCTTCTTGCCCTTACGGGTCCGGGCGTTGGTCTGCGTGCGCTGACCATGCACCGGAAGGCCGCGACGATGCCGGATGCCCTGGTAGCAGCCGATCTCGATCTTGCGGCGGATATCGGCCTGCACCTCACGGCGCAGGTCACCTTCGACCTTGTAGTTGCCTTCGATCCAGTCGCGGAGGCTGATGATGTCCTCATCGCTCAACTGGTGCACCCGGGTATCGCCACTGACGCCGGTACCAGCCAGCGTCTCGAATGCCCTGGTGCGGCCGATGCCGTAGATATAGGTAAGTGCGACCTCAAGGCGCTTGTCGCGCGGGAGGTCGACGCCGACGAGGCGTGCCATAACGGGCAGTTCTCCTTCTCATTCAGCGGAGGTCCTGCGCGCCGCTCCGCGTCCCTGCCCGGACGCGGCCCCGGCCTCCCCCGGGGGTGCTCCGCTGCCGGCGAGGCCGGCAGCGGGTTGCGGTGCGTGCTTGGTTCAGTTGTCTGGGCTCAGCATGCAGTGCTCAGCATTGCAGTCGAGCTCAGCCGCATGAGTCCGGGCCCTGCCTCAGCCCTGACGCTGCTTGTGCCGCGGATCAGAGCAGATGACCATAACCCGGCCATGCCTGCGGATGACCCTGCACTTGCTGCAGATCTTCTTCACACTCGGCTTGACCTTCATTTGCCTGGTCTCTCCTGCGGCGCTGCCGACCTCCGGCCGGTGCGCCTTGCTCGTTACTTGTACCGGTAGACAATCCGCCCACGACTGAGGTCGTAGGGGCTCAGCTCGACGACGACCCGGTCATCGGGAAGGATCCGGATATAGTGCATCCGCATCTTTCCGCTGATGTGGGCCAGGACTTTGTGCCCGTTGTCCAGCTCCACTCTGAAAAAGGCGTTCGGGAGCGACTCCACGACCGTTCCCTCAATCTCGATGGCGCCGTCTTTCTTGGCCATGCCCTCCGCGCTTCGCTGCTTGTTGCGGCCAGCGTGCGATCGTGCTGCAAGCTGGTCGCTTGTGGTTTGCCTGATCTGCGTCCGCGTGCTCGGCCCGGTGCTACCGGAGCCCGGCCGTCCGCTCCCGGCGGGATCGGATGGCTGTTGCGTCCCCGCGCACATGAACTCGCGCACATATGTCGGGTACGGACGGCCCGGCTGACTGAGGTCGTGGTGCACCGTGCACGTTAAGCACTCGCACGCTAACAACAGCTCATGAGCCGCCGGTAAGTCTACTTCAGGTCCAGTTCCAACGCGAACTGAGTCCTGCGACCGCTGATCGAGAGCGCAAACCATCGGGGATGCCGGATTATTCCGCGCCTCGGCTGGCCTGCTAGCGACCGGGACGTCCGGGCAGATCCTCGTCGCCGCTGGGCAGGCGGCCCTGCCGCTCGTGGCCGTCGGACAGGCTGCGGCGGCTGGACTCGCCGCGGAGGGCGTTGGCAGTCACCCAGCTCCCAGCCAGTACCGCGCCCCACGGCCCGGCTACCCAGAGCGGCCAGACGTAGCCACCGCCAGCCAGCCCCCAGACCACGAAGCAGATCAGCACGACCGTGAACCAGGCTCCCCAGGCCGCCCGCCAGGCGCTACGGCGGCGACCGCCGCGCCGCGAGCTGTCACTCACCTGGCGCGGGCGCCGCGTCAGCGCGGCATCAGGCAGTCGGTACAGGTCGATACCGGGCAGGTCGTTGAGAAGCGCATCAATCTCACCGACTGTCTTAGCGGCAAACGCCCGGTCAAGTCGCTCGCCGAACTCTTCGGGCATTAGCCGTCCAGCGGCCAGATGCTCACGGAGCAGGGACGCGGTGCGGTCCCGGTCAGCATCCGATGCCCGGATATTGGGGTCATATGCCATCGTGTGCTCCTACGACACCCAACGCGCGCGGCTGTGTCGCCGGCACTGGCTGCTTCGCTGGCCGGCCAGACCGGAGCGCCGCAAACCCGCTGGCGCCGCCATCCTCCGCGGTCAGCACGAAGGGGCCGTCATCGGTAATCGCCACCGTGTGCTCGAAATGCGCGGCCCAGCTGCCGTCCGCCGTCACGACGGTCCAGCCGTCCTCAAGTAGCCGGGTCGACGCGTCACCGAGCACCAGCATCGGCTCGATTGCCAGCGCCATCCCGGCCATCAGGACCGGGCCGCGGCCCGCCCGGCCGTAGTTGGGCACAGCCGGATCCATGTGCATTTCGCTGCCGATGCCATGACCTGTG
The DNA here is from genome assembly GCA_963815575.1 of uncultured Actinomycetota bacterium. Classification (GTDB taxonomy): domain Bacteria; phylum Actinomycetota; class Actinomycetes; order Streptosporangiales; family Streptosporangiaceae; genus JAJYUU01. The sequence goes on along the minus strand of CAWFHE010000002.1, from coordinate 12,348 downwards.
TACTCGCGCACGATGCCGTAGCGGCCTGTCGCTCTGGCAGCCTGCTCAATGGCATGCGAAATGTCGGTCAGACGTCGGCCGGGTACTGCTTGCGCCAGCCCATGCCACAGCGCCCGCTCGCAGGCGCCTAGCAGCGCGGCCAGTTCGTCCTGCTGGTATTTGCCGTACTGATCGAAGTTGCTGGGCTGGCTCAGGTCTGGGCGAGTTCCGGCCGGGGCCTGGCCGACGTGGATCGTCAGCGCCGAGTCGCCGTGCCAGCCCTCGACGATGGCACCGCAGTCGATGGAGATGATGTCACCGGCCGTCAGGATCTGGGCCGCGTCAGGGATGCCATGGACGATCTGGTCGTTCACCGACGTGCAGATGGTCGCTGGGTAGCCGTGATAGCCCAGGAACGACGGCACGGCGCCTGCCAGGCGGATTTCCTGCTCCGCGATCGCGTCGAGTTCGGCCGTGCTGATGCCCGGCTCGACCGCAGCGGCAGCAGCCTGCAGCGCCGCCGCAGTCACCAGCCCGGCTTCGCGCATGATCGCGAGCTGAGCCTGGGACTTGACCTCGATCGGGTCATCCCGTCTTAGCCGCATAACGCCTCCCGTGCCCTGAGCTTCACGGTACCCGGTTCCAAGGCGGCGCCGCTCAGGTCAAGAACCTGCGCAGTGCTGCCATCGCCCGGGCCGTGATCTCCTCGACCGGGCCGGTCGCGTCGATGCCGAGCAGGATGCCGTCGTCCGCGTAGAACGCGATCAGCGGCCTGGTCTGTTCGGCGTAGACGTCCAGGCGGTGCCTGATCGTCATCTCGCGGTCGTCATCGCGCTGGAAGAGCTCGCCGCCGCAATCGTCACAGAGTCCCGGCCGGGTCGGCGGCTCGAACAGCACGTGCCAGATCCGGCCGCAAACGCGGCACGTCCGGCGGCCGGATAGCCGCCGGACGACCTCGTCATCATCGACCACGAGTTCCAGCACGGTGTCTAGCTTGGTGTCCCAGTCAGCCAGCAGCTTGCGGAGCGTCTCGGCCTGCGGCACGTTGCGCGGGAAGCCGTCGAGCAGAAACCCGCTCTGGGCGTCATCCTCCTGCAGCCGGGCCTCCACCATCGCGATCGTCACCTCGTCCGGAACCAAGTCGCCACGGTCCATGAAGGCCTTGGCCTGACGGCCCAGGCTGGTGCCCGTGCTGACGTTGTACCGGAAGATGTCACCTGTCGAGATCTTCGGAATCGACAGGTGCGAGGCGATGAATTGGGCCTGTGTCCCCTTGCCCGCACCGGGGGGCCCGACGAGGACGACTCGCACTACCGCAGGAAGCCCTCATAGTTGCGCTGCTGCAGTTGGCTCTCGATCTGCTTCACGGTGTCCAGGCCGACGCCCACCATGATGAGGATGCTGGTGCCGCCGAGCGGGAACTGCGCAGTGGCGTCGAGTAGCCCGATAGCGACGACCGGGATCAGGGCGATCAGGCCTAGGTACAGCGAGCCCGCCGCGGTCAGCCGGCTGAGCACGTGGCTGAGATAGCCCGCTGTCGGCCCGCCGGGTCTGATGCCGGGGATAAACCCGCCGCTCTTCTTCATGCCGTCGGCCACTTCAGTCGGGTTGAAGGTGATCGACACGTAGAAGTAGGTGAAGAACACGATGAGCACGAAGAACGAGATCGCGTACGCGGGCTTGTCGCTGATCACCAGGTTGGCGTCAACCCACTGGGCCCAGCCGGTGGTGCCGTTATGCCCGAACAGCTGCGCCGCGAGCTGCGGGATGTACAGCAGCGACGAGGCGAAGATGACCGGGATGACACCGGCCTGATTAATCTTCAGCGGAATGTAGGTGGATGTACCGCCATACATCCGGCGGCCGACCATGCGCTTAGCGTACTGAATCGGGATCCGCCGCTGAGCCTGCTCCATCAGTGCGACAAAGGCGATAATCGCCACGCCCATGAGCAGTACCAGCGTGAAGACGAACTTGCCCTTGCTCTCGAAGATCAGCTGTAGCTGGCCGGGGATGACCGCGATGATCTGCGTGAAGATCATCACCGACATGCCGTTGCCGACGCCCCGGTCGGTGATGAGCTCGCCGAGCCACATGATCACAGCGGTGCCCGCCGTCATGATGATCACCATCGTGGTGATCGTGAAGACCGAGGGGTTCGGGATCAGGTCAGCGGAGCAGCCGGGGATCAGCTCATGAGCCCTGGCGAGCGCGATAATTCCGGTCGACTGCAGGATGGCCAGGCCGATTGTCAGGTACCGGGTGTACTGGGTGATCTTGGCCTGGCCGGTCTGACCCTCCTGGCGGAGCGCCTCAAGCCGCGGGATGACGACAGCTAGCAGCTGCAAGATGATGCTTGCAGTGATGTACGGCATGATGCCGAGCGCGAAGACCGTCAGCTTCGTGATGCCGTTGCCGCTGAACAGGTTCAGCAGCTGGAACAGGTTGGTCTTACTCGACGCGCTCGACAAGCAGGACTGGATCGCTCGCTCGGAAACCCCTGGTGTCGGTAGCTGCTGGCCAAGCCGGAACACAGCGATGATAAATACGCTGAAGAGCAGCTTCTTGCGCAAGTCCGGCGTCCGGAACGCCCTCATGAACGCGGTCAGCATGCGCCGTCCCCTACTCGATAGTTCAACATCATCTGCCGGGTCCTGTCGCGACCGACGCCGCTAGCCGAACACGACTGTGCCGCTGGTCGCAAGCTGCGCCCGTTCGGCCAGCACTGTGCTCGCCGAAGTCTAACGTGCCGGCAGAAGTCCGCCAGCCATCCAGCGGACTGCCGGTGCACAATGCCAGACACAGGACAGTCCGGGCCAGCGAAGTCTAAGCTGACCCGGACCTGACTTCGGGCTGCGGTCATCTCACAGCTCAGTAACAGTTCCGCCTGCTGCGGTGATCTTGGCGCGGGCGGTCGTAGAAAACCGGTGCGCGCTGACCTGCAGCGCAGCGCCTACCTCGCCCTGGCCGAGCACCTTGACCAGCTGCCCGGGCCGGACGGCACCCTTAGCAGCCAGGTCGTGCGGAGTTACTGCGCCGCCCTCTGGGTACAGGGCCGCCAGGCGGTCGAGGTTGACCACCTGATAGGTGGTCTTGAACTGCGAGTTCGAGAAACCCTTGAGCTTCGGCAGCCGCCTGGTCAGCGGCATCTGGCCGCCTTCAAAGGCTTCCGGCACCTGGGTGCGCGCCTTGCTGCCCTTAGTACCGCGGCCCGCAGTCTTGCCCTTGGACGCCTCGCCGCGGCCAACCCTGGTGCGGGGAGTGTGTGAGCCGGGAGCCGGGCGCAGGTGGTGGATCTTCAGCCCAGCCCGCCCGCCAGGCCCGCCGACGGCCTCGGGCGTGCTGGCAGCCTCGGGTGCTGCCGTCCGCCGGGTCTTCGTGCCGGTGTCAGCCATCGTTAGTCAACCTCCTCCACGGTGACCAGGTGGCGCACCGAGTTGATCATGCCGCGGATCTCGGGCCGGTCTTGCTTGACGACCACGTCGCCGATGCGGTGCAGGCCGAGCGAGCGCAGCGAATTGCGATGCTCCTGCTTGCTGCCGATCTTCGACTTGATCTGGGTGACCTTGAGCTCTGCCATCGTTTTGCTCCGCTGTCTCGACCTGCGTCAGCTGTTCTCGGCCCCGCCGGCCGTGCCGCTTGCAGCGGTCCCGCCAGCGGTTGCCGCAGCCGCGCGGGCTCGGAGCATGGCGGCGGGTGCCACCTGCTCGATCGGCAGGCCGCGCCGGGCCGCGATCTCCTCTGGCCGGTTCAGGCTCTTCAGCGCCGTGACCGTGGCGTGCACCACATTGATCGGGTTAGACGAGCCGAGCGAACGGGACAGCACGTCGTGGATCCCGGCGCACTCCAGCACGGCCCGCACCGGGCCGCCCGCGATCACGCCGGTTCCAGGGCTAGCCGGCTTCAGCAGCACGACCCCGGCGGACTCCTCACCCTGCACCGTGTGCGGGATCGTGCCGGCGATACGCGGCACCCGGAAGAACGCCTTCTTCGCCGCCTCGACACCTTTGGCGATCGCGGCCGGCACCTCCTTGGCCTTGCCGTAGCCAACGCCGACCATGCCATTGCCGTCGCCGACCACGACCAGCGCGGTGAAGCTGAACCGCCGACCGCCCTGAACGACTTTGGCCACCCGGTTGATGGTCACTACTCGCTCCAGGTATGCGGTGCCCTTCTCCGGCCCGGCCCCGCGGCGGTCGTCGCGGCGCTCGCGCCGTTCGCCGCCGCCACTGGCGCCGCGCCGCGGTGTTGCTGCCATCAGATCTTCCTCTTCTGTCGTTGCGTGCGAAGCTCCGCGTCAACTGCTGCCACGAGAGCCATCTAAAGGGCCAACCCGCCCTCGCGGGCGCCGTCCGCCAGCGCGGCCACTCGGCCGTGGTAGGCGTACCCGCCGCGGTCGAACACCGCGGCGCTGACTCCGGCCTGCACCGCTCGCTGCGCCAGCAGCATCCCGACTTGCTTGGCCTTCACCGTCTTGTCGCCAGTCGCGGTGCGGATGGACTCATCCAGGGTAGACGCGGATGCCACCGTATTGCCCACGGCGTCGTCCACGAGCTGCGCAAAGGTGTTCTTCGCCGAACGCGTAACCACTAGGCGGGGGCGCTGTGAGCTACCCTCGACCTTCTTGCGCACGCGCAGATGCCGTCGCTGCAGCGAGGAAATGCGCGGCGCGGTCCGCCCGGTAATCCGGTTATGCGCCCTGGTCTTGGTGCCAGACATGTCTTACTTACCAGCCTTCCCGACCTTGCGCCGGATCTGCTCACCCTGATAGCGCACGCCCTTGCCCTTATACGGGTCGGGCTTGCGCAGCTTGCGGATGTTCGCCGCTACTTCGCCTACCTGCTGCTTGTCGATGCCCTCGACCACGAACCTGGTGGGAGTCTCGACCCGGAAGGTGATCCCAGCGGGCGCGTGCACCGGCACCGGGTGGCTGAAGCCGAGCGCGAACTCCAGGTCCTGGCCCCGTGCCTGGACGCGGTAGCCCACACCGACGATTTCCAGCGTCTTACGGTATCCGTCAGTAACGCCGGTCACCATGTTGGCGATCAGCGACCGGGAGAGCCCGTGCAGCGCACGGATCTCGCCCTCGTCATTCGGCCTGGTCACGGTGACGATGCCGTTCTCCTGCTGGACCTCGATGGGCGAGCTGACCTCCAGGCTCAGCTCACCCTTCGGGCCCTTCACGTGGACCTTGCGGCCGTCGATGGTGACGTTGACGCCACTCGGGATGACGACCGGCATCCGTCCGATTCGCGACATCGCTGGCTCCCTTACCAGACGTAAGCGAGGACTTCCCCGCCTACGCCTTTCTTCTTCGCCTGCCTGTCGGTCATCAGGCCCGAGGATGTCGAGAGGATCGCCACGCCCAGGCCTCCGAGGACTCGCGGCAGGTTGTCCTTGCGCGCGTACACCCGCAGACCGGGCTTGGACACGCGCTTGAGGCCAGCGATGGAGCGCTCCCTGGTCGGTCCGAACTTCAGCGCGATAACCAGGTTCTTGCCGACTTCGGCGTCCTCCACCTTCCAGCTGGCGATGTAGCCCTCCTGCTGGAGAATCTCCGCGATATGAACCTTGATCTTCGAGTGCGGCATGATCACGGAGTCGTGGTAAGCCGAGTTAGCGTTGCGCAGACGGGTCAGCATGTCTGCGACCGGGTCGGTCATGGTCATGGCCTAGTGGCCCTCCTCGCCGCGGTTTCCCCGTGCTTCGTGAACACTTCGGACCTTCGGCGTGGTCGGTGGGCGCTCGTCGCGCCCAGGACTGTACTTCTTCGCCGGCCCTGGTAGGCCGGCTGTTATACCGGGCGCAAGCGCCCGCATTTCTTCGTTACCAGCTGGACTTGGTGATGCCAGGTAGCTCGCCGCGGTGCGCCATGGACCGGAAGCAGATCCGGCACAGGCCGAACCGCTTGTAGACGGCCCGCGGCCTGCCGCACCGGGAGCACCGGGTGTAAGCACGCACCTCGAACTTCGGCTTGCGCTTGGCCTTGGCGATGAGGCTCTTCTTCGCCACTGCTTAGTTCTCCTTGAACGGGAAGCCGAGTCGCCGCAGCAATGAGCGGCCCTCAGCATCGGTGTTAGCGGACGTGACGACCGTGATGTCCATGCCGCGTTGCCTGTCCACCTGATCGGGATTGATCTCGTGGAACATCAGTTGCTCGGTGAGACCGAAGGTGTAGTTACCGCGACCGTCGAACTGCCGGTCGGACAGACCCCGGAAGTCACGGATCCGAGGCAGCGCGGTCGAAAGCAGCCGGTCCAGGAATTCCCACATCCGGTCACCACGCAGGGTGACATGCGCCCCGATCGGCATGCCCTCGCGCAGCTTGAACTGCGCGATCGATTTGCGCGCGCGGGCCACTGCGGGCTTCTGGCCGGTGATGATAGTCAGGTCCCGGACGGCACCGTCGATAAGCTTGGCATCTCTTGCCGCCTCGCCTACGCCCATGTTCACCACGATCTTGGTGACAGTGGGCACCCGCATGACGTTCGGGTAGCCGAACTCCGCCAGCATCGCGCCGTGAATCTCGTCACGATAACGCTCCTTCAGGCGAGGCGGCACGCGCTGCGGACCCTGCGCCGTGTCGGCGTCGTTGGTCTTGGTGGCAGCCATCAGATGTCCTTACCGCTGGCCCGGGACACCCGGACCTTCTTGTCGCCGTCAGCCCTGAAGCCAATCTTGGTCGCGCCCTTGGAATCGGGGTCGATCAAGGCAACGTTGCTGACGTGAATCATGGCCTCCTGGGTCACGATGCCGCCCTCTTTGGCGCCTCGCTGGCCCTGGTAGTTGACCTTGGTGTTCTTCTTGATGAGGTTCACGCCCTGGACGAGTACCTGCTGGCGGTCCAGCCGGACGGCGATGACAGTACCCTCGCGGCCGCGGTCCTTGCCCGCGATCACGACGACCTTGTCACCCTTCCGGATCTTCATCCGCCGCGCCTTCCCGGGCTCACTCTTCTTCGTCCCGGCCATCACAGCACCTCCGGCGCGAGTGAGATGATCCGCATGAACCGCTTCTCCCGCAGCTCACGGCCGACCGGGCCGAAGATGCGGGTGCCGCGCGGGTCGCCGCCGTCCCTGATCAGGACGGCAGCGTTCTCGTCGAAGCGGATGTAGGAGCCGTCGCCGCGGCGCCGCTCCTTGCGCGTGCGCACAACGACGGCCTTGACGACGTCGCCCTTCTTCACCCCGGCGCCGGGGAGGGCATCCTTGACGGTGGCGACGATGATGTCGCCGATGCCCGCGTATCGCCTGCCCGAGCCGCCGAGCACGCGGATGCACAAGATCTCCTTGGCTCCGGTGTTGTCGGCGACCTTGAGCCGCGACTCCTGCTGGATCACGTCAACTCCTGCTTCTTCACGCGCCTGCCTGACAGTCCGTCAGGATCGGCATCCCGTGCTACTTGGCCTTCTCCAAGATCTCCGCAACGCGCCAGCGCTTGGTCGCTGACAGCGGGCGGATCTCCATCAGCAGCACCCGGTCGCCAACGCCGCAAGCGTTCTGGCCATCGTGCGCCTTGTATTTCTTAGTCCGGCGGATGACCTTGCCGTACTTAGGGTGCTTGACCCGGTCCTCAACCTCGACGACCACGGTCTTGTCCATCTTGTCGCTCACCACCAGGCCCTCGCGGACCTTGCGGTAGCCGCGCGCCTCGGTCTCCGCCGTCGCGCTTGCCTCACTCATCGCCGCTCTCCTCGTCCTCGATAACGACGATGCCGAGCTCGCGCTCGCGCTTCACCGTGTAGATGCGCGCGATCTCCTTGCGGACGGCGCGCAGCCGACCGTGGCTCTCGAGCTGGCCCGTGGCCGCCTGGAAACGCAGGTTGAACAGCTCGATCTTCGCTTCGGTCAGCTTCAGGTCGAGCTCTTCCTCGGTCGAGGACCGCAGGTCAGCGGCTGCCAGTCCCTTGGCCATCACGCCTCCCCCAGTTCGCGCTTCACGAACTTTGCCCCTTCATATGCAGAGCATCGGCAGCTTGTCTGGTTTGACATCACGCCTCACCAAGCTCCCGCTTAACGAACTTGCATTTCATCGGCAGCTTGTGCATCGCTCGCCGGAGGGCTTCTCTCGCCACTGGCTCAGGCACTCCGGACAGCTCGAACATGACGCGGCCCGGCTTGACGTTCGCGACCCACCACTCCGGCGCGCCCTTGCCCGACCCCATCCGGGTCTCGGCCGGCTTCTTCGTCAGCGGACGGTCCGGGTAGATCGTGATCCACACCTTTCCGCCACGGCGGATGTGCCGGGTCATGGCGATACGGGCAGCCTCGATCTGACGGTTAGTCACGTACGAGTGCTCGACCGCCTGGATGCCGTACTCGCCGAAGGTCACCTTCGTGCCGCCCTTGGCAGCGCCCGAGCGGTCTGGCCGGTGCTGCTTGCGGTGCTTAGTCCGCCGCGGAATCAGCATGGCTCAGCTCTCCTCGCCTGATGTGGTCGCTGGCTCCGCGTCGGCCAGCGCGCCGGCGGACTCGGCAGGCGGCGCCGACGGCCGGTCGGTGCCGTCCGGAGATCCGGGCCTGCGGCGCTGGCCGCGCTGCGGGCGGTCCCTGTCGCGATCCCGGCCGCCGCCACCCGGCCGCTGGCCAGCCCGCAGGGCTGCGGCAGCAGCTTCGCGCTCAGCCCTGGTCGCAGCCGCCTCGCCACGGTAGATCCAGACCTTGACGCCGATCCGGCCGAAGGTGGTCCTCGCCTCGTAGAAGCCGTAGTCGATGTCAGCGCGCAGGGTGTGCAACGGCACCCGGCCCTCGCGGTAGAACTCAGACCTGGACATCTCAGCACCGCCCAGGCGGCCGGCGCACTGGACCCTGATGCCCTTGGCCCCGCTCTTCATCGCCGTCTGCATGGCCTTGCGCATGGCGCGCCGGAACGAAACCCGGCTGGACAACTGCTCGGCCACGCCCTGCGCGACCAGCTGCGCGTCCACCTCGGGGTTCTTCACCTCGAGGATGTTCAGTTGCACCTGCTTGCCGGTCAGCTTCTCCAGGTCGCCGCGGATGCGGTCGGCCTCGGCGCCGCGGCGGCCGATGACGATGCCCGGGCGGGCGGTGTGGATGTCGACCCGGACCCTGTCCATCGTCCGCTCGATCTCCACCTTGGAGATGCCGGCCCGCTCCATGCCGCGCTGCAGCAGCCGCCGGATCGCGACGTCCTCGGCGACGTAGTCCTTGTACAGCTTGTTGGCATACCACCGGCTCTTGAAGTCGGTGGTGATGCCCAGCCGGAACCCGTGCGGGTTCACTTTCTGGCCCACTAGCGGGTCCTCTCCCTGCTGTTTGCGACACGGCTGGTTGCGGCGCGGCCGCCGGCCTCACGGGCCTGGGCACCGCTGTCGGAAACGATCACCGTGATGTGGCTCGTGCGCTTGTTGATCCGGTAGCCGCGGCCCTGGGCGCGCGGCCGGAACCGCTTCAGCGTCGGCCCTTCGTCCACCCATGCACGGCTCACCACGAGCGAGCTGGCGTCGAGGTGGCTCATGTGACTCGCATTGGCGATCGCGCTCGCCAGCACCTTGCCGATGGGGTCACTCGCCGACTGCGGCGCGAACGCAAGCGTTGCCTGCGCCTGGTCGGCAGGCATGCCGCGGATGAGGTCCACCACACGGCGGGCCTTCCGGGGCGTGACGCGCACGTACCGCGCCTTAGCCCTTGCTTCCATCTCAGTCTCGCTCTTCTCGTATCCGCTCGGTTATCTGTCTTCGTTAATGCTGCCGGCGCCCGGCACGTGGTTAGCGGCGACTCCGCCGGTCGTCACGAACGTGGCTGCGGAAGGTCCTGGTCGGAGCGAACTCGCCGAGCTTGTGCCCGACCATCGCCTCGGTGATGAATACCGGCACGTGCTTGCGCCCGTCGTGCACGGCGATCGTGTGGCCGAGCATCGCCGGGACGATCATCGAGCGGCGCGACCACGTCTTGATGACGTTCTTGGTTCCCTTGTCGTTCTGGACATCCACCTTGTTAATCAGGTGGTCGTCGACGAAGGGGCCCTTCTTAAGGCTACGAGGCATCGCTGGGTGCTCCTACCGCTTCTTCTTGCTGCGCCGGCGAGTGATCAGCTGGTCGCTGGGCTTGTGCGCCCGGCGGGTCCGGCCTTCCGGCTGGCCCCACGGGCTGACCGGGTGGCGGCCGCCTGAGGTCTTGCCCTCACCGCCACCCATCGGGTGGTCGACCGGGTTCATCGCCACACCGCGGACGGTGGGCCGTCGGCCCTTCCACCGGCTACGACCCGCCTTGCCGAGCTTGATGTTGCCCTGCTCTGCGTTGCCGACTTCGCCGACGGTGGCGCGGCATGCCGCGTCCACCTGCCGGATCTCACCGGACGGCATACGCAGGGTGGCCCTGCTGCCCTCCCTAGCCAGGAGCTGCACGCCTGATCCCGCCGATCGCGCGATCTTGGCGCCGCCACCCGGCCGCAACTCGATGGCGTGCACCATCGTGCCGGTCGGGATGTTGCGCAGCGGCAGGCAGTTTCCCGTCTTGATGTCTGCGCCCGGGCCGTTCTCAATCTTGTCGCCCTGCTTCAGCCCGACTGGCGCGATGATGTAGCGCTTCTCGCCGTCGGCGTAGTGCAGCAGCGCGATGCGTGCGGTGCGGTTCGGGTCGTACTCGATATGCGCGACCTTCGCCGGCACACCGTCCTTGTCGGCCCGGCGGAAGTCGATCAGCCGGTAGGCGCGCTTGTGACCGCCGCCCTGATGCCGGGTGGTGATCCGGCCGTACACGTTCCGGCCGCCGTGCCCGTGCAGCGGCTGGACCAGACTCTTCTCGGGCTCGCTGCGCGTGAGCTCGGAGAAATCGGAACCGCTAGCGCCCCGCCTGCCCGGGGTCGTCGGTTTGTACTTTCTGATAGCCATCTGACTGGAAGCTCCCTGTGATCGCCGGCTAGCTGACCGGTCCGCCGAAATGCTCAATCCGGTCGCCAGCGGCGAGGCTGACGATGGCGCGCTTGGTGTCCGGCCGCTTACCCCAGCCGAACCGCGTCCGGCGGCGCTTGCCCTGCCGGTTGATCGTGTTCACGCCGGTGACCTTGACGTTGAAGCTCGCTTCCACCGCCTGGCGGATCTGCGTCTTGTGCGAGCCAGGCGCGACGATGAAGGTGTACTTGCCGTCATCGGCCAGCCGGAGGCTCTTCTCCGAGATGACCGGGCGCAGCAGGATGTCCCGCGGGTTGACGATCTTGTTCACTGCTGCTCGTCCTCCTGCTCAGCTGTCGCGCCAGCGGACGGCTTCGCGGTTCCGGTGGCGCGCGCGACGAAGCTGTCCAGCGCTCCCTGGGTGAACACGACGTGGTCGCTCACCAGCACGTCCCTGGTGTTCAGCTGGCCGTCATCAAGGACCCGCACGCCCGCGACGTTGCGCAGGCTCAGCTTGGTCAGCTGGTCAGCCCTCGTCGTCACCACGAGCGCGTGCGCGCCCGGTGCGCCGGTCGCCGCAGTCAGGGCGGCAAGCGCGGCCTTAGTCTTCGGCGTCTCGCCGTCGACCAGGCTCGTCACCACGTGCACCCGGCCGTGCCTGGCCCGGTCGGACAACGCGCCGCGTAGCGCAGCGGCCTTCATCTTCTTCGGCGTCCGCTGCTCGTAAGACCTCGGCTGCGGGCCGTGCACGACGCCGCCGCCGGTGAACTGCGGCGCCCGGATGGAGCCTTGCCTGGCGCGGCCGGTGCCCTTCTGCCGGTACGGCTTCCTGCCACCGCCGCGGACATTACCGCGGGTCTTGGTGGCATGCGTGCCCTGCCGGGCAGCGGCCTCCTGCGCTACCACCACCTGGTGGATCAGCGGCACGTTGATCTTGGCGTCGAAGATCTCCGGTGGCAGCGGCACACCGCCGGCGTGGCCGCCGTGGCTGCGTGCGTCTGCGTCCTGGAGCTCGTCTGGGCCGGGCTGATCTCGCTGCACTCTTAACTGGGGTCTTAGCAGCGTTGCGGACGAGTACGAGGCTGCCGGCCGCGCCAGGACCGCACCCTTGATCAGCAGCAGCCCGCGGTCCGCGTCCACGCCGTGCAGGGTCAAGTTCGCGGTAGTGGTGCGCTCGCCGCCCATCCGGCCGGCCATCCGCACACCTTTGAAGACGCGGCCCGGGTAGGCACACCCGCCGATGGAACCGGGCGCCCGGTGCTTGCGCTTGGTGCCGTGTGACGAGCTAAGGCCCTTGAACCCGTGCCGCTTGACGACGCCGGCAAAGCCCTTGCCCTTGCTGGTGGCAGTCACGTCGATCAGCTTGCCGGCCGCGAACGTCTCGGCGGTGACCTCCTGCCCGAGGGTGTAGGAAGCTGCGTCGTCGGTACGTACCTCGACTAGATACCGGCGCGGGGTGACGCCCGCCTTGGCGAAGTGCCCGGCGACCGGCTTGGTTACCTTGCGCGGGTCGATCT
>CAWFHE010000001.1:0-325295 GCA_963815575.1 uncultured Actinomycetota bacterium | reverse complement strand
TGCCGTGGTCACCGACGACCACGACCGGGACGCCATCACCACCCTCCAGAACGCGGGCGTCACAGTGCTGTGCGCCCAGAGCAATCCCATGTCCCTGAACGTGGCCGGATAGGCGGCCTGGATCTAGAGCCGCCCGCTAGGAGCAGCGGCTACCGAGAAAGTGACGCACCACATGACCACAGCTACCAAGCCCGACGACGACGCCCTGCTCCCCCAGTTCGGCTACAAGCAGCAGTTCGTCCGCTCGCTCAAGCAGTTCGAATCGTTCGCAGTCGCGTTCTCGTTCATCTCCATCACGACCGGTATCTTCACCACGTTCGGCTTCGCGCTCACCACCGGCGGCCCGCGGTCCATCTGGACCTGGGTCATCGTGACAGCCGGCCAAGCCCTGGTCGCACTTGTCTACGGAGCTCTCGCCGCCAGGGTGCCGCTCTCCGGGTACTCCTACCAGTGGGCATCCAGGCTGGCCAACGTTCATATCGGCTGGTGGCTCGGCTGGATGTCGTTCGCCTTCCTGTCGATCGTCACGGTGTCGGTCGACTACGGCCTGGTCCAAGTCGCGTTCCAGCCGCTGATCGGCGAGGTCTACACACCGACGAGCGCGGCGCTCGAGACCATCGTCGTGCTGGCCCTCCAGGCAGCCCTGATCATCTGGTCAACCCGCATCACCACCAGGGTGAACAACACCGCAGTCGCCACCGAGGTGATCGGGGTCGTCGGCTTGACCGTGCTGCTGATCGTCGTCGCGGCCATCCGGCACAAGGGGCACTGGGGGAACCTGGGCTCGAGCGGGGTGGTGCCCTCGGCCGGGTACTACGGCTGGCTAGGCCCGTTCATGCTGGCGACGCTGCTAGGCGCATACACGATCGTGGGTTTCGAAGCGGCCAGCAACCTGGCCGAGGAGACGCACGAGCCGCACCGGACCATCCCGCGGGCCATGCTGCGCGCGGTGCTGCTGTCCGGCGCTGTCGGCATGGCGTTCCTGATCGCGCTGAGCTACGCGACGAGCTCGATCAAGGCCGCCAGCACCAGTTCCGCACCGGTGGCGTTTATCGTGCAGGACGTGCTCGGCGGGCCGGTACAGAAGATCTTCCTGATCTTCGTCTGCATCTCGATCTTCGCCTGCGGTCTGATCATCATGGTCACCAATAGCCGACTCATCTGGTCGATGGCCAGGGACAAGCGACTACCCGGCTACCAGCTCTGGCAGCAGGTGCCGAGGGCCACCGGCGGCCCGTCCTGGGCAACGATCCTCGCCGCGGTGCTCGGCGCTGTGATCACGCTGGCGCTGCGCACTCACACTGCCGCGCTGATCACACTGTTCACCGCGTCCACGATCATGCCCGCCCTGCTGTACGCAAGCACAGTGCTGCTGTACCTGTTCGCAGGCAGGCGGCATCGCGGCGCGTCCGGGCACTTCTCCCTGGGCAAGTTCGAGATCCCGGTGATCGCAGGCGCGCTTATCTGGCTGGCATACGAGCTGATCGTGCTGATCGGCCCGAGCGAGTTCCGCGATGCCCAGTACTACGTGCTCGGCGCGCTCGGCGTAGGCCTGGTGTTCTACCTCGTCCAGTGGCTGCTCGAGCCCGCCGCGATGCGTACCGAGCAGGGCGCGCATGGCCTCGATGCGCTCGACGCGTACACCACGTCGTCAGCCGGCGGTCCGCCTGCGTGAACGTTCTGGCTATTGACCAGGGAACCTCGGCCACCAAGGCGCTTCTCGTCGGTCCCGGGCAGCAGGTGCTCGGGACCGGCGAGGCGCCGGTCCGCAACCAGGCAACCGGCGATGCGGTCGAGGTCGACCCCGGAGAGCTGTACTCGTCCGTGCTCGCCGCCGGGCAGGCGGCCATCAAAGCCGCAGGCGGCGCGCAGGCCGACGCAGTTGCCCTCGCTAACCAGGGCGAGACGGTCCTGGCCTGGGACCGGCGCACCGGCCGTCCGCTCACCCGCGCCATCAGCTGGCAGGACCGCCGCTCGACGACGGTCTGCGCCCGGATGCACGCGGACGCCGACCGGCTAGCCCGGATCACCGGTCTGCCGCTTGACCCGTATTTCGCCGCGCCGAAGATGACCTGGTTGCGCGAGAACATGACCCGCGACGGGGTAGTCACCACCACCGACAGCTGGCTGCTCGCGATGCTGAGCGGGGAATTCGTCACCGACGCGTCCACCGCGTCGCGCACGATGCTGCTCGACCTGGACGCGGCGGACTGGTCACCGGCAGCTTGCGAGGCGTTCGGCATCGACCTGGCCGGCCTGCCCGACGTGGTGGACTGCGCCGGGATATCCGGCGAGACGTCGAAGTTCGGCAGACCACTCCCGGTAGCCGGCCTTGCCGTGGACCAGCAGGCGGCACTGCTCGCCGAGCGCTGCTTCGCGGCCGGCGAGGCCAAGTGCACCTACGGCACCGGCGCGTTCCTGCTCGCGTCGACCGGGTCGAACGCAATCAGGTCAACAGCCGGGCTGTCCGCGTCGGTCGCCTGGCGGCTGGCCGGAGCGACGTCGTACTGCCTCGACGGTCAGGTCTACACGGCAGGAGCGGCGGTCGACTGGCTGATCTCGGCCGGCGTCCTGACCGGCCCGCAAGAGCTGGACGCGGTCGGCGGCAGCGTGCCCGACAGCGGCGGCGTCATCTTCGTCCCGGCCCTGGCGGGCCTGGGCGCGCCACACTGGCGCCCCGATGCCCGCGGCGCCTTCCTCGGCCTGACCCTCGGCACCAGCCGGGCACACCTGATCCGCGCAGCGATCGATGGCCTGGCAGCGTCGGTCGCGCTACTCGCCCGCTCGGTCGCCAGCGACCTCGGCGCACCGCTGACGACCCTGCGGGTGGACGGTGGCCTGACCAGGTCCGCGGTACTGCTGCAGGCCCAGGCCGACTTGCTGCAGGTGCCGGTGGAAGTGTGCCGGGTGCCCGATGCGACCGCCCTCGGCGTCGCCGCCCTGGCCCGGCTCGGGCTGGGCGATGCGACTACCCTGGCTGACGCGGTCGGTCCCGCGGACATCCAGCAGGTCCTGACGCCCAGAATGAGCGCGGACGAGGCGGCGCATCGGCTCTCGCAGTTCGAAAAAGCCATGACCATCATTACGGGAACGGGGTTATGACCGGTCTCGGCAGTTCGGCACCGCCGGTCATGGACGTGCTGATCGTCGGAGCTGGAGTTGTGGGCACTGCGATTGCCAGGATGCTCGCGCGCTACGACCTCGACTGCGAGATAGCCGACGCGGGCAACGACGTAGGCACGGGCACGACGAAGGCCAATACGGCGATCCTGCACACCGGTTTTGACGCCGTGCCCGGCAGCCTGGAGAGCCAGCTCGTTCGCCGCGGCGCTGAGCTGCTGCGGGATTATTCGCAGCAGGCCGGGATCCCGCTGGAGCGAACCGGCGCGTTGCTCGTGGCCTGGTCTGCCGATCAGCATGCGGACCTTGCCGGGATCGAGGAGAAGGCCCGACGCAACGGCTACCTGGCGACCCGGTACGTGCCCGCGGACAAGTTGTACGCCCGCGAGCCACATCTAGGACCGGGCGCGCTCGGCGCGCTGGAGATCCCGGACGAGAGCATCATCTGCCCGTGGACGACGCCGCTTGCGTACGCAACCGAGGCGCTGCAGGCCGGGCGTCCGGTTTCGCCTCCGCACGCGGGTACTCGGGGTAACTGCCGCCGACGGCTGGCACGAGGTCAGCACAGACAACGGGACACTTCGGTGCCGCTGGCTCGTTAATGCCGCCGGGCTGGAAAGCGACAGGATCGATGCAATGCTCGGCGGGAGCGGCTTCACGATCCAGCCGCGCCGCGGCGAGCTGATCGTTTTCGACAAGCTCGCCCGGCCGCTCGTCAGCTCCATCCTGTTGCCGGTGCCGACGCCGCAGACTAAGGGCGTCCTGGTCGCGCCTACCGTCTACGGCAACGTGCTCCTCGGACCCACAGCACAGGACGTCCCCGACCGCGGCGACACTGTTACCACCGAACCCGGCCTCAGCTCGCTGCTCGCCGCCGGCCGCAAGATCATGCCCGACCTGGTCCGCGAGGAAGTCACTGCTACCTACGCCGGCCTGCGTGCGGCCACCGAGCACCGCGACTATCAGATCCGGGTCGACGCGAGCCGGCAGTACGCGTGCGTCG
Organism: uncultured Actinomycetota bacterium; assembly: GCA_963815575.1. Lineage (GTDB taxonomy): Bacteria > Actinomycetota > Actinomycetes > Streptosporangiales > Streptosporangiaceae > JAJYUU01. The sequence goes on along the minus strand of CAWFHE010000001.1, from coordinate 321,172 downwards.
GCGGGATCAGGTCCACCGGGCTCACGGCGTCGCTCGGCATCGCGGAGTACGTCGTCGAGCAGCTCGCGGACGCCGGACTCGCCCTGCGGGCACGCGATGGCTGCCCGGCCTCGGCGCCGGTCATGCCCTACATCGGGCAGGCCGGCCAGCGGCCTTATCAAGACGGTGCGAAGATCGCCGCTGACCCCGCATACGGCGACATCGCCTGTCACTGCGAGCGGGTGACGCGAGGTGAGATCAGGGACGCGCTGGCCAGCCCGTTGCCGCCGGCCGACATCGACGGACTCCGGCGGCGAACCAGGGCGACCAACGGGCGCTGCCAGGGATTCTTCTGCGCTGCGAGGGTCGCGAGCCTGATGTCCGTGCCGGACGGACAGGTACAGGCGTGAACGTCGACGTGCTCATCGCCGGCGCCGGGCCTGCCGGGCTGGCGGCGGCCATCGAACTGCGCAGGCTCGGCGTCAGCGATGTGCTGGTGGTCGATCGCGAAATTCAGGCCGGCGGCATCCCTCGGCACTGCGCCCACACCGGTTACGGCATCCGCGACTTGCACCGGCTGCTGAGCGGACCTGCCTACGCGCAGCACTACCGGCTGGCGGCGGGTGCTGCCGGAGTTGCGTTGCGGACCAGCACGACGCTCACTAACTGGCAGGGGGCCAGCTGGCCCGCCTCGACGCTAGCTCAACAGCCCGGCCCCATCACTGCCATGCTGACCAGTCAGGCCGGGATCGAGGACGTCCATGCCCGTGCCGTCCTCCTCGCCACCGGCTGCCGCGAACGCCCGCGGTCGGCCAGGCTGGTACCCGGCAGCCGGCCTGCTGGCGTGATGACCACTGGCGAACTGCAGCAGCGCGTCTATCTGCACGGCCAGCGACTGACTGGCCGGGCAGTGATCGTCGGCGCCGAGCACGTCAGTTTCTCCGCCATGCTGACCCTCACGCACGCCGGCGCCGAAGTGACGGCCCTGGTCACCGACCAGCCACGGCATCAGAGCTTCGCCGCGTTCCGGCTGGGCGCCCGGCTGCGCTGGCGAGTGCCGGTCTGGACGCGGACCACGATGACCGGGATCGCCGGCCGAGACGAGGTCTCCGGTGTCATGCTGCGGGACGACCGTGACGGCTGCGTCCGCACCGTGCCGTGCGAGCTCGTGGTGTTCACCGGCGACTGGATCCCGGATCACGAGCTGGCCAGGCTCGCCGGGGCTGAGCTTGATCCGGGCACCCGCGGCCCGGCGGTCGACACCGCGCTGAACACGTCGGTTCCGGGGATGTTCGCGGCAGGCAACCTCGTGCATGCAGCTGAGACAGCGGACGTAGCGGCGCTATCCGGCAGGCATGCCGCAGCCAGCGTAGCGGCGTACCTGGCTGGCCGGCCGTCACCTGTTCCCGCCGGGCAGGCTAACCAAGCGGCTGGCCTGCCCGTGCCCGTTCCCGTCATGGTTACTGAACCACTGCTGTGGATCTCCCCGAACGGGGTCAGCCCGGCCCGCCCGGAGCCGCCGCGCGGCCAGTTCGTGCTGCGGTCCCGCTCCTTCGCCAGCCGGGCGCGACTCGAGGTACGCCAGGATGGCCGGTTGCTTAAGTCCGCGCACGCACGGCTGGTGCCGGAGCGGAGTATCCGCCTGGACGGCAGCTGGGCTCCCGACGTCGATCCCGCGGGCGGCCCGGTGCTGGTCACGGCGCTTTGACGCCGCTCGGACCTAGATGAATCCGGGTTTACCCGGGGTCCTGACGAAGACAGTGAACCGAACGGCGCCCTGGCAGCGACAATCTGGAACGTGAACCCCGTCGCGCAGAACGCCGTTGACGCGGCACTGCTGCGCGCGGTGACGGCCGGCGACGAAGCCGCGCTAGCCGAACTGTACGACCGGCATGCCGGCTGGCTGTTGGTCCGGCTGCGACGGCGGTGCGCCTCGGCGGACACCGTCGATCTCGCCTTGCAGGACACCTTCCTCACGCTGTGGCGCAATGCGAAGGGCTACCGCGGCGAGGGCGATGTCGCCGCGTTCCTGTGGGCCATCGCGATCCGGAGGCTGATCGATGCGATGCGAGCGGAGAGCAAGGCGTTGCGCTCTCGTGCCCTGATCATCCGCGACGGCGCGAGCGATCACCTGGTGCAGTCGGCCGAGGACGAAGTGCTGCTCGGAATCGAGCACGGCCGACTCGGCGAGGCGCTGACCAGGCTGTCTCCGGAGCTGCGGGCGGCCATGCAGGCGACAGTGCTGGACGGGCTCACCTGCGCAGAGGCCGGCAAGCTACTGGGCGTTCCGGCCGGAACGGTCAAGTCGCGATGCCACCGGGCCCGGATGCAACTGCGGGAGGCGCTGGCGTGACGGGAGAACTGGCGTGACGGGAGGCACTGACGTGACGGGAGAGCTGACGTGACGAGCGCTAACGACGCGGCCTGGTGCGGCGTGCTGCCGCCATCGGCTGTCGCGTCCTACGCGGCCGACGGCCTTGACCCGGCTGGACAGTGGTCAGTCGAGGCGCACGTGCCCGGCTGCCCGGCCTGCCGGACGCTGCTGACCAGCTGTACCGACGCAGGCCGGCTGGCCGCGAACCGGGCCGAACTGCTCGTCAGGGTGAGCCTGCCTGAGCTTGGCCTGCTCGGCCGGCTGCTTCGCCGCTGCGGCGTGCCAGAGCATGTCATCTTGCTGCTGGCGGCGACACCGTCGCTGCGCCGGTCCTGGCTCACCGGCGTGCTGCTGGTACTAGCCATCGCGGTTGGTGCCGCACAGCTACCTAACCTCCCGTTCCTGCACGATCCAGGCCTGTTCGTGCTGCCCGGGAAGACCAACTGGCCGGCGCTGGCCCCGTTCCTGGTGCTCGCGCCACTGTTGCCGCTCGCGGCAGTGGCGGCAGCATTTAGCCGCCCACTCGACCCGGCCTACCAGCTTGCCAGCGCCGCGCCTGTGTCGATGTTGTGGCTGCTGTGCGTCCGGACAGCGGCGACCGTCGCTGTGACCCTTGTGCCCATCGCACTTGCCGCGCTGGCCCTACCCGGGCCGATGTGGCTCGCTGTGGCCCTGCTGCTGCCTGCGCTCGCATTGTGCGGCGCCGCGCTCGGCCTGGCCACGGTGATCCGCCCGGAGGTGGCGGTAGCCGCGGTGGCAGCCGGATGGATGGGACTGGTCATCGCGCTCGCGGCGACGGCAGGCAAGCTGACCGCTGCTTTCGGCGCGGCCGCTCAGGTGGCCGCCGCGGCGGTGCTGCTCGGAGGCGTCGCGCTGTTCGTGGCGCGGCGCGACTCGATCGACTACGGCTGGATGGGGTGACGAGGGTGGCGGGGAACAGCGCGCTAGCGGTGGCGGCGATCTCGGTTGAACAGCTAACCAGACGGTACGGGCGCACCGTCGCGCTGGACGACGTGAACCTGCAACTGGACCGGGGCGTCATCGGCCTGCTCGGACCGAACGGAGCAGGAAAGACCACGCTGCTTTCGATCCTCGCCACGGTGGCATCACCGGATTCTGGCCGACTATCCGTGCTCGGCTACGATCCGGCCGTCCCGGCACAGCGCCTGGAGATCCGGCGCAGGCTCGGGTTCCTGCCGCAGGACCTTGGTTACCACCGCCACTTCACCGTTGCGGCGTTCCTGGACTACGTGGCGATCCTGAAGGAGATCACCGACTCCCGCGCCCGGCGCGCCGAAGTCGCCCGCGTGCTGGCCGCCGTCGACCTGACCGACAAGGCACGTGTCCGGATCCGCACGCTATCGGGCGGCATGCGGCGCCGCCTCGGCCTTGCCCAGGCCCTGCTCGGCCGGCCAGAACTGCTGATACTCGACGAGCCGGTGTCCGGCCTGGACCCCGAGCAGCGGCTGCGGTTCCGCGAACTGCTGTCGCAGCTGCCCGGCGACCCGGTCGTGCTGCTGGCTACGCATCAGGTCGAGGACGTGACAGCCGTCTGCTCGGCGGTCGTCGTGCTGCTGGCCGGCCAGGTCCGGTTCTGCGGCCGGCCCGCCGAGCTGGCCGCGCTGGCCGCAGGCCGCGTCTGGCTCGCCGCCGATCGTGACGCCTCCGCTGAATTGTCCTGGCGGGCAGGCGACGGACGCTGGCGGCACATCGGCGCCGCCCCGGCGCCCGGCACCGAAATCGTCGCACCTACGGCCGAGGACGGCTATCTGGTACTCTCCGGCGCGGCCGGACGCGACGGAGGCGCGGGATGAGCCGGGAATCAGTAGCGCTGCACGTGCCGCGTGCGGGCGCCTCGGCGAAGTCGGTAAAGAGCGGCAAGGCTACCTGGCCAGGGACGGGCACGCGGGTGCTACTGCTGGCCGGCCTGCGCGAGACCTTGTGGCTCATCCGCAACCCGATGGTGCTCGCCGGCCTGGCAATCTCGGCCTGGCTGATCTGGCTCAACAACCGGACTCTCTACCGGCCGCTGGCGGACTACGGGCTGGGCCAGCCAGGGTTCTGGTGGGCCGCGGACGTCAGCATCGCGGCTTGTCTGCTTTCCGCGGCCGGCGGTGTGCTGATCGCCGGTCAGCTGGCGGCCACGCGGGTCCGGCGGGACGCTATGGAACAGCTGTACGCCAGCTACCCGACCTCGGCCGCGACGCGGACCGGCGGGCACCTGCTGAGCGTGACCGGCCCGGTCGTGCTTGGCGCAGCCCTGACTGCGGGCGCGGTGGAGTGGCTGGACCACGCTGGCACGCTCGGCTCGCCGCGGCTGTGGGTGCTCGCCGGGGGTCTGCTGCTGATCTGCCTGGGCGGTGCTCTCGGAGTCGCGCTCGGCTGCTGGCGCCAGCATCCGATGGCCGGGATACTCGCGGTCCTGGTGCTCGGGCTGATCGAGATTGACCTGGTCCTGAGCTTCTCGAACCCGATCCACCTTCCCGACGGCACCGCGTGGCTGTTCCCGTGGAGCGCGCCGGGAGATCTGCTCAATTCGCTGCCCGGCCTGACCGTGCCGTACCCGCCGCCGGCGCACCTGGCCGACCTGGCCAGCCTGATCGTTCTGGCTACCGTCGCCTCCCTCTGGCCGGTGCTCGCTCGCCGGCGTGTCGCGGCCGTGCTTGCCGTGGCTGCAATCGGGGTTACCTGCTGGAGCGGATGGCTGGAGGCACAGCCGGTACCCGCGAGCGTGCTCGGCACGATGGCCCGCGAGGTGACGCAGCCGGGCTCAATTTCAGCAGTGCCAGCGAACGCAGCACGTCCGGTACTGCTACTACCCGGCGTTCAGGCCGCTGGTCCGGCAGTGGGCGGTCGCCGTCGACGGAGTGCTGGCGCGACTGCCGCATGCCAGCCTGCCCGTTCTTACCGTCCGCCAGGTCTGGGACCTCGACTTCTTCGTGCCGCCGCTGCTGTCGTCGACCGGACTGACGAGCAACGGCGGGGCGGCTCCATCCCCGCAGGCAACGACCGTCGGGAACTTCCAGCAAGCGCTGGAGTCTGACTCGCGCCTGGTTTCCGGATCTAGCGTCCCGCCGGTCTACACCGACGCGAACTGGAACTCTGGGAGCTACCTAGGCGCTGCCCAGTTCGGGCTCGCCGTGAGCACTGCCGACTGGGCCACCGGCCTGCCGACGACCGGCCGCCGGGTGTCCTACAACTACGCCGTCCCCGGCGGCGGTGGTCAGGGCGGCATCGCCGTTCTGGCTTGCGTGCCGGTTGGCCAGGCCCGCGAGGCCGTAGCGCTGTGGCTGGCGGCCGGCTCGACGGCCGCGACGCGATCGGCGTTCGCTGGAACCGGCACAGCCGGCTCGACTCAGGTCGGCAAGCGGTGGGTTGCGACCGTCACCGAGACAGGGTCCGGGCCGTCCGTGGGTTTGGCGGCGACCGTGCAGGGGGCTGCGCTCGCAGCAGAGATGCTGCGGCTGCCCGACCGCACGGTCCAGGCAGTGCTCGGCGCCCGCTGGCGGTTTTGGATAAGCCCGCAGGCGACGACGGCCGAGCTGGCCGCCGCGCTCGGGCTCAGGCTGCCCCGGCAGCCTGCGGCGCGGCCCGACCTGCCCTATACCAAGGGCAACACCATGTACGGGCAATACACCCCGCCTACCCAGGTCTGCCGGTGACTGCCACGCGCAGGGCTCCAGCCCACGCCGCGATCCCTAGCCGGCGGCAGGCCGGCAGCCGGGCGATGCTCGCCTGGCATGTGGCCGGTTTGCTGCCGTGGGGGCCGTTACTGGCCGGCTGCCTCGCCGGGATCGGTGTCGCCGCTGCGCTGCGGATATTCGCCGGGCCAATCGAGACGCCGGTGGACCTCGGCGCCGGCATCAGGGCCAGTTTCGTGCCGGTCGTGGCGGGGCTTGCGTTCGTGATGCACGACCCCTACCGGCAGCTGACAGGGGCGCTGCCGGCCTGGCCGTGGCTGACGCCAGCCATCAGGGTCGGTCTGGCGCTGCCGGTGCTCGCCCTGAGTTGTCTCATCCAGCTTCAGGTCGCGGCCCGTGCGCTGGCAGCGGACCTGCACACTGTCAACCATGGGCTCGCCAGTCATGGGGTCGCGGGACTGCCCTGGGTCGCCTTCACCGCCGAATTCGCCGCTTGGTGCGCACTCGCGATAGCGCTGGCCGCGAGCCTTGACCGGACCCGATGGCGCGACCAGTCGGGATTCGCCGCAGCGGCGCTGGCTCTGGCCATGGTCGGGGGTCTCGCGTTGCTCCCGGTGCATCTGCTGCCCGCTGCCATCACTGCCATGACCAGTGCGCAGCGGCAGCACTGGACCGACGCCTGGCGGCTGTGGGTCACCTGCGGCGTGGCCGCAGCGATGATCGCGAGCTGGGCAGCCGGGGATCCCTGGCGCCGGCTGCGGTGGCCGCGGCTACGCGTCGCGGCTGCGGGAATCTCGCCGCCGGCTCCGGAGTAGCGCGGTCGCGCCGCCTTGCTCACGGCCGCCGCTGTTATCTGTCCGGTTGTCTTCTTCCGGGAGTTCGGGCGGACGGCGAGGAGCGACCACTGGCCAGGATCCGGATATCGCCGTCGCACCGGAATATCCGACACTCAGCCGAGCCGAAAACCGCTCACTGGCGCTAGTGGTCGCCGCGCGACCTTCCATGTTGGCCATCAGGCAGCGCGGTCGCGCCGCCGGGCTCGGAGGCTCGGCTGGCATCATCAGCGTGGTCCCGCGGGCGAGGCGTCCTGTCCGTTGCCACACCACCCGGCAGGGCCGCGATGCCGGAATGCACGACGGCCGACAGCCTTGAATTCCGGCCGAGCGGCATGTCGGAATATCCCATCGTGCGCCAGTTGAGCATTGCCGGCATCAGCAGGATGCACGCTGTCGCCCCCAATACCGCGACGCCGAGGAAAGTCTCGAGCGGACTCATGCCATTGCGCTCGATGGTGGCATATACAACGCGTGACAGACCGAGGCCAACTGGGAAAACAGCCATAAGCCCGACGGTTACCGCAAGCGGGAAGGCAGCTATGTGCTCGTTTCCTGGCCGGGTATCGATTGGCAGCAACGCAGCGCAGCCGACACCCGCCAGCACATAAATTCCTACGTGCATGATGTCATATCGGGTCAGCGTGGCGCTCAGCACCAGAAGAATGATCCCGATCATGAATACCCCCATGCTCGCGAGGTGCTGGCGCGACTTCATGCCGTCGATGATCGCGAACACCACCCTGCCGCCGGCCACTAGCGCTGCCCAGAAGCCCACTTCTGCCAGCTCAAGCATGTGCAGGTGATGCGAGCTCGGCACTGTGCCGGTGAGGAAATGAGGGGCGGTCAGGCAGACAACTGCGCAAATTCCGTACAGCAGAGCGAGCCCTGGGTAAGCGCGTAGCGGCCGGGGAACGGGCCGGTTGGCTCGCCGCGCCGGCGCTCCGTCGGGCGGCGCGCGCAATGAGCCGCTCAGCGACATCTGGGCGACGAGCAAGACTCCCAGCACCAGGGGCAGGCTCCACCAGGCAATCGTCGTGCGGGTGAGGAGGGCATAGACCGGCGCAGCTGTCATGCCTGCCGCTAGCAACGCGTTCATTAGCAGGATCTGCCGTCTGGTGTGGAGCGGATTGAGGCTCACGGCGTAACACCGCAGGAACGAGAAAGTGAGCCCCATCCCGGCACCCACGAAAGCCGTTGCGGCCAGCAGCAGCGAGTAACTAACTGGCAGCCGCTCGGCCCACTCGGTCGCGATCAGCAGAGCCAGGCCGACCAGGCTGCAACTGAGCCCCGCCAGGTACGCGCGCTTCGCGCGGAGCCAGCTGCCGAGGTTAGCCGCGAACAGCGCCGCGACAACAGCCGCGGCGATCTGCGGTATGAACAAGGCGGCGTACTGCCCGAGTGTCAGGTCATAGTGATTTCGAGCGACAAAGACGGCTGTGTACGCGGAGAAGATGACGACCACGGCGCCTTGGACGATTGCGCCGGAATAAATTGTGGTCCGATCGCTCACTATCGTGGCCATGTAATCTCCTGCATCCCGGCTGCTAACCGACGCCGCAGGTCATGGGCTGTATTTAGATACTGTGCCCAGATTATTGCCCGACAACCCGCCCAAGTTAGGCGGGCGTGTCCGACCTGGCATCGCCAGCCGCAGCGTCGCCGGCATCGCCAGTCACAGCGTCCGAAGCCACTGCACCGGCTAGCGCCGCCATGGAGGCGAACTCCCAGTCGGGGACGACGCGAACTGGCGGCGCTGGTGTCGCTCCCCAGCCTGGTCGTCCCTTGCGCCGGTTGATCCACGCGGTCGGCAGGCCAGCCTGCTGCGCAGGTACGTGATCGTGAAACAGGCTCTGCGCCACATGCAGCAGCCTGCCATCCTGCACGCCAAGTCGATCCGCTTCGGCGACGAGCGCCTCGAAGTTGCGCGGCGACGGCTTGTAAGAACCGACATCCTCCGCCGTGATCACGCTGGTGAACTCGACACCGAGGCGCTTGTTACTTGCCGCGAATGAGTCGCGGTCCACGTTTGACAAGATGATCAGTTTGAATCGCTTGCTCAACACAGCAAGTGCGTCAGCCGAGTCCGCGAATGCCGGCCAGTCCGGAACCGAGCGCGCCAGGCGATCCGCATCGTCCTCGCTTACCGGCGAGCCTAGCTCCGCGCCGAGTGCCCGCATGCTGCGAGCAAGGATCTGCGGATATCGCTCGCCCGGATACGCGGTCTCAGCCCCGGCCTCGTGCCGTGAATAAGCGGCGAGAAAGGCCTCGTCATCAAGATCAAGGCCCGCCAATCTTGCCCACGGGTTCAGCACGCCGGCCAGCCCGGCTTCCCAGTCGATCAGGGTCCCGTAACAGTCAAAACTCAGGGCCTGGAACTCGGTCAACCGCACGGTCAATTCCCCTCCGGTGCGCTCCGACTGACATTAAACGGGTACCACGACCGGGTCCGTCGCGGCCAGCAGTGCGGAGCAGCCGATGCCAGCATTGTCTCGGTATGCACTGGCACGCTTGCACTGGTCGTGCCATGTCGACCAGCAACCGGGAGCAGATAAATGTCCAACCTCGCCCCGCTTCTCGAGCGGAATCAGGCCTTTGCCCGCACTGACGCCCGGCTGGGCGCGCCGCGCCTGCCGTTCCTCCCGCGGCTGAGCCTGTATATCGTCACGTGCGTGGACTGCCGGGTCGACCCGGCGCAGTTTCTCGGGATCGAGCTCGGCGAAGCGGTCGTCGAACGCAATATCGGCGGCCGGGTTACTCCCGAGGTGCTCAAGGACATCGCCTACATCAGCTACCTGGTCGAGTCCAAGGCTCCGGAAGGCCCGTGGTTCGAGGTCGCGATCATTCACCACACCGACTGCGGATCCACCCTGCTGGCCGATGATGAACTGCGCCACGGCTTCGCTCAGCGCGTCGGCGCCGACGAGCGCACCCTGACCGACACCGAGGTACTTGATCCGGCACGGACGGTCCGGACGGACGTCGAGCGCGTGCTGTGGGCCCAGGGGATCTCGCCGGACGTCCGCGTCTCCGGCCACGTCTACGACGTCGCGACCGGGGTAGTGACCACGGTCGTCGACGCGACCAAGAAGTAACCCGCTGAGGCAATCGCCCCTATGTCGCCGGCGGCCGCCGGCGGTGCCCGAACCGGCTCCGGCCCCGTCACATACGTTGGTGTCATGGCGACAACGGAAAGCGTCAGTAAGCCCGGCACGCATCCCGGCCCGACCGTCTTCGTGCTCTTCGGTGCCACCGGTGACCTGGCCAAGCGCATGGTCATCCCGGCGTTCTACGAGCTAGCCATGCAGGACTTGCTGCCCAGGCAGTGGGTGCTGGTCGGCAACGGGCGTGGCGACGTCGCGCACGAGGACTTCCGTAAGCATGTGCACGACGTGCTCACCGAATTCGGGCCGAAGCCAGCGCAGCCCGCGTTTGACTCTTTCGCGCAGCGGCTGTTCTTCGCTGGTGGCGGTTTCAGCAGCGACAGTCCAGGCAGCATGCTCGACGTGCTGAGCAAGGCCAGACAGTCGCTGGGTGGCGATCCGCAGCTGGTGCACTACCTGGCGGTGCCGCCGGTTGCCTTCGGGGGGCTCACCAAGGCACTCGGTCAGCACCAGCTGGCGACCGACGCCAGGGTGGTCTACGAGAAGCCGTTCGGCACCTCACCCGAGGCGTTCCGGGAGCTCGACCGCGCCGTCCATTCGGTGCTCGACGAGCAGCAGGTGTACCGGATCGACCACTTCCTGGGCAAGGAAGCGACCCAGGACCTGCATGTCTTGCGGTTCGCGAACGGCCTGTTCTCCGGTATGTGGAACCGCGAGAACGTCGAGTCCGTGCAGATCGACGTGCCCGAGAAACTCGGCATCTCCGACCGGGCGGTGTTTTACGACGCTACCGGTGCGGTGCTGGACATGCTCGTGACGCACCTGTTCCAGGTCGCTGCCGAAATCGCGATGGAGCCGCCCGCCAGTCTCGGCGCCACCGACTTGCAGGCAGCACGGGAAAAGGTCATCAATTGCTTCCGGCCAATCGATCCTGCTGAGGTCGTGCTCGGTCAGTTCTCCGGTTACCAGGACGTTCCCGGCGTCGCGGCGGGATCCACCAGGGACACCTTTGTCGCGGCGCGGCTCTGGATCGACACCGACCGCTGGCGTGGCGTCCCGTTCTACCTGCGGACCGGCAAGCGGCTGGCGGCCACGAAGCAGCGGGTCAGCCTGGTTCTGCGCAAGCCCGGCCGCCCGCTCGCCGACCAGCTGCCCGACGACTCAAATGTGCTGTCGTTCTCGCTGGCGGGTGACGGCGAGATCGACCTGTCGCTGGTGGCCAAGAAGCCTGGTCCGGGGCTAGCGCTCGACACGGCCCGGGTGGCGGTCCCGCTAGCGACGCTGAGCCACGCTGACCCGCTGCCGCCCTACGTACGGCTGATCCACGACGTGCTCATCGGCGACCGGTCGCTGTTCACCAGGCCTGACGGCCTGGCGGCAGTGTGGAAGGTAGCCGACCCGCTGCTCGCCAGCCCGCCAGCGGTCATGCCGTACGCGGCCGGCTCCTGGGGACCCGCCGAGGCGCGGAAGCTCATCGCGCCAGGCCGCTGGCTGCTGGGCGAATGACGCGCCACTGCCACCCTGTCGTCCCACCGAGGGCGGCAAGGCAGCCGGCGGCAGGGGCCTCGATGGCGGCGAGTTAGCGTTGGTCTTGGCTGATGGATGACGCGGGGGTGACCAGCCGCTTAACGAGGGGGCCTTAGCCATGGCGGAGATCCGGCAGCAGTATCACGCTGCATTCGTTTTGGGTGCACCGGGCCAGGCCTATGCCGGGCCGGGCCGGCTGAGAGTCCAGCCGAATCTGTTCGGCGTCCCGCTCGGACTAGCCGGGCTGGCCACCGCCTGGCATGCCGCCGGGACGAAACTTGGCACGCCGAGCGCAGTTCCGGATGCCATCTACATCCTTGCCGCCATCGTGTTGATCGTCCTGGCCTGGCTTTATGCTGCGCAAGGCCCACGGCGAGTGCTTGCCGACCTGCGGGACCCGGTTCAGGCGCCGTTTCTCGCTGTGCCGGCGATCGCCGCGATGATGCTGGCCGCGGCCCTGGCAAGCGTGTCCTTCGGCGCCGGACGGGCCCTCGTGGTTGTCTTCCTGGCGATCACTATCGCCGTGGCGGGCTGGCTCGGTGGCCAGTGGATCGCCGGCGACCTCGACCAGGCCTCCGTTCATCCCGGCTACTACCTGCCCAGTGTGGCCGGCGGCTTCGTGGGCGCGATCACTCTGTCCCAGGTTCATCTGCACGGGCTGGCCGAGGCAGCCTTCGGCGTCGGCATTCTGTCCTGGGTGATCATGGGCTCAGTCGTACTGGGCCGGCTGGTTACCGCCAAGCGCCTGCCTGCAGCTCTACAGCCCGTCACCGCGATCGAACTGGCACCGCCCGCCCTGGCCGGGGTCGCCTGGTTCGCTCTGGCCGCTGGCCGCGGCACCACCGTGATCGCCTATGCGATCGGCGGATATCTGGTCCTGATGGCCCTGGTCCAGGTTCGCCTCATCGCCGTCTACCGCAAACTCCGGTTCTCACCCGGATTCTGGGCCTTCACCTTCTCTTACGCCATCGCGATCACCTGCGCCCTGGAATGGATCACCAGGACCAATCCGCCCGGCGCCATCGGGTACGCCATTGCCGCGATCGCCGCGATTACCCTGTTCATCGGAGCGATCGCTGCGCGCACCGTCATAGCTATCGCTCGCGGCCAGTTCCTCGCACAACAAGCCGACAGCCTGCCAGCCCAGCGAACCGCTACGCCAGGCTGACTGTCCGCCCGGGCTCCGGCACAAAGCCGGCCGCCAAGAAATGTGGCAGTAGAGCAGCCGGCCTGCGCCTGGCAGAGTAGACAGACATCTGGGCGATCCGCAGTGTCCGGAACGGGCGCCGCCGATCGTCGTGCTAGTAGCGGGGCATCTGCCCGCGTGCACCTCAAGACCCAGGGACGGAGCACAGATGAGCGGCGTACGAGTACTGGTAGGCACGCGCAAGGGCGCGTTCGTGCTCACCGCGGACGGCAAGCGCGATAAGTGGGACGTGACCGGGCCGCACTTCAGCGGGTGGGAGATCTACCACCTCAAGGGGTCGCCCGCCGACCCGGACCGGATTTATGCCTCGCAAAGCAGCGGCTGGTCAGGACAGGTGATCCAGCGCTCTGACGACGGCGGTGCGACCTTCGAGCCGGTCGGGAACGAGTTCAGCTACGACGGCACGCCGGGGACGCACCAGTGGTACGACGGCACCCCGCATCCGTGGGAGTTCGCGCGGGTCTGGCACCTGGAGCCTGCGCTCGACGACCCGGACACGGTCTACGCAGGAGTCGAGGATGCCGGGCTGTTCAAGACTGCCGACGGCGGCAAGAGCTGGCACGAGCTGGCCGGGCTGCGAGGCCACGGCTCAGGGTCCTCGTGGCAGCCGGGTGCCGGCGGAATGTGCCTGCACACCATCATCCTGGATCCGGTCACGTCGAGCCGGATGTTCGCAGCCATCTCCGCGGCCGGCGCGTTCCGGTCTGACGACGGGGGCCAGACCTGGCGGCCAGTGAACCGCGGATTGCAGTCCGAGGGCATCCCGGACCCCGACGCCGAGGTCGGTCATTGCGTCCACCGGATCGCGATGCACCCGTCCCGCCCGGAGGTCCTCTACATGCAGAAGCACTGGGATGTCATGCGCACCGACGACGCCGGCGATACGTGGCGGGAGATCAGCGGCAACCTTCCGACCGATTTCGGCTTCCCGATCGACGTCCACGCGCATGAGCCGGAGACCATTTACGTGGTTCCGATCACCAGCGACTCCGAGCATTTCCCGCCGGACGGCCGGCTTCGCGTCTATCGCAGCCGCACCGGCGGTGATGAGTGGGAACCGCTCACGAACGGGCTGCCGCAGCAGCACTGCTATGTCAACGTGCTGCGCGACGCGATGGCCGTCGACTCTCTCGACGACTGCGGCATCTACTTCGGGACCACCGGCGGCCAGGTCTATGCATCAGCAGACTCGGGCGACCACTGGGCACCGATCGTCCGCGACCTGCCAGCCGTCCTGTCTGTGGAGGTGCAGACGCTGCCATGATCCGGGTTGTGCTGCCTGCCCATCTGCGGCGGCTGGCCGGCATCAACGGCGAGGTCCGGCTCGACGTTACTGGCCCGGTCAGCCAGCGGTCCGTGCTCGACGCTATGGCGGGCGGCTAGGGCTCGGCCGCCGGCTAAGGCTCGGCCGCCGGCAGGCCCGGCTAGCATCAGGCGGCATGATGGTCGCGGTGGGCTCGCTGAACTCTGCCAAGATCGAGGCGGCCCGGCTGGCCTTCAGCGCCCTCTGGCCGGCCGAGCCAGTGAGCGTGCGCGGCTGCGACGTCTCGTCGGGTGTAGCGGCTCAGCCGATGACGGACGCCGAGACGATCCGCGGCGCCCGGAACAGGGCGGCAGGCGCGATCGGTTTCGCTCAGGCTGACTACGCCGTTGGCATCGAGGGCGGGCTGCAGCAGACCGAGGGCTGCTGGTTCAACGCTGGCTGGGCCGTCGTCATCGACCGGGCCGGACGGGAAGGCCTGGGCAGCACGCTCCGGATGCAGGTGCCGAGTGCGCTGATGGACCTCGTGCTGGCAGGCCGCGACCTCGGCGAGGCCTGCGACCTAGTCTTCGGGCCGGGCGGCGGCCAGCGCACCGAGGGCTTCGTCGGGGCAATGACCGGCAACGCGATCCACCGCGCCGGCGCGCTCCGCGACGCCGTCATCGCAGCGCTCACCCCGTTCCTGTCCGCTCGCTAGCCCTTGGCAGCGACTCGACGGGTAAGAATAGAGACGTGGCCCGCGCTGAGTATCCGCTCGGCGCCGAGGTGACTGTTGCCGCACTGGTGGCGGACCCGCACCCGGTACTGCGGCGGCTGCGAGCTGCCGAGCCGGTGTCCTGGCTGCCGGCGCTGAACGGCTGGCTGGTCACCCGCGCCGACCTGGCGGACCAGGTACTCCGCGATCCGGCATCGTTCACCGTCGACGATCCGCGATTCACCACGGCGCGCGTGGTCGGCCCGAGCATGTTGTCGCTCGACGGCGCCGAGCACTCCAGGCATCGCGATCCGTTTGCCAGCGCGCTGCGCAAGCCGCAGACGCGCGCCGGGCTGACGCAGGCCTGCGAGCGCGAAGCCGCCCGGCTAGTCACGACGCTGGCAGCGAACGAGAACCGGGCCGACAGGACCGGGAACCATACTGGCTGGAACGGGGCTGAGCTGCGGCGCGGCCTGGCCGGGCCGCTCGCCGTTTCGGTCATGGCCGAGATGCTCGGCCTGGACATCGCGCCAGCGCAACTACTCGCCTGGTATGACGCGATCGTCGCCGGCGTCTCCGCGTTGTCCGAAGGCGACGGGCCGGGCACCGCAGTGCCCGAAGCTGCCGCCGCGGCATTCGGCGAACTGAGCGACTGCGTCGCTGCAAGCCTGCAGCGGCCGGGCACGCAGTCCGTACTCACAGCGGCCACCGGGCGGCTGGCTCCGCACGAGATCGTGTCGAATGCCGCGGTCTTGCTGTTCGGCGGCATCGAGACGACCGAGGGAATGATCTGCAATACGGTCTGGTACCTGCTCGGCGACCAGGCCGCGCTGCGCGAGGTGGCGGCCGACCGGAGCCTGACCGGGAATGCCGTCGAGGAGGCGCTCCGGCTGAAGCCGGCTGCCGCGGTCGTTGACAGGTACGCGAGCGGGGACATCGCGCTCGGCAGTGCGCAGCTCCGACGCGGCGACCTGGTTGTCGTCTCGCTAGCCGGAGCCAACCGGGATCCGGTCGTCTTTACCAATCCCGATCGCTTCGACCTGCACCGTACAAACGCGAGGCAGCACTGGTCCTTTGCGGTTGGCCCGCACTTCTGTGTCGGCGCGCAGCTGGCCAGGGCCGAAGCGCGGGCCGCGCTCGGTGCGCTGCTGGACCAGCTGCCTGGGCTCCGGCTGGATCCTGACCGGCCGAGCGCTCCGCAAGGGCTGGTGTTCCGCAAGCCCCCGGACCTGCACGTCCGATGGAACGCTTGACCACTGTCGCGCAGGTCACCAGACCGCATCGTGCGGTAAATCTCGGCGCGAGGCCCGCACACGGCGTGGAAACCGTTTCGCACCGCGGCCGCCTAGCAGAATCAACCAGACAGGTGCGGCGGCAGGAGGTTGCGTGGGCGAACTGGCAGTGATGGAGATCTGCGCGGGCGCCGGGGGGCAGGCACTCGGCCTCGAGCAGGCCGGCTTCACCCACGCCGCAGCGATCGACATCGACCCGGACGCTTGCGAGACGCTTCGCCGTAACCGCGGCGCGGACTGGAAGATCATCGAGGGTGACGTCGGCAGCGTTGACGGGCACGGTTTCGCCGGCGTCGACTTGTTCGCCGGCGGCGTGCCGTGCCCGCCGTTCTCGATCGCCGGCCGCCAGCTCGGGGACGCCGACGAGCGTGACCTCTTCCCGCAGGCGCTCCGGCTGATCGCGGAGATCGGACCGCGCGCCATCCTGCTCGAAAACGTTCGCGGACTGGCCACCGCGAGGTTCGACAGTTACCGCAGCCATGTCCTGCACCGGCTGGCTGACCTCGGCTTCCGGGCCTGGTGGCAGCTGGTCAACGCGAGTGAGCACGGCGTTCCGCAGCTGCGGCCGCGATTCGTGCTCGTCGCGGTCGCGCAGCCGTGGGCGGCGGATTTCCGCTGGCCCGAGCCGCTGTCAGGCCCGCCGCCCACCGTCGGCACGACGCTCTGTGACCTCATGGGTTCAGCGGGGTGGCCGGGTGCGGCCGACTGGGTAAGGCAGGCGGACCGGATCGCGCCGACGATCGTCGGCGGAAGCAAGAAGCACGGCGGCCCTGATCTCGGGCCGACGCGCGCCAGGGCGGCCTGGCGAAAGCTGGCGTAGACGGCCTCGGCATCGCCGACAGCCCGCCGGGCCCTGGCTTCCCGGCCGACCGGCCGCCGAAGCTCACGGTGCCGATGGTGGCCAGGCTCCAGGGTTTCCCTGATTCCTGGCAGTTCACCGGCCGCAAGACCGCGGCCTACCGGCAGGTCGGCAACGCGTTCCCGCCGCCGGTAGCCAGGGCTCTCGGCACGGCGATCGCGGCAGCGCTCAACGGCGGAGGGTCAGCCGAGCCCCGACCACAGGTAACGCACGCCGATGGCAACAACCAGAATGCCGACTATCCGCCGGATGGCCTGCTCCGGTAGCCGCGACTGCAACCGCGCGCCGAGGTAGGCACCCGCCAGCCCGCCGATGCCAAGAGCGACACCCGTTGACCAGTCTGGCGCTACCAGGCCCGATCTGCTGGCGTCCAGCCGCCTGCGAGCATCCGGCAAAGCTACCCGACGGGCTAGGCGCGCCTGGCCTTGTTCGCTGTGGCGGCTGCGGCCCGGCAGGCTGGCGCCGGCCGCCGACGAGCCCGTTTCCTGCTAGGTCGGTTGATTTTGTCGTCGGGCGAGCAGCCTTCGCCTCGTGGCCGGGTCCGGACCCTCGTCGTCTTGGCTGAGGACGGTGAATCCGGGCGGGAGCAGCGAAGCCCGGCTCGCCAGGCCGCAGGCACCATTCCGCCGGCAAGTGCGGGTGCTCGCGCCGGGCCGCCTCGGTCAGCGCCTGCCAGGCGAGCACGCCCCCGGCACGAACCGCGGGCAGGGCGCGCGCGAAGACGCTGCGATCCCAGTAATTGGTGCAGAGCACGAGCGAGAATCCGGCTGGGGCAGGCTGCCAGCTGCCGAGATCGGCGAGGACGGGCGTGATCTGGCTGCCGAGCCCCCGGCGCTCTGCCTCGTCGGCCAGCATGCCAAGTGCCACATCGGATGCGTCCACCACGGTCACCGACCGTCCCGTTGCCGCGGCCAGCAATGCGCTGCCGGACGGGCCGCAGGCGAGCTCGAGAGCCGGGCCATCCGGCAATGGCAGCGCCAGGGCTGCCTGCGCCACCGGGTGCGGGGTGAACGAGGGCACCGACTCGCTGTAGCGCGCGTTCCACCGGATCCGGTCCGGATGACCGGCGAGCTCGGGCGGGATCGGCCGCATCTAGCGGAGGATAGCTGTCCTGGCGTGGCGTGGCCCGGGCAGGCCCTGGAGGCCGCGCATTATCCCGGCTGGTGCCGGCTGGCCCTAGCATGTTCCGGAGACCACGCAGGATCCCGAACGGAGGCACATGACCCGGCCGAGCATGAGCGAGGTGAAGTCGGAGGGCCAGCCGCGCTGGGTCGTCGACCGGGTGAATGACGAGCACCTGTTCGGCCGCCTGTATATGCGCAAGATCTCGCCGCGGGCCACCTGGCTGCTAGCGAGGCTGGGCTGGTCACCCAATGGGGTCACGCTCGCCTTCATCGCCTGCGGCATCGCGGGCGGCGTGGTGATCGCCTTCGGCGGCCTGGCGACGGCGATTGCCGGCGCGATCCTGGTACAGCTCGCGCTGCTGTTCGACTGCTCCGATGGCGAACTGGCCAGGCTTACCAAGCGAACCTCGGCTGGCGGTATCTACCTGGACCGGGTTGGCCATTACCTGTGCGAGAGCGCGATGCTGATCGGGCTTGGCGTGCGCGCCCAGGGCGAGCTGACGATCTCCGGCAAGTACGTGACCGCTGGCCTGCTCGCCGCCGTACTCGCTTGCCTGGTCAAGGCCGAGACCGACAACGTCATCATCGCGCGGGCGGTCCAGGGCCTGCCCCCGGCGCATGACAACGAGTCACTCCAGCCGCGCGCGGCCGGGCTGGCTACGGTCCGGCGCGCGGCCAGTTTGCTGAAGATCCACCGGATCATCCAGCAGATCGAGCTGTCCGTGCTGGTCCTGCTGGCCGCTATCGCGGACCAGATCGCCGGCGGCCTGCTTGCCACCCGGGTGCTGCTCATCGCCTGCCTGATCGTGGCCGCGCTGATGGCCGTCGCGCACCTGGCCGCGATCATGGCCTCCCGGCGATTGTCGTGAGCGCGGCAGCAGGCGCTGACGCCGGGTCTGGCGCGGGCGCGCCAGCCAGCACCGTGTCTTGCGTGATCATCACGATGGGCACCCGGCCCGCCGAACTCGAACGGGCTATTGCGAGCACGGAGCCGCTGCGCGCGGACGGCGTCGAGCTCGTGCTGGTCGGAAACGGGGCCGATTTGCCGCCGGTCCCGGACGACGTGAATACGATCCGGCTGGCGGCCAACCTCGGCGTCGCAGGCGGCCGCAACGCCGGAGTCGGCGCCAGCTCAGGCGACATCGTCATTTTCCTCGACGACGACGGCTGGTTCTCCGATCCGGGCATCGCCAAGCATGTAGCCGACCGGTTCGCGGCCGATCCGCGGCTCGCGGTGCTGGCGTTCCGGGTCGTCGACCCGACCGGGGGCACCGGGGTCCGCTGGCACGTGCCGCGCCTGCGGGCTGGCGACGCTGATCGCTCCTCGCCGGTGACCACGTTCGTCGGCGCGGGCTTCGCGGCCAGGCGATCTGCCTACCTCGAGGCCGGCGGGCTGCCGGACTTGTTCTTCTTCGCGCACGAGGAAACCGACCTGGCCTGGCAGCTCATCGAGCGCGGCTACACGCTGGAGTACGACGCCGATGCCCGGATGTGCCATCCGCCGGTGTCTAACAAGCGGCATGACATCTGGTACCGCTACGACGGCCGCAACCGCGTCCTGCTCGCCCGGCGCAACCTCCCCTGGCTGCTGGCCTTCGTCTACCTGCTGGACTGGACGGCGCTGACTGTGATCAGGGAGCGTCGGGCGCCGGGCGCGCTGAAGACCTGGTTCGCCGGCTTCGCCGAGGGCTGGCGGATCGACCCTGGTCAGCGACGGCCGATCTCAATGCGCGCCGTCTGGCGGATGACGAGGGCAGGCCTGCCGCCGGTCATCTGATCCTTGCCTGCCGCGCCGGTGCGGGCTCGGTTCGCGCTCCGGGTTAGCGGAGCGGCCCGGTCACCGATTCAGCCGCGCGAACGGCCCCGCCGTCAGCGACGTAACCGATCGCGGACTCGATCTCGGGCGCCAGGAACCGGTCCGGCCCCGGCCCCGGCGCGACAGCGCGCAGCCCGGCCACGACCGCCCCGGTGGCAGGCGCGGGCGTTAGAGGCGCGCGCAGCTCGAGACCACGCGCGGCGGTCAGCAACTCGATGGCCAGCACGCGCCGGAGCCCGTCCAGGGCGCGGCGCAGTTTCCGCGCCGCTGACCAGCCCATCGAGACGTGATCCTCTTGCATGGCCGAGCTCGGGATCGAGTCCACGCTGGCGGGCACGGCGAGCCGCTTGAGCTCGGACACGATGGCCGCCTGGGTGTATTGCGCGATCATGTGCCCGGAGTCCACTCCTGGGTCCGCAGCCAGGAAGGCGTTCAGACCCTGATTCCTGGCGACGTCCAGGAACCGGTCAGTCCGGCGCTCGGACATGCTGGCTACGTCCGCCGCGGCGATCGCCAGGAAGTCCAGCACGTAGCCCAGCGGCGCGCCGTGGAAGTTGCCGTTGGACTCCAGCCGGCCGTCGGGCGTGATCACCGGGTTGTCGATGACCGATGCGAGCTCACGGCCGGCTACCAGCGCGGCGTGGTCAGCGGTGTCCCTGGCCGCCCCGGCGACCTGCGGGGCGCACCGCAGCGAGTAGGCGTCCTGCACCCTCGTGCACTCCGGGCCCCGGTGGCTGGCCATGATCGCGCTATCGGCCAGCAGCGCGCGCATGTTCGCCGCCGCCGCCGCCTGCCCCGGATGCGGGCGCAGTGCCTGCAGGTCGGCGGCAAAGACCGCGTCCGTGCCGAGCAGGCCCTCCACGCTCATCGCCGCCGTGATGTCGGCGACTCGCAGCAGGTCGCGGAGGTCGGCGATGGCCAGCACCAGCATTCCGAGCATGCCGTCGGTGCCGTTGATCAGCGCGAGGCCCTCTTTCTCCCGCAACTGGACAGGCGTGATCCCGGCTGCAGCCAGCGCCTCAGCCGCCGGGTACTCGCGCCCGCCGGCATCGGTAACCACGCCCTGTCCGGTAATCGCCAGCGCGCAGTGAGCCAGCGGGGCCAGGTCGCCCGAGCAGCCAAGGCTGCCGAACTCGTGGACCACCGGGGTGAGGCCCGAGTTCAGCAGCGCGGCGTAGGTGTTCACGGTCACCTCGCGCACCCCGGTCAGGCCACTGGCCAGCGTGGCCAGGCGAAGCAGCATCAGCGCCCGGACAACCTCGGGCTCCACTGCCGGTCCGGAGCCAGCAGCGTGGCTGCGGATGAGGCTTGCCTGCAGCTGAGCACGCAGCTCGGCTGGGATGTGCCTGGTAGCCAGGGCGCCGAAACCAGTGGACACGCCATAATGCGGCTCGGTGTCGTGGGCCAGTGCGTCGATGATCTCGCGGCCCCGCCGGACCGCTGCGAGCGCTTCGGCGCCGACCTCGACCCTGGCGCCTCCGCGGGCGACGGCGACCACGTCATCCGCTGTCAGCGGACCAGCTCCGATGGTGACGGTCTGACGTGCGGTCTTCCCGGCTCCATGCTGATCGGCGTCGGCCGCCTGGAACGTGGTCATACCTATCTCCCTGCGTCGGGCACCGCCTGCGTAGGCCCGTCGTAGTGCACCTAGGACGTACTTGCAAGTAATGTGCAACTAGATTAGCGTGCGGATAGTGGCGACTCAGACCGCGGACCGCAAACCTCGCGCTCTCGAGCTGATCCGGCAGTCGTTCGCAGCCATGACTCCGGCCGAGCGGCGCCGGGTAACGCTGATGTACGGCTCCATCCTCGCCCTGCACCTGATCGGGTTCGGCATCTTCGTCGCATTCGTGATACCCGCCCATTACAAAGGCCTGGGCATCGGGGTCAGCGTCCTGGCCTACACGCTAGGCCTTCGCCATGCGTTCGACGCCGACCACATCGCGGTCATCGACAACACCACTCGCAAGGAGATGAACGACCGGCAAGGCACCGGCAAGCCAAGGCCGTTCTGCTTCGGTTACTTCTTCTCGCTCGGCCACTCCACGGTCGTTGTCGCGATGGGCATCGGAATCGTGATCGCGGAGAAGGTCGTTTTCAACCAGGTCCTCAACTCGGGCTCGGGGTTGCAGCAGTTCGGCACGCTGTTCGGCACGCTGGTCTCGGCCGCGTTCCTGTTCCTTATCGGCGGGCTGAACCTGTTCATCCTGTCCGGCATCATTCGCGTCTTCCGGGCGATGCGGCGGGGTGCGTTTGACGAGGCCGAGCTCGAGCGGCAACTGGACAACCGGGGCTTCTTCTACCGGTTCTTCGGCCGGTGGATGCGCGCGATCAGCAAGGAGTGGCAGCTCTACCCGGTCGGGTTCCTGTTCGGCCTGGGCTTCGACACCACGACTGAAGTGCTGCTGCTCGGGACGACCGCATTCCTCGCCCTGCAGCACATCCCCTGGTATGCGATCTGCTGCCTGCCGATCTTGTTCACTGCCGGGCATGGCCCTGATGGACACCACCGATGGCATCTTCATGAACCTGGCCTACGGATGGGCGTTCTTCAATCCGGTTCGCAAGGTGTTCTACAACCTGGCCATTACCGGGCTGTCGGTCGGCATCTGCTTCCTGGTCGGCGGGATCGAGACCCTGGGCCTCATCTCCACCGACGTCAGGGGGCTCAGCCGAGCCGGTGGCTTCTGGGGCTTCATGCGCGACTTCAACATCAATGTGGCAGGCTTCGCGATCGTCGGCCTGTTCGTCGTGACCTGGGTGACCGCCGTCCTGGTCTGGCGGTACGGCCACATCGAGGAGAAGTGGAGCGCGCGCCTGCAATCGGCACCCGCCGCCGAAGGCGCCGGCGAGCTGAGCTGAATCCGCTGCGTCGGGTCCCGTTATCGGCCACCGTGACGGGGTAGCCTGGTCAGCCGGGTGGAAACGAGCAGTTGGAGGCCGAGCCGTGACTGATCCAGCTCGGTCTGTGTCAACTGGTACTGGGCCAACTCGTACTGTGTCGGCTGGTACTGGGCCGGCTTCAACCGGGCCGCCTTCAGCCGCGGCAGTTCCGACTGGCGCGGCGCGGAGCACCCGGCAGCGCCTGATACCCCAGCGGTTCCGGCCCGGCGCAGTCTCCATCATCGTGGCGTGCGCCATTACCGTCGGCGTCCTGAGCGCGCTCTTCTACCACGGCCACACTCCTGATGCCCTCGACAGGGCAGTGTTCCGTACGGTGTGGCCGCACCGGATCGGGCTGGATCCGCTGGCAGCCGTAGGCGACACGGTTCCGATGGGACTGCTCACGGCGGTGCTGTGCTACTGCTGCCTGGCTTTGCGCCGGTACGCCGGCGCGATCATGACAGCGCTCGCCGTCCCGGTGGCCGCAGGCGTCACGGAACTGCTCAAGCACGTCATCCACCGGATCTACATCGATTTCCTGAGCTTCCCGAGCGGACACGCGACCGCCATGTTCGCGCTGATCACCTGCGTAGCAGTGCTGCTGATCGCGCCGCCGGCAACGAAAGCGCCAGCCTCGATGCGCATCGTCCTCGCTGCGGCGTCGGCCGGCTTCGGCGTCATGGTGGCTCTCGGGCTGGTCGCGTCCAAGTTCCACTACTTCACTGACACCATCGGCGGCGCAGCAGTCGGCATCGGCGTCACACTCACCATCGCGCTCATACTGGACGTGGCGATCCAGCTCCTGGACCGCGCCGGGCGGTCGCCGCGGTGCCAGCTGAGCTCTCTCCTCGGCGGTAAGGCCGGTGCCGGTAGCCAAGTCATGGCTGATCATCACCCGGCGGGACCGGGACCGGCTCAAAGCCACCTTCGATTCGGTCGCCGATCGCTACCAGCAGGCAAGGCCGGCCTATCCCGACGAGCTTTACGCGGAGCTGCTCTCTGCTACCGGCCTGCGGTCCGGCGACCGGGCGCTCGAGGTGGGCTGCGGCTACGGGCAAGGCGACCTCCCCGCTTGCCGAGCTGCGGCCTCGCCATCACCTGCCTCGAGCCCGGACCACGTCTTGCCCGGGCGGCACGGAGCAACCTGGCCCGCTACCCGCCGCGTGCAGGTCGTCCAGGACGCGTTCGAAGACTGGCAGCCATCCGGACCCGAGCGTTTCGACCTCGTCTTCGCGGCGACCGCCTGGCACTGGATCGATCCGGCCGTCGGGTATCAGCTCGCCTGGCGCTTGCTGCGGCCAGGCGGGCACCTGGCCATCTGGCGGACCGATCACGTCTTTCCTCCGGGCGGCGACCCGTTCTTCCGTGATCTCCAGGACGTCTACGACGAGATCGGCGAAGGCATGCCGCCCGGCACCGGGTACTTCGCGCCCGGCGAGCAGCCCGATGACCGGGCTGCGATCGAGGGCAGCGGGCTGTTCAGCGTCACCGCGATCCGGCACTTCGATTGGGAGATCAGCTACACCGCCGAGGCGTACATCGAGCTGCTCGACACCTTCTCAAGCCACATCGACATGGCGACTGGCAGCGCGACCGACTCTACGGAGAGATCCGCCGCCGCCTCGCGGCGCGGCCGGATGGCAAGGTCCGTCGCCACTGGGGCGCGCTTCTGCAGGTAGCCAGCCGACGCGACGAGCCGGGCCCGGCCGACGGGCAGTGCGGGAATGGCGGCTGGCGCTGCCTGCCGGGCGGCCGCGCGGTTTACTGTGAGGCGACGGACATGCGCCGTCAGTCACCAGCGGCCGTGCCCAGGGACCCGCACCGGCCACCGACCGCGCTACCCGAGAGAAAGGCCGACCCAATGACCCCAAGCTCGTTAGTCCCGCTCGCCGGAAGCCATCGTGAGCCGACTGCCCGATGCCGTTCCGGCTGGCCCGGTAGACCCGCAGGAGCAGATCGACCTGACCGTGGTGACGCGGCGCGCTGCCAGTCTGCCCCGCGATGCCGACGGGGCGCCAGTCCGGCTGTCACGCACCGAGTTGCGCAGCCGCTACGGTGCGATCCCGCCGATCATGAACTGATAGCCAGCGTCCTGACCAGCCATGAGCCCTGCCATCCAGGTGACTTCGGAGGACCCGGAATCGCGCAGGCTCACCGTCAGCGGGCCCGCCGGAGCGCTGGCTCAGGCGTTCGGCACCGAGCTCAGCATGGTGGCCAGTCCCGGCCCGCACGGAGACCTCGTCACCCACCGCTACCGCAGCGGCAGCCTGCAGATCCCGGCGGAGCTGGACGGCGTTATCGTCGCGGTACTCGGTCTCGACACCGGCCGCAGGCGAGCCCGCATTTCCGGCTCGCGAAGCCGCGAAGCCGCACAGGTGTCCTACACGCCGCCGCAGGTCGCCGGCGTTTACCAATTCCCGGCTGGCACCGACGGCACCGGCCAGACGTCGGCGATCATCGAGCTTGGCGGCGGCTTCTCCACCGCCGACCTGAACAGCTACTTCAGCGGCCTGGGCATCCCGGCCCCGTCGGTCACGGCAGTCGGCGTGGACGGCGCCAGCAATGTCGCCGACCAGGCGCCGAACGGCGCCGACGGCGAAGTCCTGCTCGACATCGAGGTCGTAGGCTCGGTCGCACCAGGCGCGAAGCAACTTGTCTACTTCGCGCCCAACACCGATCAGGGCTTCGTGGACGCGGTCACCACCGCCGTGCAGGCCGAGCCCACTCCAGCCGCGGTCAGCATCAGCTGGGGCGGGCCGGAAAGCTCCTGGACAGCCCAGTCGATGACGGCGCTAGACGAGGCCATCGCCGACGGTGTGGCGCTCGGCGTGACAGTCACCGCCGCGGCCGGCGACAACGGCAGCGGCGACGGGGTCAGCGACGGACAGCCGCACGCGGACTTCCCGGCATCCAGCCCGCACGCGCTGGCTTGCGGCGGCACCAGCCTGCAAGCCGATCCCGCGACCGGCACCATAACCTCGGAAACTGTCTGGAACGACGGCAGCCAGGGCGGAGCGACCGGCGGCGGCGTCAGTCAGACGTTCGGCTTGCCGACCTGGCAGGCGACCGCTGGCGTCCCGGCCAGCCCGGCTGGCAAGCCGGGCCGCGGCGTGCCCGATGTGGCAGGCAACGCTGACCCGGCAACCGGCTACCAGGTGCTGATTGACGGACAGCAGACCGTCATTGGTGGCACGAGTGCGGTAGCTCCGCTGTGGGCTGCGCTGACCGCGCGGCTCGTGCAGTCACTCGGAAAGACCCTCGGTCTGATGCAGCCGGCCCTCTATGCCGGCATCGAGCCGGGTGACCCGGTAGCAGGCCTGCGTGACATCACCAGCGGTAACAACGGCACCTACTCAGCGGGGCCCGGCTGGGATGCCTGCTCAGGGCTCGGCGTGCCGATCGGTTCGGCGCTGCTGACCAGGCTGTCCGGCACTACCGCGGGTGGCGGCTCCGGCGGGACAGGCGGCTCCGGCGGGACAGGCGGCTCCAGCGGAACGGGCGGCTCCGGCGGAACGGGCGGCTCCGGCGGGACAGGCGGCTCCGGCGGCTCCGGCGGGACGGGCGGCTCCGGCAATCCCGGCGGAGGCTCAGGCGGCTCCGGCAGCTCGGGCGGTTCCGGCTGCAGTCCGGGAAGCGGCATGGCTGCACGCTTGCAGGCAGGCTGGCGCCGCTTCAGCGGCCCGAAGGGCTGATCCGGCCCCGAGGGTATTCACCGGATCGCTGAGGAACAACACCCTGCTGGTTTAGTGGCCTCCAGCGCCCGAAATGAGCGGCTTATCCCCACCAAACCAGCAGGGTGTCGACCGGGTCGGCCGAGCAGGCTACCGGTTTACGTGTTATGCCCGATCTCAGCCGACCGGCGGAGTGCCGATCGTGGCAGGCGCGCCAAACCGGCGGAGGACCTCGGGCACGGTCACGGTGCCGTTCTCGTCCTGGAAGTTCTCCATGATCGACAGCAGTGCCCGTGCCGTCGCGCCGGTGCCGTTGAGCGTGTGCACATACTCCAGCTTGCCGTCCCGGCGGAACCGGATGTTAAGCCGCCGAGCCTGGTAGTCGGTCGTGTTCGAGCACGAGGTGATCTCGCGGTATCGCTGCTGCACCGGGAACCACGCCTCGATGTCGTACTTCTTCGCGGCAGGCGCGCCCAGGTCGCCGACCGCGATGTTCATGACCCGGTACGGCAGGCCAAGTTCCTGCGCGATCTCCTCTTCAACGGCCAGCAGCTCGTCATGGAGCGCCCGCGACGCCTCGGGGACCGTGTAAACGAACATCTCGACCTTGTCGAACTGGTGCACCCGGAACATGCCCTTGGTGTCCTTGCCCGCAGCGCCTGCTTCCCGGCGGAAGTTCGTGGTGAACGCGGTGTACTTGGCTGGCAGATCCGCTTCCTCCAGCCGCTCCTCGGCGTGAATGCCGGCCAGCGCCACCTCAGAGGTGCCGGTCAGGTAGAGATCGTCGTGCTCGAGGTGATAGAGATTCGACTCTTCGGTCGGCAGGAAGCCAGTGCCGTACATGGCCCGTTCGTTGACCAGGATCGGCGGCAGTACGAGCAGGAAGCCGCGGCTGGTCAGCTTGTCGATCACATACCTGTACAGCGCCATTTCAGTAAGCGCTACATCCCCGATCCGGTAGGCGAACCGGGACCCGCTCAGCCGCGCACCGCGGGCCATGTCAATCCAGCCGCGAGCTGAGGCGAGCTCGGTGGAGTCCTTCGGCTCGAACTTGAAGTCCGGCAGCTCGCCCCAGGTCCTGACGAGCTGCGCGTCTTCTTCGTCCATGCCGTCAGCTGCGGTCGGATCAGGCAGGTTCGGGATCCGGGCCAGCAGCTCGTCGCGACGCTCAGCGGCTGCGCCGAGTTCGTCCTGCGCCTGGTCGAGTTCCTCCCTGAGGGCCCGGAGTTCCTCGATCTGCTCGGGCGTCGGCTTGCCCCTGGACGAGCTTCGCTGTGCCGCGCGCAGCGCTTCGGCACGCTCGGTGAGCGACCGCCAGCTAGTGTCCGCGGCGAGCAACGCGTCAAAGTCATCGGCCGCGCCGCGCCTGGCCAGGGCGGCACGGTAGGTCTCAGGATCTTGCCTGGCGGCCTTAAGGTCGATCACCCGCGCGAGTCTAGTCGGGTGGCCCTCGGCGCGCGCTCGGATAACCCGCCGGCAGCCACCTGCTCGGGGCTAGCCTCGCCTGCTCCGGCAGGATCGCCAGCCTCCGCCGCGGACCGGCTAGTCCTGGTTGCCAGCACTGATCCGCCGAGGATGGCCACGAAGGCCGCGCCCATGGTCACCGTCAGCCGCTCGCCGAGAACCAGCACGCCGAGCGCCACCGCGACCGCCGGGTTCACGTAGGTGATGACGGTGGCGCGAGCCGGCCCGGCCTCAGCGATCAGCGCGAAGAAAGCCACGAACGCCAGCGCTGTGCAAACCACCGCGAGGCCGGCCAGCGCCGCGAGCACCTTGGGCGCCGGGACAGCCGACGGCCAGGTGAGGGCGGCGATCGGCGCGCAGACGATCGCGGCGAGGCCAAGGCTTGCCGCGGTCACCCCGAGCGAAGGCTGATCGCTGAGTTTGCGGGCGACGATCAACGGCCCGATCGCGTAGCACACGGCAACCAGCAGCACCTCCGCGACCTGGCCTGCCTGCCCGTGTGTACCGCCGCCCGCGACCAGCAACGCGACGCCGCAGAGGCCTACCAGCAGGCCGGCCCATCTGACTGCGGTCAGCCGGTCCTGGCCGCCGGTAGCTCGTCCGATCACCGCGACCAGAATCGGCACTGACGCGATCAGCAGCCCGCTCAGCGAACTGGACAGCCGAGTCTCCGCTTCGGACAGCAGCAGCCAGGGCGTGACGATTTCCACCAGCGCGAACAGGGCCACCCACCGCCAGCGCGACAGCAGCGGAACGATCTCCCGCCGCCGGATCGCGATCGGTAGCAGGAGCGCAGCCCCGATCGCGACCCGAGCGAGAACGAGTACCGGCGGCGACACTCCGCCGACGGCAACCTTGATCAGCAGATACGGAATGCCCCAGATCACGCTCATTGCTGCGAACAACCACCAGCCGCGGCGGCTCACCAAGTCCTCCTTTATCCGGACCGCGCAGCGTGCGTGTCGCACCAAGCGCTATGTGGCCGGATCTGGCTCGTCGGTTCAGTGTCGTCCTCAGGATGCCGTCCAGCCGGGCCTGACGTCTTGAACGCAATTGCGCGCCGAGCCTAACCGCTAACGGCCCAGGCAGCGAGGCCAATACGGACTCGCCAGGCCATCTCGACCCTGGCCGGCCGGGCTAGCAGCGCTGCCTCCGCCGGTGCCGGGACGCGGTGAGCCCGGCTACGCTCGCAGGCACCGAACTACGGTGCTGGTCCGCGGAGGATACTGTGCGGCTGCTGAGCTCAGGCCCGGCCGTCTCGACGGCGGTCGCCGCCGCGCGGCCGCAACCAGGCTCCCACCTGCGGACCTCGCTAGCGCTACTGACGGCGCTGGCCGGCGGCCTCGCGCTTGCTGCCGCGTTCGCGCCCGCCGCGGTCTGGCCGCTGGCAGCTGTCGGTCCGGCCTTGCTCACCGTGGCTCTCTGGCAGCAGCGGGCTCGGGTAGCAGTTGCCGCCAGCCTGGTATTCGGTCTGGCGTTCTTCTTCCCGCTGCTGTCCTGGCTGGTCAACGTCGCCTGGTACGTCTGGACTTCACTGGCTGTCGCGGAGGCAGTGATCTTCGCGGTCCTCGCTGCCGGGCTGTGGTTGCTCCTGCGGCTGCGGGCCTGGCCAGTGGCAATGGCAGGCTGGTGGGTCGCGGCAGAGGCCATCCGCGACAGGTGGCCATTTGGAGGATTCCCCTGGGGCCGTCTGGTGATGAGCCAGGCAACGGCGCCCACCGTGCGCTGGGTCGCCATCGCCGGACCGCCGTTCCTGACCTTCCTGATAGCGCTCGCCGGCGGGTGCCTGGCCTGGGTGCTGATCGGCTCGTCGTCAGCCAGGCTGCGCGGCCAGTCCCCGGCCAGGATCAGGCTCTGGCCGGCCGTTGCGCTAGCGGCCAGCGCGCTACTGGCCTGCTCTGGTGTCCTGCTGCCAGCCGACCAGGCAACTCCGGGCGGACCGAGTGCGACCGTCGCGGCCATCCAGGGCGATGTCCCGCACGCCAAGAACCTGCCGGACTTGTGGCGGGCCACGACCGTTACCCAGAACCACGCGGCGGCGACGGAGCAGCTAGCGACAAGGGTGCGGAGCGGCGCCGCGCCCGCGCCCGACATCGTGATCTGGCCGGAGAATTCGACCGACCTGGATCCCGACTTCGATCCGTTCATCTACAACACGATCGCTACGGCGGTAGCCGCTATCGACCGGCCTGTTCTGGTCGGTGCGGTTCTGCAGGATCCCGTCAGGAACGCCGGCCAGCTCTGGCTGCCAGGCAAGGGTCCGGTGGCCGTCTACCTCAAGCGCCGGCTGGTGCCGTTCGGAGAGGTGATGCCGTTCCGCAGCCTGGTGAGCAAGATCACTTCGCTGCCGTCCACGATGGAGCCGGTCAACTTCACCCCCGGCCACCGTGCTGTCGTGTTCCACGTCGGCAAGGTCAAGCTCGGCGACGTCATCTGCTACGAGGTCGGGTTCGACGGCCTGGTCTCGTCAGAGATCTCAGCCGGTGCCAACCTGCTGGCGGTGCAGACCAACGACGCTGACTTCGAGATCGACGGGCAGACCGGCGAGACGCTGCAGCAACTGGCGATGGCGCGGATCCGGGCGATCGAGCACAATCGCGCTGTCGTCGTGGCCTCGACCACCGGCGTCAGCGCCATCATCGCGCCGGATGGCCAGCTTCTGACCAGCACTCGGACCTGGACCCGCGCGGAGATCGAGGCGCGAGTACCGCTGCGAGATTCGACTTCAGTTGCCGATCACCTCGGCGGCTGGCCGGAGGCGATGATCGCGTGGGCCACGGTGGCGGCGCTCGGCTGGGTTATCAGTCAGCAGATCCGGAGCCGTCGGAAGCGCGGATCGCCGCCCAGACCAGCAGAATAGGGAAGCGTGCGTATCTGGCGCAGCTTGCGACAGCCTGGCCGGTATGCCGCGCTGCTGACCGGGGGCATCCCGGTGCTCGCCTTCCCGGCCGCGAACCTGGAGTTCCTGGCCTGGGCCGGTCTCGTGCCGGGCCTTGCCCTGATGCGCGCGGCGCCGACAAGGCGCGAGGCAGCGGTCCGCGGCTGGTGGTTCGGGGCCGGTTACCTGCTCGCGGCCATGTACTGGCTCGCGCCCAATCTAGGCCCCGGCTTGCTGCTAGTCGCCATCGTCATCGGCTGCCTGTGGAGCGCAGTCGGGCTGGCCACCTGGTCATTCCTGCACCCGCCCGTCACGGCGGCGCGCGCGGCGGCCGCCTTCGCGGTCGTGCCGAGTTGCTGGCTCACCACCGAGTGGATCAGGTCCTGGCAGGGGATCGGCGGCCCCTGGGCTGTGCTCGGGACCAGCCAGTGGCAGCACCCAGCCATTCTCGCGCTGGCGGCGGCGGGCGGGGTGTGGCTGGTCACTTTCGCTCTGGTAGCAGCCAATACCGGCTTGCTGATAGCCCTGGTCGCCGCACGGCCGCTCGTCCGCCTAGCTGGTCTTGCCGGGGCCCTAGCCGCGGTCGCGGCCGGTCCGGTCGCGCTCGCACTGGCCGCACCAGTGCCGGCGGGCCAGCCGTTGACGATCGCCCTGGTCCAGCCCGGCCTGACCAGCAACGCCGCAGTCAGAGCGCAGCGGAACGAGCAGCTGACAGCTGCCGAGGCCGGCCGGGCTGGCCTGTTCGTCTGGGGCGAGAGCAGCGTCGGCTACAACCTGGCCAGTCACCCGGCTCTGCTGACATCGATCGAGCGCCTGTCGGCGAGAGCCGGAGCCGAAATCCTGGTGGACCAGGACGCGTCCAACGCTGCCGGGGCCCAGTCAAAGCAAGCCACACTGATCAGCAGGAGCGGCGTCCAGGGCCGCTATGTCAAGACACGGCTGGTGCCGTTCGGCGAGTACATCCCGTTCCGCTCGGCACTCGGCTGGCTCAGCAAGATCAGCCGCGCTGCACCTAAGAACGTGGTACCAGGCACCGGCGCGCAGGTTCTGCAGGTCATGCTTCCTGGCGGCCGGCCGCTAACGATCGGCGTACTCATCTGCTTCGAGTCGGCCTTCCCTGACATGTCCAGAGTGGACGCTGATCACGGCGCGCGGGTGATCATCTACCAGACCTCCGACTCGACCTTCCAGACAAGCTGGGAACCGGCCCAGCACGCCGCGCTCAGCGCGCTGCGGGCCGCCGAGACTGGCAGACCAGTCGTACAGGCAGCGCTCACCGGCGACTCGGCCGCGTTCGACGCCCGCGGCCGGACGCTGGCCTGGGCCGGGACGAGCTTCCGCGGCGTGCTCCTCGTCCACCTCGAGCTCCCGCCTGCGGGATACAAGACACCTTTCGACACCGTCGGCGACCTGGTTCCGTGGGTGGCGGTAGCAATCGCCGCGGTGGCGGCGCTGGCTGGCCTGCTGCGGAGCGCCGCTCGCCGCCGCGCTCGCCGCCAGGGCGGGGAAGTCTCGGCCGAGATCCTGAGCGACACCCGGCTATCCAGCTGACCGTGCTGTCCCGCGCACCGCCTTCGATGCTGTAGAAACTGTGTCCATGACGTCCTTCCTAACGTCCTACGGTTACGTTGCGCTGATTGTCTTTGCGTTCGTCCAGGCCTGCTGCATCCCGATCTCGTCCGAGATCACCTTCGGATACGCCGGCGTGCTGGCCTATCAGGGACACCTCAACCTGGCGCTGGTGATCGTCATCGGCACGCTCGCCGAAGTTGCCGGGTCATCGGCCGCATACGGCCTGGGCAGGCTCGGCGGCCGCGACACCGTCGACCGCTATCGCAGGTACCTCCTGATGACCAGGAAGGACGTCGAGCGAGCGGAGCGGTTCTTCGCCGGACGGGGGGCATGGTCGGTCGCTGTCGGCAGGGTCATCCCGCTTGTGCGCGCCTTCACCGGCCTGGTGGCGGGCTTCATGGAAGTGCCGGCGCTGCCGTTCGAACTCTTCAACCTGCTCGGCACCCTGGTACTGGGCAGCTGTCCTGTCCGTGCTGGGCTACGAGTTCGGCAGCGACTGGACCAAGGTGTCGAAGAACTTCTCCCACGCGAGCGACGCGCTCGCGGTGCTAGTCGTGCTGATGCTGGTCGGCCTCATCGTGCACAAGGCGCGGGAGATCCGCAAAGAGCGGCGCGCCGACGAGGCAGCCAGCGTTTCTGCCGCGGCGGCAGGCCTCGGCGGCGAGGCTCGACCGGGGCTGGCGAGCGAGGATACGCAGGGCACATCCGCAGCCGTCACGCCGGGAAAGCCGCACAGCCACCGCCGGAACAGCGGGTCCTGACCTGCGCCAGGCAGGAGCCCGCGAACCGGCCTGGCACCACACGGCTGTGGTGTACCAGGTCTACCTGCGCAGCTTTGCTGACGGTACCGGCGACGGCATCGGCGACCTGGCCGGCCTGACCGCCCGCCTGCCCTACTTGCGCGACCTCAGCGTGGACGCGATCTGGATCAATCCCTGGTACCGCTCGCCGATGGCAGACGGTGGCTACGACGTGGCCGACTACCGGGACATCGACCCGCTCTTCGGCACCTTGCAGCAAGCAGAGGCGCTTATCGAGGCCGCGCATGCCGAGCACCTCAAGGTCATCCTCGACATGGTGCCGAACCACTGCTCGCAGCAGCATCGCTGGTTCACCGCAGCAGTCGCGGCTCGTCCTGGCTCGGCCGAGCGGGCCAGGTTCTGGTTCCGGCCCGGCCGCGGCCCGTCGGGCGAGCTGCCACCGAACGACTGGACGTCGATGTTCGGCGGTCCCGCCTGGACGCGGGTAACAGAGCCAGACGGCAGCCCCGGCGAGTGGTACATGCACCTTTACGCAGCCGAGCAGCCGGATCTCAACTGGGACAACCCGGAGGTGCGGGCCGAGTTCGAGGACGTGCTGCGATTCTGGCTGGACCGCGGCGCGGACGGGTTCCGCATCGATGTGGCCGACTTTCTGGTCAAGGATCCAGCGCTCCCGGACGTCGGCGGACTTCCGGCCGGGGCGCGAAAGCCGTGGGAAGACCAGGACGGCCTGCACGACATCTACCGGTCCTGGCGGCAGCTGATCGAGTCCTATCCAGGGAACCGCGTCTTTGTCGGCGAGATGTGGCTCAAGCCGCTGACGCGGCTGCGCACCTACCTGGCCGGCGACCAGCTGCACACGGCATTTAACTTCGACTTCCTTGGCGCCCCGTGGGATGCGGGCCCGCTCCGCCAGGTCATTGACAGCGCGCTCGGCAGTATCGGCGCCGCGGCGCCGTGGGTGCTGTCGAACCATGATGTAACCAGGCATCTGACCAGGTACGGGCGCACCAGCACCGGAACCGGCTGGCAGCCCGATCCGGGCACTGCGAACCTGGCTCTCGGCACCCGGCGGGCCAGGGCAGCGGTCATGCTGTCGCTGGCACTGCCCGGCAGTTCATATCTCTACCAGGGCGAGGAACTGGGCCTCTGGGAAGTCGAGGACATCCCTGACGAGCTCATCGCGGACCCGATCTTCGAACGCACTGAGCACCGCATTCGCGGCAGGGACGGCTGCCGGGTGCCACTGCCCTGGCTGCCGGACGCTCCCGGCTTCGGGTTCGGTCCGGCGGGCGGGGCGCAGCCGTGGCTGCCGCAACCCCTGGCGTGGCGGCAGCTGGCTGCGGCCAGGCAGGCCGACGACCCCGCCTCGATGCTGAACCTCTACCGCGCCGCGCTGCGCCTGCGGGCGGCTCGCGAGCACCTCGACGACGACACACTGACCTGGATCCCGGCGCCGGACGGCGTGCTCGCGTTCGGACGGCCCGGCCGGTTCGTCTGTGTAGTCAACTTCTCACCCGCGCCGGCGCCGCTCCCGCCGGATGCCGAAGTGCTGCTCGCCAGCGGACCGCTTGACGACGGCAAACTGCCGTCGGATACCGCAGCCTGGCTGCGGACTGCGCCCGACACCAGCGCGGGCGATCAGCCGACCAGCGCCTGGTAGACCATCTGCCGGAGCTGCGGACGGATCGGGTAGGCGCTGGATGGCAGCAGCTGGGTGAAGAAGGTCGCAGTCACCTGCTCGGCCGGGTCCACCCAGAACGTGGTCGAGGCTGCTCCGCCCCAGTTGAACTCCCCGGCTGAGCCGAGCGACTTGGTCGCCAGCGGGTCGATGACAACAGCGAAACCCAGCCCAAAGCCGACCCCGGCGAATACCGTCTCGGCGTACAGCGGCCGCCCGAACGTCTCCAGGTCCGCACCGCCGGGCAGATGATTGCTAGCCATGTAGGCGACAGTGCGGGGGCTGAGCAGCCGGACACCGTCGAGTTCGCCCGCCGGGCTATCCGGGCGGTGCAGCAGCATCTGGGTGAACCGGTTGTAGTCGCCCGCCGACGAGACCAGCCCGCCACCACCGCTCAGGTAGGCCGGCGACTTCAGCGCCGCGTTGCCCATGGCGTCCATCCGGGCCGCCGTCCCGTCCTCCGGGCTTCGCGTGTACAGCGCGGCCAGCCGGGAGTGGTCGTCGGGACCGGCGAAGAAGGCGGAGTCGGTCATGCCAAGCGGCCCGAAGATCCGGCTGGCGAAGAACTCGTCCAGCCGCTGGCCGGACACGACCTCGACAACGCGGCCGAGGACATCGGTTGCGACCGAGTAGCTCCACTCGGTGCCGGGCTGGAACAGCAGGGGCATTGAGGCGAATTCATCGCAGATGGCAGCCAGGTCCGCGCCGCGCGGCGAACCCCACTCGAAGCCGCGGGCCCGGTAGATCGCGTCCACGGGATGATTGCGCATGAAACCGTACGTCAGGCCTGACGTGTGGCTGAGCAGGTGCCAGATGCGGATCGGCTCGGTGGCGGGCACTGTCTTGTAACTGATGTCGCTGCCGCCGGCGAACACCCGTACGTCCCGGAACGACGGGATGTAGCGATATACCGGGTCGGTCAGCTCGAAGCCGCCTTCCTCGTACAGCATCATCGCCGCGACCGAGGTGATCGGCTTCGTCATCGAGTAGATCCGCCACAAGCTGTCAGGCTCGACCGGCAGCCCCGCCTCGATATCCCGCTGCCCGTAGGTGGAAACATGCGCGAGCTTGCCGTGCCGGGCCACCGTGACCAGCCAGCCGGCCAGCTTACGTTCGTCGACGTACCGGGCGAAGTGCTTGTCGATCCGGTCCAGCCGCTTCTGGTCGAATCCGACTTCAGCCGCCTCGACTTCGACCTGCAGTCCACCCATTTATCGCTCCGCTCCGGTTACTTCGCGCTCAGCAAGTTCAACCCGATCCTGCCAATCAGAACCGGGCTCGGTCTAGTGTGCGGCCCGATGGTTATGGTCGGGGCGTTGGAGTAGAAGGAGCGATGCCATGAGCTTGACGCCGACGCCTGAAGGATTCGCCGCGAACTGGCTCGGCCAGCGGGTTGTCTTCGCCGACGGCGCGCTGGGCCAGCTCGCGGCCGAGGCAGAGTTGCTCGGGGCTGCGCGCATACTCCTCATCGCAGGGCGGTCGGGCGAGGTAACCGGCCGTGCCGAAGAACTCCTAGCCGGTCGCCTGGCCGGCCGGTTCGGCGGCGTCCGGCAACACGTGCCCGGTGAGCTGGCCGCAGCGGTGGTCAACGAGGCGCGGCGGGTGCGAGCGGACTGGATCGTCAGCGTCGGCGGAGGCAGCGCGACCGGACTGGCGAAGATATGCGCCCTCGAGACGGGGCTGCCGGTACTGGCCGTTCCCACGACCTACGCGGGGTCAGAGATGACGCCGGTCTGGGGTCGCACCGATGGCGCCGTCAAGCGCACCGGCCGGGATACTCGCGTACTGCCGCGAACGGTCATCTACGACCCGCTGCTGCTCGCCGGGATGCCGCCCGCGCTTGCCGGGCCGAGCGGCATGAACGCGCTCGCGCACTGCGTCGAGGCACTCTACGCTCCTGCCGCGGATCCGCTGACCAGCATGTCCGCCCTCGACGGCGCGCGACGGATCGCGAACCGCGCTGCCCGCAGTGTGCACGGCAGCGGATGCGGACGCCGACACGGACTGGCCGCGGTGCGCGCGCTGCTGTGGGCGTCCTGCCTGGCAGGCCGTGCGTTCGGCACCGTCGGCGGCTCGCTGCACCATAGCCTCTGCCACCTGCTCGGCGGGTTCGCCGCCCTGCCGCACGCACCGACGCATGCGGTTGTGCTGCCGCAGGTCGTAGCGTTCCTCGCGCCCGCCCTAGGGCCGGAGCTTCGGCTGGCTTGCAGACGCGCTCGACACCTCGGCGGACGACGTGGCCGGGGCGATCTGGGATCTCGGCGCGGCCGCCAGGACACCGGCCGGCCTGCGCGCACTCGGGACTGCCCGAGGACAGCCTGCCGGTGATCGCGGACGCGCTCGCCGAGCGCAACCTGGCTAGCCCGCGTCCGGTCGACCGCGCCAGACGCGCTCGCCCTGGTGACCGCGGCGTGGCACGGCGACCGCCCATCACGGTCCAGGCCGGCCGTCCGGCCGGGTCCACTCAGCCGATCGGCGACCGGAATCGGGCCGACGACCGCCGCAGCCCTCACTCAGGCTGTGCTCGACACGGCTGCAGGCGACGCCCGATCCGCGGCTGCGCCAGGTCATGACCTCGCTGATCCGCTCGCTCCACGGCTTTGTCGACCGACGTGACGCTCACCCAGGACGAGTGGCTGGCAGCGATCCAGTTCCTGACCGCGACCGGGCAGATTTCTGATGAGCAGCGGCAGGAGTTCATCCTGCTGTCGGACACGCTCGGCGTCTCGATGCTGGTCGACCTGCTCGCC
Source organism: uncultured Actinomycetota bacterium (assembly GCA_963815575.1). Taxonomy (GTDB): domain Bacteria; phylum Actinomycetota; class Actinomycetes; order Streptosporangiales; family Streptosporangiaceae; genus JAJYUU01. The sequence goes on along the minus strand of CAWFHE010000001.1, from coordinate 283,801 downwards.
GGGCCATCAAGGCAGGCGCAGCGGGCACGGCCACCGAATCCACCGTGCTCGGCCCGTTCTATGTGCCGGACAGCCCGGAACGCGACTATCGGCTCGCCGATCGCCGAGCGCCCGTCTGGCGAACCTGCGTGCGATCACCGGCCTGGTGACCGACGTCGACGGCAACCCGATCGCGGGCGCGACGCTGGACGTCTGGCAGAACGCCGACGACATGCTCTACGCGGTGCAGAACCCGGACTCGCCGCCACGCAACCTGCGCGGCTTGTTCCGCACCAGCGCCGACGGCAGCTACGCCTTCCTCGGCGTCCGGCCCACCGACTACCCCGTTCCCGCTGACGGTCCGGTCGGGCATCTGCTGGCCAGTACCGGGCGGCACCCGTGGCGGCCCGCACACATCCACGTCATCGTCAGCGCGCCCGGTTACCACAGCGTCGCCACGCACATCTTCGACTCTGGCAGCAAGTACCTGGCTAGCGACGCGGTGTTCGCGGTCAAGGCCAGCCTGGTACGTGACTTCGAGCGGCACGAGCCTAGCCCTGACGACGCTACGACTCCAGGTGCGTGACAGCTCCCGACGGCGCTCCCGTGCCGGAGGGCGTACCACCCGGTCAGGCGTGGTACTCCCTCCGGCACGATTTCCGGCTGAGCCGCCGCTACTCGGCGCGCAGCGCAGTAGCGGTCTTGGAAGCCGCCGCCCAGCTCGCTGGCAGGAACGCGCCCGCCGCAGCGATGACCAGCCCGGACAGCGCCAGCAGAACGATCCCGGCGGGCCGGTAGACGGCCATGAAGCTAGCCGGGAGCCCGGTATACGCTGCGCGCGCCATCGCATCCGCAGTTGCGGTGTGCAGGACCATGCCGACCGGGATCGCGATCACCGCGGCAACGACGGCCGGCCCGACCACCCAGCACAGCACCATCGCGACCGTCTGCCGCGGCGTCATCCCCACCGCCTTGAACACGCCCAGGTCATGCACCCGCTCCCGGGTGCCGAGCAGCACCGTGTTCAGCACGCCGAGACCGGCGACCACCGCCATCATCAGCGTCAGCATGGCGATCAGCGAGTCCGCGATCAGGTAGAACTGGCCTCTGGTCCGGGGCCAGACACGCAGTAGTTCGCGCCGAGCGCGCTATTCAGCCCGACCAACGTAGGCAGTCCACGCTGACTCCCGGCTTCAAACCGACGTCGTACTGGTCGAGGGCAAGATTCGCCGACGTTCCGCCAAGCGTCTGCACGCTGGTCATCAAGGCCGGCTGGTTGCCAGGCACGAACACCTCGCCGACGATCCGGGCTGTGACCGACTGGGTGCCGGTGCTGATCGTTGTCGTGTCGCCGATCGTCAGGCCCGCCTGCTCAGGTAGGCGGTGTTGACGACTACCTGACCGGTTCCCCGGTACCAGTGCCCGCTGATCAAGCCGATAGCCGAGCCAGCCCGCGTTTCCGTCAAATGCCTCCGCGTTCACCTTCAGTGCCAGGCCGCCGGCGCACTGAGGTCGGTCTGTGCCGCCGCCACGTACCGCAGCGTGCCCGGCTGAGCGCGAATGCGCCGCAGCGATCGCCTGGTCCGGTCTGCTGCCCGGCCGCCACGCGTTGCCGTGGCGAGCCCCACTTGCACGGGCGCGGTACTGGCCAGCCGCTGGCCCTCCTCGGCCCTGGACAGCGTGGAGTCCAGGCCGACCGCGAAGATCACCGCGGTGACGCCGAACATGATGGCCGCGAGTGTCCCGATCGTGCGCGCCGGGCGTGTGAACGGCGCAGCCAGCCCAATGCTGACCGGACGAGGCAGCCGGAAGCGGCTGGCAAACCGGTGCACGGCGTACCCGTGGCCCTGCCTCGGCGCGTGCCCGAGCGCGATCGCCTGCACGGCCGACAGACGCCCGGCTCGCAGCGCCGGGACGAGCGCGGTCAGCGCTACCAGTGCGCACATCACGACCGGCGTGACGACGTTCACCCAGATCGGCACCTGCTGCTGACCGACACCGAACGAGGCAGCCGACTTATGCAGCACCGGGACGGCCAGCAGGTTGCCGCGCGCGAGCCCGACGAGGCAGCCAACCACGGCGGGCACGCCGACCCTGGCCACGTAGGCCATGACCACCTGGGCCGGGCTGAACCCGATGCTCTTGAGAATGCCGATCCGCCGGTAGCTGGCTACCACGGCGCCACTGACCACGTTGGCCACGATGAGCACCGACATGAACAGCCGATGAGCGCGAACGCTTCGACGAACGGCGCGAGGATCGTGCTGTTGCTCGTCGCCTGCTGCTGCGCGCTCAGCCAGGACGTGAACCCTCCGACCGCGCCAGCGGGCAGCGCTGCGGCCACGGCCGCTACGTCGCCCCTGTAGCTGAGCGGCCGTTCCCGCGCTGGCGAACCGGTACAGCATCTGCGACTGCACCGGCGCGCCAGCAGGACGCAGCGCGCTGATCTCGCTGGGCAGCACCCAGGCGTCGGCTGTGTTCGTGATCGAGTTAGCGATGCCGACAACTGTCAGCACCGGCTTGCCCGGCGCGGTCGTCACCGTCATCTTCGCGCCCAGGTTCAGGGAAGAAGCCCGTGCCCTCCGACAGCACGATCTGGTCCGGGCGCCTGCGGCCAGTGACCGCTGACGAGCGTCAGGTCGTCCAGGTGGCCGCCCGGCGACGACGCGGCCGACCACCGAAGACGACGGCAGCGAGACTCCCTGGCTGCTCAGGGTGCCGGTAGTGGCGCTGAACGGTCCGGCGACCGCCGTCACGCCGCCGACACGCGGCTGGTCGCGGCCAGCTGGGCAGGGGTGAGCATGAGCCGAGCTGACGGCCACAGCAGCGTCCGCACCGCGCTGGGCGGCGAACGCGTGATCGAACGGCCCGTTAGCGGCCGCGAGCAGCGCCAGTCCGAGAGTGGCCGACGCGGTCGAGACCAGCAGCACCATGAAGATGACGAAAGTCTGGGCACGGTGCCTGGTGATCCCGCCGGAGGACGCACGCAGTACCGGCCGCGCGCTCACGACTGCCACCCGAGGCGTGCCTGCCCGCGCCGCCAGCCCCGAGGCAGTCCCGACTGCCCCGGCACCCGAGCCCACCTCGTCGCCGACGAGCCTGCCGTCGATGATCTGGATCGTGCGGCTGGCGTAGCGAACGGCCAGGTCGGCAGTTGTGGGTCACCATGATCATGCTTTGGCCGGCCTGGTTCAGCTCCCGCAGCAGCTCGCCGATTTCCTCGCCGGTCGCAGTGTCCAGCGCTCCGGTCGGCTCGTCGGCGAGCAGCAGCTCCGGCGAATTGACCAGTGCCCTGAGCGATCGCTACTCGCTGCCGCTCACCGCCGGAGAGCCGGGCCGGGTACGCCTGCCTGTACTGGCTGATCTTCAGCCGGTCGAGCAGCTCGCCCGCGCGGCGCCTGGCAGCTGCCCTGGACAGCCCTGCCAGCTGCGCAGGCAGCAGCACGTTGTCGGCCACGGTCAGGTCGTCGAGCAGGTTGAAGAACTGGAAAATCATTCCGACGCGCTGCCGCCGGTATTTCGCGAGGCTCGTCTCGCTCATCGAGTCGATCCGCTGGCCTGCCACCGTCACGGTCCCCGCCGTCGGCCGGTCGAGTCCGGCGATCAAGTTGAGCAGCGTCGACTTGCCGCTGCCGGACGGCCCCATGACTGCCACGGACTCGCCGGACGCGACCTGGAGGCTGACGTCCTCCACCGCGAACGCCCCGTCCTTGTCGTACTGCTTGCTGACAGTCGCTGAGCTGTATAAGCGCATCCATCGGGTTCGATCCCTTTCCAGGTAGCGCAGACCCCGTGTCTCGCCAGCGTAGACTCCGCGGTCAATGTAGGCCGACCGCGGCCAGCTGGGCGTCAGCCTGTCGGCTGGTTTCGGTCAGCCTGCAGAATGAAACCCATCGGGCAGCAAGTCTGCGGTCCGGGCAACGTCAACGGCATCGGGGATGTCCCCGCCTGACCCCGATGACGCGCCCGCAAGTCGGCCGGCCATCAGGGTGCCGGGAACGGGCACTGAGCGCGTCAGCCTGGCAGGCCCGTGCGCCGCCGCACTTCATAGAGCAGAACGCCTGCCGCGACCGAGAGATTCAGCGACTCGGCCGTACCGGTCATCGGGATCGCTACTCGCACGTCGGCGGCCTCCAGCACGTCCTCCGGCAGCCCTGCCGCCCTCGCTGCCGAGCAGCAGGGCCAGCGGCAGCCCGAGGTCGGCATCCCAGCAGGTGACACTTCCCCGTGCCGACGTCGCTGCGACCCTGACTCCGGACGTGCGCGCCCACGTCCAGGAACTCCGCTGCCGAGGCTGCCGCAGCGCTACCGGCACCGTGAACAGCGCACCCATGCTCGCCTTCACCGCCGCCGGATCATAGGGATCGGCAGACGGGCCGATCAGTATCAATGCGGCCAGCGCCGACGGCGCTAGCGGTACGGATGATCGTGCCGACGTTGCCGGGATTGCCGGGCGAGTGCAGCGCGATCGAACAACGAGCCGGGACCGACGGCCAGATCGGCAATCTGTCACCGGCGCCGCACGCACGATCGCGGCCAGCCCGGACGGCGCGTCGCGGTCCGGAGATCCGGCTGAACAGCTCGCCCGACAGCCGCGCCACCCGGACGCCCGACGCCTCCTGCTCGGCAACCATGGCTACCGCGCCGGGATGCCGGAGCAAGTCCGGGCGACGATGAGCACTTCCACGTCGGACCCGGCCTCGACGGCCTGCCAGACCGGCTGGATGCCCTCGACGACGAACGCCGACTCGCGCCGCCTGTGCTTCCGGTCGGCGAGCAACCGGATCCGCTTGACCAGCGGGTTCGCTGCGCTGCTGATCACCTCGGCCATCGCCTTGCGAGCCTACGCCAGCCCGGCAAGCCAGCGGACCTTATAGTGGCCAGCGCGACAGTCGAGAGGCGGCAGATGGGCGCGGAAAGCGATCGGGTAGCCGGGTTCGGCCGGCTGGAGGACGGTCTGCGGCAGGCCGGCGACTGGTACCGGTGGGGCCCCTACGTCAGCGAGCGCCAGTGGGGCACGGTCCGCGAGGACTACTCGCCGGACGGCGAGGCCTGGGATTACCTGCCGCACGATCACGCCCGGTCGCGCGCTTACCGCTGGGGCGAGGACGGCCTGGCCGGCTTCTGTGACATCGAGCAGCGGCTTTGCCTCGGCCTCGCGCTGTGGAACGGGCAGGACCCGATTCTCAAGGAGCGCCCGTTCGGGCTGACCGGCGCTCAGGGTAACCACGGCGAAGACGTCAAGGAGTACTGGTGGTATCTCGACGCGGTACCGAGCCACGTGTGGAACCGGTGGCGCTACCACTACCCGCAACGGCGGTTCCCGTACGAGGACCTTATTAATGGAAACGAGGCACGAAACCGCCAGCAGCCGGAATACGAGCTGATCGATACCGGGGCATTTGACGACGGCCGGTACTGGATCACTGAAGTCCGCTACGCCAAGGCCGCACCGGACGACATCCTGATGACGGTCGAGGTCACCAACGCGGGCCCGGACGAAGCCGAACTGCACGTGCTGCCGACCGCCTGGTTCCGCAACACCTGGTCCTGGGACTCCGGCATGCAGAAGCCGGAACTCGCAGTGGAGCCTGCGCTGGCTGGCGCAGCGCGCGTAACCCTGACGCATCCGTTCGTCGGCACGATGGAACTGCTCGCGGCAGCCGGGCCGGACGGAGTCGTACCGCCGACGCTCTGCTGCGAGAACGAGACGAACGTCGCCCGGCTCTTCGGGTCGAGCCGGTCACCGCGTACCCGAAGGACGGCATTAACGACCACGTGATCGGCGGCGCCGCCACCGTGAACCCAGCGGGCACGCGGCACCAAGTGCGCTTTCTGGTACCGGCTGACCCTGGCCGGCGGCGCGACCGCACAGTTGCGGCATCCGGCTGCGGCTGGCCAGCCAGGCTGGCCAGGCAGCCAGTACCGGTCCGGCCGACGCTGGGTCGCTCGGCGCCGAGTTTGCTGCCGTCGTCGCGCGCCGGCAGGGCCGAGGCCGACGAGTTCTACTCCGAGCTGACCCCGTCGACTGCGACCGCTGACGAGACGCAGGTGATGCGGCAAGCGTTCGCCGGGATGCTCTGGAGCAAGCAGCTGTACTACTACGACGTGACCCGCTGGCTTGACGGTGATCCGGCTCAGCCGCCGCCGCCCGCCGCAGCGCCTCGTCGGCCGTAACTGCCGCTGGCGCACCTTCGACGCGTTCGACATCATGTCGATGCCGGATAAGTGGGAGTATCCGTGGTTCGCCGCCTGGGACCTCTCGTTCCACTGCGTAGCGCTTGCCCACGTCGATCCCGCGTTCGCCAAGTACCAGCTGATCCTGCTCTGCCGGGAATGGTTCCAGCACCCGGGCGGCGCCCTGCCCGCGTACGAGTGGGACTTCGGCGATGTCGAACCCTCCGGTACAGGCCTGGGCCGCGCTGGAAGTGTTCGCCGTGGACGGTGGTCGTGACCTGCACTTCCTCAGCCGGGTCTTCGACAAGCTGCTGGTGAACTTCACCTGGTGGGTGAACCGCGAGGACGCCGAGGGCAACAACTTGTTCGAGGGCGGGTTCCTCGGCCTGGACAATATCGGCCCGATCGACCGGTCGCACTTGCCTGTCGGCGGAATCCTCGAGCAGGCGGACGCTACTGGCTGGATGGCGTTCTACGCCTTGGCGATGGCGACGATGGCAGAGATCCTGCACCGTACCGGCCATGCGGGCTGGCACTGACGTGATCCTGAAGTTCGTCGAGCACTTCGCCGCGATTAAGCAGGCACTCGACGACCGCGGCCTGTGGGACGAGACGGACGGACTGTACTACGACCGGCTCATCACCTCCTCGGGCGAGACCGTGTCCGCTGAAGGTCCGGTCTATCGTCGGCGATGCTGCCCACGCTGGCGATGAGCGTCGTGGACCAGCAGACCATCGACCTCGCGCTGGTCGTTGGGAAGCGGTTCGCTGCACTGCTGGCAGAGCAGAAGATGACCGATCTGGCGGCAATGGCAGACAGCGGCCTGCTGCTTGGCCAGCCCGGCAACCAGCGGTTGCTGCTGAGCCTCGCCGGTCCGGACCGGCTTCGCCGGTTGCTGTCTGTCTTGCTCGATGAAGCAGAGTTCCTGTCACCGCACGGGCTGCGCGCGCTGTCGGCGCAGGCACCGCGATCATCCCTACACCATCGACGTGGAGGGCTATCAGGCCAGCATCGATTACGAGCCTGCCGAGTCCACCACGCCACTGTTCGGCGGCAACTCGAACTGGCGCGGCCCGGTCTGGTTCCCGGTCAACTACCTGCTGATCAGTGTGCTGGAGCGGTATCACTTCTTCTTCGGCGACGAGTTCACCGTCGAGTATCCGACTGGTTCGGGGCGCCAGCGGACGCTTGGCGAAGTGGCGGCCGACATTCAGGACCGTCTCATCTCCATCTTCCTCCCTGACGCGCCGTGGCCGCCGGCCCTGCTTCGGCGGGGTCGCGCTGCTGTCGCGACGACCCTGCCTGGCGGGACAACGTGATCTTCAGTGAGTACTTCAACGGCGACAATGGCGCAGGCCTCGGCGCCTCGCATCAGACCGGCTGGACGGGCCTTGTTGCCGACATGATCCGCCGCCGCCACGGCGTGGTGCCGTCGCTCGGTACCACCATGATCGCGCTGTTCGAGCGGGCATAGAGTGCTGCGCATGAGTCTTGACGGCGAATACGAGCCCAGTCCGGCGAAATGGGTCCGCGACCAGGTTGCGGAGTACGAAGCCTCCGGCGGACAGCGAGCGAACACGCTGCTTGACACCGGGATGCCAGTAGTGATCGTCACCACGCGCGGGAACAAGACCGGGAAGATCCGCAAGATGGCATTGATGCGCGTCGAGCATGACGGCAATTACGCGCTGGTCGCCTCCAAGGGCGGAGCGCCGAAGAACCCGGTCTGGTACCACAACCTCAAGGCGGACCCGGGCTCGGTTCATGCTGCAGGACGGTCCCGGCGCCGTTCGAGGTTGAAGTGCGTGAACTCGACGGCGACGAGCGGGCGACGTGGTGGGACCGCGCCGTCGCCGCCTATCCCCCTTACGCGGAGTACCAGGAGAAGACGTCGCGCAGGATCCCGGTCTTCCTCGCCTCGCCGCCGCGGCTAGCCAGGCCTGAGCTCGCGCTAGTTACCGCGCAGCCTGACCACCGGGCGAGCCGCCAGAGATCTCGAACGACCACAGTTCGCTGCTGACCGCCACTGGCTTGGGCGGCTCTGCGCCTGCAGCAGTGGCATGCCCGTGCCCGCCTGCTGCACCGTGCCCGCCTGCGCCTGCACCGTGCCCGTGGCCCTCGCCGTGCGCTTGCCCGTGGCCGTGGGCGAAGGCGGGTGAGGTCCGCCACGCTTCGAACGCCGCCTCGTCTCGCCACCGAGTGACTACCAGCCAGGTGACGTCGCCCGTCCGTCGGCTGCAGCAGTTCGAACCCCTCGAAGCCGTCCTGGTTGTCGACGGCCCCTGCGCGGGCAGCGAATCGGCGCGCCAGCTCGTCGCCGCTGTCCGCCGGGACCGTTATCGCATTGATCTTCACGACGGTCATGCACCGATCATGCCACCGCCTGGCTCCGGTGCCCGCCGGCCCTTAGCGGAGACTGGACACCGGCAGCAGACACGGGCGGCTATGCCTGGTCACTCAGCGATGTGGTCACCCGCGGTGAAACCAGGCTAAAAGGGTGATCTGCTCACCGCATTGGAACAGTAAAACCGGAGGGGGGCCTCCGATATTGCAGCGGCGGGGTTACGGTGGACTGGTGCGGATGCCGTGGTGGGGAGTCGCGTCGTCGGTACTGGCGCCGGTGCTCCTAGTCAGTGGCTGGACCGTCGCGGCTGATCTTGCAGCCTGTGCCCTTCGATGCGGTATCGCGGTCGATCAGTGCGCTCGCAGCGCAGGGAATGCCGTACCGCTGGGTGATCACGTCGGCGTTGCTCGGCGTCAGGCATCTGCAACTTCGTCACCGGGCTCGCGCTCCGGCCCGCAGCCGAGGCAGGCCGGATCCTGCTGATACTCGGCGGAGTCTGCAGCATGCTGATCGCCGCCTACCCGCAGCACCAGCCACAGCGGATCGCCGGAGCACGAGGCATTCTCGTTCCTCGGCGTCGTGCTGATGACGATCTGGCCGGTCGCAGCGACCCGGCGCGATCCCGATGCGCCGCTATTGCCTCCGGCGGCGCAGCACCTTCGCTGGCAGTGCTGGTCAACCTGGTTTTGGTGGTCTGGTTCACGGCTGAGTTGTTCAACGGTCCGCTGCTTGGCCTGGCCGAGCGGATAGTCACGGTTGACGAGTCGCTATGGCCACTCGCCGTCGATCCTGAGCGTCATCGTGGGCCGGGTCGGCGCGGCGCAGACCAGCGGAACTGGAAGCAGCGGTCAGGAGCCGGTGAGACCGGCGAATATCCCGGCAATCTCCTCCGCCGTGAACCCGAGTGTGCCGTCGCCGACCGACAGCTCCAGTCGCTGCACGCCCGGATCGGCGGTGACGATTGGCTCTGGTGACGTCCAGATGCGGCTGTCCTCAGCCAGCTGACGGGCGGCGCTGGCGTACTCGTCGCGGTCGGCCCTGAGCAACAGGTGCATCATCGGGACCTGCGGCGGATCCGGGATAACTGTGACGCCGGGCACCGCTGCCAGTGCGGCTGGCAATCGCCCGCGCGTGGTCAAGGTAAGCGGGAAACTCTTGGCAGCCGCTCGCCGAGGCAGCTCAGCGCCGATGCGGCGCCCGGCCATAGCCCGTACAGTGCGCCGCCCATCCGCCGTCGCCATTCCCGGACCTCGGCGATGACGGCGTCCGGTCCGGCGACACAGCAGCCAGGCAAGAGCACCGATGCCCTTGTAGAAGGACACGTACACGGTGTCGAACAGCGCGCTGATTTCGGCCGGCGACTTCTCGTACCCGGCGGCCGACTCCCATAGCCGGGCACCGTCGAGGTGCGCGGCCGCACCGCGCTCGCGAGCCCATCCAACCTGGGCAACGAGATCGTCCCACTCGGGCTGCTGCCCGCCGAGGTCGCGCTGCGGCAGCTCAAGCAGCAATGCGGCAGGAGCCTCGGCGATATCGGTCAGGTCGGCCAGCGTGATCAGCCGCTCCCGGCCGCCCGCCGGACGGCCGATCAGTCCGTGCAGCCGCTCATGCGCCTGTTCTTCGTGCTGCTCCAGATGGCACATCGGGTGGAACACGACAGTGCGGCGGCCGCGGGCGTCGGCATGCACGCGCAGCACGGCCTGCTGCGCCATCGCGCCGGAGGGCAGGTACACCGCGGCCGCCTTGCCGAGCAGCCTGCTGATCTCGGCCTCCAGGTCGGCCACCACACCGCCCTGACCGTAAGTGTCCACCGCTGTCTCCGGGCGGGATCGTGGCCAGCATCGACGCGGCCGTCTGCCTGCCGTGCCCATGGAAGAAGCGGGAGCACTTGTCCCGCAGTGCGGCAAGCTCTGCCTGTTCAGTCATTTGCCGTTTCCCTCGCTATTGGCTTGCCGGGCGCGGTGACGAAGTCGATCAGTTCCTCGACTCGCCCGAGAAAGGCGGGCTCTAGGTCCGCATAGGACCGGACACCTGCCAGGATTCGCCGCCAGGCCGCCGCCGTATCCGGCGGCCAGCCGATCGCGGCGAGCACGCCTTCCTTCCATGGCGTGCCACGCGGCACGTCCGGCCACCGGCCGATGCTCGAGGACGGCGGGCTTCACCGCAGCCCAGACATCGATGTACGGGTGGCCGACGACGAGGACGTGCGGTGCAGCTCGCCTGCGCGGCGATGCGGCTCTCCTTCGAGCCATCGACCAGGTGATCGACGAGCACGCCGAGGCGCCGGCTGGCATCCGGGCGCGAACTCCGCGACGATCGCGGGCAGGTCGTCGATGCCGTTCAGGAACTCGACCACGACGCCCGACGTCCCGGAGGTCGTCGCCCCAGATCTTCTCGACGAGTTCAGCGTCATGCTTTCCCTCGACGTAGATCCGGCTGGCCCGCGCCACCCTCGCCCGGCTGACCGGGGCGGCGACAGAGCCCGACGCCGTCCGGGCCGCGTTGCCCGGCCGCCTTGGCCGGGGGCCGGCCGGACCAGCGTTACCCGCTTGCCCTCGAGCAGGAACGTGCCGGTCAGCGGGAACACCCGGCGCTTGCCCCGCCGGTCCTCGAGGGTGACAGCGTCCTTCTCGCACGCGACGACGGCGCCGCAGAAGTCACCCGCGCTGTCCTCGACGACCAGCCCGTTCTCGGCAGCCACCTGCGGCGGGGTCATCGGCCTGCGCGCCGGAGGCGCGAGCACGTCCTCGCTGTAATGCCTGCTGCGCATCAGATCCGTCCTGACTAGTTCGCCTCGGTCAGTATCGGCTACGATGAAGCCGTGGCCGCGGCGGCGGCGCGCGTCAGGATTTCAGATAGATCAAGATCTGGCTAACCGCCCTCTCAGGCAGAATTGCGACGCTAGGGTCGCGTCAGCCATCTTTCCGCCCGCATCCCGCCAGGAGGCCCCCAGTTGCCTCGCCGACCCGCCGTCAGACTCTCGGTGCCTGCCTCCCGGCGCCGAGCCAGCCGGCGCTGTCATGGATCGGCACCGCGATCACCGCGGTCGCACTAGCCAGTTCGTTCGCCATGGTCAGTCCGGCCCTGGCAGCTCCTGCGGCGGCCAACATCACTATCCTGTCGGCCGGACCCGACGGCAGCGGGGACCCGTATAACCTCACGGTCGCCGCCAACGACGGCAATGCCGTGCAGATCCAGACGATGACCGCGCATGTCTATAGCGCGAGCATGCAGGACGTCGCCAATCCGACGATGGCCTACAACTCCAGCCTGTCCAGCGGGACTAGCGACCAGGTCTGGGTTGCGTCACCGCCGATCGCCGAGTCGGCGCTGCCCGCGGGTACCTACACGGTCACGGTGGATGCCGCAGACGGCACCGAGACCGATACAGGGCTCGCGGCACCAGGGTCGTTCTCTTTCACGTACACGACCGACGTCCTAACCGTGACCGCCTCTCCGCCGGCCGTCACTCAGGGCTCGCAGAACGTCACATTCGCCGGAACGCTGACCGGGTCGGCGCCTGGCGGTACGCCCGTAGGCATCGCCAACGTGCCGGTGAACCTGAGCGGCGCCGCGAGCAATCCGGTAGCAACGACCGGCTCGAACGGCAACTTCAGCTATCCGGCCACTGGTGTAACGCCAGGTACCTATGCCTTCAGCATCGCCGCTACCAGCACCTACCCGGCCGCGGCCGCGAGCGCGTCGGTCACCGCGCAGCAGGCAGCTACATCGATAACGGTAGCCGCCAGCCCGGCATCGGTAACCGAGGGCGAGCAGGCCGTCACCTTCAGCGGCTCCGTCAGCGTGACACCGGCGCCGCCCGCGACTCAGACCCCGACGGGCATTGGCAGCGGCGTCCCTATCTACCTCAACGGGTCAAGTACCCCGGTGACCCAGACGACCGATGCGAACGGTGACTTCAGCTATGCCGCCAGCAATGTCCAGCCAGGGTCCTACACCTTCAGCGTGACCCAGAGCGCCCAGGGCCTCTACGGGAGCGCGTCCGCAGACCGTATCGGTCGGTGCACAGGCAGCTCCGACGACGATCTCAGTCACGCCAAGTCCGGTCACGCTCACGTTCGGCTCACAGACCGCATCCTTCGCGGGCACTGTGACCGCGCTACCGCAGGGCGCAACGACTCCGGTGCCAGTGCAGGGTGCGCAGGTCTACGTCAGCATCGGCGGGGCGTCTCCGGTCCCGATCGGAAGCCAGACCAATGCGAGCGGAAACTTCACGTACTCGGCCAGCGGCATCACCGCTGACACCAATTACCAGTTCAGCGTGACGGCCAGCAGCATCTACACAGCCGCATCGGACGACAGTCCCGGTCAACGTCGATCCGGGCATGACGTCGGTCACGGTGACGGCCAGCCCGCCCGATATCAACCTGGCTTCCTCGACCGTCGTCTTCACCGGCACGGTGAGCGTCACTCCGTTCGGTGGCACGGCGGCCACCGGGATAGGTACCGGTATCCCGGTCTACCTCAACGGCGCCACGACCCCGGTCGCGCAAACCGACGACGCGAACGGCGACTTCACCTACACCGCACACGGCGTCACGACGGCCAGTGACTACGACTTCACCGTCAACAGCTCGACTTGGTACACCGCAGGATCAGACTCGGTCCCGATCGGGCAGGACCAGGTGAATTCCACCCTGACGGTCACCGCGAATCCGGCGAGCGTCACCGAGGGAGCCCAGACCGTCACGTTCTCGGGCACGCTAACCGGGGTGTCCCCCGGTGGCTCGACGGCAGTGGACATCCAGAACGCGCCGGTCGACGTTAGCGTCGATGGCGGCACAGCCGCGCAGATCAAAACGACCGACGTCAACGGCGACTTCACCTATACCGTCAGCGGCCTGTCAACGGAGACGACCTACGCCTTTAGCGTCGGCAGCACGACGACGTATACCCAGGCAACCTCCGATGTGAGTGTCGGCGTCAGTCAGGCACAAACTCAGATCACAGGCATAACCGTGACGCCGGCTCATCTGCAATACGGCCAGACCGCGACAGTCAGCGGCACTGTTCAATACCTAAGCGGCGGCACGACCTGGAAGGCGCTGCCCGGAGTCCCGGTGTCCCTGGCCGAGGGCAAGGTAAGCCTGCCTCAGGTCACCACCGCAAGTGGCGGCACGTTCACGGCCAAGCTGCCGTCCACGCACGGCCCCGCTTGGACCGCGACCGTCAACCCCGGCAACCTGACGCTTGAGACGTCGGTGATGGGCAACCTGAGCATCGCCCTGCCGCTGGCGGTCAGGTCGTTCGACGCCAGCCTGGGGACGGACGACAAAGTCAGCGCCGCCGGATGCGTCGAGGTGACGGCGCCGACGGGACCCGCACCGCAGACGTCGGTCAATATCCAGTACTCGGCCCGCGAGCACGGCCCGTGGAAGTGGCTGGGAACCCTTCCGTTGCACAGTGAGTCGCGGAGGTTCAGGTCCTGTCCCGGTGCAGATGAGTCCTACTTCAACGGCGCCCTGCAGGCCAAGCTAGCCAATGCCTACTACCGGGCAGTCTTCGTGGCCACCTACAGCTTCCGGGGGACAGTCAGCAACCCTGTGCACGCGTGGAAGTACCAGACCAGGATCGTCTCGTTCCGCATTAGCCCGCACCGAGCCTCTTACTCCACCGTGGTGACGATCAAGGGCCGGCTGCAGGTCCTCGGCAAGTCCTGGCGAGCTTTCCCCGGCCAGAAGGTGTACATCGTCTACAACCAAAAGGGAACCTCGTACTGGCAAACGCTAGGCCAGCACGCGCACGAACGCGAAAGGCAGCTTCGAACTTCAGGTGGTGTGGGCGCACCGGATAAGTACGTGGCCATCACCTACGCGGTGTACCACGGAGACGCCAAGCACCTCGCCTGCTCGAGCGTCGGCATCACTGTCGACCAGACCGGCAAATCGTCGGTCGGCAGCGACCTGGCCGGAGCGGAACTGGCACCGCCGCTCAGCCTGCCTGAGCTGCTGAGGATCACCGACACCACGCAGCAGCTCGTACCGCTGGTCCCGGCATTCGGGATGCCGGGTGCCTTTCTCAGCGATCTGTTCAAGCGGCCCAGCTCCGGATAGCTAGGCGCTTGCCTGCTTGAACAAGTCCTCGACGTTGCGCTGGAACTCCGCTGAGTAGGACACGCTGGACGTGTCGCCGCCCTGCTGGTACCCGCCGATAACGCCGATGAGATCGCCTCGGCCAGTCTTGCGGCTGACATGGGTCAGGAACGGGCCGCCGCTGGTGCCGTTCGGGAAGCCGCCGCAGTCGAAAACCATCTGCCGGTATCCCCTCAGGTGCAGCTTGTCAGCCGGGCCGTTGCACTTGACCGGCAGGTCGGTGGCGTCCGGGTAACCGATGACTTCCACCTGCTGCGGGAGCGGCACATTGACGTCAAGCGCCTCCCCGCCGGTGTGCTTCTCGACGCGGTGACCGGGCCTGCCGACCACCAGGAAGGCGACGTCGTCGTTCGCGTCCTGATACTTCGTCCAGTTGCTGTCGACGAACTCGGCCCGCACCAGCCATTGCCCGTACGGGAACTTGCCGTCGTGGTAATCAGGCGCGAACGTCACCGTGCTGTTAGCCCCGAGCCGCCTGCCCTGCATGCAGTGCGCCGCAGTCATGACCAGGTCGTCGTGCGGGCTGTCGACAACCGCCGCGGTACAGAAATGCAGCAGCTTGCCGTGCTTCTCGGTGAACAGCGCGCCGACAGCAGCCGTGCCATCGAACGCGACGGCAACGGGCGGTGAGGGCGACGGAGACGGGGACGGGGACGGGGACGGCGACGCAACTGGACTGCCCTGGCGATCCGGGCCCTGGCGATCCGGGCCCTGGCGATCCGGGCACCGGGAGTCCGGATGCAGACGGGGTTGGCCCGGCCGAAGCCGATGCGCCAGCAGCTGCGAACGCGGTCGCCTCTGACAGCGCGATTACGGCCATGAGCACGCCGCCTGTGGCGACTGCAGCGATCAGGACGCCGTTACGCCGCAGTGCTAGTGGCGATCGCGAAACCGAACTGCCTCGGATAGGTGTGCTAAGCGTGCCAGGAGCGGCGGGCGGCGGGCCGGGTTCTGACATGCCGGCATCCTACGGATCACCGCAGCGGATTGCCGGGAATCGCAGCCGCCCGGCGCGATTCGATTAGCGCCTGATAGCGGCGTCCAGCATCGCCGCCCACTGCGCGACGATGCGGTCCCTGCGCCGGGAATCGTCGGCCAGCGTGTCCGCCAGGCCCAGCCCGCGAGCAAGGTCCAGCGTCGCCTGCACTGCCTCGTGGACACCGGGCATGGATTCGTCGGCCTGCAGCAATTCGATCGCGGCCTTGTGTGCCTCGCGGCCAAGTGCGCTTCAAGCGGCAGAACGAGTACGCGCAGCTGCTCGCTCGCCGCGGCAGCCGCCCAGATCTGCAATGCGGCGCGGAACAGCGGCCCGGTGTAAAGCCGGACTAGCAGCCCGACCACGTCCCGGGTGCGCTGTTCCCCGGCTGGCAGCAGCGCCGCCTCGCGCCGGATCTCGGCGAGCCGGACATCGGCCATGTGCGCCAGAGCCGCCGTTAGCAGGTCTTCCCTGGTGCGGAAATAGTGCTGCGTGGCGCCTCGGGATACCCCTGCCCTGGCAGCGATGACCGCAACGGTGGCTCCGCTCCAGCCAAGTTCGGCTACGCAGCTCACTGCCGACTCCAGCAACCGGGCGCGGGTAGCCCAGCCCCGGTCCTGCCGGGGCTCCCGCGTGCCCGAGCTACTGCGGCCTGCGCCACCTGCGCCGGCGCTAACGGTGCCGGCGCTAATCCGTCGCTGTGCCAGCCGGGCTCGGGCTACCGGTCATCGGAGCGATCCACCGCGAAGGACGGCCGTCTTTTCTCCAGGAACGCGGCCATTCCCTCCGCGGCCTCGGCCGAGCCGAACAACCGTGCGGACAACTCAGCAAGCGCCGCGGCCTTCGCGTCGAAACCGTCCCGCACGGAGGCTGTCAGCAGCGGCTTCGTTTCCCGCAAGCCCTGTGGCGAGGCGGCTCGCAGCAGGTCGAGTACCGCCAGCGTGCTGGCGTCGATGTCGTCCACTGCCTCGGTGATCAGCCCGATCCGGGCCGCCGTCACCGCGTCAAACGTCTCGCCGGTCAGGTAGTAGCGGCTCGCTGCTCGCGGCTCCATCTTCGGCAGCGTGGTAAGCGAGATCATCGCGGCCGCCAGGCCGAGCTTCACTTCTGTGAATGCGAACGTGGACTTCGGGCCGGCCAGGACGATGTCGCAGGCGCCGACCAGGCCGATGCCGCCAGCCCGGACATGCCCGTCAATGCTGCCGACGACAGGCTTGGGCAGGCTGACGATCAGCTTCAGCAGCGCCATGACCCGCTCGGCGCCAGCTCGCATGCCACCCTGGCTAGCCTCACTCAGATCTGCGCCCGCGCAGAACGTCGACCCTGTGTGGGTCAGCTCCACAGCACGCACATTGTCTTCCCCGGCCGCGGTAGCCAGCGCCGCGGCGAGCTGCGCTACCAGGGCGGCGGACAGCGCGTTCCGGTTGCGCGGCGAGTCCAGGGCGATCCGGGCGATCCCCTGGTCTACCGAGTACTGGACAAGCTGGCGCGCAGTTGCCTCGTCAGCCGCTGTCTCATCAACCACCGGGTTCCTCCTTAGTAGGACTTCGGCAGGCCGAGGGAGTGCTGTGCCACGAAGTTCAGGATCATCTCCCGGCTCACTGGCGCGATCCTGGTGGTCCGCACGTTAGCCAGCATTGCGGCAAGCCCGAATTCGCTGGTCATCGAACTGCCGCCGAGCGACTGGATGGCCTGGTCCACAGTGCGGATGCTGGCCTCGGCTGCCGCGTACTTGGCCATGTTCGCGGCCTCGCCTGCCGCCATGTCGTCACCGGCGTCATACAGCACAGCAGCTTTCTGCATCATCAGCCTGGCTAGTTCCAGCTCGATCTTGACCTGCGCGAGCGGATGAGCGAGACCCTGGTGCGCGCCGATCGGCACGTCCCACACGGTTCGCTCCTTCGCGTAGGAGACGGCCTTGTCCAGCGCATATCTGGCGGAGCCGACTGCCATCGCGGAGGCCATGATCCGTTCCGGATTGAGCCCCGCGAAGAGCTGCAGCAGCGCCGCGCCTTCCTCGCCGATAAGCGCATCGGCCGGCAGCCTGACCTCGTCCAGGAACAACAGGTACTGCTTCTCCGGCATGAGGATGTCCATGTCGATCGGCCGGTAGCTGAAGCCCGGAGCGTCAGTCGGCACCGCGAACAAGGCCGGGCGCAGCTTGCCGGTCTTCGTGTCGGCGGTCCGGCCGACGATCAGTACCGATTCGGCCTCGTCGACGCCGGAGATGTAGATCTTGCGTCCGGTCAGCACCCAGGTATCGCCATCGCGGGTCGCCACCGTAGTGAGCTTGTGCGCGTTCGAGCCGGCATCTGGCTCGGTGATGCCGAAAGCCATGATCGAGGAGCCGCTGGCGATCTTCGGCAGCCAGTGCTGCTTCTGCTCCGGAGTGCCGAACCGGGCGAGGATCGTACCGCAGATCGCTGGCGACACGACCATCATCAACAGCCCGCAGCCGGCGGCCGCAAGCTCTTCGAGCACGATCGACAGCTCGTACATGCCCGCGCCGCCGCCGCCGTACTCCGTTGGCAGATTCACGCCGATGAAGCCCAGCTTGCTGGCCTCCTGCCACAACTGCGTGAGCCGGCCACCGTCGCGTGCCTGCCGGGTGAAGTAGGCGTATCCGTACTTACGCCCGAGGTCCGCCACAGCGGCCCGGAGCGCGACTTGTTCGTCAGTCTCGGTGAAATTCACTGTGCCTCAATCTTCACGGGCTTCTTCAATCTGCACGGGGTCCTCCTGCGGCTTGATGACAGCGAGCACCGTACCCACCTCGACCTGCTGGCCCGGCGATACCGGCAGCTCAGCCACGATCCCCGCGACCGGCGCGGAGATCACATGTTCCATCTTCATTGCCTCCAGCCAGAGCAGCGGCTGCGCGGCCGTCACCTGGTCGCCAGCCACAACGGCGGTCCTGGCCACTACGCCCGGCATCGGCGCCAGCAGCGAGCCGGCGACCGCCTGGCTGGCCGCATCGGCAAACCGGCTCATCGGCTCCAGGCAGACCTGGCCGAGCACAGAGTCAACGCAGATCAGCCCCGGATAGGCAGCGATCTCGAACCGGTGCTGCAAGCCGGCGACATCCAGCTCGACCAGATCCGGTGCCATCGAGACCAGCCTTACGTCCTCGCGCCCGTCGACGATCAGCCCGCCCCGATCGATCCGGTACGCGACGTGGTACCGGCTAGCTGCCGGGCCGTGGTCGCCGGCCCGCCGGTACTCCTTGCACTGGAACGCCGACGGCACGTTACGCCAGCCGGACGGCAGGCCGCCGAGAACTCTGGCCCGCGCCTGCCGCGCGGTGGCATCGGCGAGCGCCGCAGCGAGCGCGGACAACGACACGGCCTGCTCGTCGGCCAGCGGTACGGTCAAGCCATCGGGACGGTGCCGGTCCAGGAATCCGGTGTCGGTCTGGCCCGCCAGGAACTCCGGATGCCGCAGCACGCGGACCAGCAGGTCACGGTTGGTCGTCAGGCCGTGAATGCGGGCCCGCGTTAGCGCGCCGGCCAGGGCCGCGGCCGCCTGGTCCCGGTCCGGCGCCCAGCAGATCACCTTGGCCAGCATCGGGTCGTATCGCGTCCCGACCTCGCTGCCGTCGGCAACCCCGGAGTCCAGGCGGAGCCCCGGTCGCGGTGCACCGGACGACGCCGGTGCCGCAAACTCGGCGACCACCCCGGGCACCTCGAACCGGTGCAGTGTCCCGCTCTGCGGCTGCCAGCCGGCTCCTGGATCCTCGGCATACAGGCGGACCTCGATCGCGTGGCCCGTGACATCCGGCGGCCTGGCCAGCAGCCGCTGGCCAGCTGCGATCTGCAGCTGGAGCGCGACCAGGTCCAGCCCCGTCGTGCATTCGGTGACCGGGTGCTCGACCTGGAGACGGGTGTTCATCTCCAGGAAGTAGAACTGGCCAGGCTTCATCGGCCAGGAACTCGGCCGTTCCCGCATTGACATAGCCGACGGCGCAAGCGGCTGCGCGCGCTGCGTCCTGCAGTCGCTCGCGCATGCCGGGAATACGCTGCGCCAGCGGCGATGGCGCCTCTTCGATAATCTTCTGGTGCCGCCGCTGGATCGAGCACTCGCGCTCGCCGATGGTCCAGACTGTGCCAGCCGCATCGGCCAGGATCTGGACCTCGATGTGCCGGCCGGTCTCCAGGTACGGCTCGCAGAACACCGTCGGGTCGCCGAACGCCGCAGCCGCCTCAGACCGGGCAGCGGCAAGCTCGCCGGGCAACTCGGCCATGGCGGCAACCACGCGCATGCCGCCGGCCGCCGCCGCCTGCTGATGCTTTGATCAGCACCGGCAAATCGGCCTCGGTGAGTGCCTCTGGAGAGAGCTCCGGCAGGACCGGGACGCCAGCTGCCGCCATCAGCCGCTTGGACTCGATCTTGCTGCCCATCGCCTCGATCGCGGCTGCTGGAGGTCCGACCCAGGTCAGCCCGGCCTGCTGGACCGCGGAGGCGAAGGCCGCGTTCTCCGACAAGAATCCGTAGCCGGGATGGACCGCGTCGGCGCCGGACCGCACGGCGGCCTCGACCAGCAGGTCGGCACGCAGGTAAGTGTCCGCGGCAGCGTCGCCGGCTAGCCGCACGGCCAGGTCGGCTTCGGCCACATGCGGGGAGCCGCGGTCGGAGTCGGAGTAGACCGCCACTGTCGTCAGCCCGAGATCCCGGCAGGTCCGGAAGACCCTGCGGGCGATCTCGCCCCGGTTCGCTACCAGCACGCGCGTGATCATCGCCGTCACATCCGGAAGACGCCGTAGCCAGCAGTGCCGTGGACCGGCGCGCTGTGGATGACCGACAGGCACAGGCCAAGCACGGTCCGGGTGTCACGCGGATCGATGATGCCATCGTCGTAGATCCGGCCGGACAGGAACATCGGTAGCGACTCGGCCTCGATCTGCGCCGACACCATCTCCTTCATAGCCGCGTCGGCGTCCTCGTCGAACGGGCGGCCTGCTGCCTGCGCGGCGGCCCTGGACACGATGGACAGCACGCCGGCTAGCTGAGCCGGGCCCATCACCGCCGACTTGGCGCTCGGCCAGGCGAACAAGAACCGCGGGTCGTAGGCGCGGCCGCACATGCCGTAGTGCCCGGCGCCATAAGAGGCCCCCATCAGTATCGAGATGTGCGGCACTGTCGAGTTCGACACCGCGTTGATCATCATCGCGCCGTGCTTGATGATCCCGGCCTGCTCGTACTGGCTGCCGACCATGTAGCCAGTGGTGTTATGCAGGAAGATCAGCGGCGTGTCGACCTGGTTGGCCAGCTGGATGAACTGCGCCGCCTTCTGCGACTCGGCGCTGAATAGCACGCCCTGAGCATTGGCGAGGATCCCGACCGGGTAACCGTGCACGTTCGCCCATCCGGTGACCAGGCTGGTGCCATAGACGGGCTTGAACTCGTCGAAATCAGAACCATCGACCACGCGGGCGATCACCTCGCGCGGATCGAACGGGACCCGCAAGTCCGGCGGAACGATGCCGACGAGTTGCTCCTCGCCATACAGCGGTGGCGCCGGAGCGGCGGCCGGTCCAGGCCCTTGCTTGCGCCAGTTCAGCCTGGCCACGATCCGGCGGCCGATCCGGATCGCGTCCTGCTCGTCGGAGGCCAGGTAATCCGCGAGGCCCGAGGTGCGGGCGTGCATCTCCGCTCCGCCCAGCGACTCGTCGTCGGACTCTTCGCCGGTCGCCATCTTGACCAGCGGCGGTCCGCCGAGGAAGACCTTCGAGCGCTCCTTGATCATCACAACGTGGTCGGACATGCCGGGCAGGTAGGCACCGCCAGCGGTGGAGTTGCCGAACACGATCGCGATCGTCGGGATGCCGGCCGCCGACAGCCGGGTGAGATCGCGGAACGTCCGGCCGCCGGGGATGAAGATCTCTTTCTGTGTCGGCAGGTCGGCACCGCCAGACTCGACCAGGGATATCACTGGCAGCCGGTTGGCTAGCGCGATGTCGTGCGCGCGGAAGCTCTTGCGCACCGTCCACGGATTGCTCGTGCCGCCGCGCACCGTCGGGTCGCTCGCGGAGATGAGGCACTCAGTGCCCTCGACCACTCCGATCCCTGTGACCACACTGCCGCCGACCGCGAACTCCGTTCCCCACGCCGCCAGCGGCGACAATTCCAGAAACGGGGTATCCGGATCCAGCAGCATTTCGATCCGCTCGCGGACCAGCAGCTTGCCCCGGCTGCGGTGCCGCTCGATGTACTTAGGCCCGCCGCCCGCGCTCGCCTTCGCCTGCTCGGCTTCGATCTCGGTCAGCTTGGCGGCCATCGCGCCGGAGTTCGCGGCGTAGGCAGCGGACGTGTCGTCGAGCGCGGAGCGGAGGACGGTCACAGCAGTTCCTCAGGGATCTCCAGGTAGCGCGCTCGGAGCCACTCGCCAACCGCCTTGGCTTGCGGGTCGAATCGCGCCGCCGCGGCGACGCCCTGGCCGAGCAGGCCCTCGATCACGAAGTTGACCGCGCGCAGGTTTGGCAGCAGGTACCGGGTTACCTGGAGACCGGCCGCCTCTGGCAATAGCTCGCGGAACCTGGCCACGGTCAGCGTGCTCGCCAGCCACCGCCAGGCCGCTGCGTCCCTGGCCCAGACCCCGACGTTGGCATCCCCGCCCTTGTCACCGCTACGCGCGCCGGCCACCGCACCAAGCGGTGCGCGCCGCGATGGTCCGTCGGCGGTCCAGGCCGGCACTTCGTCAGGCCCGACCAGTGCCGGTGGCTCGGTCGAAGCCAGCACGGCGCTGGCTAGCTCTGGCACTTCCACCGACTCGCCATCCGGCAGCACCGCGAGCTGCTGTACTTGCGCCCGGTCGACATAACCGGCAGTGAATACGCCGTACGGCTGCGCGTCACCGGGCGGCGCAGTCAGGTGGAAACCCGGGTAGCTCGCCAGCGCAAGTTCGACCGCGGCGCCGGAGAAGGCCCGGCCGATCGCCTTGGCATCGCTGCCGCGCGCCACGCACCGCAACGTCGCGCTGGCCTCTTCCTCGGTCGCGGCGTCAGCCGAGTCGGTCCGCGCGAGCTCCCACTCCACATCTGCCGGCAGGGCCGCGGCGAGCTGCTCCTTCACCAGCCGGGCCTTCGCTTCGATATCCAATCCGGTGAGCACGAACTCCACCTGGTTGCGGTAGCCGCCGAGCGCGTTTAGTGACACCTTCAGCGTGGGTGGCGGCGGCTCACCGCGCACGCCGGTGATCGCTACCCGGTCCGGGCCGTCCTGGCTCAGCTGAACGGTGTCCAGCCGCAAAGTCGCGTCCGGCCCGGCATACCGCGGCCCGGCGACCTCGTACAACAGCTGCGCGGTCACCGTGCCGGCCGTGACAGCACCGCCGCTGCCGGGATGCTTGGTAATCACGCTGGAGCCGTCAGCGGACACCTCGGCGATCGGGAAGCCGGGATGGCGCAGATCAGGGATCTCAGTGAAGAACGCGTAGTTCCCGCCGGTGGCTTGCGCCCCGCACTCGATGACGTGCCCGGCCGCCATCGCGCCGGCGATCGCGTCGAAATCATCAAGCGCCCAGCCAAAATGCGCGGCCGCCGGCCCGACCACCAGCGAGGCGTCAGTGACCCGCCCGGTCACGACTACGTCCGCCCCGGCGCGCAGGCAGCATGCGATGCCCCAGCCGCCGAGGTAGGCGTTGGCCGCGACCGGCTCGCCGTAACCCAGTTCGGCGGCACGGGGCAGCAGCTCGTCGCCGTGCACGTAGCCGATCTTCGGGTGCAGGCCCAGCCGGGCTGCCTGGTCGCGAACGGCAGCGGCCAGCCCCGCCGGGTTCAGCCCGCCGGCGTTCGCGACGATCCTCACGCCCTTGTCGAGCGCGAGTCCCAGGCAGTCCTCAAGCTGGCGGAGGAACGTACGCGCATAGCCCAGGCCCGGATCCCGCAGGCGATCCCGGCCGAGGATGAGCATGGTCAGCTCAGCCAGGTAGTCGCCGGTAAGCACGTCTAGCTCGCCGCCCTCGAGCATCTCCCGCATGGCGGCGAACCGGTCACCGTAGAAGCCAGAGGCATTGCCGATCCTGATGCATGGCAACGCGGCAGCCGGCCAGCCCGCGGGGGCCGAACCGCGCTCGCGGGCCGGATGAGACTCACCGGCCGGTCCGGTCGCTGACACCTAGCGATCACCTTCCAGGCTCGGCAGCTACCTCAGGTGGCCACGGCGGTTCCGGCAACGTGCGGGCAGATGATCTTGATGAATGTGACTTAGCTGTTCCTATAGCGACAGCTAAGTCACATCGATCATGGACGCGGAACGCGGCCGTCGGCCAGAACCAAGCATATGTGATTGTTTTTCCGCGACGCAGCCCTACCCGCATGCCGTGCACCCTCGTCCGCCTGACCTGGTCGGAGCCATCTCGGCCGGGTTATCGTCAGGATGTGCGAGTCAACGTCAGCGCCGCGGCAGCCGACTTCATCACCAGCCGGGGCGGCCAGGTATGGGTGTGGGCAGCTCATCCGCGGATCTGCTGCGCGGGCACACCCGCCTGGATGCACGCCGCCGTGACAGCGCCGGCCGGGCTGACCGGCTTCCGCCAGCTCTCCGCCGACGCGGTGCCGGGCCTGACCGTCCATTTCCGCACCGTCGCCGGCCAGCTGCCGGACGTGCTCGAGCTCGGCATGGCGGGCAAGCGCCACCCCAAGGTTGCCGCCTACTGGGACGGCTGCCTGATGGCAATGGCCCCCTGACGCGATCCCGGTAGCCTCATCCGACCCTGGCGACGAGGTGCTCGCCCGGCCCAGACACGCTCGGCCTCAGCCGCGGACCCGGTACCGGTACGGGATCGCGGCCAGCTCGTCAGCCGTGAGCTCGTCGTACGGTGGCACGCCATAGACGTTCATCAGATCGTCGACGTAGAGCTTGCCGCTCACCACAGTCCCGGCCGGCCCGGACGGGGTGATGGTCACGTCAATCACGCCAGTCCGGCCCGGGTAAATGAGCACCGGGATGTAGAACTCGCTCGGGTTCACCGCAGTTTCCCAGAAGTCGCCGGTCGAGGGCGCCATCGCCGGGTCGAACGCCTTTGCCCGCACCGTCATGCTGACAGTGGCGGTGCCGGTCGCCGCCCCGCCCGGCGGGTACGGTCCGCACTCGTCCGGCCCTGCTGCCCACTCGCCTGCTGTCACGCTGCCGCCGAGCGGTGCGTACGACACTGACGCGGAGTCGCTGCACAGCGAGCTCGTTGAGTTAGCCAGACCGGGCGCGCTGGTCAGATCCGGATCGCCAGCCAGCGTGCTCACGTCGAACATCGCCGGAAGGCTCGAGGTCTGGGTCACCGACAGGCTTGCTGTCTCAGCCGGTACCAGCCAGGCCGGGTACCCGACCCTCAGCGGCAGCCCGACCGTCCCGGAAGTAGCCGGAAGATTTGCCAGCACCATCGACTGCGACGAGTCGAGCCTGGCGTCCAGGAAGAAGTCCTCTGGCGCCGCGCCGGTGTTCGTGATCTTCACCGGAACCGTTATGGCCTTGCCCGCTTTGAGGGCATCGGCCTGGTTGTCCGGGAGCCTGGGTGCGCTGACCCGCACGCGGTTGAACGTGATTCTCCCGGTGTAACGCTGAGACAGTTCGTTCCCGGCTGCCGGTTCGGCGAAGTCGACTGCCAGCGTCCAGATGCCCGGCTCCGGGTCGAGTGCGTAGGCGGTCAGCGGGAGCTTGCCCGCATTGTTGAAGTAGTTCTGGCCGTAGCCGCCGGTGATGCCGACCGGGCTGATCAGGTACGCGCCGACTTGATCTGCCGGATCATTGGACAGCACCACGTTGGCGGTGATGCTGCGCACGCCGTGGCCAACCTCGAACTCGTAAAAGTCTTCCTGTCCCTCGCCTGGCGGCCGCCCGTTGCCGCCAGTTAGCACCCCGCTGAAGGCACCGCCCGACGCAACATTGACCAGGCTGCGCAAGACGACCGGGATAGACGTGCTTTCCCGGCCGAGGTAGTCGTCGACCCCGCCGCCGGAGGAGCTCAGCACGATCGAGCCCGCCGCGTCGCCCGGCCGGGCCGGGGTGCGGGCGGAGACAGTTACCGTCTTGCTCTGGCCAGACGCGAGCACGAGCCGACTGGGGACAACCGAGCCGAAGGACGCGAATCGCTGGGTGTCCGCCTGCCACCGAATCCTGCCGCTCGTCCCCCCGTCGCTCGCCACGTCGCTGAAGATCACGCCGGTCCACCTGCCCGGCGCTGGATGTCGCACATCTACGCTGCCGTAGTTTCCCGGTCCCTGCGGGAAGGAATGAGCGGCCAGCCGCCCGTGCGGATCGACAAGGATCAGCCGGACGCGCGCGTTCAGCCCGAACTCACAGTTGTAGTCCAGGCAGGAGAGCGGGTCTCCGGGCCAGGCCAGCGACGCGAAGAGGCGGTCCTGGCCGCGCCCGACGCGGAAGTGGAAGACAGCGTAGTTCTCGCGCAGCCCGGCATAACTGGTGAGCTTGGGACTGCGCTTCGTCAGCCTGACGTTCCCCTGCTGAACCTCGCGGGCCGGCCCGAGCGTGCGTCCGTGCAGGCTGATGACCTGCCTGTTAGCACCGGTATTCGTGATAGTCACCGGCCAGGTGCGGGCGCTGCCCGCGGCGCCGGCCGCGGTCAGCTGAGTTGCGCTGAGCAGCAGCGTGTCACCGACCGGGGCCGGCGACCCGGCGCTAGTGCTGACAGACTCGGCGAGCTCGACAGCCTTGTAGGAGTTCAGCAAGCCCGCGCCCTGCTCGGTCGCAGGTGCGCCCAGGTCGGTCGCGGTGCTCACCAGTATCTGCTTGACCAGGGCCGGCGACGGCGTGCTGCCGCCGTGGCTCTGCCGGTAGGCCTGAATCACCAGTGCCGCCGCGCCCGCGACGAAGGGTGCGGACTCGCTTGTGCCGCCGCTCTCCTCGATGTCGGACGGCCCGCCAGTCAGGTTCTCGCATGCGGTGTACACGTTCTGGTTGGTGCTGCAGGAGGCGAAGCTCAAGTCGCCCGGAGCAACCAGGTCCACGGTGCCGTCAGCCTCGCCGGTCCCGCCGGAGCTGATCGCGCTGACGTTGTCGTCCAGCCAGCCGCTAGACGCGAAGTAGCGGGCTGCCGCGTAGTTGGTCTGAGCGTAGAACCGGAAGTCAGTCGACGCCCCGACAGCGATCACGTTCGGATCGGAGGCTGGCGAGACGATAGTGTTCGTCGCTCCCGCGTCGCCGGTTGAGCAGGTCACCACGACGCCGGCAGCCACAGCCGCGTCGTCGAACTGCTTAGTCACGTCAAGAGCGCTGATGTCAGGAAACGGGCTCCTGCCGAATGACTCGTTGATGACGTTGACGTGGTCGGTCTCAACCGCGTAATTGATCGCTTGCAGGAAACTGGACTCGGTGCCGGCCTCGTAGGTGCCATAGACGTCGAGACCCACCAGGCTTGCGCCCGGCGCGACGCCTTCGATCCTGATGTTGCAGGCGGACGGGTAGCTCTGCGCGCTGTAGCCGTTGACGTTGTAGACGTGAATGCCCTGGCCGGCGATCGTGTTCGCATCCAGGAACGCCTCGTCACCGCCGGTGATGTTGCCGGGCCCGTCGCCGCTGAAGTCCTGATAGTCACCGCCGGTCGCCGGATCGAAGACCGACGTGCCATCAGGACGGATGAAGTTGACGTTCTCTGGGTCCAGCCCATCCGCGATCCAGGCGACCTTGACACCGGCCCCGGTGATGCCCAGCGACCGGGCGGTGGGCTGCCGCGGATTCTGTGATGCCGTGTTCGTCAGCGCGAGGCCCTCTGGGTCGAGCAGCGCCCTGCCATTCCGTCCGCACGCGCCAGGGATCACGTGAGCCCGCACAGCTGTTCTGGCGCTGGCCGGACCGGCTGTAGCCGACGTAACTGCTGCAGCATTCGCGCTTGCCGGACTCGCGGCTGCGGCGCCTGGCACCACCCCGGAGATGGTCACGTCCTGAAGCACCTCGGCGACCGCGGGATTGGCCCGCAGCCTGGCCTCTTCGCCAGCGGAGACAGTGGCAGCCAGCGAATTGACGAGCTGGTAGGGCTTGACGTGCGTGGCGTGCACAGCGCGCAACTCAGTCAGCAGCGGCGCCTGACTCTCCGATACCGCCGCAGCGCGTGCCGCGGCGGCGCGGCTTCCGCTCCGCGCCTCCGCTGGCTGGCTCTTCATGAGCACGATCACTGGCTGATTCACGTTGCGTGCCAGCCGTGCGGCCAGCGCCCTGGTCAGCGGGGCTTGCGCGGCGTTCGTCGCGGCACGCCCGGCATCCGGCGCGGCTCCGGTCTGACCGTCAGCACGGGGATGACTGGACGCGAGCGCCGGTCCGGCCCCGATCGTGACCACCGTCGCGGCAGCGACCAGCAATGCCCTGCGCGCTGCCCGTATGCGCCGTGATCCGCCCGCCGTGGTTATCCGCACACTCGCCTCAATCCGACGCGGCCGGCTGCCGCGGCCCGTTAGCTCCGCACCGGCAATCAGCATGCAGTTGACTGCCTGTCCCCCACCGCGGACGGTAACAGCAGCGAACCGGTAGCCACATTTACCAGCACGTAACTTTTAAATAACGACGACGATTACCGGAATTAGCTGATTACTCGCCCGGCCGGTTATCGGCACTGTCAGTGCCGAGCCCCATCGCGCTCAGGATGAACGCGTAGACCTCGGCCTCGTAGCGCAGGTGCCCGAACCGCCCGGACGGGCCGGTGTGCGCGCCCGCGCCCAGCTCGGCGCGGAACAGCACCCGGCTGCCAGAGGTGTCGGTCTCCCGCAGCCGCGCGACCCACTTGGCGGGCTCGTGCACCAGAACCCGCGGATCGTTCACCGCACCGGTAACGAGCAATTCCGGGCGCGGGCCGGCTGGCGGGTTGTCGTAGGGGGAGTACGAGCGGAGGCAGCGGAAATCGCCAGCGTTAAGCGGGTCGCCCCACTCGTCCCACTCGGTGATCGTCAGCGGGATGCCCGGGTCGAGCATGGTGGTCACGCAGTCCACGAACGGGACCTCGGCCACCACCGCGCGCCAGCGGCCTGGTGCTCGCGAGTACACCGCACCTTGAAGCAGCCCTCCGGCGGAAAGGCCGCGTGACACTATCCGGCTGCCGTCGACAAGCGGCACCGAGCCCGCCGCGTCGCCTGCCAGCCAGTCCGCCGTCTCAATGAAGTCGCTGAAGGTCCTTGGCTTGGTCTGCAGGCGGCCCTGCTGCCACCAGCCGCGGCCGCCTTCACCGCCACCCCGCACGTGCGCGATCGCGTAAACGACACCCCGGTCCAGTACGGACACCAGGCTGGCGTCGAACTCCGGGTCCACGCACGCCTCGTACGCGCCGTAACCGTAAAGCAGGCACGCGGCCGTCCCGTCCAGCGGTGTATCAGACCGGTAAGCGAGCGAAACGGGCACGTGCGTGCCATCGGACGCCTGCGCGCTGATCCGCTGGGTGCGGTAACGCCCGGCATCGTAGCTCGGCACCACTGCCCGTTTGAGCTCCTGGCGCTGCCCGGTCGACAGGTCCAGCGCGGACCAGACTGCCGGCTCAGCCAGCGACTGCTCGATGATCACTACCGTGCCGGCCTGATAATCGGTGGCGTGCTGCACGGCAATCGTGCCCGCGGTCATCGCCGGGCGGATTTCGGTGACGTCGTGCCACTCCCGGTGATCGCTGCCGGTGCTGGTGATCACCAGCAGCGGATCGCCGCCGCGGCGCAAGGTCAGCAGCAGGTGACCGGAAAACACGTCACATCGCAACAGCCGGGTGTCTGCCCGGGCCGGCGCCGTCGCCGGGCAGCCTGCCGGGGTCCAGCTGGCCCGGCCCGGCGCGGCTGCCGGCGCGCGCATCAGGGTGAACTCAGCGGCGCCATGGTCAGTGACGATCCACAGTTCGCCGTCACCTCCGGCCGGATCGGCCGCGTGGTCGACCCGGTACTCGATGCCCCGCTCACGGGGCTCGACGAGAACCGGCATGCTCAGCGGCCTGCTGGCCGGGATAAGCCAGACTTCCGTGGTGTCCCTGGACTCGGACGTGATGATGATCAGCTCTCCGCTGCGGGAGGCCTCGAGGATGAGCCCGTACCGCTCGTCCTTCTCTTCGTAGACCAGCGCATCGGCCTGCGCCGCGGTGCCGACAGCGTGGCGCCAGACCTGGTACGGCCGGTTGAGCTCGTCCGGTACCAGGTAAAAGAAGTGCGCGGAGTCAGCGGCCCATGCGCCGCCGGGGTAGCTGCGCTCGATCACGTCCGGCAGAATGCGGCCGGACTCGATCTCGGTGAACCTGAGCTGGTAGATCTCATTGCCCGAAGTGTCTACCGACCAGGCGAGCAGGCGGTCATCCGGGCTGGCCTGAGCGGTGCCCACGTCCACGTAGCCGGATTCTGCGGCAAGCACGTTCTCGTCTACGAGCAGTTGCTCGCTGGCCAGATCGACTTGAGGCGCGCGGATGAGCTGGCGGTTCTCGGCGCCCGCGGGCGTCCGGTGCCAGTAGCGGAAGCCGCGAAGGGTCCAGCCGGCAGAGTCGTCCGCCGCGGTTGGCGTGCGGCTAACTGCTTCTGCGTACAGCTCGTCGGTGACCCTTGCCAGGCTCGCCGTCTGTGCGTCGTAGTAGGCGCGCTCAGCTGCCAGGTACTGGGCCAGCCCGGCCGGGTCATGCCGCATCCAGGCGTAATCGTCTACGTCGCGGTAGCCGTGCAGGTCCCGGACTGTGGTAGACCGCCGCGCCCGTGGCGGATCAGTTCGGTCGTCCAACTCAGCCTCCCTAGACAGATAGCCAGCCATCATTTCACGGGATCGTCGACCACAAAACCGGATTAAACGGACTCGAAAGCAGGACGATCCCCATGAACGGTTGCCCACTCGCGCCAGGGACAGCTAACCCTCGTCGATCCGGCCGGCCGCGGTGAGCAACTCACGCACCTGGCCGGCGTCGAGGCCGGGCGAGAAGTTCCCGTCCCGGCCGGTCACGGTCGGTGCGGTCAGCATGCTGTTGAGCACGGCCTCTTCGGTCGCCTCGACGACCGCATCGAAGAACGGGTCCAGGTCTCGCCCGGCTATCCGGGAACCGACCGCCTCTGCAGGCGCACCTCTCGGTGCGCGAAGTCCGGTCGCCAGCGCCAGGAAGATCTCCCCGCTGCCGTGGTGAGCGGTGGACCCGGTCCTGGCCAGCCCGAGGCCAGCCCGCCGCGCCAGCCGCGCGCACGCGGCCGAGTCGAGCGGCGCATCGGTGACGACGACCGTGATGCACGAACCGGCCGGCGGCCTGCCCCGGCCGGCTTCTGGCTGCGGGGGCAGCAGCCTGCCCGCCGGCACGCCGTCAACCGTCAGCCGCCCGCGGTCGCCGAAGTTCGAGAGCAGCAGGACACCGACGACGTGCCCGGACGGGACCAGTCGCGACGACGTGCCGATGCCGCCTTTGTATCCGAGGCACGTCATCCCCGTTCCCGCCCCGATAGCACCCTCGGCCGGCGCAGCCCGGACGCTCGACGTACCGGACGTCCTGGCTTGTTCCAATGCGCTCGCGACGTCGGATGTGGTGACCTGCATTCGCCGGACGTCGGACAGGAAGCTGTCGTCACACTCGGCCACGATCGGGATGATCACGTCGTCGCCAATACGCGGCTCCCGCGCCATCAGCAGCTCGCAAGCCGCGTCGTAGACGCGGCCGACCTGCATGGTCGAGGTGAGGAACACTGGCGTTTCGGCCAGGCCCCATTCGGCCATGGTCAGGAACCCGGTGCACTCGCCGGCCCCGTTCAGCACGGCGCCGCCTGCTGGCACCGGGCTGGCGAACATGTTCCCGCCCGGATCGATGACGGTGACGCCGGTCCTGGCCACGCCCCGGCCAGCCGGCGGGGGCGCCTCGTCCCGCCAGACCGTGACGTGGCCGACGCCAAGTCCCGGAACATCGGCAATCGAGGCGGTCGGCCCGGCCGGCATTGCCCCTATCCTGATGCCCAGCTCACGAGCCCGGATGGGTCGTCCAGTTGCTTGCCTCACGCAGCGAGCATGCCACGGGAGGGTTAGCACGATGACAAGCAAGTCCGGCAAGCTCGGCGTCCCGGTCGTCTGGCACGAGGACTGCCTGCGACATGAGCCCGCCGGCGAAGTCTGGCTGGGCCTGCGTGAGGACGGCACCGAGGTGCCGGATCGAGCCAGGGTCATCCTGAGCGTGCTGACGGATGCCGGAGCGCCTGTCGTGGCCGCGGGTCCGCACGACCCGGCCGCCCTGCTGGCCGTGCACGACGCTGCGCTGATCGAACATCTGGCTACTATCTGGGCCGACTGGGAAGCCGGCGGCTATCTGACCGACTACGGCAGGGACCGGGTCGTGCCTTATGTCTTTCCCACCGCGGCGATGCTGGCCGGCCTGCCGCTGCGCACGCCGGCGGCTACCCACGGGCGGGTCGGCATGTTCTGCTACGACACCATGACCCTTGTCGGGCCCGGAAGCTGGGAGGCGATCCGTGCCGCCGCGGACAGCGCCCTGACGGCGGCCGCGCTACTCGCATCCGGTCAGCCGCTCGCCTATGCGCTCTGCCGCCCGCCTGGCCATCACGCGGGGCGGTCCGGTTACGGCGGCTCGTGCTACCTGAACAATGCGGCAGTCGCCGCCCAGGCTCTGCGCGGCGCTGGCATCAGCAGGGTCGCCGTGCTCGACATCGACGCGCATCACGGCAACGGCACCCAGTCGATCTTCTACGACCGGCCTGACGTGTTCTACGGCAGCGTGCACGTGGATCCGGGTGCTGGCTGGTTCCCGCACTACCTGGGGTTCGCCGATGAACAGGGCAACGGACCCGGGCTGGGCGCCAATCACAACATCCCGCTGGCCCCCGGCAGCGGCGATGACGCCTGGCTGGACGGCGTCGCGCGGCTTTGCGGACGGGCGCGCGAAGCCGGCGCCGAGGCGATCGTGCTCTCGCTCGGGGTGGACGCGGCCGCCGCTGACCCGGAAAGCCCGCTGCAAGTGACCCCGGACGGGTACCGCGCTGCCGGTGCGCTGATCGGCGAGCTTGGCCCGGTGGCGGTAATCCAGGAAGGCGGTTACGACCTGGCGTCGCTTGGTGAGTACGTACTCGCGACGCTCTCCGGGCTGCAGTCCGGAACCACCGCGGCGACCTCGGCGACGGCCGCCGAGTGAACGCACTGCTTGCGCTGGCTGCATCCGCGTTGTGGGGTACGTCCGATTTCGGCGGCGGCTTGATGTCCCGGCGGCTCGACCCGTCGGCCGCTGTGCTCATCTCGCAGGCGCTGGCACTCGCCGGGCTGCTGGTCCTGCTTCCCTTCCTGGCCGTGCCTGTCGGCCCCTATCTGCTGGTCGGCGCCGCGGCCGGGATCGTGGCGACCTTGTCCCTCGCGGCGTTCTACCGCGCGATGGCCACCGCGCCGATGTCCCTGGTTGCTCCGATCACCGCGGCCGGGACTGCTATCCCGGTGGTCGTAGGCATGATCAGGGGCGAGCACCTCAGCGCGCTGAAGCTGGCCGGCATCGCGGTCACGCTCATCGGGATCGTGCTGGCTTCCGGGCCGGAACTCCGGTCTGGCGCGCCGGTCCGCCGCCAGGCACTCGGATTCGCGATCGGCGCCGCGGCAGGCTTCGGGGTCGCTTATACCCTGCTTGCGCTGGCGGCTGGCTCGAGCGTCTACGGCACCCTGCTTTGCCAGCGGATCGGCGGCCTTCTCGTGCTGGCACCGATTGTGGCCCGCGCCCGGATCCTGCGCGGCATCCGGCTGACCGCGCGCCGGGTCGGCGCCCTGGCGCTGATCGGCGGTTGCGATATCACGGCCAACGGGACCTACGCCCTGGCCGCCAGCCACGGTGACTTGTCTGTGGCCGCTGTCCTGGCTTCGCTGTACCCGGTCGTCACTGCGCTCCTGGCCAGAGGCATCCTGGCCGAGCGGCTGCGCCCCGTACAGAACGTCGGCGTACTCGCCGCGCTCGGCGGGGTCCTGCTGCTCGCTTCCTGACACCCATGGCAGGCCCGTCGCTGCACTGCCGGCGACGCGAAAGGGCGAGGAAGGCGGAGAGGCCGACCCGATGAGACGGGCCGGCCTCTCCTGGCATCCTGAGCGTCAGTTCTGCTCGCGGTCCGCGAGCGGGCCCTGCGAATGGGCCGCCCACGGGCTGGTGTTGTAGCCGTTGGTCGGTGGGGTGCCTGGCGTGAACGACACGCCGCGGACCACTCGGCCGTAGGTCGCTTGCATCACGGTGCGGAACTGCTCGTACGTCACCTGGCTGGCCGTGGTGGCCCCCAGGTTGTCGCTGATCTCGACCAGCTTGTTCGGGTCCGCGCCCTGGTCTCCTGAGCCGCTGACGGTGGAGGTGGAGGCCCACAGCGTGACCGTGCCGTTGGGGTTGACCCGGCCAGTCAGGCCACGCAGGCCGTCGGTGGCCGGCGCCCATGGCAGGCCGGTGCCTGAGTCGGTGGTGTTCAGCCCGGTCGGGTACTGGTCTCCATGGCGGTCGGGAGCGACCTGGTAGGGCGTGCCCAGGTCGAGGCCGTCCTGCAGCACATAATCGAGCTGCCATGAGCCGGTCGACGAGTTGAACGACCACTTCTGCAAGCCAGCGGTCGTCGAAGCCGCGGCCGCGCTGTAGGTGTTGCTTGTGGCGTCGTAGGTGTTGTCGCCCGCGCCCTCATCGGCCACGTACAGCGTGGTCGGGTTGGCGAACCACAGCCCGAACGGGTAGTCATTAGCATCGGTCGCGGTTTTGGCGATCGCGGTCGGGAAGCCCTTCAGGATGTAGGAGTTCGTCGGGGTCAGGCCGGGGTCCTTGGCGGTTAGCCCCAGCGCGGGGTCGCTGGTGGAGTAGGTCGGGGCGGTCCAGCTCGACACGCTCGGCAGCGTCGCCGAGGTCGACGGGAGTCCAACGCCGCCCGCGGCGGTGGCTGTTCCGTTGGGGTCGGCAAAGTAGACGGTGTCGACGCCGTTGCTTCCCGATCCCTTCGTGAAGTACGCGACGCCGTTGTAGACCGCGAGACCGCGGTAGTTGTTGTCCTTGCCGGACTTGTCGGCAGAGTCGCCCAGCTCGGTGACGTTGAAGTCGCCGTACGGGGTCGGGGCGCCAGGGTTCTGGGCAGCCTCCGGCTCGCCAGCCGGCGTAAGGATCTGGGACCCGGCGCCGTCGATCACTGCGGCGGGCTCAGGGTTTGCGCCGTTGCCGGCGTTGCCGACGGCGAAGATAGTGCCATTGGGGCCGTCCTCCGGGTCGAGGATCGCCGCCCGGCCGTTGTCGCCGCTGAAAGCGTTGGTCTCGGTGAACTCGAAGTGGCCATCGGCGTTCACCTGTGCCACCGCGCGGTAGACCGGTGTCGCCGAGTCGGCGATGGTCGGGTCGATCTCGCCCGGGGTGTTGGCGTTGGAAGCGTCGATGGTGCCGGGCGGGGCCACGTAGCCGATGAAGGTGTCGTACCGGCCGTCAGTCGACTGAATGACCTGAAGCTCGGACTTGGACGAGAAGCTAGTGGTCAGATAGTCGCCGTTGGCCGGGTTGTCAGGGACCTTCACGCGGTTGACCAGGCGACCGCTGTGCGGGTCGAGTTCGTCAAGAACGATCGGCTCGGTCACGCCGAAGCTTCCGTCGGAGGCGTCGTTGTTGAACACAATCGGGTACGTGCCCGGGGCGACCGCGGTCCCGCAGGTGACGTACGCAGGGTTGGCGGTCGCGCAATTGGGGGGCAGCTGCGTGGTACCAGCGGTGATGTCGGCGTTGGTCGTCCAGACGCCAGTGGTCACCAGCAGGTTCCCGGGGGTGAACTGGTCGTGGCGCCAGCCGAAAGCAGGGGCCGCGCCGGCTGTCGCAGGGATGGCGAACAGCGAGACCGAGCCGGCCAGTGCGGCGAGCGAGGCACCCAAAGCCAGGTAGCGTCTGCGGGTTGGAAGGCGGGAAACGTGCATGCTACTCCTCGTTGTCAGATCCGGCTCTGCCCGTACTTCAGGAGACCGGTATTGGCATCCGCGCCATTTAGTTTCCTGATCACAAAAGTCGTGATGATGAACGCTCGATGAAAGCTCGGCAATGGCTGGCATGCCTGGACCTGGCAATACCCCGATATCGGTCGGCGCGCATTCGGCTTCGCTGCAATCGGTTGCACGGCGAGCACCGCCGGTAAGGGCTGACGCGCGCTATTGCCGCTTGCCGGTTATAGCTGGATAATCCCAAAAGCCATGGGAGACGGGGGTTTGCGATGCGACTGAGCCTGCGAAGCGTGACACTGACGGCTGCACTGGCCGTGGCCGGCGGCCTGCTCGCCGGCGGTGCGGGTCGTCCTGCTGCCGCCTTGGGCGTCGCCGTGCCGAGTGCGGCAGCGGCGAGGGTGACTGTGCACATCAAGGGCATCAACCGAGACGGGAAGGTCGTCGCCGCACAGGGAGCGGTCCTGGTAGGAAACGAGGGCTTCCCCATCCCGGTCAGCACCGACACCACGCGAGTGGCGCGGCAGACCTACCTCATCGGCGCGCAGATACCGACCTACGCGGGCCAGGGGGTGACCAGCGAGACGCTCGTGGTGCAGCGCGTCAGGATCCGGGCGGGCGGCACTATCGTCCTGAACGCCCGGCACGGCAAGCAGCTGCGGGTGACGCTTCACGGTGCCGCGGCCGCCGAGCAGAACCTGACCGCGTCTGCATGCTTGTACTCAACGGGCGCCGGCGCCGCGCTGGCGATCTCAGCGTCTGGCGCGCCAGGCACGGCGGTGTATGTCGTGCCGATGAAGTCAGCCCGGGTTAGCTTCAACTACCTTGACGACCTGCAGTCAGCCGCGGGCGTGAGCTACCTGCTCTACGGCGCGGCGAACGGTCGCATCCCGTCCGGACCGGCCTACCAGCAGAACGTCCGGCGGCTGGCCAGAGTGGATGTGACGCTGAAAGGCGGCGCAGAGCCGACCGCCTCTGCCCTCCTGCTGGTTCAGACAGGCAGCAACAACGCTCATATGCGTGGCGGGCACCGACTTCGACGGCACGATCTTCGGGCCCTTCTCGGTCAGTGGACTACCGGACCGCGGGCGAGTGGTCTACCTCGGTCCAGACCAGCGCCAACCCGCCCGCCAGGCAGGGTGCTTATCTCTACGAAAGCCGCGTATTACCGGGCCGGCCGGAGCTACTCCGATACGTTTGGCTCCGCTGTCGTCGGGCCCTCGAGTGACTTCCCGGAGATAGAAGGCAACATCTTCAACTTCTCGCCGCAGGCAATGTTCAGCGACCCGAATCCGCAGCTATCCGGTGGCGCTAACGCAGCCACCAGCCTGATTACCCTGCGAGCTGGGCCGTCACCTGGTGCGCAAGCAGACCTGGTACAGCAACTGTCAGTCGTGCTTCCAGCTCACGCTCCACAAAACCGGCTGGTACAAGCTGTCGGTTAATTCGCGGCGCTGGTACTCCACCCACTTGCTGTCCCCGAACGTCTCGCTCACCTGGCGGTTCCACATCAGCCCGGCGGCACCCGGCGGGCAACTGGGTGTCTTTCCCGGTCACCGAGACCGTGTATCGGCCGGCCGGGCTGAACATGGACAACCAGGCTCCGGCCGGCGGTCACACCGCGCTACGCATCACTGTGAACCGCGCGGGCGATGAGTTCAGCCCGGCGCCGCGGTATCGGCTGCGGACAGTTGAGGTCCAGATGTCGGTCAATGGCGGTGCCACCTGGCGGACCTTGACGCTCACCCACCGGGGAAGCTACTGGCTCGCCACCGTACCCGATCCGGCCAGCGGATACGTGTCGCTACGGTCGGTGGTCACCGACGTGCGTGGCGACAGCAGCGTGCAGACCATCTACCGGGCGTTCGCGATCGCGCCCTGACGGAACTCCGCGCCCGCGGCCCGGCACGGCTGTCCCCTGAAGTGCCCGTCAACCGATGTTGACATTGCCCGAGCCGTCAACCTATATTGACGGAGTGAGCAACGGAACAGCGCTGGCAGAGGCAGCCAGCGGGCAGGACCCGGCGGCCGGGTTGCGGGCAGCCAGAGCGCTGCGCGAACTAGCGGAGCGGCTGGAAGCGCTCCAGGTCGGGAACGCCCGCGAGCACGGCTGGTCATGGCAGGAGATCGCGGTCTTCCTCGGGGTCAGCAAGCAGGCGGTGCATAAGAAGTACGCGAAGCTGCTGGCCGGCAGGTCGGCGCAGAGCGTGATCCTTCGCGGCATGAGCCAGCCACGAGTTGGAGACGACGATGTTTGAGAGGTTCGAGCCGGCCGCGCAGCAAGCGTTCGCCGATGCCCGGCAAGAGGCCGGACGGGCCGGGCAGAATCAGGTCCGCAGCGAGCACGTACTCCTGGGCCTGTTGCGCGAACCGGGAACCGCCGCCGACGCGCTGACGGCCGCTGGCCTCAGCCTGGACTCGCTCCGCGCCCGAGTGACCAGCGCCAGTCAGCACGCGCCCGCCGGGCTGGACGCTGACGCGCTGGCCTCCATCGGCATCGACCTTGACGCAGTGCGCCGGGCTACCGACGCGGCATTCGGGCCAGGTGCACTGGACGGCGCGGCGGTGCGCGGGCAGGCCAGGCTGCCGATCGGCGGTGACACGAAGCAGGCGCTGGGCAGGGCCGTGTACCGGGCACAGCAGCTCGGCCAGCGGGAGATCACGTCCGGGCACATGCTGATCGGGATCCTGGACTCCGGCCGGAACGGCGCACTGACAGCACTGGCCCAGGAAGGCGCCGACATCCCGGCGCTCCGGGCAGACGTGCTACGGCGGATCACCGCATAGCCGCCGGCCGGCCGGAGCTGAACCCGGTCGGCGGCGGGAGCGCTAGCCCAGCCCGGCCAGCGTGACGATGATACCGATCGCGGCGGCCGCGAGGATCGCGCTGACCACTCCCCTGCGCAGCAAAACCAGCCAGGCGATGGCGCCAGCCAGCACCGCGACCTGCCACAGCTGGGTCAGCCCGAAGCCGAGCGTGACGGCGGCGCCGGCGATGGCACCGATCGCTGCCGGCCCGGACCCGGCCAGGAACGCCTGCGCCATCGCGCTGCGCCGGAAGCGATCGAAATGCGGACCGCCGACGAGCACGAACGCGAAGGACGGGGCGAACGCGACGACAGCAGCGAGCAGACCGCCGGCCAGGCCTGCAGCCGCGTAGCCCACCACGGCAACCGTCTGCACTACTGGCCCCGGTGTCACCTGGCCGAGCGCGACCGCGCTAAGGAACTGCGCTGTCGTCATCCAGTGATAGGTGTGCACAGCGTCGTGTTGCATCAACGGGATGATGACGAAGCCACCGCCGAACGACAGGGCGCCGACCTTGATGGCAACCCACACCATCGACCCGACTACACCGGCCGTCACGCCTTTAGCGGCCAGCCCGATAATCAGCCCGGCCCGCCCGCCCCCTCCCCCGCTAACACTGCCCCCGCTACCACTGCCCCCGCTGCCGCTGGCCCCGCTACCACTGGCCCGGCCAGTCGCCAGCCACTCGCAAAGACCGCAGCCGAGCAGGACTGCGACGAGGTACTGACCCGCCAGGTTTGCCGCGACGCCGCCTGCGGCGAGGTAGGTCAGCCAGCGAGCACCTGCGGCGGTAAGCCGCCTGCCGCGCGGCGGCCCGTCGCCAGCTGCAGCTGACTTGGCCGAATTCAGCCCGTCGCCAGCTAGCCGGCATCAAGCCGATGGCCGCGC
The DNA here is from genome assembly GCA_963815575.1 of uncultured Actinomycetota bacterium. GTDB lineage: Bacteria > Actinomycetota > Actinomycetes > Streptosporangiales > Streptosporangiaceae > JAJYUU01. The sequence continues at coordinate 244,673 of CAWFHE010000001.1, read as the reverse complement.
CGAGCGCCACCGCGGGCACGGCGGCGCCTGCGCCGGCTGCGGCGCCGGTCACCCAGTCAGGCGACGACGCGGCCAGGAACAGTGCGGAGAGCGCGAGGATGATGATCAGGCCCGGCACGATGAAGCAAGCGCCACCGACGAGCGCCCCGAACAGGCCTGCCAGCCGCCAGGCACAGAAGATCGCGAGCTGCGTCGAGGCCGGCCCGGGCAGCAGAGACGTCGCCGCGATGCCGTCCTCGAACTCGGTCGCTGATAGCCAGGTGTTGCGCTCAACGCAGAGCTTTCTCAGCAAGGCGATATGTGCGGGCGGTCCGCCGAAGCCGGTAATTCCGATCCGGCCCCACTCGCGCGCGATCACGGCCAGGCCAACGCGCGGCGTGGCGTCGGCCTGCAGTTCCGGGTCAGCGGCCAACCGACAGCTCCATCGGCATGATCACAACGCTAGCGGCAAGCTTTACCGGGCATAACGGGCAAGCCGGATTCTGGCTGGCCGGCGACAGCAGATGGCTGTTCCGGGCTACGGCCGTCCGGCAACAGTCCAGTTTCGGCCCGGCCCGCATTTCACCGCCTGCGGTACTCTCGGGCGCCCGCGCCGTCCGTATCTAGGAGCACGGCAACCGTGAAGAGCGGGCCAGCGTCAGCCGGCGAGTAGCGCGGCGCCGCCCGCATCGACCCTCAGCGGCAGTACCTGCCAGGCCGGACCCGCCTCAGCCGCGATCTTGGCCACCTCGGCCGGGCCGGGCTCGGCACCGCTAATGGTCAGCGCCAGCACCGACGGGCCGGCACCAGACACGACCGCGGCGACGTCGGCCGCCCGCAGCTGCTCGATCAGCGCGGCAGTGGCCGGCATGGCCGCGGCCCGGTAGGACTGGTGCAGGTAATCCCGCGTCCCCGCCAGCAGCAAGTCCGGCCTGCCGGTGAGAGCGGCGATGAGCAGCGCAGCGCGAGCCGAGTTCGCTGCAGCGTCGGCATGCGGCACAGATTCGGGCAGCGCCTGGCGCGCGGTATGTGTCGACAGCGACACCGCCGGGACGCAAAGTACCGGGGCCAGGCCAGGCATCGGTGTCAGCCGGGCCGCCCGGACGCCGGCCGCAGAAGTCCAGGAGACCGTTAGTCCGCCCAGCAGGCAGGCCGCGACGTTGTCAGGGTGGCCTTCCAGCAGAGTAGCCAGCTGCAGCACGGCGTCGTCGGGCAGCGCAGCCGCGCCTTCGGCACCCGCCAGAGCTCTGGCCGCAAGCACCCCCGAGACGATTGCAGCCGCGGACGAACCAAGCCCGAAGCCCTGAGGTACCTCGTTTCGGCAAGAAATCGCGATGCCTGGCGGATGCGTGCCGATGCTCGCGAACGCTGCCCGCATCGCCTTAATAACCAGATGTCCCTCGCCGCGCTCGACGTCGGCGGCGCCGGCACCAGTAACGGTCACCTCTACCCCGGACGACAGCACGCGCGCCCGCACCGTGTCGTACAGGGTCAGCGCGAGGCCGAACGAGTCGAAGCCGGGGCCAAGGTTCGCGCTGGTCGCGGGGACACGAACGGTGACCGGCTGGTCCGCCCAGTGCGCCATCAGCGGCCAGTCATCGTCGGCACAGTCATCGTCGGCACAGTCATCGCAGCCCATGCAGTTCAGCGCGCCCGCGGCGGCGGCCAGGTCGATGCCGACGGTCACCGGTGCTGGCGCGCCTGCCACCGCGGTGTCGGGATCCTTCAGCCCGTGCCCGGTGATCGTGCATACCACCACCGAACCGGGTTCGACCTGCCCCGCAGCCCTGGCCTGCAGCAGTCCGGCGACGCCGGCAGCCGAGGCGGGCTCGCCGAAGACGCCCTCTCGCTGTGCCAGCAGCCGGTAGGCGGCGATGATTGCCTCGTCGCTGACAGCGCCGATCAGCCCGCCCGATTCCGCTCTCGCTTCTTCGGCGAGGTCCCAGGACGCCGGGTTGCCGATCCGGATCGCCGTCGCGACCGTGACCGGGTTCGGCACGGGATGACCACTGACGATCGGCGCGGCGCCAGCGGCCTGGAAGCCGAGCATTCTCGGTGTCTTCGTCGCCTTCCCGCAAGCGCGGTACTCCTTATACCCGAGCCAGTAGGCGGAGATGTTGCCGGCGTTGCCGACCGGGAGGCAATGCACGTCGGGAGCTTCGCCTAGCGCGTCCACGATCTCGAACGAGGCGGTCTTCTGACCTTGCAGGCGCTCCGGGTTGACGGAATTGACCAGGGCCACCGGGTAGTCCGCAGCAATCTTTCTGACGAGTTCGAGGCAGTCGTCGAAGTTGCCGTCGACCTGCAGGAGCCTGGCGCCGTGCGCGAGCGCCTGCGCCAGCTTCCCGAGCGCCACGCTGCCCTTGGGCACGAGCACTGCGCAAGCGAGGCCGGCCCGGGCCGCGTAGGCGGCGGCGCTCGCGCTGGTATTGCCGGTGGAGGCACAGATGACGGTGTGCGCACCGCGAGCGGCCGCCAGCGTGACCGCGACCGTCATGCCGCGGTCCTTAAACGACCCGGTCGGGTTGACGCCTTCTACCTTGAGATACACAGTGCAGCCCGTCAGCTCCGACAGTACGGGCGCAGGCAGTAGCGGCGTACCGCCCTCGCCGAGCGTGACCACCGGCACGCCGGCGGGTACCGGCAGGCTGTCCGCGTACTCCGCGATGATTCCGCGCCAGGGCTGTGGCCCGGTCTTCGGCGCGGGCATGGCAGGTGTCACCTCGGCGCCGGGCAGGCGCACAGCGGCTGGCAGGCCGGCTGTCCGGTGATCACTCGCCCTCCAGGCCCTCGACGCGCATCACGCTGTCGACGTTCCTGACGGCTTCCATCGCGCCCAGCGCCGCCACCGTCCTGGCCAGTGCGGCCTCCCGAGCCGCGTGCGTCATGATGATCAGGTTGGCGTCCTCACCGCGGCCTTCCTGCCGCACGGCCTTGATCGAAACGCCCTGCTGAGCGAACGCGTCCGCGACCGGTGCCAGCACGCCCGGCCGGTCGGCCACGTCCAGCTGGACGTAGTAGCTTGTCCGCGCCTCCCCGATCGGGACCAGCGGCAGCTGTGCGTAGGTGGAAGAGTCCGGGCCGCGCAACCCGGCAAGCAGGTTCCGCGCAATCGCTACGGTGTCGCCGAGTACGGCGCTCGCGGTCGGCTGCCCGCCGGCACCCGCGCCGTAGAACATCAGCCGGCCTGCCGACTCCGCTTCGATGAAGACCGCGTTGTAGGCCTCTCGCACCGCGGCTAGCGGGTGCGTCCGCGGAATCATCGCTGGGTGCACCCGGGCCGAGATGCCGCCGTTCGACCGCTCGCAGATCGCGAGCAGCTTGACCACCAAGCCCAGTGCTCTGGCGCTCGCGATGTCGGCCGCGGTGACCGAGAGTATGCCCTCCCGGTAGACGTCATCCACCGTGACCTCGGTGTGGAAGGCGATGCTGGCCAGGATTGCCGCCTTGGACGCGGCGTCAAAGCCGGCCACGTCCGCGGTCGGGTCTGCCTCGGCGTAGCCGAGCGCCTGCGCCTCCGCCAGCGCCGCGCTGAAGTCGGCACCAGAGGTGTCCATCCGGTCGAGGATGAAGTTGGTGGTGCCGTTCACGATCCCGAGCACCCGGCGGACCTCGTCGCCTGCCAGCGACTCGCGGAGCGGCCGCAGCAGCGGGATCGCGCCGGCCACCGCCGCCTCGTAGTACAGGTCAGCCCCGGCTTGGCTTGCCGTCTTGTGCAGCACCGCGCGGTCCGCAGCGACCAGCGCCTTGTTCGCGGTGACCACGGACTTCCCGGCGCTCAGTGCCGCCAGCAGCAAGGTCCGGGCCGGCTCGATCCCGCCGATCAGCTCGATCACGATGTCCACGTCAGGCCGGGTGACCAGGTCCATGCCGTCAGTGGTCAGCAAGTCCGGGTCGACCGGGACATCACGCGGCCGGTCGGGGACGCGGACCGCCACGCCCGCGATCTCCAGCGGCGCTCCTGCCCTGGCCTTCAGGTCAGCGGACTGCTCGGTAAGCAGCCGGTAGACCTGCGATCCGACGACACCGCAGCCAAGCAGTGCCACCCGGAGCGGCGCACGTTCCTCTGTCTCGCGCATGCCTGCATCCTGCATGACAAGCCAGCTCCCCTCCACCGACCCCGGCGGGGGAAAGCCGTCAGCGGTGTGCTGACCTCGCTGACTGCCAGGGCGTTATGTCGCCCCAAGCTTAGCCATGCCGGACGCCACGCTTCGCCCTCCCCGCTCCCGGACTCCCCGCCCGGTCAGGCTGGGCGGCGTACCAGCGATCGCAGCAGCCGGTCTGCCTCGGCAGCAGGGTCGCTGGTCAGCCCGGTATGCACCGGGCCGGCCTGCACGACGGTGCTGCGCGGAGCTGTCAGCCAGCCGAAACGGCGGCCGATGTCCTGCAGGCCGGGCTGCCCGGCGCCAGGATCCTGGTCGCAGATGCCGACAATGGCGGCGAGCGCCTGTCCGATCGCCGCGACATCGGCGGACGGGTCCAGGGCCAGCAGCCGCTCAGTATCGAGCTCGACCAGCGCCCGCAGGTAACCGAGCGGGCGGCAGTACAGCAAGATCCCGGCGTTGATTGCCTCGCCGCGATCGACCCTGGGGACAACCCGCAGGATCGCGTACTCGAAGGGCTGCCGTCCGCCTGCCACCGTTCGTTCTGTCACTGGTGCTCCCGGCCTGCCAGCCAGGACGGGCGGCCAGCCCGCCGACCGGCTCTGTCCGCTGGGGTCACGTTCGACAGCCCGGCTGCGGCAGCTGATGCGAGCTGCGGTAGCCAGCTAGGCCTGGCCGTCAGGCGCGCTGCCAGCTGCGTGACGTATGCCTCGCGCAGCTGTTGCACGCCGTCGAATCCAGGTTCGCCGGCTAGCCACTGCTCCGGCACCTGTGCCACAGCGTCGCGCAGAACCTCCGTCGTGAGGCGGGGAGCAAGCTCTGCGTCTGCGGCTTCCACCAGGCCCCTGCAACCCAGCAGAGCGTGCTCGGCGATGTCGTAGGGACGTGCGGCGGCTTGCCCGGCGCTGGCCCAGCGGTGCTGGAAGGTGAGCGTCGCGCCATGGTCGATCAGGTACAGCGCGCCATGCCAGAGCAGCATGTTCGGGTTGCGCCAGGACCGGTCCGCGTTCGAAACGAGGCCGTCAAACCAGATGATCCGGCCGGCCAGCGCCGCATCGACGCTCGCTGCGGCAGCCTCGAAATCCAGGGCTCCAGGCAGGAAATCGACGCCCAGGTTCAGCCCGTCGCTGGCCCGCAGCAGGTCCTGGATCTCCTGATCGGGCTCGCCAGGCGCGAGCGCCGGATCGAGCTGCACGGTGACTAGGTCGGGTACTGCCAGCCCGCACGCGCGGGCCACGCCCGCGCTGATGATCTCGGCGACAAGGGCCTTGGGTCCCTGGCCCGCGCCGCGGAACTTCACCACGTAGGTGCCGAGGTCGTCGGCCTCCATGACGGCAGGCAGCGACCCGCCCTCGCGAAGAGGGGTCACATACCTGATTGCCTGGACGCGCCGCAGCACAACGCCGCAGCCTACGCCGACCATGAACGTCAGGGTGGAAACGAGCACTCCCGGGGCGACCCCCTGCGCCGCCGACTCGAGCCTGACCTGCAGAACGTGCATCAAAAGCCGCTCATGTCGGGTTAGAACGCGAAGTCGCGCTCCGGGCGGAAGTCCGCTCCAGGCGGAAGTCCGCTCCTGGCGAACGCTCTACCAGCTGCGGAACAAAAAACCTCCAAGTTTGCTTGTAGCCCCGTAATCACGTAAGCACCAAGCGCCTAGCGTCGGAGGAAGTGACCTCTGTAATGGCCGAGACTCTCTCGCTGCCGGTACTGCCACTGGACGACAACGTCGTGTTGCCGACCATGGTCGTGCCGCTTGACCTCACCGCTGCCGAGCCGCGAGCGGCGATTGAGGCTGCTCAGCTCGCCGCGGCAGCTGCAGGCGGCGACGCCACGGCCCAGGTACTGCTGGTGCCGCGGCCGGATGGCAAATACACCTCTATCGGCACCCTGGCCGCGATCGAGCAGGTCGGCCGGCTGCCGAGCGGTGAGCGCGCGGCAGTCCTGCGCGGCACCGCACGCGTCAAGATCGGCACTGGCACCGTAGGCCCGGGCCAGGCGCTCTGGGTAGAGGGCACCGTCATCGACGAGCCCGAGACTACTCAGCACGCTGCCGAGCTCGCCCGCGAGTACCGCGGGCTTGCCGCGACGATCCTGCAAAAGCGCGGCGCGTGGCAGTTCGTCGACGTGTTGCAGCGCCTGACTGATCCGTCCGCGCTCGCCGACAGCGCGGGCTACGCCGGCTATCTCAGCATCGCCCAGAAGCGGCAGCTGCTGGAGCTCAGTGACCCGCAAGCCCGGCTGGAGCTGCTGATCGGCTGGGCCCGTGAGCACCTGGCCGAGCTGGACGTCGCGGAGACCATCAGCAACGACGTGAAGGAGGGCATGGAGAAGCAGCAGCGCGAGTTCCTGCTTCGCCAGCAGCTCGCCGCCATCAGGAAGGAGCTAGCCGAGCTGGACGGCAAGCCCGCCTCGGAAGAGGAGGACTACCGGGCCAGGATCGAGGCTGCCGACCTGCCGGAGAAGGTTCGCCAAGCTGCCCTCAAGGAAGCAGCCAAGCTCGAGCGCGGATCAGACCAGTCGCCGGAGGCGGGCTGGATTCGCACCTGGCTCGACACCTTGCTCGAACTCCCGTGGAACGAGCGCACGGAGGATGCCTATGACATCACCGGCGCGCGGGCTGTCCTGGACGCAGACCACGCTGGCCTGGACGACGTCAAGGATCGGATCATCGAGTACCTGGCCGTCCGCAAGCGGCGGTCCGACCGCGGTCTCCAGCTCGTCGGTGGCCGGCGCAGCGGCGCCGTGCTCGCCCTGGGCGGACCGCCTGGAGTCGGCAAGACGTCGCTTGGCGAGTCGGTCGCGCGGGCGATGGGCCGCAAGTTCGCCAGGGTCGCGCTCGGCGGTGTCCGGGACGAGGCCGAGATCCGTGGCCACCGGCGCACCTACGTCGGCGCGCTGCCTGGCCGGATCGTCCGGGCCGTCACCGAGGCCGGATCCATGAACCCGGTGATCTTGCTAGACGAGGTCGACAAGCTCGGTGCCGACTACCGGGGCGACCCGACCGCGGCTCTTCTCGAGGTGCTAGACCCGGCGCAGAACCACACGTTCCGCGACCACTATCTCGAGGTCGAGCTCGATCTGTCCGACGTGCTGTTCATCGCTACCGCGAACGTGGTCGACGCCATCCCGGCGCCGCTGCTGGACCGGATGGAGCTCATCACGCTGGACGGCTACACCGAGGATGAGAAGGTCACGATCGCGCGCGGCCACCTGCTGCCCAGGCAGCTTGACCGGGCCGGGCTCGAGGCAGCCGACGTCACGCTGACCGACGACGCACTGCGCGGGCTCGCTAGCGAGTACACCAGGGAGGCCGGCGTCCGGTCCCTGGAGCGGATGATCGCCCGGGTGCTGCGGAAGATCGCAGCCCTGGCGGAGTCAGGCACCGCGACCATGCCCGTCACGGTGGATGCCGGCGACCTGGCCGGTTACCTCGGTCACCCGCGGCACACGCCAGAATCGGCGGAGCGGACCGCGGTCCCTGGCGTGGCTACCGGTCTGGCAGTTACCGGGACCGGCGGCGACGTCCTGTTTATCGAGGCGTCGCTGGCCGATCCGGAGACCGGCTCGACCGGGTTGGCCCTGACGGGTCAACTGGGCGACGTGATGAAGGAGTCGGCACAGATCGCGCTGTCGTACCTTCGCTCGCACGGCGCCGAGCTGGAACTCCCGGTAGGTGACCTGAAGGATCGCGGCGTGCACGTGCACGTGCCGGCCGGCGCGGTTCCGAAGGACGGTCCTAGTGCAGGAGTCACGATGACGACCGCGCTGGCGTCGCTGCTGTCCGGCCGGCTGGTCCGCTCGGACGTCGCGATGACCGGCGAAGTCTCGCTCACCGGGCGCGTGCTGCCAATCGGCGGGGTCAAGCAGAAGCTGCTGGCCGCGCACCGGGCCGGGATCACTACCGTGCTCATCCCGAAGCGGAACGAGCCGGACCTGGAGGACGTGCCGGACAACGTCCGGTCGGCACTGGAAATCCACCCGGTCAGTGACGTCCGTGAGGTGCTCGAGCTGGCGCTGGAGCCGGCGAACTCGGCAGCGAGCGTCGTAGCAGCGTAAGCCGCCGAATCGCAACCAGAAGGCCCGGCCGGTCATCCGGCCGGGCCTTCGTTACGTCTTGGGCCTGCGGCTGGCTATCGCGCGCGCCGCCGCAGCGAGAACGGCATCAGGGCCGATTCAAGCTGCACTTTGAGGCTCATCTTGCTCTCACCCTCGCGCCGGTCGGCGAAGTGGATGGGCAGCTCGACGATCTTCAAGCCGTGCTGCACGGTCCGGTAATTCATCTCGACCTGGAAGCTGTAGCCGTTGCTGCGGACACTTGCCACGTCGATGGCCCTCAGCGCGGAACTCCGCCACAGCTTGAAACCGGCGGTCACGTCGCGGACGCCGAGGCGCAGTAGCACCCGGACGTACATGTTCGCGAACCCGGAGAGTGCCTTTCGCTGCCAAGACCACTCGCCGGCCAGGCTAGCTCCGCAGACGTAGCGCGACCCGATCACCACGTCGGCGTTCGTCGCCAGCAAAGTGCCCAGCATCTGCGGCAGATACTGCGGCGAGTGCGACAGGTCGCTGTCCATCTGCACGACGAACTCGGCGCCCGCCTTGATCGCTTCGGTCATGCCGTCGACATAGGCGCGACCCAGGCCTTGCTTGCCCGGCCGGTGCAAGATGGTAATCCGGTCGCGGCCGTATTTGTCGGCGAGTTGCTCGGCGATGGCCCCGGTTCCGTCCGGGGAGTTGTCATCGGCGACCAGGATGTGCAAGCCGGTGAGCGGCAGGCCGAACAACTCGGCCACGATGACCGGCAGGTTGGCAGCCTCGTTATAAGTGGGCAGCACGACCGTCAGAACCGCCGAACTCCACGGTTCTGGCAGTTCAACGGTGTCCCCGCTCAGACTGCGCTCCTGAAGTGCCATCCTCGCCTCTACCTCCGTGGTACCCGGGCGCAAACCTCTACGGTTGACCGGGAGTGTCGCGAACACCGGTGCCGGTGGCGGCGTCTGCCCGCTCCGCGACACCTGCAGGCTACCCAGAGTCCCGGCTCTATATATGCACTGACCACCAGATTTTTACCGATTACGGGCAACATCATGATCACCGGGCAATGCAATGGGAGAAACGCTGGGCCTCTGCCGGTAGTTCCAATCGCAGAGCCCCCGGCTGGCGGTATGGCACCACGAGCGGAACGGCCCGCCTGGCTGTTGCCGAGCCCGCCGACGGCAGCCCCTCAACCGGCCGCAGCCCGACTAATGAGAGTTAACGGGTCCGCTGTCCGGCAGACTCGTTAGCTGGTGGCTGCCGGCGGGTGAGCACTGTACCCGACAGGGCGTTGGAGTCCTTTGCTAAGACCGTGCCCCCGCCGGTGTCCGGGAGAGTTGATCGCTGCTGGGATGTCGTGCCCGCCGCCTGGCGTGAGCACTGTTCATTAGTCCGCTGATGGTTCTCCCGCTGGCTGCTGACCGGATTCGGGATTGGTGGAGTGGGAGGCGGGATGCGGCTGCTGGTCGGGGATGACTGGGCGCAGGATCATCACGACATCGAGGTGATGGACGAGGCGGGGAGGGTGCTGGCCCGCAGGCGGGTGCCGGAGGGAGTGGCCGGGATCGGGCAGCTGCATGAGCTGGTCAGCCGGTTCCTGCCGGATCAGGACACGGACGCAGAGGTTCAGGTCGGGATCGAGACCGACCGCGGCCCGTGGGTGGCGGCGCTGATCGCCGCGGGTTACACGGTGTTCCCGGTGAACCCGCTGCAGGCGTCCCGGTACCGCAGCCGGCATGGCGTGTCGGGAGCTAAAAGCGACGGCGGGGACGCGCACATGCTGGCCGATGCGGTGCGCACCGATGCGCACCAGCTGCGCCGGGCCGCCGGGGACAGCCCGCAGGCCGAGGCGGTCAAGGTGCTGGCCCGTACGCACAAGACGCTGATCTGGGAGCGGACCGCGGTGACGCAGCGGCTGCGGGCCCAGCTGCTGGAGTACTTCCCGGCCGCGGTGGCCGCGTTCGAGGACCTCGACGCCCCCGACACCTGGAGCTGCTGGCCAGCGCACCCGACCCGGCCAGCGCGAAGAAGCTGACCCGCGCCCGGGTCTCGGCGGTGCTCAAGCACGCCGGCCGTTACAAGATCGCGGCCAGGACCGACGCGATCCTGGCCGCGCTGCGCAGCCCGCAACTGGGCCAGCCGCCCGCGCTGACCGCCGCGTACGCGGCCACCGTCCGGTCCCTGATCGCGGTGATCGCCACCCTGAACGAGCAGGTCAAAGCTCTGCAGGGGCAGGTGGAGGCACATTTTGGCCAGCACCCGGACGCTGAGATCTACCTGTCCCAGCCCGGCCTGGGCACGGTCACCGGCGCCCGGGTGCTCGGCGAGTTCGGCGACGACCCGCACCGCTATGCCTGCGCCAAGGCCCGCAGGAACTACGCGGCCACCAGCCCGATCACCCGCGCCTCGGGCAAGAAGAAGATCGTCGCGGCCCGGTTCGTGCACAACGACCGGCTCGTTGACGCGCTGATGATCCAGGCCTTCGCCGCGCTCAGGGTCTCACCCGGCGCCCGCACGTTCTACGACGACCTGCGCGCCCGCGGGATCGAACACAACGACGCCCTGCGACGACTCGCCAACCGGCTCGCCGGCATCCTGCACGGATGCCTGAAGACACGCACCCGCTACGACGAGGCCACCGCCTGGGGCCACCGGCAAAACGCAGGCCAATCTCCCGTCGCCGCTTGACATCCAAATTCCTGGGATGTCTGAGCATCCGATCGGGCCCTCTTGAGCCGACCTTATCCGTCGTTATGACCGATTCTGAGCGGCAGTATCGGGTGCTAGGTCGCTGGCGCAGTGATCCTGGCCACGCTTGGGCATGTATATAAGTTTGCCGATTGACTTTATAGGAATTTCGCTGCATTCTGGGTACATGACCGCCTCGCAGTACCTGGCAGCCCGGTTGCACGTGGATCTCCGCAGGCAGGCAAGCGCCTTGTGTCGGCCGCCTGGCGCCTGACCAAGCCGAGCCGGTGCCAACCGGCCCGCCGGTGCCAGCCGAGCCGCGGGTGCCAGCTGGCCGGACGCCACCGACCTAGGCCCTGAACCAGCCAGCGTCGAGGCAGCAGCCGCAGGCCGTGACCTGCCGCCGGTCCGGGCAACGCAGCAGGGCGCCGATCCGCATGACAGCCGCGGCGCGGCAAGCCGCCATCGCTGCTGGCTGGCTCTATTCACTTCGTTCTCACCCTCACATCACTCCAGGGAGCGTGCCGCCATGCCCGGAAACAGACCGGTCCTCGTCGAGGAAGATGCCCCGCCGAGCCCAGCTGTCAGGCTCGTCCCTGCGACAGTCCCGTCGGCGACACCGGCCGCGCCGGTAACGGCCCAGTCGCAGCTGCGGAACCGCCGTGGAGCCAACGGCTGGCGAGGCTCCACCCTGCTGCGCCTGATCAGCCCGCTCGCGGTGCTCGTGGCATGGCAACTCGCCAGCCAGTTCCGTCTCATCAGCACGCAAAAACTGCCGCCTCCAACCCAGGTCTGGTCGACAGCGGTGTCGCTGGTAACGCAGGACTCGGCTGCCTACGGCACTTTGCAAGGTGCTCTGCTGGTCTCGCTCGAACGGGTAGCAATCGGCTTCGCAGTCGGCGCAAGCGTCGGATTGCTGCTGGCAGTCGTCGCCGGGCTGTCCCGGTTCGGAGAGAACGCCGTGGACCCGCTCATGCAGATGCTCCGGACGCTGCCGTTGTTCGGCCTGATCCCGGTGTTCATTGTCTGGTTCGGCATCGGCGAGGGGCCAAAAGTCATCCTCATCGCGATCGGCGCTGCCATTCCGCTCTACCTGAACGCCTTCGCCGGCATCCGGAACGTCGATCCCAAACTCGGCGAACTCAGCCGGGTTCTGAACCTGAACCGCCGCGAGCTGATCACCCAGATCGTGCTACCAGGCGCGATGCCGCAGATCCTGGTGGGCCTGCGGCAGAGCCTGGGCGTCGCGTGGCTGGCCCTCGTCGTAGCCGAGCAGATCAACACCAATGCCGGCCTGGGCTTCATGATCAGCCAGGCCACCCAATTCCTGCGCAACGACGTCATCATCGTCGCGCTCCTCGTCTACTGCATCCTCGGCCTGCTCACCGACTGGCTCGTTCGAGTTCTGGAACGGAGGGTCCTGTCGTGGCGTCGCAGCTTCGTCGCAGCGTGACCGTCCCGCTGCTGAACAACACAGCGCTGACCAACACAGCGCCGACCAACACAGTGCTGACCAACACAGTGCTGACCAACGCGGTCCGGGTCCGCGGACTGAGCCGTTCCTTCGGTTCAGATCGAGTACTCAGCAACCTCGACCTGGACATCGCGCCTGGTGAATTCGTCGCGCTGATCGGGCGCAGCGGCTCCGGCAAGTCGACACTGCTCCGGGCGCTTGCTGGCCTCGACCATCAGGTAACCGGCGAACTGACAGTCGACGGCAGGGTGTCGATCGCGTTCCAGGAGCCGCGGCTGGTGCCGTGGAAACGGGTCACCGACAACATGCGCCTCGGCCTGCGCGGTCCGGATCCGCACGCCAGGGCCGCGGCCGCGCTGGCCGAGGTGGGGCTCACCGACCGGGCACGCGCATGGCCGCTCACCTTGTCCGGCGGAGAAGCGCAGCGAGCCTCACTGGCGCGCGCCCTGGTCCGCGACCCGAGCCTGCTGCTGCTCGACGAGCCGTTCAGCGCGCTGGACGCGCTGACCAGGATCGCCATGCACCGGCTTGTCCAGAGGCTCTGGGAGAGCCACCGCCCGGCTGTGCTGCTAGTCACGCACGACGTTGACGAGGCGCTGGCGCTCGCCGACCGCGTCCTCGTGCTGACTGCCGGACGGATCAGCCACACCTGCCTGGTCAGCACGGACCGCCCGCGGGACCGCAACCAGGCATACCTGCACGAACAAAGAGCGCGCCTGCTCGCCGAGCTAGGCGTCGACAGGGAAGGAAAGATATGAGAAACGTGGCTATCACCCGCCCCGGCCACCTGCCGGGCCGCGGCCGGCAGAGCCGGCGCATCGGCGCCGGGGCCGTGGCAGCAGGCTTGCTGGTGCTCGGCGGAGCCACCGCGTGCTCCTCGGCGTCCGCTGGTTCTAACTCCCCCTCGAGCACCCCGGCGGCCAGCGGCACAACCTCTGCCAGCCAGGTCAGCGTCTCCGACGTCACGCTGAACATCGGCGACCAGGCCGGGTCGGGCGCCGAAGCGCTGCTCACCGCCGCCGGGTTGATCAACAAGCTGCCATTCAAGGCGCACTGGTCCGACTTCACTTCTGGTCCGCCGATGCTGCAGGCCATGGGTTCGGGCTCGATCGACGTCGGAGACGTCGGAGACGCACCGCCGGTCTTTGCCGCTGCAGGCGGCAGCCAGATCGCCGTCGTCAGCGCCCTGCAGGCAAACCCGAACGGGTCCGCGATCCTGGTGCCGGAGAACTCGCCCATCCACAGCCTGGCGCAACTGCGCGGCAAGAGCATCGCGGTCGCCCAGGGCAGCTCGGCCGACTACCACTTGCTCGCCATCCTCACCAAGGCCGGGCTGACCATCAAGGACGTAACTCCGGACTACCTGCAGCCGGCCGAGGGCCAGGCGGCGTTTGCCTCCGGCCACGTCGCTGCGTGGGACGTCTGGTCGCCGTTCATCGAGCAGGCGGAGTCACAGGATCACGCCAGAGTGCTGGCTAATGGCGCAGGCATCGGGCAGACGTACTCCTTCGTCGTCGCCGCGAAGGCTGCGCTCGGCAACCCCGCGAAGGCCGCCGCCATCCACGACTACTTGCAGTTGCTCGATCAGGCATACGCCTGGGCGCAGAGCCACGAGTCGGTCTGGGCCTCGACCTGGGCCAAGGCGACCGGCTTGCCTGTCAGCGTGATGAACCAGGCAGTGAAGGACGCCCTGGCCACGCCGGAGCCGATTACCCCGACTGTTATCTCATCCGAGCAGAGCGTGGCCAACGCGTTCACCGCCGCCGGCCTGATTCCGTCCCATGTCGACTTCACTAACTACGCGGTTACCACCTTCAACAGCATCCTCGGAGGGTCGTCGTGAGCCTGGTATTCCACTGGTTCCTGCCCACCTCGGGCGACGGGCGCGGCATCGTCGGGCGCGGTCACAGCATCCCGCTCGTCGGTGGCACTGCCGGTGCGCCTGCCGGAGCGAACGGCGCCCGCGCCGCATCCAGGCCGCCGGACATCGACTACCTCGGGCAGATCGCCCGGTCGGCCGAGCAGCTGGGGTTCACCGGGGTTCTCACTCCGACCGGGACCTGGTGCGAAGATGCGTGGCTGACAACAGCCGCGCTGATCAGCCAGACCAAGCGGCTGAAGTTCCTGGTCGCGTTCCGGCCCGGCTTCGTTGCTCCGACGCTCGCGGCCCAGATGGCTGCTACCTACCAGCGGTTGTCCGACGGCCGTCTGCTGCTCAACGTCGTCACCGGCGGTGAGGAGAGTGAGCAGCGCCGATTCGGTGACTACCTGTCACACGACGAGCGGTACGCCCGGACTGGCGAATTCCTCGACATCGTCCGCGGCGCCTGGAGCGGCCAGCCTTACGACTTCGAGGGCGTGCACTACAAAGTCGAGGGCGCCACGGTAATGAGTCCGCCCGACCCGGTGCCAACGGTCTACTTCGGTGGATCTTCTGACGCCGCCGGACCGGTAGCAGCCAAATCCGTGGACGTGTACCTGACCTGGGGCGAGCCGCCCGGCGCGGTGGCCAGGAAGATTGCCTGGATGCGTGGCCTCGCCGAGCAGGCGGGCCGGGAGTTGCGATTCGGCATCCGGCTGCACACGATCAGCCGGGACAGCTCGGCCGAAGCGTGGGCCGAGGCGAACCGGATGCTGGCCGAGCTCGGCCCGGACGAGATCGTCAACTCGCAGCAGGCGCTGGCCAGTTCGTCGTCAGTCGGCCAGCGCACTATGCGCGGGCTGCACGAGACGTACCGGAGCGGCGGCGACGCATCCGATCTGGAGATCTACCCGAACCTGTGGGCCGGCGTCGGCCTGGTCCGCGGCGGCGCAGGCACGGCTCTGGTCGGCAGTCACGCCGAGGTCGCGGACCGGATCGAGGAATACGCCTCGCTCGGCATCAGCGAGTTCATCATGTCCGGGTATCCGCACCTCGAGGAGGCTTACTGGTTCGGCGAGGGCGTGCTGCCAGAACTTCGGCGGCGCGGCGCGACCGCCGCGCCGGACGACCTGTCCAGCCTGCTGGCAACGACCGGTTCCGGAACTCGCTGACCAGTTCGGGCCGGCCCGCTTACCGAGCGCGGCTGTCCGCGGATGCCGCGGACAGCCCGGCAGATGCGGCCGCGCCGGCCGGGCTTCCACCTCCCGGCCGGCGCGGCTTTCTCGTAACAGCCGCAGTCGCACAGCGCGCCGCTAAGGAGGCACAAGGTGAGCTTCGCCGTCGTCGTTGGTGGCGCGCAGGTAACGGCACGCACCCGGCGTTGTCCGGATTGCACTGAGCCATTTCGTTTCTTGCCTGGCTTTACCGGCGCTTTTGCTTGGCTTCAGCGGGACCTTACGTCAGCATATGGGGATGACCGCACCTAATCCGCCGTCCCAGCTGCCCTCGATTCAGCACATCGTCCAGGTGATGCTGGAGAATCGCTCTTTCGACCACATGCTGGGTTTCTTGTATCCGAACAAGGCCGGACCGAATGGGCAGCCGTTCGAGGGCCTGCTCGGCACCGAATCCAATAATGACGCTAACGGCAATCCGGCGAGCGTTTACCAGATTGACACCAGCAAGTCGGGCGCTTACTTCATGCCCGGAGCGGATCCCGGCGAGGGCTACGCCAACACCAACGCGCAGCTGTTCGGTACTGGCAAGGCGCCTTCCCCGCCGGTCGCGACCAACGGCGGATTCGTCACCAACTTCGCCGCTGCGATCACCTACGACCAGCAGGACCAGCGGACAGTGCTGCCCGGCACTGTCGCGACCGACATCATGGGGGTCTTCCCGCCCGCAGCGCTGCCGGTGCTGTCCGGCCTCGCCAAGGGCTTCGCGGTCTGTGACCACTGGTACAGCTCGGTGCCGACGGAGACGTTCCCGAACCGGGCGTTCGCGTGTGCCGGGACGAGCCAGGGGCACATGAACGACAGCACGTCGTCGTACACGGTGCAGAGCATCTTCGGTCTGATGACCGCGCACAACCTGACCTGGAAGATCTACGGCTACGACGCCGAGCCGCTCACCAGGGCGAACTTCCCGGATACGACCAGCGCTCCGGACACGTGCTTCGGCAAGTTCCCCGGCTTCCAGGCCGACGCCGCCGGCGGCACGCTGGCCCAGTACAGCTTCCTCGAGCCGAGCTGGGGCTCCACCGGCAACAGCCAGCATCCCAACTACGACGTAGCACTCGGCGAGGCATTCATCCAGCAGGTCTACCAGGCGCTTAAGAGCGGGCCAGGCTGGAATCAGACTCTGCTGATCATCACTTACGACGAGCACGGCGGATGCTATGACCACGTGGCGCCGCCAACCGGAGCCACGCCGCCCGATTCGACCGCGGGAGAGTTCGGGTTCGACTTCACCCGGTTCGGCGTCCGTGTGCCTGCGGTCCTGGTGTCGCCGCTAATCGCGGCCGGCACTGTCTACCGGGTGCCCGCCGGCGCAACGCCGATTGACCACACCTCCGTGCTGAAGACCATCGAACTGCGCTGGGGCCTGCCAGCGCTCAGCGCCCGCGACGCGGCCGCGCCAGACCTCGGCGGAGTACTGACGCTGACGACCCCGCGCACCGATGACCCGCTGGCCGGGGTCGTGGCGCCGACCTCAGCGACCCCCAACCCGGCCGCCGGCGAGGTATCCCACCTGCAGCAGCTGCATGCACAGATGATCTCCAACCTGCCAGTGCCCGCTAATCAGCTGGTTGGGCAGCCGCTGCTGGCCAACCAGCGGACTCCGGCTGACTTCGCGCATTACATCGCGGCGCGCACCAGCAGGTGGCAGACCGCGCGAGATGCCGGCCAGTCGCCGACGCAGGCGCACCAGCCTTAGCCGATCGGGCAGCCCGGCTTTGCCCTGGCAGCGCCAGAGTTGCGGTGCACCATCAGGCACGACTCATTGACAGCCTGGAAGGCGCGGGCCGGGATTCCCTTCAGCAAGGACACCAGCGCGTCCGGCCACTGCGGGTACGCGCTGCCCTGGAAGTACCAGTTGCTGCCGTTGTCCGCGAGGATCAGGCCGTAGTTCTTCATCTCCACTAGCACTGCCTTGGCATCCCGGCAGTAGGGCTGGCTGTTCCGGCAGAACTTCGCGACGTCGAAGCTCGCCTTGAGGCGGAACCGGGCGCCCATGGGCGGGACGTTCTTGCTGGTGTCGCTGCTGGCATAGTGCCTGGCTGGCCAGAGGTAGGCTGCCTGCGTAACCGCCGCGGTGAACCGGATCGCGTGCGTGATCGGCTCGCCGGTTGCCACCGCCTGCTGCACCTGCGAGTAGTTCAGCAGTCCGGGCAAGATGGGCAGTCCGGCCGCGTCTGCCGACGTCCAGCCGGCCGGCCGCAGCGCGTTGGAGCCGAGGTGCCACATGGCGCCGGAGCCCGCAGTCGATCCGTGCGCCGAATACCGAGCCTCCCACAGTTCGTACAGCGTGCAGGTGTCAGAGTTGACCATGATCGCGTGCCGGTCTCCGCTGGCGTGCTTGCCGCCCTCGATCGGGGTGTATGGCCCGAACGGGTACTTGCCCTGGTAGCTCTCGCTCGCGTACAGGAACTTGATCCGGACGAGCCGGTGTTTGTTGCTGACGATCGTGTACGGGATGCCGTACGGATAGCCGCCAGTATCTGGCCCGAAATCCGGGTGCAAGTAGGTCGACGAGGAATCCATGCTGCGCAGCCACGCGGCGCTGTGTGAGTCGACCGGCAGCTTGGAGATGTTCGTGTTCCACACGTTGTTTGCCGGGAACATCGGGCAGTTCGGCGCACCGGGCACCGGTGTCGTCAGCACGGGCGTCGTCAGCACGGGCGTCGTCATCGCGACGGGCCGGGCTGCCGGCGCGGCCGAGCACGCGGCTCCAACCCCGGCGACCACTACGACGGCTACCGCCGCAGCGGCGGCGCGGACGGTTATCACTATCTTGCTCGTTGGCTTGCGCACGGTGGCATCCTGGCACGGACACTCGCGGCATACCCGCCATCCCGGCGAATTCGGTAGCGACCCTGCAAGCCACCGCAGTAAGCGCTCAAACGCCGGCATCGAGGCAGCCGGCCTGCTCTAAAGTGTGCTGACATGGCGGCACGCTCGCTGACCGAGTTGGTTGCTCCGGACTGGGCTGAGGCCCTCCGGCCGGTCGAGCCCACGATTACCCAGCTCGGCGAGTTCCTGCGAGGCGAGATCGCCGCTGGTCGCAACTACTTGCCAGCCGGCCAGAACATCTTGCGGGCATTCCGGATGCCGCTGGCCAGCGTGCGGGTGCTGATCGTGGGCCAGGACCCCTATCCGACGCCGGGACACCCGGTCGGACTCAGTTTCTCAGTCGCGCCGGAGGTACGCCGGCTTCCTGGCAGCCTGGTCAACATCTTCCGGGAATACGGCGCGGACCTCGGCTACCCGCAGCCATCAACCGGTGACCTCGCCCCGTGGAGCGAGCGCGGCGTCATGTTGCTGAACAGAGTCCTCACCGTCCAGCCCGGCAAGCCAGGGTCGCATCGCGGCAAGGGCTGGGAGCAGGTGACCGAGCAAGCCATCAGGTCGCTGGCCAGCCGGGGCGGCCCGCTCGTCGCGATCCTGTGGGGCAACGATGCACGCAATCTGACCCCGCTGCTCGGCGGCGTTCCGTCCGTCCAGTCCGCGCACCCCAGCCCGATGTCTGCCGACCGCGGCTTCTTCGGCTCGCGGCCGTTCAGCCGGTCGGATCAGCTGCTGCAGGAGCAGGGCGGGGAGCCGATCGACTGGAAGCTGCCGTAAGCGGCTACCAGTAACCCGCGGCTGCCTCGACTACCGCAGCGGTAGCCAGCAAGAGCGCCTCGCTACCAGGCAGGCCGATCAACTGCACGCTCGCGGGCAGCCGCTCAGTGCTCCGGACCGGTACCGCGATGGCGGGAAACCCGGCCAGGTTCACCGGATTGGTGAATGCCGTGTAATGGATGCCGTGCGCGTCTGCCAGCAGCGGCGGGTAGAACGGCACGGTCGGCAAGACCAGCAGGTCTACCTGGCTGAGAGCGTTGGCCATCGCGGCACGCCAGGCCGGCTGCATAGTGCGGGCGGCCGCCAGCTCGTCAGCCGTGATGGCAGTACCGCCGTCGAGCCGGGCGCGGACCTCAGCGCCGAGCAGATCGCGACAGACTGGGTCAGCCAGCAGTTCCCGGTTCGACTCCACCGCCTCTGCGTCGATAATCACGCCGCTGGCTTCACGGGCAGCCAGCCAGCCGGACAAGCTGGCCTCGGCGACCGCGATCCCGCTGCGGGCTAGCGCTGCATCGACAGCCGCGTCGATGGCCGGGTCGACGTCAACGCCGGCTGGCCGGATCCGCCCGAGCCGGCTGGCCGGCGGCACGTCGACCGCGAACCCTGGCTCCAGCAGCGTCATCCCGGCAGCGACGCCCGCTACGTCGCGGGCCATCGGGCCGACGGTGTCCAGGCTCGGCGCAAGCGGCCATACACCGCTCAGCGAGACCCTGCCGTGCGTGGTCTTCAGTCCGGTCACACCACAGAATGCGGCTGGCACCCGGATCGAGCCGCCAGTATCCGAACCGTAGGCGATGTCAGCGTCGCCGTCGGCTACCGCGACCGCCGATCCGCTGGACGATCCGCCCGGAATCCGGTGCGGGTCGAGCGGGTTGACTGGCGTGCCGTAGTACTCGTTGATGCCAGAGGCGCCGAACGCCAGCTCGTACAAGTTGACCTTGCCGACAATCACGGCCCCCGCGGCCCTGGCACCCGCCATGCAGGGCGCGTCGCGGTCCGCAGGCTGAGCGGTCTTTTCGAGCGCGGCGCTGCCAGCCGTGGTGGGCACGCCGGCCAGGTCGATGAGATCCTTAACGGCCAGCCGGGTGCCGCTGCCGGTCTGCGAGAGCCGGGTAATAAACGTCGCCATCGGTGAAATCTACCGCTGCCGGCGGTGTACTGCGGTGGGCAAGAGCCCGTTTCGTAAGGTGAAGTATGTCCGGAAGTAATCACGGAGCCGGCCACCGACGGCGACTACGTCGTGCCGCGGGTGCCCGCTTCGGCCGGCGCGCTGATCTTCGACCGCCGCCGGCGGCTGCTGATCCTGAAGCCGACCTATAAATCCGGCTGGACGATTCCTGGCGGCGTCATGGAAGACGACGGGGAGACGCCGTGGCAGGCGTGCCAGCGAGAGATTCGGGAGGAAACGGGGCTCGACATCGGCAGCGGCCGCCTGGTGTGCACGGACTTCCGGCTGCCGACCGAGCGCAGTCCGGGCGGCATCCGGTTCCTGTTCGACTGCGGCGCGCTAGCCGATTCAGCCCTGACCAGCGTCGTCCTGCAGGCTGAGGAGATCGCGGAGTACCGCCTCGCGCTGCTGCCGGAGGCCCTGTCGCTGTTGCGCAAGCCAATCAGGCGGCGTGTCCGGGCTGTTCGCAAGCGGAACGGCGGCCCGCGCAAGCACCCGGTCGTGTATCTGGAGAACGGCCGGCCACCTGTCAGGCGAACGCACTGACCACCGGCGCGAGCCGGCTCAGGTCGTCCGGACCGGTCAGGTCGGGCAGCGAGACAAAGACCGTGCTGACGCCCCGCTCGGCTAGCAGCCGGTAGCGGCCAATGTGATCCGCGGCGACGCCGGCATGGTGCTGGCGTGCGAACGCCGCGGCGCTAATCCGGCCGCGCAGCGCCTCGACGATAGCGGCCGCGTGTTCCCGGTCTCGGCCGATAACCGGAACGTCCAGCACTGTGACAGCCACCTCAGCCGGATCCCGGTCCGCTAGCTGGCACTGCTGCCGCAGCACCGCCAGCTTCGTGTCGAGCAGCGCCACATCCGACGGCAGATTGCAGCCGTCGGCGAGGCGCGCCGCGATATCCAGCGTCCGGTTCCCGCTGCCGCCGACGATGACCGGGACCGGCGACAGTGGCCGCGGATAGCAGGTGGTCTCCGGGAGTTGCACGCGCTCACTGCGATATGGCTTCGTGCCCGGCTGCCAGAGTGCGCGCATTGTCTCGATGGCCGTCTCGAGCAGGTCAAGGCGCGCGGCAGCGGGCGGGAAGGGCAGTCCGAATCCCGCGTGCTCCCGGTCCCACCAGCCGGCCCCGATCCCGCAGAATGCCCGGCCGCCGCTGAGGGTGTCCAGCGTGGCGACCGTCTTTGCCAGGATGCCTGGGGCGCGGAAAGTGACCGGGCTGACAAGCGTTCCCAGCCGCAGACCTGTGTTCAGCCCTGCCAGGAAGCCGAGCGTCAGCCACGGCTCGGGAATGGCGTCAAAAGGCGCGGCCGACCTGCGGGATCTGAATCAAGTGATCCATCAGCGCGAGGCCGCTGAATCCGGCGTCGGCGGCGGCCACCGCCACCGACCGCAGCCAGCCAGCCGGATCGTCAGCCCAGTCGAAACGGGAGATCTGCAGAATGAACTCGAGTCGCGCCGGCCGCTCTCGCTGCTGGCTCGCCGCCGCGCGGCTACCGGGCGAATGGGCCGGCTCGGCTGCCGCTTCCGGGCTGGCGACGAGATCCCAGCCCTCGGCGGCTAGCTGAGCCGCGACGTCCGGCATGCGGCGTAGTTGCGCGTCGATCACCGCGCCAGGAACCGGCCTGGCGCGCGACCGGTTGCGCTGCCGGCAAACGGCCGGCTCGGTGTCGAACAGCACGGCAACGGCGGGCAGCCCGGCTCGCCTCGCCACCTCCAGGTAAGCCATCCGCAGGCCAGCGTCCAGGCCCAGCGTGTCGACCACCGTCGTCAGGTGCCTGCGCGCGCGAGCGGCCACGATCTGGTCGAGCAGCGCGAACGCGTCCGCGGAGGCATCCAGATCGTGCTCTGCGCTGCCGACCATTGCCCGTAGCCGGTCAGCGGAGACGATCTCGTGCGCAAGGTACCGCTGCGCGGCCCAGGTCGACTTCCCGGCGCCCGCCGGGCCGACCAGCACGACCAGGGCGGGGTCCGGGATAGCTGCCGGCGGCACGGCCAGATCAACCGGAGGAGGGCGCATACTCAACAGCCTGGCATCCCTGGCGGCAACGCCGCGGGAATCCGGATCCTTAGCCGCCAGCCGCGGCGACCGGTCCGAGCGCGAGGCCCGATTCGACCGCCATCACGGTGAAGGCAGCGGTGTCCCGGCCGCGCGCTTCCGAATCGCCGTCGTACAACGACGCATCGCCCGGCCGTTCGCGCGCCCGCAGTGCCTCCCTGAGGATCCGGCGCCACGGCGGGCCGAACGCGGTCAGCGCATAGCGGCCGGCGCCGCTCTTCGACGTCAGCCTGCCAGTCGCAAGCAGATGGTGCAGCCGGCTGACACCGAGCACGCTCCACGCCACTATCCCCGGCTCGGCAGCGCCCGGCGGTTCCGTCACCAGGGATTCGGCGACGCCGGCCCAGTAGGAGCCGAGATTGCCGTGGCTGAAGGCTCGCAGTGCCGCATCGTCGGTCCAGACGTCGTGCTCGCTGAGCGCCGGACCGCGCACGGCGATGCCGTGCCGCGCAAGCTCATGCCAGCTCACCGGGTTCATGTCATAGAGCCGGGTGCTGGGCTTGAAGACGCCGTCGAACATGACCGGAACCTCAGGACACTGATCTGGCGCTCTCGCGAGATCGTCGCGCAGCAAGTGGAAGCCGTCGAAGTGCGGCTCCGGATGCGCCGCGAACACCGCTTCGTGTGCCGCCGCAAGCGCGGTCAGCTGATCAGCATCCGGCCGGGCGGACAGCACCGCGGTGAAGTCGATGTCGCTCTGCCCGGCGAAGTACTCGCCGAACGCGAGCGAGCCACGCAAGTACAAGGCCTGCACAAGGCCGGGCGCGCTGGCGTCGATCAGGCTCAGGAACTGGCCAGCGACTTCCGTAACGTCAGCAGGCAAGCGCACGATGTGACCGTACCGTCCCGATCAGATCAGCCCGGCAGCAGATCCGGCCAGCGCTCGGCGGGACGAAGGAAGTACTGGAGGTTCTGCCATGCCTCAGCGGTGTCAGCCGTGTCCCCATGCCTGCCACTGAACCAAGCTGTGTAGCAGGAGATCTCCGCCAGGTCATACCAGAGGCGGTAAAGCCGGAGTGCGTCCGGGTCGATCACCGTGCCGGTCAGCGCTGAGTAAGCCGCGAGAATCGACGCATCTGCCTCGGCCAGGGCCCACAAATCCCGCTCTGGCGGGGCCAGGAGAGCGGTGTCCCAGTCGACGAACACGAACCCGTCTGCCGCCCGCAGCACATTCGCTCCGTGCGGCTCGCCGTGCGTGATGACCATCCGCTCAGGCCTGCCCGCGACTCGCCTGGCCAGGCGTTCATAGGCGGCCAGCAGCTCAGCAACGGCCACGGCATGCCGCGACAACAACTGACGGGCTCGCTCTGCGTACGGACCGGCGTCCCAGGCCTCGCGGGTGCGTTCGATCGCAGCCTGGAGTTCGCCGGCCTGCGGGACCGCGAACGGGTCTGGGTCAGGCAGCGTCGCCTTCGCCGCGTGCAGCCGCGCCAGCAACCTGACGACTGCCAGCCGGTCAGCGCTCGACGCGAACGTCCCGTCAGGGCGGGATTCGGCGCCATCCAGGTACGGGTGCACGGCAAGCGTGTGCCGGTCCGTCAGCCGGATGACGACGGAACCGGACTTCGCGGCAACCGGTGCCACGACGAAGCCGAGGCCGGCGTCACGGTGCAACGAGAAGGCAGTCTCGAGAGCTCGCCGCAACCGCTCGGACGCCGCCTCGTGCGTGTCGGCGACGTCGCGCATGCGCGTGGCCTGATCATCGACGGTGACGAACAGCTGGCTGCCGCAGGCGTCGGCCGCCAGCCAGTGATGACTCCCGAATCCGACCGGCCGGTATTGCAGGGATGTGGCGGTGAAGGACCAGCCGTCGGCCAGCGCGTTCCCGATCAAAGACACGGGAAGGTCATCGGGCGCGGTGAACACACCACTACGGTAGCCAGACCGTGCCGCAAGGCCCAGCGAGTTACGGCAGGGCCCTACCGGTACTGCACAACGCCGCGGTCGATGACGACTGTCCCGTCCTCCTTGGCCGTCTGGAACTGAGCTGTGCCGTCATCACCAGTCCAGATCGACACCACCAGCGTCTCGCCGGGCAGGACCGGGCTAGAGAACCGGCCCGACATCGAAGAGAACCGAGCCGGATCAGATCCGCAGAGCTCGTGCAGCAGAACGCGACCGGTGATCCCGTAAGTGCACAGGCCGTGCAGGATCGGCCTGCTGAAGCCGCCCCGGGCGGCGAAGGCCGGGTCGGCATGCAGCGGGTTCCGGTCGCCCGACAGCCGGTACAGCAATGCCTGCTCGGGCCTGGTCTGCTGGGCCACCTTGTGGTCGGCTCCGCGGTCCGGCAGTTGCCACGGCATGCTGGTCCCCCGGTCGCCGCCGAATCCGCCCTCGCCGCGGATGAACGTGCCGCTGCGAGTCGTCACCACCGGCTCGCCGGTCTCGGCGTCTACGGCCTGATTCTCGGTCTGGATCAGCGCGCCGGAGCCCTTGTCGTAGATGCCGGTCACCACCGCCGAAGTCCGCAGCGTGCCGGCCACCGGCAGCGGTTTGTGCAGTTCGATCGACTGCTCGGCGTGCACCAGCATGGCCCGGTCGAAGTCGCCGAGATCACCGCCCGCCCTGGCCTGCGAGAGCAGCACTCCGTACGTGGGGAGCACCTGCTGCTGAACGCCCGCCGTGTTCTCGGTGGTGAATTGCAGCTCTTGCAACGGATCGCCGAGGCCAGCTCCGACGCCGATCGCGTACAGCAAAGCGTCGGTCGAGGTCCAGGACCGCTGCTGCGGTTCCCCCGGCACGCCAACGACACTGTGATTGAGCGGCATCCTGACCTCCGTGCTGCGGGGTCCGGCCGGCCGCGTTGACACGGCTGGTCCGGCTGCGTCCAATGGCCTAGTAGAACACGCTTCTAGTATTTCGCTCCCGGCGTGACAAGTGCTAGGCCCGCTAGCAGGCAACCT
The DNA here is from genome assembly GCA_963815575.1 of uncultured Actinomycetota bacterium. Classification (GTDB taxonomy): domain Bacteria; phylum Actinomycetota; class Actinomycetes; order Streptosporangiales; family Streptosporangiaceae; genus JAJYUU01. Next base: position 219,555 of record CAWFHE010000001.1, on the reverse strand, counting down.
GACGCGGCGGCCCGCCACTTGGTGGCGCGGGGAGACGGGGCGCGGATGACGGGCCTACCCTGGAAACGGCAGCCAGGACACCACCGCGCGTGTGGTTCACGTGCTGCGCACCTGAACCGGAAACGCCAGGCGGCGGGCAACGATACAAGTTGCAAGGCCCCAGCGCGCTTGTAGCGGCGGGCAAGCATGACGACTTGCTGAATCGCCCAAGCACCGGCCGAGCCGATGAGCGCCAAGCCCACGACCAGCCCAAAGATCTGCATGTGATGCCTGCCCCGTTGGTGCCACCAAGAGTGGCTCACCGGGCACTGCGCGTTAAAAGCCTGTCACTGGTGGCTGTTAGGCCGTTGCGGAGGCCAGGCGGAGGGCCAGGATGCACGCCGGGTGTGACCCTAACCGGTCCAAGTCGATCCGATGAGCTGTCCACGACAACTCGCCGCCCGGCTGCGATCTCTTCCGCGTCGCGTATCCAGTCAGCGCGAAGATCACTCGGGAAGTCTGCGCCGAATGCACGGCGCATCTCGGCGGCAAGGAGTTGACGCACTTCGCGCTCAGGCCGGGGCTTGCCGCTGCGCAGCACGGAGCGAAGCACTTGGTCATAAACGGCCTGCAACGTCGCAGCAGGATCCTGGGTCATCTGGTCTTGCTGATTTACACGCCTGCCATGCGAACGTCCGAGCTTAATTTCCACCCATTCGCTTCTGGGGGACATCATGGGAGCCTAGCGAATCAGGTGACCAGTTACTTCGGCTCCGCTGGTTGGGCCTGTAGAGACAAGCCGATGGCTAGCCAGCCTCCAGGTCCGCTGCGACGCAAAACCCGCCGTGGCCTCAAGGTGATCGGCGCCATCGTCCACAGCTTCGTCCTGCTCATGATCGGGGTAGCGATCGGCAGTATGGGTTCCCAGCCGACCACGCCCCGCGGGCCCTCAACGTCGACCACCAGCGCTCCTTAGCGGGGGACCTTGTCGTGTCCGGCACTGTGCGGTGAAATGAGATACCGCCAGCCGACCAGCCAAGATGGCTGTGAAAGCTGTAGAACACATTTCTAGTATTTCGCTCCAGCCAGGATTACGGAGGACGGATATGGGTCTGCTGGATGGCAAGGTCGCTATCGTGACCGGGGCGAGTCGCGGCATCGGCGCGGAGATCGCCAGGCGGTTCGCTGCCGAAGGTGCTGCGGTCGCGGTCGCGGCCAGGACAACCGAGCCGGGGACCTCGCAGTTCGCTGGCACCATCACCGAGACGGTGGAGCAGATCAGGGCGGCTGGCGGCACGGCGGTCGCGATCCCGGCTAACCTCGCCTCGCCGCAGGACCGGGAGCGCCTAGTCGCCGACACGGTGGCGGAGCTAGGTCAGCCAGACATCCTGGTCAACAACGCTGCGGTCACCTTCTTCACACGCGTCGAGGACTTCACCCCGAAGCGTTACGCGCTGATGTTCTCGGTCCAGGTCGAGGCGCCGTTCCAGCTCGCCACACTCGTCCTGCCCGGCATGCGGGAACACGGGGCCGGCTGGATCCTGAACATCTCGTCGGGAGCGGCGCGGCACCCGGCGATGCCGCCAGGCGAGTTTGCCGGTCGTGGCGGGACCGTCTACGGGATGTGCAAGGCAGCCATCGAGCGGTTCTCTACCGGCCTTGCCGCCGAGCTGTATCCGGACAACATTGCCGTCAACGCGCTCTCGCCGACCAAGGTGGTGCCGACGGCGGGCACCATTTACCACCATCTGACCAGCGAAGGCGACCCGAACTCCGAGCCACCGTCGGTCATGGCCGAGGCCGCGCTCGTGCTGTGCCACCGGCCACCGCAGACAGTTACCGGCCGCGTGGCCTACTCACAACCGCTGCTCGCCGAGTTCGCCGTCCCCGTTCCACAGACGTAAGTGGCAGGAAACGGGCTCATACGCGTCGACTGCCACCTGCACACCTCGGTTTCCGGTGATGCCGTCACCACTCTTGACGAACTCGCTGAGCGAGTGGAGCAGGAGCACCTGGACGTCGTCTGCATCACTGATCACAACGTTACGGCGGCTGCCGTCGCGGCGGCGGAGCGGAATATCGGCGCGCGGATCATCGTCGGGGAGGAGATCCGGACTCGCGACGGCGACGTTATCGGTCTCTTTCTTACTGAGCGGATCCCGTACGTGCTGCCACTCGCGGAGGTGACCAGGCTGATCCGGGGCCAGGGCGGACTGATCTACCTGCCGCATCCGTTCGATCCGGGCCGCTCGAGCCTGGGACTGGTGGCTGAGCAGCTGTGCGCGGACGGACTCGCGGACATCGTTGAGGTGTTCAACGCGAAGGTCGAGGATCCGGCGCTGAACCAGCGGGCCGCAGAGCTCGCGGCGCGATACGGGCTGCCCGGCGGCGCCGGATCTGACGCGCATGACCCCGACGGCATCGGCGCGGCATACCTGGAGATGCCCGACTTCGACGGACCGCGGGACTTCCTCGCCAGTCTCGCGGTCGGCAAGATCACCGGTGAGCACCGCCCGCACGCGGTCCGCTATGCCCGTCGCCCGACTGCTCCGTGATCCTCAGATCAATCCTCTGATCGCTTCAGGGCCGGAGCCCCTTCCGTGGGCACCTAAGGGAAGTCCTCCAGCATCCACCCGACATTGGATTGTTTAGTACTGACCATTGACCGCTAGGACACGCGTCTGCGGCCCGGACCTCACTCTGGCTGACCGGGTACCTGGTAAACCTGCGCGGCGTCCCTTGCCAGAACCAGTCTCTCGGTGAGTTGCTGCCTGGTGAGTAGCTCATGCACGTCCACGCTCTTGAATGCGCCTGTCTTGTTGATCGCGGTTTGCACCGCGCTGGCGGCGACCGTGTCGGGATAATCCGCGATCGCCAGTCCGTCATCGCGATCCGTCGACCAGTAGATGCACTCGAGCGTTCCGCCGAGGGCTTCAACGACTTCCTGTGCCGCCGTACTCCGGTCTCCCGGGCTGTTGATCATGCGTGCCCAGGACCCGCTGGAGTAAGCAAAAGTAGTGAGGTATTCGGCATTGTTCCCCCTAACAACAGCTCTGCCGGACTCGCTGCTTCTGGCTACTACGACGCCTCCCTGCGCTCGTGCCCTCGATTGCCATGACGACACGCCCACCGGTCATTGACCGGTTATGCCCAAGACACGCTGACGCGGCCAGGTCCCTACTCGTGGCCGTGATGGCACCGCTCTGGGTAGCACCACCAGGGGGTCTCGGCTAGCGCGGGCCGCTGGTTTTATCGGCGCCGCCGGTACTCCAGCTCGATGATGCCGCTGCCGAACGCGGTGCTGGACACCAGGTCGAGCGAACGGGACTTGCCGATGTCCTCGAACAACCGGGGGCCCTCGCCCGCCAGGTAAGGGACCATGGCCACGCGGTACTCGTCGATCAGGTCGAGCCGCGCGAGCGAACGCCAGAAGCTGATGCCACCGCCGACCACGATGTAGCCGTCGCCGCCTCGGCGAAGCTTGTCAACCTCCTGGCCAAGGTCGCCACTGGCGACGGTGGTGTTGGCCCAGTCGGCGTTCTGAGCGTGCCGGAGAACACCACCTTGCGGCGACGTCGAGGATTTCGGCGAAGGGATCGTCGGTGGCGGTCGGGAAGTAGCTGGCCATCTCCTGGTAATGAACCCGGCCCATAATGTGCATGTCGCGCCCGCGAGAACTCGCTCAATCTGGCGGTTTCCGCGGGGTCGTCCGGCAAGTCGCGACAGAACTGCCAGACCGGTGCCCTCGGTGGCGATCAGGCCGTCCAGCGAGTAGTCGAACACCCGCTATCAGCTTGCGCATCTCAGACCTCCTGCCTCCGGTAATGCGTAATTCCCGCTACGAACGGACCGCCGCCGAATGGACACTACGGCCTGGGAAGGGGTTCGATCGTGGACGGCGTCGAGGGTACTTGTAAGGGGGAACGTGCCTGTCCGCGTGCCGGAGCCGTCTCCGGACCTACCTACTTCCTCGGCGGCCTGCTTTTCCACCAGGGCGGTCCCCACAGCCGCTTTACGAGTGCGATCAGGACCACTACGAGGACGGCTGCCAAGGCCAGGAACACAGGCGAGGACGCCGACAGGTGGTGCAGCATGACGGCGGCGGGCATGCCGGTCAGTAGAACTCCCGCAGGTCGGCCATGTCAATGCCAGTTCCTCACCCGGCTGGCCAGTGCCGCGAACACCGGCGAGCATCGCCGCACGCGCTGCGCCGATGTCCGTCGGCAGCCATACGATTGATGGACTGAGCCAGAGCGCCTATGGCGCTGGACCGAGCACGGCCCTCAGGGCTCGGGCACTACCGGAGGTCGTATGACCGAGAGACCACGGCGAGAATGGCCGCCACCGAATACCGAATTCGTCCCGCCACCGTACGTCTCAAACGTTCACCGGCCGGGTGACAAAGGCACTGCTGACCCCTTCTACCAGTTCAAGCGGGCGGCGCGCGACGACGGTAAACCGTACGAGTCGCCGGAGCCAAAGGCTGAACGGCAGCTGCTGGGTCTGCTGGGGACCAATGCGGCGATGGTGGTGATGTGCGGCTTGCTGGTGGTCGTAGTCGCCACCCTGCTAGTGCTCTTGGTTGTCAAGCGGTGATGCGCTCCAATCCGGCTTGCTCCTGGAGCGCTTGGGCGGTTGACAGGCAGAATGGGTGGCCGACCGGATCGGCGTATACGCGGCAGTGGCCGTTGGGCTGAAGTTTGTACCAGCTCCCCTGCGTTCGGGCAATCGAGCGTAACCCCGCCGAACTTGATTGAGTCAGACACTAGCTCTCCTTGGAGAGGCCTGGCGAAGGCGTGGGTCTAGGTATTTAAGTTGTCGTCGGAATGTGCCGCTGGTATCACGGCGCCGCCGGTACTCCAGCTCGATCTCCCCGTTGCTGCGCGGCATGCTGGAGACCAGGTCGAGCGGCCCGTACTTGCCGACGTTTTCAAACAGCCGCCTGCCATCGCCTGCCACATAGGGCGTCAGGCTCAGGTAGAAGACGTCGATCAGGTCGAGCCGCATGAGTGACTGCCAGAAGCTGAAGCCGCCGTACACGACGATGTGGCCGTCGCCGCCTTGCCTGAGCTTGTCGATCTCCGCTGCGGTGTCGCCCGCAGCGATCGTGGTGTTGGCCCAGCCGGCGGTCTTCAGCGTGCGGGAGAACACGACCTTGGGCGCGGCGTTCAATATGCCGGTCCACGGGTGGTCGGTCGCAGTTCCGCCCGGAGCGAAGTGCGCGCGCATGCTCTCGTAGGCGACCCGGCCCATGATGACCGCGTGCGCGCGCCGGTACAACTCGGCCGTCGGGTCAAGCACCGACTGGTCGGCGGCCCAAAGACGCTGGCAGTACTCCATGTACTCGCTGCCTTCTTCAGCGTGCGCGACGCCGTCGAGCGAGTAGGTGAACACGCGCGCGATCAGCTTGCGCATCTCAGAACTCCTTGGTCTCGGGTAGTGCCTCACTCCCGCTACGAACTGACCACCGTCGAATCGACAGCCGCCCGCCACGATGCCAGAAAAGGAGTTTGCGCGGCAGCGCCCTTGCGCAGCCAGCCGACGCGATCGACGATTGGCTCTCGGCTTGTCTACGTACACTGACGCGCATGGCATGCCGCATCAGTGAACTGGTCATCGACGCCGGCCGACCCGGACCGGCTCGCCGCATTCTGGAGCGAGGTTCTCGGCTACGTCGAACTCGGCCGGGAGGACGACGGAACTATCGAGATCGGTCCGCCCGACGCCGGCTTCGGCGGCCCGCAGCCTACCCTCATCCTCACCCCAAGTAGCGACCCGCGGACCGGGAAGCTCGCCGATGCACATCGACGTCAACGCCACCGACCGCGACCAGGACGCCGAGCTGGAGCGGCTGCTCGCTCTCGGCGCCAGGCCCGCTGACGTCGGCCAGACCGGCACCGAGAACTGGCACGTCCTGGCTGACCCGGAAGGCAACGAATTCTGCCTCCTGCACACCCGGCTCCAGCCCCTGTGACCACGTGCGTCCTGACGCCAGGCTGCTCGGCCAGTTCGAGCAAGCCCGCCATCACCCGGATTACCGAGCCCGGATAACTCAAACTTGCGGCGACGAGGGAGTCTGACCGAACTCTTTACGGTGGGTCAGCGCCAATTGTCAGGATTGTTTACGCGTGTCGCAGCCAGTGACCGCCTGCCGGGTGGCTACTGTGCTGCGGGTGGACCGACTCGACCGGCACCGATCTGCGCACCGCAAGTCCCGGAGCAGCCGCTTGCCAGACCACTGCGAGCTGCCCGGACCAGCGCGCGGGGCAGGTATCTCCCGTCCGCGCAGGTAGTCGAGGAATTGGTCCGCCTGGGCCCGGACTTGAGCACTATCGCTGACGAGTTGCGCAGCAGGCTCACCGAGCCGGACGCACACTCACTGAGGCGCTTCATGCTCACAGGCCGATGCGGCTCGGCCAGGTGCTCGCGGTGATAGCTGGCGTCGCCGAGGAACAACTCGCTCGCCTTCGCCCGCTTGAAGTACAAGTGCGCGTCGTGCTCCCAGGTGAAGCCGATGCCGCCGTGGATCTGGATGTTCTCCGCCGCGACATGGAAGTAGACGTCCGACGCGTACGCCTTGACGAGAGAGGCGACGACCGGCACCTCGGCGGAGTCCTCAGCGACCGCGGCAGCCGCGTACTGCACCGCCGAGCGCAGTGACTCCACCTCCAGCAGCAGATCGGCGCAGCGGTGCTTGATCGCCTGGAAGCTGCCGATCGGCCTGCCGAACTGATGCCGCACCTTGGCGTATTCGACCGCCATGTCTAGCGCGCGCTGTGCGCCGCCGAGTTGCTCGGCGGCCTGCGCGACTGCCGCGACATCCAGCGTGCGGGTCAGCACCGACGCGCCATCCCCGACCGAACCGATCAGCGTGCCGGGAACGGCAGCGAAGTCGAGCCGGGCCAGCTTCCGGGTCTGGTCCAGCGTCGGCAAGGCCGTCCTGGTCAGTCCTGTCGCGTCGGCCGGAACCGCGAACAGGCTCAGCCCGTCGCCAGTGCGCGCGACGACCAGGATGAGGTTCGCCGTGTGCCCGTCAAGCGCGAAGCTCTTGCGCCCATCGAGTCGCCAGCCATCTGCTGTGCTTGTTCGCGGCCAGCCGGATCGCGTCCGGGTCCCAGGAACCGTCCTCCTCGGTGAACGCAAGGGTCGCGATGGTCTCGCCGGACGCGATGCCCGGCAAGTACGCCTTCCTTGCGTCTTCGTCGGGGCTCGCCAGCAGTGCCGTCGCGGCAAGCACGGCGCTAGCCAGGTACGGGCCGCCGTACAGAGCGGCGCCGAGTTCCTCCAGTACGATCGCCTGCTCGGCGAAGCTGAAACCCGCGCCGCCGTACTCTTCCGGGATAGCGATGCCCTGAAGGCCAAGTTGTTCCCCGGCCTGGCGCCAGACCCCGGCATCCAGGCCGTCGGTAGTTTCCATCAGCTCGCGCACAGCCGTGATGGGCGCCCGGTCGGCCAGGAACCGGCGGACCGAGGCACGCAGCTCTTCCTGCTCCGCACTGACTCCGAGAATCATCTATCCGGCTCCGTTCATTTCCTGACGATGATGCTGACTTACTGGCTCGGCGACCACAAGAACGTCCAGCGCTTCTATCTGGTCACCGCATACCCACAGCGGGTTCACTTCCAGCGCTTGCATGCCGCTCAGCGAGCAGGCCAGCTCGCCGATGCTGGCAATGACCCTGGCCAGGGCATCGAGGTCGGCGGGGATCGCCGCCGCGAGCGCCCTGCAGCACCGGCAGGGCGCGCAGCTCGGTGAGCATCTGCCGCACCTCCGCCGCATCGGCCGGGAGAACTCGCAGGCTGGTATCGCGCAGCAGTTCAACCCAGATGCCGCCGAGTCCGACGGCGAGCACTGGCCCGAAGCCAGGATCCGTTGTCACACCGGCCAAGACTTCGGTGCCTGAGGTACGCATCGAGGTGACGAGTACCTCGTTTCCGCCATGATGGTGTTTTGCTGCCGTGACGACCTGCTCGTAGCCGACGCGGCACGGCCGCGTCGCCGGAGAGGTTCAGCAGTACCCCGCCGATGTCGGACTTGTGCGTGACGTGCGCAGAATTGATCTTGAGAGCTACGGGCGTGCCGAGCGCGCGGGCAATCTCCGCCGCTTCGCCGGCCGAGCGAGCGACACGGCCGGGCACCACCGGAATGCCCGGCCGCGGCCAGCAGCTCGCGGGCATCTGCTTCTGCCCACGTGCGGCGCAGTGCCAGCCGGCGGCAGCGGACGCTCGGGCAGCCGCCGGACGCTGCCCCGACCGTCCTGCCAGCGCAGTGCGTGGCCGATTGCCTGGACGCCGAGTTCCATCCCGCCGAGTTCGTGGATGCCGTGGCCGCCCAGCAGCTCGCGCGCGTACCCGCTAACGTCCGTGCAGGTCATGCCCATTGGCAGAACCGGAATCGGAGCTGTGCGCACCCGCTCGGCCAGCCAGTCGACACGGCTCTCCAGCAGATTCGCCACTGCCTCGTCCGGCGGCCTGACCTCCGGGATCGGTGAATCCGGTGAAGACAGCGAAGTCAAGTCCCGGATCTTGCACGGCGGCGTCGAGCGCGTAGTCGATCGCGGTGAGCGGCGACGTGCGGGCGTTAGCCAGCACGTACCCGGTGACGTCCAGCGGGTTGCGCGGGTTGGCGAATGACGGTAGGTGCGCCGCTATTGCCTCGGCAGTCGCCGCGCCGAACGGCGGGATCTCGATCCCCTCGGCGCTCGCGCGGTCGGCGATGATGTCGCACGCGCCGCCAGACGCGGTCAGCACGCCCATCCGCCGGCCGCGCGGCCAGGGCTGGTAGCCCAGCAGCGCGGCCGTGGTCAGCAGGTCCTCGATGCTGGTCACCCGGATGATGTTGAGCTGGCGCAATGCCGCGTCGACCACCGCATCGTCGCCGGCCACCGCTCCGGTATGGGCCAGTGCTGCCTGCTGCCCGGCCTGGCTGGCGCCGACTTTCATCGCGACGATCGGCTTGCCCGCCTCGTCGGCGCGCCGAGCAGCCGCGCTGAATGCGGCCGGGTCGCCGATCTCCTCCAGGAACGTGCAGATGACCTTGGTCTGCTCGTCAGCGACCAGGTAGTCGAGCATGTCGGCAGTGGTGATCATGGCCTCGTTGCCGAGGCTGGCGACCGTGCTCACGCCGATGGCCTGCGACCGCGCGAAGGCGAGCAGCGCGCTGGACAGGGCGCCGCTTTGCAGCGCTATCCCGACCGGGCCAGCCGTCAGTGGCAGCGGCACTGTCAGCGCGAACGGGGCGGCCTTGGCGCCGGTATTGAGGAAGCCGAGCGTGTTCGGCCCGAGTAGCACAATGCCGTGGCCGGCGGCCGCGGCGACGAGATCGTCTTCCAGCTGCTTGCCGCCCGTGCCAGCCTCGCGGTAGCCGGAGGCCAGGACGACCACGTTCCGCACCCCGGCTGCCGCCGCATCCTCGATGACAGTGGCCACTGCCTCGGTGGGCGCCAGGATGAACGCCAGGTCGGCGGGCTCAGCCAGATGCCTGAGCGTGCGGCACCGCTGCACGGCCGAAGACTTTGTCGTGCCGCGGGTGCACTGGCAGCAGCGGACCCTGATATCCGACAGCGCTGTTCGCGGCGACGATGAACCGGGACCAGCCGGAGGTCTCCGAGGCGCCGACCATCGCGATGCTGCGCGGCGCGAAGAACTCGGCAAGCCGCTCGGGCGTGATCAGCTGTCGCGCTGCGGCCTTGATCTCGGTAGTCCCAGCGGTGCCGCGTCGCGACGTGGCGGCACTGGCGTCACGCCCGCACCCGCGGCTCCTTGGGCAGCCCGAGGGCGCGTTCGGCGATGATGTTGCGCTGAATCTCGTTGGTTCCGGAGTAGATCGATCCGGCCCGGCTCGCCAGGAACACGTTCTGCCATCCGGTCGTCGCGTAGCCGGGACCCTCGGGCCGGATCAGGCCGTCCGTCCCTTCGATGTCCATGGCGATCTCGCCGAGCCGCTTGTGGTACTCGCTCCAGAACAGCTTGTTGATAGACGCCTCCGGCCCTGGCTGGCGGCCCTGGGCGAGGCCAGCCAGCGCCCGCAGGCCGGAGAAGCGCATGATCTCGACCTGGGTGTAGGCCCAGGCCAGCTTCTGCCGGGTCAGCTCGTCGGTGTTGCTGTCGCGCTTGCGTGCGGTCTCCACCAGTTCCCAGAACTCGCGCTGGTAGGCGAGATGCAGGATGGAGGCGCTGCCGCCGCGCTCGTAGCCGAGGGTGGTCATCGCGACACGCCAGCCGTTGTTGAGCCCGCCGATCACGTTGAACATCGGCGCCCGGACGCCGTCCAGGAAGTCCTGGCAGAACTCCGCGGCGCCGGACATCTGCCGGACTGGCTGGTAGCTGACCGCCGGATCGGTGAAGTCGATGAGGACGAACGAGATGCCCGCGTGCTTCTCGGCTGCCTGGTCGGTGCGGCACAGGACGAACATCTTGTTAGCCCGCGCGGCGCCTGACGTCCACAGCTTCTGCCCGGTGATCACGATCTCGTCGCCGTCGATCTCGCCCTTGGTCTGGAGGCCGGCCAGGTCCGACCCGGTTCCCGGCTCGGAGAAGCCCTGGCAGTAGACGTCCTCGCCGGTAATGATCCGGGGCAGGAAGTACGCCTGCTGCTCCGGCGTGCCGTGCACGATGACCGACGGGCCGACCAGGCTCTCGCCCATGCCCCTGATGACGCGCGGCACACCGGCCCGGGATAGCTCCTCGTTGAAGACAGCGACGCGAACGGCGTCCAGTCCCTTGCCGCCGAACTCCTCCGGCCACTGCGGGCAGATGAACCGGGCCTCCTGCAGCTCGGCCTCCCACTCGGCGTAGGCGGAGTGCCGCATCGCCTCGGCCCGGCGCTCGCTGCCGTAGCCCCCGGTAGTGACGACGTTGTTCCAGTCGGTCAGCTCGGTCAGGCCTGCCGGGACATGGCCGGCAATCCAGGCCCGCGTTTCGGTTCGGAACTGGGCGATCTCTGGGCCAAGGTCAAGTTCCACTGCGGCCTCCGGGAGGGGACGCGCCGAACAGGCTGACGCGCGGGTGGCAGTTGCGGCGAACGGACTAATCTTAGAATCGCGTTCTAGCCCGACGCAATCCCGGCTGCGCGGCTGCTGTCAAGGGCGGACCTGTGTCACGGGCGGGCCACGCCTGACCGCGGGGCGGCCTGGGCGGGCCGCGAACGGGCCGGCTGGCGCTCTCGGGTCCGCGACGCCTGGCTGGCACCAGGCGCGTTGTCGGAGATCCAGTTCAGGGCGGCCGTCACCAGGACCGTCGGCACGAGCAGCGGCAGCAGCAGCAATTGCAGCCAGTCCCACAGCGTGTTGCCCTGGTAACCGGTCCAAGTCCAGTTCCAGACGTAGCCACCGACGATTGTCAGGACCCAGGCCAGCATGACCGCTGCGATCGCCAGTCGCTGCGGTCGCTGGAGCGAGCGGATCATGGTCCGCATAAACCTGGCCGAGGCCACTGCGACGGGCAGCAGTAGCAGGCCGAGCCAGTTCCACAGCGTTGTGCCGGGGAAGCCAGTCCACTTGAGCGGCACCAGGTAACCAGCCGCGACGAACACTGCGAACGCGGCTCCGCCGGCGAGCAACGGCCGTCGCCGGGCCCGGCTCACGTACTGCCGGTGCCGCAGCCACAGCGGGACCGTGCCGACGACCAAGGGCAGCAACAGCAGGTGCATCCACTCCCATAGCTGGTCGTTCTGCTCGAAGCCGGTCCATTGCCAGCCCCGGACATAACCACCCCAGAGCAGCACGAGCGCCGCGACCAGCAGTGCGCTGCCGCCGTACCTTCGGACCCGGGCGTCCTTCAGCAGGACCAGCACCGCACCGTCCGGCCTCGCCGCGTCGGCCACTCGCCTGGCAACGGACTCGGGCGCAGGATCCCAGTCCAGTCCTGTGTCGTCGAGCTTCTGCTGCACGGCCTCGTGCAGCAGGGCCTGCGCGGTGCCGGCCGGGTCGGCGCGTTGTCCGCTCGCCGCCGCAGCCAGATCCGCGAGGGCGCTCAGGCCACGGAAATCGGCGAGATCGAGGTCGAGGAGTACCGGATGTGCCGCCGTTGCCGACGTCGGATACGTCGTTGTCATCCCTGTCACTGTCAGCTGAGCCATGCCGCCAGACTGGCCTGCAGGTCGGGGTGATCTGCCGGGGGTTCTGGGGGAATCTCGGGCTGGCGCTCTGATCGGAGATCCGGTCGGCCGCACGCCATGGTCCAGCGCACGATTTAAGGCAACTGCGCGGCCAGGTCAACCAGGACCCGGCCCAGCCGGAGGCCGTGGACGAATCTCTCCACAGCCTCGCCGGTCACGGTCGCGTTGGTGAGCAGTTCGAGCGGCAGCGTGCACAGCGCTGACCGGGCAGTGAGCGCGCCGAGATACCCGGTGCGCACTACATCCGGTGCCACGTCGTAACTCTCATCGCGCAGTCCGGCCAGATACCCCTCGAAGATCACCGGGTCGATCGCTGCGAGTTCGCCGGGATCAGCCTGACCGGCTTGGGCAAGACCGGCTAGCAACTGGCCGAGATCGAAGCCGACCGGCAGCAGAGTGCCGAATCCCCAGTCGATGACCACGACGGTCTCGGGCTCACTTTCCGGCAGGAGCAAGTTCTGCGGGCTGGCGTCGCCGTGCGCGTACGTCTGCGGCAGCGTGTCGAGCAGGTCGAGGATCTGCGGCAGCCGGTCGGCGAGTGCCAGCAAGTCGCCAGCCAGCGCCGGATCACCGGTGCGCTGGACCGCCGCCGCCACTACCGGATGACGCCAGAGCGCCTCGTCGCGCAAAGCTGGCAGCGCGGCCCGCTGCACCCGCCGGGACGCGAAATAGCGGAGAGCCGAGCCGCCAGGATGCGGGATGCGCGCGACCTCCGGGAGTGTTCGGTTCACCGGCGCGCCTTCTCTCCGGCGAGCGGCGAGGCGGCCGAGCAGGTAAGCGGCTCGCCGGTAGTCGGCGAGCTCCCAGGGGCCTGGCCGCTGCGGCACGAACTCCCACCACAGCCCGATGTGGTCCGCATCGGCGTACTTCACGTGATGGAGGACCGGGGTACGCATGCCATCCGGCAGCACCTTGCCGATGCCGTTCAGGTGCATATCCAGCTCTGCCCGCCACGGGAAGAAATCGGTGAACTCGGCACGGCTGGCCTCGTCCGGCAGGTACTTCAGCCCCGGCCAGAGCCTGGTGTGCTGGAGCAGCTTGACGAAGTAGGAATAGACCACGGTCCGGGTCGCGTCCAGGACATCCACCCGCCAGAGTCCGGCTGTGGCAACCGAGCCCCATTGATAGTCAACCGGAGCCACGCGGACATCGGGCTCGCGCACCGGCGCTCCGACGATGCCGCTAGTGATCTCACCCAGCTCGGTTGTCGTCAGCACAGCGGGTCCGAGCACTTCTGTCGCGTCCCGCGAGATCACCGTCATCGCCCCTCCCTGGGGAGGCCACCCGAGCCGGGTACTCGCCCGGCAGACCGGTAAGGTAGCCTGTCTATCTGACGATAGTAAGGTGGCCTTATGACTGAACGCAAGCCGGCGGCACCGGGTCATGCACCGGCGGATCCGCCAGTCGCCGCTGGATCCTCTGACCCGTTGCCCGATCACTTGCCGCGCTGGCTGGAAATGGTCAGCAGGCGATTGTCACGAGAGCTCGGGGCCACTCTGGCCGGTTCAAGGTTCCCCGAACTTCGCGGCAGCCACCGCCGCATCCTGCAGATGATTCCGCCGGACGGCATCCGGATTACCGACCTGGCCGCTATCGCCGACATGACGAAGCAGGCGCTGGGCGAGTTCGTCGACAGGCTTGAGCAGTCCGGCTATGTCGCTAGCCGCCGACCCGAGACCGACGGCCGGGTGCGCATGGTCGCACGCACTCCATTGGGCGACGCAGCCACCGACGAGACGCACCGGGTTATCGAGTCGGTCGAGGAGCGATGGCGGGCCGAGATCGGACCCGCTCGGTACGACGGCATGAAGGCGGCGCTCCGGGAACTGGGACGCGACCGCTTCCACATCTAGCGACCGAGTGCGACCACCGGCCGCCGCCGTCAACGGGCCGGGCCACCGGTCATCAGCCGGCGCGTGTATTCGATGACGGCGTCGATGATCTGCGTCGCCTGAGCCCTGGACCGCGCCGCGGCGACCTCGCGTGCGCCCTCGCCGATCAGCGAAGTCAGCACCGCGGCGTAGAGCCGGTCCAGTGAGGTATCCGGCAGCCGGAGCAGCGCGTCGTTCTGCCGGATCCACTCGTGCCCGCGATGCCGCTTCATCACCTCGAAGCCGGGCGGTCCGTCTCCAACCGAGAACAGCATCGCCAGGTCGCGGCGCTGCCAGCTGCCCTCCAGGTAGGCCCGCGCGCCGGCAGCGAACAACTCGGCCGGGTCACTGACGCCGGACTGCCGGGCCGCGGCGACAGCCGAGCTGGCAGCTTCCTCATAGGCCTGCTGATGCTCTTGCCAGAGCGCGATAAACAGCTCGCTCTTACCGCCGAAGTGGTGATACAGGCTGCCGACGCTGGATCCGGCCCGCTCGACCACGTCGGCAATGCTTGCCTCCGCGAAGCCCTGTCGGGTGAAGACGTCACGCGCCGCGTCCAGCAGTGCGCGCTGGGTCTGCGCGGTGCGCCCCCACTGCCAGGAACTCGTTCCAGGTTTCCGCGTCTGCGGCTCGGCCATCGGCTGCGCACCGCCCTCCCTGGACTGCGCGGCTACTCGCGGTATCGTGCCACGTCTTGAGCCACATCCGGGAGCGACGAACGATCCGGCCCTGGTCCGCGATCGCCAGCGCCCCGAGCAGGTGGAAGATGACAGCGTGATCGCAGCTCAGTTCGTCCAGGCAGCTACCCGGCTAGCCCCGGTGCCGTTCGTGCCCGAGCTCAGCATGTACCAGGTCGACGACATCTATGCGCTGTGGGAACAGACCGAGGTGAACTTGCTGCGACCGAGCTGCCGCCGCCCTTCTGGGGCGTTGCCTGGCCCGGCGGCCAGGCGCTGGCACGCTACCTGCTCGACAACCCGGCCGTCGTAGCCGGTCGCAGCGTCCTTGACTATGGCTCTGGCTCCGGACTGGTCGCGATCGCCGCCGCGCGAGCCGGTGCCGCCCGGATCATCGCCGCCGAGCCCGACCTGCTGGCCAGGGCCGCTATCGAACTGAACTCCGCGGCCAACGGCGTGACCGCGCCAACATGCACCGACGATGCGTCTGGCCTCAGTCCGGCGCCCGACGTCGTGCTGGCTGGTGACGTCTGGTACGAGAAGGAACTAGCCGACCGGGTTAGCGCATACCTCGACCTGGTGGCGAGCCGAGGCGCCCACGTCCTGACCGGCGACATTGGCCGGACGTACTTTCCGCGCTCCCGCTACCACTGTCTGACTAGCTATGACCTGCCAGCCAGCGACATGCTGGAGGGCCGGTCGGCGGTGCGCGCGTCGGTATGGCAAGTCAGCCCCCTTAACGCGCCAGCAGGCTAGTCACGCGCGCAACCCGCTCCGGTGCTCAGCCCTGGCCGGCGAGGTCGACGCCAGTTGCGAGCAACTCGCCGGCGTCCAGCACGGCGACGGCAACCGGGTCCGCCGTGAGCACCGCTACGCAGGCGTGATAGCCGTCCCCCACGGAGATGTCGGCAAGCTGGCAGGCCGGCGGGGTGCCGCCGCCTAGTCGAAGCAGTGCCGGCGCGGACCGCGGCGGTGCAACGTGCAGATCCGCCATGGGTCTGGCCAAGCCCTCGCCGGTCGCCTTCAGTACTGCTTCCTTCCTGGTCCAGTAGGCGTAGAAGTCGGCTGCCACGCGCAGGTGAGCCAGCTCGGCGGGCGTGCAGACCTTGTCGGCGACCGCCGCGAAGTCGATGACCCGGACCGCCTCGACGTCTACTCCGACGGGCCCCGCGCCGGTGAGCGCGACAGTCACGACATCGGCAGAATGGGAGACCGACGCGTTCAGGCCGCTGCCCGGCAGTTGCGGCCGGCCGTGCTGTTCCCCGCACCGGCCGCAGGTGCGGTCTACGGCGACATCCGCCGGCCGGACGCCAAGGCGCCGGGCGGCCGCAAGGCGCAGCAGCACAGCGCCCAGCAGGCACCGGTCGCTGTCGGCCGCCATCCGGTACTGATGCGCGCGGTCAAGCTCCTGGCCGTCGAGCAGCGTGAGGTGCGCGGCGCAGAGATCTTGAATACGGCCGACGTACACCTCGCACGTGCGTCAACGCGCCGGTCGGGCCGCCGCGCGACTGCGCGGCCGAGCACGGCTCATCCATCAGAGCTGACGCGACCCCCCTTGACTCACCGGCCATCTCGTCACCATTGAATCCTGCTGAGCAACTAGGCAAGACATGTGACGTGGTTCTCAGTGATAATTCCAGAAGAGGGTTCTAATATCAGCCCAGCTGCAAGTCATGAAGGATCGGGTGAGCTGTATGGGCAGCCTGGACGGCAGGGTCGCGATCGTCACCGGGGCAGGACGCGGCATCGGCAGGTCCACTGCCCTGCTGCTCGCCCGAGAGGGCGCCAGCGTCGTGGTCAACGACCTTGGCGGCGCAGTAGACGGATCGGGTAGCGACACCAGCCCGGCGCAGGATGTAGTTAACGAGATCACTAGCACCGGCGGCAAGGCAATCGCCAACGGGGCCGACGTCTCCGACCACGGCGCCGCCGAGGGCTTGATCAAGTCGGCGATTGCCGAGTTCGGCCGGCTGGACGTGCTGGTGAACGTGGCCGGCATCCTCCGCGACCGGATGATCTTCAACATGTCCGAGCAGGAGTGGGACGACGTCATCCGGGTGCACCTGAAGGGCTCATTCAACACCTCCAAGTTCGCTGCCGCGCACTGGCGGTCGCTGCGCGAGGAGACGGCACAGAACCGCATCATCAACTTCACCTCGGTATCCGGCCTGCACGGTGCGCCCGGCCAGCCGAACTACGCCGCGGCCAAGATGGGCATCGTCGGCCTGACCTGGTCCTGCGCCAACTCGCTCGGCAAGTACGGGGTGACCTGCAACGCGGTCTCGCCGGCGGCGGCGACCCGGATGACCGACTCCATCCCGACGGAACGGCGGCGCAACGACCGGCCGACCGACGAGGACCAGCGGCGTTCCCCCGACAACGTGGCCACCGTGGTCGCCTACCTGGCCAGCGAACGGTCTGGCTGGCTGACCGGCCGGATCGTGCACTCGTCCGGCTTCGAAGTCTCGCTATACAACAACATGGCACCGGTCGTGCGCCTGATCGGGCAGCAACCGTGGCAGCTCGACGACATGGCCGAGCAGATCGAGCGGTCGTTCCGGCCGACGCCCGGCAGGCCCGTTTGAGCGCCCCGGAGCAGCCGACGGCTCAGCAAACCCCGGCCAGGCAAACACCCGCCAAGCCAGTCCCGGAACCGACGCCGGATACGCAGCCGTTCTGGGACGGCTGCGCCCGCGGCGAACTCAGGCTGCAGCGCTGCCGGGATTGCGGCAAGCCGTACTTCTACCCGCGGCCGGTGTGCCCGGAGTGCGGCTCCACCGACGTGGAGTGGTTCACCGCGAGCGGCCGGGCCACGCTCTATTCCTACGTAATCAACCACCGGCCCGCGCGCGGCTTCGAAGACGACGGGCCGTACGCGATCGCGGTCGTACAGCTAGCCGAGGGGCCGCGGATGATGACCAACCTGGTCGGCGTGCCGAACACGCCTGAGGATCTGATCCTCGACATGGAGCTGCAAGTGACGTTCGAGCAGCGCGGCGAGATCAGCCTCCCGGTCTTCACGATTCCGGCAGGAGAAGATCATTGAGCCGGGATGCAGGCGTGATCATCGCCGGTGCCGCCGAGACGAACGCGGTCGGCAAGCTGCCGGACTACTCGACGCTCCAGTTGCATCTAGAGGCTGCTGTCAACGCGGTCGCCGACGCCGGCCTCACCATGCGCGACATTGATGGCATCGCCACCGTTAACGCGCCGGGCCCGGTGCAGGTCGCGCACGCGCTCGGCATCACGCCGGGCTACATGGACGGAACGGCAGTGGGCGGCACCTCGTTCCTGCTGCATGTCCGCCACGCCGCGGCAGCGATCAGGGCAGGCTACGCCCGTACAGTTCTCATTACCCACGGCGAATCGGGCCGATCTCGAGTCGGAGCTTCCCCGTTTCCTCGCGGAGGGTCATCCATCCCAGGTCAGTTTGAGGCACCCTACGGAACGGTCGGCCCTACCTCTACTTTCACGATCCCGGTGCTCCGCTACATGAAGGAGTACGGGCTAACGCACGAGCAGCTCGCCTATGTCGCGGTGGCGCAGCGCAAGTGGGCGGCGCGCAACCCGCGGGCCATGTTCCGCGACCCGATCACGGTCGAGGACGTGCTCGCGTCCAGGCTGGTCGCCTGGCCGCTCCACCTGCTGGAGTGCTGCCTGGTCACCGACGGCGGCGGCGCGCTCGTCGTCACGTCGGCTGACCGCGCGGCTGACTTCCCGAAACCAGCGGTACACGTCCTCGGAACCGGCGAGTCGATGGACGCGCCGATGATCTCGCAGATGGCGGACTTCACCGAGTCGAAGGCCTTCCGGCTGGCCGGCCAGGCGGCGTTCGCCGAGGCGGGCATCAGCACGGCGGACGTGAACCACCTGATGGTCTACGACGCGTTCGCGCACGTGCCGATCTACGGGCTGGAGGCGCTCGGGTTCACCGCTAAGGGCGAGGCCGGGGCGTTCATTGCCGACGGCAACACCGAGCCGGGTGGCCGGCTGCCGCTGAACACCAACGGCGGCGGCTTGTCCTATACGCATACCGGGATGTACGGCATGTTCGCCATCCAGGAGGGCGTCCGCCAGGTGCGGGGCGAGGCTGCGGCCCAGGTACCGGACGTCAACATCAGCGTTGTGGTTGGAAACGGGGGTATGTTCGCCACATCTGGCGTTCTCGTGCTCGGCCGAGAGGCTGACTGAACCAGACACTCCGCTCATCCGTGTAGAGGGCAGGCGGTTCCCGTCGTTGCGGTCCGGCGGTGTTCCCTGACGCCGCCGGTTGTTGCACTGCAGTTTGTTGCACTTCCTGTTGCACCTGCAACCGCGCCCGGCGGAGGACCGCATGAGCTTGATCGCGCTCGCCACCTGGATCACTGCTGCCGCTGGCGGCCTTTACCTGCTGTCTATCTGGCTGATCGAGTACGACAAGGACTTCCAGTCCGTGGCGGCGACTCGGCTGCCGCCTGCCGTGCTGGTCGGGCATGTGCTGCTGGCCGGCGGCGGTCTGGCCATCTGGATCGGCTACATCATTTTCGACGCGGATCGGTTCGCGTGGGTCGCAGTCGCTGCGCTGGTGCTCGCGGCGACGCTCGGGCTGATCATGGCAGTGCGCTGGGTCGGCGTCTACCGCGCCGGACGGTCGGCGCTGCGCGCGCGGATGGAGATTCAGGCGAGTCATCTGACGCTGGTCGGCGGCGGCGATCAGGCGGCGCGAATAGCGGTAAATGAGGCGCCGGACGAGCCGGGACCGCCCGAGCGCAACTTCCCGCTCCCGGTGGTCATCGCGCACGGCGCCTTCGCCGCCGCGACTCTTATTCTGGTCCTGCTTACCGCGCTCGGGGTCGGCGGGAGTTGAGTCGCGAACTCATGGCCGCGGGCGCTGTCGCGGCCTGGCCCTCGGATCGCGGAGGCGGCGCAGCGCTCCGAGTCGAGTCGAGTCGAGTCGAGTCGACGAGCCTCGGCCCGCCGGTCGGCGGATGCGGTTCAGCGCGCCTGGCCGGTAGCCGTCACCAGGCCCATCTCGCGTGAAAGCAACTCGTCCGGAGTCTCGCGGCGAACGCCAAGCCGGGCAACGCCACCCGAGCAGTAGATCACCGGCGGCCGCAACGCGCCGTTGTAGTTGTTCACCATGGTGAAGCAGTACGCGCCTGTCACCGGTACCACGATCAGGTCGCCGACCTGCGGGTTCCGCAGTTCGACGTCCGGAGTGACGATGTCGCCCGACTCGCAATGCCGCCCAACTAGGTCCGCGAGCACTTCTGGCTCTTGCCATCGGCCGACTACGAGTGGCGCGAACCGCTGGCCGTATAGCGAGTACTCCAGGTTGTCCCCCATCCCGCCGTCGGTCGCGACATGCAGCTTGCCGGCTTGCTTGAGCGTGAGGACGCGGTAGAGCGTGACTGCGCACGGCGCCACAAGTGACCGGCCCGGCTCGATCATCACCTGCGGTTCGTCGCCTAGGTGCCGGCGTGCTGCCGCGCTCAGTCTCTCCAGGTAGCTGCCGATTACCGGGGCGACGTCGGCAGCCTCGTAGCGGACGCCCAGGCCCCCGCCAAGGTCGTAGACGTCGAACTTACCGAGCGATGCCAGCGCTTCGACCTCGGCTTCGAACTGCTCGAGGTTGAGGATCTGTGAGCCGATGTGGGCGTGCAGGCCGTGCATCTCGATCATCGGCGATGCCTTCATCCGGGCCAGCGCTTCTGGCACTTGCTCGACCGGAACGCCGAATTTGGCCGACTTCCCGCCTGTGGCGAGGGCCAGGTGGGTTTTGGACTCGATGCCAGGGCTGACCCTGAGCAGAACCGGCGTGGGGTCCGTGGCCAGGCGGTTGATGCGGTCGATGTCGTCGAAACCGTCCACCACGATGTAGCCGATCCGGGCGTCGAGCGCGGCCGCGATGTCCTCGTCTGACTTGGCGTTGCCGTGCATGACAATCGAGGCCGGATCGGCACCGCCCGCGAGCGCGATGCGGAGTTCGCCCGCGCCTACGACGTCGAACCCGAGACCTTCGCTGGCCAGAATGCTGATCATCGATGCGGACGGGAAGGCCTTGGTCGCGAAGAAGACCCGGCTGCGCGGGTACCGGCTGGCCAGGCCATCGACGAATGCGCGGGCGCGATCGCGGAGTGCTTGCTCGTCGAACACAAAGGCAGGCGTTCCGAACTCAGCGGCGATCTCGGTGAGTGAGCAACCGCCGATCCGCAGGTCGTCACGGTCGATCGTGGCAGAGGGTGGCAGCAGGGAAAGATCAGGCATACCTAGATCGTATCGAGGACCGATTCGGCAGCTCACCCGCCTGCAGGCGTTGCCGAACGGCCTCGTAAGTGATGATCGCTGCCGATGTCGATACGTTCAGCGAGTCCGCCTTGCCGAACATCGGGATACGGACCCGGACGCCAGCGCTCTCCAGCCAGTCGCGCGGTAGCCCAGTCTGTTCGGCGCCGACGGCGATCGCTGTCGGCCCGGTCAGGTCGGCTTCGGTGACGAGCGAGCTGGCGTCCGGCGTTGCAGCAACGATTTGCAGTCCGTGCTTTGCTGTCCAGTCCAGTACTTCAGCTGTGGTCGCGGACGCTACCGGTACCGAGAAGACTGTGCCTTTGCTGGCGCGCACGACGTTCGGGTTGCCCCAGTCGGTGACCGGATCGGCGGCGATGACGGCGGCTACGGCTGCAGCGTCCGCGGTTCGGAGGATGGCACCGAGGTTGCCCGGCTTCTCCAGGCCGGCGCAGATCAGGACGAGCGGTCGCGGCGGTAGCTGGAGGCTGTTTAGTTCGGTCTCGATCGCTGGCACGACGGCAAGCCACCCGTCGGGGCCTTCGCGGTAGGAGACTTTCTCGAAGACGGGCCTTGAGAGATGGAAGATCTCAGTTCCTTCGGCTGCCGCGTTGGCGGCTAGCGGCAGGGACTCGGCAGTGGCCAGCTGGCGGCAGTAATACAGCGTCTGCAGTCTGACGCCTGCAGCTAGCGCGAGTTCGATCTCCGCCAGGCCCTCGACAAGCGTCACCCCGGCCTGGTCGCGACTGCGCCTGCGGCGGAGCGCGATGAGTTGCTTGATCCGGGGATTCGCCGGGCTGGTGACCTCCAGCTCACGGGCAGTCCGGCCCTGGTCAACGGGCATAGCGCCATGCTAGCGGCGGCATCTAGGGGTCCCACATCTGCGCCGCGTGCCCTGGTCCGGGCGGCCGGTCCGGAGGAGTCACGTCGCCGATGCGGGCGGTTCGGTCAGTGCGGCGATGCACGCAGTGAGCAGTCGCCGCATCTGATCTTGTTCGCTGGCATCCAGATTGGCCAGCATGTCTTGCTCGACGCGGCGAACCGCGGTGCTGGCCATCTTGAGCTGGCGGCGCCCGCGGGCGGTCAGCTCGGTCGGCAGGGCCCTGCCGACGGGTGCCTGTGCTGGGCGGACAACGAGTCCCTGGCGTTCGAGGGCCTGCAGGAGCACATTCATCGACTGCCGGGTGACGAAGGCGCCGCGGGCAAGCTCGGAGTTGGACAGACCCGGTCGCTGGGCAAGCAGCTCCAGGCAGGCGTAGTGGGTGATCGTCATGCCGAGCGGCCTCAGCACGGCGTCCAGGGCGGAGTGCAGGGCGCTCGCGGCCGCCTTCAGCATGTACCCCAGCGATGTGTCCAGCTCGACTCCGAGCTCGCCTTGACTCATGTCAGTAGTCTGACATACATTGTGGTGTGTCAGAAGACTGACATACCATGAGGAGGTAAGGATCGTGGCCGTTACCGGACCCGACTTCGTTTCACTGCAGGTGCGCGATCTGGAGCGTTCCGCCGCTTTCTATGAGCAGTACCTGGGGCTGAAGCGCTCCGACGCAGGACCGCCGCACGCCGTCGTGTTCGATACCAAGCCGATCGCGTTCGCCGTCCGCGACGTCGTCGCGGGCGTCGACCTGGACGCGATCGCGCAGCCGGGCCAGGGGATGGCGCTGTGGCTGCACGCCCCCGACGCGCAGGACATCCACGACGCCCTCGCCGCCGCCGGCACGACGATCGTCTCAGCGCCCGTGGACGGGCCGTTCGGCCGCACTTTCACGTTCGCGGACCCCGACGGCTATCAGGTGACCCTCCACGACCGCGGCTGAGCCGGGCGTCCTGGCCTTCGGCGCGGCAGCGCCCAAGCGGGCTTCTCGCAGTGGCAGGCCGGCCGGCCGGGGCCGCCTCCCAAGCAGCCGCACAGTTGCGTGTTTTTCATCTGACGCGTAGCCGAGCAAGGCTGAGAAAACGAGCGGGAGGGCCCGTCAGTCGTCGTGACCGCCTCGGCGATCCGCCGGCCGTGCGCCCAGCCAAGCGAGTTGGTGACCACGGCGGACAGGTCAACGGGGCGGCCCGGGCGACTGAGGCGGCGATCTTCAGGAACGACGTGAACGAGGCCGTCCGCACGCGGCCGGCGACAAGCCGTTCACCCTGACCCGTGATTCGCCCCTCCTGACCTGCCCTAGCTGTTATTTAACCTGCTGGCCGTTCAGCCTGGACGCCGAGACATCACAGACCCAGTCGATCACGGCCATCGGCCAACTGGCTGACTGTTTCCGCCCGTGTGTGAACAACCCGGGTTTGCAATGATCTTGGTTACCTACAAATCTGTCGCACACCCGTCCCATAGCGCGATCCGCCGTTTTGTCAGAGGCTATCGATACTATTTTCGAAGGCACGCTAGAACGATCGGCGGGGAGGCGACATGACCGAGGCAGCCAGCACTGCGCAGCCTGATGCCTTCGGCCCTGCCGGATCGTCCTACCAGGTTGCCGGCTCGGGCTCGCTGGCAGATGAGGATCTGCTGGCGTTGCTGGACCGCCTGGCCGTATCAGGGACGCATGACCCGGAGGCTGATCAGGAAGCGCTCGCGGAGGCTGAATGGCAGGCCGTGCAAGCCGGCGAGCTGGCCGCAGATGCCGGCCCGGTATGGATCGGCGAGCAACTGCCGCCTGGGCCCGGCCTGGCTGCGGTGCTTGAGCAGGAAGCTCCGGCGGGTGCCAGCGACTGGGACTTGCCGGGCATGGCATCGGGCTACCGGCGGCTTGCCGCCTGGGCACAGGCCCGCGAACTGGCTGCAGTCGCTGAGATCGCCGTCCGGCGTGCCGCGGCCAACCCGGCTATCGGCACCGATGACTACGGTCAGCCGTGCCAGTTGCCGCCCGAAGCGGCCGCCGAAGTCGCCCTGGAGCTCCGGATGACCCAGTACGGCGCATCCGAATGGACAGCGCTGGGCTGTCAGCTGCGCTGGCAACTTCCCCGGACTGGTGCCGCGCTGGCCGCCGGGACCATCGACTTGGCCCGGGCGCGGATCATCGCCGAGGGCACCGGGCTGCTCATTGACGAGCACGCCGCTCTGGTAGAAGAGCGAGTCCTGCCTGCCGCCGGCAACCAGACCACCGGACAACTGCGCCTCGCGGTCCGCCGGGCGGTGCTGGCCGTCGATCCCGATGGCGCGGAGCAACGGCGTAAGGAAACCGAACGACAGGCGAAAATCTCGCTCTACCCAGGTGAGGAAGGTACTGCGACGCTGACCGGGTCGTCTCTGCCCGGCGTGCAGGCAGCCGCGGCGATGGCCCGGATCACTGCGATCGCCCGCGCGCTGAAGTCCTCCGGCGCTCACGGCGGCCTGAACCTGCTGCGCGCCCACGTCTACATCGGACTGCTGCTGGGCACGCTGCCGCTCATCCCGCCCCCGGCTGGCGGCCCGCCTGACAACCCGACCCCGTCCGACTACCCGACCCCGCCCGACAACCCGCCGGACAACCCGACCCCGCCCGACAACCCGCCGGACAACCCGACCCCGCCCGACAACCCGCCCGACAAGCCGACCCCGTCCGACAACCCGCCGACCGGCCACCCGTTTGACGACGGTCTGCCCGAGGATTTCGGTACGCCGGGCAACCGCGGTGGGCCGAGCTTGCCCGACGACACACTTGACGACCACGCGCGCGGCAGCGGCATCCCGCTTGCTGAGTTCGGTCGGCCGACTGAATCAGACGATGATCACGGGGAGCCAGGTGATGATCCCGGCGACAGTGACTGCCGCGCGGAACTGGGTCGTGCCGACGGCCTGCCGGGCTGCTGGCCGGATATTCCGTGCCCGACCGACGCTGACGCGCCGCCGGATACTGGTGACCCGCCTGATCCGCCCTCCGCACTGAATAACCAGCTCGACGACGAAGACGACGACTGGCCGCAGCTGCCGTCGCCGGACTGGCCGTCCCTGCCCGCGCAATTGCCCGCAGCCTTCGATACAGCGCCGGTGCACCGAGGCGCGGCAGCACCAAACGGCCGAGTGCCGGCGCGAGCCGGGTTGCTGGACGTGCTCTTGCCCTGGTCGTCGCTAACCAGCGGCGGCTACGAGCCCGGCATGCTTG
The DNA here is from genome assembly GCA_963815575.1 of uncultured Actinomycetota bacterium. Lineage (GTDB taxonomy): Bacteria > Actinomycetota > Actinomycetes > Streptosporangiales > Streptosporangiaceae > JAJYUU01. The sequence continues at coordinate 194,558 of CAWFHE010000001.1, read as the reverse complement.
GCCGTATCGGCCCGGTCAGCAGCATGCAAGCACAGCAGCTCCTGATTCTCGCTGTCCGCTGCCCGACTACTGAGTGGCGCGTCATCGTCACTGGCGACGACGGCCGCGCCCTCGCGGTCGAGCGCGCCCGGCCGTGCCTCCCAGGTCAAGTCCGCAAACCTAGCGCCCGCGCTGCCGCCGCGAACGCCACCGGTGTTATCGGCCGCATCACCGTCACCATTCGTGCAAGCACGCTCGGCGAGGCTGACAGCAGCGCTTGTCCGCCGCTACTGCGCGCCAGCGCCGCGGCGATCCGGGCGGCCGCCCGCCGGGCAGCCGCCAGGGCCAACGCCGAAGCCGCGCTTGACGCCGAGGCAGGCGGTTGCGCGCACAACACCGCGTCGGCCGCCTACCGGCCTCCGCCACGGATCCGAGAGTTCATCGCGGCCAGGGACAAAACTTGCCGGTTCGACACCTGCGGACAGCCAGCCTGGCGCACCGACATCGACCACACGCGGCCCTGGCACAAAGGAGGCCTGACCTGCCGCTGCAATCTCGGCGGCTGCTGCCGGACCCACCACAAGATCAAGCAACTGCCCGGCTGGCGGCTCGAACAGCCGCAGCCCGGCACCTTCCGCTGGACCACTCCAGCCGGACGCAGCTACCAGGTCCGGCCAGACCCGTATCCCGTCTAGCAACCGGCTTTCTAGACCGGGCTGCCGGTGAGGATGTAACGAACGTGATCGAGCAGCGAACCGCCCACACGGCCGACCTTGACGACACTACGAAGACAGCCATCCGCGCCCTGATGAACGCGGCCTTCGACGGCGTCTCGGACGATACATTCGACAACGTCCTGGGCGGCATGCACACGCTCGTCTTCGAAGACGGGGAGCTGATCGGCCACGCGAGCGTCATTCAGCGCCGCCTGCTGCACGGCGGCCGTTCCCTGCGGACCGGATACATCGAAGGCGTCGCAGTTCGCTCCGACCGCCGCCGTCGCGGACACGGCGACGCAATGATGGCAGTGCTGGAACGAATCGTCAGGTCCAGCTATCACCTCGGCGCGCTGGGCGCGAGCCGGGACGGCGCCCGCCTGTACACATCGCGAGGCTGGCAACTCTGGCGCGGGCCGTCCGCGGTGCTGTCACCTGGCGGGATTCGCCGGACGCCGAGCAACGACGGCGACCTCTACGTGCTGCCGACGTCAGTCGAGGTCGACGTGGACGGCGATCTGACCTGCGACTGGCGCCCTGGATCGGCGTGGTAGGTGGCAGGCGAGGTGGTCGCAGGAGTATGCACGACACCAGTCGCCAACATCCCCGTGGCGGTCCAGGTGCGCATGCCGCTGCCCCTGTCGCACGGCGCCGCGCCGGTCACGTCAATGCCACACAGGTTGCGGTCATCGGGTAGACACGCCGCCGCTATCAGGCGTCGTAGTCGACCGTCAGTTCCTCCGACAGAGGCATCGACTGGCACGTCAGCACAAATCCAGCATCGAGCTCGGTTTGCTCGAGCGCGAAGTTACGCCGCATCCGGACCTCACCGGACACAAGCCGCGCCCGGCAGGTACCGCACACCCCGCCCTTGCACGCGAACGGCAGATCCGGCCTGCGCCAGCTGCGCCCCGTCCAGCACTGGCATGTCCGCCGGAATCGTCGCGGTAGTCCGCCGCCCGTCCAGCACGACCGTGACCTCGCAACCACCGGTGAGCGGCTTCTCCTCGTGGTGCTCTTGGTCCGGCGGCACATCCTCGACGTAGAACAACTCCCGATGCACCCGGCCGGCTGGCACTCCCAGCTCCGCCAGCACCTCCATCGCATCGGTCACCATGCCGTACGGCCCGCACAGCCACCAGTGATCAGTGCCCGCCACGTCGCACAGGGCCGGCAGCACTGTCCGCAGCCGGTCGGCGTCCAGCCGCCCGCTGAACAGCTCAACCTCTTGCGGCTCGCGCGACAGCACATGCACGAGCTGGAGCCGGTCCGGATAGGAGTCCTTCAGGTCGGCGATCTCGTCAGCGAACATCACCGAGTCGGCCCGCCGGTTCCCGTACAGCAGCGTCGCGTCCGACCGCTCACCAGCCAGCGCCGACGCGGCAATCGACAGCACCGGCGTGATCCCGGAACCAGCCGCGATCAGCACATGCCGGCCCGGCCGGGCGAGGTCAGCAGTAAATGACCCGGACGGCGGCTGGACCTCGATCCGGTCTCCCGTCCGAACCTCGTTGACCAGCCAGCCGGACAGCGCACCGCCCGGCACCTCGCGCACGCCGATCCGCAGCGGCTGCCCGGCAGGCGCGCAGATGGAGTACGACCGGCGCTCGTCGCTGCCATTCACGAACCGCCGCAGGGTGAGCGACTGTCCGGGCTGGAATGTGTACTCCTCCGCCAGCTCAGCCGGGACGAAAAAGGTGATCGCGGCAGCGTCATCGCAGAGCCGGTCGACCCGCGCAACCGTCAGCTCGTGAAACTGCCGCCGGGCGGCCCGTCTCAGCTCCGAGGCGATCGACGTCACGTCAGACTTCTTTCACGTGCTCGAACGGCTCCGCACAAGCCCGGCAGCGGTAGAGGTCCTTGCAGGCGGTTCCGCTGAACGCCGCCGTCCGCACCGTATCGGCCGACCCGCAGACCGGGCAGTCGACCTGCGGACCGGCTGCGATCAACGTCAGCGGCACTGTGCCTCCGCTCGAATCATGAGGGAAACGAGGTGGCGCAATGCCAGCCTCAGCCAGTTTCCGGCGGCCTGCGGGGCTGATGAAATCGCTTGTCCAGGGCGGACTGAGCACCGTTCGCACCTCGACATCGGCGAAACCAGCGGCAGCCAGCCGGCTAGCCACCTCCGCGCGGATCTCCGCGATCGCGGGGCAGCCCGCGTAAGTCGGCGTGAGGGATACCACGACGCGCTGACCTGTCACGGCTACCTCGCGCAGGATGCCGAGGTCGGCGAGCGTCACCATGGGCAGTTCGGGATCGGGCACCGACTGCGCGACCTGCCGCGCGCGCACCAGCATGGCCCTGTCCAGCGTCTTCACCACGTCGCCCCCGGCATCGCGCGAGCTACGCTCTGCAACTCGGCCAGCACATAGCCCATCGCCTCGGTGTGCACGCCGTCGCGGCCGGCCTGCCCGGCCACTCCGGCCATCCCGGCGGCCTCTGGCCAGTCCAGCCCCGCCTCAGCCAGCACGTGAGCAAGCACCGCGTCAAACTCGGGCTTCAGCTGCGCCGGGTTGACCGCCGCTCCGGCTAGCCGCTCCTCTACAGCTGACGGCACGAATAGCTCGGGCACCAGCGGCGCGACCGCTGCCAGCCCGGCTTCCATTCGCTGCCGGGAGTAGTCGGTTCCGTCGCCGAGCCGGATCACCCATTGCGCCGCGTAGTCCCGGTGGTAAGTGAGCTCCTTAACGCCCTGCGCCGCGACCGCTGCGAGCACCGGGTCGGCTGAGTCGCGGAGCCGGACCAGCAGCGCAAGCCGCCAGGTGCTGAAGACCAGCAGCCGGGCGACCAGGCCGGCAAAGTCGGCATCGGCGACCTCTGTCAGGCGGACGTTGCGGAATTCGCGTTCAGTCCGCCCGAAGGCGTAGTCGTCCTCGGTCCGTTTGGCGCCATCTGCCGCTCCCGCCCTGGTCAGCAGCAAGCGCGCCTGGCCGAGCAGGTCGAGAGCGATGTTCGCGATCGCGGTCTCTTCCTCAAGTTCCGGCGCCCTGGCCAGCCACTGCTGCAGCCGGTGCGACATGATCAGCGCGTCATCACCGAGCATGAGGCAGTACGCGGCGAGGTCAGAACCGTCAACGCCGGCCGGGACGGTGGTGTCCACCCCGGCGAGCGGGTCCGTGAAACCCGTGCCGAACGCCCACCGGTGCCCGCTGTCGGTCTCTTCGCTAATTGCCTCGTAAGCGGTGTCGAACCCCATGGCCAGCTCTCAGATGTGCGGGACGGAGTCAGGGATGTCGTAGAACGTCGGGTGCCGGTACACCTTGTCGCCGCTCGGCGCGAAGAACGGATCCTTCTCGTCCGGACTGGACGCGGTGATATCGGCGGCCTTGACGACCCAGATGCTGACCCCTTCGTTGCGCCGGGTGTATAGGTCACGTGCGTGATGCAGCGCCATCGTCGCGTCGGCGGCGTGCAGCGATCCGACGTGCACGTGATTGAGGCCGCGCTTGCTGCGCAAGAACACCTCAAACAGCGGCCAGTTCGACCGCGGCTCCTTGTCGCTCATGCCGCCCTCCGGAGCGCCTGCATTGCTCATGCTGCCCCCTGAAGTGGCCGCGCTGGTCACACCATCGCCGCGACCCACACTGCCGCCACTCACGCCGCTGCCCCCACTCACGCCGCCGCCTCCGCCCGCGCCGCGACCTTGGCCGCGTGGGCCGCAGCCGCCTCGCGCACCCACGCGCCGCCCTCGTGCGCCGCGCGCCGTGCGGTGATCCGCTGGGCGTTGCACGGCCCGTTCCCGGCAATAACGCGCTTGAACTCTGCCCAGTCGATCTCGCCGAAGTCGAAGTGCTCCCGCCCGGCGTTCCAGCGCAACTCCGGATCCGGCAGCGTCACACCAAGCGCCTCGGCCTGCGGAACGGTCATGTCGACGAACCGCTGCCGCAACTCGTCGTTCGTGTGCCGCTTGACCCGCCAGCGCATCGACTGCTCGGTGTTGGGTGACTCCGCATCCGGCGGCCCGAACATCATCAGCGACGGCCACCACCAGCGGTTCGTCGCGTCCTGCACCATCTCCCGCTGGGCAGCAGTGCCGCGCATCATCGTCATCAGCAGTTCGTAACCCTGCCGCTGATGGAAGGACTCTTCCTTGCAGATCCGGATCATCGCCCGCGCGTACGGGCCGTAGGACGACCGGCACAGCGGCACCTGGTTGCAGATCGCCGCGCCATCGACCAGCCAGCCGATCACGCCAACATCGGCGAAGGTGAGCGTCGGGTAGTTGAAGATCGAGGAATACTTCTGCCGGCCGGTGATCAGCCGCTCGGTGAGGTCGGCCCGGTCCGCGCCGAGCGTCTCCGCGGCCGAGTACAGGTAGAGGCCGTGACCGGCTTCGTCCTGAACCTTGGCCAGCAAGATGGCCTTGCGGCGCAGCGACGGCGCCCTGGTGACCCAGTTGCCTTCCGGCTGCATGCCGATGATCTCCGAGTGGGCATGCTGGGCAATCTGCCGAATCATCGTCTTCCGGTACGGATCCGGCATCCAGTCCCGCGGCTCGATCCGCCGGTCTCTGGCGATCGTGTCCTCGAAGTCGCGCTCAAGCTCGTCGGTGGCTGCCTCAGACTGGGTCATCGGCGCTCCTTAATTAACCGATCATTCGGTCAGTAATTATACCGGCGACCCCCGCCTGTCCCGCAAGGCCGACCAGGTTCGGAAGCGCCCGGGCCGACCAGGTTCGGAAGCGCCCGGGGCCGACCAGGTTCGGAAGCGCCCGGGGCCGACCAGGTTCGGAGGAGCCTGGGCCGACCAGGTTCGGCAAGCACTCGGCCGAAACGGCAAGGCTGGCCCGGAGCCAGAAAAAGACCCGCCCAGGGCCGTTCTTCCTGGCGCCTGGGCGGGTGCGGTAAATGCCGCAATCTCAGTGACTAAACGCGGCTCCCGCGCTGACGCAATCGCCGGTCGTGCTGCCGCAGATCGTCTGGCCGAGCCCGTTCGTGCCGGGAACCGACCGCGTGGCCTGCAACGTGCCCCCGTTGTCCCCGACGAGCACGCCGTTGCCGAAGCTATGCGCACCGGCGGAACTCGCGCCCGCCAGCAGGCAGTCGCCGTCCGCCGCGCATCCCGCTCCGTACAGGTACTCGGTGCCGGGAACCACGGTGGTCGTGCCGGCCGCCCCGGCTACCAGGGTGGCGACGATGCCCTGCTCAGTGCTGTTCTCTCCGACAGCTACGCAGTTGCCGACCGACGGGCAGTCGATTCCGTTGAGGTACCAGGCATTCGCCACGTTGACCGCCGCTCCGGGACTGCCCGAGGCGATCGGCACTATGGCGGGAACATAGTTGACCAGGCCAGCCGCGTAGCATTGCGTCGCAGTCGGGCATGAGATCGCATTCAGCCACGGCGTGTTTCCGTCGTTCGGAACCTCGACCGGCGCCGAGGCCTGACCGTTGGTGATGGTGGTCACCGCGCCCGCGTCGCCAGCGTTGTCATAGCCGACCGCGTAGCAGGTCGTGCTCGACGGGCAGGCGATGCCGTACAGCCCGATGAATGCCGGGAGCTTGGTCACTTTCTTGGGCTGCCCGTTGACCAGACGGACCAGCACGGCTGCATCCTGGTCGCTCGGCGCGAGCCCGACCGCGTAGCACGTCTTGCTGGTCGTGCAACTCACCGACTCCAGGTTGGAAGTGCCGCGAACCACGGTGACATGGCGGCCAGTTGCAACGACACCCTCGCCGCTGCTGTTGTTGCCGACCTCGATGGTGCCACCGCCGGGATACCCGTACACGCCTTGCAGGCCCAGCGTCCCGTGCACCTGCTGAACGGACTTCCCGCCGCGGCCGACCAGCGCGCCGTGAAAGACCGGCTGGGCTCCGCGTGCGCTGTGATTGCTCCAGCCCGAAACGAGCGCGCGGCCAAGGCTGCCGTTAGCCGGGTTCGCCGCGTTTCCTATATAGCCAAAGCCATACGCATGCTCGATGGACCGGAGCACGCCGGCGGTGTTGACTGGCTTGCTGATCGTGCCCATGCCGCGGTCGTGCTGTGAGATCACCACGAGGGGGATCTGGCCACCGCTTGCACCGCCGTTGCCGCCCGAGTCCTCGTATCCGGTGTCGTAGAGGATGACGATCTGGCCGTTGTGCCGGTACCACGACGTTGCCATGATCTTCGGCAGCTCGCCGGCCAGCCAGGAGTCGCCGGAGTTCATGGTGCCGTTATCGCCACCGCTGTTGACCAGGTCAGGTACCACCCAGTTGAAGTCGGGCGCGTGCGAGCTTGACAGGTCCGAGAGCAGCGGGCCGAAGTTCGAGATGTGCTTGCACTGGGTCTTGAAGTCAGCGAAATAGCGGAACGAGTTGTGCCAGTACGGGTAGTTCCCGCTGCCGTCGCCCTGGTAGCAGCCTGACTGGTCGCCCTGGTAGTAGGCGTGCCAGGACTGATGAGCCGCCTCGAGCTGGTCGATGATCCGCTTGTGGTGGAAGTCCGAGCAACCCTTCTGGGTGATGTCGCAGTCCGATGTGACACCGAGATCCGACCCGGCCAGCAGCTCGATGTAGTTGGGCAGGCTCGGGTAGTGCCAGCCGTAGGCCCTGGTGAAGTCTGCGTACTCGTGAGCTAGCTGGTTGAACTCCGGCATCGCCGGGCTCGCCACCATCTGGCTGTAGTCGGTGTTCTCCATGAAGATGACCATGACGTGCGGAGCGGGATGTGACGGCCGGGCCGCTTGAGCAGTGGCAGCCATGGCCCCGCCTGAACTGCTCGCCGCGACAACAAGCGCTGCGGCGAGAAGTCCGGCACTGGCGACGCGTCTGAACCGAAGCATGCGTGTCCCCAATCGACAGGTGTTGACGACGCGACGCTAGAGCGCCGACATGACCCGGACGAGAAACGCGGGTGACCAGAAAGTGATCTGTGTTGCAAGCTCACGCGACGTAGATCCGCTTCTCGGTGATCCCTGGGTTGCCTGGCCTGGCGCCTACTGCATTACGGCCATTGCTTGGCGACCATCGTGAGAACGTCATACTTGGCCACCGAGGCGCCGTTCTGGTTGGTGACGTCGGTGTCCCAGCGCACCTCGCCATGCGCTGCGTCCTCGCGGGGAATGATCTGCTTGCAGGTCAGCGTGACCGTAAGCTCATCGCCCGGGTAGACCGGCGTGAGGAATCGCAGATTCTCGATGCCGTAGTTAGCCAGGACTGGCCCAGGGTCGGGCTGCACGAAAAGCCCGGCCGCGAATGACAGCACCAGGTAGCCGTGCGCGACTCTGCCGTCGAAGAACGGGTTGGCCCGCGCCGCCTCGTCATCCATGTGCGCGTAGAACGTGTCGCCGGTGAACTCGGCAAAGTGCTCGATGTCCTCGAGCGTCACCCGGCGCGGTCCGGCCACGACGGTGTCGCCGGGCCGTAGCGAGGCCAGCGGCTTGCGGAACGGGTGCCCGCCGGTGGTGTCGCGCCCAGCGCCAGGTACCCAGGTCCCGGTGACCGCCGACAGGATCCGCGGACTGGCCTGGACTGCGGTGCGCTGCAGGTAATGCAGCACGCCGCGAACGCCGCCCATCTCCTCGCCACCGCCGGCCCGCCCCGGACCGCCGTGCACGAGCGGCGGCAGCGGCGAGCCGTGGCCGGTCGACTCGGCCGCGTCGTCGCTATCGAGTACCAGCAGCCGGCCATGCCACGGTGCGACGCCGAGGACGACATCGCGGGCAAATTCCGCGTCCGCGGTGACTACCGAGCCTGCCAGGCTGCCAAGGCCACGGGCCGCCAGGCCGATTACATCGTCGGTCGAGGCGTAGCCCATGATCGTCGCGACCGGGCCGAAAGCCTCGATCTCGTGCGGCTCGGCCCGGCTTGCGTCGTCGCAGCGCAGCAGCAGCGGCGACATGAACGCACCGCGCTCCGCATCGGCTCCGACGACGTCGACATGCTCGGGGTCGCCGAAAACCAGGCGGCAAGCGGCCAGCAGGCCCTTGACGCTACGCCGGACCTCCTCGCGCTGCTCCAGGCTGGCCAGAGCGCCCATCCTGACCGTCTCCTCGGCCGGGTTTCCGATGACCACGTCGGCAAGTCGCTCGCTGACGGCCTCCACGACTGCATCGGCCATGCTGGCGGGAACGAAGGCGCGCCGGATCGCGGTGCACTTCTGGCCGGCCTTGACCGTCATCTCGGTGACGAGTTGCCTGACGTACAGATCGAACTCCGCCGTTCCCGGCCCTGCGTCCGGGCCGAGAACGGAGCAGTTCAGCGAGTCGGCCTCGGCATTGAACCGGACCGCTCGGCTGACGACGACCGGGTGCGTTCGCAGCTGACGTGCCGTGGATGCAGACCCGGTGAACGACACCAGATCCTGCTCGGTCAGATGATCGAACAGGTCACCGACACTGCCGCAGATCAGTTGCACCGCTCCAGCCGGCAGCAGGCCAGAGTACGCGATCAGTTCGACAAGCCGCTCAGTCAGGTAGGCAGTCTGGCTCGCGGGCTTGATAAGGCTGGGCACACCCGCGAGGAACGCGGGCGCCAGCTTCTCCAGCGGCCCCCAGACCGGGAAATTGAAAGCGTTGACCTGCACGGCAACCCCGCGCAGCGACGTCATGATGTGCTGGCCAGCGAACTGACCGGACTTGCCGAGCGCCTCCAGTGCGCCGTCGATATAGACGGTGTCGTTAGGCAGCTCGCGCCGCGCCTTGCTGGCGTAGCCGAGCAGCACGCCGATGCCGCCATCGACGTCGAACTTCGCGTCGCCGAGGGTGGCACCCGTTCGCGCCGACAGTCGCGTACAGCTCGTCGCGATGCTCGCGGAGGTAAGAGCCAAGAGCTTTCAGCAGGCCGGCGCGCTGATGGAAGGTCAGCTCGCGAAGTGCGGGTCCGCCGACCGACCGCCCGTAGGCGAGCGCCGCAGCCATGCCTATCCCGGCCGACGAGATCCTGGCGACCTCGTCCCCGGAGACCGCGTCGAACACCGGACGTCCGTCGCCCTCCGGGGTAACCCACTGTCCGCCTACATAGCTCCGTAGCAGCGCCATTGCTTGCTCCTCGCCCGCACGCTTCCCGATCCGGTAGCTGCGACACCGCGATTGTATTGCTCAGTGCACCTCCTGCCAGCAGGGCGCTGGCGCTGCCTTCAGAGCCGGTTGGCTGAGGTACCGAGGTCGACCTCCAGCACGGTGCCGGTAGTACGGCCGCGGTCGGTGACGAAGTACATGACTGCTCGAGTGACGTCTTCCGGCTCGAGCCAGGGAAGCCGCATCGGGCTAAGTCGCTCATGCCGTTCTCTGGCGTCGTCGACGGTCGGGTGCGGCAAGTCCGGACGGAATGCCCGGAAGGAGTGCTCGTTGAGGACCATCGGCGTCCCGACGCCGGCCGGGCAGACGATGTTGGCCGTGATCCCGTCCGTCGCGGTCTCTAGTGCCACGGCCTTGACGAGCCCGATGAGACCCCACTTGGACGCGCAGTAGTGACCGAGGTTGCGCATGCCGCCGCGGCCCGCGCCTGAGGAGATCGCGACGATGCGGCCGTATCGCTGCCGTGTCATGTGCGGCAACGCAGCCCGGATGCAGTAGAAAGCGCCGCTGAGATTTGTCTCTATCGTGTCGCGCCACACATCGTCTGGCAGGTCAGCGACCGGTCCGAGCACGCAGATACCCGCGTTGGCGACCAGGATGTCGAGCCGTCCGTGCTCGGCGACAATCCGGTCGGTCAGCTCGCCGATCGCCGCGCTGTCGCGGACGTCGGTGACAGCGGCGCTTGCCGTCCCGCCGGCGTTCTGGATCATCCGCACGGTCTCGTCGAGATCGTCAGGCGTCGCCAGCGGGTACGGAACGCTCGCGAGCTGAGCCGCGATGTCACAAAGGACTACGGTGGCGCCCGCGTCAGCGAGCGCGATCGCGTGAGCGCGTCCCTGGCCGCGCGCCGCGCCCGTCACGAGGGCGACTTGCCCTGCTAGCTGCCCCTCAGCCACCTCGGCCTCCTTGACCTGGCACGGCCTGACCTGGCACGGCGGGCCGCGGCTCTTCAGATATTGATTATCAAGCGCTTGCTTGGTAGGCATTGAGCGTACTCCACGTGCGAGGTCGGAGCCGCGCCGCTGGCGTAGGCTACCAAGCACTTGCTTGATTCCCCGAGATCGAGGCGAGCACCGTGACCAACCTCCCGCCGACCCTGTCCGCTCTCATAGACGAGTCATCGAAGCGATACGGCGACCGCCTCGCGGTCATCGACGGATCGCTCCGGATGTCGTATGCGGAGCTTGCGGCCGAGGTTCGCACGATGGCACGCGCGCTGATGTCGGCCGGGGTCCAGCCTGGTGACCGGGTAGCCATTTGGCTGCCCAACACGGCGCACTGGCTAATCGCAGCCCTTAGCGCGCACAGCGCCGGAGCGAGCCTGGTCCCGATGAACACCCGCTACACCGGCTACGAGGCGCTTGATGTGCTGCGGCGCACCGGCGCCCGGGTGATCTTCCTGCCGGACCGCTTCCTTGGCGTGGACTACCTCGCTGCGATCAGTGACGCCGCGGCCAGTCCCGACGAAGCCGGGCCGGAGCAGGTCCGGCAGCAACCGGTGGGTAGTGCCGTTTCCAGCCCGGTCATGGGTTTGGATGAGCTCGCGCTGATAGTCCGGGTGCCGGTCGAGGGCCGGGATGAGGATTCCGCAAGCACTCACGAGCAGAGAGCCGACGGAGTGTGGACCTGGGCGCACATGCTGACGCGGGCGCATGAAACCACCGAGCAGTCCGCCTTCGACCGGGCCGCGCAGGTGCGCGCCGACGACGTTGCCGACATCATTTTCACGTCCGGAACCACTGGCCAGCCGAAAGGCGCGACGTCCACCCATCGCCAGACGATCGCCGTGGCCGCGGCGTGGGCCGAGCGAGCCGAGGTCACCGAACGCGACGTTTACATGATCATCGCACCGTTCTTCCACACCTTCGGGTACAAGGCCGGCTGGGTCGTCGCCCTGCTCCGAGGCGCCACGATCCTGCCGCAGCTGACATTCGACATCGAGCGGGTGGTGGACCAGGTCGAGCGGGAGCGAGTGACGATCCTGCCGGGACCGCCGACGATCTTCCAGGAACTCCTGGCCTACCCGCAGCGCGACAAGCATGACCTCTCTTCACTGCGCCTGGTTGTGACCGGCGCAGCGATCGTTCCGGTCGCGCTGATCGAGCGGATGTGGCGCGAGCTCACGATCGAGACCATCCTGACGGCTTATGGCCTCACCGAGGCGGTAGTGGTGACCATGTGCCGTCCCGGCGACGACGCGGAAACGATCTCCGGCACTTCCGGGTGCGCAGCCGCGGACTTCGAGATCCGGATCGTCGGTACCGACGGCCAGGAGCTGGAACCCGGCGACGACGGTGAGATCCAGCTCCGGGGCCCGAACGTCATGGTGGGTTACCTCGACGACCCGGCGTCGACGCGCGCCGCGATCGAACCGGACGGCTGGCTGCACACCGGCGACGTTGGTCACCTCGATAAGCGCGGATACCTGACGATCACCGATCGCCTGAAGGACATGTTCACGGTCGGCGGCTTCAACGTGTATCCGGCTGAGGTCGAGAACGTGATCATGCGACTGAGCTCGGTGGCCGACTGCGCGGTCGTGAGCAAACCCGACGAGCGGCTTGGCGAGGTCGGCGTGGCCTACGTTGTGGCGGGCGCGGGTCAGACACTGAGCGAGCAGGACGTGATAGCCCACTGCCGTGAGCGCCTGGCGAACTTCAAGGTGCCGCGCGAGGTCGTGTTCGTCAGCAGGCTGCCGCGCAACGCTGGCGGCAAAGTGCTGAAGCGGGACCTCCGCGAGCAGGTCCGCGAGGCCCTGAGGTCCGAGAGCAGCCGTGGCTGACCCCGCGCCGCCGGAGCAATTCGCCCGCCCTGGCAGAAGGACCCAGAGATGGTAGGCTCACCCGAGCAAGCGCTAGGTCAATCCGCGCGCATGTCCGGATCGGCAGCAGGATCAGCATCGGCGGCAGGAGCAGCGCCCGTGGAAACAGCGCCCGTGGAAACAGCGCCCGTGGAAACAGCGCCCGTGGAAACAGCGCCCGTGGAAACAGCGCCCGTGGAAACAGCGCCCGTGGAAACAGGCCGATCACTGAGCGGCGTTCTGCGATGACCGAGCCTGTATCCGAGCCGCTTGTCTCGATCGAGAACCTGTCGAAAACCTTCCCCGGCCAGCGGGCACTCGCGGACGTCTCGTTCGACATCGGCCGCAGCGAGATTCACGCTCTCGTCGGCGAGAACGGCTCGGGCAAGTCGACGCTGATCAAGATCCTCGCTGGCTTTCACCTGCCGGATCCGGGCGGGCGAGTGCTCATCGACGGCGACCCGCTCCACTTCGGATCTGCGGCCGATGCCCGCCGCAGGGGCCTGCGATTCGTCCATCAGGACCTCGGCCTGATCGGTGAGCTGACCGCTGCCGAGAACGTCGGCCTCGTCACCGGCTTCGCCACGAGCGCCAGCCGGATTGACCGCCGCGCCCAGCGGCAACTCACCGAGCGTTTGCTAGCGCGCATCGGGGTCGAATTCGACCTTGAGCGGCCGGTCGGGGAGCTCCGCGCCGTTGAACGCAGTGCGCTAGCGATCGCACGCTCCCTCGACGACAGCTCCGGCGAGATCTCGCTGCTGGTCCTCGACGAGCCGACCAGTGCCCTCCCGCCCACTGAGTGCGAGGCGCTGTTCAGCGTCCTCCACAAGGTCCGCGAGGGCGGGGTCAGCATTCTGTACGTCTCGCACCGCCTGGACGAAGTGCTGAGCCTGGCCTCCCAGGTGACGGTGCTGCGGGACGGCAGAGGCCAGGGCACGATCTCGACTGCCAGCGTGGACCGCGGACGGCTAGCGCGCCTCATCGTCGGCGAGGAAATCGAACTCGGCGCCACTCAGACTGCGCCCGTGACCCGACGCGAGCACACCGTGCTCGAGGTCCGTGACCTGCAATGCCCGCCCATCACGGGCATTGACTTCGACGTCCACGCCGGTGAGGTGCTGGGCATCGCCGGGTTGTCCGGGTCAGGGCGCGAGATACTCGCCGGGGCGGTGTGCGGCGCGGTTCCAGCGACTGTCCATCTGAACGTGTCGGGCGAACGAGTCGCCGCCGAGCCGATGTCGTCCCAGCTGGCGCTGCAGCTCGGACTCGCGCTGATTCTGCCTAACCGCCATCCGGGCGCGGCGATCCCGAACTTCACCGTCAGCGAGAACATCACGCTCGGCTGGGTATCGGAGTTTGCGCGCGCAGGCCGGGTCGACCGGTCGCGGGAGCGAGCTGCGGCCCGCGAGTGGATCCAGCGCCTGGACATCCGCCCGCCGGACCCGGACCGGCTGTACGGCCTGCTGAGCGGCGGCAATCAGCAGAAAGTCCTGATGGCGAAGTGGTTCGGACTGGACCCGCGGGTGGTCTTCATGGAGGACCCGACCAGCGGCGTTGACATTGGCGCGCGAAATGCGATCTACGACCTGATCCGCAAGTACGCCCGCGCTGGCACCGGCTTCGTGATCTGCTCATCCGACACTGAGGACCTCGTCGGCGTCTGTGACCGGGTGCTCGCGCTCGTCGACGGGAGGATCGTCGAGGAACTGCACGGCAGCGCGATCTCGGAGGGCGAAGTCCTGCGCGCTATCTCAGGCTCGGTTCAGCCGGTATCCGGGGGCGCTTGACCCGCCGCGGGCAGCGATGCACGCGCGGCCGCAGGCAGCGCGTACCCGCAGCCGATGCCGCCAGGCAGCTAGATACTCATCCGCAGGACCGCGCCCCCGCGTAGCCGGGCCGCCTCCTCCGGAACCCACGTGGGAGCGGTACAGACAAACAGGTCGCGGCCGTCAGGTCCGCCAACGGCCACCGCGTAAGCGTTGTCCACCATGACACGCTCAGTGATCGCGCCGTCCGAACCGACCCGGACGACCTGACCGGAGAACGGCATCGCTACCCAGATCCCGCCTGCCGCGTCGAGCGCTATCCCGTCCGGCAGCTCGCCCGCGGCGAACTCCGTCAGCACCCGCCGGTCCGCGAGGCCGCCGTCCGGCAAGATGCGGAAGGTGCTCAGGCGACCTGGCACCGACCGGGTCTCGGCGACGATCAGCGTCCGGCCGCCGTCGGTGACCGCGATCCCGTTCGGGAACATCAGCTCGTCAGCGACCGCCCTGGCCTGCCCGTCCGGCTCAACGGCTATCAGGACCGTGGGCGCGGGCGGAGCGGGCGGCGCGGAGTCGTCACCAAAGTTGCCGACGTAGGCACGGCCGTGCGCGTCGACAGTCATGTCGTTGCAGTGCCAGGGCGCCAGCTCGCTGAGGTCCGCGTGCTCATGCAGGCCGTCTGGATCGAGCCGCAGCACACGGCGGTCGTGCATGGAGACCACGAGCATCCGCCCGTCCGGCAGGAAACCCAGACCCGACGGACAGCCAGGTACCTCGGCCATCGTCGTCAGCGTTCCGCGCGGATCGAGGCGCAGCACACGGTAGGCATGCATGTCCGAGAACCACAGGGCGCCGTCGTGCCAGCGCGGCGCCTCAGGGAAGGTCAGGCCGCTGGCGAGCGTCTCGAATGTCACGGCCGGTACGATACCGAGCAAGCGATTGCTTGGTCAACAAAAGATCACTATCAAGGAAACGAGGTCTCCCGTGGCTCATCAATCCGAGCCTGCGCGGTAGGCCTGGACTCAGCGCCGGAAGTCATCACGTCAACGTCGGCGCAAGCTTCGCCGCAGCCTGCCGCAAGTCTGCCTTCGCAACCTTGTCACCGGACGACCGTGGCAGTTCGTCCAGCACGATCAGTCGTTCGGGAAGGGTCTCCTTGGAGACGCCGCGGCCAATCAGGAACTCGGTCAGTTCGTCAAGCGTGAACGGGCCTGGCTCACGCAGTTCGACGTAGATGCAGACACGCTCGCCGAACACCGGATCAGGAACCGGCACCGCGGCTGCGAGCGCCACCCGCGGATGAGCGGCGACCTCGTCCTCGACTTCGCGCGCGCTGATGTTCTTGCCGCCCCGGATGATGATGTCCGACTTGCGTCCCACGACCGACAGGTAGCCGTCTTCGTCGATCTCGACGACGTCGGCGTGCATCAAGAACCCGTCCGCAGTGAAGAGTTCGGCATTGGCCTGCGGGTCGTCCAGGTACCCCAGGCATACCGCAGGCCCGCGCGTGCCGGGCTGACCCCTGCGGCTGCTGGTGACGTCCTGCCCCTCCTCGTAGAGCCGCAGTTCCGTGCCGGGCTGGGTCCGGCCCGAAGTGCGCAGCCGCTTCTCCTGCGGATCGCGAATGCTGGTCGCCGTCGCGAAGCCGCTCTCGTTCGATCCGTAGAAGTTCAGGATCACTGCGCCGGTGACCTGCTCGAACCGGCGCGCCGCCGGGTACGGAATGGACTCGCCTCCGGTGAACATCAGCCTCAGCGCCGACAGGTCCCGCTGCTCGATCGACGGCTCGGCAAGGAGCATCCGGAACTGCGTGGACACGGCGCACAAGACAGTGACCCGCTCACGCTCCATGAGATCAAGCGCCTGCGCTGGCGAGAATCGTTCGGTCACGACGGTCGGCGCGCCGAGATAGGTCGGCGTGAAGTGGGCAGTCCACTGGCCGAACCCGAACGGCGCCGGAACGACGCTCATGATCACATCGCTCCCGCTCAGCGCGCCAACGTCGGCGGCTACCTGGTGGAAGTACCACCATCTGTTCTGGGTGTGCATGACGCACTTCGGCATCCCGGTCGTGCCGGACGTCGAGTTGACCATCCAGAAATCGTCAGGGCCGAACCGCACTGCGGCCAGCGCAGCAGCGTCTGCCAGCGAGAGCTCGAAGCTGATGCCGTCGAGCTGCAGCGGAGCTGCCGCGTCGCGATCGAACTGCGGGACAACGACGTGATGGCGGATTCCAGGCAGCGAATCCGCGACCTCGCGCATCGGACGACCGCGGTGCTCGTCATGGGAGATCAGCGCAACGGCGTTGGTCTTGGCGACGATGTGGCGCAACTCCCGGTCACCGGCCCTTGCGCCGATGCCGACCGCTACCATGCCAGCCTTCTCGCAGGCCAGCAATGCGACATGCACGGTGGCCGAGTCCGGCAGCTGGATCGCGACGCGTTCCCCGCGCTCGATCCCGAGCGCCCGCAGCGCGCAAGCGAGCCGCTCAGCGCAAGAGTCGTAACCGCTCCAGGTGAGCCGGCCGACGTCGGTGATGAACGCCGGCCTGGAGCCCTGGCTGGCAGCGTGCCTGGTCACGTGATCGGCAAGCGTCTCCGTGCCCCACCAGCCGCGGCGCCGGTATTCGGCAGCCCGCTCCGGGCCGATCTGGGCGGGAAAGTCTGTCACCTGATCCACGCGGGCTATCCTAGCAAGCGCTTGGTACATTACCCGTGACGTTGGGAGGCTGACGTGACGGTCGCAGTGATCGGTCTCGGCAATCTCGGGCTGGCTTGCGCGCTCCGCGTGCATGAGACCGGCTGCGACGTGGTCGGCATCGACGTTTCGGCCGATCGCCGTTCGGCATGGCAGCAGGCGACCGGGCAGGAAGCCGCCGAAAGGCTGGATGGCCTCATCTTCGATCGTGCGCTCATCTGCGTCAGAACGACGGAACAGGCCCGCCAGGTGCTCTCCGAGCTCCCGGCCTGCGGCGGGGAGACGGGCCTGGCAGCCTGCGTGGTGACGACTCTCGATCCGGCCTTCGCCCGCGGGCTCGGTGCTTACGGCAGCGAGCGCTTCCGGGTGATCGAGCTGCCGGTATCCGGCGGCCGGCCGATGGCGCGCACGGGCGAGCTCACCGTAATGGTGGGCGGCGATCAGGCCGCGGGCGCCGACATCGACTTCGTGCAGCAGGCGCTGGCGCGCCAGGTCTTCACTTTCCCCCGGTTCGGCGACGCGACGCTGGCCAAGCTGCTCAACAACACCGTCGCCGCCTACAACGCCGCCGCTTACGCGACCTGCCTAGCGCTCGCCGATCAGGCTGGCCTGCCTGCCGGTGTCTGTGCCGACGTCATCAGCGCGGGCTCGGGTGCGAGCTGGATCGGCGACCGCTTCCAAACGCTGATCGGAGACCTGCTCGCCAAGGACGCGGGGTTGCTAGCGGCTGAACTCGGCCGGCTTCCGGCCGTTGAGCTGTCCGACCCTGACCAGTTTCTCGCCACGCTCGCCCGCGGCATGCGACTGCTCGCCGGGCCAGCCGGTAGCGATGACTGACCGGGAACTCTGCTGGCCTGGTTGTGCTGGCGAGACTGTGTTGGCCGGATCGGGCGGCCGGACTGGGCCGACCGGACTGGGGCCGACCGGACTGGGGCCGACCGGACTGGGGCCGACCGGACTGGGGCCGACCGGATTGGGTCGGCCGGATCGGGGCCGGCCAGCGCGCGCCACTGCGCTCGGTCTGCCCTTGGTGCTGCGCTTGCTCTGCCCTTGACTCCGCGGCTAGGATCGGCGGCTACCAAGCGTTTGCTTGGTAAGCGGCCGGGAAGAGAGATGCCGGTATGATCACCAGTGCCGAGATCGCCCAGGCACCCGAGAAGCGTCGCACGGCAGGGCTTGCTGCGCGGCTGAGCTTCCGGAACGTCGGCGCCGTGTACGTGTGGATCGCGCTGATCGTGATCTTCGCAATCTGGAAGCCGGGCCTCTTTCCGACGGCGCAGACGGCCAAAAGCATTCTCAACCAGTACGCCATCACCGGGCTGGCCGCACTTGGTGTCGTGATGCCGCTGGCAGCCGGCGTCTTCGACCTCTCGATCGGCGCCACGATCGGGTTCTCCGGCGTTTTCGTCGGCTGGTCGCTGAACACACTCGGGCTGCCGCCGGCCGGGGCCATAGCGCTAACGTTGTGCGCTGGCCTGGCCATCGGCCTGTTCAACAGCCTCGTAGTCGTGCGGATGAGGATTGACTCGTTCATCGGCACGCTGGCCACCGGGGCGATCATCGCCGCGCTGACGCTGTGGGTATCCGGCGACCAGATCATCACCGGCAAGCTGTCCGGCAGCTTCATGAACGTCGCCAGTGCAAGTATCGGCGGAATCCAGTTGCCCGTGCTGTACCTGCTCGTAGCGATGCTGGTCGTCGGCTACGTGCTTGAGCAGACTGTCTTCGGCCGCCATATCTACGCTGCCGGATACGGCCCGGATGTCGCCCGGCTGATTGGCGTCCGGGTCGCGCGGCTGCGCACGATCTCGCTCGTGTGCTCGGCCTCCTCGGAGCATTCGCCGGCATCGCACTAGCAGCCCAGCTCGGCTCCGCGGATCCGACAGTGGGACCTGAGTACCTGATCCCGGCATTCTCGGCCGCGTTCGTGGGTGCCACCCAGTTCCGGCACGGCAGATTCAATCCGTGGGGCACCGTAGTGGCAGTGCTGATGATCGGAACCGGAAGCGTAGGACTGCTGGAGGCGGGCACTCAGCCATGGATGCCGCAGGTCTTCCAGGGCGCTGTGCTGATCGTGGCAGTCGGTGTCACCGGGATACAGCGCAAGCGGCTGCGCGCAAGCAATCTGACAGGCCAGCGGCCGCAGCGGACTCGCGTGTCGGGACAGGCGGTCTCCGATAGCCCGGCAGCAGGCTGACTCAGGACTGCCTGCAAGCGCGTCCCGGAGAGCGCTAGCTGCTGGCACCGCGGATCCGGCACACTGATCGCGAGTGGCTGACAGTGCAGATGGCAGCGGAGGTGACCGCCGATGAGCTGGATCGAGTCAGGCCGGGCTTGGGGTGAAAGCGCCCTCGACTGGGCGTATCTGATGGAGCCGTATGCGCGGCGTGCCAACGACGCCCTGTTTGACCGGGCTGGTGTTGGGCCTGGGACGCGGCTGCTCGACATTGCTTGCGGCTCTGGGTACGCGGCCAGCGTCGCGGCGGGGCGCGGGGCCATGGTTGCCGGTCTTGACGCTTCCGAGGCTCTGATCGCGATCGCCCGGGCGCGCACCCCGGATGCTGATTTCCGGGTGGGCGACATGTTCGACCTCCCGTTCGAAGACGGCCAGTTCGATGTGGCGACAAGCTTCAACGGGATCTGGAAGGGCTGCGAGGATGCGCTGCGGGAGGCCCGCCGGGTGGTGCGCCCGGGCGGGTTAGTCGGGTTTACGTTCTGGGGCTCGCCGAAACGGCTTGGCCTGCTTGCGTACTTCGCGGCGCTGATGGAGCTTTCGCCGCCTGGCCATGTCGATGCCACCCTCAATCAGGGCGACACCGGGCGGCCCGGGGTGGCGGAGCAAATGCTCGCAGCCGCCGGCCTGGAGTTCGCTGAGCGGGGAACCGCGCAAGTCGTTAATGAGTGGCCTGACCTCGACCTGGCGGTGCGGGCAGCTGCTTCGGCGGGGCCGTCGTGGCCCGCTTTGCAGGAAGCCGGCTATGAGCGCTTCGCCGTGGCGGTGCGCGAGGCGCTCCGCCCGATGTACACGGAGGGTCTCGGCGTCCGGATCACTTCCGAATTCGGCTGGATCATCGGACGGGTTCCGGGCGCCTGACACCGCATCGCCGGACTTGGCCGAGTACAGGATCCGCACAGGGCCCGAAAGCGCCGAGTCCTGGAATAGCTGCTGCCCGCCGGGCCCAGTTCTAAGCCTGGGCCCGGCGGGCAGGACTGCGAGGACCGTTAGCCGAGTCCCCAGAGCTTCTCGAACTGCGACTTGTAGTCGACCACGTTGGCGAATGTCGTGCTGGACGCATCGGACGGCAGATCGGAACTCGTGATCGTCCAGAACGGCAGCGTGGCGTCGTTGAGGTCAACGGCATACGGCTGGCCGGTGAAGTACCGCGCCAGCAAGTCGATCTCGCGCCAGTAGACCTCGGGGAAGCTGGTGCCGATGGCGCTCATCACATAGTTGTTCTGCGCGATGTCCGCCGCGACGGTCCCGTTCATGCTGATGGTCGTTACCTTGACGCTGGTAATCGATGCGCCCTTCAGCGCGGTCGGCACGCCGGTCACCATGTCGTCGTAACCATCCCACAGCCAGCTGATGCTGGGGTTGGCGGTCAGGAAACTGCTGATTCGCGTCGTCAGGTCAGTCCCGATGCTGGTAACAGGCACCGTCAGCAACTTGACCGTGCAGGACGAGCACTGCTGCTGGACCTCAGCAGTGAACGCCTGGTTCTCCTGAACCATGTTGGGGAAGCCGCTGGGAATCACGGCGCCGACGGTCTCTGACTTGCTGGTGCTGTTGGCCAGGATGTAGTCGGCGACTTCCTTGCCCTGAATGGAGTTGTTGATCGGGCCGCCGACAACTCCCGTCAGGCCGTCCCCGACGCTGTCAGCCACGAACGCCTCGAGGACTGGAATGTGCATCGAGGACAGGGACTTCAGTTCCGGATCGAAGAGCACTCGCGGATAGCCCGAGCCAATGACCGCATCCGGCTTGTTGGTGACCGCCTGCTGGTAGGCGTCGGCGATCTGCTGGGGCGTGGAGCCGGCATTGAGCCTGACGAGCTTCCAGCCCAGCAGGTTAGTTGCGCTCTCCAGGATGTCGCCTTCGACCACGCAGGCGGGGACGCCGCACTGGATGAAGTCGATGACCTTGCCCTTCGGAATCGTCTTTCCGACGGGCGTGGTGATGCCGATGCTTGTCGGCCGCTGCTCGAACTTCGTGTTGGCTGTCATGGCGGCAGCGAAGCTCGAGCTAGCCGGGCCGCTCGAGCTACCGGACGTCGGCGGCGAGCTGGACGAACTGCTCGGGCTAGAGCTTCCGCATGCTGCAAGCGCCAAAGCAGCGGCGCATACCAGGGCGGTGCCAAGCAGCCGTCCCTGGCCGAGGTCAGCACTCATCATGCCTCCTCTTACTCATCGAGGATCTCCTTACCGCGCCAGCATCATGCCGACGGTGGCGCATCATCGACGCAGCAGTGTCTTACCAAGCGCTTGCTTGGTGGGCCCTGAGCGTATCGAGGGTGTAATTATCCTGTCAAGCGCTTGCTTGCCTGCCTGGCGGATTGCGCGGCAGCGGGTAGCTGGATTAGCGCGTGTCGAACCGGAATACCTGGAACACGAAGTCCGGGCAGACGAGCTGGCAAGCTGTGCAACCAGTGCAGCCGTCGTGCAGGATCGGGAACCGGTAGCCCATCTCGTTTACTGCCACGGACATCTCCAGCACATTCGGCGGGCAAGCCTGGACGCAGAGGTCACAGCCCTTGCACCGCTCCACGTCGATGCTGACGGTGCCCCGGTTCACGCCCGCCCCCGGAGCGGCAACTCGCCGAGCGGATAAGCCGCCTCAAGCGAACCGGTGAGGTAGTCCGGTCCTGAGCCGCTGGCACGAACCAGCCAGTCGGGCACATCGTGAGGATCTCAACCAGTCCGAACCCGTCGCCCGCAAGCTGATGCTCGAAGGCGGAGCGCAGCATCCTCTTCGTCCGCGCGACTCCCCCGGCCGTAGAAACTGCACCACGCGCGACGTAGCACACCCCGGCCAGCGAGGCCACCAGGTCGGCCACCGGGATGGGATAGCCGTGCGTTTCGGGATTGCGGCCATCCAGGCTGGTCTTGGTTCGCTGGCCGACGACCGTGGTCGCGGTCTGGTGCCCGCCGGTGTCGCCGAAGACGCCGTTGTTCAGCAGGATGCAGGTGACGCTCTCGCCTCTGGCGGCCGTGTGCAGGACCTCCTGCAGACCCTCATTGACCATGTCGCCATCGCCCTGCATGGTGAAAACCACGGTGCCTGGTCGCACCCGCTTGAGGCCCGTCGCGCACGACGGGGCCCGGCCGTGCAGGCACTGCAGGACCTCAACGTCCATGATCTGGACAAAGCTCCCGTAACATCCGTGGCCGACGACGCCGATGCTCCGCCGGACGATGTCGAGTTCCTCGAGCACCTCGAGCAGGATGCGCAGTGCGACAGGCTCGCCGCAGCCAGGGCACAGTCCGTGGTCGCCGAGGATCAGGTCCGGGCGGTCGCGAGCCACCAGATGCGGGGTTTCGGTCATGCCGCTGCCTCCAGGATGCGCGAGCGGATCGGCGCCACGTCGAGCAGCGGCCCGTAACTGAGTCCGGACGCGTGGATGCTGACGCCGCCAACGAACCGCACGGTGCCGCGATCGTGCGCGAACTGCCTGACGTCCTCCAGCATCTGGCCCGCATTGAGCTCGAACACCAGCACGCGACTGGCGTTTCTAGTGGCAGCGGCCAGGTCGGCGGCCGGGAACGGCCACAGCGTCACAGGCCGGAAGAGGCCGATCCGGTGCCCGTCGGCACGCAACTCGTCGACCACGTGCTCGACGAACAGTGCCGCCGAGCCGAAGGCGACCACCACGGTCTCCGCGTCGTCGACCCGGTATGCCTCGCTGCGTGCCTCGTCGCACGCGATCTGGTCGAACTTCTCGGCAACGGCTCGCCAGTGCCGGTCCGGGCCGGGTCCCGGCGCGGAGACCTTGCCCATGGCCCACGTCCAGATCTGGCGCGAGTGCCCGGTGCCTCCGGAGGTCCCGTCGAGCGCCCAGTCCTTGGGCGGCAGCGGTCCGAAGTCGCGTGCGGCCACGTCCACGCTCACATGCGTCTGCGCTATCAGCGGGTCACCGTACAGGATGACCGGCGCGCGATAACGGTCGGCCAGGTGGAACAGGAGCTGGGTGTGCTCGACAGCCTCGGGCACATCCTTGGGTGCGAGCGTGATCGTCCGGTAGTCGCCCCAACCGCCGCCGCGCGTGGCCTGGAAGTAGTCCTGCTGGTTGCGGGCCATGTTGACGACAACCAGCGGCAACTCATTAAGCGCCAGCTCAGCGATTGCCTCCTGCATCAGGGCAAGGCCCTGGCCGCATGAGCCGGTGGCCGCCCTTGCCCCAGCGGCAGCGGCCCCGAGGGCCATGTTCACGGCCTCGATCTCGCTCTCGGCGTTGAGGCAGTGACCGCCGATCTCAGGCATCCGCCGCGACATGTTCTCCAGCAAGCCGGTGAACGGCGACATGGGATACCCGGCGAAAAACCGGCATCCGGCCGCGATCGCGGACTCGGTGATCGCCGCGCAGCCATCGAGTAGCTGCCGTGTCGGTGCTGTCCCCGTAATGCCGCCGGCCGACGTACCGCCAGCACTTGTCCTGTCGCCAACGGTGGTCATGCTGCCTGCACCGTCCCTGCACCAGCATCGAGCGCGCGCAGGTTCGCGGCTACATGCTGAGCGCGGTACGGCGGCACAAGTTCCCGCATGGCATCGCCGAGGGCGGCGACGCTGACCAGCGGGCGCAGCGCCACGTAAGCGCCCAGCATGACGAACCCTGCCGCGTTCGGCGCATCCGCAGCGCGCGCGATGTCGAGCGCGGGGACCGGGACAATGTGAGCGTCGCGGATCGTTGCCGGGTCGGCCACG
The DNA here is from genome assembly GCA_963815575.1 of uncultured Actinomycetota bacterium. Lineage (GTDB taxonomy): Bacteria > Actinomycetota > Actinomycetes > Streptosporangiales > Streptosporangiaceae > JAJYUU01. The sequence continues at coordinate 170,689 of CAWFHE010000001.1, read as the reverse complement.
GAGGAGTTCACCAGAGCCAGGCCGCCAGGTACGAGCCGCCGAGCGCGAAGTCGCTGTGCTTGTGATGCATGACGATTGCCGAGCTCGCAGTTGGCAGGATCGGCAACGACCGGAGTCGCTGCTCGTCTACCACCACGCTGGCCTGCGACGGCCCGCCGCGCATCTCGCCGCCGAAGTCCGACGCGAGCATGGCGTGCAGCCCGGCGCGAGTGGCGGCCAGAGCGAGCGTCTTGGCCATGAGCTGGATTCCCTGCCCGCCGATGCCGGTAATGATGATCTCGTCCCGCACTAGAAGCTCCTTCGACGCACGGCTTACCATTCTGCCAACCAATCGCTTGCTTGGCCAGTTGAAGGCGGCGCGGTAGCGGACGACAGGTCGCGCTCCGGCGGACGCTGGCTCGCCCGGCAGCCGACGCCGGCGCGCGCGGCAACGGACGGGAGAACCGGCATGGCAGTGGAGCTGGGATGAGCGGTCTCACGATCGGCGGGATCCTCGATGCCTGCGTGCGCGCTCGCCCGGAGGGCGTCGCAGCGACGCTCGGCGCGGAGCCTTGGACGTTCGCCGAGCTGGATGCAGCCGCGAACTCGTGCGCGCAGATACTGCAGGCGCGAGGCGTGACACCGGGCGACATCGTGGCCTGGCGAGCGTCGCCGTCGTTCCTGACGCTTGCCGGCTTCCTGGGGACCGCCAGGCTTGGCGCGATCTTCGCCCCGCTGAACCCGGCTCTGACCGCTGCCGAGACCGCGAGCGTGCTCGACTACCTGGGGCCCTGGCTCATGACGGACGGCGATCTTGATGACGAACTGGCGGCCGCGATCGGAGCTTCCCTGACCGCGGCCTCACCGAGCCAGGCGCCACCGACAGCGGCAGGCGTCGACGACTCCACGCCGCACATTGTCTACCTGACCAGCGGCAGCACCGGCCGGCCCAAGGGCGTACTGGTGAGCCATCGCGCCAGCTGGCTGCGCGCGGCACCAGGCGGCGGCACGTTCACGCACGGGCTGCGCGGTGACGGCGGCGTCGTCACCGCGTTCCCGCTGTACCACTACGGCGGCTGGCATTACGTGCTGGAAGCCTGGCAGAACCGCCGGCCAATCCATCTGGCACGCCGGGCTACGGCGGACGAGCTGACCAGCGCCGTGGAGCGCTGGCGGGCCAGCGCCCTGTACGCGATCCCGGCAGTCTGGGAGCGCATCCTGGCAGCCGACAGCGACCTGTCGAGTCTGCGGCATGCCGACACAGGCACCTCGCATGCGCCCGCCGACCTGCTCACCCGCATCAAGGACCGGGTGCCAGGGGCAACCACCACGGTGCTGTACGGCTCCACCGAGGCCGGCCGCATGGCAGCGCTGCAGGACTGGGAGATCGCCGAGCGCCCTGGCAGTGTCGGGCGGGCCGCCTTTCCGGGAGCGCTCTGGCTAGACGAAGGCGAGGTATGTTTCGCCTCCCCTGCGGTGATGGACGGCTATTACCGGCTAGACGCCGAGACGGCCGCCGTCTTGCACGAGGGCGTCTACCGCTCGGGCGATACCGGTGAGCTCGACGAGGACGGTTACCTGTACCTGACCGGCCGCACCAGTGAGCTGATCCGCACCGGCGGCGAATCCGTCTGGCCGGTCGAGGTAGAGGCCGCGCTGCGCGGGCTGCCCGGAGTGGCGGACCTCGCGGTCATCGGAGTTCCGGACGATACCTGGGGCGAGATCGTCTGTGCCGTGGTCGTGCCAGCCGGAGGACCGCTTCCGGATCTCTGGCACCTGCACAGCCATCTCGACGGCCGGCTGGCCCGGTTCAAGCACCCGCGGCGGATCGTCACCGCAACGGAGATCCCGCGCACGCCGGCCACCGGACAGGTTCAGCGCCGCCGGTTGCGCGATCAGGTTGCCGAGCACGCATGACCGGCAACTGCCTGCAGGTCAGGACGCATGACCTCACCTCGCGGCCAGGCGTCCCGCTCGCCCCTCTCGATTGTTTACCAAGCGCTTGCTACGATGGGCACGCTCGCACCACAAGATCACGAAAGCGGGACGCCAGTTGGCTGACAAGCGGATGTCAGAGGACGACGTAGTCGCCCGCCTGCGGTCTGGCATGACCATCGGCATCGGCGGCTGGGGCTCGCGTCGCAAGCCGATGTCGCTGGTCCGAGCGATCTTGCGAAGCGACTTGCGGGACCTGACCGTGGTCTCGTACGGCGGTCCGGACGTCGGGCTGCTGTGCGCGGCCGGGAAGATCCGCCGTCTGGTGTTCGGGTTTGTCTCGCTCGACTCGATCCCGCTCGAACCGCACTTCCAGGCCGCTCGCCAGCGCGGAGCGATCGAGGTGACCGAGTACGACGAAGGCATGCTGCAGTGGGCGCTCTACGCGGCAGCGTGCCGGCTGCCGTTCCTGCCGAGCAGATCCGGCCTTGGCTCGGACGTGCTCACCGTCAACCCGGAGCTGCGCACAGTGCGCTCGCCTTACGACGACACCGAGCTGGTCGCGGTTCCGGCGCTGCCGCTCGACGCGGCGCTGGTGCACCTGAACCGGGCCGACGCGGCTGGCAATGCCCAGTTCCTCGGTGATGACCTCTACTTCGACGAGCTGTTCTGCACCGCGGCCGAGCATGCGTACGTGTCATGCGAGCGGATCGTGCCGACGGCTGAACTGGAAGCTGGCGGGCTGACGCGGCTACGGGTACACAGGTGGATGGTGGCCGGAGTGGTCGAAGCGCCGAACGGAGCGCACTTCACCTCGTGCGCCCCGGACTATGACCGGGACGAGGTGTTCCAGGAACATTACGCGGCAGCTGCGAGAGATCCGGAACAGTGGGCTCGCTTCGCCGCGACTTATCTGAGCGGCGACGAAGCCGCCTACCAGCACGCCGTAGCGGCGCTGCGGGCCAGGCGCGCCGGCATGACCGGCGTCCAGGAGACGGCCGGCGTCGAGCAGACCGGCGTTCCGGAGATCGTCGCCCCCCGGATCAGCGGCGAGCTGGGCGAAGCTAGCGCGAGCAGGGCCGAGATCTGCATCGTCGCCTGCGCGGAGGCGTGGCGCGGCGACGGCGAGATCGCCGCCAGCCCGATGGGGCTGATCCCGACAGCAGGGGCCCGGCTAGCCAGGGCAACGTTCGAGCCTGACCTGCTGCTGTCGGACGGAGAGGCGCGGTTCGTTACCGGCACGTGGGCACTCGGCGAGCCGGCGCCCGGACCCGTCGAGGGCTGGATACCGTTCCGGTCGATCTTCGACCTCGCCTGGCACGGGTCGCGGCACGTCATGATGAGCCCGGCACAGATCGACAAGTACGGAAACATGAACATCTCCGCGATCGGCGACTACGCCCGGCCCGACCCGTCAGCTCCTGGGCGTGCGCGGCGCACCGGGCAACACCGTCAACCATCCGACGAGTTACTGGGTACCGACGGCACCTGCAGCGGGTATTCGTGCCGCGAGTCGACATGGTGTCCGGAGTCGGCTATGACAACGCAGCGGCTGCGGGTACGGCTGCCATGCCGGTTCCTGGACCTGCGACGGGTGGTGACAAACCTGGCCGTGCTCGACTTCGGCGGCCCGGATCACAGCATGCGCCTGGTATCGGTACATCCTGGTGTCAGCGTCGACGACGTCGTCGCCAGCACCGGGTTCGAGCTGGCCATCGACGGCGACGTGCCGCAGACCCGCCAGCCGACGGCGGCTGAGCTGGCGCTGATCCGTGAGGTCATCGACCCGCGCAGGGCTGTGCGAGCGAGAGCTGCGCGGGTGAGGATGGAGAGCGAGCAGCAGGTGCCACCCCCGCGCGCGCCGCACCCGGCGCTGCGGACGGCGATCTGCGATCTGTTCGGCGTGCGCTACCCGATCGTGCAGACCGGCATGGGCTGGGTCTCCACACCGGAACTGACCGCCGCCACCGCAAACGCGGGCGCGCTCGGGCATCCTGGCCAGCGGCACGCTGACAGTGGCAGAAACCGACGCCGCGATCGCCCGCACCAGGGAGCTGACCAGCGCGCCGTTCGGTGTCAACATGCGTGGCGACGCGCCAGACCTCGCCGAGCGGGCGAAGCTGCTGGTCAAGCACGGGGTGCGGGTGGCCTCATTCGCTCTCGCGCCGAACGAGCGAGTGATCCGCTCGCTCAAGGACGACGGGCTGGTCGTCGTCCCGTCGATCGGGGCCAGACGGCATGCGGAGAAAGTGGCAGCCTGGGGCGTCGACGCTGTGATCGCGCAAGGCGGGGAGGGCGGCGGCCACACGGGCAGCGTTCCCACCTCAATCCTGCTGCCTCAGGTGACCGCCGCGGTCGACGTGCCGGTGATCGGCGCTGGCGGCTTTCACGATGGTCGCGGCCTGGTCGCCGCCCTGGCCTACGGCGCGGCCGGCGTCGCGATGGGCACGCGGTTCCTGCTGACCAGTGAGAGCCCGGTGCCTGCCAGCGTCAAGGCCGAGTATCTGAAGCGCGCCGTGACCGACACGGTCGTCACCGTCGGTGCTCGATGGCGTGCCGCAGCGCGTGCTCCGCACGCCGCTTGTCGACCGGCTTGTCAGCGACGGCGCGCTGGCGCGGCTGCGGCGCTCGGTCGCGCATGCGATCCAGTTCCAGAAGATGTCCGGCACGCCATGGCGCGACATCATCGCGAAGGACTGGCGATGAAGCGCAGCCACGAGCTGAGCTGGACCCAGGTGATCATGGCCGCCAACACGCCTATGATGCTTCGCGCCAGCATGGTGGACGGCCGAACCGACCTGGGCACGCTAGCCAGCGGCCAGGTCGCCGGCGTCATCGACGACCTGCCGAGCTGCGCGGAACTGGTCGAGCGGATCATCACGCAGGCGACCGGCGTGCTCGAGCACTTCGCGCCGACCGATGGAAGCGAGGGGTCGAGTTGACCGGCTCCGCAGATACCCGTCCCGCCGGGCCGCCACCACTACCGCATCCCAGCCACGAGCCTGCTAGCGGGCCGCACCGCGCTGGTGACCGCGGCAGCGGGCACCGGGATCGGATTCGCCGCGGCACGGCGCTTCGCCGAGGAAGGCGCCCGGGTCGTGATCAGCGACCGGCACGAGCGCGGCTGGGCGAGGCAGCGGCACAGCTTGCCGACATCAGCGGCGAACGGCCGCTGGCGGTCGTCTGCGACGTAACCTCGCAGTCGGAGGTTGACCACCTTTTCGACACCGCGATCGCCGAGTACGGCCACCTCGACATCGTGGTCAACAACGCCGGCCTCGGCGGCGACACCCCGCTGGTCGAGATGACCGACGAGCAGTGGAGCGTGGTCCTCGATGTCACGTTGAACGGGACGTTCAGGTGCACGAGGGCCGCCCTGAGACACATGATCCCCCGCGGTGGCGGGGTGGTGATCAACAACGCGTCGGTAATCGGCTGGCGCGCGCAGGCAGGCCAGGCACACTACGCTGCCGCGAAAGCCGGCGTGATGGCACTGACCCGGTGCGCCGCTATCGAGGCGGCACCAGCCGGGGTACGGGTCAATGCGGTGTCGCCCAGCATTGCGATGCACCCGCACCTGGCCAAGGTGTCAAGCGAGGAGTTCCTCGCCGAGCTGTCAGCGCGCGAGGCGTTCGGCCGGGCCGCCGAGCCATGGGAGGTCGCCGACGTGATCGTGTTCCTCGCCAGCGATTATTCGTCGTATATGACAGGTGAGGTCGTTTCGGTCTCCAGCCAGCACCCGTGACGGAGGCGTGAATGGCCAATCGGACAGCCCAGGGCGCGGTCGGAGCCCCGTTCGTCGTAGAGATCGAGCGCGGCAAGATTCGCGAGTTCGCGGACGCAACCAAATCCGCCAACCCGGCCTACTGGAAAGACGAGCGGCCGGTGATCCCGCCGACCTTCCTCATCACGCAGATGTTCTGGGAGAGATGGGCAGGCGAGGAGGCCTTCCCCTGGCCGCTCGTGGAGCTTGACCAGCGCAGCGGCATGCACGCCGAGCAGGAGTTTGTGTTCTTCGGCCCGCCGCCACGCGCTGGCATGCGGCTGACCGCTCAGTCCCGCATCGGTGACATCTACTCCAGGCAGAGCCGCAGCGGCGGCACGCTGACCTTCGCGGTAATGATTACCGAATTCCGCGACGAAGCCGGCCGCTAGTTGCCGAGGCTCGGCTGACCGGCGTCGAGACCTGCCCGTTGCGGGACGACCCGCCAGCCGTCCCGCCCTCAGGAGCTGCAGCCGCGCCGCCTGCAGAACCGGCCACGTCGCCGGCCGGACCCGCCGAGTCGCCCGGGGAACTGGCCGCATCGCCCGCCGGATCCAACGGCACGTCGGCGCTGCCCCCGCCAGTCCCCGCACCGCCAGCACCGCTGGTTGTCGGCCCGCTTACGGTCACCGACTTCGTCCGGTACCAGGGCGCGTCCGGGGACATGAACCCGCTCCATCACGACACTGTCTTCGCGATCGGGCCGGCTACCACGCGCCGCTCGCCATCGGCATGCTGAATGCGGGCCTGCTCGCCAGTTACGCGACCGACTGGCTCGGGGCGGAGGCGATCCGTCAGTTCCGGATCCGGTTCCGCAACCGGGTCTGGCCGGGCGACACCGTGACCTGCGCTGGCAGCGTGCAACGCGAGTACGAGCGCGACAACGTTCAGATGGTCGACGTCGAGCTTGCCTGCACGAGCCAGAGCGGTACCGTCGCGGTTCAGGCCTGGGCTACGTTCGAGAGGGCCAACACATGATCACCAGCACGCTGGCAGGCAACATCACGGAGATCGTCGTCGATCACCCGCCCGTCAACGCACTGCCGGTCGCCGGCTGGTTCGAGCTGGCTGAAACGATCCGGGCGGCCGGGGCCAACCCGCAGGTCAGGGCGGTCGTCCTTCGCGCCGAGGGTCGCGGTTTCAACGCCGGCGTGGACATCAAGGAGATCCAGGCCGACACCGGTTTCACGGCGCTGATCGGCGCGAACCGGGGCTGCTTTGCCGCGTTCGCCGCTGTGTACGAGTGCGCTGTGCCGGTCATCGCCGCGGTGCACGGCTTCTGCCTCGGCGGCGGCATCGGGCTGGCCGGCAACGCCGACATCATCGTCGCCAGCGAGGATGCCACGTTCGGGTTGCCCGAAGTCGACCGCGGCGCCCTGGGCGCGGCCACGCACCTGTCACGGCTGGTGCCGCAGCACAAGGCGAGGGCGATGATGTACACCTCGGCGACCGCGACCGCGGCAGAGCTGCACGCGTTCGGCTCGGTGCTGCGAGTCGTGCCGAGGGGGCAGCTGCGCGCCGCCGCTTTCGAAGTCGCGGAGCAGATCGCCGCAAAAGATCCCGCGGTCATCCGGATGGCCAAGGAAGCGTTCAACGGCATCGACCTGTGGGATGTCAAGCGCAGCTACCGGTACGAGCAGGGCTACACCTTTGAGCTGAACCTCTCCGGCGTTTCCGACCGGCTGCGCGAGTCGTTCGGACAGCACAGCGGGGACGACGACTGAGGTGGACCTGACCTGGTCACCGGAAGAAGAGGCATTCCGCCACGAGGCCCGAACCTGGCTGGCGGCTAATGTGCCGTCCCGGCCGATGCCGTCCGGTGATACCGCAGCTGGCTTCGCCGCGCACCTGGAGTGGGAGCGAGCCCTCTTCGAGGCCCGCTGGTCGGTGGTCTCCTGGCCGGAGCGGTTCGGCGGGCGGGACGCTTCGCTGTGGGAATGGCTGATCTTCGAGGAGGAGTACTACCGAGCGGGGGCGCCACAGCGGGTGACCCAGAACGGGATCTTCCTGCTCGCGCCGAGTCTCTTCGATTTCGGCACCGCGGAACAGCAAGAGCGCATCCTGCCCCGGATGGCAGCGGCGCGGGACCTGTGGGCGCAGGGCTGGTCGGAGCCGGGTGCGGGCAGCGACCTGGCCGCGATCACCAGCCGCGCCGAGCGGGACGACGGCGCGGGCGGCTGGCGCCTATTCGGTCAGAAGACATGGACCACGCGCGGCGCGTTCTGCACGCACTTGTTCGGGCTGTTCCGCACCGACCCGGCAGCAGAGCGGCATCGCGGCCTCACCTACTTCCTGGTGGACCTGCAGACGCCGGGCGTAACGGTGCGCGGCTTCCAGCGCCTAGACGGCGACGAGGGGTTCGCCGAGGTGTTCTTCGACGGCGCGTTCGTGCCTGACCGCGACGTGCTCGGCGAGGTCAACCGCGGCTGGTCGGTCGCGATGGCGACGACAGGATCCGAGCGCGGACTGACGCTGCGCTCGCCCGGCAGGTTCGCCGCGGCCGCTGACCGCCTGGTCGACCTGGCCAGGTCCGCTGGCGCACCGGGCTCGCTGGCCGAGCAGGTCGTTCAGTCCTGGATCGAGGCACGCGCCTACGAGCTTTTCACCCTGGAGCAGGTCACCGGCATCGTGGCCGGCGAGCAGCCCGGCGCACGATCCAGCTTGAACAAGCTGTACTGGTCCGAGCTTGACCTCCGGCTGCACGAGACCGCAATGGAACTGCTCGGCACGGACAGCGAGGTAGACGGGCCGTGGAGCCGCGGCTTCGAGTTCGCGCTCGCCGGGCCGATCTACGCGGGCACCAATGAGATCCAGCGCAACATCGTCGCCGAGCGTCTGCTCGGCCTTCCACGGACATAACGGAGGAAACGGGCACATGCGATTCGCGGTCGCCGAAGAGGCCGCAGCGTTGCGCGACGCATCGGATGCGCTGCTTCGCGCCCGCGTGACGGCTGCGCTGATCCGGTCGGCGTGGGCCAGCGAACCGGCCACGGGGGTTCCGGGGGTCGCCCCGCGGGCAGGCACGGACGCTCCGGACCTGACCGAGGTGCGTGATGTGTGGCGCGGCCTGGCGGACATCGGCTTGACCGGAACGCTGGTGGCCGATGAGTCAGGCGGCCTCGGCCTGGATGAGAACGCACTGCCGCCAGTACTGACCCGGATCGGGTCCAGCGGGCTGCCCGTGCCCGCGGTGGAAACCGTCGCGGTCGCCGCCCCGCTGCTGGCTGCGGCCGGTCACCCGGCGCTGGCCGACGTGCTGTCCGGACGGGCGCTCGTTGCCGCGAACCTGGATGCGGCGGCGATGGCGGGACTGCCCGTTTCCTTCATGATGATGGCGGATTACGTACTGCTGCGCGCTGACGGTGAGGTGCGGCTGTACGAGCGGCGCGAGGTCGATGCCGTTGCGGTGCAGTCGGTCGACGGCTCCCGGCAGCTCGCGCGGCTGGCGGACGCGCCGCGCGGCGGGGCGATGCTGGCCGCTTCTTCGGTCGCTGCCGAAGCGTGGCAGCGCGGCGTGCTCGGCACTGCGGCGATGCTGGTCGGAATTGCCGAGCGGATGCTCTCGATGACCGTCGGGTACGTCGCCGAGCGACGGCAGTTCGGTGTGCCGGTCGGCAGCTTCCAGGCTGTCAAGCACCGGCTGGCGGACGCTTACCTCGCCGTGGAGTTCGCCCGGCCCGCCGTCATGGCTGCGGGATGGGCGCAAGCCGCGGCCGCCGCCGATGCGGCCGAGCAGACGTCGGTCGCCAAGGTGCTGGCATCGGATGCCGCGTCCGTGGTCGCGCGGGCAGCGATCCAGTGTCACGGCGCGATCGGCTATACGACCGAGTACGACCTGCATCTGTTCGCCAAGCGCGCGTGGGCGCTTGCGGCGAGCTGGGGATCGGCGGGCTGGCACCGCCGCCGCCTGGCCGCTGCATTTGGCCTGGTTAAGGAAGAGGGTGAGCCCGGTGGCTGATGACGTGGTCCGCTATGAAGCGGACGGCGCGATCGCGCGAGTGACCATGAACCGGCCCGAGTATGGCAACGCACAGAACTCGGCCATGACGTATGCGCTCGACGACGCCTTCTACCGGGCCGCGGCCGACGACGACGTCGCTGTCGTCGTGCTGGCGGGGGCTGGCAAGCATTTTTCTGCCGGGCATGACATCGGGACGCCCGGCCGGGACATCGATACCTCGTTCGACCGGCGTGCCGGACTGTGGTGGGACCACGTCGGCAAGCTCGGCGGTGAGAGCCGGTACGCCCGCGAGCAGGAGGTGTACCTCGGCATGTGCCGGCGCTGGCGGGAGCTGCCCAAGCCGGTCATCGCGCAGGTGCACGGCGCGTGCATCGCCGGCGGGCTGATGCTGGCGTGGATCTGCGACTTCATCGTCGCTTCCGACGACGCGTTCTTCGCCGACCCGGTGGTGCGGATGGGAATCCCCGGCGTGGAGTACTTCGCGCACCCGTGGGTGATGGGGCCGCGGCAGGCCAAGGAGTTCCTGTTCGTCGGCGAGCGGATCAGCGCCGCGCGGGCCTATGAGCTCGGCATGGTCAACCGGGTGGTGCCGCGGGACCAGCTCGCCGACGAGGTGACCACGCTGGCGACCAAGATCAGCGCGATGCCGCGGCTCGGGCTCGCGCTGACCAAGAAGGCGATCAACCAGGCCGAGGACGCGATGGGCCTGCAGGTCGGCATGGACTCGGTGTTCGGCCTGCACCACCTCGCGCACGCGCACAACGCCGAGGTCGGCTCGGATTCGCTGGCCGGGCACGACGCACGATCGATGCGGAACGAGCGGCAGCGCGACGAACAGCAGCACGACGAACAGCAGCGCGACGAACGGGCCCGCGAGGGGAACTGACCGTGAGAGTTGCGGATGAGGACACCTTCCGGGCCGAGGTGCACGGCTGGCTTGCCGCCAACCTGACCGGCGAGTTCGCTCCGCTGGTCGGGAGCGGCGGTCCGGGCCGCGAGCACGAGTTCGTGCCGGAGCGAATGGCCTGGGAGCGGCAGCTCGGCGCGGCCGGCTGGATCGGCCTCGGCTGGCCGGAGTCCGACGGCGGCCGCGACCTGCCGTGGCGGCATCAGGTGATCTTCTACGAGGAGTACGCCAGGGCGGGCGCTCCGGCGCGCGTCGGCCACATCGGCGAGCAGCTCCTCGGCCCGACGCTGCTGATGTTCGGCACGGCGCAGCAGCGGGCCCGGTTCCTGCCCGGCATCCTGGCCGGCACGGAGCTGTGGTGCCAGGGCTACTCCGAACCAGGCGCCGGGTCCGACCTGGCGGCGGTGGCCACCAGGGCCGCGCTGGATGGCGGCGAGTGGCACCTGCACGGTCAGAAGGTGTGGACGTCGCTGGCCCAGTTCGCGGACTGGTGCTTCGTGCTGGCGCGCACCGACCCGGCGGCCGAGCGCCACCGCGGACTGTCGTACCTGCTCGTGCCGATGCGCCAGCCGGGCATCGAGATCCGGCCGATCGTGCAGCTGACCGGCACGTCGGAGTTCAACGAGGTGTTCTTCGACGACGCCAGGGCAGCAGCGCGGCGACATCGTTGGCGCGCCCGGCGACGGGTGGCGCGTCGCGATGGGCACGCTCGCGGTCGAGCGCGGCGTGTCGACGTTCGGCCAGCAGATGGGTTTCCAGCGCGAGTTCGAGGCGATTCTCGCCACCGCACGGGCGAACGGCGCCATCGACGACCCGGACTTGAGCGCGCGGATCGTCGAAGCGTGGGTCGGCCTGCAGGTGATGCGCTACACAGCAATGGCCACGCTCGGACGGTCGGCCACCGACGTGCCCGGCACCGAGGCGAACATCACTAAGCTGCTCTGGGCACCATGGCACCAGCGGCTCGGTGAGCTCGCTGTCGACGTCGCTGGCCCCGAGGCAACTGTCGCGCGACCGGGTTACGACCTCGGCAACGCGCAGCGGCTTTTCCTCTATACCAGGGCTGACACCATCTACGGCGGCTCGAACGAGATCCAGCGCAACGTCATTGCAGAGCGCGGGCTCGGGCTGCCACGGGAGCCGCGCTGATGGAGTTCACCGACTCGGCTGAGCAAGCGGACCTGCGGGACGCGGTGCGAGCCTTCGCGCGCCGGCACGCCACGCCCGAGCAGGTGCGGGCGGCAATGGCCGGGCCTGCTGGCTATGACCGGGCAACCTGGGACCGGCTGGCCGGCGAGCTCGGCCTGATCGCGCTCGCGGTACCTGAGAGCTTCGGTGGTGCCGGCGCGGGACCCGGCGAGGTCGCCGTCGCGGTCGAGGAGTTCGGCCGGGTGCTGCTGCCTTCGCCTTATCTGTCGTCGGCGGTGGCCGCGCTCGTGCTGGCCGGGGCCGCTGCTGACTGCGGCGATTCAGCTGAGCGTTACCTGCCGGGTCTGGCTGACGGGTCGGTCATCGGCGCGCTGGCGCTGGACGCTGATGTCACTGTGCAGCTCGGGACGGTCAGCGGCGTGGCTCGGAATGTGGTCGACGGCGCGGCCGCCGGCCTGCTGCTGGTGCGGGCCAGCGACGAGCTGCTTGCGGTGTCGGCGGCCGACGCTATCGTCGAGCCGCTCGGCACACTAGACCAGACCCGTCGGCAGGCAGCCATCCAGTTCGACCGCGCCCCGGCTTTGCGGGCAGGGTCAGCTGCGCCCGCAGTCGCCCTGCACCGGGTCCTGCTAGCTGCGGAATGCGTCGCCGCCGCGGAGCACTGCCTTGAGGCGACGGTCGGTTACCTCAAGACGCGGATGCAATTCGGCCGGCCGATCGGCTCGTTCCAGGCGCTCCGGCATCGCGCCGCTGACCTCGCGGTGGCAGTGTCGTCGGCGCACGCGACCGCGCGTGCCGCGGTGTGGACGGCCGCCTGCGACACGGGCGCCGGCGACACGGCAGACCTGACGACTCTGGCTCCGCTCGCCGCACTGCACTGCTCACGGACGTTCCTGCAGGTGGCCGGCGAGATGATCCAGCTGCACGGCGGGATCGGATTCACCTGGGAGCATGAGGCTCACCTGTACTTCAAGCGCGCTAAGTCCACGCAGTTGCTACTCGGCCCGGCCAGCGTCCTGCGCGCGGAGATCGGCCAGCAGGCGGGTCTGATTCCGGCTCGTCACTCCGCTGGCGGTGCAGTCGGGTAGGCGTCCTGCGCTGCGATGTAGCGGGCCGGGATCTCGCCGCCTCCGTGGACGGCGAGGTCAGCACCGGTGACGTAGGACGCCAGCGGTGAAGCCAGGAACAGGCAAGCCGACGCGATATCAGCGGGAACCGCCATCCGGCCCATCGGGATCACCCGCGCGACAGCGGCGCCGCCGTCCTCGCCGTAATGCTGCGCCGCGCTCTCGGTCCGGATCAGCCCCGCGCTGATGTGGTTGACCCGGACTTTCGGCGCCCACTCCAGTGCGAGCGACCGGGTCAGCTGCACCAGGCCTGCCTTGGCGGCGGAGTAGGCGGCACTCAGCGGCGCGGCCTGGTGCGCCGAGACGCTGCCGATATTGACGATCGAGCCACCGTCAGGCTGCCGCTGCATGACGGCATTCGCCGCCTGCGCCACGTAGAACGGGGCGAGGAGGTTGAGCGCCACGACTCGCTCCACGAACCGCGGCGATACCGTGGCCGAGTCGGCATTCGGCGCCCCGCCGGCGTTGTTGACCAGCACGTCCAGCCGACCGAACGCATCGACTGCAGCGTCCACAACGGCCTTGGCCTGCGCCGGGTCACGGATGTCCGCCGCGGTGAACACGGCCCTGCGCTCCTGCGCCGCGGGCAGCTGCCCGGGCTCGTTGCGCCCGCAGACCAGGACGTCGGCGCCGGACGCGAGGAACGTCTCGGCGATGACCCGCCCGATGCCCCTGGTGCCTCCGGTGACGATGACCGCCGTGCCGGTGAAGTCGACTGGTCCGCCACGCCCGACCCGGTCCATATCAGCCGAGGCGCTCGATGATCGTGACGTTAGCCTGCCCGCCACCCTCGCACATCACCTGCAAGCCGTACCGCCCGCCGGTGCGCTCGAGCTCGTGCAGAGCGTCGTCATCAGCCTGGCTCCCGTCGCGCCGAGCGGGTGGCCGAGCGCGATCGCCCCGCCGTTGACGTTCACCCTGTCCAGGTCGGCGCCGGTCTCGGCGGCCCAGGCGAGCACGACCGACGCGAACGCCTCGTTGATCTCGACTAGGTCGATGTCGTCCAGCGTCATGCCCGGTCTTGGCCAGCGCGTGCGCTGTGGCCGGGATCGGCGCCGTCAGCATCCAGACCGGATCGGCGCCGCGAACCGATAGGTGGTGGATCCGCGCCCGGGGCGTCAGCCCGTGCGTCACGCAGGCCCGTCTCGTTCACGACGAGCAGTGCCGCGGCAGCGTCAGAGATCTGGCTAGACACCGCGGCGGTGAGCCTGCCGCCTCGCACGAGAGTAGGCAGCGAACGGATCTTGGCCCAGTCAGGCTGCCGCGGCGGCCCTCGTCCGCGGTGACGCCGAACACCGGCACGATCTGCGCGGTCGAAGCGGCCCTTCGGCAGCGGCCGCGATGGCCCGCTCGTGCGACGCGACAGCGAATTGCTCCATGTCGTCGCGGCTGATATCCCACTTCGCGGCGATCATCTCCGCGGACCGGAACTGCGACATCTCCTGGTCGCCGTAGCGGGCGCGCCAGCCCGCCGAGCCGCGGAACGGATCGGGGAAGCCGAGCGGCTGGCCGGCCGTCATCGCATAGGAGATCGGGACCGCGCTCATGTTCTGCACCCCGCCCGCCACGACGACATCGGCGGTGCCGGACATGCACCGCCTGGGCGGCGAAGTGCACCGCCTGCTGCGAGGAGCCGCACTGCCGGTCGATGGTGGTCCCAGGGACGTGGTCAGGCAGCCCGGCGGCGAGCCAGGCGGTCCGGGCGATGTCACCGGCCTGCGGCCCGACCGTGTCGACGCAGCCGAAGATCACGTCCTCGACAGCCGCCGGGTCGATGCCCGTCCGATCCACCAGCGCGGTTAGCACTGCGGCGCCCAGATCGGCTGGATGAACGCGGCGAGGCCGCCGCCACGCTTGCCCACCGGGGTGCGGACGGCCTCTACGATGTAAGCCTCGGACATATTTCGACCCTACCAAGCGCTTGCTCGGACGACCAGAGGATGCCTGGCTGACAGCCCGGCTTGGCGGTCAGCCCTTCTTCGTCTTGACCTTCACCGACCCGTTGGCTCTCTTCCCCGCCCGGTCTACTTTCCGTGCCCGGTCCTCGGCCGCGAAACCATGCAGGAACAGCGACGTCACGTCTTCGGCGAGCTGCTGCGAGGAGTACGGGCCGTCCGGCCGGTGCCACCGGATGGACAGCCAGACCGCGTCGCGGATCAGCCGGTAGAACACCCGCGGCGGGATGTCGTCGCGGAAACTGCCGTCCGCCACGCCGGCCGCAATCACCTGTAGCCACGCCTGCTGGATCTCGGCGGCGGCCGACTGGATGTTGCTGAAGCCCGGAATCTCGCGCAGGTACTGGGCTTCGTTCTGGTAGATGGCCGTAGCGTGCGGCTGCTCCTCGGCGACCTCAAGTGAGGTGACGACGAGGTCGTGCAAGCAGTCAGCAGGGTCTTTGCCGCTCGCAAGCACCACCGCGTACCGCGCTCTGATGGCGTCGAGGTACCTGGTCAGGACCTCGTCCGCGATGGCGTCCTTGGACGGGAAGTGGTGGTACAGGCTGCCGGACAAGACGCCGACCGCGTCCGCGATGCCGCGTACCGTGGTCGCTCGCAGTCCCTTGCGCGCGAACATCTCCGCAGCGGCGGACAGGATCAGCTCGCGTCGATCCTGGACTTCTGTCATCTGCAGACCCTCCGGCGTTAGGGTAAGCCGCGACCGCAGCAAAATGCCGGCCATACCGATTCGTTATTTTACGTGCCGGCCGACCAAACGCTTGCTTTGGCCGGTTTTTGCCTGCTCGGGCCTCACCACACCGTGACCCGTCAGTCACTGGGTAACCGTCCATCCGCCGTCGACGACGAGCAACGCTCCGTTGACGTAGGAGGCAAGCGGGCTGAGCAGGAACAAGATGGCCCACGCGATCTCATCAGGCCGGGCCAGCCGCCCGGCCGGGATCCGCTGAAGCGCGCGCTGACCTATCTCACTGGCCGTGAAGCCCGCGAGCCGCGGAGTGTCCGTCATACCCGGCGCCACCGCGTTCGCCCGCACCTGCTGATGCCGGTAGGTGGCCAGGTGCCGGGTGTAGCCCATGATGGCTGCCTTCGTGGCCGGGTACCAGTCAGGAGCGGTGCCGATCAGGTTGCCTGCCACCGACGACACATTCACTAGCGCTGATTCGGCCGGCACCAGGCCAGCCAGCCACGCCTCGGTGACCCGGTGCACGCTGGCGATACCGGCCAGCAGCCCCTCCCTGAAAGGCACGTCTGTGGCGCTGGCCGGCCCGGCGTTGTTGACCAGGTAGCGCGCCGTCCCGAGGCCGGTCTCACTCGCGTCGAGTGCGGCGTGCACCTCATCGTCGTCAGTCACGTCGGCGCGGATGGCCAGGCAGGTGCCGCCCGCGTCCCGGATCGTGGTCGCGGTGGACTCGGCGCCATCACTGTCCAGATCCCAGGCCGCTACCCGCAAGCCGACTGAGGCCGCACCGACCGCGGTTGCCTTGCCGATGCCGCTCGCCGCGCCAGTGACGATCACGACGTCGCCGCGGGAGAACCCGAGCGAGATCGGGTCAGACGCCATAGCCACCGTCCACATCCAGTTTCTGGCCGCTGATGAAGCGCGCCCGGCCGGAGGCCAGGAAGCAAACCGCCTCGGCCACATCAGTGGCCGTGCCGAACCGGCCCAGCGGTATATTGCGCCTGGCCACGTCGAGGGCACGCTCGTCCAGGTCGCCCGAGCCGATCAGGCGCGCCGCCATCCCGTCGGTCAGCATGCCGGGACCTACGCAGTTAGCGCGGACGCCGAACCGGCCCTCTTCAGCAGCGATCGCCCGGACGGCAGCCTCGACGGCGGCCTTCGGAATCGACGACAGCGCGTCGCGCACCGCGTACCGCCTGGTTGCGGCGGTGGTCACGGCCACCACGCTGCCCTGGCTTGCGCGCAGCATCGGGATCAGCGGCACCATCGCCGTGAGGAAGGCGATCGCGTCCTGCTCGAGCTGGGTGCGGAAGACCTCCGCATTGACCTTGCTGACGTGCGTCATCGGCACGTGCGGGCCAGCCGCATAGACGACGGTGTGCACGCCATCGAAGTCCTCGCCGACCGTCGCGGCCACCCGCCTGCACGCGACCTCGTCGGTCAGGTCCAGCTGATAAGCGCGGGCCCGGCCGGTGTGCAGGGCCGCGAGTTCGGCCACCACCGGAGAGGCGCGCCGGTAGGTCATCGCCACTTTGCTGCCCCTGGCGAGCAGCATCGCCGCGATCGCTGAGCCGAGCGAGCCGCTGGCGCCCAGAACCAGCGCGGCACCGGCCAGCGCAGCGAACTCGGCCAGGGCCGCTGGCGAGGCGCCTGGCAGCCGGCCGTTAGCAGGCGGCGCCTCGTCCTCGTTCGCTGCGTACACGAGGCGAACCCTACCAAGCGCTTGCTCACTTCGCCTAGTATGCCGGCCAGCCAGCACCGGCCTGACGCTAGTTTCCGACCGGTCGTTCGGTGCGTTACGTTGTCCCCATGGCCCATGGTCCGGTCCGGAACGGCCGATCAGGCCCTCCTCGCGCCCCGCGCCGCGGACGGCCAGGCTACGACCTGGAGTCGCTGCTCGCGGTTGCCGTGACGGTTTTCAACGAGCGCGGATACGACGGCACCAGCATGGAAGACCTGTCGCGCCGGCTGGGCATTGCCAAGTCCTCGATTTACTACCACGTGGACAGCAAGGAAGACCTGCTGGCACTCGCATTGGACCGGGCGCTCGATGGCTTGTTCTCTGTCGCCGAGCAAGTAACAGCCAGCGGCGGGCCGGCCATCGAGCGGCTCGAGCGACTGGTCCGCGGCAGCGTGCAGGTACTAGCCGACCGGCTGCCGTACGTCACGTTGCTGCTGCGGGCCCGCGGCAACACCGGCACAGAGCGGAAGGCACTGGCCCGGCGACGCGAATTCGACCAGATTGTGGCCGAGCTGGTCGCCGAAGCCGAGCAGGACGGCGAAATCCGGCCGGACGTGGATCCGGCCATCACCGCGCGGCTGCTGTTCGGCCTCGTCAACTCTCTCGTCGAGTGGTACCGGCCGGGCCGCGCCGCGAGCACCACGGCAACCGGGCTAGCGGATGCGGTGTGCGCGGTGGCATTCAACGGGCTGCGGATCCGGGCCACCCCTGCCGCCACGGAACCGGCCCTGAGAGCTGCCCGGTGAGATGCGGGACAGGCCATGCAGGACAGGGACATGCAGGACAGGGACGTGAGAGCGCAACGACCGTGGACCTGAGCTCGAGCGATGACCCGCGTCCGATCTTGCTCGTCGACGTCGACGGCGTACTGAACCCATGGGAAGCCGATTCCTGCCCGGACGGGTTCGCGGAGTACGAGTTCTTCCCCGGCGAGCGGGTATTGCTGTCGCCAGCCCACGGCGAGCTGCTGACGTCGCTGGCCGGGGTTTACGAGCTCGTCTGGGCGACCGCATGGGAGGACAACGCGAACCAGTTCATCTGCCCGGTGCTCGCGCTGCCTGTACTGCCTGTCATCGAGTTCCCGGTCAGCGGCCGAGATCCGCTCTTCCGCAAGCTGCCCGCCGTGCAGGAAGCAGTCGGCAGCCGGCCGTGCGCATGGATCGACGACGTGCACTTGCCCGACCACTACAAGTGGGCAGCCAGCCGCGGCATACCCACGCTGATCGTCGACATCGATCCAGCCGAAGGTCTCACCAGCGCGGTCATCAAGCAGCTAGCGCAGTGGGCTGCCGCGCTCGGCCGCGGGGAAAGCTCCTGACGGCGTGGTCCCGCAGGACCGGGCGCTCAGTCCAGGAAGGGTAGGAACTGGTACGTGATTCTTGAGCAGCTTGGTGTCCCGATCGTGCTGGCACCGCTAGCTGGCGGGCCCAGTACGCCGCAGCTCGCCGCAGCCGTGACTAATGCAGGCGGCCTGGGCTTCCTAGGCGCCGGTTACTTGTCCGCCGACCTGCTGGGCAGCCAGATCAAGCAGGCACGGGAGCTGACCACCGGCCCGATCGGCGTCAATCTGTTCGTTCCGGGCAGCCCGGCGTCCACTGACGCGGTGGCGCAGTACGCAGCGGTGATCGCCGCCGAAGCCCGCCTGGCCGGCGTCGAGCTCGGGCAGGCCAGGTTCGACGACGACGACTGGGCGGCGAAGGTTGCGCTGCTGACAGCCGATCCCCCGGCCGTCACCTCGTTCACGTTCGGCTGCCCGGACCCGGGCGTGATCGCAGGACTGCAGGCGGCCGGAAGTGAGGCCTGGGTCACCGTCACGACACCGGCCGAAGCTGCGCTGGCCACCGCTGCAGGCGCGAACGCCCTGGTGGCTCAAGGCAGCGAAGCCGGCGGTCACCGCGGCAGCTTCACCGACGACCCGGCCGACGACGCAGGCGGCGGATTCGGTCTGCTGTCGCTGCTTCAGCTCGCGCGCAGCCGAAGCAGCCTGCCGCTGGTCGCCGCGGGCGGCATCAGCACCGGCGAAGGTATCGCCGCGGTACTTTCCGCAGGCGCGGCCGCAGCCCAGCTCGGCACTGCTTTCCTGCGCTGCCCCGAGGCCGGCACGTCCGGGTTGCAGCGGACCGCGGTGGCGAGCAGCACGGCGACGGCGATGACGCGAGCCTTCACCGGACGGCTTGCCCGCGGGATACGCAACCAGTTCCTGGACGATCACAGTGACCATGCGCCGGCTGCGTATCCCGACGTTCACTACCTGACCAGCCCGGTCCGAGCGGCCGGCCGGAGTAACGGAAACGCAGACCTGGTCAACTTGTGGGCCGGCCAGACGCACGAGCTCAGCCGCGAGCTGCCGGCCGCCGACCTGGTCGCCGCGCTGATGAGCGAGGCCCGCGTGGCACTGCAAGCGGCGGCCAGCCGGTACGCCAGCGGCCGCAGCTAGAGCGTTGACTGCTCAGCCGACGGTGGCCTCGGCGGGCCAGAGGTGTCATCTGAATTCATAGCCGGCCGACTCCGTTAGCCCGCTCGCGAGGTGATGCGCGGGTGATCCCGCCAGGCAGGCATCGTGGCCATGTAATCGAGCGTCTGGCGTTCGATCTCCTCGCGCGGCATGCCCGGGTGGCGGCGCGCCTGCCAGGCGGTCATCCGCTCGAAACGCTGGTCGAAGGACTGAAGCTGGCCGTTCTCGTCGGTGCATTGGGTGCAGTACCGGCCGGTTTCAATCGGCATGCCGCAGCTTTCGCAGGTGTCGGTTGCGGTCACGACGGGTTCCCCTCGCTATGCCCGGCGGCAGCCGGGGATGGAGTTACGGATTGAACCAGCGCACGGAGCGCGCCGAGCAGCGTGCCCACCTGTTCCGGGGGCATCCGCCCCAGCGCACCAGTGAGCAGTTCCTCGCTGAGCACTTCGCGCTGGCGGTGGAGGGCGGCCTGCCCGGCCAGGGTTAGCCAGACCAGCGTCCGGCGCCGGTCGGCCGGGTCGCTTTCCCGCTCCAGCAGCCCCTGGCGCTCCAGGTGACTGACGATCTCACTCACCACCGACTGCGCCCGGCGCAGGTGCGCCGCCGCTTCGCCGATCGTGAGCGGCCCTGCCAGCGCCAGGTGCTCAAGCACGGCCAGCGAGGCGTTCGCCAGCTGGCTGCGCGGCGCGTCCCGCCGGTGGAAGGTCAGGTATACGGCCCGGAAGAGTCGCTCAAACTCCTGGGCTGCTTCGGTGTCGCCGCTCACCAGGCCAGGCTCCCCAACCTGCTCTTCATCGTCAATCCCGATGCATTCCCCCCACCTGCCGGGCGCAGCGCTCACTGAGCCAACTCGGGGCCTGAGCACTAGAGTGTCCTCTGCTCAGCCGACATGATGCGGGTCATCACCAACCTCTCGTAAGGAAACGTGGCAGTGACTAACAGCAGTAGCAACACCGGCGCGCAGCCGGCTGGCGACCTGTTCGCGGTATCCGGAAAAGTTGCGGTCGTTACCGGCGGCTCCCGCGGGATCGGGGCGATGATCGCCCGCGGCCTTGTCCAGGCCGGCTGCCGTGTTTACATCACCGCCCGTAAGGCCGAAGCCTGCGACGCCACGGCAACCGAGCTGGCGGCGTTCGGCGAGTGCATTTCGGTCCCGCTCGACCTGTCATCGCCGGGCTCCGCGGACGAGCTCGTGCGGTTCATCGGCGAGCGCGAGGACCGGCTGCACATTCTGGTCAACAACGCCGGCGCGACCTGGGGCGCGCCGCTCGCTGAGTACCCGCTGGACGCGTTCGACAAGCTGTTCAACATCAACATCAAGGCTCTGTTCGAGCTGACGGTGCGGAGCCTGCCGCTGCTTCGGGCAGCAGCCAGCGCGGCGGATCCGGCGCGGGTGATCAACATCGGGTCGATCGACGGCCTGCGGGTTCCTGCCATGGAGAGCTACGCCTACAGCACGACCAAGGCTGGCGTGCACATGCTGACCAGGCATCTGGCAGGCACGCTGGCCGCGGAGTCGATCACCGTCAACGCGATCGCGCCTGGCCCGTTCGACAGCAAGA
Source organism: uncultured Actinomycetota bacterium (assembly GCA_963815575.1). Taxonomy (GTDB): domain Bacteria; phylum Actinomycetota; class Actinomycetes; order Streptosporangiales; family Streptosporangiaceae; genus JAJYUU01. Next base: position 149,473 of record CAWFHE010000001.1, on the reverse strand, counting down.
TGATGGCGTTCGCGCTGAACGATCCGCAGACCCGCGCAGCGATCGCGGCCAGGGTGCCGCTCGGCCGGATCGGCGAGCCTGATGACATGGCCGGCACTGCCCTGTTCCTGGCCTCGCGGGCCGGCCGGTACCTCACCGGCGCGGTCATCCCGGTCGACGGCGGCCTGTCGACCATCAACGGCTAGTCCACGATCCACGGTTAGCCACGCCCGCCCCGGCTTCGGCACCCTTCATGGCTTCGGCACCCTTCATGGCTTCGGCAACCGCATAACCGGCATACCAGACGCGGAAATAGCACGATCACATGAAATGTCGCTGCGGCGGCTGCAGGTCTACCCGCCGGCAGCCTTATTCGCCTGCAGCCAGCACTGCGCCGATGCGGCGAAGCTGCGCCGTTGCGCCGCCGAGCGCGAACTCGTTGTGCATGGCAGCCGTGAAGTAGCGGTGCACTGCGCCGTCCATGTCGATGCCGACGCCGCCGTGAACATGCACCGCAGTGTGCGCGACCCGGTGGCCGCCTTCGGCCGCCCAGAACTTGGCCGTGGCTATCTCCGTGTCGGCAGCCAACCCGGCTGCGAGCCGCCACGCCGCCTGCCACAGCGTCAGCCGGATGCCCTCGATGTCGATGTAGCCGTCAGCCAGCCGCTGCGAGACTGCCTGGAAGCTGCCGATCGGCTTGCCGAACTGCTCTCGACTGCGCGCGTAGGCCGCAGTCAGCTCGAGCGCGCGCTCGGTCACGCCTAGCTGCAGCGCGCACAGGCCCACGGTGGCGCGTGCCGCCAGCCAGCTCGCCACGTCGCGGCCGGCCGCCACGCCACCGAGGACGCGATCGTCAGGCACCTCCACGCCGGCCAGCTCGATCAACGCGGTGGCGTCCCCGCCGGTCACCTGCTGCGGCTGCACCGTCACGCCCGCGTCGCTGGCGGCGAGGAGGAAGACGGCCACGCCCGACGGCGTATTTGCCGGAACGAGCACCACGTCAGCGACCGTTCCCGCTAGCACGCTCGTCTTCGTGCCGGTCAGCTTCCAGCCGCCGTCGGACCGGTGCGCCGTGGTCGACGGCGCGCACGGGTCCTCGCTGTCCTCTTCCGCCAGCGCGGCCGTCAGGATCAAGTCGCCCTGGGCGGCCAGCCCGGCCCAGCGCTGCTGCTGGCTGGTGTCGCCGAACTCGGTTATCGCGGACGCGCCGAGGACGATCGAAGCCAGGTAAGGCGCCGGCGCTACCGCCCGCCCGATCTCGACCAGCACGCTGCACTGCTCGAGGAGGCCGAATCCGGCCCCGCCCGCCGCTTCGGGCAGCGCTGCCGACAGGACCCCCGCCTTGGCCAGCTCCGACCAGAGGTCCGGGTCGAAACGCGGGCCGCCAGCCTCGATCTCCCGCAGCCGCTCGGGCGTGACCCGGTCGGTCAGGATCTGGCGGGTCAGAGCACCGAGCTCGTCCTGAGCGGGCGAGGTGGAAAAGTCCATCGTTTCCTCTCGTGTTGCGCTGGGGGCTACGGCCGGCGCGGCGCGCTACCGGCGGCTAAGCGGGAGGCCTAGCGCGGCCGCGCCGATGATGTCCCGCTGGACCTCGTTCGTGCCGCCGCCGAACGTCAGAATCAGCGCGGAGCGTTGCATTCGCTCGATCCGCCCGGCGAGCAGTGCGCCCGGCGAGCCTGCGCGGACTTCGGCGCCAGGCCCGAGCACTTCCAGCAGCAGACGGCAGGCTTCGATGGTCAGCTCGGTTCCGTACACCTTGGTGGCAGAGGCGGCGGCCGGGCCGGGCGAACCGGCGGCCGCGGCGATCCGCCAGTTGACCAGCTTCAAGAATTCGGCCTTCGCGTGCACCCGGGCGAGATTGAGCTGGACCCATTCCTGGTCGATGACGCGCCGCCCGTCGGCCAGCTTGGCGGACCGTGCCCAGTCCGTCACTGCCGCGAGCGCCGATTGCACCGGAGCAGCCGACGTTAGCGCGACCCGCTCGTGATTGAGCTGGTTGGTGATCAGCGGCCAGCCTTTGTTCTCCTCGCCGACCAGATTGCTCACCGGCACCCGCACGTCGGAGTAATAAGTAGCGCTGGTGGTCACGCCAGCAAGTGTGCTGACCGGCGTCCAGGAGAAGCCCTCCGCGTCGGTCGGCACGATGATGATCGAAAGGCCCTTGTGCCTGGGCGCGTCCGGATCGGTGCGGCAAGCCAGCCAGACGTAGTCGGCGTACTGGATCAGGCTGGTCCACATCTTCTGTCCGCTGATCACGTAGCTGTCGCCGTCGCGCACCGCCCGGGTACGCAACGAGGCCAGGTCGGTGCCCGCGCCAGGCTCCGAATAGCCGATAGAGAAATGCAGCTCGCCGGCCGCGATCGCGGGCAGGAATCGCCGCTTCTGCTCGGGAGTGCCGAAGCGCATGATCGTCGGGCCGACCGTGTTGATGGTGAGGAACGGCACCGGCACGCCGGCGATCGCCGCCTCGTCAGTGAAGATCAGCTGGTCGAGGACGGACCTGCCCTGGCCGCCGTATTCGGACGGCCAGCCGATTGCCAGCCAGCCGTCCCGGCCAAGCTGGCGGACGACCTGCTTATAGGCCTCGCCGTCGCCATACTCGCCGTCCGAGCTAGCGAGCGCCGCGCGCAGCTCAGGGGTCATCAGCTCGGCGAAGTAATCCCGCAGTCGCTGGCGAAGCTGTTCTTGCTCAGCGGTAAAGCTGATGTGCATTCAGTCCCCTGTCCTCAGCGAGCGCTGCGGCTCAACTAGAACGTGTTCTAGCAAATGCTAACGGAGCGAGGCCGTGTTTCCCAGGCCAGTTTGCCAGGTCGCGTTGCCTGGACATTGCCTTGGCAGATCCTCAAACGGCCTCCTGACCAGGCATAATCTCGGTCCGGATACACTGCGAAGGGTGGCTGCCGTGCCGGGGGGGACCGGCGATGACCGGATCGCGGGGGAACAGGCGGCGTTGCGGAGGGTGGCGACGCTGGTAGCCCGCGGGGCGCCTCCTGCGGAAGTATTCGCCGCGGTCACCGAGGAAGCCGGGCGGCTGCTGGACGCTGATCACGCGACCATGGGCCGGTATGACCCCGATGGCGCTAGAACTGTAGTCGCCGCGTGGACCAGCACCGGCGCTCCTTACCCCATGGCCCGGGCAAGGCTGGGCGGGCAGAACCTGCACACCACGGTGTTCGAGACCGGCCGGGCAGCGCGGATCGATGACCACGGCGCGAGCCTGGGGCCCGATCGCAGACGCCGTCCGCGAGTTCGGGGTCCGCGCGGCCGTCGGCGTACCGGTGAGCGTGGAAGGGCGCCTGTGGGGCGTCATGATCGTGGGATCCAGGGACCAGCCGCTGCCGGAGGACACCGAGGCCAGGCTGGCCGGGTTTACCGAACTGGTCGCGACCGCGATCGCCAACGCCCAGGCCCGGGTCGAACTGCGCGAGTTCGCGGAGGAACAGGCCGCGCTCCGGCGGGTAGCGACGCTCGTGGCCGAAGCGGCGCCGCCGGCCGAGATACTGACCGCGGTCGCCGAGGAGGCCGGGCGGCTGCTGCACGCTGATCACGCGACCATGGGCCGGTACGGCGCCGACGGTGCGAGAACGGTGGTCGCCTCGTGGGACCGGACCGGTCCTCAGTTCCCGGTCGGCACCAGGTGGCGGCTCGGCGGGCACAATCTGCACACCATGGTGTTCAAGACGGGCAGGGCGGCCCGGATCGACGACTACACCAGGACCACGGGTGACGTTGCCGAAGCCGTCCGCGAGTACGGGATCCGCACGGCCGTCGGTGTACCAGTCATCGTCGAGGGACGCCTCTGGGGCGTCATGATGGTGGGATCGTCCCGCGTGGAGCCGTTGCCGGCCGACACCGAGACGCGACTGGCCGGCTTCACTGAACTGGCCGCCACCGCGATCGCCAACGCCGAGGCGCAGGCCGCCCTGACTGCATCCCGGGCACGGATCGTCGCCACCGCCGACGCCACCCGCCGCCGCATCGAGCGCGATCTGCACGACGGCGCGCAGCAGCGCCTGGTCTCCCTCGCCCTGGACCTGCGGGCCGCGCAAGCAACCGTGCAAACTGGGGCCGCCGCGCTCCCGCAGCAACTGGACCATCTGGCTACCGGCCTCGACGATGTGCTGGAAGACCTGCGCGAAATCGCTCGCGGTCTGCACCCCGCCATCCTGGCCGACGGCGGCCTGCGTCCCGCGCTGAAAACGCTAGCCCGTCGCATGCGCCATCCCCGTCCACACCGACATCCAGGTCGACGGACGGCTCCCCGAAGCCATCGAGATCGCCGCTTACTACACCGTCTCCGAGGCACTGACCAACGCGGCCAAGCACGCCTACGCCACTGCCGCCGAGGTCGAGGTGGCTGCCAGCGAAAGCGTCCTGCGCGTGTGCGTCCGCGACAACGGGCACGGCGGCGCGGATTTCATCCAAGGCTCCGGCCTGGTCGGGCTGAAAGACCGAACCGAGGCCCTCGGCGGCCATCTCCAGTTGCGCAGCCCGCCCGGAGCTGGCACCACCCTGGAAATCACGCTTCCGCTCGGCGAGGCAAGTACTCGAGGGCAGCCCGACGATGTCAGTTAGACGATGGCGGTTAGCGGCGCCTGCGCCGGTAAGCGGGCATGGCCGGACCGCTCCCGGTGAGGTGGAACGCAAGCAGCGCTAGACCGGCAAACATCAAGCTGAACGGCGCGAACACGGCATCGGTAGCGATGCCGGCCGCGTTGATAATAAACGCGATCGCGAAGAGCACTGCGGCGATGAGCGCAAGCATGTCTGTCAGTCTCCTTGGTTACCGGGAATCTCAAGGCGCTCGAACTACCCGGAATCTCGCGACCCATTCCGGGCGTCGGAGGCTGCACGGCAGGCATGTCAAGATGGGGCGATGAGCAGCCCTCGCGAGATCGCCCTGGACCTGATCGCCTTCCTTGACGCCGCGCCGTCGCCCTATCACGCGGCCGTGGAGGCACTCCGGCGGCTGACCGCTGCGGGCTTCACCGAGGTTCCGCAGGGCGGAGCGTGGCCGTCTGGTCCGGGACGGCACGTCGTGGTGGAGGGCGGCTCGCTGGTTGCCTGGGTAGTGCCCGAGGGCGCCGCTCCGGATACGCCATTCCGGCTGCTCGGCGCGCACACGGACAGCCCGACGCTGCGGGTGAAGCCACGCCCGGACACTGGTCAGGCCGGCATTCGCCAGCTAGGCGTCGAGATCTACGGCGGTGCGCTGCTCAATTCCTGGCTGGATCGCGACCTCGGCCTCGCCGGTCGCGTCGTAGTTCGGACGCCCGACGGTCCGCAGGTACGGCTGATCCGGGTTCACCGGCCGGTGCTCCGGGTGCCACAGCTCGCCATTCACCTGGACCAGGACCTCCGGACGGCCGGCCTCAAGCTAGACGCGCAGCAGCATATGGTGCCCATCTGGTCGCTCGGTGAACCGGACCCGGGCGGGTTCAGCCGGTTCCTGGCTGCCGAGCTAGGCGTTGGCGCGCAGGACGTGCTGAGCCATGAGATCGTGACCTACGACCTCGCTGGCGGCACGCTGGCCGGAGTCAACGAAGAATTCGTCAGCTCGGCCCGGCAAGATGACCTGACCTGCTCGTTTGCCTGCGTTTCGGCGCTGTGCGCGGTCGCTGCGCACCCGGCTGCGCAGCATGTCAGCGCCATCGTGCTGTTCGACAATGAGGAGATCGGCAGCCAGTCGGCGACCGGGGCGGACGGCGCCTGGCTCGGCCGCCAACTCGAGCGCACCGTGCTCGCCCGCGGCGGCAGCCGTGACGATTTCCTTCGCGCGGTTACCGCGTCGCTGCACGTTTCCGCGGACATGACGCATGCGACACATCCCAACTACCCTGACAGGCACGAGCCCCGGCACTGGATAGCGCTCGGCGGCGGCCCGGTGATCAAGGTCAGCGCGAACGTCTTGTACAGCACGACGGCGCCGACCCAGGCAGCCTTCCTGCTCGCTGCCGAGCAGGCCGGCGTCCCGGTGCAGTACTTCGTCAATAAGAGCGGCGTGCGCAGCGGGTCGACGATCGGCCCGATCGTCGCCGCAGGCCTCGCCATGCCGACCGTGGACGTCGGCAACCCGGCGCTGGCCATGCACTCAGCGCGCGAGCTGTCCGGCACCGCGGATGCGGCGATGCTGACGGCGGCGCTGACCGCCTTCCTCAACCCTGTCTAGTGCTCGCCGGCCGGGCGCTGGCCGGCCGGGCGCTGACGCTGGCTCGGCGCGGCTGGCCCGCGGGCGAAATCGAGCGCCTCTGTGGCCAGTGACAGCCAGTCCAGGTCGGAGTCAGGGTCCAGACTCAGCCACTCCCGCATTGGGGTGCCCTTATTGGCGTCGAAGGCCACCCCGTTGCCGGATCTGACCAGCGCGGTCACCCGGCTTGCAGGCAGCTTCAGCACCAGCCTGCCGCGAACCAGCATCGCGAAGATCTTGCCTTCGTACCGAAGGGCACTACGACCGAATCCGCCACCGCCGCGCGGCGGCGTCACGCCAGCGATCCCGGTCAGCTCGTCAACGAGGTCCTCGTACTGAAGCCGGATCGGGTCGCTGCCTGCCACGGTCAACAGGCTAGACCGGGCGGCCGACAGCGCTCGCAGGTTTCTCGCGCGACCCCCCGGTTCTGGACCGGCTCTTGTCAACCCGGATTCCGGGCTATTACCTCGTCGACCGCGAGGAAGCGATGTCATTGAGGGCGTCGCCGATCTGCCGGAATGCCAGCACGGTGATGACCAGCACGATCAGGGCCGGGTACACCTCCCACGGATAACCGTCGAACAGGTCGTTCACTCCGCTGGTCAGCATCGTGCCCCAGTCAGCGAATGGCGGCGGCGGCCCGAGGCCGAGGAAACTCAGCGCGGAGAGGGCGTAGATCGCGTCGGCAACCGCGAACGTGGCCGTGACGATGAAGATGTTGAAGGTGTTGGGCAACAGATGCTGGAACAGAATGCGCCTGCGCGTAGCGCCCATCGCGGTCGAGGCCTGCACGAACTCGCGAGTTCGCAGCGACAGCACCTGGGCCCGGACCAGCCGGCAGACATAAGGCCAGGACAGCAGCGTCAGCAGCAGGATGATCGTTGTCAGGTTCAGCACGAACATGCTGGACACGATCAGCAGCAAGATGAAGGTGGGCACGGCCAGCAGCGTGTCGACGATGCGCATCAAGAACGCGTCGATAATGCCGCCGACCATGCCGGAGATCGCGCCGTACAGAGAACCGATCACGGTGCTCGTGATCGCCACGGCGAACCCGAGTTCCAGCGAGGACTGGCCGCCGACCATCAGCCGGCCGAGAACATCGATCCCGTATTCGTCGGTGCCGAGCGGATGGCCGTTCCCTGGCGGCAAGTTCCCGAGATTCAGGTTGACGGCTATCTGATTCGTCCGGTAAATGAGCGGCCCGACGAAGCAGAACAGAAGCAGCAGCAGGACGACCACGCAGCCGCCGATGGCGCGCTTGCTGTGCCGGAAGTCGTCCCAGAAGAGGCTCCTGCCGCCGGTCCTGCTGGTGACCTCCCCGCCTTCCGGCGTGATACCCAGTGGTCCGGCGATCGCCGCTCCGTCAGACTGCATGCCGGATCCTTGGATCTAGAACTCCATAGGCAATGTCCGCTGCCAGGTTTCCGGTGACTGTCGCCACGCCGATGATCAGCGTCGCGCCCAGCATGACCGGGAAGTCATGGGCCAGCGCCGACTGCCAGAACAGCAGGCCCATGCCGGGGAAGTTGAAGATCGCTTCCGCGATCACGGCGCCGGCCACGATGTCGGGCAGTGACAATCCGAGGATGGTGATGATCGGCAGCACCGCATTGCGGAGCAGGTGCCTGGTGAGAATCAGCCGCTCGGCCAGGCCCTTGGCGCGGGCAGTGCGGATGTATTCCTGCGCTAGTTCCTCGATGGCGGAAGAGCGCATGTACTGGCTGAAACCGGCCACGCTGTTGATCGAAAGCACGACCACCGGCAGTATCAGCGCGTTCGGATCGGCGAACAGGCCGCCGACCGAGCTGATGCCGCCAGTGAAGGCGGGCTGCAGCAGGTGGAAGTGCACGCTGAAGACTGCGATCAGCAGCAGCGCTTCCATGAAGTCCGGAGCCGAGTAGAGCGTGAACCAGGTGCCCGCCACGATGTCGTCGCGCACCGTGCCGTGGTGGATGGCCTGGTACAGGCCCATCGGTATGCCGATGATCAGCGCGAGCAGAGTGGAGATGCCGAGAAGCACAGCGTCGCGCGGCAGCCGCTGCGCGATCAGGGTCGACACCGGCTGCCCGGCAACGTAGGAGATACCGAAGTTGCCGTGCAGCACATGGACGCAGTACAGCCAGAACTGCACCGGCAGCGGCCGGTTGAGCCCGTAGGTGTCGTTGAAGATCGCCACCCGCGCGGGCGTCGCCTTCAGCCCGAGCACCGCACTGGCCGTGCTGCCCGGCTCCAGGTGGACCAGGATGAACGTCAGGATCATGACGCCGACGATGACGGCGACCGACTGCCCGATCCGGCGGATGAGATACCAGGTCATGAAGCTGGCTTGGTGTAGTACCACACCTCGGGATTCAAGAGACCGGAGAACGGGTTCAGCGGGGTGACTCCCGCGAGGTTGCTCTTGTACACGAAGACCGTCGACTCGTTGGGCAGCCAGAGCAGCGGCAGCTGCTCAGCCGCGTAGTCCTCGTAGGCAAAGAACGCTGCGTCGCTCGAGCCGTACTCGGTCGCGTCGATCAGGCTGGTCCATCTGCGGGGTCGAGTAGCCGCCGTAGTTGCCGTTGGCGTCGGTGTTGAACTGCCCGGCTCCGCTCGGATCCATGAGGTACTGGTTGTAGCCGTACTGCTGTATCTGCCAGTCGTCGCAGATCGATGCCGGATGCGACTGGGCGTTACAGGTACCGGTGGTGGACACCAGCGTGTTGAACGGCTCGGACTTCAGGGTGATCTTGATGCCGCCGAGGGACTCGGAGGACTGGACCGCGGCGTTCTGCTCGTCGAACGACTCGGTCCCGGAAGCGAACAGCAGCTGGAAGGTCAGCGGCTCGTTTGCGGTAATGCCGGCGCCGCACTCGCCGGCTGCGGTACCCGGTCGCACGCAGGTGTCCGTACCGCCCGGCACGACCTTCCAGCCATTGGCCTTCAGCAGCGCAATGGCCTTCGCCGGGTTGTACTGGTACGGGCCGCCGGCCTTCTCCAGCGGAGAGTCCAACTGCTGGCCGTAGAGGACGGGGACAGGACCATTGCCCGGATCGGCGTATCCGGCGAACGCCTTCTGCACGATCTGCTTCCGGTTGATCAGGTACTCCATCGCCTGCCTGATGTACAGCTGGCGCAACAGCAGGCCGGCGACCGGCGCGTAGAAGTTCGGCAGGATCTCGGCGACTCCGGGCGCAGGCACCTGCGCCACCGAGTAGCCCTGAGCCTTCAGCGCAGGAATCTGCCGGATGTCGTTCAGCGGCACTTGCGCGATGTCGAGGGAAGTGCCGGAGCGGAGCGTGTCCATCTCGGCGGTGTCGGTGGTGAACGGCGTCCAGATCACCTTGCTCAGCACCGGCTTGTCCGGGCCGGAGTAATTCTTGTTCGGCACCCAGGCGTAGTAGCCCGAAGTCTGGAACGCCGCCAGCTTCCACGGTCCGTCCACGACCTGCCAGAGCGGGTTCGTGGCGAAGGTGCTCATCTGCGAGCCTTGCGCTTGCAGGAAGTTCCAGACTGCCTTGGCGCCAGCGGTGGTCTCGTCGTAGTTGCCCACCTTGCCCGACGCCGACGTCTTGTCCCAGGCGTGCTGCGGCAGCAGCGGGATAGTGGCGAGCACGTTGTCGGTATAGAACGTCGGGTTGTACGACCGGGTCAGGTCGAGCACCACCGTGTGAGCGTTCGGCGTGCTTACCTTCGCGACATCGACTGGGAACAGGCCCGACACGTAGTTGAACCAGTCGTTGTACTCCACCTTGAGCATGTTGTAGACGAAGGTGAAGTCCCTGCTGGTGATCGGCACGCCGTCGGACCACTTCCACGGCTTGAGCACGATCGTGATGACCTTGTCGTTGTCGGAGTAGGTCAGCGAGCTGTACAGGTTCTCCTGCGGATTAGGGACAGACTGCGCGCCGTTGCCCGAGTACACGAGCCACGGCCACGAACCGAGGGTGAGGTCCCCGTTATAGCCGTTGGAGTTGGTCGACGGCAGCAGCGGGAAGATGTCGTTCGGTGACGCGCCGACCTCGGCGATCGTGACAGTGCCGCCGTTGATCTTCTGCCCTTTCACGGCGGAGCCGCCGCCGATCGTGCCACCGCCGCCGCCTCCGCAGGCTGCCACCAGAGTTGTCAGCGCTAGGGCAGCGGCTGTCACTAGCCAGTTTGCGGGTCGTATGCATTCGACAACTCCTTCGGCCCGAGAGGCTCGCGCCGAGAAAATATCTCGACTTCCTACCATGTGAGTAGGCATTATACGGTGGTTCAGCGGGATTTTTGAGAGGTGTCAGCCAGGTTTAACCACACTGTGACACTTCGGGCGGTTACTGCAGGTCCTGGCTGTGCGTCCGGCCCCTGGCGGCTCGGCGGGCACTGACTGGGTTAGCCGCGCAACCGAGCTGCGGTGTCCCGCAGCACGTCGTCGAGGGGCGCGGGCTTGAGCCCGAACGTCTCCGTCGTGGCACTCGAATCGAGCACGAACGGCGCGGTGAACTGGTACCGGGTGGTCCGCAGTTCCTTGATCAGCGGGGAGAACAAGCCAACCGCCCACATCACCGGATACGGGATGGCGGTCACCTTGGCCGGCAGGCGCACCATTGACTTCGGCGAATCTGACCGCCAGCTGCCGCACTGTCAGCGCCGGGCCGGTGGGAACCAGCCAGGCCTGGCCGAAAGACCGCTCATCGGCGGCCACCGTCACCAGGGCGCGGGCGCAGTCGGTGATCGCGGTCCAGCTGTGCGGCACGTCCAGCGGCCACGGCGAGTACGCCCGTGAGCCGGCCAGCAGCGGCTTGCCGAGCTGCGTCGAGAGCAGCGAGTTCTGGTCGATGTAGTCGCTCGCGCGGACCTCCGTCGCGCGGATCCGGCCGTCATGGTGCGCGGCAAGGGCGTCCTGCCACATTTCCGCGCGGAGCCGGAGCTTGGGATGGGTCGCTGCGAGCGGCGTCTTCTGGCTGATCGGCCCGTCGACCGGCCCGTAGCCATACAGGTTGCTCATCGTGGCCAGCACGGCCCCGCTGCGCTCCGCGGCAGTGAGCAGTGCGGAGGCCAGCGGCGGCCAGTCAGTGAACCACTGGTGGTACTGCGGGTTCGCGCAGTTATACAGCGCGGCTGCGCCAGCCGACAGCTCGGTCAGCCGCTGCGCGTCGGTCGCGTCCGCGGCCACCCGCTCGATCGCCGGGTGCTCGGGTCCGCTGCCATGGCGGCTGACAACACGGACGTGCTCGCCGCGCTCAGCCAGCAGGACTGCGACCGCTGATCCGACTGCCCCTGCTCCGACAATGACGTGCTCTGACATTTCGCTTCTCCTGTTCTGTTAAGAGAGCATCGCTCTCTCTTGTAAGCATCAGTCTGTCAGGAAACCCAGGCGGTTGCAAGAGCACTGCTCTCGAATGTGTGCGATAATCTTGGTTATGCCAGCCGCATCCATCCGGGCCCGGGTCCGGGCCGAGATGATCGACGAGATCAAGGCGGTCGCGAGCCGCCACCTGGCGGCCGAGGGGGCGAACCTGTCGCTTCGTGCCGTCGCCCGCGACATGGGCATGGTGTCGTCGGCTTTGTATCGCTACTTCGCCAGCCGGGACGACCTGCTGACGGCGCTCATCATCGACGGCTACAACGCCCTCGGCGCCGCGGTAGAAGCAGCCGACGCCGCAGTGACCGACCGGGCCGAGCTCCGGTCCCGTTGGCTCAGCGCGGCCCGGGCCGTACGGAACTGGGCGCTGGCGAATCCGGCCGAGTACGCGCTGCTGTACGGCAGCCCCGTTCCTGGTTACGCCGCCCCGCAGGACACGATCTTTGCCGCTGCCAGGACACCGGTAGTGCTAGCGCAGATCCTGACCGACGGGTACGCGTCCGGCGCGCTCACCGAGCGCGGTCTCCGGGCGTCAGCACCGCTGCCTGGCCGAGTGCGCGCCGATCTGGCCCGGGCCCGCGACCAGATCGCTGCCGGGCTGCCAGAAGAGCTGCTGCAAGCCGGCCTGACCTCCTGGCTGCAGCTGTTCGGCGTGGTGAGTTTCGAGCTGTTCGGCCAGCTGAACAACGTGATTGACGCCCGGGCGGAGTTCTTCGACCACCAGATGGAACAGATGGCCGGCCTCATGGGTATCTAGTAGCGAACGACCGCGCATGGTCGCGGGATCGAAGGAGGGCACATGGCATCGGAGCTGGCGGAGCGGCTCGGAACGTTTGGTATCTGGCGGGCCGCTACCCAGACGACGCCCGACCTGGCCGTGGCCATCGAACGCCTCGGCTATGGCGCTCTATGGCTCGGCGGCTCACCCGACGGCGACCTCGCGATCGCCGACGAACTGCTCAGCGCGACGACCACGCTGTGCGTCGGTACCAGCATCGTGAACATGTGGAAAGACGATGCGGTCACGGTCGCGCAATCGTATGCCCGCGTTCAGGCCAAGTACCCCGATCGCTTCGTGCTCGGCGTCGGTGCGGGCCACCGGGAGGCAACGCCGCACTATGCCAGCCCGTACGACACTCTCGCGACGTACGTTGACCAGCTCGTTGCCAACCACGTTTCCTCCGGTCATATTGTTCTTGCCGCGCTCGGCCCCAAAGTGCTGCAGCTCGCGGCCGACCGTACCGGCGGCGCGATCCCGTACCTGGTGCCGCCGGAGCACACCCGCCAGGCGCGCGAGATTCTCGGCCCGGACCGGCTGCTGGCTCCCGAGCACAAGGTCGTGATCGACACCGATGTGGCCCGGGCCCGAGCACTCGGCCGCAAGCGCGTCAGCAACCCCTACCTGCGCCTGGTGAACTACACCTCGAACTTGCGCAGGCTCGGCTTCACCGACGAGGACCTGGCGGACGACGGCAGCGACGGGCTGGTCGACGCGCTCGTCGCACACGGCAGCCCCGACCAGGTGGCCGCGCAACTGGCCGCGCACCTGCAGGCGGGCGCCGACCACGTGTGCGTTCAGCTGCTGACCGAGGCGAATGCCGATCCGATGCCGGGTTACACCCAGCTAGCTAGCGCTCTCGCGCTCTGAGCCGCGGCCAGGGCGGCTGGTACACGCGCGGCTCACAGGATCGCGCGGAACTCCGCGGCCAGCGCCGACAGTGTGTCCCGCAGCTGGCTGACGCTCGGGCCAGCCGACAGAACCGACCGGGACACGCTCGGCATCACCCGGTCCGGGCAAGCGGCGAACACTGCCGCGACGTCGGAAGCGGTCGCACCTTGCGCGCCAACACCAGGCGCAAGGAACAAGCAGTTTGCCGCGGCGAGGTCAAGTTCGGGATGCATGTGGGTGGGACCGACCACGGCGCCGACCGGTCCGATCGCGCCGGGCGCCAGCCGCTGGTTCAGCGCACCGATCTCCCGCAGTAGTTGCTGCTCGACCGACGCGCCGGGGCCTGCCTGCGCGGTCTGCACTGTCAGCGCTGTGTGCACTCTCAGCGCTGTGTGCACCGTCAGCGCGGTCTGCACTGGGCGGCCTTCGGGATTCGAGGAGCGCGTGACGACGAGCAGGCAGCTGCCGGACTCTTCGGCCCGTGACACGAACGTGCTCATGGCACCGAGGCCGAGGTAGGGATGAACTGTGATGGCGTCCGCCGCGAGCGGCGCGCCATTGCCAAGGTAAGCCTCTGCGTATGCGTCGTTCGTTGTTCCGACGTCGCCGCGCTTGATGTCCAGGATGACGAGCAGTCCGGCCGCCCTGGCGCTGGCGACGAGCCGCTGCAGCGTCCGGATGCCCCGCCAGCCATGCCGCTCGTAGAACGCCGACTGCGGCTTGATCAGGCCGACCGGGCCGGTCACCGCTTCGAGCATGATGTCGGCGAACTGGTCGAGCCCGTCCGGGGTGTCGCCAAGCTGCCAGCTGGTTAGCAAGTCGCCGGACGGATCGAGCCCGCATACCAGCGGCCCGGTCGCAGCCCGGACGGCCGCGAACCGCGCGGCGAAGGAGTCGGCCATGCCGCTATTCTGCCGGGCCTCGGGCGCGATCTGCGGACAGCTGCCGTTCCCGCTCGTTGCTCGTCAGCGTGGCAGCGCGAGCGAACTCAGCCCGCGCTTCTGCCTCGCGGCCGAGTTTCCGTAGCAGGTCACCACGAACGGCCGGGAGCAGGTGGTAGTTGCGCAAGGCCGGGCTCGGCAGTGAGCTGGTCCACGAGGTCGAGGCCGGCCTGCGGTCCGTAGGCCATGGATATCGCTACCGCGCGGTTGAGCTCGACCACCGGCGACGGCATCACCTCCGCCAGCAGCCCGTACAGCGCCACGATGGCAGCCCAGTCGGTTTCCTCGACCCGGAATGCCCTGGCATGACAGGCCGCGATCGAAGCCTGCAGGGCGTACGGGCCACGTTCCCCGCCGAGGCTAAGCGCAGTTTCGAGCGCTGTCTGGCCGCGTCTAATCAGCAGCCGGTCCCACCGGGACCGGTCCTGGTCCGCCAGCAATACCGGCTCACCGCGCGCGTCGGTGCGAGCCGGGATCCGGGATGCCTGAATCTCCAGCAGCGCGACCAGGCCGTGCACCTCCGGCTCGGCAGGCGCTAGCTGGGCCAGCACCCGGCCGAGCCGGACTGCCTCGGCGCAGAGCGCGGGCCGCATCCAGTCGTCCCCGGCAGTAGCGGAGTAACCCTCGTTGAAGATCAGGTAGATGACTTCAAGCACCGCGGAAAGTCGCGGCGCCCGCTGGCCGGCTTCCGGCACCTCGAACGGCACCTCCGCCTGAGCCAGCGTCTTCTTCGCCCGCACGATTCGCTGCGCGATCGTAGGTTCGGGCACCAGGTACGCGCGCGCTATCTCGGCCGTGGTCAGGCCACCGAGCAACCGGAGCGTGAGCGCAACCCTGGCCGGCACGCTCAGCACCGGGTGGCAGGCCGTGAAGATGAGCCTGAGCAAGTCGTCGTCGATGTCGTCGGAGAACGCCCGGTCGAAATCGGGTGTCCAGGCCGCACCCGGGGCCGCGAGGGCGCGGCCGAGCTCCGCGTATTTCCTGTTCAGGTCGCTGCTGCGGCGGAAGAAGTCGATTGCGCGGCGCCTGGCGACGGTGGTCAGCCAGGCACCGGGATTGCGCGGCACGCCTTCGGCCGGCCACTGCTCGAGTGCGGCCACGATGGCATCCTGCGCCAGATCCTCGGCCAGTCCGATATCACCGGTGTAGTGCGCCAGGCCCGCGATGAGCCGGGCGGACTCCAGCCGGATGACGGTCTCGATCGCGGCTCGCGTTCTGGCGTCGGTCACGCCACCCGATCACACCACCGCATGCGCTGCGAGGCAAACCGGCCACAGCTCAGGCCGGTCTGCCCCGCAGGAACCTGGTCACGGCCCGTAGACCTCCCGGATCGTGCTTTCGCCGTCGCCAGCGATAGCCAGGAACCGCTTGGTCCACTCGATCGCCTCGCTGATGTCCCTGGTCTCCATCAGGCCCCAGCCGCCTACCAGTTCCTTGGCCTCGGCGAACGGCCCGTCCAGCACGGTGAACTCACCGCCGGAGTATTTGACCTTGACCGCCTCGTTCAGCGGCGCCAGGCCGCCGGTCGCCAGCAGTACCCCTGCCTTGGTCGCCTCCTCGACGAACGCGCTCATCCGCTCATACATCTCCGGGCTGGCAGGCCCGACTGGCGTGTCCGGATCGCCCAGGGTGTATCCGAAGAACTTCATCTCCGCTGTCCTTTCTGTCTTGCGGCCCTTACTATCCGGCGATGCCCGCCCTCGACGGCCGCTCTCACCAGTGCGTCGAGCGCGCTGGCGCTGATTCGACATCGACTGCCGAAGTTTTCGCCTAGTTTTTCTCGCGGCCCGTCGTCTGGCCCGCTACCAGGCAGAATGGCAGGCGTGGCGAATCTGGTGATCAACGACGACACGATAACTCTCGCGATGTCCGCAGCTGAGAAGGCCGAGGCCCTGCACCGTGACCTGGCCTTTCCCCGCAGCTCGGTGACGAGCGTCCGCGCGGTGGCCGATGGCATGGCGGAAGTTCATGGCTTGCGGATGCCGGGCGCCTACTTTCCCGACGTGATCATGGTCGGCACCTGGCGCAGCGGGAGCGGGACTACGTTCGCGGTCTGCCACGGCAGCGGTCCGGCTATCGTCATTGATCTGGCCGGTCAGCACTACGACCGGATCGTGATGACGGTCGACAACCCGCAGGAGGCGGTTACAAGCTTGTCGTAGCCGTCTTGCTGTCACAGATCGGCAGGCCCCGACCATGAACTGGACCCGCAGAAAGATCGTCGTCTCGGCCGCAGGAGCGGTCGCGTGCATAGCTGCCGCTACGAGCCTCGGCTTTGTATTCGGCAGCACTCCCGTACCCAAGGCTGCGCCGAAAGCGAGCCCGACGCCGACGCCGAGCCCGACCCACACCATCGCTGCCCCGGGCAGGCTACTGTCGCCGTTCACCGGCGAGCCGGTAAAAAAGCTAGGCCCGGTCCTCGCGGTGAAGATCGACAACATCGTGTACGCGCGCCCGCAGACCGGGCTGACCGACGCGGACATCGTGTACGTGCTGCCGGTCGAAGGCGGGCTCAGCCGGTTCCTGGCTATCTTTTCCTCGCACTTCCCGCCCGTGATCGGCCCGGTCCGCAGCGCCAGAGCGGACGACCTGGAGTTGCTACGGCAGTTCGGCCGGCCTGCCTTCGCCTGGTCAGGGGCCCAGCCGCGACTGACCCGGGTCGTCGAGCGAGCCAAGATCGTGGACCTCTATGCCGGTCGCGTGGCCGGCTACTACCGGGATAACAACCGGGTCGCGCCGTACAACCTGTACGCGGACACCCACCAGTTGCTTAAGGAAGCAGGCGGTGCGAGCAAGGCGCACGACATCGGGTTCAGGTTCGGCACGCCAAATCTTGGCGGGCGCACCACGTCGTCGGCGTCGGTGTCCTACCCTGCGGCATCGTTCAAGTTCACCTGGTCCGCCCGGCAGAGACGCTGGCTCGTCTGGATCGACGGTGCCAGGGCAGGTAGCACCGAAGGCCAGCAGTTGTCCGCAGCGACCGTGGTGATCCAGCACACCAACGTGTCGACCTCCAAGTTCCTTGAGTACGGTTTGCGGCCGCCGTACGCGCAGACGATCGGCCACGGCACCGCGATCGTGCTGCGTAACGGCAAGGCGTACCGGGTGAACTGGTCCCGCCCCCGTCTGGTCGACGGGACGACTTACACCACTGGGTCCGGCCAGCGGATGAGATTCGCGCCAGGCCCGGTCTGGATTGTTCTGGTGGGCAATCGGGTCGACGAGTCGGGCTGAGACCGGCGATCGGGCTGCTAGCTCACGCCAGTTCCTGTTCGCGCCGTGCGTCCGGGTCGAGCCGCTCGCGGATCAGCGCGAGTTCGGCTGTGGTCGGCAGCCGGGTCTGCGGCACCTGGTACGGCGCGGCGAGCAGGAAGGCAGTCGCGTCCGCGACGTCGGACACCGAGACACCGGGATGAACCGAGCGCAGCCGCATCGAGTGGTCGGGCCCGCCGAAGTCGAGCACTGCCAGATTGGTCACGACCCGTCGCAGCTCATGGAACCGGACCACCGGGCCGGTCAGCCCGGCCGCCCGGTTGTAGCCAACGCCGCTGACCATGTCGACCCGGTCGACCAGGACCCGGCGGGAGTGACTCGGCACCCAGTAGCTCACCGGGTGATTGACGGTATTGCCGGGAGCTCCGCGGACGCCTAGCAGCTGGGCCTTGGGACGGGCCCAGTCGCCGATGCACGAGATGTTCTGGTTGCCGAACTGGTCAAGCTGGGACGCGCCCATCATGACGTGGCGCTTGCCTGCCGCAAGCATCGTGAACACCTGGCGGAAGGGCATCCAGCCCTCGGCTACCCGGTCGGCAGCCGGCGCCAGCAGCGTTGCCTCACCGTCGGTGAGCAGCAGATCCGGCTCGAACGTCAGCTGCGCCAGCCGCGCACCCAGGGTCGGGATCAATCCCATCGGGCTTGCCAGAATCGCTCCGTCGCCGCGCCATGCTTCGGCACAAGCGACCACGCAGATCTCCGCGAGCGTCGGCTCGCCGCTGCTCACGCTCGCCTGCCGGGAGTAACGCTGGCCGTCTGGCCGGCCGCGAGGCCGGCTGACAGGCTGCCGGTAGTGGCAGCCGCGGCGGCGAAGCGCGCTACCGCAGCCTGGTAGTCGGCCTCTGTACCGGACAGGAACTCCGCCGCGAACGCAGCCCAGCTGTCAGGGGTTCCCGCCGCTCTCGCATACCGCGCCTGGAACTCTTCGTCCCGGTCATAGTCCGGAACGCAGCTGGTGAAGTGTGCGCCGTGCGGCGTCTCCACCACGCCCGCCACCATCGCGCGGTTGATCAGCAGGCTCTGCGGCGGCCCTGCTGCCAGCAGGTCCCGCGTCGGCACGATCCGCTCGCAGGACAGGTAGGCGCGGTCAGCGGCCAGGCAGAACAAGTCATCGAAGTACGGATCCGGCCCCAGGTACTGCCCGTTCCCGCCCGAATCAGCTCGGTTCATATGCACGAACGCAGCGTCCAGCGGCAACCCCGGCACCGCGACGAACGCTTCACCGTCGGCATACGGAGACCGGACTGTCCGCAGGTCCGGGTTGACCCGCAGCACGTCCGAGCCGAGTCCGGCCCGCATCGGCAGGAACGGCAGCCGGTGCGCGGCCGCCAGCAGGCCCCAGTGCAGCATGCCCTCGTCGAGTTCGGTGAACTCAATGGCGCCGTGCTGCCGCGCTTGCCGGAAGTGCGGCTCAAGCGGGATCGAGTCCAGCGACACGAACCCGGCGACCAGCCGCCGGACTTTCCCTGCCGCGACGAGCAGGCCCACGTCCGGTCCTCCGCAGCTGACGATGGTCAGATCGGTTAGGCCCGACCCAGCAAGCGCCCGGACCAGCGCCATCGGCTTGCGCCGCGAGCCCCAGCCGCCGATCCCGATGGTCATCCCGGATCGCAACTCGCCGATGACGCCGTCGAGCGTCATCGCCCGCCCCGCCACGTGGTCAGCCTCTTGCCCGGTCAACGAACGCCTGCCCGGCCGATAACACTGTTCTGGCTTGATTGACGGCCGCCAGCATGGCGTCCGGCTTGGCAACGTCGGCGAAGAAGATCCGGCCAGGCGCTACCCGCCTGCTTGTCGGCGGTCCCATCGTGGGAATGCCGGTGCCCGGCATTGGCGGTCCGGTCATGGTTCCCATCTGGCTGACGATGTAGGAGCCGAACGGCTCGAAGACGACCGTCGCGTGCCGGCCGCCCAAGCCTCGCCGGACCACCATGGAGCCGCCCTTCACGGGGGTATCCCGGAAGGTCGAGCCCGACCGGACCAGCACCCGGTCAGGGGTGATCCCGTACACGGTCCTGCGCTTGCCGATCCAGCGCGTGACGAACCGGCCGGCCACTAGGTAGATGCCCATCGCCACGAACAGGTCGACGACAAGCCGGAACGGCTGCGGAGCAGCCAACGCTCCCGCGCCCTGCTGAATGGCTAGCGCGATGCCTAGCCAGACAAGGCTGAACGGGACACCTATCACGTCGGCCCGGTTGAAGATCACCGCTGGATCGGGCCGGCCGCACCACAGCAGTTGCTCGCCTGGCCGCAAGTACGGCTGGAGCCGACCGGCTAGCTCCTGGTTACCGTTGGTCGGGTCGGGTATCCCGATCATCCTCGCCCCCGCCTGTGAGATTGGGGGTGAACGTAGCAAATGACTGTCGTTCGGGGCAATCATCCGTTCGCTGAGAGGTCAGCTGGTCTACAGCGCAGCCGAGGTGCGCCGACCATTCCGGGTACTCAGTCGCTGTAGTGATACCGAGCCTTGAGGATCTTCACCTCCTTATCATCGGCCCGGTAGATCAAGCGGTGTTCGTCGTCGATCCGGCGCGACCAGTACCCAGACAGGTCACCCTTCAGCGGCTCAGGCTTCCCGATGCCTGTGAACGGGTCGCGCTGAATCTCGCAGATCAGGCGCGTGATCCTCGTCGCCATCCTCCGGTCCGATGCCAGCCAGTAAAGTAAGTCCTCCCAGGCAGCAGGGTCGAAGCGGATACCTCTCACTACTCGCCCGCCAGAGCCTGGAGTTCGTCAATGGTCCTGGCGATGCCGCCATGTCCGGACTTATCTCTGGCTACGGCCTCCATGAGGCGGCGGGCATTCGCGGGAGAACGCAGCAGGTAGATAGTCTCCTGCCAGGAATCGAAGTCGTCGGCCGACATGAGCACGGCATCGCCACTCTTGGAGTTGATCCGCACCGGCTCGTGGTCTTCATTCACCTGCTGAATGAGCGGAAACAACCGTGAGCGGGCCTCGCTAGCACTAATGGCCACGCCAGCCTCCCTTAATCTCGTACAGTAATATTGTACCACACTGGTGCAGAATTCTCGTACCAGTGGACGCGGCGCTTTCCAACCAGCCCCACCCGTCATCGGCGCGCACGGCCTGCCAGGAGGCGGCGGACGCCTGTGGCTATACCGCTAGACCGCCGCCGGTATACCCTCCGAGGAAGTAGAACACGTTCCAGTCAGAGGGGCACGCGATGGTTGCTTCGATCAAGACGCACCGGGACGAGATCGGTCTGAGCGATGGCGAGTTGCTGATCGACGGGTCATGGGGGCCTGGCTCGGCCGAGCAGACCTGGACGCACAGCCATCCCGCGACCGGCGAAGACGTCGCCTCGTTCCCGGTCGCCAGCCCCGCTGACGTCGACCGAGCAGTCCGCGCGGCGCGCACCGCCTTTGACGAGGGGCCGTGGCCCCGGTCGCGCGCCACCGAGAAGATCCGGATCCTGCGCCGCGTTGCCGACCTGGTTCGCGAGCACGGCGACGAACTGCTCGCGCTACAGGCACTGGACAACAGCGTGCCGCTGAGTTTCGGCGCCGTGTACGGGATGTCGGCCGCCTTCGTGGCGGACGTCTTCGACCATCACGCCGGCTGGGTGGACAAGCTGGCGGGCGAGACGCTGCCGCCCTACCAGGGCGGCGACCATCTGATCATGACGCTGCGCGAACCGGTCGGCGTCGTCGCCGCGATCGTGCCGTGGAACGCGCCGTTGCTGCTGACCGCCCAGAAGCTGGCACCCGCTCTGGCGGCGGGCTGCACGGTCGTGCTGAAGCCATCGGAGTACGCGACCTTCGCGGTACTGCGACTGGTTCGGCTGATCGAGGAGGCCGGGCTGCCGGCCGGCGTGCTCAATGTCGTGACCGGACCCGGCGATCCGACCGGCGACGCGCTGATTAATCACCCGATGGTCGACAAGATCTCCTTTACCGGCAGCCGGGCAGTGGGCCGGAAGATCATCGAAGCGTCGGCGAGCACGTTCAAGCGAGTCAGCCTGGAACTCGGCGGCAAGAGCCCGGCGCTGGTCTTCGCTGACGGCGACGCCGGCACGGCCGCTGCGCTGACCATGGGCACCGTGACTCTTGGCTTGTCCGGTCAGGTCTGCCTGGCACAGACCAGGGCACTGGTGCACCGGGACAAGGTCGACGAGTTCAACGGCATGGCGCGAGATGATCGCCGGGATGGTCAGCTACGGCAACCCGTTCGACCCCGCGGTAACGTCTTCGCCGCTGATCAACGCCCGCCAGCTTGACCGGGTGCTCAAGCTGATCGACGCCGGGCAGGCCGAGGGCGCGAACCTGGTATGCGGAGGCACGCGCGGCGACGGTGAGCTCGCGGCCGGGAACTTCGTCGCGCCGACCCTGTTCACCGACGTGAACAACGACATGACGATTGCGCGCGAGGAAATCTTCGGCCCGGTCCTGTCGGTGATCCCGTTCACTGACGAGGAAGAGGCCATCAAGATTGCCAACACGACGGAGTACGGCCTCGCCGCGACCGTGTGGACATCGGACATCAAGCGCGCACTGCGGATGACGAAAGCGCTGCGTGCCGGCACCGTCGGCATCAACGGATACGGGCTCGAGCCGCACGCGGCCTTCGGCGGGTACCAGCAGTCCGGCATCGGCCGCGAGGGCGGCCGCACCGCGATCGAGGCCTACACCGAGGTCAAGACTGTGCTGATCCCGACGACCGACGAGATGATGTAACGCGGGCCATCAATGTGCCGCTTCGCCAGCTTTGACTTCCTGAACTAGCCAGCCGTTGCCGTCCGGATCGCTGAACGACAAGAAAGAGTTATAGCTGGCACGCTGCGGATCGAGACCGGGCGTCTGACCCTCCGGGCCGAAATGGAACGGCTGGCTGACAGCCATGCCCCGGCCCGCTAGTTCGGCTCGCGCGGCCTCGATGTCGGCCACGACAAGGTGCAAGCCCTGAAGTGACCCGGCCGCATCGGGGTTGCGCATCAGCGTCACCGAGCATGCCGAACCTTGCGGCGTGACCTGCACCACGCGGAAGTCCTCGCCGGCACGGTGATCGACATCAAGCCGGAAGCCGGCTCGTTCCAGGTAAAACTCCTTGGCCCGGTCTACGTCCGTAACCGGGATGATCACGAGTTCGAGTTTGAAATCCATGAGGACAGCCTGACATCTCACCACGGCCTGGCTCCGCCACTCCGGGCAGCCGATGATGCGGTCAGCCGCGGATGTGTCGCCCGGCATGTCCTACTGCGCTGAGAATCGCGATTCCACTCCGACCGTCGCCCCTCGAACGACAGCGCCGAGTGGATTGGCGCGGAGAATTGCGTCAGCGCTGCGCGCTACTGGCCGGACAACTTGGTGTGGTCCCAGGAGATGACGCGGGCCGGCTCGACGATGTAGGCGTACCGCTTCCGCGCCGCACTGGCCACGTACTCGTTGACCGCATCGCCCGGCCGCGCCAGTGCCGACAGCGCTGGCCCCTGCGGACGCGTTCCCCACCACGTTGCCGACCGCCAGGCCGATCCGGTAAATCACATCGGGGTCGATGATCGTTTCCACAGTGCCCTGGATCTGTACGCCGCGCAGGTCGAAGTAGGCCTGACCGGTCTCGACCAGACAGCTGATCCGCGGATCGCGCGCCAGGTTGAGTGCCTTCTGCGAGGTTCGGTAGGTCCAGAACGCGATCTTGCCGTCGACGAGTGTGTAGTACATCGTGACCAGGTGCGGATAGCCGTCCGGGCTGATCGTCGCCAGCTGCACCTTGCGGTTCGACGCCAGCATGTTTTCGACCTCTGCCGCGGTCATCTGCACTCGGTCACGCTGTTTAGGCACTACTGCCCTCCGCTGAGTTAACTAGCGCTAAACCCGATCGTCTCGCTCGCCAGCGCGAGCGTGTCCTCGCACAAGAATCCCGCCCCCGACGGTCCGGTTTCAAACCCTTCCAGCGCGCTGGCGATAGCGTCGAGCGTCCACATCCCGTCAGCCGACCCGTTCTCTTTGGCCAGAAACGTGGTCTTGACAGCTGGCGGCGCCATGACCGCGGCGACGCCGCCGTGGATAACGAAAACCTCGCCGTTGATGTTCTCGGCTGCCGGACCGGACAGGTAAGTCACCAGCGGCGCGACGTACTTCGGGTCGAGCGGGTCTGGCCCGTCCGCCGGAGCAACGCCCATCAGGTCCGCTGTCATCGCGGTCCTGGCCCGCGGGCAGATGGCGTTGGCTCGCACCCCGTACCTGGCGCAACTGCGCGCCGTCGTTAGCGTGAGCGCAGTGATGCCGCCCTTGGCGGCCGCGTAGTTCGGCTGACCGGACGAACCCAGCAAGAAGGCTTCAGAGGAGGTGTTCACGACGCGTCCGTACACCGGGCCGCTCGCCTGCTTGCTTTGCTCCCGCCAGTAAGCGGTGGCCACCCGGCTGGTCAGGAAGTGCCCGCGCAGATGAGTGCGCAAGACCAGGTCCCACTCCTGCGGTGACATCGAGAAAATCATCCGGTCGCGAAGGACCCCGGCGTTGTTGACCAGGATGTCTAGCTGGCCGAATTCGCGCAGCGCGGTCGCGAGCAGCTCTTCCGCTGTCGCCCACTCGCCGATGTCGCCCGCGCTGACGACAGCGCTGGCGCCCGCCGCACCAATCTCGGCCGCGACCGCGTCCACAGCCTCGCCGGGCAGGTCGTTCAGCACGACGCTCGCTCCGGCCGCGGCCAGGGCAAGTGCTTCGGCCCGGCCGAGCCCGTTTCCTGCCCCGGTGACGATCGCGACGCGGCCGTCCAGCCTGGTGATGCCGGTCATTGTCGCATTCCTCCGTTCAGTAACCCGGTCCCGACAGCATGCCGCCGTCGACCACGAACTCGCTTCCCGTGCAGTACGACGACTCGTCCGAGGCAAGGTACACAACCAGCGGGGATACCTCGGACGATTTCGCGAACCGGGCAATCGGCAGCGAGCGCATGAAGCCCTCGCCGTCGCTGATCTCAGTAAATGATTCGAACGCGGTAGCCGTCATGGTCGTCATGATGCCGCCTGGGTGCACGGAATTGACCCTGATCCCGAGCTTGCCGAGCTCCTGTGCCGCGGATCTGGTGATCCCGCGGATGCCGAATTTGCTCGCGCTGTAGGCAGACATTCCGGCCGCGCCGGTGAAGCCTTCCACCGATGAGATGTTGATGATCGAGCCGCCGCCGGCTTTGGTCATCGGGTCGATCACGGACTTGACGCCGAGCCACTCACCGACCAGGTTGACGTCGATGACCCGCCGGAACTCGGCCAGGGTCATGTCGGCGATCTTCTTGTGCGCCAGCACGCCGGCGTTGTTGACCAGGACGTTGAGGGTGCCGAACGCGTCGACGGTGGCCGCTACGGCGGCGGCCCATTCGGCCTCGCTGGTCACGTCGTGGTGAATGTAGCGGCAGTTGTCTTCGCCGAGCTCGGCGGCCAGTTCCTTGCCCTTGTCATCGAGCAGGTCGCCGATGACGACCTTCGCGCCTTCGGCGACGAAGTGCCTGGCGTGCGACTTGCCCATCCCCCTGGCGCCGCCGGTGATCAGTGCTACCTTGGCGTCGAGCCGACCCATGGTGACCTCTCCGATCCCTGTTCTGGCGGGCGGGTTGTGGTGCGCCTTTGACGCGGACCAAGCGCTTGCTTGGCGACCAAGGCTATCAGGGCGGCCGGATCCTGCGAAGGTGCAGTTCTCAGCCTGACGTAATGACTCCGCTCAGCGACGTGGGCACTTCGGAGACACGCGGGATAGCGATGTGGAGCGGGCGGTTGATCCAGTCGATCGTGTCGGTGACCGTGATCTTCGAACTGGCCGTTCGCTCAACCATCCGGAACTGCTTCACGTGATTGCCCGCCTCGACCCAGAGCATGAAGTGAATGTCGCCGGTGATAAGGCTGACCGCCGGCGCCAGGCGAGCGCGCAACGCGCTGGGCACTGCGGCGAGCGCCGCTTCCGGCGCGACGCTCCCGACGTATTTCGAGGTCACGACGCCTTCCACGGACTGCTGCCCGGCGAAGTGCGCGTGACCAGCAGCCAAGATCAGACTCGTCTGCACCGTCGGGTCGGCGTTTCGCAATTCCGCTAGCAGCGCCTCCCGGTCGACGTTTGGCAATGGCACCTTGATCCAGGACGCAGACGTTTGCGGAGACTCGACATAGCTGGCGGCACCAGTGACGATCGCGTCTAGCTCTGCGGTGTGGCCGCCCGCTGTCGTCGTGAGCTGCTCGGCTATGCGCAACGGCGTCCGCTGCACTCGCACTTGACCAGACAGCGTCACCGTTGTCGCGCCGCTGATGCGTTCGCGGAACGACGCCGATATCGTGCGGGCATCCGCCGATTGCCGCTCGGCCTGGGTGACATCAAGCTGCGGCGGGGCTGCGGTT
This sequence comes from uncultured Actinomycetota bacterium, assembly GCA_963815575.1. GTDB lineage: Bacteria > Actinomycetota > Actinomycetes > Streptosporangiales > Streptosporangiaceae > JAJYUU01. The sequence goes on along the minus strand of CAWFHE010000001.1, from coordinate 123,748 downwards.
GCGCTCGCGGACGGCTGGCTGGGTCCCGCGGCTGATGGCGGACCAGCCAGCGATCGATTAGACGGCTGAATCCAGGAGCATCCGGCCGCCGCCAGGGCAAGGACGACGAGGCCCACGACTGGCGGCCCGCTGCGAACTAGCAGTCGGCGTACGGCGGTGTCACCCATCCCGACCCCCACAACGAGGCACGACCTGCCGATCACCGCAAACGGTAGCTGACGGTGGCACACGCAGGGGGATGTTACGACAAGTGCGTCTTTCGTTAGGTGCCCGCGGGGTAACTGGCCGCCAGTGCGGCGCCAGCTTGATCAGCTAGTGCGACCGCGACCAGCAACTGTTCGCGGGTCGGCCTGGCCTGCCCTGGCTGCATCAGGAACCGGCCCCGCAGCCTGCCGCCAGTTTCCACCAGCAGCTCGAGCCCGGGATCGGGCGGCCAGTCGCCGTACTGCAGGTCATAAGGCCGGCCGGCGACGGTGACCGTGCCGTCATGATCGAGCCGCGCAGGCCGGCCGATGCCCGCCACGCCGTACTGGAACTCGCACGAGCGAAGCGCCAGCAACTGGATCAGGCTGCCCGCGATCCGGTCGGCCAGCGCGGACGGCGACTCGCCTGCCGCGACAGCGCGCGCGGCATCGTTGATCCCGTCCAGGTAGCCTGCCCGCCGGCTGGCCGCCGAGTACTGCCGCCGTCCCCAGACGGCGATCTCCGTGACTGCGACGCCGATCACGAGCAGCAGCACGGTCGTCTCGATGTCGGCGGCGCGAGTGATCGAGAACTGCTCGTACGGGCGAGTCAGGAAGAAGTCGAACCATGCTGCGGCCGAGGCGGCGGCCACGTAGCCGGCCAGCCGGTTACCCGCTGCGGCGACGGCCACGACGATCAGGATCATCGCGAGCGCGGCATCGGTGTTGGCAAAACTCGACCGGGCCGGGACGAGTACCGCTGCCAGCGCGAGCGGCGCGATCAGCCCGGTAGCTACGGCGAGGCGATCACGGCTGAGCATCGCACCTCCTGGAGCGGCCGGGATGCTGCCTCCTGCGGGCCTTGATGGCCCTTCGGCCGGGCAGGCTGGCCGCTTAAGTCGCTGCTTCCAGGCTAAGCCGGGATGACCAGAGCCAGCCGGGCCGGCCGCAAATGCATACGCAGCCCATGCGGCGGCTAACCGGACTCCGGCTGCTGCTCAGCGGTCCGCAACTGCCCGCTCCGCAGCCGCCGGGTTACCAGCGCCCTTGCCGGGCCTACTCCGATCAGCGTCGCCAGGAGGATGGCGGCGAGCAGCGCGTATGGCACGAAATCCGTGGTGGCCTGGGCGATAGCCCCGCCAGCCGCGGCAGCGATGCCCTGGCCGCTGGCCCAGGCGAGGTTGCCAAGTCCGAAGGCCAGGCCCTGATTGAGCCGCATCTCGTCGGCGCCAGCGCTGAGCAGCGTCATCGCAGGCGTGAACAGCGCCCCGTACGCCGGCATCCCGGCGATGAGCAGGGCGATCAGCCACGGCGCGGGCGCCAGCACGGGCGCCAGCAGGCTGACCACGACACAGGCCGCCAGCGAGAACCGGATCGGCACAAGCGGGCCGCGGCGGTCCGACAGCCGCCCGATCACCGGCGACAGGCCGGCTTCGATCGCGGCCGAGGCGAGGAATGTGATCCCGATCAGGGTGGCCCCGATGCCCAGCCTGCCGAGCCGGAGCGGCGCAAGCACGTCGATGAGGCCGAAGGCGAGGCCGGGCAGCATCGTCAGCCACATGCCAGCGCTGACATTCAGGTTCCGCAACGCTGGCCAGGCGGCGCTGAGGCCCTGCGGCTCGGCTGCCCGCGGTTTCGGCACCGCGAATGAGGCGATCATCAGCAGCCCGGCAATCACGGCCGCCGCGGAGAACGCCGGACCGGTGCCGACATGGCTGGCGATTGCCCCTACGACCGGGCCAAGCAGAGCGCCGCCTACTGCCGCGGCCATCGCGCTGCCGATGAGCTCACCGCGACGACTTGGCGGCGCCGCCGTCGCCAGCCACGCCATGCCGGCCGCCCAGGTGCAGGCACCGCCAAGCCCCTGAACGAAGCGGGCGGAGTCCAGGATGACCGGTGCCGACGCCCAGCCGAAGACGAACGTCGAGACGCTCATCAGGGCGAGACCGAGCAAGGCGACCGGCCGGCTGCCGAGCCGGGAGACCAGGAGACCGCCTGGCAGGGCACCGATCAGTGTGCCCAGCGGATAAGCCGCCACCAGGATGCCCGCTCCGGCTTTCGACAGCCGCGCGACGTGCGCGTAATGCGGCAGCAGGGGGGTCAGCGCCGTGAAGAAGATCGTGTCGGCCAGCACCAGGGCGCAGACAAACAGCAGGAGCGCCCGGACCCGGGCCGACAGCTTCGGCACTAGTTGACGCTATCTCATCGGTCCGACACTGCCGTATCCAGCTAGAACTCTCGGTTTGGACGGAACCATGCGGTTCGCTCTCCCGTCCAACCCGCGTAGGGCCAGGATTGGGGACGAGATGAGACGGCGAGCTCGGGTTGCGTCACAAGCGGTACCCGCGGTCATAGCAGTGGCACTGATTGCGGTGCTATCCGCATGCGGAACGACGCCGGCGCCTGGGGCCGGCACGGCCCCGGCCGCTGATCCAGGCGGCACCGCCGCCGGCGGTTCGACAGCGACACATAGCGCGTCGGGCCTGGCGAGCAGCACTGCCGCCGTGGCACGGGTGCCGTCGGTAGCGAGGCGGGTGCAGTGCCCGGTTCTCATGGCCCAGATCGGGCACCTGCCTGACTCCCCCGTCCAGCCGCTCGGCCCGGTTGAGCCAGCCGAATCCGTGCCGCCCGGGTTCAAGCCGGTCGCCGTTGTTCAATGCGTCACGGCGATCTCGGTCAAGTCCGGCAGCTTCCGGCTGGCTCAGCGCAAGCAAGCTGCTGTAACCGGACTTGGCTCCCTGCTGGCTGCGCTGCGCAAGCCATCGACTCCGCGGCCGAAGGGCGCGCTCCCGGCCTGCATGGTGCCAGCCAATTCCGGGCCGTGGTTCGTTCTGGTCAGCGCCACTGGTCAGGTGATCCGCCCGCTCGTGCCTGTCGGCCTGTGCGGCGGGCCGGTCGCAGCAGTGCTGGCGAGCCTGCACTCGCTGCACTGGATCACGCTGAGCACAACCAGCCTGCCGGGAGGCACTGTCCGGCCACCACTGCATGGCGGCCCGGTCCATGACATCACCCCGGCAATAACAGCCCCGCAGGCCGGCTCCGCGTCATGAGGACGCCTGCGGGACTTTCGCCTGAGGGACATAGGTCAGCACCACCACACCACTGCTGAAGGTCCGCGTGCCCGTGAGCGTCAGGCTGGCGTCGCGGACGTACTCGAATAGCCGCTCGCCGGGCGGGTTGGTGACCGGGACGAGCCAGATCCGGAACTCGTCGACCAGCCCGTTTGTCATGAGAGTCCCGTCGAGCGAGCCCGTCCCGTACTTGAGGAGATACCGGCCGGGCTGCTCCTTGAGCTCCGCAACCTGCCCGGCGACATCCTCACGCAGCAGGGTCGCGTTCCAGCCCGTCTCGGTCAGCGTGGTCGACGCGACGTACTTCGGGATGGCATTCATTGTGGTGACGAAGTCGGCGCCCGGACCTGGCTCGCCGGCCGCCATCGCGAGGTAAGCGGCCGACAAGCCCTCGTAGGTCTTGCGACCGAGCAGCAGCGCGTCGGCACCGAAGAGCAACTCCCGCGAGTAGGCATACTGCTCCGGTCCGAATAGATAGCGCGGACCCCAGTCCTGCGGCGCGCTGATGTCGCCGCCGAGGGTGACGAACGTCGACTCGATGAGTTTGCGCGCAGGCACGCCGCTCACCCCTCGGCCGGTCAGAGCGACCGCCGCAGCAGCGAGTCCAGCTTCGTGAACGAGCTCAGCCAGCCTGTCTTGGTGTCGTCGCCCATCTGCTCGGTGAACGGGCCCTGCCGCAGCTCCAGCCGCGTCTTTCCGCCCGGCTCCGGGTGAAACTCCAGCCGCAAGTGGAACCGGACCGACCCGGTCGTGCCGGGGATTCCCTGGACGTCCTGATGGCCGACGATCAACTCGTTGTCGACCACCTCGGTGAGCGTGGCATCGATCTCGCTCCGCACCGACGGGTCGTCGTCGCTCACCATGACCAGTCGCTGATAACCGCCCGGCCGCGCGTCGACGTGGGCGCTCTCGAACGGCACCGAGAAGCCGACCGGCCCGAACCACTGACATAGCTGGTCCGGATCGACGAAGGCCCGGTACACCAGCTCGGGCGGAGCGTCGAAGACCCGGGTCAGGGTGATCTCGTGCGTCGTGGTGTGTGTCATTGCTGTTCTTCCTTTCGGTCTGCACTGCCGTCTGCGCCGCTGCGAGCGGCATTGGTCTGGATCCTGCGCAGGTGCGCGTCCAGACGGCTAAAGCTGGCGTCCCAGAACACCCGGTAACGCTCCATCCAGTCGGTGGCCTCCTTCAGCGGGCTCGCTTGGAGCGAGCTGGACCGCCACTGGCCGGACCGGCTCCGCGAGATCAGCCCTGCATGCTCCAGCACCTTCAGGTGCCGCGAGATGGCCGGCAGGCTGATCGAGAACGGTTCAGCCAGCTCCGTGACGGTCGCGTCCCCGTCCGCGAGACGGGCCAGTATTGCCCGCCGCGTCGGGTCTGCCAGCGCCGCGAAGACCATGCTGAGCTGATCTTCCGCTCTCATTTAACCACCTTGTTAATTAACCAACGTGTTAAACGTAGCTCCGGGCCGGGCCCGATGTCAAGCGCACGGATGAAGAACTGCGGCACTGGCGGAGGCGTCTCTGGCCGCCGCCAGCTTTAGCCCGAAGTGCACTAGCGATCCGGCCCGAACGAGCGCAGTGTGGACTCGGTGCCTCGATAACCGCGCTGACGCTCAGGCTGAGAGGAGCAGGAGCATGCGACGAAGTCGCGACCGGATACTGACCACTCACACCGGAAGCCTGCCCAGGCCGGCCGACTTGGACCAGCTGATCGCCGACCGGGAAACCGGGGCGGAAGTCGACCAGGCCGCATTCGACAAGCGCGTCGAGCAGGCAGTCGCCGACATCGTGGCCAGCCAGCTAGCAGCTGGCGTCAGCGTGATCAGCGACGGTGAGATGGGAAAGTCCGGTTACTCCACCTACGTCAAGGACCGGCTGACTGGTTTCGGCGGGACCGGTCGCCCCCTCGCCGTGACCGAGATGATCGAGTATCCGGAAGTCTTCGAGCAAATCGCGGGCGACGAGGCAGTCGCCAGGATGATGAACCAGCCGGCTTGCGACGGCCCGGTCTCACTGCGCGACCCGGACGCCGTGCACAAGGACATCGCCAACCTCAAGAGCGCGGTCAAGGACCAGGAGCCAGCCGACGTGTTCATGAGCGCGGCGTCGCCGGGCGTTATCGCGGCCTTCCTTGCCAACGACTATTACCCGTCCGACGAGGAGTACATCTTCGCGCTGGCCGACGCGATGAAGCCCGAGTACGACGCGATCGCAGCGGCCGGGATCGTACTGCAACTCGACTGCCCGGACCTGGCCATGACCAGGGCCATGCTCGGCAATGACATGCTCACCGAAGAGGAGTTCCGAGAGCAGATCCGGATGCATGTCCGCGCGCTCAACCACGCGGTGCGCGACATCCCGCCAGAGCAGATGCGCATGCATCTGTGCTGGGGCAACGGCGAATGGCCGCACGTCACCGATATCCCGCTGGCCGCCATCATCGACGTCGTACTCGAGGCGCGGCCGACCGGTCTGGTCTTCGAGGCGGCCAACCCTCGGCACGAGCACGAGTGGACAGTGTGGAAGGACGTCCGGCTCCCTGACGGCAAGGTGCTGATCCCCGGCGTGATCGACTCCACCACGAATTTCGTCGAGCACCCGGAACTGGTCGCGCAGCGGATCGTCAGGTTCGCCGAGATCGTCGGCAAGGAGAACGTGATCGCTGGCACCGACTGCGGGTTCGGCACGTTCGCCGGGTTCTACTCGGTGAAGCCGCGCATTACCTGGCTGAAGCTTGCCGCGATGGCGGATGGAGCGCAGATCGCTTCTGATTACTTGTGGAAACGGGGTAGCTAGCAGCCGGCCGCCCACCGCAACCGCGCAGTGGTATCCAGCTCGCACAGCCCGGTAGTCACTCGACCATGTCCAGCCAGGCGCGGTAGACAGCGCCGAACGGCTCCGCCTTCGCGCTGATCGCGTCCAGCAAGAATGCCGCCGCGCGCTCAGCCTCGCTGATCACGTCCGGCGGATAGCCGTAGCGGATCTGGTGCACGGCGAACTCGTCCTCGTCAACGACGATGACGCGCTGGTCGGCGCGCACTCTCAGCACATCCAGATCCAAGTCGACCATCGTGACTTCAGCTGGACCCGTCGCGGCATCGGCTGAGTCCTGCCACCGTGGCGGCGTGCCAATGTCGCAGTAGACCTCTGTCCTCGCCGGGTCGCCGTTGAAGGTGGCCGTCCACCACTGACCGTCCGGGATCAGCTGGACGAATGCCTGGTTGAGGACGATGGGCGGCTCGTATCCACGCTGCGTGGTAGACCCGGCAGCACCGCCGAGCCAGATGCCGTGCTCGTCCTCGCCGAGGTAGCGCATGACCTGGTGCCAGTGGAGGCTGCCGTCATATTTCGTGTAGACCACGCGCACATCACGATCTGTCACGGGCTGAACATATCCGGCCGACTGCCAGCTGCGCTCCGAACGCGCCGGTGACGACTGCCCCGCCGGCGACTCCCGCCTGCTGCCGGTCAGACGACCTTGGCCGGGTCGACGCCGATGCCGCCGTTAGCGCTGCTCTCATAGGCGGCGAGCGCGAACCTGAGCACGTCGACAGCTTCGTCGGCGCTCAGCAGCAGCGGGCCTTCGCCGGTGTGCAGCCAGCGGAGCCAGTGCTTGCCGGAATCACGGAAGCTGCTGCCCCAGTCATCGTCCAGCGCGTGGAAGCTGCGCATCTCGCCATCCGCGTAGACCTCTACGCTCGGCTCCTGGATGCCGCGCCCGGTGACCCGGTTCAGCCGGACGAAACCCTTGGTCCCGGTGACTTCCCAGCGCTCGTCGTTGGTGTAGTAGTCCGAGCGCAGGTACATGTCCGGCGCCAGGGTGATATCCCACACGCCGCGGACGCCGTTCGCATGCTCCCAGGCAATGACGGACGGCGCATCCAGGTCGATCCCGGACCCGAACGAGGTCGTGCCGATCCAGGCGCGCACTTCCCGGATCGGGCCGAACAGCGACAGTGCCGTCGTCAGCTTGTGCCAGCCGTCATCGAACACCAGGATCCCGCGGCCTAGCTTCATCTGCTGCCACTGGTACTCGAAGCTGCTCCACGGCACGTCCCAGCCGCCGTTGCCGGTACCGACCATCTTGAGGTGGTAGCCGGCCACCGTGCCGATCTCGCCGGACTCGACGATCGCCTTCAGCTTGTGGAACGGCTGGTAGAACAGGTAGTTGTCCATGACCCGGAGGACCCTGGTCGCGGCCTTGGCGGCGTCGAGCATCCGCTGCGCCTCGACCAGGTCGTTGCACATCGGCTTCTGCATGTTGACATGCCAGCCGTTCTCAAGCAGCTCGACCACGCCGTCGGCGTGCAGCGGGGCTGGCAGCAGCGCCTCGACCGCGTCGATCTCGATGCCGCTAGCGGCCAGTTCCGCCACCGAGGAGAAGGTCGCGGCTTTCGGCCAGTCTGCCTGGCGCTCGGCGCGGCGCTCCCATCGCGGATCGACCAGCGCGACGACCTCGACGTCGGGGTTGCCGAGGTAGCCACGCACATTCAGGTCGTAGATCCGGCCAAGCCCGACGAATGCCGCACGAATCGGACGGTCATAAGGTACAAAACTCACTACTGATCTCCTTGGGCGCCGCAGACCGGGGCCCCCCAAGTCCTGATCAGCACTGTGGCAGGCATCGTAACGGAGCGGACGGTGGCCTGCTGCCGGTTCGCTCATAGCCTGCGAGACCGGGTTATCCTGCGCCTGTGACTCAGGCCGTGCAGCTCCCGAGCGGCACAGTCACCTTGCTGTTCACCGACATTCAGGGCTCGACGCTCCTCTGGGAAGCCGAGCCCGAGCAGATGGCCGCTGCGCTGCGCAGGCACGACGAGATCCTGCGCACCGCCATCGAGGATGCAGGCGGTTACGTTTTCAAGACGGTCGGTGACGCATTCTGCGCGGCATTCGCGACCGCGCCCGCCGCAGTCCAGGCGACTCTTGTCGCGCAGCGGGACCTGGGCGGTCAAGCATGGCCGACGAGCCGGCCGATCACGGTACGGATGGGGCTGCATACCGGCGTCTGCGAGGAGCGGGACGGCGACTACTTCGGACCGGTGGTCAACCGGGCCGCCCGCCTCGAGGCAGTCGCGCACGGTGGTCAGGTACTGGTATCCGGGGCAACGGCCGAGCTGCTGGCGGGCGCGCTGCCGGGCGGCGCCGCTCTGCGGGATCTGGGCCCGCACCGGCTGAAGGACCTTGGCCGCGCCGAGCAGGTGTTCCAGCTGGAAGCCCCGCAGCTGCTGAGTTCGTTCCCGCCGCTCGCCTCTCTGGACAACCCGGAATTGCCCAACAACCTGCCGATGCTGCTCAGCGCCTTCGTCGGCCGGGAAGCCGAACTCGCCCGGGTGCGCGAGCTAGTGAGCGCGTCCCGGCTGCTAACGCTGACCGGGGCCGGCGGCAGCGGGAAGACCCGGCTGGCACTGCAGGCCGCGGCCGAGCAGATCGGGCGGGCACCGGATGGCGTCTGGCTTGTGGAGCTAGCCTCGCTGACCGACGGCGGCCAGATTGCCGGCGCCGTCGCAGCGGCCCTCGGCATCCAGGATCAAGCCGGGCCCGCGCTCGCCGAGGCACTGGTCCGGGCCCTGACGGCCCAGGACACCTTGATCGTGCTGGATAACTGCGAGCACCTGATCGACGACGCGGCAAAGTTCTGCGAGCAGGTAATCCAGCGCTGTCCGCAGGTCCGGATCCTTGCCACGTCGCGCGAGCCGCTGGGCATCGACGGCGAGCGGGTATACCGCGTTCCCTCCCTGTCTCTTCCTGGCGACGTCGAGATGGTCGAGGAGGTCGCCGCCAGCGACGCGGTCCGGTTGTTCGCCGAACGGGCGCGAGACTCTGGTTTCATCCTGGACCGGCAGTCTGCTCCGCTGGTAGCAACGATCTGCCGGCGGCTGGATGGCATCCCGCTGGCCCTGGAACTCGCCGCAGCCAGGCTGTCGTCAATGTCGCTGAAGCAGATCAGCGACCGCCTGGACCAGAGATTCCGCTTGCTGACCGGTGGCAGCCGCAACGCCATGCCGCGCCAGCAGACCCTTCAGGCGACTGTTGAATGGTCCTTCGGACTACTTGGCCAGCAGGAACGTGACACTCTGGCCCGCCTGTCGGTGTTCGTCGAGAGCTTCGACCTGGACGCCGCCGAGGCGCTGTGCACGACGCCTGCAGTTGACGCGTTCGACGTGGCGGACCTGCTTGGATCACTGGTCGACAAAAGCCTGGTAGTCGCCGATCACGGCGACGGCGCGGTCCGGTACCGGCTGCTTGAATCCATTCGCCAGTACAGTGCGCAGGAGCTGCTGCGGAGCGCAGGAGACGCGGAGGTCCTGCACGTCAGGGACCTGCACGCGGACTATTACCTGCGCCTCGCGCAGACGGCCGCGCCCGCGCTGACCGGAAGTGGCCAGCGCGACTGGCTCCGGCGCCTGGACTGCGAGTGGGACAACCTCCGTGCCGCACTCGCCCATCTGGCCGCCGAGCGACGCGCGGACGACGTTCTGCGGCTGGCCGTTGACGTCGAGCGGTTCGCCATCACCCGCGCGCACGCTGATGTGCTCAGCTATCTGCGGCCGGCAATCGAGCAGGCCGGACCGGCTGCCAGCGTGCTGCTGGCCGCCGGGATGACCGTAGCAGCGCAGCTGAGCACGCTGTTCCTGCGGACTGATGCTGCCGAGATGGCAGCCGCCCGGAGCTACAGTGAACGGGCGCTGGCGATGGCACAGGCGCTGGGCGACCGGCGTACCGAGGCTCGGGCGATCAGCCGGCTGATCGAGTCCGCATACATCGACGGCGACTCGGACATCTCACACCGGCTGGCCGAGCAGGGCGTTGCCATTGCGCGCGAGCTTGGCGACGCACAAGTGCTCGGCGAGCAGTTGCAAAACCTCGGCTATACCGCTCCCGACGAGGAAGCCAGCCAGCGCGCACGACTTGAGGCGCTCGCCTGCTTCCGCCAGTCCGGTGACGACCTGCTGGCGTGCAGCTTGCTCACCAACTTGGCCAGTGCGGAGCTGCACGCCGGCCGGATCGAGGAGGGTAGCGCGCACCTCGAGGCGGCGATGGTGCTAGCCGAACGGGTCGGCGGTGACCTCGTGGTGTACGTAGTGCGTGGCAACCTCGCGCTGCTGCGACTCATCCAGCGCCGATACGCCGAAGCGGCGCCGCTGGTCCGCAGCGCCATGCTGCTAAGCCGGCGGCTGGGACCGGGCGTGCCCAGTGGCGAGCTGATCTTCGCCGCCGCGTGCTGCGCGGCCTGGCAGGGCGACTACCTCCGGGCGGCGCGCTTGCACGGTGCGGGCGATGCCGACATCAAGGCATCGCTAGAGCTCCGCACGATCAAGTGGTCGCAGGCCGAGCAGGAACTGCGGGAGCGCGAACAGGCCAGGCTCCGGGACCTGCTGGGCGATCTCGGCCTACTCGGATGCCTACCAGGCTGGCGCCCAGCTGTCGCTCCAGCAGGCTATGGACCTCGCGCTCGGCCGGGACTAGGCCAGCTAACTGGCCACCCGCCCGGAGCGGCTGGCTTGCGTGCCCTGCTCGGCGGCCCGCTCAAGCCAGCTACCAGCCAATTCGCAAACAGCGCTCGCTGGAGTTGACAGCGTTTATCTGAGCGTTGCATAATGGTTTTAGTAAACAGCGTAAACACACAGACTACGTAAGGGACAGTCCGATGAGCATCAGCTTCCAGAGCCTCAACGACACGATCATCGCCTTGGTCACCATCGTCGGCATCGCCGCAGCGCTCTCGCTGGCGTTCCTCGCGGCCGGCGCCATCTTCGAGCGCGGCCGCAAGCATGACCGCCGGACCGCTCACCCGGTCCACGCCCCGGCGCAGCACCCGACCCAGACTGACGACGCCCGCGAACTGGTGCTGCGGTAAGCAGACAGCGCTCACCGGCGGCGACAGCCCAGCAGCGACACCCAAGGGGGACGGCGCCTTACGGCACCGTCCCTCTTGCGCGCGACGACCTTGCCGTGGCGCGTTATCCTGCGCACGTGGGCCTGTCGGACGGTATCCCCTCGGGCACTGTCACGCTCCTGTTCACCGACATCGAGGGCTCGACGAGGCTGTGGGAAGCCGAGCCCGAGCGCATGGCGGTCGCGCTGCGCAGGCACGACGAACTCGTCAGGGCTGCTATCGAGCAAGCGGGCGGCTACGTCTTCAAAACCGTCGGCGACGCCTTCTGCGCGGCGTTCTGGACAGCGGATGCCGGTGTCTCAGCGGCCCTGTCCGCCCAGCGGGCACTGGGCAGCCAGGACTGGCCGACGCACCGCCCGATCCTTGTCCGGATGGGCATGCACACCGGCGCGTGCGAGGAGCGGGACGGCGATTACTTCGGGCCGGTCGTCAACCGGGTCGCTCGGCTGGAGGCAGTCGCGCACGGCGGACAGGTGGTGCTCTCGGCGACCACGGCCGGACTCGTCTCCCAATCCTTTGGCGCCGACACCAGGCTGCGCGACCTCGGCTTGCACCGGCTCAAGGACCTGGGACGGCCCGAGCACGTGTTCCAGCTCGAGGCGCCGCTCCTCGAGGCGGACTTCCCGCCGCTTGCCTCGCTGGACAACCCGGAGTTGCCTAACAACCTGCCCAGCGTCGTCAACGCGTTCGTCGGCCGGGAGCGCGAGCTAACCGAAGTCCGGGCGCTGGTGCGATCGTCCCGGCTAGTCACCCTGACCGGCGCAGGCGGCAGCGGGAAGACCCGCCTTGCCCTGCAGGTCGCAGCCGAACTGCTTGACTCTACGGCGGACGGCGTGTGGTTCGTCGACCTGGCACCGGTGACCGACGACGGGCAGATCCCGGCAGTGGTCGCCGCCGTGCTCGGACTGCCAGATCAGTGCGGACCGGACCTCAGCGAAGAAGTCGTCGGCGCGCTAGGCGACCAGGACGCGCTGATCCTGCTGGACAACTGCGAGCACCTGATCGATGCGGCTGCCAAATTCTGCGAGCAGGTGATCACCCGCTGCCCGCGAGTCTGCATGCTGGCAACGTCGCGCGAGCCGCTGGGAATCGACGGAGAGCGCGTGTACCGCGTTCCCTCCCTATCGTTGCCACCAGTCGACGCGGAGAGCGCCGCTGACCTCAGCCGCAGCGACGCTGTACGGCTCTTCGCCGAGCGAGCAAAGCTGCACGATCCGGGCTTCAGCCTGGACGAGCAGTCCGCGCCGCTGGTAGCGACGCTGTGCCGGCGGCTGGACGGGATCCCGCTGGCGCTCGAGCTCGCGGCTGCCCGCATGTCGTCGATGTCACTGCGCCAGATCACCGAGCGGCTAGATCAGCGCTTCCGGCTGCTGACCGGCGGCAGCCGGAACGCGATGCCGCGGCAGCAAACTCTGCAGGCGACTGTCGACTGGTCCTTCGGACTGCTGACGTCACCTGAGCGCGAGATGCTGACCCGGCTGTCGGTGTTCGCCGGCGGTTTCGACCTGCCGGCCGCCGAGGCGGTGTGCCGGCCCGGCACGGCAGGCGCGGACACGCTCGACGTTCTGGACCAGCTCGGCTCACTTGTTGACAAGAGCCTGGTGATCCCCGACCGGACGCCGGATTCGGTCCGCTACCGGCTGCTGGAAACGATTAGGCAATACAGCGCGCAGGAACTCGTGCGTACCGCGGGTGATGGCGAGATGCAGCAGGTCAGGGACTTGCATGCGGCCTACTTCCTGGCGCTGGCGCAAACCGCCAGGCCCGCACTCACGGGGCATGAGCAAGCGGTGTGGCTGCGGCGGCTGGACCTGGAGTGGGACAACCTGCGCGCGGTCTTCCTCCACCTGGAAGCCGGGGGACGGACTGAGGATGTCTTGCGGCTCGGAGTGGCGCTCGAGCGATTCGCGATCACCAGGGGCTACGCCGACATCCTGTTTGCTCTCCGGCGCGCGATCACAGCGCCGGGTCTCGAGCTGAGCTCACTGCTCGTCGAAGCACTCGTCGTCACGTCCCGGCTGACCGGCCTGTTCCTGCGCAAGGACGTCCGCGAGCTTGCGATCGGCAAGCGGCAGGCCGAGCAAGCCCTGGCGCTGGCGCGCGAGCTGGGCGACATCCGCCTTGAAGCTCGAGCGCTAGGACAGCTCGCCGGCGCGTCCTTCTTCGAGCACGATCTCGCCGCCGTGCGCGAGCTCGCCAGCCAGGGTGCCACGCTCGCCACCCAGCTCGGAGATATGCAGCTGCTTGGCGAACTGCTCGCGTCATTTGCCGGCGCAGCCCCGTCACCGGAGGACGTCCGCCGGATCCGCCTCGAAGTGCTGGCCTGCTGCCGGAAGTCCGGTGACGACTTGCTAGCGGCGCTCGAGCTGCATCACCTGTATGGTCTCGACCTGCATGCCGGGCTCCTCGAGAACGCGGCCGCCTACCTCACTCAGGCGATCAGCCTGGCTGAGCAACTAGGCGGCGACCTCTTCCTCTACTTCATGCGGACGGACCTCGGCATCCTGCTGCTCATCCAGGGCAGGCCGGCCGAAGCGGTTCCGTTGATCAGGCGCTGCCTGCTGGTAGCTCGCCGGATCGGGGTGCGCATTGACGCCAGCGAAGTGATCTTCGGCGCCGCATGCTGCACCGCCTGGCAGGGCCACCATGCCATTGCTGCGCAACTGCATGGCGCCGCGGACGCGGACATCAGAGCCGCCCTGGAGATCGGGACCATCAGGTGGTCGAAGGCGGAGCAGGACCTCCTCGAGCGCGAGCAGCGCCAGCTCCGCGAGCTGATGGGATCCGGTCCGTATGAGGTCGCCTACCAGGCAGGGGCTCGGCTAACGCCAGCGCAAGCGGTGGAGCTCGCGCTCATCCGGGAGCCGGCCCGGGCGATTAGCCGCTGAACGGTAATGCAAGGCAACTGAGGAGGGACGGCATGAGCGATCGGACCGATCTGGTTGATGCCCAGGTAAAGGCATTCCAGGCGCGTGACCTCGACGGGTTCGTCGCGTGTTACGCAGCGGGCGCGGTGATCAAAGACGGCGCTGGCAACGTCATGATGAGCGGCACCGATGCGATTCGCGGGATGTACGGCCAGCTGTTCGAACAGAGCCCCGACCTGGCCGTACGCGTTCCGAACCAGATGGTCATCGGGGACTACGTCATTCACGAGGAGCAACTCGACGGGTTCAACATGGAGGGCTACCCGCCGCAGGTGCACGCCGTCGTGGTGTACCGGGTTGCCGATGGCAAGATCCAGGAAGTCACGCTGCTGATGTAACACCCGCTCGGCCGGGCCCGGCCGGTGCGGCTAATCGGCATCGTGCGCGTTATCGCCGTGCCCGTGATCGCCGTGCCCGTGATCGCCGTGCCCGTGATCGCCGTGCGCGTGATCGCCGTGACCGTGATCACCGTCCCCGTGATCACCATGTTTGTGCGCGCCGTAGCCGGTACCTGAATCGGTTTCGTCGGCCATCCGGCATAGCGCGGCCAGGCCGGCTCGGAGTGCCGCCACGCCATCGTCCGACAGGCGGCGGGCCAGTTCGGCATCAGCATCGCTGACCGCGTGCCAGGCCGCGGTTGCGGCGGCTTCGCCTCGCGGCGTCAAAGTGAGCAGCATCCGGCGGCGGTCCTCGCTGTCTGGTGTTCGTGCCAGGTAACCGCGCATCACCATGGTGTCGATCAGCTGGCTCACTGCTTGCTTGCTGATGCCGAGATCACGGGCCAGGTCAGCCGACGCCGAGTCAGCTGCCCAGACCCGGGCTAGCACGTAGGCGCCGTTACGCGGGACGTCCTCGAAGCCCCAGTCGGCAAACGCATGGGTGATCACGTTGCCGTACGCCTTCCGAGCCCGCCGCAGCAGGCCGGGGATCCCCATCGTGTCGTAGCGATCCTGCTCAGTCATGCCATCGGACGTCATGCCCGTCAACATATTGGTATAGCTACTTGACGGTCAAACCGCTTGACCGATGCAGCTCAGTGCGCTCACGGCCGGCGTGCTCGCCACGCCGCACGGGCCAGGACGATGCCCTCGACACGCGCTGCCCGGCCTTGATCGAGCAGGACACCGGCGACCGCGTCGAGTTGCGTGCCGGTAGTACAGACATCGTCGAAGACGAGCAGGAACCGGCCTGAAGTCCGGGCCGGATCGGGCACTCGCAGCGCGGATCGCAGCTCGTTCCCGGTCACCCGCTTGGACCACGCTTGCGCATCCGCCGACTTGAGCGTCCGCTGGGTTTTGACGATCGCGGCTGGCGATCCCGTATCGAATGGCCAGCGGTTACCGGCATCAGCCCGGTCCGCCGCGGCCAGCACCGCCTCTGCGTGTGCGAAGTCGTCGGCGTCCGGCCCGGTATAGCCGGGGTTCGCCACGATGAGATCCGGCCGGTCGGCAGCCATGTTCTCCTCTAGCCACGCCAGCAGCAGCCTGCCCAGCACGACGGACCAGCTGCGGGTGCCGTGGTACTTGTAGGAGTTGATCACCCGCCGCAGCGCGCCGGCCTGGTAGCCGATCGCGTGGATCTTGCCGATCCGGCGGCGCGAGCTGCGGCAAAGCTCGTTCGGGCACTCACCGGCCGGGTCTAGGTGCTGTGAGCAGACACCACACGCGCCGTCGCCTGGCCGGGCCAGCTGCCGGCTCGCGCACAACAGGCACGTTCGGGCGGGGCCGTCCCGGAAGTTGACGCAGTCGTGACAGTACGGGAACTCGGCTACCGCTAACAGTTCGGTCATCTCGCGCCTGACCGTAGCCGCCGGCACCGACACCAGGCGCCAGGATCATGATCGATGTGACATAGCTGTTCCTATAGCAACAGCCAAGTCACATTCATTTGGCGCGAACGTGCCCGCCGGGAGCGTCGACAACCGGGGCGACAGCCGGGAACTGAGATCATCCCATCCGAGGGGAGCGCTAGCGCGCGACCGCGCGGACCGGGCGACCGGGCAACGCGGTGGTGACTAGCTCAGCATCACGGACCACGAATGCTCCGTTCACCAGGACATGCGTGATGCCGGTCGACGTACGAGTGCTGTCCTGATACGTCGCCCGGTCGCTGATCGCCCCAGGGTCGAAGATCACGATATCGGCGTCGCAGCCGGGCTGCACCCGGCCCTTGCGCCGCATCGCGGGAACGTAGTCCTCGAGCAGCTGGGCGGGGCCCAGGCTGGACCGGCGCAGCGTCTCGGTGAGGCCGAGCGGACCGCCCTCGCCGACTCTGCCACCGGCTCCGGCGTCACTGGCTAGCACTCGCAGCGCCCTGGCGAAGGTCCCGACCGTACGGGGATGCGTCACCGCGCCTGCGGGCAGGGGCCAGGCCATCCGATCGGGAACAGGCCCTGGCCAGGTCAGCGGCATCGCGTCGCTAGCCACTACGGCGCCCGGGAACGTCAGCGATCGCAGCAGGACCGCGCAGTCGGCTGGATCGCTCTCGTCCAGCAGCCTGACGATGGCAAGGCCGCCAGGGTCTGCCGACCGCAACTCGCGCAGCCGCTCCGCGCTGGCCACTTGCTCGCCGGTGATCGCGTAGGTGAGATCCGGCGGCGTCAGTTCCCGCTCGGCCAGCCGATCTGGCGCAAGGAAGGCCGCGCCGATTCCGGTCATCCCGCTGCCATACGGATAAGCCTCGGTCGAAACCCGCGAACCCGCAGCCTGCGCGCGGCTGACCAGATCGAGCACCCGGTCGATATGCCGCAGCGAGGTCGAGTTGATGTGGCAGTAGTGCATCCGCGCGCCGGTCTGACTGGCTGCCCGGACGATCTCCTCGGCACCATCGATGAGGGTGTCCGGCACCATCTCGATCAGGTCGCGGGCATGCGTGAAGGTCGCGACGCCGGCATCGGCAGCGAGAGCTGCGACCTGCAAGTACTCGTCCGGGTCAGTGCCAGGCGAGTAGCCGAGCAACACCCCGATCCCGATCGCCCCGGCTGCCAGATCGGCAGCCAGCCGGTCCAGGATGGCCCGGAGCTGGCCGGGCGAGGCGGCCTGCTGGAATGCCGGACTCGCCAGGTTGCCGAGGAAATCCGCGTTGTCTGTCGCCACGAGTCCGGCAACGGCCTCCAGCCGGGCCAGCGCCCAGGACGTCGCGAAACCGTAGTTGACCGGCCTGCCCTCAGCGGCAGCGTGCTGGTACGCGTGCTCAACCGGCACTGCCCCGGCCTCGAGCTCCAGGGCTGTGGTGACACCGTCGAGCACTCGCAGCCGCAAGCCGGGAATCTCGTTGGTGTGACTATGCAGATCGATGAACCCGGCAGTCACCAACTTGCCCGAGACGTCGAGGTCAACCGGGGCGGGCAAAAGCCCGTTTCCTATCTGGGTGATTTGGTGTCCGGTGATGGCTATGTCCCGGACGTCGTCCAGCCCGGTCTCCGGATCGATCACCCTCCCGCCGCGCAGAACTACGTCAGGACTGGTCATGTGGTGTGCTCCGGACTTCCTCGGGTGGCTGCACAAGGCACGAGCCTAACTGGCGACACAGCAGGCACGGACTAACAGGTTGGCTATGTTCGGCCCGCCATAGAACTACAAGAGATGCATACCGGGCACAGCAGATCAGCTCGTAGCCGGTCCAGCCGCCTCCGTGCGGATGGAATCCGCAATTGCCTCGGACAGCGTGTCGTACTCCTCAGGTGTCAGCTCGCCCCGGTCGTACGCGCCTGTGACGTCGTCGTATGAACCGGGCACATCTGGTTCGGGGTCATGCTGCTCGGCCCGCTGGAGGCTGGTAGCCGGAATCGCACGCCTGGTCCGGGGCCAGGAGCGACGCCGGAAGCGGTCGGCTACCTCAGCCAGAGTCGCCTTGCCAGTAGCAAGCGCCGTGATCAGGTCGGTGACCTCGTTCGAGCTCATTGGGCGAACCTCTGGACGGTGGCCCGGACTGGGCCGTGCTGGGCGTCGAGGACTGGCATGCGACCGGAATTGTCGTAGACCGACCAGGCGTCGAAACGCTGCTTGAGGAGTTCGAAGTTCGCGCGGTTGCGGCTGCCCCAGGTCGCATCCGCTTGCACGCGAATCATCTCCTCGGCCACGAAGCGGCCGCCGAGCCCGCTGCCGGCCCGGTACGCATCGTGACCCTGCCGGTACCGAGCATCGGCCCGCTCGATGCAGATCTCGACTCCGGCTGCCACGAACAAGCCGGTGACCAGGGTGTAGCCGCCGGAGCGTAGGGACTCCACGCGCCGACTGGCCGAATCGGCTTCGGACAAGGTGATGTCCCAGATGACATTCCGGCCGTCGGCCTGCGCCATGCGAGCCAGCCGCTTGGCGAGATGCGACGACTCCTCGTGCACAAGTTCGGCTGCCTCCATCGGAGTGAGACCGTTAACGAGCGGGATGAGTCCGCGGGTTGCTAAGTCTGCCTTGATGAGATCCGGATTGATGACCAGGTACCGCGCCTGCTCGATCCCCGCGTAGTCCCGGAGGACAGTCGTCTTCCCCGCCCCTGGCAGGCCGCCAGCGACGATAGCCCAGCGCTCGGACGGCACCTGACGCGCCGCGGCATAGCGTTCTCTGACGATCTGATCGTGTATGGTCCGGCGTTCAGCCGACCAGATCTCCTGCCGAGGATCGATGGTGTGGCGGAAGTCGGTGGCCAGCCGGGCTGCTCTGGCTGTTGATAACCGGGTTTTCACGTCAGCAACGTGCTCAGCGTGTTCTGAGTCGGTCAACGGACGGACCTTGTCAGCGGGCAGCGACTCGCCTGCGTAGCGCGGCGACGAAGGATGCCCGTCTGGGAGCCTCTCCAGCTGGCCGGCCGAGGCGCGAGGATTGGTATCTGCGAGCCTGAGCCGTTCGACGGCATGCGCTCTGGCATCGGCGGTGGCCACGGGAGTAGACAGTAGCCCTCCGAAACACCCGGCCGGCGAGCAAGCGCACTGACACCATGAGCAGCGTGGCGAATTCCCGGCGACCCCCGCGACCTACGCGGACCTCGCGACCTGGGTCCGCAGCCGCGGGCCGGCATCTGTACCTGGTGCCTGACCACGGCGAGCCCGGCGGTACCCGCCCCGAGGTAAGCCAGTCTGGGGGATCACGGTCGGAGCTGGCGCCCACGGGCGACTTCCAGGGGTCGCTCTGGGACGGCGACGAACTCCAGCGGCTCGCTCAGCTGCGCCAGCTCGCGATCGATATCGGCGCGCCCAAGGAGGCGATCAAGCTCATCGAGAGCGCGAGCACCGCGGAAGAGGCCATGGAACGGCTCACCGGTGCCGGGCTGCTGCCCGACGAGGCGGACTCGTTCGAGGGGATGCTGCTCTGGTTCGCGCCACTGCTCGAGCCAGGCTGTGACCAGCTTGACGCCGAGATCTGCGGCAGCGAGTTCGTTGGTGAATTGCGCCGGGCTGCACCGCCCGACCTGGACGTCGCCGATGTCCTCCGGGACGTCGTCGGGCAATTGGCGGCGCACCAGAGCCCGGCCGCGCTGGCTATGGCGCGAGTGCTCGCCGCAGTAGGGCCGACCTCGATCCGGGCGGACGCGGCGGACGCTGCCCGCCAGCTTGCGGCGGACGGCGCGGCCGACATGCCATGGGCCAGCGGTCTCGGGACGCCGAAGCCGGGCGCCTGCTTCGGCTACGCGGACGTTTACGGCGAGCAGCGCGCGATTGTCGTCGTCTACGGTTATGGCCGGAAGAAGCACGCCATGGCAGTGCTGATCGATTACGTGCTGGGCGGCGGCATCAAGGACTGCTACCCGGTCGACTACACCTCCAGCCTGCGCGACGACTACCGGAAGATCGGCGCCCAGCCGGACGTGATTTTCAACGAACTCGATGCCGCGGAAGCCGGGCAGATTCTCCAGGCGGCGCTGTCGAGGCAGCCTTGCCCGACAGACCCGGATCAGGTGGAGGACGTCGAGAACTACCTTGACCTGCTAGCCGCCCGAGTGGAGTTGCTGTCGCCGCCTGCGACCCTGGTAAGCAGGACGAGCAGCGCTGGCAAGCAGAATGCCGCCGCCAAACGACCGACGGTTGTGAAGAACGTCCACCGGATCAAGGTCACGCTGCGCGGCAGCAAGCCGCCGATCTGGCGGCGGTTCGAGGTGCCATCCGAGATCTCGCTCGCCCGGCTGCACGAAATCATCCAGCTCGGCTTCGGCTGGGAGGACTGCCACCTATGGGTGTTCGAGACGGGGGCCGGCCGGTACGGCAGCCTGGACCCTGACCTCAAGATCCGCAGCGCGGCGAACAAGAAGCTGTCTGCGGTAGCGGACTGGCCGGGCGACAAGCTGCGGTACGAGTATGACTTCGGCGACGGCTGGGACCATGACATCGTGGTTGAAGCAGTGCAGCCTGCCAAGCCAGGTGTCGCCTATCCACGCTGCACGGCCGGCAGGCGGGCTTGCCCGCCGGAGGATTCTGGCGGCATCTGGGGTTATAACGAGCTCCTCAACACCCTGGCCAATCCGAGGCATGAGAATCATCAGCAGATCCTGTGGTGGCTCGGCATCTCGTCGGCTGCCGAGTTCGACCCGGCTCGCTTCGATCTCGACGAAGCCAACCGCTACCTCGCCCGGAACTCGCGGGCGCTGATCAAGCCGTAGCCTGCCGGTTACAGCAGCGCCAGTTACAGCAGCGCCGGTTACAGCAGCGACAGCTCTCCGGTCACGGTGTCAATCCTGGTGTCCTGCGCCGGCCCGATAGCGCAGCACGTAGGCGTGCCCGCGGCGACCTGCGTGCGGCCCGCGTCGTGGATCACCTGAACAGGCAACCCCGCTGCGCTCGCCCGCTCCGCGATAGCGGCCAGGTGCTCCTCGCTGACCGCCCGCAGCACGACCTTAGGCTGGCCGTCCTGCAGCCAGGCACGGAAGTCTGCCGTCCCGATCGCTGCCAGTGCCGCGGCCACCGCCGCGTGCGCTGCCTGTGCCGCCATCTTGCCTCGCCCCATGCCGAGGTCGGCCCGCACAACGAGCGCCAGCTTGGTATGCACGACTGACACCGTATCCGGGCAGCCGGGCAAGTTCCTTGCCGAACCAGCCCGGTCCGGCACTAGCCCGCGGCGTGGCTATGCGGCTAATCGTTTCCCCAGCCAGGCGATGATGCAGATCACGATGACAACAACGACCAGGTCCATCTAGTGCCACTCCCCCGACGACTCCCCCTCAGCCTGACCAGGCCACTCCCACCCGAAGCCAGGCTCCTCGCGACGGGGTCTACCCGGCCGGCTGCCGTAGTTATCCGGCTACCAGCGCTTGTTACGAAGCTATCTGCCGGTACAACGGGGCAAATCATCTCGACATTGGCGGTCGGCCTACCCGCCGCCCGTCGGAGCGATCAGCCCGCTATTGTCCGCTGCATGGAGACATGGGATGCCATTACCTCGCGACGCAACGTCCGCGCCTTCACGGACCAGCCCATCCCGGCCGGAGACCTCGACCAGATCCTCGAGGCAGGCCGGCGGTCACCCTCCTCGCAGAACTGGCAGCCCTGGGACTTCGTGGTGGTGACCGACCGGGCACAGCTTCAGGACTTGTCGAGGGTCTTCTACGGTGCGCACCACGTGGCGAACTCGGCCGCGACGATCGCAGTCATCGCGCCACCCGCTGACAACGAGTTCCATCGCGCCCAGTTCGATCTCGGCCAGGCGACGATGAGCATGACGCTGGCGGCAGCGGGCCTTGGCATCGGCAGTTGCCATGCCGGAGTCGCCGACATGGACCTCGCACGCAGGGTGCTCGGGCTGCCCGAGGATCGCGACTGGGTGCTCCTCCTCTCGCTGGGCTATCCCGCAGACCGGCCGCTCGCGCCGGTCCGGACGCCCGACCGGCGGTCGTTCGACGAGGTGGTGCACCGCGGCCACTGGTAGCTGTCGCTGCCGTTACAGGCCGATCAGCACGATGCCGGTGGCGATCACAACGGCTGCCACGACACGGCGCCTGCCGAAGTCTTCACCGAGGGCGGCCATCCCGATCAGCGCCGCGAACACGACACTCGTCTCGCGGATCGCGGCGACCTCGGCGAGCGGAGCCTTCGTCTGCGCCCACAGCACTATGCCGTAGGCGAGGACGCACAGGACGCCCGCGATCAAGCCGCGCCGAATCACGGTACGGTCCCGCCACGCGCCGCCGGCCGGCGCGCCGCTGCAACGATGGTCATCGGCGGCCCTTGCAGCGCGAACAACAGCGCGGCGTACGCCCACGGGTCGCCAGCCCGGCGCACTCCGAGGCCGTCGACGAGCGTGTAACCGGCGATCGTCAGCCCGGTCAGGATCGCCGCGCCGACGGCTGGGGCTTCCCGCCGGGTGAGCCGGCCAGCTGACAGCGCGAGGCTCATCAGGCCGGCAGCAAGGGTTGCGATGCCGATGACCGCAGCGGCACCAAGATGCTCGTGAGCCAGAAAGTACGCGCCAACCGCGACGACGAGCGGCGAAGTCCCGCGGGCGATCGGATAGGTCTGATTGAAAGCGCCAAGCCGGTAGGAGTTCATTAGGGCCAGGTTGTAACCGATATGGATCACCGCGGATGCGACCGCGAACGCGATGGCTGCCCGGTAGGGCAGTCCGGTGATCAGTAGCACCAGGCCACCGCTGATTGTGGACGCGATGCCGATCCAGGCAAAGGCCATCAGGCGATCGTCGACCTGCTTGGCGATGGCATTCCAGCAGGCGTGCAGCGCCCCGGCCCCGATGACGACCGCGACAATCGCGGGCGTCAGGTGAGGTGCCGGACTCACTGCGACGGCCTCCTGTCTGGCCGACGGCACCCGGCTCCGGTTCTATCTGGTAGTTCATCTACTCGCCGGGGACTTTCATGCATGCGATTCGCCCGCACGACGAGGCAAGAACGGCAATGATTCTAGTGCGCACTAGGACGTAATACGTGGGGCGGGAAAGCTAGTGACCGACGAAGAGCGCGTCATGCTCAGTGCAGATGACGCGGAACTTCTCAACATGGTGCGGGCCGGGGACACCGCAGCGTTCCGGATTCTCTTTCGGCGGCACGAGCAGGCCGCACGGCGGCTGGCCCGCGATCTTGTCCTGAACGCCGCGGACGTCGATGACGTCCTGGCAGAGACAGTCGATCAGCTGATTCAAGTCATCCGGCTCGGCGGCGGCCCCGCCGATGCGTTCCGGCCTTACCTGCTGACCGCCCTGCGGCGGATCTGTGACGAGCGGCTGGAACGGAGCCGACCGACAGCCCTGGCCGAGCCTGGACGACTCGCTGATCGTGCGGGCGTTCCTGTCACTGCCCGAGCGCTGGATGGCAGTCCTCTGGCACACCGAGATCGAGGGAGCGAGCCCAGCCGAGGTCGCGCCGCTGCTCGGCCTGAGTCCAAGCGGCGTGGCGGCCCTCAGGCGCAGCGCCAAGGACGGTCTCAGGCAGGCCTACCTGCAGATGTACAGATCTGGTGCCGCCCGGCCTGAGTGCGCCGCGGTAGCGGCCCGGCTAGGCGCATTCATCCAGGACGCCGTCTCTGGCCCGGACAGCGCGACCGTCACGGAACACTTGAGCCAGTGCGACGAATGCCGCGCCGTCTTCGCCGAACTGTCGGACGTCAGCATCCCGCTGCGCGCCATGGTCGCGCCGGTCTTCCTGGGCGGATCGGCGGACTACTACCTGTCCGGGACGACGGGCGGTCAAGCGCGCACCGGCCGCCGCCGGCGGCCGGGCAGCGGCAGGTGCCGCTGCTGGCGCGGCCTGGTGGCTTCGCCCGGCCGGGCTGGTCAAAGACGGCGCGAGGCCGTGCGCTGGCTCGCGGCGGGCGCTGTGGCGGCCGTAGCAGTCGGCGCCATCGCCCTCGCCATCTCTCTGGGCGGTCACGGTTCGCCGCTAAAGCAGACCAGCAGGGATCAGGTCCAGGGGGCCCGCTCGCCGGACCCGACGACCATCGTCGCGCTACCGTCGGCGACTCTCGACGCGGATGGCCACGTCACCGGCCAGCGCGGCATCCGGTATCGGCGAGGCAAAGCACAGCACTCCCGCTCAGTCCGCCCCCCAGCGCGTCGCAGCCACCAGCTACTTCGCCGCCAGCAGCCAGCCCGAGCCCGTCACCTTCTCCGGTCAAGCTCAGCGCGAACTGTCGATGTCTACGGTCGACGGCCACCACTGGAACGTTGCCGTGGTGGCCTTCAGGTCAGCGACACCGGCTCCGCAAGTACCAGGGCGCTGACCGTCACGTGGCCCTGCCGCAGGCAGCTCGCTCGCCAGCTGGCCGCAGGGGGCGGCGGCCACGGGCACGGGCTCGACGCTGGCACGCGGCCGGGTCGGGACGGCTGGTCGTGCCGGGCTACCGCGTCAGGGGCGCGGTGCCGCCACGCCTCAATCCCGGCCGGCGGCCAGTCTCAGGGCATGATCTTTATTCAGATCGAGCGGCTCCTCCGCCTGCGGACAGTCGGTCTCAGTCACCGCCGCCTCGGGGTCAGTGTCGGCCAGCGCTCAGTCCCCTGAAGATATTCAGTGCTAGGCACCGCCATCCGCCAGCTGGGCACAGGAAGGCGGCGGCAGCTCTGCCCCAGCCGCCGGAGTCTCACGTGCGGGCCGATGAGTAGAATTCCCGCCACTAGATCGCGCAGTTGCGGGTCAACGGTCTGCGCGATATGGCTACCTTGCTATGTGGTAAGGCCAGCCTGGCTTCGCCGGTCCAGAACGCTACGAGGTAGCAACGAAGGCCTGGCAGGCTGCCGTGATGACAAGAAATCATGAATTAACCGGAGGAATCAGGTGAGTCAAACCACTGCAGTTAGCGCGCCAGGAAGGTCGTCTCGCCGGCTGCTGGCAATAATCCTCGGAATTCTCGGGGTCCTGGCGATCATCCTTGGCGTGCTCTACGTCGCCGGTGCGCTGAACTCGGTGCACTTCCTGGTCGGCGCGCATCACAAGGGCTCACACACGGTGCGGGCGGCTGTCTCGTTCGTCGTCGGCGTCGTGCTGCTCATACTTGCGTGGGCCGGCCGGCCGGTCCCGCAGCTGAACATTCCGCACAGCGATACCCGGCCAGGGCGGGCAACGGCTCCGGGGGCACCCGCATCCGGCTCAGGGTGCTGCCGGGCCGGCGACGCTTAGCGGGTGCGCCGGTGCCGCCAGGCGTGCTCCGCTGCCCTAGTACCGCGGCGGCGTTCCAGCGCAATGCACCCGCCAGGTCACGGGCGTGCTCAGCCGCTGTGTAGTCGGTCCGCGCGCAGTCGCAGCCAGGGCCCGGTCGAGATCCAGGTCGCACTGGCCGAGGACCACCGAGAAGTCACGCCGGACTGGCTGGAACAGGTTGTAGCCGAACGACCGGTGCATCCGGGCGAACAGCGCGCCGGTACAGCCGGGCGCGCTCGTGCAGCCCGGAGGAATGGGACATCGGGTTCTTGGGCCGCCGCAGGATGTAGCCAGGCAGCGCATCAGCGAACGCTTGCCGCATGATCCACTTCTCCTGGCCGTCGCGGACCTTCAGGTCGAGCGGCAGCCGCATGGCCAGCCTCACCAGCGTCCGGATCGACGTAGGGCACCCGCGCCTCGACCCCGTTGCCCATGCTCGACCCGGTCGACGCGCTGCAGCTCAGTCCGGTGCAAGTTCCGGATCATGTGCAGGAACAGCCGCCGCGACGCCGCCGGCGCCGGCCCGCTCGTACATGGGGTACGCCGGCGAACAGCTCATCCGAGCCGTCCCCGGTGAGCACCACCTTGATGCCGAGCTCTGCGCCCTGGCGAACAGCGGCACCGACACGACGGCGTTGATGATGTCGCCGTACTCGGTGAGCTCAGACATCCGGATCGCCGCGCGGACATCGTCGGCCCGGATGTCGCCTGGCCGCACGTCGATAACCTCGTGCCGGACTCCGAGGTCGGCGCACAGCCGCCGCGAGTACACTCAGGTCGTCGCTGCCGGCCGCGCCGATGGTCAGCGCCATGCAGTCCGGGTGCATCGCCTGGACGTTGGCGAGCACGATCGAGCTGTCCAGACCGCCGGACAAGATCACGCCCACGGTAAGGTCCGTGTCGACCCGGACCCTGATGCTGTCCTCGACCGCCAGGCGCAGCGCTTTCGCCGCTTCGGCCGGATCTTCGATTGGCGGCAGGTCCCCGCCGAGCCAGCGTCAGGTCGACGTACGGCGCGAGACCTGGCCCGGCGCCGTTTGCCGGCTCGGCCCAGCCGTGATGCCCGGGCGGGACTTCCGACACCGGCGAACCCACCGGCACCAGTGCCTTGACCTCCGACGCCACGTGCAGCCGGCCGTCCCGCCACGACCAGTACAGCGGCTTCACCCCGACCGGGTCGCGGGCCAGATAGATCCGGTCCGCGGCGCGGTCCGCGATCGCCAGGGCGAACTCGCCGCGAAACCTGGCCGACCGCGTGCTCGCCCCACTCAGCAGAACGCCGCGAGCGCGAGCTCGGTGTCGCTCTCAGTGCGGAACTGCCGTCCCCGCCCGATCAGCTCGGCGCGCAGCTGGCGGTAGTTGAAAATCTCGCCGTTGTAGCACAGCAACCAGCGGCCGTCCGGCGACTGCCAGGGCTGGACTGCCCGTTCCCGGTCGACGATCTTAAGTCGGTTGACGCCAGCCAGCAGGCGACTGTCGCACGCCGTCTCCTCGCTGCTCGCCCCGCGACGCCAGGACAGCCGAGCATCTGGCCGAACAGATCCACCTCGGGCTCGCGGCCCGGCGATCAGCAGCGATTCCGCACATCCGCTCAGCCGCCGCTGTGGTGGCCCGGGACCAGGCGAAGCGCGCGGCCCGCTCCCGGCCGGACGCAGACATGCCAGGCCTGGCCCTCGTCGATGACATTGAGGTCACCGGCGTGCTGCCGCTCGAGCAGCACGGCCTGCAGCACCTGATCGGCTCCGAACTGCCGGAACCAGGTCATCTCGATGTCCGCGGCGTACCCGACGCAGTGGGCGCTCGGCAGCAGCGCCGTGTAACCGAGGTCCCTGCAGATGACGCTGATGCGACACGCTGCGCGCGAGACTGGTCACCCAGAGCGACGGCGTCCCCGGCGGCGCCAGGTCCGCGAAGTCGGCGGCTATCTGGTTTAGCAACACGATCAGTTCCGGACGCGCGAACGCCGAACCGGAGACCGGCAGTCTGCGGCACCCGGCCAGGCGCAGCCCGGCGCTCAGCCGAGCGAGCTGCCCTCGCCAGGAGCGTCGTGGCCTGCCGGCGGTAGCGGAACAGCACCATGTCATCGCGCCGAAGTCCGTCCAGGTCCAGCAGGTCATCGGCGTGACGCACGTCATCATCGGACTCATAGGAGGGCAGGTGGCCCCACCAGAGCGCGTCGATCTGCGAGAGCAGCGCGATCCGCACCATCGCGGCGAGATTCCTTGCGGAACTCCGCTCGGTGTGCTGATAGGACCTGATCTCGCGGAGCACCCGCCGCGCGGCCGCGTCCTCGCCCGCCGGCGTCGCGGACAGTATCATCGCGAACTCGGGTTCGTGCAGGCGCCGGGTCAGGATGCGCTCGGCTGCAGCTGCCTTCGGAGCACTCGCCGCTAGGACCTGCCAGCTCCGCGAGCACATCGGCGACAGCCTCGCGATAAACGGCCAGGTCCGACAGCCGCCGTATCTCCCCAGCCGACAGGCCATCAGGTCTGATGTCGCTGAGCAACCACCCTGCCACAAGCACCCCCGTAAGACAGCGCACCCCCACCGCACGCTGAGAACTGAGAGTAACAGCTTCACGACGTAGCGTGATGCGGTGTGGCAAATCGCGCGAGCGCTGTCGAGGGCACGCGCGGGTTTCGCCCGCCGGTTGACAGCCACCGTTGAGGTACTCCGGTGCGGGCGACCCTGAGCGGCCAACTGCGTTTCCAGGGGGCGGCTCGGGGCTCTTCCGGATGCGCCGCCGGCCCGACGGTCGCAGGCTGGATCCGTGAACCGCTCCGATACCTTTCCGCCGAGTTTCCCGGACCGGAGCGGAGGTCGATGGTCTCGCAGCCAATGCGGACGTCCCGGCTACGCTGGCGTCGTCACAAGCTGCGGCGCTGCGCATGCTGCTGGACCGGACACTGCGGACCCGGCGGGCGCGGAAGCTGGCCTGCGCGGCCCTGTCGCTGGAACTCGCGGTCGTCATCGGGTTCGCGATCGTCTACCGGCCGTTCGACCTGAGCATCTATCTGTGGGGTGGCCGCGCTGTCACCGAAGGCGCACGCTTGTACCTCGCGCAGGCCCGCGCGAACTGGTTCACTTACCCGCCGTTCGCCGCGGCGCTGTTCGTGCCGCTTGCCGGGCTGCCAGCCGTCGTGGTCGGGCTCGCCTGGGAACTGGCGACAGTAGCAGCGTTCGCCTGGGCCAGCGTGCTCTCGCTCAGGCTGGCCGGCTGTCAAGCCGTCGAGGCTAGAGGTGGCCGCCGTCGTCGCGGCGGGTCTCGTGCTCGAACCCGTTTATCACACGCTGTTCCTCGGCCAGGTCAACGTGTTCCTGCTCGCTCTGGTACTGACCGACATCTGGCGCGTCGCGCAAGGCAAGCGAGCCGGCGCTGGCATCGGCCTCGCGGCCGCGATCAAGCTGACGCCTGCCATCTTCGTAGTCTGCTGCTGCTGACGCGGCGGACGAAAGATGCCCTCATCGCGGCCGGCACGTTCGTCGCCTGCGCCGGGCTCGGATACCTGGTCGACCCGAGTGCGTCGCGGCTGTACTGGACGCGCCTGTTCTACGACACCTCGCGCGTTCGCATTACCTACATCAGCAACCAGTCGCTCGAATGCGGCGGCCGCGCGGATCCTGGGCGGAGTCGGCCATGTCGGAAGCTGGTACCTGGCGATCGAGGTAGTCATCGGGGTGTTCGGCCTGGCAGTCGCGACCACGCTGGCCAGGCGCGGCGACTGGCTCGCCGCGGCCGCGGTTACCGGCACGACAGGGCCTGCTGGCGTCCCCGATCTCCTGGACTCACCACTGGGTCTGGATACTGCCGGCGCTGATCGTCATGCTTCGCGGCGGCGCTGCCAGCCAGCTCGCGGCCGCGTGCGGCTACCTGCTGTTCGTGCTCGCCCCGATGTGGTTCACGCCGCACGCGAATCACAACAGCCAGTACGGCTTTCACTGGCTGACGACGGTGACCGCGAACTGTTTCATGCTCGCCGGACTTGGCTTCCTGGCATACATGGCTCGCTATGCCTGGCGGCGGCCCGGCCGGCGACGAGTCTCGAGTTATGACTTGTCTTGCCGAGAATCCCGACGTACGCTGTCGATATATCGTGAGCATATCGCGAGAGGTTGGCAGCAGATGATGACGGCGGGAG
This sequence comes from uncultured Actinomycetota bacterium, assembly GCA_963815575.1. Lineage (GTDB taxonomy): Bacteria > Actinomycetota > Actinomycetes > Streptosporangiales > Streptosporangiaceae > JAJYUU01. The sequence continues at coordinate 94,457 of CAWFHE010000001.1, read as the reverse complement.
CAGCCTTCGGGCCGTGCGGAATTCTTAATGACTGTGTTTGCCCAGATCCGCGAGGCCATGAGTGCCAAGGCGGCGGGCAGCAGGGACGGCGGCCCGTGGGACTTCGGTGACCGGAAGCACGGCCGTTTCGGAGGCGGCGGTTTCGGAGGCGGCGAGGGTCACCGAGCCGGGAGTCATTGGGGCGGGGGTCACTGGGGCGGCCATTGGGGCGGCGGGTTCGCCGGACCTCGGGCCGGCTGGTGGCCCGGTCCGCCGGGCCCGGCTGGCCCGAAGGCCGGCCGGGGCGACGTACGCGCCGCGATCCTCGCCCTGCTGCAGGAAGGGCCCCGCAACGGGTACCAGATCATGTCTGAGATCGCTGAGCGCAGCGGCGGAGCCTGGCGGCCGAGCCCTGGGGCCGTTTACCCGGCGCTCTCCCAGCTCGCGGACGAGGGGCTGATCGAAGATGAGAAGTCTGGCGGCCGGCGCGTCTTCAGCCTGACTGACGCTGGCCGCGAGTATGTGGCCGCCAATCCTGAGATGGCGCGCGGTGCCTGGGAATCAATAGAACAGCAGGAGGCTTGGCAGGTGCCCGGCCTGTTCGCCGAGGCAGCGCGGCTGGGCAGCGGAATTGTCCAGCTTGCCCACGCCGGGACTCCTGCTCAGGTCCAGGCGGCCGAGCAGTTGCTGGAGCGGACCCGGCGCGAGCTTTACCGGATCCTCGCCGATGGCGATGCGACTGCAAGAAACACCGAGCAGGACAACTAGGAAATACGGGGCAAGGCAATGCAGGAAAACATGAGGGTCTCAGACGCCGACCGAGAGCAAGTCGCGGAACGGCTGCGCGATCACTTCGCAGCCGGCCGGCTCACGTCCGAGGAACTGGACGAGCGACTCGCTACGGCACTCAACGCCAAGACCGTGCGTGACCTGCGCGCCGTCATGGCCGATCTGCCCGAGCCAGCTCCGGTGGGACCGCAGGCCGGGCAGGTACCGCCAGACTGGAGGACTCACGGCCCGGTATACGGCTACCGGCGCGGACCGCGAATCCTGCCGCTGGCACTAATCGCGCTCTTCGCACTGATAGTGCTGCCCAGCGCTGGCTTCGTGCTCGCCGCGTTCCTCAAGCTCATCTTGCTGTTCTGGCTGGTGGCCTGCGTGGCGGGACTCTTCGCGGCCGGCCGGTACCGCAGGCACGGTCACCGGCACTGGCAGTCAGGCGACGGACGCCGGTATCACGACCACTGGCACCAGGACCAGGACTAGCACTCGCATCCGGGGCATTCCGGGCGGACAGTGGCAGTATCCGCATACCGCGGCCACTGCACTGAGTCGACGTTAGCGCGCACCATCACGGGGTAAACGCAAGCGGATGGTTCCTGCTCAACCAGGCGATCTGCTCGCCGGCCGGTACCTCCTGCGGGGGGTTATCGGCCGCGGCGGCATGGGCGTGGTCTGGGTGGCCACGGATGAGCTGCTCAACCGCGACGTGGCCATCAAAGAGGGCGTTAGGCCGCCCGATCTCGACGACGCCGAATGGAGTGAGTTCCGCTCGCGCTCGCTCGGTGAAGCGAGGACAGCTGCGCGGCTTAATCATCCGAACATCGTCGGCATTTTCGACATCCTTGAACATGGCGGTCAGCTCTGGCTCGTCATGCAGCTGCTGCCGTTTCCGTCGCTGCGCGATGTAGTCCGGGACGCAGGTCCGCTCTCTCCAGCCCGTGCCGCCCGGGTCGGGCTTTGCCTGCTGTCGGCGATCCGCGCCGCGCATTCGGCAGGCATCCTGCACCGCGACGTGAAGCCTGCCAACGTCCTGCTCGGGCCCGATGATCAGGTGGTCCTGACCGACTTTGGCCTGGCGGTGGCCGCAGGCAGCCCGCATGCCACCGGATCGGGGATGATCATCGGGTCGCCTGCCTATATGTCGCCCGAGCGCGCTCGTGGCGGGCCAGCGGGCCCTGCCGCCGACCTCTGGTCGCTGGGTGCGACGCTTTACGGCGCGGTCGAGGGCCGCGATCCCTTCGACCGCAGCGGCTCGGCAGCTGTCCTCACCGCGGTGCTGACGAGCGAACCGGACGCACCCGCGCTGGCAGGACCACTATGGCCAGTGATCAGCGGGCTGCTGCGCAAGGATTCCCGGCAGCGGCTCACCGCTGACCAGGCGCAGCGGATGCTCAGATCGGTTGCCGGTCCCGCTTACCCCGCGCAGCAGGCCGGCTATGCCGCGCAACCGCGCACCGCAAGTCACACCGCGACGCTCGCGGTACCTCCCGATGAGTCGCCCGATACCGGCCGGCGGCGAGCTCCCGCGCTGACCGCGGCCGTGCTCGCCAGCGTCATCGTCGTGGGCCTCGGCGCGTTTCTGGGAGCGGGCGAGCTGGTCGGACACCACGCCGCTGTGCCGTCGGTGACGCGATCAGCCGGTCCCGATCTGGTGCCATCGGCTGCCAGGCCTAGCACCAGCCCTAGCCAGGCGGCGGGGCGCCATCTAGGACACTTTCACCATAGGCAGCACCACCAGGGGCAGCACCACCACGGGCGGCATGGCAACGGAGAGAAACGGCGTAACAGGCATGCGACCGGCGCTGGCGACGGCAACCCGCAGTGACCGAAACTATGCACTGCACTCGCTCATGTGATCGTCGTTAAAACGACGACGCGCGGGGCTAGAGTATGCGATCAATCTCTTCGGATTTCAGCTGCGATCGACAGGAGACTCCAGCATGCCCCTGGTCCTTTGGGCCGTCTGCTGGCTCGCGTGCATTGTCGCGTTCGTCTGCGATTTCGTCTGGCTTCGGCACCGAGCAGACGCGCGCCAGAACAAGTTCTGGCGGCTCGCAGAAGCAAGCCTGCTGGTCGTTGCCACTGGCGCCATCCTCAAATACAAACTGGACGACCATCGGGTGCCCGGTTCGCATAGCCTTCGCCTGCTGGCCGATGCGATCGAGTTCGCCGGATTCCTCGGCGCCGTCGCCTGCGGGCTTGCAGCCCGCGCAATTCCGCGGCCGCGAACTGTCACGCGACGGCAGAACGTCGTCGGTCAGCTGCCAAGCAGCATTAGCGGCAAAACCTCGACATGAGGGATTCTGGCTGACGCCCAGCACGACCTGCCGCCCTCGCACGGTGCCGGTGGCGGTGCCGCTACCGGTGCCGGATCGCTAACTGCGGCTGCTCCAGCGCGGGCCTACCGTCAGCCAGGCGCTCTCCCAGCAAGCAAGCCGTCGCCTATCCAGCGCGCGGCGAATCAGCCACGCAACTCCGGCCAGCAGCATCGCCAGAGTGGTCAAGGCCACCACCGTCGCGGTGTCGGCGAACCCGGCTACCTGACTCGCCCCCGCTGGAGGCACCTCTACCTTGCCGACCCGGTTCAGCAACACCGTCACAGTGCTGCCGGCCCGCGAACCGGCAGGTGCCGGTGCCGCGCCGGTTACCGTTTTGCCGTCGAAGGTCCACCGCGCGTGCGTCCAGACCAGCCAGGTGTTCGCGCCGCCGTCCGACTCGGCCGGTCCTGGTGCCGCCTTGAGCAGCACTCCCTTAACCTGATGCCAGGACTGCTCAGCCCGCACCGCCGCCGCGTTGTCCGCGTGTACCCAGGCGCTCATCCCCAGCGCGATGACCGGGCACAACGCAAGGAACACAGCGATCGCGACCGGCGTCAGCCACGCCTCGATCTTGTCCGCGCCCCGGCGCAGCGGATTGCCGTCCGTGCCGAGCCGACGGGAAAGCTTCACCCACTTCGTTGTGGCTGCCATCATGGCCACTCCATTGGCGCCCGGCTGCATCATCGCAGCCTGGCTCCATGCTAGAGCAGCTCAGTGGCGGTCATAAGGGTGATGCGTCTCGGGCTGCGCTGCTCGAGCGCCGCGCTGGCCGCCTCCGCCAGGAGATGGCCGAGGCCGCGCAAGCGATGCAGACACCGGAACACCGGCAGCTGGACGCGGTCGAGGAGGCCGCATCGAGGTCACGGGAGATTCTGGCCGCCATCGCTTCGGAGCAGCGCGATGAGCATGAGCGCCAGGTGGCCGCGCGGGCTCAGATGTCGCGCGATCGTGAGGCGTTCCGGGCAGGGCGCCGCCCCTTCGGCGGTGGCGCCGCGGCGGACGCTGAGCAGGAGCGGTACCGGGCTGCGTGCGCTGAGATCGACTGCCCGGTTGAAGATGGAGAGCAGCTGAGTTTCCGGTGACGGGCACGGAACCGGGCGGCACGGCGATCCCGGACAGGACGGCGATCGAGGCGCAGCAGACCGAGTGGGCGTCGTCGTGCCAGGCGCCGGCTTACGGCGGCGAGCAGGGGCTGCCGACGCATCAGGATGAGATGGCCGGCGCTGAAAGCGGCCTGATGAACCTGCCGCAGCCGCCGAGCGGCCCATCGGTCGGCAAGGGCGCCCTGGATCTGCCGGTCAAAGGCGAGGGCTACTGAGAACGTCCCCGCTTCGCGTGCCAGGGATGGCGGAACGGCCGTCACGGGACCCTTGACCCGTGGCGGCCGTTCCTTCTTCTCAGGTGTTACACGGGCTTATCCCCCTCGCCTTCCAGCTCAGACCTGATCGCCGTAATGACATCGTCGCCGAGCTGGTCGGCCTTCGCGCGTAGCTCCTCGAGTTCCTCACGGCTGATGCGGGCCTGCGGGAAGTTCGGCGGTATTACTCCGGAGCTCACCACGTCCTGGTGCTCCCGGCGGATCCGGACGTCGTCATTCCAGATTCCGTACTCAATCGCGAACTTCTCCGCTGCCGCGAAATAGGCCTTCTGTGCCTCCAGGACGGCTTCGGATGAGAACGCGATCATCCGCGCCTCGTATGCGATCAGGTCGACCGGCGGGTCAGGCCGCTTCTTCTCAGTGCCGATGCGCGTCGCCACGATCTGGATCCCGCGGATCTTCTGCTCATGACGGATGAGGGCGATTGCGTCCGTGTAGGTAACGGCCCGCTTTTCCCACATGCGGTGGCGCCGGTCCGCCTCGATCTGTGAACTCACGGTGGCCAGAGCGGACTCGATCTGCGCCTTCGCGGTCGCTCCGCTTGCGTCTATCTGCGCCTTCGTGGTCGCTTCGCTTGCGTCTATCTGCGCCTTGATGTCCCTGGTGTTCGCCTCGATCGTCGCGGCGGTCGTCTTTGCGGCGCTGCGGCCGTTCATGAGAGCACCAAGCCAGCTACCGGCGACGCCGATCACGCCGCCAGTCCCGACGCCAGCCACGGCGATCCAGGCTTCCTCGATGCCGGGGCTCATGTCCGGCAGGCTAGCGAAAATTCAGGGTTAGTCCGCGACATCGCGCGTTGTGCTGGCTGAGATGATCGGCCGGTGGATGCTGCGGGATGGTCCGATGTTGTCGCCGGTGTGGCGCTGGCCGTCAGCCTGTTCGCGTACTTCGCAGGCCGCTGGCGTGATCGCCGTGATCTGTTCCTGCGGGTCCATGAGCGCCTTGCGGCGGCTGACCTGCAAGAGGGCAGGCGGCTGATCCACGAGCTGCTCCGGGACCAGCAGAGGAAGGTTGGCGAGCTCGAGCCGCGCCAGAGAGACCTGATCAACTACACGCTGTCCAACCTGAACGTCGCGTGCTTCTACTACCGCCGCAGGTACGTCCGCCGCAAGGACATGAAGGAGATGTGGGGCCTGCCTCTGGTGGACGCCTTCAATTCCGCGGGACCGTTCCTGGAGTTCCGGGACAGGGAGAACGGCGGCGTGCCCATCTGGCCCGACCTGCGCGCGTTCGTGGAGGACGCGAGGAAGCACCAGCAAGCTCAGCTCCCGAAGGTAGCCCCGGCGCCCTCCCCGCCTGGCGCGGTCACACCGCCACTCTAGCAAGCCCTTTCGCTCGCGTGTTCCAATCGCTTGGTGGACGTGCGGCGACCTGACTGGTGGTGTTACCCGCTGCAGTGCCGGAACGGGCACGTCTGGGCGCCGGGCCTGGTTGCGGTGAACTGGCACCCGTGCGAGTGCCCGGCGGCGCAGGCGAACCACATGGGGCATATGCGGGTGAGCTGCCGGACGGAGCATTGCGGGTCGGTCTGGTACCGGCCTGCTCATCAGCCGGCGTCAGGCCAGGCCAGCCGTAATCCGAGACAGTGAACATAGCAAGGACACTAGGCCGGCTGTCGTTGCCGTAGGATTGCCCGGCCGTTACCTGGCATGGTACGCCTGGATCCCCGCTCCGCTCGCCCGCGACCGGCCGGTAAACCGCCCAGCGCGCAAGATCGTCTAATCCCCATTAACCAGGATCGTCTAGGAGAACCATGTCGCATGACCCACAGTCCGGCTGGCCCGGATACCAGGCGGAGCCGCCGACCAACCAGGTACCCGCCTGGCAGCCGCAGCAGATGCCCCGGCGGAAGCGCCACCGGCTCCGCACAGTCCTGCTCGCTGTCGCCGGTGTTCTTGTTGTGTTCATCGCGATGGGAGCGATCGGCGCGGCGCTCGGCGCCGGCAAGACGGCCGACAGCGGTACCAAAGCGGCCGCGAGCAGCAAGCCCAGTCAGGCTGCCACCACCCCGGCTGTGACAGCGACAACCGCTCCAGCGTCGGCAGACAGCCAGGCTGCGGCTGTCGTCGCCTGGATTCACGGCAGCGGCGGAGCCGCCCTGAATGAGCTCACCGCGGCGCTGGGGTCCTTCAGCAGCATCCCGTCCGGCGACATGAGCGCCTATGGCACCGCGTGCTCGAACGTCGGCAACGCTGTCACGAACGCGCTCGCTGCCCCTCCGATCCCGTACGGCCCGGCAGAGCGGTGGTACCGGCAGGCGCTCGCCGACTACGGTCAGGGCGCCGCGGACTGCCAGGCCGGGATTTCGGCCAACTCGGCGCAGACCATGTACGACGCCTCGGCGAGAATCACCGCCGGGACCAGGGTCTTGAGCCGGGCGACGAAGGCAATCGCGCGGCTGTCTGCCGCGATGTCGTCGTAGCCGCTGTGAGTCAGGCTCGTCCGTGAGAGTTGACCATGCCGGCGGCGATAGACCGCCAGGTGTTGCCGGCGGGTTGCCCAGGCGTTACCCCACATGCGGGCGCCCGGCCAGCCGTAGCCAGCCGGGCGCTTCGCGTGAGACGCGGTGACAGCCGAACGGATCAGTACACGTCAGCCGGTGCGGCCGGGTGCTCCACCGGACCTGCGATCAGGTGCCTCCAGTCCCTGGCGGGCGATGAGTTCGGCGACGTCGGCCGCCGAGACGGGTCCGTGCAGGTGCAGGTGGATCTGTGGAGCGGGCACGGCCTGCCGCTGTCCGGGTAGCGGGACGCGCTGAGGCGGCGCGGGATGGACGAGCGCGCCGTGCAGCTGCCGGTGGGCGCGGACCTGCCAGACGATCAGCCCGGCGAGACCGGCTACGGCGACACCAGCCAGGACGGCTACGGCGATGAGCACGATGTGCAGCAGCTCGGCGGCCGCGTGCACGGCCTGCGCTGCGGCACCGGATCCGGCCGCGATGGCCAGGCCGATGACGACCAGCACGACGAGCACAGTCGGCCCGCTGCTGCCGCTGGTGGTTTGCCAGGTGCCTCTCATCGCGGGTTCTCCTCGAGTGCGCGCTGCCGTTGCTTGCGCTGGCGGTCCAGCTCGCGGCGGATCCGCCGGACGGTGCGGTGCAGGATGCGGGAGCCTGCCCGCTGGCGGCGGCCGATGCCCTTGCAGACCTTGCACTGGACCGGCCGCGGCCGCCGTGTCTTAGCGCGGCGGATGATCACGCGCTTGCCGCGGCACCGCCAGCACCGGCCAAACGGGTGCACCCACAGCGACAGCAGCCAGAAAGCCGCGACGGCCAGGGCGATGAGGACGTAGTTTGCGGTCAGCATGACTCACCTGCCGCCTGCCGCTGCCAGCCCGGCCGAGTAACCAGCGCTGAAGCCGGCTGCCTCACCGTCGCGGAAACCCTGCGCGTAGCCACGGTCATACCCGCGCCGGTAACCGTCGCGGTACATGCGGCACGGCAGCCGCGGGCAGGTGTCGTCGGTGCAGTATTCGGCCAGGTGCTGTGCCGTGCCGGGCTGCGCGGTCGCTCTGGTGAACCCCATAGGGCCGGTCGCTCCTTCATGTCGGTGGGTTCCGTGCCGCGCGTAACATCGCAGGTCAGGCGCGGCCTGTTTGTGCCGTGTGCCGCGGCGTGGCCCTGACCGCACGTCAGGGCCGTGCCGCCTTGGCGGCACTCATGTGCCGCTCGGGATGTCGCTGGCCCGGTAGCCCTTGGCGGTCTGGCCGCCGGAGCGGACGTTGACGGACGGGACGCCGAGCGCGCGTGCCTCGGCGCTGACGGCCTCGGCCGACGCCTCGGCCCAGCGGTCAGGGAACCGGGACGCGAGCCGTGCCGCGGCCTCCGCCCACTGCAGCCCGGTGTCGCCGCCAGCCACCGCGGCCAGGTCGGCGAGGACGTCGCGCGGCTGCTGGCTGTCGTCGCCGAGCGCGGCACCGCTGAGCGTGCCGGAGGTCTCACGCAATCCCCGTGCCCTGGTGGCGATGCGCTCGGTGGCGGGCAGGTCCAGGTAGAAGCTGCGGACGACCTGCGGCCCAGGCCCGGCGCCGACGAGGTAGCCGATGCTGGCGTCGATCTCCGGCCGGAACGTGGTGGCCCGGATCCCCGCCTTGTAAGCGCCGGTGCCGAGCACCATGTCGTTGGACGGCTGATCCATCACCTTGAGCGCGTACCGCTGCGACACGTTCGCGGAGATCCCAGTCGGCAGCGATGCCCGGTCCGGCCGCTGCGTGGCCAGGACCAGGACGACACCGAACGCCCGCCCGATCTTGATCACGAACTGCGCGTCGTCAGCAGCGGTCTTGCCGTGCCTGCCGGAGGTCATCAGGTTCTGCATCTCGTCGACCACGCACACGATCGGCCACAGTTTCAGCGCCCGCCGGACGGCGATCTCGCGGGTGACCCGCTTGTCCGGGCACAGTTCCCGCGGCAGCGCCTTGAGCCGCTCGGTGCGCTTCTCCAGCTCGCGGCGCAGCAGCCGCAGCGACTCGGCCGCGTACCCGATCGACTCGTCATCGACGCCGGAGCAGAACCGGTGCGCGACTTTCTCCAGCGGGTCCAGGTCCCCGGATCCCTTGAGTTCGTGCACCCAGAGCTCGCACTGCGGGTCGAGCGCGGCCGCGCAGGCCAGGACGCGCACGCTGGCGGTCTTGCCCTGGCCCGGCAGCGCGCCGATCAGCCAGTTGTGCTGCACCACCGGCACCTGCCACGGTGCGGCCGCGTACATCAGTGCCGAACGGCACCGGCCGAACACGTCGGCCTGGCCGCCGCGTGCGCAGCGGCCACGGGGCCTGCCGTGCCTTGGCGACGTCCGACCCGGCCGACCCACAGCTCCAGCCGCCCGGCGTGCTCGCTGGTGATCGGTTCGGGCCACACCGCGCCCAGCGGCCGGCGCAACCCGGAGGCCAGCTGCTGGCGGCGTTCGATCACCATGTCGGCGGTGACGCCGAACGGCAGGTCGACCTCGGCCCGCCAGCCGGGCCCGTCCTCGCGGACCGGAGACGGGAACACCAGCTCGCGGCCGTCGCGCAGCCACCGGTCGATCCCGGCGATGCCCAGCGAGCCGAGCGCGCGGGTGATGACGTCCTGACTCGGCGCCTGCACCGCGGCCGGGAGGACCGCCGACTGGACGATCGGCTTGCCCGCCGGGCTTGCCGTGCCTTGCCAGCACCGGCACCGCGACCAGGCCCAGCAGGATCCATGCCCACCCCGGCAGGTAACGGTGCGCGGCCTCCACCGCGGCGATCGCCACGACTGCGCAGACAGCCAGCAGGATCCCGCGCACGGTCCGGCTTTCCCTGCCTTGCTTGTGGATCCGCAGGTGCTCGGTCAGCAGCCCGTCCGCGGCCGCCTGGTGCTCGAGTGAGTACAGGTCAGTGCAATGCCACCAGCGGATGATCCGGCCGAGAATCCGGAAGATCCCCGCCACCGCCCAGGCGATCGTCCAGTGCGATGTACCCCGGCGAGCGCAGGCCGTGGTACGCCGCAGCGTGCCCGTGCTCAATAGCCCTGTGACGCAGGTACGCGCGGACCCGGTCCCAACTCGCCAGATGCTCCGGGACGATGGGCTTGCGGGCCTCCGGCCGTCTGTGAGGTCGACGTACGCCGGACCGGGAGTACGGGTATCTAGCTGTACCTCGGTGGGTACCTCGGCCGCGCGCAGCGGAACCAGCTGCCCGTCTGCCTGCGGCTGCTCGGTGTCGGTTGACATGATGTGATCTCCTCATTTCGGTGAGACCGGCGCCGGGACGTCTTGCGGGCAGCCCGGCGCCGGGTACTACGGGGTACGGGTGATCTGGGCCAGGTAGTCGCGTACCTGCTGTGCACGCGGCTGCCTGACATGCATCTCCGAGCGGATACGCCGGATAGCCGGCACCTTGCCCTCGGCGAGCTCGGCGGCGAACAACTCGGCCGCCTGGTGCGCGTGACCGTTCAAAACCGGTAGCGCGCTGCTACCGGTTTCCGGCGGTTTCACGGCGCTACCGCCGGGCGCCGCGACTACCCGTTTGAGGACGCCGAGGCCGACTGTCAGTGCGGCCGCGGCCGCCAGCGGCGGCACTGCAGCGGTCATCTTCGACGCCAGGTCATGCCCGGCGATGTGACCGACGTTCCCGGCGACGCTGGCGCCCAGGCCGGCGATGACCACCGTCCACGCGAACGCTCTGGACCGTCCCGGCCACCGGTCAGCCATCGCGACGAACAGCGCCAGCTCTCCGACCGCGATGAACGTGTCCAGCTGCACCGGCCACGGCACAGCCCACCCGGAGTGCAGGCCGTGATGGCTGGCCCAGTCCAGCAGCGCCCGATAGGACTCGGCGAACGATACGAGTGACGCCGCGGCGACCAGCAGGCCGATCGCGATGAGCGCGGCCTTGCGCAGCCCGGTCACTTCGACCGTCCGGGGTTCGGGTCGGCGCCAGTACCGCTGCACCGCTTACAGCGCGGCCGCAACTCCGGATCGCCGCAGCAGGCGTAGCAGACGACTACCAGCGTCGATTGTGGGATCTTCTTCTGCATGGCGAAGTCCTCCTAGTGGACGGTTGCCAAGGCCCGGCTCGCGTGCGGGAACACGCGGCCGGGCCGCTTGCTGTTCGGGAGCCAAACTCGGGAGCCAAACGCCACGGCGGACGACGGCCGCGAGGGGACGGGGCTGGACTAGCAGCAGCAGCCGGCTAGAGGCCAGCGGCGTGACCTGGACACGCCTGGATGGCTCACCTGTAAGGGTTCGGTATGTCCGTGCGAATCGTCAGCTGCGCGATGCCGTCTGGTTCGGCGAACGCCGGCTCGGGCATCCTTGCCGGCGCGAACTCAACCGAGACGATCCCGCTGCGCTTCGAACCGAGCACCGGCTGCGCGTCATCGGGCAGTACTGCCCAGGTCGTGGGCACCCATAGATGCTCGGTGCCATCGATACTGAGCTGGCGCGACTGGTGCACGTGACCGCTCAAGACCAGCGCTGGCGGCCGGTCGCCGAATAGGTCGGCGAGCTGGCTGCGGGCTCCGGCGGGAAGGAACCGGTACGGCGGCGCAGCTGCCAGTTCCGCCTCGCCGGCGGTCAGCGGCTTATGCGAGATGACCGCGACGAGCTGATCCTCATCGCATGCGCCGATCTGCTCAGCAAGCCACGACCACTGCTCTGCCTCGGCGGCCAGGCCCGATCCGGCCAGCTGTGCGTTGATCGCGAGCAGCGTCCAGCCGTCAGCCGACAACGACCAGCGGTCGGCGCCAACGGCATCGAGCCAACGCTGCCGCCGCTCGTCATTCACCCACGCGCCGTCCGGTGCGCCCGGCCACGGGTTGTCGCCGATGTCGTGGTTGCCGGGAACCGCGTGCCAGGGAACCGCCAGCAGGTCCAGCTGCCGTCGCGCGTAATCCAGGTCGCTAGCGTTGTGCGCCCCGTCGAGCGACAGATCGCCGAGGTGAATGACCACATCAGGGGCTTCGGCCGTGACGTAACGCAGCACCGCATCCCAGTTCGCCGCCGCCTCCGGAGCGTCCGGCGACAGGTGCGTATCCGAGACCAGGACTGCCCGCATCGCGGTCATGGCCAAACCGTATCTGCAGGCGACACGAAGCGATACGAGCCCGTTTCCGTCTCAATATGAACCATGACGGGAACGGGCTCGTACAGCCATACCTCAGCCGGCACTACGCGGTAGCCGCCCTGGCGGCCTTCTCGTCGTGGCCTCGCCACGGCTGTCGCCGGCCTGACATGCCGCGACCGAAGACGAATGTCTCGAACGGCGTCGTGGGCAGCGTGGTCGTGCCGGTGTGCAGCGGGCCAGTCTCGCCGGACACCGCGGGGACGGCGAAGTACTTGAAGGTGATCGTGGTGTCGCCGGGCCGCTCGCCGGGGTCGACGTCGAAGATCGCGTATCCGTAGGCGTCACCGGCGTTGATGGCCGCCGACCACGGCGCGTCCTCTCGCGAGTCGGCGGCGTTCCGCGTGAAACCGGTCGCCTCCGAGCCGCTGATCGCGTTGCGCTCGGAGATGACCTTTGCCTGCGGCAGGCCGGTCGCAGCGTCAACACCGTAGACGTTGGACGGGCCGTCGGTACCGCCGCCGCCTAGGACGAGGAACACCGTACCCTGCTCGGTGTCCCAGGCCTGCTCGCCGTTGTAAGCGACGGGCGTCGTGGTCGCGACATGCGGCCGGCGCGTATTGACCGCCTCGTTCAGCGTTTGGTTCGGGTTCGGCGACGCGACCCAGCCCTGGTAGTCCGCGTCATACCCGCGGACCGGATAGGAGCGCTCGTAGTCATGCTCGTGCCCGGACAGCACGAGGTCCACCTCGTACCGGTCGAACAACGGCAGCCAGGCCTGGCGGATGCCCAGATCGGAGCCGTTGCCGGGAGCCGAAGTCGACATCGCGCACTGGTGCATGAACACCACGATCATGTCGACGGTCGGGTCCTGGCGGGCCTCACGCAGCGTGCGCTCGAGCCAGATGCACTGAAGGTTAGGCGTCCCGCTGCTGAAGTCAGGGATCAAGGAATAGTCGGGGGCGTTCAGCGCGAGATTGCCGGTGTAGCTGTGGTTGTAGGTCACGGTGCCGTTCGGAATCGCGGCACCCGACGAGGTCACCTCTGGCCCGGCATTCGCGGCCGAGTTGAGATAGGCAGACGCACCGTCCTGGTAGATGACGTCGTCGGCGTCCAGCGAGATGAACTTCACGGTACCGACCTGGAAGGCGTAGAAGTTGCCGCGCAGCCGGTTGCCATCCCAGTTCGTGACCTCGTTGTCGGGCAGCAGGAACCGGCTGAGGTAGTGGCCGTAGCCGTACGGGCCGTTCCAGTAGTTGCCGGCCGCGCCCTGGGCCGCGATCCCGCCGGCGGCATCGCCTTGCTGGCCTGCCTGGTTGCAAGTGCCGAACTCGGTCTCGTGGTTGCCGAGAGCGGGCATCCACGGGCGGTTCATCGCCGAGCGCGAGACGTTGACGCCAAAGTCGCGCCACACGCCGGGTGCGTTAAAGATGTCCAGATTGGCGTAGCACAGGTCGCCGTTGAGCAGGTGGAACAGTGGCGGGCCGTTGCCGTCGCCGGGGTTCTCGATCGCGCTGACCGCGTAGTACGAGTTGTCGCAGGACTCGTGCCACTGGTTGCCGGAGGCGTTGAGGTCGTACGACGGCGTCGCAAGGTCGCCGTAGCTGGAGAAGCGGAACTTGGCCCGTCCCCATGGCGCGGTCGTGAAGCTGGCGCCAGCCGTCGACGCTGCCGGCGTAGCGCCGTCGCTGACCTGGTAGTAGTACGTGGTTCCGGGCTCCAGGTCGCGGAGTTCCACGTGGTAGTAGTACGTGGTCTGGCCGTTGAGCCCGTCAGTGAATGCGACGCTCGATGCTTGCGGGTAGCGCTGGGTCACGTCGAGCGGCTGCGGCGCCGGCAGCTGGACCGAGCGGCCCGGGTTCGTCGCGCTGATTGGCCAGCGGGACCAGTTCAGGGTCGGCGCGGGCATCGCAACCTCGCCGGGCGAAAGCCACGAGACGGTCACGTCGCTAGCCGGGTTCCTGCCCCAGGTCAGCCAGATCTGCTCGGGCGCGGTCGTTGTCGGCAACGGGATAGTCGTCGTCGGCGGCCCGGTGGGCGGTGACGGCGGAGCCGCGAGGGCTGGCTCCGCTGCGATGGCGCCTTCGGCGACGCCGGCCAGTCCGACAGCGGCGCCGACTACGACGACGCCGCTCAGAAACGTTCGCCTGCTGAGGCCGCCGTCAGAATCGTCAGCTGAGCGGCCGCCTCCAAACATGCCCGAATCATCCATGGCCTAGACGCTAGGCAGAGTAGGTAAACCCGCCGTGACGCGCGAGCGGCAGCTATCCCGCCGCACGGGTAATTCGTGTCTACCGCCGGCCGAGCTAGCCCGCGTTTACGTACGCGCTGGTCCAGGTGCGGACGACGTCCTCCTCGCTGGCACCGAGGAACGTGTAAGCCGGCGAATCGACCGGCCGCGCCTGCTCGACATGGATCAGCACTGCATGATGAACCGGCACTTTGGGGCCATACGACTCCAGCAGCCATCCGGCGATCTCCCGGTACACCGGGTCGTCTCCGGGCTCGATGACCCGGACGGTGCCCTTGAACCGGTACCCGCGCCGACGCAAGAAATCCACACAGTTAATTTCGATCCGCGGATCCCGGCGGAGGTTCTCGACCGTCACTGGTGAGGCGATGTCCGCGAATACGAGATGTTCGTCGTCGTAGACCCGGATCGAGCCTTTCGGCGAGAGATTAGGTGATCCGTCCGCGCAGACAGTTGCGGCGAAGCCGAGTTTGCTGCTGTCGACTATCGCTTTCATGTCGGCAGTCAACATGAGCTGCCCCCTTGCTCGATTCCCGTCTCTATACCCGCCTCGGCCTCCTCTCCCCCGGAAGGCCGCGCCCCCACGCCGTTCCTTAGCCGCGAGGCGGCAGCGCGGCTTCGATGAGATGCGGGCCCGGCTCGGCGACCGCGCGCGCGCAACTGAGCTGCGAACTCGGCAGCCGTCGTCGCTCTGCTGGCAGGTACTCCCATCCCGGCCGCCAGCGCGGTGAAGTCGATGTCAGGCCTGGACAGATCGAGGAGGTCGCGCGCCGTCATGCCGGTCGTGGCGGCGCCGGTCCGCTCGAGTTCCATGGTGAGGATCGCGTATGCCCGGTTACTGAAGATGACCGTGGTGATGTCGAGTTGCTCGCGTGCGTGAGTCCACAAGGCTGAGACCGTGTACATCGCGCTGCCGTCGGCCTCAAGCGCAAGCACCGGCCGGTCCGGGCAAGCGATCGCCGCGCCAGTCGCCAGCGGCAGGCCCTGGCCGATGGCGCCGCCGGTCAGGCTGAGCCAGTCGTGCGGTGGCGCGCCTGCGGTCGCAGCGGGAAGCCAGATGCCGGAAGTGTTGGCCTCGTCGCAGACGATCGCGTTCTCGGGCAGCAGCACGCCGATGACACTCGCGGCAGCCTGTGCGGTTAGCTCGCCGTCGGGCAGCGCGGGTCGCTCTGGCTGCTGCAGGCGCGGTGCTTCACCAGCGGCGACGAGGTCCGCCAGCGCAGCCAGCGCGCCGGGCACGTCATCGCCGGGCTCCGCGAGGACATGCACGTGGCAGTCCGCCGGGACCGGCGTGCCGGGCTTGTCCGGGTAGGCGAAGAACGAGACTGGCACGTCCGCGCCGGCCAGGATCAGGTGCCGCGTGCCCGCCAGCTGATGAGCCGCGAACTCGACCAGGTAGGCCAGCCGGTCGACGGCCGGGATGCCGGCCCCGCGCTCGTGCCTCGCCGGGAACGTCTCGGCGAAGAGCCGCGCGCCGGCAGCCGCCGCGGCGCGGCTGGCGGCGTCAAGCGACGACGCGGCGCAGTCCGGTGCCACCGAGCAGGATCACAGCCGGCTCCCCGCTCCGCAGCACTGTCGCTATCTGCTTAATCGCTTCGTCCGGGACCGGTGACGGCAGTCGCGGCGTGACCGGGGTGCCGGGCTCGCCGCCTTCGGTCCAGGTAACGTCGGCGGGCAGGATCAGTGAGGCAATCTGCCCGGGCGCGCGCAGCGCAGCAGCGACGGCTTGGGCGGTGTCAGAACCCGCCTCTGCGCTGCGGGAGGTCCGCCTGACCCAGCCGGAAACCGAGCCGGCGAGGGCGTCGATATCCGATTCCAGCGGCGCGTCGAACCGCTTGTGATAGGTCGCGTGGTCGCCCACGATCGCGAGCAGCGGTGTCCTGGCGCGGCGGGCGTTATGGAGATTGGCCAGCCCGTTCGCCAGGCCGGGTCCCAAGTGCAAGAGCACGCCCGCCGGATGCCCTGTCATCCGGCCGAAGCCGTCTGCTGCGCCGGTCGCCACGCCTTCGAAGAGGCACAGCACGCCGCGCAGCTCCGGAACGGTGTCCAGCGCCGCGACGAAATGCATCTCCGAGGTACCGGGATTGGCAAAGCAGGTGGTGACGCCGCAATCCGCGAGCGTGCGGGCGACGGCCTGCGCTCCGTTCACGTCGTTCCCCTTATGACGGGTGTGTGCGGTTGCTTTCAGGTGTGCGATCGTTCTCAGGCGTCCGGCGCCCGGTCCGGCGGGAACCCGCCAGTCGCGATCGGACCCCAGCGGTCGACGGTGATCCGGATCAGCGACTTGCCCTGCCGCCGCATAGCTTCGCGGTATTCGCTCCAGTCCGGATGTTCGCCGGCGATGCAGCGGAAGTACTCGACCAGGCCGTTCTCGGCCTCCTCAGACGGCATGTCCAGCACTTCGGCAGTGCCGTCGACCTGAACGTACGGGTCATCCCATGCGTCCGAATGGACCAGGACGGATACTGCCGGATTACGGCGGACGTTGATCGTCTTCGCCCGGTCCGGATACGTGGAGATCACGATGCGCTGCTGCCCGTCGACGCCGGCGGTCACCGGCGAGAGCTGCGGACGGCCGTCCCGCCGGGTAGTCGCCAGCGTGAGCCGGTGCCGGGTCCGCACGAAGTCAAGGAGCTGATCTCGGTGGACCCGGTCGGCAGTGGCGATCTTCGGCATAGCTCCTCAGTTCGCCCGCTTGTACGCGCGCACGGCGAGTGGCCCGAAGACCAGGAAGATCCCTGCCAGCCAGGCGATGCTCTTCCACAGGTTCGCTTCGATAGGACCGCCGAGGGCAAGTGCCCTCATGGCGTTGATGACGTAGGTCACCGGCTGGTTGTTGGCGAAGGCCTGCAGCCAGCCGGGCATCGACGAGATCGGCACGAACGCGGAGCTGAGGAACGTCAGCGGGAACAGCCAGATCAGCCCGAACGCCTGGACCGACTCCTCATCACCGATGGCAAGGCCGGTATAGGCCGAGATCAGGCACATCGCAACGCCGAACACCATGGCCAGCACAATCATCAGCACGGCCGGCCCGAACCCGTTCAGGAAGCGGAATTCCACGGCGTAGCCGACGCCGACGACGATCAGAACCGTCACGAGCATCCGTCCGGTGTCTGCCGTCAGGCGGCCGGACAGCACCGCGGATCGGGCCATGGGCATGGACCGAAGCCGGTCAATCACGCCTTTCTTCAGCTCCTGCGCCAGCGCAATGGCTGTTCCAACGGTCGCGAACGCCGCGGTTTGCGCGAGGATCCCCGGCATCAGGAACTCGACGTAGGAAAGATGTCCCGGCACGTTGATCGCGCCACCGAAGACGTAGCGGAACATCAGCACGAACATCACCGGCTGCACCACCGTAAACACCAGGTATGCCGGCACCCGTGTCCAGACCATCAGGTTGCGGCGGGTGATCGTGAGCGTGTCGCTCAGCGCCCAGCGCGCCCGGACGAGCAGGCCGGGGTCGTCGCTAGGCGCCTTCGGTAGAGCAATTGCGGCAGTCATGACGCATCCTTCGCGGTGTCCTTGGCGGTGCGCTTCCGGCGGCCTCGGCGCCCGTTGGCGGAGGCATCTTCTTCTTCGGCTGCATGTCCGGTCAGAGCGAGGAACACGTCATCCAGCGACGGCCGCCTCAGCGCGAGGCCCTGCGTGCGCACTCCGGCCTCGTCGAGCGCCCGGACTGCCTCGATGAGCGCGTCGGACCCGCGGCCGCCGACTCCGGCGTTCACCACACCGGTCTCCTTGTCGGCGTGCGGCTCGCCGTCGCCGACGCTCGCGACCGCTATGACCGCGTCGCTGATCCTGGAGCGGTCCGGCACGGTGAACTCGAGCACGTCTCCGCCGACCCGGCTCTTGAGCTCCTCCGCTGTCCCGGCGGCGATGACCAGCCCGTGGTCGATGACCACGATCTCGTCAGCAAGTTCGTCTGCCTCGTCCAGGTACTGGGTTGTGAGCAGCGTCGTTGTCCCGCTCGCCGCCAGGGAGCGGATGATGTCCCACATCCCGAGCCTGGACCGCGGGTCGAGGCCGGTGGTCGGCTCGTCCAGGAACAGGACCTTCGGCTGGCCGACCAGGCTGGCCGCGAGGTCAAGCCGGCGCTGCATGCCGCCGGAGAAGTTTTTGGCTGGCCGGTCGGCGGCATCGGTCAGGTCGAACTGTGCCAGCAGTTCGACTGCACGACGGCGCGCATCCTGCCAGCTCAGGTGATAGAGGCGCCCGATGATCTCGAGATTCTCCCGGCCCGTCAATTCCTCCTGGATGGCCGCCGACTGTCCGGACAGGCCGATCAGCCGGCGCACCGCGGCCGCTTCCCGGACGACGTCGCGGCCTTCGACGATTGCCTTCCCCTTGTCGGGTCGCAGCAGGGTCGTCAGGATCCGCACCGCGGTTGTCTTGCCAGCGCCGTTCGGCCCCAGGACGCCGAGGACCGTGCCGCGCGGCACCGCAAGGTCGATGCCGCGCAGCGCCTGGACCTCGCCAAACGACTTGGTCAGGCCCTCGACGAGGATGGCCGGCCCTGAACTGTCTGGTGAAGCTGACACTCTCTAGCCTCCCGATCCGTGCTCGAAGTACCGAACCTACCGGCCGGATCGCCGTCCGAGCCAAATCAATAAGTTCGTCCCGCCCTGGAAGCACCGCCCTGACTCCAGTTATGCCGCGCTTGCCGTCGGAGCCGCCCGCTCGCCCAGGACCAGCTGTCCGCCGCGCACGCCGCGGTAGCCGACATCCCACGGCCATTGACCGCGGTCATCAGCATGGACTAGCCGCAGCGGTCGCCTACGACGGACCCATCAGTCGGCCCGGGCCGTGGCCGCACCTGGTGCGCAGGGCTCAGGCCTGCATTGTCCTGGTCGGCACTATCGGCTCTACGCCCACACCGACGACCAAATGGCGGCAGTAGACCTACGGCGGCTGCTCAACCGCGCCGCCCAGGCTGGCGAACTCGCCGGGGTCATCGTCCTATCCGAGCTCGCTGAGTGAGCATGCCGTAAACACGAACGTAGGAGGAACTTGGACTGCGGGGGGCCCGCCCGGGCGGGCAGCGGTTCACGGCAATCGGGATAGGAGCAGTGCCGGGGAATGGCATTGCACGCCTTTCCCCGGCACTGCGCTTGTCACCGATCCGCCGGCTGCGGACAGCTCATCTGGTCGGCAACTCGGTCACGTTGCTCGACTCGGAGTTGGCGACCCACATGTTGGTGCCGTCGAACGCGATCGCGTCCGGGTTTTCGCCGACGCTGAAGGTGCCAAGCGTCGCCCCGGCGGGGGACAGCTCGGTCACCGTGTTATCGCCAGAGTTGGCGACCCACATGTTGGTGCCGTCGAACGCGATCGCGTCCGGGTTTTCGCCGACGCTGAAGGTGCCGAGCGGCGCCCCTCCTGCCGGGGAAGATTCCTTCACGCTGTTTGCGCCGTAGGCGACCCAGATGTTGGTGCCGTCGAACGCGATCGCGACCGGTTCGCTGCCGACAAGGAAGGTGCGAAGCGTCGCCCCGGCCGGGGACAACTCAGTCACGGTGAGCGAGAAGAAGTTGACGACCCACATGTTGGTGCCGTCGAACGCGATCCCATCGGGGTTCATGCCGACGCTGAAGGTGCCGAGCGTTGCCCCGGCCGGGGACAACTCAGTCACGTTGCTCGAGTTGTAGTTGACGACCCACATGTTGGTGCCGTCGAACGCGATCGCGACCGGTCCGTTGCCGACACCGAAGGTGCCAAGCGTCGCCCCGGCAGGCGATAGCTCGGTCACCGTGTTATCGCCAAAGTTGACGACCCACATGTTGGTGCCGTCGAACGCGATCCCATCGGGGTTCATGCCGACGCTGAAGGTGCCAAGCGTCGCCCCGGCCGGGGACAGCTCGGTCACGTTGTCCGAGCCCGAGTTGGCGACCCACATGTTGGCGCCGTCGAACGCGATCGCGGCCGGGTGGCTGCCGACTCCGAAAGTCTCGCTCGAGTTGGGCGCGACGACGGCCAGGTTCAGGGTGCCGAAGCCGATGTTGCCGTTGGCGTCGATGATTTGGAAATCCAGTTGGTCTCCGGCAGTGGTGCTCGTGGGAGTGCCCGAGATGATGCCGGTGTTCGGGTCGAGGGACAGTCCGTCCGGCAACGCCGAGGCCTCGAGGGAGAACGTGTATGGCGCCCCTGCCCCGCCGGTAGCCGTCAGCGTCGCAGAGTACGGCTGTCCTGCAGTTGCATCCGGCAGCGACGTGGTCACCAGCTGAATCGGGGTCGTCACGGATACCGTGAAGGCCTGTGTCGCGGTTTGCGGCGAGCTGCTGGAGTCCGTCACCTGGACGGTGAACTGGTAGGTACCGTCCTGAGTCGGCGTACCTGACAATGTGCCCGTTTGATCGATGTTCTGTCCGGGCGGCAGGGCGCCCGAGGTAGTCGTGACGTTGAAGGGCGGCACGCCCCCGGACGCGATCAGTTCCTGGGCCGAAGCCAGGTTGATGGTTTCGCTTTGTAGCAAGGCCGGATTGAAGACGATAGGCCCTCCGGCGACCGTGATGGATTCGGCGTGCGTGGCCGTTGCCGGAGGATTCTCTGCATCCGTCACCGAAACGGTGAAAGAGGACGTACCTTCCGCAGTCGCCGAACCGGTGATCTCGCCGTCGGGCTGCAGGGCCAGCCCTGGTGGCAGTGATCCTACGGTGACCGCGTAGCTGTATGGCCCCAGGCCACCTGCTGCCTGCAGAAATGTGTCGTACTGCTCGTCTACGAGCGCGCCTGGGAGGTCGCCAGGCAGCACCATGGGAGTGACCACGTACAGCGAGACGCTCTCGGTCGCCGATACGGCCGGAGCTTCGGAGTCGGTGACATGCACGGTGAAGCTGTCCGGGCCGGTCGCGGTGGTGGTGCCAGATATCACGCCTGAGGCCTTGGCTAGTTTCAGCCCGGCCGGAAGGGCTCCTGTGGCCACCGACCACTGGTACGGGGTGACGCCGCCCGCGGCGGCGAGCTTAACCGAGTACGGCACGCCGCTGGTGGCTGTCGGCAGGGTGCTGCCGGTGGTAACGACAAGTCCGGAGACGCCTACCGTGATGCCCTCAGAAGCAAAGTTAACCTGTGCGTCGGCCTCAGAGTCAGTTACTTGTGCAGTGAAGGTGAAGTTACCCCCGCCTGTAGGAGTGCCCGAGATCACGCCGGTGGCGACGCGCAGCTTGAGCCCGGCCGGCAGCGATCCCACCGGGATCGACCAGCTGTAGGGAGCGACACCAACGGTGGCCGCCAAGGTCGCCGAATACGGCACGCCCGCTGTCGCGGCCGGCAGCGCCACGGTCGTCACCGTGAGCGGCGTTACTGTCACCGTGATGGACTCGAGTGCGGTGGCCGAGGCCTGCGAGCTCTCCGAGTCAGTCACCTCGACGGTGAACTCTGAAGTACCTGCGGGGCCCGCGGGCTTGCCGGTGATCTCGCCGGTCGAGGCGTGCAGCACCAGGCCTGCTGGCAGCGATGTCCCGCCCGCCAGCGACCAGGAGTAGGGCTTTATGCCGCCAGTGGCATCGAGCTTGGCCAGATATGCAGCGCCAGCGGTAGCCGTCAGAGGCGACGTCGTTGTTATCACTATCGGCGCTGGCGTACTGGCCAGTGCAGGCATAGCCGACCCGCTCGCGGCCAGCAATGAGCCGCCCGCAAGAACGATCGCGGCCACCGTGAAGCGGAGGCGGCGCGCGGCCCGCGGCACCGCGGCATGCGTTCGAATCATACTATTCCTATGCACAACGCACTTCCATCCTCTAGGTATCCGATGGCATTGTGCAGGCAAGCGGGCGCCGGCACATCGGGCATTTGCCCGGGGTGCGGTGCGGAGCCGGGCGCGTCCGGCCGGGCTGGCGGGTCGGTAGGCGCAAAGTGTGCTGGAATGCCGCGCCTGACAACTAATGTCAAACATCAGTTAACGGACGGCTGCGGCGGCAACCTGACGCTTCAGAGCCATCGGTCACAGTCCCCGCGGAATGGCAGCCTGCAAGGGTTCAAACGGTCAGCCCGGACCGCTGTAACGGCATGTCCAAAGTACCGTGGATTATGACCGATAACCCTAAAAGCGGCTGGATGAAGGTATCTGCCGCATAATTCACCGCAGTGCCGATAATGCCGGAGCTACCGATTTCCCTCTTGCACGTCAAATGTCTTCGTCTTGTTGTATCTATGCCAGTAATGCGCGCTCTACACTCAGGCGCCGAGATCCATTCAGGAGTCCCGGGTTGAGTTGAAGGGATGCAGGATGGCAGGTTTGCTTTTTGATCCACGACGTAGCGGGAAGACAAGCAGGCTGGCGACCTCCGTTGCAGCAGTAGCAGCATTCGGAGCTGTTCTCGCCTGGACTCCTGCGGCTTCCGCCGTGTCGATCACGACTGGCAACAACTCCTCGCAGATCGCCGCCGAGGGGCCTAACCACA
Organism: uncultured Actinomycetota bacterium; assembly: GCA_963815575.1. Classification (GTDB taxonomy): domain Bacteria; phylum Actinomycetota; class Actinomycetes; order Streptosporangiales; family Streptosporangiaceae; genus JAJYUU01. The sequence goes on along the minus strand of CAWFHE010000001.1, from coordinate 71,825 downwards.
CGCTCTACTACTACTGGCAGACCAACAGCACCGCGCCCTGGCACAAAGAGCTCGTCGCTGGCAAGGGGACGACTTATTCGGCGCCCTCACTTATCGACAACGCAGCGGGCTCGATCATTGCAGCTGAAGGCCCGCACAACAGCCTGCGCTTCTACTGGCAGGACTTCGGCCACACGGGCTGGAACCGGGAGGTTGTCGCTGGCAACAGGACCACCTACTCCGCCCCGTCACTCACCACGGGCGACAACTCCTCGCAGATCGCGGCCGAGGGTCCGAAGAACTCCCTGTACTACTACTGGCAGACGAACGGCCACGTGCCGTGGCACCCAGAAAGGGTCGCCCGCGACAGGACCACGTACTCCGCGCCATCGCTCACGGACAGTCCGACCGGTTCCGTGATCGCGGCCGAGGGCCCGCACAACAGCCTGCGCTACTACTGGCAGGACTTCGCCACGGTGCCGTGGAATCCGGAAACAGTCGCCGGCAACGGAACCACCTACTCGGCGCCTTCGCTCACCACGGGCAATAACTCCTCGCAGATCGCCGCCCAGGGTCCGAAGGACAGCCTGCACTACTACTGGCAGACCTTTGGCGCGAAGCCGTGGAACCCGGAACGAGTCGCGGGCAACAGGTCCACGTACTCCGCACCGTCGCTCACAGACGGCGGAGGAAGCTCGGTGATCGTTGCCGAGGGCGCCCACCACTCCCTCCGCTACTACTGGCAGTACTTCGGCAACGTGCCATGGAACCCCGAGGTTGTCGCCGGCAACGGAACGACGTACGGCGGGCCATCGCTCATTATCAACGCCGTCAGCTCGATCGTCGCGGCACAGAGCCCGCGCAATAGCCTGCGCTTCTACTGGCAGACGATCGGTCATGTGCCGTGGAACCCCGAGCAGGTTGCCGGCCGGAGGACGACTTACGCGTAGTGCGCTCGCACTACCGCTTCGTGCGAAACAAAGTGGCGGGAGGGCACGCTCCTCCCGCCACTCGCCCGCTAGCTAGCCCTTGCAGAACGCGGCGAGGTCGCGCGCGGTGTCCCTGCTGATATCCGGGCACGCGATCGTGAAGATCTCTGTGCCGTGAGAAGTCCCCATCACTTGCCGGCTCCGCGCGGGGACGCCAGCCGAGAGCAGCAGCCGGTAGAAGTTGATGCCTTCGTCGCGCAGCGGGTCGCACTCGTTCACGCTGATCACGGTCGGCGGGAATCCCTCGACGTCCTGAGCTGTCGCGAACGACGGCCAGGCCAGCGGATTGCGCTCGTTGAATGCCTCGATCCCGTATCCGACCGCGCCGCGGTTGTTGTGCAGGTTGAGCAGGATGCCGTCGTTCTCAGTCGAGGACGGCGACTCCGGCGTCGGCCACTCACCGCGGATGTAGGGGCACAGCGCGTACAGACCCTGGATGAGGCCCAGGTCGCCGTCCTGCTTGAGCTTGAGGCCGGTGGCAAGCGTCAGGTTGCCGCCGCCGCTCTCCCCCGCGACGATGATGCGGGCCGGGTCAACGTTGAGCTGCGCCGCGTTTGCGACGACCCACTTCAGACCCGAGACACAATCATTAAGACCGGCCGGGAACGGGGCCACCTCGGGAACTGACGAAGCCACCAGGCAGTTGCGGAAGTCCACCATGACGACGGCGACCCCGTTGGCCGCGATGATCTTGCCCCAGCCGCGGTACATGCCGTCGTAGCACGACAGCGATGCCATTCCGCCGCCGTGGATGTAGTAGACGCAAGGCAAGGTCTCGTCGGTGTCGGGGCGGATGACCTGAAGGTTGATGGAGTTGCCGTCGGGCTCGGAGACGACCTTCTCGGTGTGCACGCGCAGCCCGGCCGACGGCGCGGCCTCCTCGGTGTCGCACAGCTCCATGAAGGATCGGAAAAGCTCTTGCTGCTTGCGCGCTTCCTCCGAGTTGGACTCGGCGAGCAGCGTCTCGCGACTGTCGACGTCAGGCCCGCCTTCGACGGACATCCCGGCCAGGATCGCCTTCAGCCTCGGGTCAAGCCGGATGTCAGCCGCGATGTCATATGCCATGGTGAGGTTCTCCCTGCTCATGCGTGTCAGCTGCGGGGAATGCCGACACGTCGAGGCCGCGGCGGCCGCCCGTTTCCTGTTAGGGACATTAACCGCAGACAGGCGAGAAGTCACCTGAGCTTCAGGCAGCACCTGGCGCGGAAGTTAACCGCCAAAGCAATAAGCCGGTTGCACCCTCAGTCGCCCTGCACGTAACTTGCTATTGAGTTAGCCGGTTACGACTGAGGAGTACCAGCGCGATGCTGACCGACCTCGAATGGGAAGCACTTGACTGGCCCGGGCTAGAGCACGTCGTCGTCGCTGATGATGCGACCGGGTTCCGCGCGGACGGGCAGCTCGTACTCGGACCTCCGGTCGGCCCGGCATCAGTCAGCTACCAGCTCAGCTGCGACGCCAGCTGGCGCGTTACCGGACTGACGATCGCCACCACGAGTGCCGCCGGCAGCCGGACGATAGCCCTGACGGCCAGTCATGACGGCCACTGGCAAGCGGACGGGCAACCGAGGCCGGACCTGGACGGCTGCATCGACGTGGACATCTCGCTGACGCCGCTGACGAACACGCTGCCGATCCGGCGGCTCAGCTGGTCACAAGGAACCGCGCACGAACTCGACGTGGTGTACGTGGACGCTCCCGACCTCGTGGTCCGCCGGGCCAGCCAGCGTTACACGCTGCTCGGACCGGTCTCGAGCGATGACGCTGAGGTGTACCGGTACGAGTCCGGCTCCTTCCGAGCCGACCTGCCGGTCGACAGCAACGGCTTCGTCGGCGACTACCCCGGCCTCTGGCGCCGAGTCTGGCCTGTCTAGTAGGCCATGCACCCTGCCCGCTGACGAGTTAGCAGCTCAACAGGCGGTTGATGTCCATCGAGACACCTCCGGTACGTCGTCCTCATGTCCGGCCAGCAAGGCCGGCGCCAGCCGGCCATCCGGCCGCGTCGAGGAGGAAGACGTGCACCCAGCGAGCATGCAGGACATCGCTGCACAGCGAGCCGGCGACCTGTACACCGCCGCCACTGCGGCGCGGCAGGCGCGCGAAGCGAAACGCCCTGCAACCGACCGCGGACCCCATGCCCACGAAGGACTGACGCGAGGAGCGAAAAGCATGATGCCGTATGACGGCTACCGGCTGTATCAGATAGAGCGGCCGAAGAGCGCCGCAGAGACACGGTTCGCCGACAACCAGACTGGCCAGCTCGCAGCGGCGGCCGCCCAGCTGTTCCGCAGCCTCACCCGGACCCGGCGAGTCGCTCCGGCGCAGCGGCGCGATGTTCAGCCGCAGGCCGTGCGGCGCGCTGCCGAGCCGGCCACCCGGTGCTGACGATCCTCAGGTGTTGAGGATGTTCACCGCACGAGCAATCACCAGCGCGCCGATCGCGAGCGACAGGGCCGACTGGACGAGCATGGTGAGCTTGGCCCATCTGGCCAGCGGCATCACGTCGGTCGGGCTGAACGCGGTCGCGTTGGTGAACGACAGGTACAAGTAGTCGACGAACCGCGGTTCCCAGTCCCGGGGCGCCAGCTGGGGAGTCGCCATCTGCGGGAACATCAGGTCGGGGAGCCGGGAGCTGCCCTGCGCGCGGTTCACTGGCCCGCCGCGGTCGAACTCCCAGTACCAGAGCGCGAACGCGATCACGTTGGTTACCCAGATCGACGCCCCGGTGGTCAGCAGCGGGCCAGCCGAGCTTCCCGCCTTGCCTTCCAGAATTGCCCGGATCAGCAGCACGCCAGAGACCGCGTTCGCGCCCGAGATCAGGATGACCAGGGCGAGGCTGGCCGCCCGCACGAAGGCGCCGCGCCGCTCGATCCGGACCGGGTTGGCGATAGCGAGGCCAATCAGCAACGCACCCTCGAGTGAGGGCATCAGCGCGGTCGGAAGCGGAGTGGTGAGACGCGGCGGAAGCAGCAGCTGCAAGACGATGGCCGCGAGGACGCTCACCGTTACCGGCCAGCGGTGCTCGCCACGCGTCGTCCGCATCCACGCCGGAAGCGGGAACTCCCGCCGACCCCTCGCCGCGAGCAGCTCGGCGTCGTGGATCCAGGCTTGCCATGGATCCATCCCGCGCCAGAAGTGCTGCGGGACCGCGCCCGCTGGCTTGGGCGCTGGCGACGGCTCCCCGTGCCCGGCCGGGTCCGGCTGACCTGACTCTGTCATCTGCCCGATCTTGTCACGCCAGCCCGGCTGTCACGCACTCCGCACTGGGTGCGCAACGATAGGCATACGTCTATTGTTGTGCTCTCGCGGCGGCGGGAGGCACCTGTTGGCGATCACGCTCACTCAGATCCGTGCGTTCCTGGCGGTGAAGACCGCCGGCAGCGTGCACGTGGCGGCCGACCAGCTGCTGATCAGCCAGCCGTCGGTCTCGGCAGCCGTCTCCGCGCTGGCCGGTGAGCTCGGCACGGCGCTGGTCGAACGGCATGGCCGTGGGGTGCGCCTGACCGCAGCCGGGGAGGCGTTTGCCCCGTACGCGGCTCAGGTACTCGGGCTGCTCGAGCAGGGCAGGTTCGCCGCGCTGGAGGCGGCGCACCCGGAGAGCTCGAAGATCCGGCTGGTCGCCGTCAACACTGCGGGCGAGTACCTGGTGCCGCCGCTGATCCGCGCCTACCGGCAGCTCCATCCCGGCATCAGCATCCTGCTGGAAGTCGGCAACCGCGCCACGGTTCACGAGCGGCTGCAGTCAGGGCGCGCCGATATCGGGATCGGCGGCCGACCGGGCCGGAGCCTGTCCGGCTACCCGTTCCTGGCAAACGAGCTCCTGGTCGTCGGCCGGGAGGTCCCGGCTGACCTGGCCCAGGCGTCATGGCTGCTGCGCGAGGAAGGGTCGGGTACCCGGCTGGCCACCGAGCGGCTGCTTGCCGACCTCGACCTCGGCGTGCCTGAGCTGCAGACGCTCGGGTCGAACGGCGCGATCAAGCACGGGCTGGCGGTCGGGCTCGGCATTACGCTGATCTCGCGGTTCGCCGTTGCGCGAGAGCTACGCGACGGGCAGCTGGTCGAGATCGCCGTATCCGGCACGCCGCTCACCCGCCCGTGGCACGTGCTGTTCGCGCCGTCCGGGTCGGACCGCCCGGCGGTCCGTGCGTTCGGCGAGTTCCTCCGGTCCGAGCGAGCTCGCCGATTGATAGAGGAATACCTATGAGTTATTGGTAAATCTAGCCTTTTTTATATGACACCGCCCACCTACGCTGCTGAGTATGTTCGAAGCAGGAGTTCACGAGTACCGGGAGATCTACTGGACACCCGGGTTCCAGCCGCGCGAGACCGACGTGCTCGCGGCGTTCCGGCTGATCCCGCAGCCTGGCGTACCGCCGCAGGAGGCCGCCGCCGCGGTGGCCGCTGAATCCTCGACGGCGACCTGGACGACTGTCTGGACCGATCACCTCACGACGCTCGATCGCTACAAGGCGCGGGTCTATGACCTTGAGCCGGTGCCGGGCCGGGACAACCAGTACCTGGCCTATATCGCCTACCCGCTGGAGCTCTTCGAAGAGGGTTCCGTGACCAGCATGATGGCCTCGATCACCGGCAATGTGTTCGGCTTCAAGGCGCTGAGGGCGTTGCGGCTGGAGGACTTGCGTATCCCGGTCGCGTACGTGAAGACGTTCCAGGGCCCGCCGAACGGGATCCAGGTCGAGCGCGACAAGCTGAACAAGTACGGCCGTCCGCTGCTCGGCGCCACGCTGAAGCCCAAGCTCGGCCTGTCCGCCCGGAACTACGGCCGCGCTTGCTTTGAGCTGCTGGCCGGAGGGCTCGACTTCACCAAGGACGACGAGAACATCACCTCTCAGCCGTTCATGCGCTGGGGCGACCGCTACGAGTTCGTGATGGAGGCCGTGCGCAAGGCCGAGCAGGAAACCGGGGAACGCAAGGGGCATTACCTCAACGTCACCGCGCCGGACTGTGAGCAGATGCTGGAGCGGGCTGAATTCGCCCGACAGCTCGGATCGCCCATCATCATGCACGACTTCCTGGTGGGCGGGTTCGCGGCGCATGCCACGCTGTCCCGATGGTGCCGGCGTAACGGCATGCTGCTGCACGTGCACCGCGCCCTGCACGCGGTGATTGACCGGCAGAAGGACCACGGCATCCATTTCCGGGTTATCGCTAAGTGGCTGCGGCTGGCCGGCGGCGACCACCTGCACACCGGGACAGTGGTCGGCAAGCTCGAGGGTGACCGGGCAACCACGCTCGGCGTGGTTGACCTGCTGCGCTCGGACTTCATCGCTGCCGACCGCAGCCGCGGGATCTACTTCGATCAGGAATGGGCGTCGCTGCCCGCCGTGCTGCCCGCGGCGTCCGGCGGGATCCACGTCTGGCACATGCCCGCGCTCGTCGACATCTTCGGCGACGACTCGGTGCTGCAGTTCGGCGGCGGTTCCGCCGGGCACCCGCAGGGCAGCCGGGCCGGCGCAACTGCGAACAGGGTCGCGCTGGAGGCGTGCGTCCAGGCCCGTAACGAGGGCCGCGACCTAGCCGCCGAGGGCCCGCGGATCCTTGAGCAGGCCGCGAAGCAGTCTGGTGAGCTCGCCGCCGCACTTGACACCTGGCGCGAGATCAAGTTCGATTTCGAATCCGTCGACACCCCGGATGTGATGCCGGCATGAAGCTAGAGACCTTCTCCTACTTGCCCCAGATGTCGGCCGGGCTGCTGGAGCAGCAGATCCGCTCGATCCTCGATCGCAACCTCGTAGTCGGCATCGAGTTCACTTCGACGCCGGACCCGCGTGACCATTACTGGACGATGTGGAAGCTGCCACTGTTCTCAGTTGATGACGCGGGCGCGGTGCTGGCCGAGCTCGAGTCCTGCCGCCGGGCTCATCCGGACGCATACATCAAGATCAACGGCTATGACGCGGTCCGCCAGGGCCAGGTGGTGTCGTTCGTCGCGTACCAGCCGGAACGCGGTTCGTGATGCCGCGGCCCATCATTCTCAGCATCGCGGGCGACTCCGGCTCCGGAAAAACTACGATCACCCGCGGCGTTGTCCGCGTGCTCGGCGAAGAGCGGGTCACTCACTTCTGCGCTGATGATTACCATCGGTACGACCGGCGCCAGCGTGCCGAGCGGGGCATCACCCCGCTTGACCCGGAGTGCAATTACCTCGACGTGCTGACCCAGGACATCCGGCACCTGCGGCAGAACGAGGCCATCCTCAAGCCGGTCTACCAGCACGCCGACGGGACATTCGGGCCGCCAGCGTACCTCAAGCCTGCCCGCTTCGTCATCGCGGAGGGCCTGCTGATCAACCACACGCCCGAGCTACGCGAGATGTTCGACGTCCGCGTCTACCTGAACCCGCCCGAGGAGATCCGGCGGCGCTGGAAGGTGGCCCGCGACTGCTCCCGGCGCGGCTACTCGACCGGCCAGGTGCTCCGCGAGCTCGACCGCCGGGAGCGCGACTCGGAGGCGTTCATCCGGCCGCAACGGCATTATGCGGACATGGTCGTGTCGTTCGTGCCTGGCCGTTTGCAGGGCCCTGACCAGCTCGACGCGCACCTGTTCCTGCGCGACTCGCTGCCGCATCCCGACCTGTCCGGTGTGGCCAGGCTCGTCGGCGACAGCGCTGTCGTGGCCGAAGCGGCCGCGGCGGAGCACGAGCTGACGCTGATCGAGCGTCCGGGCGAGCAGGAACTGCGCATCCCGGGGACCATCTCGGCTGGGCGCGCCGTGGAACTGGAGGAAGCGATCTGGAACCGGATGCACTTCGCCAGTCACTTGCGCCAGCAGCGCCTCGGCGAGTTCACCACTGGCTCCGACCTGCACCGCTCCGATGCGCTCGCACTCACCCAGTTGCTGCTGCTCTACCAGCTAGTCACGGCCCGCGCAGTGATCGCACTCGGCGGCGAGACAGCCCGGGCGAGGCCCATGCACTCTGCGGACCCGGACCACGTCCCGGATCCTGTTCCGGCCGTGCCAACCTCGTGAGTCTGCGTCTCGCCGCGAACCGGCTCGCCCGGTTCTCGGCATGACAGCAGCCCAGGCGGGGCCGCCGGGGCTGCTGTCGGACTTGCCGTTGTGCCGTCAGACGCGCGCGGCAACCGGGATGGCGCGCTGGGTAGCCCGTGCGGTGACGCGCCGCGCCTTCGCGGCCAGCGTTCCGGTGCGGGCCAGCAGCATCGCGACAGACAGGAAGATCAGCGCGTCGGTAAGAGCGTCGGCAGTGATCTGGTTGGTGATCGCCCAGTGCGCGAGCTGCGCGCTGAAGACGTGAGTCGCACCGTAGGCGAAGTAAATGCGTCCGCCGACGACCGCGATCCAGATAAGCGCGTACGGCAAGCCGGCCCACGAGCTCGCCTTGCCAGCGGCCTCGTCGTATGAGGTGCGCATCACGGCGGCGGCCAGGACGCCCAGGGCCAGACCGGCTGCGGTGGCGGCCGCTTCCAGGACGAGCCCGTTCCCGGACGTAGCGGCGCCCTTCAGGTAGAACGGAACGATGATCGCTGCGGCAATGAACGGGCGGAGCAGCCGATGCACGCTGATCTTGCGGTGGCCGAGATCGGAGATCAGCACCATGCCGAGGATGATGAGGTTGGGGATCAAGACACTGGCGGTCACGGTAACTCCTCTAGTCACGGTGTCGCGGTGAAGCTCTGACATCGGAAACGCTAGGTAGCGCGGCACTGCCAGCGCGCCGGCCTGCGGCTGGAGACCGGGTCCAGCCGAGGCGGAGACGATCACCCTCAACCCATGTCAACCCGAGCTCCACCCAGAGGCCGACGTGCGTCTGCCAGCCCGGGGGATACGTTGAGGGACGTGGCTCGCTCATCTCCCGCACGCTGGCTCCCGCAGGCGGCCGGCCTGGATACGCAGCGGCTGATCAGGGTCGTGCGGGTGGTGGTCATCACCGGAGTACTCGTCACCGTCCCCTTCGCGAAGCCGCAGCCGGGAGTGGGTACCCGCGGCGTCGCCATCGCCATCGGCCTCGGCGTCGTGGCCCTGAGCTGCATCTTCTGGCTGATCTATGAGCGCAACCAGGACCTGACGACTGCGGCTCTAGCCGTCATGGGACTGGCCGGCGGCGTCCTCGCCGGGCTGTCTCCGCTCAGCACCGTCATCGCCGTCGGGTGCGTGGTCACCTCCGCCGCCGGCGTTCGCCTGAGCACCGAGGCATCGCTCGCCATCACCGCGGGAACTGTAGCGGCGTTCCTGGCGACTGGCCTGGCACTGGGCGTTCCCGCCGAAACGCTGGTTGGTTACCCGTTCGCCTGGATCGGCCTCTGGGCGGTCGGCCTGACCCGGCGTGCCTACGTGCTCCGGGCAGAGCAGGCCGAGCAGACGCTCGCGGAGGCTCGCCGGGCGCACGAGGCCGAGAACCATGCGGCTGCCCTCGCCGAACGGGCCAGGATAGCCAGGGAAATCCACGACGTGCTTGCCCACTCGCTGGCTGCGGTATCGGTGAACTTGCAGGCCGCTGAGGGTCTGCTCGATTCCGTTCCGGGCGGGAATCCCGAGCTCGCCAGGGCGATTGAGTGCGTCGGCCGCGCGGGCGTGCTCACCAGGGAAGGCATGGCCGAGGCCCGCCGCGCGATCCAGGCTCTGCGCGATGACGCGGCGCCGCTGGCCGATCAGCTGTCAGGGCTGGCCAAGGAGTGGGAGGCGGACAGCAACGTGCCTGTCGAGTTCAGCGTCAACGGCTCGCCGCGGCCGGTGAGCACTGAGATCGGGCTGACCGCATACCGGACCGCCCAGGAGGCGCTAACGAACGCGCGCAAGCACGCCCCCGGCCAGCAGGTCCGGCTCAGCCTCGAGTTCTCGGCAACCGAGATCGCGGTCGAGGCCGTCAATCCGCTGACGGCCGTCCGTGAGCGCAGCGGGCTGGCCGCAGCGGGAACCGGCTACGGACTCACCGGGCTGCGGGAACGGGCCGCCCTCGGCGGGGGCACCCTCATGGCGGGCCCGGCCGACGGCGAATGGCGAGTTCGCCTGAGAATCCCGGCATGAGCGGCGAGATTCCAGGCGTCGGCGAGGCTCCTGGCGTGGCGGACGAGAATCCGGACGAGCCGGTCACGGTGATCGTCGCGGACGACCAGTCCGCCGTGCGCGAAGGCCTGGTGCTGCTGCTCGGCACGGTGCCTGGCATCGTCGTAGCAGGTCAGGCAGCCGACGGCGATGCTGCTGTCGAGCTTGTCGCCGCGGTGCGGCCGCAGGTCGCGCTCATGGATTTGAACATGCCGGGGTGTGACGGCGTTGCCGCGACGCGGCGCATCACGGCTGAGCATCCGGGAACGCGCGTGGTAGTGCTCACCACTTACGCCGACGACGACTCGATCATCGGCGCCTTGCAGGCCGGCGCACTCGGCTACCTGACGAAAGACGCGACCCGCGCCGAGATCGGCCGTGCCGTCGTGGCCGCAGCTGCGGGCCAGGCCGTGCTCGACCCCGGAGTCCAGCAGCGGCTGCTATCGGCCGCGGCCAGGGCGCCGGCTCGGCCGGAGTCAGCTGATCCGTCAGCAAGCGAGGATGAACTGACGCCGCGTGAGGCCGATGTTCTCCGGCTCATCGCGGCCGGTCAGTCGAACCGGGAGATCGCGAGGACGCTCTTCGTCAGCGAAGCGACAGTCAAGACGCACGTGAACCGGATCTTCGCGAAGACCGGCTCACGAGACCGCTCGCAGGCACTGCGGTACGCCTACACGCACGGTTACGCCGAACCGGGATGAGGAAGCGCAGGCCGACGACGGAGCCGATTACAGCCGGGCGGGGGTTCGAGCAGCGAGCGGCCTCTTGGGGCTGCGACGTACGCTACGGACCATCCGGCCGGCGCATCACGACGTCGAGCGTCGGCCACGGCGGACCCTCGCGTAGAGCGCTCAGGAGTTCATGAGCTGCTCGTTGCCGGTCCGGGAATTGGTCGCCCGGATCCCAGCGCCACGCGGCGACCATGGCAAGGACAAGGCCCCGGCACTCACCGAGTAGTTCTTCATCAGCGTCCGCATAATGTTCGCTGACATCTTCGGGGACATGGGCGAGGTCGAACTCGACGGGCCCACGGCAACACGTCTCCAGATCGATGAACAACAGTCCGGCGTTCGTACTAAGCACGTTGCCTGGGTGCGGCTCGCCGTGCAGTAGCTGCTCGGTAGCGCCGCGGTCGCCGATCGCTTGTCTCCGGCTCCGTAGCGTGTTGATGAGAAGCTTCCGATCCGCGTCGGCAAGCTCCGGAGTGAGGTTGCTGCTCTCGACAAGCTGCTGAGCGTCTGCCACTCGATCCGTGAAGTGCGGCGTCCTGACATCGAGCTTGCGCATGCCCGCATGCAGTCGCTCAAGCGCATTCGCATAGTCGGCCGGCGAGATCTCCCGAGGTGCCACGGGGTCGTAGTAGGTCCACAGCGTGACGACGAAGCCATCACGCTCATAGGCGCGCGGGTCTACTCGGGGTTCCACAACAGCCACAGGGCTCTCGGCTTCGGCGAGCCGTTGGGCAAGCTCGACCTCGAACTGTGCGGCCTGATGCGCTGTCGGCGCGACTCGGGCAAGGACGTCACAAGGCAGCAGGCGCACAGCGAGCCTGTTTGAATTGTGAAGAACGATCGCGTCGTCGACGGTCAGGCCAAGCGTCGAGGCGGTCGACATCGCCGCAGCCAGCGCACGCTGAGTCTCAGGGGGCTGCATCCAGCTATTTTCTCACCGCTGGAAACCTCCGCTGCGCCACCCCACACTCGGTTCCCGAAGCATTGCGGGACTGTCAGCCTGCCGGGCTGGGCTGGTTCCCGGATGGCTGACTAGTAGCGCCGGAGCCGCAGCGCTGTCAATGTGGAGCGCCCGCAGCGCGCAGCGCGCCAGGACGAACGACATTGACCTCGCTAAGGCCCGGCGTAGTCTGCGCAGGCCGAGGGAAGCGGGCTTTCATCTCTGCCTGCGGGTGCCGTAGGCCTTGAATCTGCTGATCTTGCCGGTGCTGTCGCGGGGCACGATGGTGATCAGCTCGCCGTTGTGGTCGATGACCCGCAGGGTGGTCTCTTCGACGTCGATGGTGACGGTCTAGCCCGCATGGGAGAAGCCGGCCTGGATGTGCCGGACCGGCCCTTGGGCTGGCAGTTGATCTTCGTAGCGCATCCGCGAACTACGGCTGGCGGTGGGCGGCGCGCCCGCGTAAACAGCAGCGGCCGGAACCGACCGAACGCGTAACCCAGCCGCCGCGCCAAGATCCGTCCGTGGCCAACCTGATCGCCGATCACCACCTCAGCTTCCCGGGCACACACTCGGACCAATCTGGGCGCTGGCGGTCTCCGTCTTCCGGCGCGGCGATGAGACCTCGAACGTGATGCACGTCGGCTGGGTGACGATGATCCCGCCGACGAAGCCCGTGAACCGGGACCCGCATACCGGCAGTCGGACCTTGCTCCTCGATGCTGCGACGAGTGCCTGGCCGGAGGCAGTGCCGAACATCTCGCCGATCTCGCCGGACGCGCCGTAGATGAGCCTGGCGGTGGCCGGACGAACGATCGAGACGGTGGCGAACGGCGCTGAGGCCGAGGAGACCGCCAAGAAGGCCTTGTAGACGAAGTAATGCCGGCCATCACTTCCGCGGATTGGATAAAGATTGCCGGGATCGGCGGAGCCGGGCAACACTAGCCCCGCGACGCCACCGACCACGGTCTCGTGGTCTCCTCCCTGCTGGCCGACGGACTCCGAGCAGCTGAGCTTCAGCACCGAGGACTCCCGTGCACCCGGCACCGATCTCGCCGCGTGCACCGGCGGACCCGTGCAGGCCGAGAGCCCGGCGCCCACGACCGCGATCGAAAGGAGGATCAGGGTACGCCTCACGATCGGACTTTACCCATGCCCAGGTGCCGCCCAGGCCGGCAAGCAGCTGGATGATCTATCTGCGACAACTACGCCGCCCACAAGCACGCTAACGTCGAAGCATGGCTGGAGCGCAACCCGCGGATCACGCTGCACTTCATCCCGACAGGATGCTCGTGGATCAACCTGGCCGAGTGCTTCTTCTCCGTCATCACCCGCCAGGCGATCCGCCGCGGATCTTTCACCTCAGTCCGCCAGCTCACCGACACGATCGGCACCTTCATCGACCAATGGAACGACCACCCCCGCCCGTTCACCTGGACCAAGGACGCTGACGAGATCTTAGGCAAGATCCAGCGTGCGAAGACTAGAGCAAGCGCTCAGTCGTGAAGCGACACTTGATCTCTGACAGCGGCAGAAACGGGGGCACAATGGTGTTGTGCGTGCGCTGCAGAAGGCGCTGTGGTTCGCCTGCCTGCCACTGGCCGGTGCCGCGGCTGGATATGCCTGCCTCGTCCGGGCACTGCGGCCCTCGCCAGCAGCGGCCGCGTGCCCGCTGTGGCAGCTGCACGGCCCGGGTTGTATCTCCTACGAGATCATCGCCTCGAAACCGTTCTTCCTCATAGCCGGTGCCCTGATCGGAACCTGGCTCGCTTATGCCGTGGCGAGGCTGGGAAAGCGAAGCTTCACCCGCCGCGAGGCCGTCGCGGTCGTGCCGCTCCTGCTCGCCCTCGCAGCCTGGATCATTGCGTTGCACCCTGGCTTGGGCTGGGAAGGGTGGGGCGGATGGGGTGGTCTGGGCTGGAATGAGCAGGTCCTTCTGCTCCTCCTCGCGGCCGTTCTGGCCCGGCTCGCGATCGAGGCGGTTCCGATCGCGAACGCGCGGGGAGGCCTCCTCTTGGCCTTCGGAACGCCGGCCCTTTTCGCTGCCCTCGGGTACGCGTTGATAACGATCTTCCAGGAGCCGCCCATCGGACACTCATGCCCAGCCTCGATATCGGCATCGGGAGCCGTGGCGCCGAATCCGGCCTGCCTCTACCACCCGCTCATCGGCGAGATCGGACCGTGGATCTTGCTCGGCCTCCTGGTCGGCATGTGGCTGGCATATGCCACTGCGGCCGACCTAGCCGGAACGCCCCGAAGGCGCCTGAACTGGCTTGAGTGCGCGATCGTGCTGCCCGTGATGACGGCGGTGATCCTCGGGCACTGCTCATCAGCCACCAACAGGCAGACGGAGGCTATGACCGCCTAGCCGACCTTTTCGTCCTTGCAGTGTGCCTTACGGCACTCCTCCGGCTCCTCCTTGGAGCAAAGCCTGTCAGAGAAAAGCTACCGGGGCTGCTTACCAGGCTCGGCATGGTCACAAGAACGGGGGCAGCTGCGCAGCCCTAAGATCCAGGCATCGGACACGATCCCAGGCCCGCCCGCGCGGCTCGTTCACCTCAGCCAAAGAGCTGCCAGCGGCTATCGGGGCGTTTCATCGATAACTGGAACGACCACCCGCACCCGTTCACCTGGACCAAGGACGCCGAGCAGATCCTAGCCAGCATCAAAACCGTGCGAAGACTAAAACAAGTGTTCTTACAGACCACTAGGGTGCACGAGTCTCAATGATCATGCGGAAACGGCGAGCTGCCGGGCGCCGCAGCCGGGGCGTCGGGAGATGCCGCGGCCGAAGACGACAGTCTCGTAGGGCTTGTCCGGCAGTGTGGTCGTACCGTCATGCAGCTGGCCCGCTCGGTTGGTGACGGCCGGGATAGCGAAGAACTGCATGGTGATCGTGGTCTCGCCAGGGCGCTCGCCGGGATCCACGTCGAAGATCGCGTAGCCGTAAGGGTCTGCCGGGTTGGTCTCAGCGGACCAGAGCGCGTCCTCCACCGAGTCGGCCGCGTACCGGCGGAATCCGGCATCCTGCGAGCCCGTCGTGACGTTCCGTCGGGTGATGACCTTGGCCCGCGGAGCGCCGGTCGCCGGGTCGGTGCCGTAATTGTTAGAGGGGCCGTTGGTGCCGCCGCAACCGAGCACGACGAACACCGTGCCCTGCTGCGTGTCCCAGCCCGGCAGGTCGCCGACAGCGACTGGCTCGCGTGTCACCACGTGCGGGCGGCGAGTGTCAATCTTCGCGCCCTGGGTCAGTTCCGGGCTCGTAGATACCACAGTGCCGTGCGCGCCGCCGTCGTACCCGCGGACCGGGTAACTGCGCTCGTAGTTGTGCTCGTGCCCGGAGAGGACCAGATCGACCTCATAGCGGTCGAACAGCGGCAGCCAGGCGCGGCGGATGCCTAGATCGGAACCGTTCGCGCGCGCCGATGACAGCGGACACTGGTGCATGAACACCACGATCATGTCGATGCTCTCGTCCCGGCGCGCCTGTGCGAGCGTGCGCTCCAGCCACAGGGTTTGCAGGTTCGGCCGCCCGCGGCTGTGGTCCGGCACAGCCGCGTTGTCCGCCGGACTGTGCTTCATGTCGCCGGTATAGCCGTGGTTGTAGAGACTGGTCCCGTTCGGCATCGTGGCGCCGGATGTGGTGATCATCGGCGGCGCGTCGGGCTCGCCGCTCAGGTAGCTGGACGCGCTTTCCTGGTAGATGACGTCATCGGCGTCCAGCGAGATGAACTGAACGGTTCCCACCCGGAAGGCGTAGAAGTTGCCGTGCAGGCGGTTGCCGTCGTAGTTGGTCAGCCCGTTGTCCGGCAGCAGGAACCGGCTGAGGTAGTGCCCGTATCCGTAGGGGCCGTTCCAGTAGTTGCCCGCCGCGCCTTGCGCAGCGATCCCGCCAGGGGCATCGCCCTGCTCACCCGCGTGGTCGCAGGTGCCGAACTCGGTCTCGTGGTTACCGAGCGCGGGCATCCACGGGCGATTCCTGGCCGAGCGCGACACGTTGACGCCGTAGTCGCGCCACACCCCGGGAGCGTTGGCGTAATCAAGGTTGGCGTAGCAGAGATCGCCATTCATCAGGTGGAACAGTGGAGGACCGGCACCGTCGCCTGGTTCCTCGATCGCGCTGACCGCGTACCAGGCGTTGTCGCAGGACTGGAACCACTGGTTACCGGATGCGTTGCGGTCCCAGGAGGGCGTGGCCAGGTCACCAAAGCTGGAGAAGCGAAAGCGCGCGCGGCCAGCGGGTGCGGTCTCGAACGACCCGTATGCCGTCTTAGGCTCCGGCGTGGTGCCGTCAGTGATCCGGTAGTAATAGCGCGTTTCCGGATAAAGGTTTTGTAGTTGGACGTGGTAGTTGTAAGTGGTCTGGTTGTTGAGGCCGTCGGTGAAGCTGACCGCCTGGGCCTGCGGGCGCGGGCGGGAGACGTCGAGGGGCTGCGGCTCGGGCAGCCGGACGACGCGGCCTGGGTGGCCGGGAGTGATCGGGGTGGTGGAGTAGGCGAGCGCGGGGGCGGGTTGCGGGGTCTCGCCCGGCGCTGACCAGGACACCGTGACCTCGGTCGCGGGATCAGCGCCCCAGGTCAGCCGGACCTGCTCAGGTTCGGTTCCGGCCGGGAGAGGTACGGTCGCGAGCGTCCGCCCTGAGGGCGGCGTCGCCGCGTCAGTGGCGTCCCCAGGGGACTGGTCCTGGCGCGAGACGACTCCTTCCGTGGCTGCTTCAGGTGTGGTGCTCACTTTCGTTAACAGGATAAACGGTCTGAGTGAACCCGCGGCCGCGCGGGCGTTGCCGCCGGGTTGCCGCGGGCTTGCAAGGCGGCTAACTGAGCGGCTGCGTCTGCGGGTGCGCCTGGAAGAAAGCCCACATCAGAGCGTTAGCGCTGACCGCGTCGCTTTGCGGGCCCAGCACGCCGGTGATCGTTTCCGGCATCGCCGGACCGCCGGGCCATTCGTGGCCCTCGCCGGTGATCGCGTAGAGCTCGACCTCGGCGTTGCTGTCGCAGCTGGTGTAGCGGGTCAGGTGGTAGCCGTGGCCTGCTTGGGTCTGGGGGTTTTTGGCGCAGTGATTGTGACCGGCCCACAAGCGAGCTGCCGTGGGTACTGAGTAGGTCCAGTAGGGGAAGCCGTTGCCGTTGAACGGGTCAACGTGGTCCGCGGTCCCGTGGAAGGCGATTACCGGGACCGCGCGGGTGGCCGGGCAGGGGCTTGGATAGCGCAGGCCGGCTACTGAAGCGATTGCGGCTATGACAGTGCTGGCGTCGCAAGCAAGCTGGCTGGCCATGCGGCCGCCGCCGGAGACACCGGTCGCGTAGACGCGGCTGAGGTCGATGCAGTACCTTCCCGCGAGGTCGTTGCACCAGCGTCGTGAGGAACGTGATGTCGCTCGGCGCGCTGGCTGGCGGGAACTTGCCGCTGATCAGCGGAACGCCGGGGATGTTCCAGTCGTAGCCGTTGGAGTCAGGGATCAGCGCTTGCGGGTAGGCGACGATGAAGTGGTCAGCGTCGGAGGTCGCGTCCATGCCGCTGAACTTCTCCTGCGCGCGGGCTGTGCTCTCGCTGCCGTGCAGGTTGAGGACTAGGGATAGCTTTCGCGTGCCGGTGTAGCCGGTCGGGATGTGCACGATGACCGTGCGGTGGTGGCCGCTGACAGTGACGGTGTACTGCAGCGAGCCGGTGGCTTCTTTGTGGCCGCAGCCTGTTGTTGTGCCAGACGCGGGCGAGAGTGTGCCTCCCGTGCTTAGCGGTGCGGCAGCTCCGTTGTCCCCGCAGCCCGCTATCGCCTGGACTAGCAGGAGTGCGGAGGCGATGGCTGCGAGGGCTCGGCCAGATACGCAACCTAGTTGCATATTTCGAAAGCGTACGGACGGGTGGTTATGAACGCAAGCGGGTCACGCTTTGGGAGTGTCCGTGCCCCTGCCGAGGACAGCGAAGCCCCGCTGGCGTGCGACGCCATAGAGCCGATCATCAAAAGTCGCTATCTGTGCGACACCTACCTGCTCGGCAGCAAGGAGGACGCAGCAGTCAGGCAGCCTGAGCCTCGTCTCGGCTCGGAGCATCGCGAGCCGGATGGGGGCGTCGGTTTCCATTGGAACCGTCCGGACGTCGAGTTGCGCTAGGGCGGCGACGGCTCGATCCAGAGTGCCCGCCCGGGCCGGACCCACGAGCACCTCCGCCTCGGTGAGAGGGCTCGCCCGGAAGGGTTCGTCAGCCACCGACCGAAGCAGATTCCTCGCATCCTCGTGCAGTGCATCATCGGCGTCGAAGTGCGCAATCAGGACGCAGGCGTCTAGGACGATCACTCTGGCCAGTCCTCACGTAGCTCGGCCAGGTAATCGTCACCGTACGCACCAGTCAGTGCGGCGCTGGTCCGGTCGATTGCAGCGCGTCGGGCCGCCACATCGTGCTCGCGCTGCCTCAGAACTGCGCGGTGGCCCTCCTCCACCAGCCGGATCAGCAGCTTCGCCCGGTTGCCGCGATCGGCCGGCCAGCGACGAGCTGCGTCATCGAGAGCGCGAACGATCTGCTCTGTCTCGGTAACTACATGCCGTGGACGCGTTGTGGGCATGCAACCAGTGTAGCACCTGGACCAGGGTGTCACACCTTGGTCCAGCGTCATCATGCGGCATCACCAGTGACAGCCCGGCGTCCCTGCAGGCTGGCGACGTCCGCTGCGGCGCGGCCGGTGATCCAGCCCTCGCGATCGTTTACCGAGCCTGCAGAGAACCTCGTCAGGTCGGGGAACATGGCATCGAAAGTTTCGTCGACGACCCGGTGCCGGGCGACCAGGACAGGAAGCAGGTTGAGGTCCGGCGTGTCTGCGGCGGCCTGTCGTTCCGCAGTTCCGGTTGCCGCCGATAGCCGCTCGCCGATCCGCTGCGCGTAAGCGGCCAGGAAGGACTGCCGGAACGAGCGTGTGCGCGACCGACCCCAGTCATCCTGGCGCGAGCCGGCCGCGACTATCGCCGTGGTGGCCTGCACTAGTAGCGATGTGAACAGTAGCTCGACCGCGTCTAGTTCGGCGGGGAAGCCAATGACAGTGCAGAGTCCAAGGTTTTTATGCCATATGGAGCGGCAGCGGTTCGCCGTCGCAATCACATCGAGCATGACTGCCTTTGCTGCCTCATACGGGCTGTCGACGAATAGCCGCCGCCCGGCTGCGTCGCCGGAGGCAGCCCGGCCCGAATGCTCGGCGGCTGCGGCCAGCAGCGCCTCGTCGATGCTGTGCCTGGTCATCAGCTCCTGGGCTCTGGACGTCAGCGCCTCGGCTTCCTCAGCAAATTCGGTCGACTCAGCTTTGGCCAGCAGCGCCCGCACCCGATCCAGCATGCGCTGATCGACCGGTCGGTCAGAGCCATGTCCGGCACCCAACGCGCTACCCGGCAGTGGGCACAGCCGGCTCATCTCTGGCACAACTGCCAATGCGAACAGTGTCTGCAGCACGCAGCTGACCACCGTCATACGGTCTATCCGCTCCCTCGCACCCCACTGCGTCAAATAGCCGTCGTCGCAGTTCCACCATGGCTTGGCGCCGAGCGCGGCTAGCTGCGTCGCCCACCGGTCATCGACCGTTGCAGCCGCATAGCCCCGCATCTCTGCAGCTACCGCGTCGGCCGCCAGACGCGCGTGTCGTGGGCCGAACCGCCGCTCTACCTGCCGGACCAGTTCCGCGGGTTGCCAGCCGCGATGCCAGCTGTCAGTGACGGTCCCGAGCAGGCTCACCCACAACGTCCGGCTGACAGTGAACTGCCAGCCGGGGATCCCAGCCGTCAGAGTCGGTCGACCGTCGAGGCCAGCACGGCTCACCTTCCGGAGCGCGAGACGCGAGCACGCCTGCCCCCTCACCCGCGAACTGCGCCACGCACCAGCGGAATCCCTCCTTGTCGCCTTCGACCTGGGCGTGCAGCGCAGCACCAACGAGGAACTCGGCGGCATCCGCCCGAGACTGGGGCGAGCTTTCGTTAGCCTGCCACGAGTCGTCGCCTCGCGCCTGATCAGCGGAACGGCCTCCTGCGTAACTCCGCTCGCGGTCTTGGTCGCGACGCAGGCGCTCCCGCTCGCGCTCCTTGAGCTTCGCCTGGCGCCGGACCCGACTGGCCTTGCCCATTGGGACTCCTTTGCCCTGTCTGCCGATGCTGGCCATCATGAATTCTTGCGGCAGGCACCGACAATGGGCCCCTCGCGACGCCGACCTGAGCCACCGTTGGCGATCGGTCACGGTGCCTGCGCTAACGCGGCGGGATTAGGGCGCGGAACATAGCGTTGGTCTCCGGATCGGGTGAGTAGATCACCGTGCCGCCCATGCCGCGGGTGAGCAGGACTTTGTAGACGTTGCGGACGAGCCGACCAAACTCGTGGTCGGTCACCCTCGTCTTGCTGCGGAAGTCCGGGTCTCGGTTCCCAGAGCGATCAGCGATCCAGCGGCCGCCACGCCAGACCAGATCGGGACCGATGATGACGCCGTTCCAGTCGTACTCGAAGCCCTGTGCCGTATAGACGCAGCCGACCTGACCAAACCCTGCGGGGTCGGTCGCCCACAATGCCGACGGCGGCGCGCCGCCGACCGCCCTGTCGCCGCGCAGATTCCACGGGCGCGACCAGTCGCCGATCACGACGTCCGGCACGAGTGAGCCGTCTGGCTGCGGGTCACTCCATGGCCAGCAGTACCCCGCAGCCATCCGGGCACCGTATCCATTCTCGAGTTGAGCCGAAGAGTGTGCTCTAGCTCGTGCGGGCTGCTCGGCGACCCGCACCTCGAACGCTGGGTCCCCTTCCCAGGGCAGCGGCCCACCGGGCGTGAGACCTAGCAGACGAGTGACCCATTCGAGATACTCCTCGCTGCCGCCGCAGCGGAAGTGCGCGTTCAGGTCGATCTTCTCGACCGAGAGTCCGAGCGATCGCGCGTGCTCCTCGATCTCACTAACCGTGCCAAGCTCCCCGGGCCGGACAACCTGATGCTCGTCTAGCAGGAACACCGGAACCCGAGCTGCACAGATCAGCTCGTCGATCTGCCGCCTGTTCGTTCGGAGTTCCCGAGGAGTGTACCGGCTCATCGAAGTTTCCCTGATCCGATGTGCCTCATCCAGGATCAGCACTTCGAGGCCATTGCGCTCGGCGTCGACGAATTGGTTGAAGTACTTGAACAGGCTCCTGACCCTTGGTGATCCACGTCCCGTTACCTGCCGCAGCGTCTGCGTGAAGGACCGTGACCCCGTAGCGTGAACCACCGTTCGTCCGCAGCGAGCCAGTTCGCCGAGCAGCGAGAGTGCGATAACGCTCTTGCCGCTTCCAGGACCGCCCGCGACGATGACGGCGGTCTTGGAATCGCCAGCCCGCGCCCGCTCTGTTGCGTGCAGGACCAGCTTGTACGCGAGTTGCTGCTGGTCCAGCAGAACAAACTGCTCGCGCTCCCGGATCTCGGCGGCTGCCACGGCGAGAAGCTGGCGGCTAGGCGCCGCACGAGAGCTTAGAAACTCGTCGGCGAACGGCGCGCCGGCGATGTCGCATGACAGCCGGGACTGCAGGAAACTGACGAACTCGGCCCTGCGCTCTCCGGTAAACAAGCGGCCGTCGCCGGACTCGGTGAGGCGGCGCAGTGGTGCGATGCCCATCTCGGTGGCGTTGTGCAGATAGGCGACTCCGGCAACCGCGTCGGCATCCGACTGCAGCGCAGGCACGAAGTCACGCAGGTACTCGCAGTAGCCACGCACTTGCTCGACGGGATGCAACCGAGGGTGCCGCCCGTAACCGTTGATCAGGACGAGCGAAGGGTCTTCCTCGAAGAGGTCAGCTACGCTCCACTGCTTCAACTCGACAACGACATAGGACGCTTGCCCGGTCGACGGATGACGACCCGCCAAGATCGCGTCGACTCGGCGGCTACTTAGCGGAAGCCGATGCTCCAAGAGCACCTCGACCTTGCCCAGCCCTGCCTCGACCAGATCGTTCACAAGAACCGGAACACTTCGATCCCAGGAACGCCGCTCGCTCGGCGCCGCTCTCATCGCATAGCCGTCATGCCCATAGAGCATCTGCTCGAAGAGCAGTTCGGCCAGACTCCCGTTATTGGCAAGCGCGGCCAGGCTCGCGGCCGAACGCCGGACCAACGCCACGAACCCGCTCCCACGCAGCACGAAGACCGTGCGGGTGGGGGCTTGTCCCGAACCGACGTGGCGTTAGCACACATGGGTTCGAGAAGCCCGTCGGGCCGCAATTCGGGACTACCTTACCGGTCGGAGAGCGCCCGTGGATCTTGAGGTATCTGATCTAGCGACGGCTAGTTCGGGCGGTGGCCGCCGTAGATGACGTTCTCCAGCTTCTTCCAGAAGACGTCAATGCCTGCGAATCCGGCGGCGCGCAGGTAATCGAGTTGCCGGTCGAGCGGAATGATGTAGCGAACGTGGTTCTCCCAGCGGACCTGCTGGTCCGGCGTGCGGTGCTCCCGGCGATGCGCCGCCTCCGGGTCCTCATGGTCGCTGACCCGATGCCAGACCTGTTCTACCGCCGCATCGGGCGCGGTGACCGGATCAAAGTTGAAGTACCAGCCGCCGGGGACCAGATGATCGAGGATCTCGGCGAATAGCCCCTGCTTGCGCTCGTCGGTCAGGTGATGCACGCACATCGACGTGACGATCGCGTCGAGCTTTGCCGGGATATCAGCTGGCCAGTTGCCGGTCGTCATATCGAACTCGACGGCGCGGTGACGCCCGACGAACGGCACCATCTCCGGCTCCCCCGCCGCCATCATCTGGGCAGAGAAGTCAGCGAGAATTGCTGTGGATCGCGGGTGCCGCTGCAAGATCACCCGGGAAGCCGCCCCGGTGCCTGCGCCGAGATCCAGGAAGGTGAACTCCTCGCCTTCGCCGAACGGCAGCAGGTCGGCCATCAGCTTGCGCGGTTCAGCGCGGTGCCGCTCCTGGGCAGTCGCTTCCTTCACCCAGTGCTGGACCATCTCCTCTGAGTGCCAGATCTCCGCGTTGGTGTCCGTCGACTTGTCCATGACGCACAAGGCTACTGAGCCACACCGTCTGGAACAGCAGGCCCCGGCGCATGCTTTGGCTTAACCTCGAACCGTGTATCGGAGGCTGGCTCCGCTTGGAGGAGATGCATGGAAACTTCGGCCGTGATCGGCGCAGCCCGGCGGTCTCTGGGATCCGTAGGTGCGTTCGTTCCGATCTCGTTCACCGCTACCGCGTCCGCCGGTCAGCAGCGTGAGGCGGCTCAGCGGATCGAGCGCGCCGGCTACCGCGCTGCCTGGACCAACGAGCCGGTCGGCGGCAAGGACGTTCTCGTGCAAGTGGCAGTGCTGCTGGCGGCCACCGAGCGGATCACGTTCGGCACCGGCATCGCCAACATCTGGGCTCGCTTCCGCAGATCGCGAACGCCGCGGCCGCGTTGCTCGCCCAGGCGTATCCCGATCGATTCGTGCTTGGCCTCGGAGTCGGCTATCCGCAGCAGGCCGAAGTGGCCGGCCGCGAGTTCGGCCGTCCGCTGGCCACGATGCGCGACTACCTCGCGAGGATGCACGCGCCGGTGCAGCCACCCGCACCGGACATGCCCTATCCCTGCATCATCAGCGCCAACGGACCGAAAATGCTGGAGCTGGCAGGCGAAATCGCCGACGGGGCGATCCCCGCAACGCGGCCGCCCGAGTTCACGGCACGCGCCAGGCAGGGACTCGGGCCGGACAAGCTCCTGGTCATGTGTCTCCCTGTGTTCGAGGATGCTGACCGCGACCGCGCCAAGGCGGCTGCGCGGGACAACGTGTCTCGCGCCATCGCCCGCAGTCCGGCATCTGCCGCCGCGGCCCTCGTCGAGCTGGGCTTCGCGGAAGAAGAGATTGCCAACGTGAGCGACCGGCTCCTGGATGCCCTGGCCGGCTATGGGAACCCAGACGCAATCGCCGCGAAGGCACACGAGCACCTCTCGGCCGGTGCCGATCACGTCGCGCTGATGCCCGTCGCCGCCGACGTCAAGTCTGGCCTTGAGCAACTGGAGCGGATCGCCCCCGCGCTGTCCGATCTCGTTTAGGCGAGCCGACAGCCCCGCTCGACGGCGCGGGCGCCGGATTCCGCTCGATCCTTATTGAAGGTTAGCTGATAACCTTCAATAAGGAGGCGTCATGGCGAAGGTTGTCCGCAGGCACTGGGTGAGCGATGCGGGCACCGGTCTCGCCCGGCGCGACCGGATGTCGTGCGACTACGAGGCCTATATGCCCGACACGCTGTCCGACCGCGAGATCGTGCTGAGCGGCCAGACGGCTGCGGACGTCGCCGATGCCGAACGAGCGATCGCGGTCCTGGACGCTGAGGCTGCCACCCTTGCGGATACCGAAGCGCTAGCCCGCATCCTGCTCCGCGCGGAAAGCGTCGCATCTTCACGCATCGAGGGGCTGGAGGTAGGAGCTCGACGGCTGTTGCGAGCTGAGGCTGCGATCGAGCTCGGCGCGGAGACGTCTGACGTCACTGCGACCGAAGTGCTCAGCAATATCGACGCGATGACTGAAGCCATCCAGCGAATCCACCTGAGTGAGCCGATCACACTAAATCTGCTTCTCGACTTCCACCGGAGGCTGCTGGCCGGTACTCGGCTCGATGCGCACGCGGGAGCCATCCGGGAGGAGCAGAACTGGATCGGTGGCAGTAGCTACAACCCGTGCTCGGCAGCGTTCGTGCCTCCGCCACCGGAGTACGTGCCGGGCCTCCTTGACGACCTGTGCCAGTTCTGTAACAGCGAGGACCTCCCGGCTGTTGCTCAGGCTGCGATAGCGCACGCGCAGTTCGAGACCATTCACCCCTTCGTCGACGGCAACGGCCGGACAGGTAGGGCCCTGATCCACCTGGTTCTGCGCCGACGCGGACTGGCCACGCGAGTCCTTCCGCCGGTCTCACTGGTCCTGGCGACCTGGGCTGAGGACTACGTGATCGGACTCGACGCGACCCGGTACCGAGGCTCACCCGCCTCACCTGCCGCTCGAGACGGGACCGACCTGTGGATCGGGCGATTCGCTGCAGCTTGCAAGCGGGCAGTCGGAGACGCGGCGGACTTTGAGGAGCGGGCGCGGCAGTTGCAGGAGTCGTGGAGGGCACAGTTGGGCGGTGTCAGGGCGAATTCCGCAACGGACGCTCTACTGCGCCGGCTGCCGGGCGCGCCGATCGTGACGGTGTCGTCGGCGGCCGCGCTTGTCGGCCGCTCCTTCACAGCCGCCAACGACGCGATCGTCAGACTCTGCGGGGCCGGCATTCTGCGCCAGATCACCGTCGGCCGCCGAAACCGCGCCTTCGAGGCGCCGCAGGTCATTGAGGCTTTCACTGCACTTGAACGCCAGCTTGCCAGTTCCGGCGGCGACACGCGGATGAGCGAGCCCGTTCGCCGGGTCCCGCGCCGCCGCTAAGCGGGCAATGTCGGCCAGGAGTGTTCAAGCCGCGCGACGACTGCACCCGAGGTCATCTTCCCGCCGATGAAGCTCACGCCGAAGCGGCCCGCCCGGAGGCGTAACAGGTCAGCCAGGAACCATTCCAGTTCCTCATCCGACTCGCAAAGCCCCGGCCGGGTCAGGTCGTCAGCCGATCTCCTGGCCTTACATTTCGATCGCTAGGAATATCCGTGATCAGGCCTTCTCTGGCGCGGACAACCAATTGCCCGGCCCGCGCGTCATTTCTCGGTACTTGCTCGTATATACGGCCTGAGTTCGCCGTGCTCCTTTAACGGTAGTCGCCGATTCGAGTTGATGTGGGGGGACTGTGACGGCACTGGGTAGGAAGCTTTGGCTCGTGGCGGCAGCGACCATTCTGGTGGGAGCGGTCGGTGTGCCGGCCGCAAGCGCAGCGGAGGCGCAGGCGGCCCATGTTCCGGGAGCGCCGAGCCACGTAGCGGCGCTAGCCCAGGACCACGGAGCGCTGGTGAGCTGGCGGGCGCCATCGGCGGACGGTGGCGCCCCAGTGACCGGGTACGTGATCAAGGCATTCCCCGGCGGAAAGACCGCCCGCACTCGCGCGGTCAGAAGCTTCCTCGTCGGCGGGCTGAGAAACGGGACGACGTATAGGTTCACGGTGGCGGCCTTCAACGCGAGCGGAACCGGGCCCGCGAGCCGCCGGTCTGCAGCTGTCCGGCCGCAGGCGGCGACGGCGCCCGGTACACCGCGCTCGATCGCGGCGGTCGCCGGATATCAGGAGATAGCGGTGTCGTGGGCGGCACCGAAGTCCGACGGCGGTGCGCCGATCACTGGCTACCGAGTGACCACCAGCCCGGCAAGCCAAATCGTGTCGGCCGCCGGTGACGCCAGGTCGCTCACCCTGACCGGTCTGACGGATGGCAGGGCGTACCGGGTATCTGTCGCGGCGGTCAACGCGGCGGGACGCAGCAAGGCCGCTGTCTCGGCATCGGTAAGACCACACGTGACGGTGCCGTCCGCGCCGGTCGGCATCACGGCAGCACCGGGGACCTCGTCGGTGCAAGTGTCGTGGCAGCCGCCGGTCTCGACCGGCGGTAGCCC
Source organism: uncultured Actinomycetota bacterium (assembly GCA_963815575.1). GTDB lineage: Bacteria > Actinomycetota > Actinomycetes > Streptosporangiales > Streptosporangiaceae > JAJYUU01. The sequence goes on along the minus strand of CAWFHE010000001.1, from coordinate 45,677 downwards.
GGTGACCGGCTACGTGGTAGCGGTGGCCGGCACCTCGCGGAAGATCACGACCGGCGCATCGGCCCAGTCGGTGACCATCACTGGGCTGTCCAGCGACACGGAGTACACGTTCACGGTCGCGGCCAAGAACGCCATCGGGACTGGCAGCGCGATCACGTCCGCCCCGGCCACCGGCGGCGCCACGGCCAGCACAGGACTCGTCGTGCTGTCAGACGTTGCTCTGGCGGCGCTAACGACTGTGCAGACGGATGGATCGCTGGTGTTCACCAGCCCGCCTGCCCAGGTGCAGAACCTCTCCACGGGTGACATCGTCACGGCCGGAGTGAGCGCGGCGACCCCGCAAGGTTTCCTGGGACAGGTCACGTCGGTCTCCACCGTTGGGTCTACGGTGACCGTGGCGACTGCCCCGGCGTCGCTGGACCAGGCTCTGGCCTCCGGGGGTTTCGGGATCAAGTCCGCGCTCGGCCGCGACCAGGTGACATCGTTCACCGCGTCCCGCAACGGAACGCGGCTGCGCCCGGCGGACGCCGGCACGGCCGACTGCCCGACCCCGGACATCAGCCTGAGCCTGACCAACACTGACTTGTATAAGGACAGCAACGGCCGCAGCATCACGGTGGACGGCAGCATCTGCCTTTCACCGCAGGTCACCTTCTCCGCGTCGATCACGTGCTGCATCCACACCGCCAGCAGTTTCACCGGCACCGTCACGGCGGCCGCATCGATGAAGCTGACGGCGCAGCTCAGTCACGACTTCTCGGGCAGCATCACCCTCGGCCACCTGACGTTCGAGCCGATCACCGTCGACGTCGCTGGGCTCCCCGTGGTGATCGTTCCCACCCTGAGCGTCCAACTGGTCGCTCAGGGGACTGTCAGCGCAGGCGTGGACGTAGGAGCCGGCGAATTCGATCACCCTCGGCGCGAAGGTCACTACCCGTGACGCCCACGCCAAGGCCACTCCGATCTCCTCGAGGACCACGACATACGATCCGCCAACGCTCTTCGGCTCCGTTTCGGCGGCCGCAGGCGTCCAGGCGAACCTGTCCACGAAGGTCGACGGCCTGACCGGGCCCACAGTGACCGACACGCTCTGGCTCGCTGAACTGAACGCCGACACGACCGCGAACCCGTGGTGGACCCTCGACCTCGAGAACATACTCGACGTCCACTACAAGCTGACCATCCTGAACCGGAAGCTGGCGGAGTTCGACGCCACCTTGTCCGACGTTAAGATCCCGCTCGCCCATGCTGCGGGCGCCTTCCAGGGCATTGTCATCACCCCGAGCCCGGCATCCGTCGCAACCGGCGGCCAGCTGCAGCTACATGCATCCGCAGGGGGAGCCGCTGACCAGAAAGTCAGCTGGAGCACGCCGCCTGGCAACGGCGGCATCAGCGCGAGCGGCTTGTACACCGCACCCGGCAAGCCCGGCGTCTACGAAGTCACAGCTACGCGGCCGGCCAGCGGCCTCGATCCAGGGGCATCCGGGTTGCTATCGATTCGAGTTGGCGCCCAGCCACCGGGTGCTCCTACCAACGCCGCCGCGGTCTCGAACAGCTACGGCGCCGCAACCGTTACCTGGCAGCCCCCCGCCGACAACGGCGGCAGCCCGATCAGCGGCTACACCATCACCGCCGAGCCTGGCGGCAGCACGTACGAGGCGCCAGGCACCGCAACCAGCGACACCATCAGCAACCTCACGCCGGGCGAGACCTATGCCTTTACCATCACCGCCAGCAATGCAGCCGGGACCAGCCTCGCGTCACCAGCTACCAGCCCAGTCGTCATCGACAATGTCGCCGGCGAACTCCGCTCATGCGAGGGTTCGGGATCGATCTCCACACTGATCTACGGAGGGGATGTCATCTCCTATGTCCCGAAGGGGGCTTGGGATTCCTCCACGACGGGAATCGACGTCATCAACGTGGAGGGCAGCAGCATCACCAATACGCAGATCCCGACGGGAACCGACGTCATCAATTCATGCGCGTCGAACTCCGTCACCGGCCAGACGGTATGCACCGCAAACAACAACGACGTCTATGTGCTGAAAGGCACCAGCCTGGACCCGAGTGTGTCACCTGATCCGCTGACCGATGGCGGCAGCGGAGAGATCAACTTCTCCGGCGGGTCGACGACGACATCGGGTGTGTCTATAGACACCCCCGACAACAAGGCTCTCGTCGCTCTGAGCATCAATGGCGTCGCGGGCTATCAGTTCCTCGACCTGGCTACTGACACGTTCGAGCCGGCGTTCACCACACAGGACCCAGGCGGCGAGGTCTCGGAAGACCCGCTCATCGACCCGGCCCACAACCTGATCCTGTCCGCAGCCGAGGACAACAACTACGAGCTGGTCAACGTTAAGACGACCACCGCGCCCCAGTTCTTCGAGCACCCGGTGTCCGGAGTCGACGGCGTGCTGGACTCCTCCGCGGAGGACTGCTCGACCGGGATCATCCTGGCGCCCGCGGAGGACAGCGTCCCGTCCGAGGTCGAAATTGCGGACCTCAGCAATGCGACTTTCACGGCAGGCTCGCCCGGGTCCTGGAGCGCGCCCGAGCAGGTCCAGACTCTGACGGGTTCGGACCTGAGCGCAGGCCCGTCCGGCTCTGCGGTTGCGCAGGGAACCAGCACAGGTGTCGTGGCCGGCGAGTTCGGTGGCGATGGTCTCACGGCGCTCGCACTGCCTACCACTTCTGGCACCGGAGCCACCCCCGCCATCAGCAACTGGGTCAGCTGCGAAACCGGGCCGGACCCATCCGACAATCCCTTCTCCATGGGCGACGACCCGCACACGCTGGCCGCCTACCAGTCACCTAACGGAGGTGACGCGATCGCGCTCCTCGTCAACGAGGGAGCTACCGAGATGGTGCGGGTCGACCTGACCGACATGCTCAATCCCGCCGTCGTCGCGGCCACGGGCAACGTGTGCGACAGCGGCACGCTGCCGTCGAGTGCCGAGACCTTCATCCCACTGCCATGACCGGCCAGCGCAGCCGAGGTTAACAAGCGACGTGATCGTGGGGCCGTTCGCGGCCCCACGGTCACAGAAGCAGCTTCTACCCGAGGAAGGAACAGGCCCTCTGACTATGCTTGCGGCTGTGAAGGGCCAGAGCCGCGGCTTGCAGAGAAGCTGTGTCTGCTGCAGGCATGCTGTGCGCGTGGTTATGACCAAGCTCGCCCGTGACCGGAGGCGTTATGGCTGGGTACTTCGTAGCGAATTACACGATCACTAACCAGGCCGAATACAGCCAGTACATCGCTGCGGTCGGACCAATCCTGAAGGCCCACGGCGCTGAAAACGTCGTCATCGACCGGGACTGCGAGATGCTCGAAGGAGCAGCCGGGCAGGTCACTGTCGTGCTGCGGTTTGCCACGAAGGCTGCGGCCCGGGCATGGTACGACTCACCGGATTACCAGGCCATCGTGCACATGCGCACGGACAACACCGAGGGCGTGGCGGTCATCGCGGAAGGCAGGTAACCGCCGCGACGCTGATCCGGTCCAGGCCCGGCCGGCGCCGAGGAGGACTTCGAGCTCTACCGGGCGGAGTGCCAGGCCGTCGACGCGGCGCTGGCGGGCGCGAGTCTGGACGATACGTTCGTGTTCCGAGACAACACTCTCTCGGTGCGGTGGATGTGGCAGCACCTCGTCGAGGAATACGCGCGCCACAACGGCCACGCCGACCTGATCGGCCAGGCCATCGACGGCTCAGCAGGCCTCTGAGTAGCGCGCGGCTCTTGCTCCCCCTGGATCGCACGCAGTAGAACAAAGGGGTGGGAAGACAGGCTGCCGCTGTTCTTTACGTGCTCGCGATGATCGTCATCATCGTCGGCGTGGACATCCTGTTCTTCAGGCACCAGATCTGGTATCGCTTGATGGCAAACGTCGGCATCGTCCTGGTATTCGTGGCGTTCTACTTCAGGTTCTTCAAGCGTCCGTGACCCCGGCAACCGCAGCCGCGACGCGGTCAGCGGACCAGTTTGCGACCAGCGGACCAATGCCCGTAACCGGCTGCAGACTTCGCCCGGACCTGGCAAACGTAGCTGACGCCTGGGGTGAGCGACTTCACCTTTACTGGTGAGCGGGAGCTGATGCCGTACCGGGTGACGTGGTGCGGAGCCACACAGCGGCCCTCGTAGGAACGGACATAGGAACCCCGGGGCCGCGCCGCGTGGAACGTGAGGTAAGCCAGCGTCCTCGACAGCCCGGCGGGTCGTCAGGCCAGTCGGCGCGCCGGGTGTGATCGAGCCGCGCTTGATATGCACCTTCCGCGGCGAGAACGTGATGCCCGTGATCGCGATCTCGGTCGACGTCGGATCCGGGGGTCACGGTCACGCTGCCCGTGCCGGCGCTTGCCGAGATGCCAGCGGACGTGAGCGTGGAGGGGTCGTTGATGCCCATGTCCACGAGGACCGCGTTGGGCAGGACGGCGTTCCAGAAGCCCTGGAACAGCTGGCCGTTCAGCTCATGGGAGTTGCCAAGTTGCTCGGTAATCGTGAACGGGGTGCCGGTGATCTCCGGCGGTATCTCGGTGAGCTCGACGTTCGTCCACTGGTCGAGGCCGTTGAAGTCATTCCACTGAGCCGAATCGGGCCACTGCTGCCAGTCACCGATCTCGCCCTGGAAGGCGACGATCGTGCTGGTCTCGTTATAGGGGCAGGTCCAGTTGATCGCGTTGCAGTCGGCATTGACCCCTTGCTCAACGGCAGTGCCGGAGACCGTGACGTCCCACGAGCTGGACCCGCTGTCGTAGGTCTTGGTGACGCTCACGCCGCCTGCGTACTCGTCGAGGACCCGCGGCGGGTGCGCGCCGACGTCGACAGTGATGCTGAACGGAACCCCCGCATCCGTCGAGGCCAGCGTCGCGTAGGTGCCCTTAATCAGCGCATCGGCGATGCTCCACTGGGTAAGAAATTCGCCGGATTGCAGCGACCCGGAGGCGGAGACCGCATAGGTCGGATCACTCTCGGTGATAGCAGTCCCGTTGCGCGACGCGGCAACCACACACGGGGGTGCCTGGTTACCACACCATTCGCTGGGATAAATGTGCGGCCCGACGGGCGCCGCCTGCGCCGATCCGCCGCCGAGGGGCATAGCGAGGCCAACCAGCATCACGAACGGGGCAGCCAGCACGGCGGCGCGTCTGATCATTGGGCAAGCATGCCGGAAAGATCATGACTTCGCCAGCGTTCGATAGTCCCAGTCCAGTATCGCGCTGGTCCGCCTCAGCCGGTAATACCTGGTTATACTGGAGGCGTGAAGACCGCGATCTCCTTGCCTGACGACACCTTCGAGCAAGCGACCAGACAGGCAGCTGAGCTGGGCATCAGCCGGTCAGAGTTCTTCGCCCGCGCAGCCCGCCGGTACCTCGACGAGCTCGCCGACGAATCGCTCACGCAGCAGATCGATGAAGCGCTGGACGCGGCGGGCCCGGACGACTCCGCGGCAGTCGCCGTAGCCGCAGGCCGCGACCGTCTAGCCAGCGAAGACGACTGGTGATCCGCCGGGGCAGTGTCTGGTGGGCCGACCTCGGAGAACCGAAACGCAGCAAGCCGGGGAAACGCCGCCCGATCCTGGTAATCCAGGCCAACTCCTTCAACTCCAGCCGCCTGCACACCACGCTGGCCGCCATCATCACGTCGAACACGCGCCTGGCCGCAATGCCTGGCAACGTGTTCCTGCCCGCGAATACCGCCGGCCTGCCCAAGGATTCTGTCGTTAACGTCACGGCTCTCGTCACGCTCGACAAGTCCGATCTTCAGGCAGAAGCCGGCCACCTGCCGGCCGCGCTCATGCATGAAGTCGACCGCGGCATCCGCAGCGTCCTGGGAGTAGGCGGCCAGTCATGAGGATTGACGACGGGCAGGTTCGCCTGTCTGCCAGCGACGTTGCCAACTTCCTGGCCTGCCGGCACCTGACCCGGCTGGACCTGCTGCGCGCGCGTGGCGTGATCTGGCCGCCGCGCGCCTACGACGCGGGGTTCGAGGACCTGGTCGCGCGGGGCGAAGCGCATGAGAAAGAGATCCTGCAAGGTTTCCGTGATCGTGGCCTGCGGGTCGTCGACCTCACTTCTTATAAAGGAAACGGGGCCGACGGGGCAGCTGCCACCGCCGCCGCGCTGTCGTCTGGCACGGACGTGATCTACCAGGCCGTGCTGACTCGCGCACCGACTAGCGGGCAGCCTGCACTGCTGGGCTTCCCGGACTTCCTCGTGCGCGCGGACCTGATCGACGCGCCAGACGGCGAGCCGCGGCCGGACGGCGCGCGGTCGCCTGGAAGCGCCGCACAGTGCGTTGATATGCCTGAAAAGGTATACTGGCCGCATGAGTGCTGATGCTGCTGCGCTGCTGGCAACCGTGCGACACGAGGCTGGCCTCACGCAGGCTGAGCTGGCTCGACGCGCGAAGACGTCGCAGGCGATGGTGGCGCGGTACGAGACCGGAGCTGCCAGCCCTACAGTGCGCACACTCGCACGGCTCCTTCGAGCTGCTGGACACGAACTCGTCCTTGCCGGTCCGGCGGTAACTGACAGGACTGCGGCCCATGAGTCCCTGGCAGCCTTGGTTCGCGAGCACCGCGCTGAAATCGAGGCGGCGGCCGAATCCATCGGCGCATCGAACGTCCGGATCTTCGGTTCAGTTGCCCGCGGCGAGGAAACACCGGACTCGGACATCGATCTGCTCGTGGATTTTCCGGCCAGGCATCAGGGTCTGTTCGCGCTGCTCCGACTAGCCGACGATATCGAGAGAATTCTCGGCAGACCGGTGGACGTGGCCGCGGTAGAGGTGCTGGCGCCGCCGGTTCGCGAGCGGGCACTGGCTGAGGCGATCCCGCTGTGAGTAGGACGCCGCAAGAGCGACTGCGCGACATCAGCGAGGCCGCTGAGGGAGTCCGAAAAGCAGTGCAGGCGCTTGAGCGAGCCGAAGCCGGCAGCGCCGAAGACGAAGCACAACTTGCCTTCGATGCGCTGCTGTACCGACTGGTCGTGATTGGAGAGGCGGTCAAGTCGCTGCCCGCAGAACTACTCGCGTCTCAGCCGCAGGTGCCATGGAGCGAGATCGCCAAGCTGCGCGATCTGCTAGCTCATCACTACTACCGAGTCGACGCACAGATCATCCGCCGCACCGTCGACGCGCCCATGGAGCAACTCCGGGACGCGGTGGCGCAGCTTATCGACAGCGGAACCGCGCGTCATGAAGATTGACGACGGACAGGTCCGGCTGTCTGCCAGCGACGTTGCCAACTTCCTGGCCTGCCGGCACCTGACCCGGCTGGACCTGCTGCGCGCGCGGGGCGTGATCTGGCCGCCGCGCGCCTACGACGCGGGGTTCGAGGACCTCGTCGCGCGGGGCGAAGCGCATGAGAAAGAGATCCTGCAAGGTTTCCGTGATCGTGGCCTGCAGGTCGTCGACCTCACTTCCTATAAAGGAAACGGGGCCGCCGGGGCAGCTGCCACCGCCGCCGCGCTGTCGTCTGGCGCCGACGTTATCTACCAGGCCGTGCTGACCCGCGCAGCCGCTGACGGGTCAACCCGCGCTCCTGGGCTTCCCGGACTTCCTCGTGCGCGCGGACCTGATCGACGCGCCGGACGGCGAGCCGCGGCCGGACGGCGCGCGGTATGAGGTCGTTGACGCCAAGCTGGCGCGGACGGCGAAGGGCCGGGCCGTGGCGCAGACGGCCTTTTACTCCCAGCTCCTGGCGGAACTGCAAGGCGCGGCACCACGCTGGCTGCACCTGGCGCTCGGCACCGGCGAACTGGCCTCGTTCAAGGTCGCCGACTTCGCCGCGTACGAACGGCAGACGCGCAGGCTGCTGACCGAGTTCATCGAGGCCGACACCGGGGCGAACCCGCCGGCCGACACCTACCCCGAGCCGGTCGAGCACTGCGCGATCTGCCGGTGGAGCCCGGCCTGTACCGCGCGGCGGCGGGCCGACGATGACCTGTCCCTGGTCGCGGGGATCACGAAGGGTCAGCGCCGGCGGCTGAAGGAGGCAGGGATCTCGACCCGCCGGGGCTTCGCGGCCGTTGACCCGCTCCCGGCGCTGCGCGGGACGAGCCGGGAGTCGCTGGAACGAGCCCGTTTCCAGGCGAATTTGCAGGTAACCAGTGAAGACGCCGGCGTTATCGCCTACGAGTTGCTGGAGCCTGATCGTGATCCTGAGGGTGAGCTGGTGCCGAATCGCGGGCTGCTGGCGCTGCCGGAGCCGGCCGAGGGCGACCTGTTTTTCGACATCGAGGGGGCGCGGTACTACTCGGAGGACGGGCGCGAGTTCGGGCTGCAGTACCTGTTCGGGATCGTGGATACGGCGGAACGGCCGCCGCGGTACACGCAGTTCTGGGCGTTCGACCGCGCGGGTGAGAAGCGGGCGTTCGAGGAGCTGATCGATTTCATCACGTCGCGGCGGCGGGAGCGGCCGGGGCTGCACGTGTACCACTACAACCATTACGAGCCGACGGCGGTTGATCACCTGTCGGAGCTGCACGAGACGCGGCAGGAGGCCGTCGGGCGGCTGATGGGCCGGTTCGCGACGCGCGAGGACGAGGTGGACGAGCTGTTCCGGCTCGGCGTGTTCGTGGACCTGTACCGGGTGGTGCGGCAGGGCCTGCAGGCCGGGGTGGAGTCGTACTCGATCAAGCGGCTGGAGCCGTTGTGCGGGTACTCGCGGGTTGTCGGGTTGCGGGATGCGACGTCGGCGCTGGTGTCGTTTGAGGTGGCGCTGGATGACGGGTCGGGTGGCTCTGACGCGGAGGCGTCGCGGCGGGGAGTGGTCGCGGGCTACAACGAGGACGACTGCCGGGCCACGCTGGCGCTGCGGGACTGGCTGGAGTCGCTTGCGTCCTGAGCTGGCTTCGCGGCTCGGTCTTGGTTTGGCGGAACTGCCGCGGCCTGTGGTCGCGGAGACTGAGCGCGATGGCGAGGATTCGGAGGTAACGCGGCTTCGCTCGGCGTTGCTGTCGTCTGTTCCTGCGCAGCCGTCTTCGCGGACTCCTGAGGAGGCGGCGTGTCGCGCTGCTCGCCGACCTGCTGGAGTGGCACCGGCGGGAGAACAAGCCGGCCTGGTGGCGCTACTTCTATGTTCGGACGCTGTCGTCATCGGATCTGGTTGCTGAGCCGGATGCGCTGGGCTTGCTGTCCGGCGGGGATGTCGTCGGGTCGGTGAAGCGGTCGGTGCTGCGGCAGTTCTCGTTCCCGCCGCAGGAGCACAAGTTCGGGCCGCTGTCTCAGGCGCGACGATCCGATTACCGGCCGGGGTTTCGTCGTCGACTCGGTCGATGACGCGCGCGGCGAGATCGTGCTGAAGGTCGGCGCAGGCTACGACGGGCCGCTGCCGTCGGCGCTGGTCCAGGGCGGGCCGCCGGGCACAAAGCTGCAGGCGGAGCGGATGCGCGATCTCGGCTCTCGCGTGCTCGCGGACGGTCTGGCCGGGCTCGACGCCGCGACCGCGCTGCTGCTGCGCCGCCCGCCCGCCGGCGTTTCCGCGGAGCGCGTCTGCACGCTGCCGCGGGCGCTGACGAGTCGGCCCAGGACGCGGCCGTCCGGCTCGCTCTGTCGCTCGGGAACTCTTACCTGCCGATTCAAGGCCCGCCGGGGACCGGCAAGACCTACACGGGAGCCGAGCAGATCCTCGCCTTGATCAAGGAAGGCAGGACTGTCGGCATCACCGGCCCGTCGCACGCGGTCATCTGCAACCTGATCGATGCGGTATTCAAGCACGCGGTAGCTCGTGACCTCGCAGCCCCGAGGGTCGGCCAGCGCGCCGACAAGGACAACCCGTTCCTGCATCCTGGCGCTCAGTCCTTGGACTACCCGAAGCTAGTCAGTGGCCTCGCCGACGGCGACCTGGACGTAGCGGCAGGCACGACCTGGATGTGGTCCCGCCCCGACCTCCAGAGCAGCGTAGACACGCTGTTCGTCGACGAAGCGGGCCAGATGTCGCTGGCCGACGTCCTCGCGGTGGCAGGTGCAGCGCGCAACGTCGTCCTGCTCGGCGACCCGCAGCAGCTGGCCCATCCGAGCCAGGCAGCGCATCCGCCAGGCTCCGGTGGCTCCGCGCTGGAGCACATCCTGGGCGACCGCGCCACGATGCCGCCGCATGCAGGCCTGCTGATCGACAAGACCTGGCGGATGCACCCGGACCTGTGCCGGTTCACGTCGGAGACCTTCTACGACGGCAAGCTGACCGGCGTTGACGGTCTCGAACTGCAGGAGATCCTCGGCGATCCTCCGCTTTCGGGTGCTGGCCTGCGCGTCATCGAGGTTCCGCACGAGGGCAACACCAACGCATCGCCCGAAGAAGCCGCTGTCGTCGCCGACCTAGTCCGCAACCTGCTCGGCCGCCAGTGGCGCAACCGCTCCGGCGAACTCGCGCCGATCGGCGTCGAGCAGATCATGGTAGTGACGCCGTACAACGCGCAGATCCGAGCGATCCAGTCCGCTGCCGCCGACGGCCGGTCTCCCCCGCCTCCAGGTCGGCACGGTCGACAAGTTCCAAGGCCGCGAAGCTCCCGTCGTCATCTACTCGATGGCAACCTCATCCGCCGACGACGCTCCCCGCGGCATGGAGTTCCTCTACGACCTGCACCGCCTGAACGTCGCAACCTCCCGAGCCCGCGCCCTGGCCGTCATCGTCGCCAGCCCCGACCTCGTCCGCGTTCAGTGCCACACGCCCCGCCAGATGCACCTAGCCAACGCCCTCTGCGAGGCATGGGAGTGCGGTAGTTAACTCTTCGCCTGCTGCAGCAAGCCTTTGATATGCCCGACCTGGACGCTATGGGTGCGACAGGTGTCCGACAGAGCGTCAAACAGGGGCCTGGAAAGACCTAGGTCGAGTTCCCATGCTCTTGCAGAACCAGCCAAAACCTCTCGCTAGCTTCTCACCCAGCCATACTCGACGAGGCGATCCATGGCTCTGCCGACGTGAACTTCCGTAAACAGCCGACCCTTGCGATGGTTCCAGCTGGCCACAAGCTCCGTCAAGGCGGCCGGATCCGGCCGCTTAACCGAAGCTTCGCGCGCGAGGGCCCAGTGGACGGTAGCCAGCAACTCCAAACCATAGGCCGACGCGAATCCGGTGACCAGATTTACCACCCTGTCAATACGGGAAAGACTCTGGTCACTGTCATCCTGCAGCCAGCGATTGGCCTCGTCCTCCGCGTTCGGAATGAGCTTGACGGGACTCAGCTTAGTTACAAGCTGTGAACGGTCGCCGTACCCGCGTATATAATGACCTTCCAGCGCTTGAAGCGCATGGTTAAGGTTTTCAGCATACGGACCGTAACGCGCTTTAGCGAAATTAAGCCGGAGCGGCTGGCCTGCTTCCTGCAGGAAATACATGAGCTTCTGGATCTCCAGCAGTGAAGCTCCGGTTGATGCTGTGACCTGCTCATCCTGGCTGATTTTGACGTAACGCCCCAGCAATGCCAATACGGCCGCCCTACCCATAGTCATGCGCGGTCGCACAGTCCGCACTGCCATTGACTGAGCAGGCGGGGCTCCGGCAGGCGGGTAGATGGTGATCTCGACACCTGGGAGATCACCCAGGGCTCCGATGATCAGCGGACGGACGTCACGCCAGCTCAACCCGCCGTTGCCGCATCCGAGGGGAGGCACGGCAATCGATGCAATCGGGCGGTCCGTGATGACCTTACGGAGATCCTCCAGCCCGGAGGCGATATCGGCCAGGCGCGAGTGAGCCCGCCAGTGGGTCTTCGTGGGAAAATTGATGATGAAGCGAGGATTGGCCAGCAGGTCCGTCTCGAATACGAACATCCGCCCGATTTGCACCTCGCCACGGCTGCAAGCGGCCTCGTAGGCCCGGAAATTATCCGGGTAAGCCTGCTTGAACTGCAGGGCTATACCTTTGCCCATGACACCGACGGTGTTCACTGTGTTGACAAGGGCATCGGCGTCAGCTTGGAGTAGGTTACCTGCGGCTTCCTTGATCATCTGATCACCTCCTCCGCCCGCCAAGCTCGGTTCCTGTATATCGCACGGGTGTGACATCTCATAGGTATGACAGGCATCGGCGTGACGGCCATCCGTGTGCTGCTCGGTCAGAAATACCAGCTCGGCCGCACGACTACACGCAGAGGAGCCCCGTGGGCGGCCAGTTGGCGCTCGACGCGTTCCTGCTTATCTGGCGTGCGTACGACCACCCCAGCCAGGAGGTCAATCGGGAGGCGCTCGTGCACGAGGAATTCGGCCATCCGCCGCCGCATCCGGTCGGGATCCTCCGCGGTGTTAGCCCACATCCGCGCGCTCATGACATCCCAGTCGACCGCCTCGTCTAGTCGGCCGATGTCATCGAACAACTGCGTAAAGGCGTGGGCGCAGTTTCCATCGCTGAACAGCCAGGGCAAGCCTGAGCCGATGACGGCCTCAACGCTGGACACGAGGTAGATGAGCGGATCCTGCCCCTCCTGATAGTTATGGACAGACCCTTTGTGCAGCTTGAACATCATCGGAGAGCGTGGCGCGAAATAGCAGGGCACGTAGTCGGCGACGCAGCCATACGGCGCCAACGGAACCGTGATCGCCCGCCTGCTCGCCTTGATTCCCAGGTCAGCGGCTTCCACCTGAAGGGCTACACTTCGATCGACAGCGCTGTCGCACCTGAGGCACCCATCGGCCAGTATTCCTGGCAGGTTCTTCACGTGAGTGAAGTGGGTGATCATGTGGCCTCGGGGCCCCGATCCTCTGGCGGCTTTCACGCACCCTCCCTTGAGGAGCAGCTGAGTCTAGCCCGAATCATCCGTGATTCCTGCGCGCCGACCATCCACGCCGCAAAGTTGGCGGTACCTATGGCGGGCCCAGGGCTAGGTCATAACAGCGGCATGGGATCTCGGCTTGCCAGTGAGGACGCCGGCGTTATCGCCTACGAGTTGCTGGCGCCTGATCGTGATCCTGATGGTTTGCTGGTGCCGAATCGCGGGTTGCTGGCGCTGCCGGAGCCGGCCGAGGGTGACCTGTTTTTCGACATCGAGGGGGCGCGGTACTACTCCGAGGACGGGCGCGAGTTCGGGCTGCAGTACCTGTTCGGGATCGTGGATACCGCGGAACGGCCGCCGCGGTACACGCAGTTCTGGGCGTTCGACCGCGCGGGTGAGAAGCGGGCGTTCGAGCAGCTGATCGATTTCATCACGTCGCGGCGGCGGGAGCGGCCGGGGCTGCACGTGTATCACTACAACCATTACGAGCCGACGGCGGTTGATCACCTGTCGGAGCTGCATGAGACGCGGCAGGAGGCTGTCGGGCGGCTGATGGGGCGGTTCGCGACGCGCGAGGACGAGGTCGACGAGCTGTTCCGGCTCGGCGTGTTCGTGGACCTGTACCGGGTCGTGCGGCAGGGCCTGCAAGCCGGGGTGGAGTCGTATTCGATCAAGCGGCTGGAGCCGCTCTGCGGGTACTCGCGGGTTGTCGGGCTGCGGGATGCGACGTCGGCGCTGGTGTCGTTTGAGGTGGCGCTCGATGACGGGTCGGGTGGTTCTGACGCGGAGGCGTCGCGGCGGGGAGTGGTTGCGGGCTACAACGAGGACGACTGCCGCGCCACGCTGGCGCTGCGGGACTGGCTGGAGTCGCTGCGGCCTTCGCTTGCTGGTCGGCTCGGTGTCGGTCTGGCGGAGCTGCCGCGGCCTTTCGTCACGGAGACTGAGGGCGATGGCGACGATTCGGAGGTAACGAGGCTGCGCTCGGCGTTGCTGTCGTCTGTTCCTGCGCAGTCGGCCTCGCGGACTCCGGAGGAGTCGGCGCGGGCGCTGCTCGCTGACCTGCTGGAGTGGCACCGGCGGGAGAACAAGCCTGCCTGGTGGCGGTACTTCTATGTTCGGAACTTGTCGTCTGCGGATCTGGTTGCGGAGCCGGATGCGCTGGGCTTGCTGTCGGGTGGTGAGGTCGTCGGGTCGGTGAAGCGGTCGGTGCTGCGGCAGTTCTCGTTTCCGCCGCAGGAGCATAAGTTCGGGCCGCTGTCGCAGGCCGAGGATCCGATCACCGGCCGGGGGTTCGTCGTGGACTCGGTCGACGACGCCGGCGGCCAGATCGTGCTGAAGATGAGCAAGGACTACGACGGGCCGCTGCCGTCGTCGCTGGTGCAGGACGGGCCGCCGGGCACCAAGCTGCAGGCGGAGCGGATGCGCGATCTCGGCTCTCGCGTGCTCGCGGAAGGTCTGAGCGGACTCGACGCCGCTACAGCGCTGCTGTTGCGCCATCCGCCGGTCGGCGTTTCCGCGGAAACGCTGCCGCTCCGTCTTGCCGGTGAGTCGGCCCAGGACGCCGCCGTCCGGCTCGCCTTGTCGCTCGGGAACTCCTATCTTCCGATCCAGGGGTCGGGTTCCAACGCACGGCCGAGTGCTGTGCGAGCCACTTGGACTGACCGGCTCCGCAGTTTGGCATCCTGACACAGGCTTCGCGGCCACGAGTCGGCCCTGATTCCGTGCCCTGCGAGGCCATCTGTCGCCGGTCAGTAACCAGCCGTGCACGAGGAGCGTCGCTGCGGTCACGTCGCTGTCCATAGGTGCAACAACGTCGCACCGTAGCAGGCAACTACGCCGATATTGTGGCCATGGGAGCTGGGGACGGGAGCGCATATGGCTGGGGCTGACAACCGCTGGTGGGGCCCGCGGTCTGACTTTCCCTGGGAAGAAGACGCGTTGCGGCACATCCGCGACCAGATGCCTTCGACCGAGCCCTACCGCGCGTGGCAGACGTTCACCTTCACTGCCCAGTCGGGACATGTTCGCGAGGTCGACCTACTTATCGCGACCCCGGCTGGGCTGTTTCTCATCGAGATCAAGAGCCACCTCGGCCGGGCTGTCAATCAGGGCGGAACGTGGCTGTTTCATCATGACGATCACGTTCGCGCGATCGAGAACCCGCTGCACCTGACCAATCGGAAATGCCAGGAGCTCAAGAGCCAGCTCGGCTGGGCGGCTGGCAAGCTCGGTATCCGCACGCGGCTGCCGTTCATCCAGGCAGCCGTGTTCCTGTCCGCTCCTGACTTGCGCTGTGATTTCGACGAGGTGCAGCGCACGATGGTTTTCGGCCGCGACGGGCTGACTGGGCAGACCGGCCTGCCCGGTATCTGGGCCGGTTTGCTTGGCCAACCACCGCGCAGCGCCAGCAGCCGCATTGACCCCGCACTATCCCGACAGCTCGAGAAGTTGCTGCAGAAGATAGGCGTCCAGGGGCTCCGCAAGCACCGCAAGATCGGCCCGTTCCAGCTGGCGCCCAGAGCGTTCGACACCGGGCCAACCTGGGAGGATTACCTCGCAGAGAATCCGGCGCTGCCCGGCGACCAGGTCAGGCGAATCCGGATCTACCTGTCGAACCTGAATGCCCCCAAGACCGAACGCGATTCCGCGTGGCGGGCCGCCCGCCGCGAGTACCTCGCCCTGCAGGGCATCTCGCACCAGGGCATCGTCCAAGCCGAGCAGTTCAGCGAAGAGCATGAGGCCGGGCCCGCGATCATCTTCCGGCACGGCGCCACATGGCGGCGGCTCGACCAGTTCATGGCCGAGCAGGCCGCGGGCGGCGCGGGAGGAAGCAGCCAGCAAACCATCGGCCTGCCGATCGAGACGCGCATCGAGATGGTCCGCCAGCTGGCCGAAGCGCTCGACCATGCGCACCGACGGCACTTGTACCACCGGGCACTGGCGGCCCGAAGCGTGTACGTAGAAATGGACGGCCGCTACCCTCGGCTGCGGATCTGCGACTGGCAGGTTGCAGCGAGGCCGGGTTCAGGAAGCTCGGATCCGCACACCGTGCTGGCGTCCGGGACGCCGACCTCTCTGGCCGCGCACATCGACGCCACCTCCGGTCCCTACCTCTCCCCGGAATTCGGCAATCCGGAGTCCGATGCCACCCAGCTCGACGTCTTCGGCCTCGGCGCGCTCACACACCTGATCCTCACTGGCGTTCCCCCGGCGGAGTCGCGCAAGGAGCTGGAAGTCCGGCTGGTCGCAGAGCGTGCCCTGGTCCCGTCCGCGATGTGCGACGAGATCAGTCCGGTCATGGATGACCTGGTCCGCGGAGCGACGGCCGCACAACCAGTGGACCGGTTCGAGTCGGTGCGGGACTTCCTGGCCTACCTCGATCTGGTCGAGGAGGAACTCACCCGCCCCGACCATCAGGAGATCCCCGACCTGCTCACGGCGGCCAAGGGCACAGTCCTGGCCGACGGCTGGCAGATCGGCCAGGTCCTCGGCAAGGGCTCCACCGCGCGAGCGCTGCTGATGGCCCGGGAGGGCAGCAAGCGCGTCTACAAGGTCGCGCTAAGCGACGCCGGTCGGACCCGGCTGGCACATGAGGCCGCCCAGCTCAAGAAGCTCCGCGACTCGCACATCGTACGGCTGATCGACGGCCCCAAAGACATCGGGGACCGCACCGTCCTGATCCTTGAGCAGGCCGGCGAGCAGACCCTCGGGCAGTACCTCCGCCGCGAGGGCAGGCTCGCCATCGGCGACCTGGAAGCCCTCGGTGATCACCTGTTTCAGGCGGTCGGCTACCTGGAGGGCGAGGGCATCTGGCACCGCGACATCAAGCCGGACAACCTTGCCATACGCGAACTGAACAAGAAGGGCCGCCGCCTGGTGCTCTTCGACTTCTCGCTGGCTGACACCGCCAACCGGGCGACCGAGGCCGGCACCGCAGCATTACCTTGACCCGTTCCTCGGCACCGACAGGCGGCCCGAGTACGACGCAGCCGCGGAACGGTACGCAGTAGCAGTCACCCTGCATGAGATGGCCAGTGGCGAGCTGCCATCCTGGGGCGACGGCATGGTCGCGGCCAGGTTGCTCGACCCATCCGAGCAACTGCCGCAGCTTGCCGAGGATGGCTTTGACCCGCAGCTACGCTACCGGTTGGTGGCCTTCTTCGGCACCGCGCTCCAGCGCGATCCGGCCCGCAGGTACGCCTCGCTCAAAGACATGTCACGGGCCTGGTCTGACATCTTCCGCGCGCTGGACGAGCAGCGCCCGGCGACTACACCGGAGACAGTGCGCGAGATTCCCGTCACGCCAGCCGATGCCCGGCAAGTGTCGGCCGCGCAGGTGGCAGCCAGCACGCCGCTGGTCGCGGCCGGCCTGTCGGCCCGCGCGCTCTCCGCCGCGCAGCAGCAGCTCGACGTCTCCACCGTCGGCGAGCTGATCAAGATCCCGGCGGCGCGGGTACAGAGGCTGCGCGGCGTCGGCCGCGGACCCCGCAACGAGCTACTCAAGCGGGCCCGCGAATGGCGGCAGCAGCTCCAGGTCATCGAGCAGCTGCCGGACCCGGCCATGGCTGTCGCGGGCGAGGGTAGGATGGCGGGCGCGACGGGCACGGCAGTCACAGACGCTGGCCAGGCGGGCGGTGGGCGAGCTCCGGCGACGCCCGCCGCCGCAGACTCGGCAGCGCTCAGCCTGGACGAGATCACCGGCCACCTTGTGCCACGTGACAATGGCAAGAACGCCGCCGAGATAAGTGTTGTCCGGCTGCTGCTGGCCCTGCCCGACGCCGCGGGCCGCCCCTCCCCCGTGCCCGCCTGGGCGCCGCAGGCAGCAGTAGCCGCTGAGACCGGACTCAGCCAGCCCTACGTCGGCAGCCTGCTCGGCAAGGCCAGAGAACGCTGGACCAAGAGCGTCAAACCCGTCACCGAGCTGCGTAAGACGGTGCTGGAGATCCTGGCCCGCCGGGGCCGGGTCATGGAAGCCGGGCCAGCTTGCCGCAGCGCTGCTCGCCGAGCGAGGCTCGGGTCTGGATGACCCAGCGGCCCGGCTCGCGCTCGCGAAGCCTGCCTGCGGGCCGCGATCGAGGCCGAAGAGCACCTGGACAACCCACGGCTGGCAAGGCGCCGGGCCGGGTACCCGGCTGCTGATCGCTGCCGTCGCCACCGCCGAAGATGACCCTACGACGCCGACCGACGACCCGACCGCACCGACCGAGGAGGAACTACTCGACTATGCGGCCGGCCTGGGCCGCCGGGCCGACGAACTCGTCGATCTCGGCGAAACCTCTCCGCTGCCAGGCACGAGCACGGTCCTGGAAGCGCTGGCCAGCGTAAAAAGGCCGGACGGCATGCCGCCGTTCTCCGACACCGATCTGGTATCGCTCGCGGCCGGAGCGTCGCAGGACGCGGCGATGACCGCCCGGCTTGAGCTGTACCCGCGCAGCCTCGACCCGAAGAAGGCCCTGCGCCTCGCCCAGGCAGCCAGCTACCTCGGCGAGCCAGGACTCGAGCCGGACAGGCTCCGCGACCGGGTCCTGGCCAGGTTCCCCGAGCTGGCCAGGCTGCCGGAGCCGGGCCAGCTACGCAAGCTGCTGCAGGACATGGGCTACACCGTCAACGTCGTCCCTGGCGCAGACGGCATAACCCGATATGTCATTCCCGGCGGAACGCTGGCAGGCTCCTGGTCCAGCACCAGAGGCCCGAAGTCGATAGCACGGCCCGCTGAGGCCTCCACGATCGCTGAAACCAGGCTGCGGCTGCTCGCCTCCGACCGAGCACGGCGGTTTCCTCGCGATCACCACTAGGCTCGCGGAGACCGCGTCCAGTCTGCGCTGAGCTATCGGCGCTGGCCTCGATGTAGCCCAGTGAACGTGACCGACATGTTCCTCGCTGCGCTGCGTGACATCGTCAGGCGCAACGGGGCAAGCCGCGCTGGGAGAGCGTGCTGGCGGCGGATACGGCTGACGCGCCGCCCGCCGGCACAGACCGGCTTCGGACGGCTGCTCGACGCCGTTTGGGAACGGCTCGACGAGCAAGTCCGCGTCGCCGGCCCGGGTACGGTGATGCTGCATGACGCGACGCCGCTAGCGCGCTACGCGGGTGGTACGCAGCTCCTCTCCCGGCTGGCGGCCGATCCGCGCGCCAGGCCGACGAGACGCCGCACGGCCTGTGGCTGCTCTGCCCGATGGACGATCCGCGCAAGCCCGCTCTGCTGGACGAACAGATCGTGGCCAGCCCTGGGCGAAAATGAGCAGCTCGTGGTCCGCCCGGCGGTCTCCGCAAGCACCACGAGGAGAGCCTCATGATCGACCACGCAGCGCTGCTCGCCGACCTTAAGGGCCAGGTCCGCGCCCTGGAGGATGACCTGCGGGCCCGCAGCTGCTGACGTGCCCGAGTTCGACTGCCGCGCTCCACGACGAATGGGGGAAAGCACATAACGCTGAACGGATCGCGGCCAGCTACGAGCAGTGGCTCGATGGCGAGATCACCCAGGCAGCGGTCGGCCTGGATCCTCGGCACCGTGTTCCTGCGGTTCTGCGAGGACAACGAACTGATCGAACTTCCTTACCTGGCCGGGCCCGGCGAGCGGATGGCAATCGCGACCGAACGGCAGCAGGCATTCTTCGAGCAGGAACCTGATAAGACCGACCGGGACTGGATTATCGCGGGTTTCGACGCGCTAGTCGACGCATCTCCGGTCGCCGCCGGACTGTTCGACCGCGACGCACAACCCGATGTGGCGGATCACCCCCTCGCACGACGCAGCTAAGGCACTACTGGCCTTCTGGCGAACCCGCGGCGAGGACGAGAACTCCCCGGTCGTGCACGATTTCGCCGACTCGGACTGGAACACCCGCTTCCTCGGTGACCTCTACCAGGACCTGTCCGAATACGCGAAGAAGACCTACGCACTGCTGCAGACCCCGGAGTTCGTCGAGGAGTTCATCCTTGACCTGACGCTCACGCCCGCGATCGACGAGTTCGGCCTGGAACCAGACCCCCCGCGCGCCCGCCCCGACCTGCCACGCCGCCTTCGCGTGATCGACCCCGCCTGCGGGTCCGGCCACTTCCTGCTCGGCGCCTTCGCGCGCCTGCTCGCAAATGGGAAGAACAATCGCAGTAACGGATCCGCTGGGCGCTGATCAGCAACGTCCTCGATCCGGCCTGCACGGCGTCGACAAGAACCCGTTCGCCGTCTCGATCGCCCGCTTCCGCCTGCTCATCGCCGCGATGAAGGCCGGCAACGTCAAACGCCTCGCCGACGCCCCCGACTTCCCCCTCAACATCGCCGTCGGCGACTCCCTCCTCCACGGCCGGGGGGCCCCAGGCCAGCAAGAGCGAACTCTTCGGTGTCGGCGAAGCGCACACCTACCGGAAGAGGATGTTGGCGACTACATCAAGTCTGTCGACATCCTCGGCGCGAACTCTTATCACGTGGTGGTCGGCAACCCGCCCTACATCACGGTCAAAGACAAAAAGGAGAACGAGAACTACCGCGAGATCTACAGCAAGGTCTGCGCTGGCAAGTACGCGCTCTCCGTCCCCTTCGCCGATCGCTTCTTCCGCCTCGCTGTTGTTGCCGGAGCCGATCGGCGAGGAGCCGGTTACATTGGCCAAATCACGGCCAATTCGTTCATGAAATATGACTTTGGCAAGAAACTCATAAATGAATTCTTTGCACGGAAAGTGGAGTTGACGCACATAGTCGATACCTCGGGCGCCTATATTCCTGGCCATAGTACGCCAACCGTGATTCTTATAGGCCGGAACATGCTACCAAGCACCCGTTCGATCCGCGCCGTACTTAGCGTACGCGGGGAGCCGAGACAGCCAGTCGAGCCGGCCGAAAGGGTTGGTCTGGCGGGCGATAGTTGAACAAATTAGCGAACCAGAAAGCATCAGCGAATGGATCACCGTAACGGACCTTTCGAAAGAGCAGATCAACGTCCATCCGTGGAGCTTGAGTGGAGGCGGTGCGCGCCACCTATTTCAGCAGATTCAAGGCTCGTCGAACAGCACTTTGCGCGAGCAGACAGAATCCGTCGGCATTACTTGCTTCACGCTAGAGGATGATCTATTCATACTGCCGAAGATGTCTGCGGCTCGCCTAAGTATTGACGAGCCGTTCCTTCGCACGATGGTCGAGGGAGGCGGACTCCGCGATTGGTCCGAGTCTGACTTCGACGTAGCGGTATTCCCGTATGATTCCAAGTTCAAACCGCTAGAGGTCGAGACGATACCAAGCCTGCTGCATTACATGTGGCCATACAGGACCAGCCTGTCGAACGGCATTCTATTTGGCAGGATGAGCAAGATCGAGGGAGGACTAAGATGGAGTGAGTATGGTCGGCTAACTGCGCACAAGCTCATGAGTAAATTCTCAATATCCTTTGCAGATGTAGTAACACATAATCATTTTGTTCTAGACTGCGGCGGAAGTATCTTCAATCGTCATGCTCCAGTGATAAAGTTGCCTATAGATGCTGTCGAGCAGCAGCACTTGGCACTGCTTGGAATACTTAACAGCTCGACTGTATGCTTTTGGCTTAAGCAAGTCTGCCCTGATCGAGGGAACGGTGGGTATGGCGGCGGTATCGCAAGCGAGGACTGGGAGCGCTTTTACCAACTCAGCTGCGCTAAGGTCGCAGATGTCCCACTGCCGAGAGTCTTGCCGATTGGTTTCGGCGGCGAGTTGGACGCGCTCGCGCGGCGGCTGAATGCGGCTGAGTCTTCGACCGTATGCGCTGTCGGCTTGCCCAGCAGGGCAAGACTGGATGACGCGCGGTCCGAGCACGACAAAACCTGGGCGCGGATGATCGCGTTGCAGGAGGAGCTGGACTGGCAGGTTTACGGGCTATATGGCCTGCTGACCAGTCACGAGGCAGCCGAATTGCAAGCCGACCCCGATAGCGTTCCCGAACTCAAACTGGGCGAACGAGCGTTCGAGATCGTGCTGGCACGACGGATGGCGGCGACTGAGCTCGATACGCAGTGGTTCGCTCGGCATGGCTCGACGCCGATTACCGAGCTTCCGGCGCACTGGCCGGAAGCATACCAGCGGGTCGTTGAGCGTCGGATCGAGGTCATCGGCAAGCGGCGCGACATCGCCCTCATCGAGCGGCCAGAATGCAAGCGACGCTGGTCAAGCGAGCCCTGGGAGAAGAAGGAACGGGTCGCCCTGCGGTCCTGGCTGCTGGACAGGTGCGAGGACCACAGCCTCTGGTTCGCGATTGATGACACTGGCACTGAGCAGCCTCGGCCGATGACGGTGAGTCGCCTGGCCGACAGGTTGCGCGACGATGGCGAGTTCGTGTCGGTGGCCCGGCTTTATGCTGGGCAGGACGCCGAATTGTCGGCTGTGGTCGCTGAGGTCATTGATGCGGAGCATGTCCCGTTCCTGGCGGCGTGGCGGTACAGGGACACCGGGCTGCGCAAGCGCCGCCAGTGGGAACAGACCTGGCTCCTGCAGCGGGAGGAAGACGCGACTGGGCGGCGGCTGAACATCTCGGTGCCGCCGAAGTACACTTCTGCCGACTTCTTCAGGGGCTCGTACTGGTCGCATCGGGGCAAGCTGGACGTGCCGAAGGAGCGGTTCATTTCCTATCCGCAAGCGAGCCCGGACGGCGACGGTTCGCTGCTGCTGGGCTGGACCGGCTGGAATCACCGGCAGCAGGCGCATGCCCTGATGACGATCATCGAGGATCGCGCCTCCCGGGACGGCTGGGCGAGAGACAGGCTGCTGCCTCTGATCGCGGGGCTGGCTGAGGTCCTGCCGTGGGTGCGGCAGTGGCACGGCGACATTGACCAGGCCTTCGGGATGAGCCCCGCCGATGCCTACGTCGGCTACCTGGAGGACCAGCAGCGCCGGCACGGCGTGACCGCCAGCGACCTGACCGGCTGGCGGCCGCAGGCAGCCGGCCGGGGACGCCGGGCCGGTTCCAGCATCCCGGCAAGCCCGGTCGCCACTCCCCCGTCTAGTACCGATGAGCGCGCCGACCCAGTGGACACTCAGATAAGGCACACACCGACGCCATGACAGCTGAACTACTGCGCGACCTCATCGATATCCCGGAGCGCGTGCACGCCGGGGATTTCGTGCTCACCCTTAACAAGGGGGTGACCCAGGAGTCCACCGTGCGGGACTATGTAGCGACGCCACAGCTTGCCCGCTGCTTCGACGACGCGCTCGGGCTCATTCAATCCGCGGTCGAGGGCCGGGCGTCGCGGGCGGCGTACCTGGACGGTTCGTTCGGCTCCGGCAAGAGCCACTTCATGGCCATGCTGCATGCGATCTTGCGCGGCGACCCGGAAGCCCGCGGCAAGACCGGACTGGTGCATGTGGTCGCCAAGCATGACAAGTGGCTGGCGGGCCGCAAGTTTCTGCTGGTGCCGTACCACATGATCGAGGCCACCTCGCTGGAGTCGGCGATCCTAGGCGGTTATGTCGACCATGTCCGCAGGCTCATGCCCGATGCGCCGCTGCCGGTGGTCTACCGGGACGAGGGTCTGCTCGCCGATGCTCGCGACCTGCGCGTCTCGCTGGGTGATGAGAAGTTCATCGCCGGACTGCCCGGGGATCCGGACGAGGAGTGGGACGAGGCGCCGTGGAGCCAGGCCAGCCTGGACGCGGCGCTGGCCGCCCCGCCAGGGAACAGCGAGCGCAGGCGCCTGGTCGGTGACCTTCTGGCCAGCCACTTCACCCGTTACGCGCACGCGGTCAGTGGCACTGCCGAGTCCTTCATTGGGCTGGATAAGGGACTGGCCGAGATCAGCAGGCACGCACGCGAAGTGCTTGGCTGCGACGCGGTCGTGCTGTTGCTAGACGAGCTCGTGCTCTGGCTGTCCAGCTACATCGGTGACCCGACCCGGATCAAGACGGAGGCACAGAAGGTCTCCAAGCTGGTCGAGTCGGCCGAGCACGAGCGGCCCGCCCCGATCATCAGCTTTGTCCCGCGTCAGCGTGACCTGCGCGACCTGGTCGGCCGGGACACCGCGGGCGCGACGACTGCCAGCTTGTTCGACACGCTGAAGTACTGGGACGGCCGGTTCGACAAGATCAGGCTGGAGGACGGCAACCTGCCTGTCGTCGTCGAAGCCCGGCTGCTGCGGCCGAAGAACGCGGCGGCCAGGGCGGTCATTGACGCCGCGTTCGAGCAGACCGAGCGGTCCAGGCCCGAGGTGTGGGATGCCCTGCTGGACGCCCAGGGCGGTGCGGCTAGCCGGGCTGATTTCCGCGGGACGTATCCGTTCAGCCCGGCTTTCCTGCATGCGATGGTGGATGTGTCCGGTGCGCTGCAGCGACAACGGACCGCGCTCAGGCTCATGCAGCAGCTGCTAGTCGATTACCGGGACACGCTGCCTGTCGGTCAGCTGATGCCGCTTGGCGCGATCTTCGACGCGCTCGCGGCCGGCGGGGACCGGCCGTTCAGCGACAAGCTGCGGGACGAGTTCGACCAGGCGAAACGGTTCTACCAGCGGGTGCGGGAATACCTGCTGCGTCGGCACGGCCTGACCGAGGAGCAGGCCGCTGTGCTGCCGTCGCGGCACGCGTTCCGGGCCGACGACCTGATCGTCAAGACGCTGCTGCTGTCCGCGCTGGTCCCGAACGTGCCTGCGCTGCGCGCGATGACCGCGAGCCGACTTGCCGCGCTCAATCACGGCTCGATCGCCGTCATGATCCCCGGCCAGGACCGAGTGGCTGTCGCCAAGACGCTGCGGGAGCTGAGCGGCGAGTTCGGCGAGATCCGGGTGTCCGGGGCGGACGACCCGTCTGTGGAGATCGCGCTGATCGGCGTCGACACCGGCGAGATCCTGCGGAAAGTCATCAACGTCGACGACTATGCCGCTCGACGGCGCCTGATTAAAGGGCTGCTGTGGCAGGAGTTCGGGGTCACCGACAAGGGCGAGTTCATCACCACCTGCCCGGTGATCTGGCGCGGCACGGACCGGGTCGCGGAGCTTGTGTTCGGCAACGTGCGGGATCCCGACCTGGCGGACACGCAGTTCGAGCCTGAGATGCCAGACAGGGTCCGGGTCGTCATCGACTACCCGTTCGATGAGGGCAATCATTACCCCTCCGATGATCGTCACCGGGTCCAGACCCTGCAGGGCCGGCTGAACCGGCCGCTGACCTTGGTCTGGCTGCCGTCGTTCCTGTCCCGCGACCGGCTCACCGATCTGGGCGATCTGGTCCGGATCTCGTACGTGCTGGAGCGCCGGGACCGGCTGGAGGAGCTGACTCCGTATCTGGCCGCCGACGATCGGCATCATGCCCGCGCCCAGCTCGAGGCCAGGAAGGCCGCGCTGACGGGCAAGCTGCGGGATGCGCTGCAGCGCGCGTACGGACTGCTCAGCCCGGACGACGCCGATCTCGGCGCGGCGGCCGAGGATCACATCATGGCGCTGGACCCAGGGCTGGAAATAAGGCCACCTGTTGGGCTGCGGCTCGGCGAGGCGCTGCCGCGGATCTGCGGCCAGCTGCTCGACTATGCCTACCCGAAACACCCCGACTTCGACAGGCAGGGTCGGCGTCAGGTGCTACGGAAGGCGGACTTGTCGGTCGTGCTCGCCGCCGTGGAGCGGGCTGCGCAGGACAAGGTGGGAAGGCTTGAGGTACCGGCCACCGACCTGCCGGTGCTGCGCCGGATCGCGAACCCGCTGGACATCGCCACGGTCGGCGAGGTCATGGTGCTGCGGGACGACTGGAAGCTGCTGATTGAGCGACGAGCTGCGGGCGAGGGGCCGGTGACAGAGCTGAAGGCTGGTGACATCCGGCGTTGGATCGCCGAGGAGCAGCCTGGCCTGCCCGCTCTGGTCAGCGACCTGCTTGTGGCCTGTTTCGCGGTGCAGTCAGACCGGGCCTGGTTCCGCGCCGGGCAGCCGGTGCTGCCACAGCCGGAGATCGGCCGGATCACGCCGGACATGGTGCTGCGCCGGCAGGAACTGCCAGGCGAGGAAGAGTTCGCGCTGGCCAGCGAGCGGGCGGGCAGCGTGTTCGGCCTGAGCAGCCAGCCCGTGCGCAGCGCCCGGGCGGTCCAGGCGCTCGCGGCTGAGCTGCGGTCGCGGGCCGGAGGCCTGCTGCCCGCCGCCGAGTCGCTGGTGACCGAGCTTGAGCGGCACGCGGAGGCGCTGGTGCTCGCGGACCACTCTCCGCGGCTGGTCACCGCCCGGACCGTTGCGGAGCTGCTGAACAGGCTGACCGGGCTGGCCGACTCGACGGCGCTGCTGCGCGCACTCGCGGCGAGCGAGCTGCCCAGGGAGGGCGCTATCTACCGGGTCAGCCTGACTACTGCGGCTGAGCTGACTGCAAGCCTGGGCCGGGTGCGGTGGGAGATCCTCTATCGGCTGGCTGCTGCGGCCGCTGGCGGCGGGGGGAAGGCCGAGGTCGCCGCATCGATCAGGGGCCAGCTGGGCAGCGCGGCCAGCCACGACGAGCACCAGGTGCAGCTACGCGGGGCTCTCGATCAGGCCGAGCGGGCCGCCATCGACTTGCTGATCCAGGCGCCGCCACCCGCCGCCGGGGTTCCCGGCTCAGACCGTGTCGAGGTTCGGCCGCCTAGCGGCTCCCTGCCGCCTCCGCCGGCCGAGAACAGCCCAGAGCGTTTCGCGCGGCGGGTCACCGCGCGCGAGGTCGCCGCCGTCGTGGCGGAACTACGCGAGGCCGCGGATAAGAATCCTGAGGCGAGTTTCGACATCAGCTGGCGGATCGTGACGGAATGACTGCGCAAGCTGTCAAGACGAGCGTCCCTGAGGCCAGCAAGACCGTCGTGGAGAGCGCGCTGAAGCAGGCCCTCACGCAGGCGGCCGCCCGCCAGGAGAAGTATGGCCTGGCCGAGGGTGACCAGCGCCTGCTGCTGCTCCGGGCGGCACCGCAGTGGCATGGCCCGGCGACGGTGACCGTCGATGCTGGCAGTGGCCCCGTGACGGCCGATGTCCGCGCTTGCCGCACGGTGCTCGCGGTGCTCGACGCGATCAGCGAGCCCCGCGCCGTCGCTACGTACCTGGTGGTGCTGACATCATGCGACGACCGGGAACTCGGCAATTCCGTCCTGGCGAGTGCACTCGGCGGTGAGGTCCGCCCTGTGCACCGGTGGGACCTCGTCGCCGACTCCTTCGGGGCTCGCCGCCTCGATCCGCGGCTCACTGGCCGGGAATATCGATGGCTCGCGGAGGCACTGCTGGACGCCCAGCCCACCGGTGGCTGGCGGCGCACTACCAGCAATGTGCTGCAGTTCGACGCCGCGCTGTCGCGGCTCGCGTCAGTGCGCCTCGGCCATGGTGGTGAGGAGCGCATCGATGCCGCGGCGCTGCTGGACTGGAGCCGGGATGAGACGAGGCTGGCCAGGTTCCTCTCGCTCCGGCAGGACGAGCAGGACGGCCTAGCCGGATGGCTGGAAGACCAGGCCGGCCCCGTCGCGGAGATCGTATTCCGGCTGCTGCGGGCCGGGCAGGTGCTCGACGCGATCCCGTTCGGTCTCGCCGCGGCCGAGCTGTGGGGATCCGCGGAGGGCGGCCGCCAGGCGGTGGCGGAGGCCAGGATCCGGGCGGAGGAGCGGTTCCTGGGCGGGCAGCCGCCCGGCGAGGCGACGCTGCGGGCGTTCGGCGAGGCTGCCGAGTCACTTACGTTGCGGTGGAGCGATAACGGCCACGCCGAGGACGCGCAGGCCGTGTGCGACCGGGCTGAGCAGATCCTGCGCGAGCTCGGAGTGGCTGACCTGCCGGGTGACAGCAAGGTTCTGGACGCCGGGCTTGACGCGCGGATCACCGCGCTGGCCGACCAGATCGCCATCGCGCTGCCCGCACCACGGACGGCTGATCTGGCGGCGGCGGAGGCTGGGCTGGGCCGGCTGCGCGAGCACCGGCGCTTCGGCGCTCGAACCGCCGAGGTCGAGGCCGCGGTCGCCGCGTTGCGGCTCGCCCGCTGGTTGGCGACCGCCGATGAGGCGCCGGCGACCGTGGCCGAGGGCGCGCTCCGGCAGGTCCGCTGCTGGGCCTGGGTCGACCGTGCTCTCGCAGCGATCAAGACGACCGACTCGACCAGAACGCCGCGGGTCCGTACCGCGTACACAGCCCTCTACGAGGCGGTCAGGGAAGAGCGGGCCGTCCTAGATCGGGCGTTCGCGCAGCGGCTGGCGAGCTGGAGCCCGGTGGCCGGGCCGACCGATGACCTGCTGCTCGCTGAGAACCTGCTGGAACGCATAGCCCGCCCGCTCGCCGACCGCCGGGCACCGCTGATCATCGTGCTGGACGGGATGAGCGCAGCCGTCGCCTGTGAGGTGGCCGAGGAGATCACCGCCAGCCGGATATGGACCGAGACTGGCCGGCACGCAGATGGCCGCGAAGGCGCGCTCGCGGTGCTCCCGTCGGCCACCAGGTTCTCGCGGACCAGCCTGCTCTGCGGGCAGCTGCATACCGGGACGCAGCAACAGGAACAGGCCGGGTTCGCCGCATTCTGGCGCGGGCGCAAGTCCGCGCTGTTCCACAAGGCCGGCCTCCCCGCCGGGCCCGGTGCCGTGCTTAACGAGGACGTGCAGGCCGCCATTAGCGACCCGACCACCGTGGTGGGTGTCGTGCTCAACACCATCGATGACGCGCTGCGCGACGGCAGGGAAGGCAGCGCCCCGGCCTGGCGTCTCGACGACATCACCTACCTGCGGGAGCTGCTGTCGGCCGCAGCCGGAGCCGGACGCCCGGTGATCCTCACCTCTGATCACGGACACATCCTGGACCAGGGTGAGGGCATTCACCCGATCCAGAGCGACTCGGCGCGGTACCGGCAGGGCCAGCCCGGCGACGGCGAGATAGTGGCCAGCGGGCCTAGAGTATTGTCGGCTGGCGGCACCGTGGTCCTGCCTTGGGATGAGCGGATCCGGTACGCGCCGCGCAAGGCTGGTTATCACGGCGGCGCGTCGCTGGCGGAGGTGATCATCCCGGTGTTGGCGTTCTTGCCCGCGGCGTCGTCCTGCCCGAAGGGCTGGACGCTTTACGACAACCCGGTTCTGCACGAGCCCGCATGGTGGAACGCTGGCACGTCGTCCGGCCAGCCGGACGTGACAGGCAAGGGGCGGAGCTCTCAGGTACCTCCTGCCGACCGGACGACGAGGACAGCCAAGCGGCCGCCCGTTCAGGAAGACGCGCTGTTCAGCACCAGTGAAGTCGCGGCTAGCGGAACCTCGGCCGCAGCTGCCGACGCGCAGGTGACTCTAGGGGCCAGGGTGGTGGCCAGCGAGCGGTTCGCCGCGCAGCGGGCGTTCGTCCGCAAGGCACCCGCCGACACCGCCGTGGCCGCGATCATCGACGGCCTTTGCACAGCGGGTGGCAAGCTGCCCGTCGCGAGCGTGGCGGGACTGGCTGGGCAGGCCCCGTTCCGGATGGCCGGTTATCTGGCGCAGCTCGGGCGGCTGCTCAATGTCGACGGCTACCCGGTGATCAGCGACGCCGACAGCGGCCGCACCGTTGAGCTGAACGCCGCCTTGCTGACCGAGCAGTTTCTCGGCCCTCGATGACTGAGCATGCCACGGCCGTCAGCGCCGCCCGGCGCCGCGAGGTGATCGACGCGCTGCGACGGGGCACCGTGCCGCAGGCCGGGCTCGACCTGTTCGCGGTCGGGCTGGAGCGGTTCGAGAGCGCCATCGACGGCGAGCTGGCCGGGGTCGCGGCAGGCGGCGCCGCGTTCAAAGCAGTCCGCGGTGAGTACGGGTCCGGTAAGACGTTCTTCGCCCGGTGGCTGGCTGAGCGCGCGAAGCGGCAGGGCTTCGCCGTTACCGAGATCCAGATTTCCGAGACCGAGACGCCGCTGCACCGGCTGGAGACCGTGTACCGGCGGCTGGCCGAAAGGCTGGCCACCTCCTCGCACCCGGCCAGCGCGCTGCGAGACATCATCGACGGCTGGTTTTACACGCTCGAGGAGGACGTGCTCGCCGCCGGCGGGGCGGGACCCGGCGACGCGGCGGCGTTGGAACGCGGCACCAGCGAGCTGATGGAGCAGCGGCTCGCCGCCGTCGCGCGCACCACACCGGCGTTCGCCGCGGCACTACGGGCCTACCGGCGCTCCGTTATCGCCGGTGATACAGCGACAGCTGAGGGCCTGATCGCGTGGCTCGGCGGTCAGCCCAACGTTGCTGCGGCCGCGAAGCGGACCGCGGGGATCAAAGGTGACCTGGATCATTTCGGTGCGCTCGGGTTCCTTCAGGGGCTGGTGACGGTACTGCGCGACTCCGGCCACGCCGGGCTGCTGGTGACGATCGACGAGACCGAGACCTTGCAGCGGGTGCGCAGCGATGTGCGGGAGAAAGGGCTGAACGCGCTGCGGCAGCTGCTCGACGAGCTCGACAGCGGGCGGTTCCCAGGACTGTACCTGATGATCACCGGGACGCCGGCGTTCTATGACGGACAGCAGGGAGTGCAGCGGCTAGCGCCCCTGGCGCAGCGGCTGGCAACCGACTTCGGCGATCCGCGGTTCGACAACCCGCGCGCCGTACAAATCCGGCTGGCCGGTTTTGACATCGCCGCGCTGGTCACGCTCGGCTGCGCGGTGCGAGATCTGTACGCCTCAGGCGCAGCTGATCCCGGCCGCGTGCGTGCGGTGGTATCCAACGCGTACGTGGCGGACCTGGCGTCGGCGGTGACCGGCAGGCTGGGCGGGCAGGCGGGCATCGCGCCGCGGATCTTCCTCCGCAAGCTAGTCGAGCAGATCCTCGACCGGGTCGACCAGTTCGCCGACTTCGACCCGCGGGCGCATTACGCGCTGACGCTGTCGGGCAGCGAGCTCACCGAGGTCGAACGGAACGCCTGGCAGCAGCAGGCCGCCGACGCCGACGACGTGGACCTGGAGCTATGAGTGATCCCGGCGGACCCGACGCCGCAGCCCACGGCAACGGCAGCGGGCTCGTTGGCGGCGCGCCGGACCTAGGCCAGCTGAACCCGTCGCTGGCCCACCACATCGCCAACACACTGGGCTGGGCGGACCTGCGACCTTTGCAGTCCGAGGCCATCGGGCCGCTACTGGCCGGCGACGACGCGCTGCTGCTCGCACCGACGGCAGGCGGCAAGACCGAGGCCGCCGTCTTCCCGCTGTTGTCCCGGATGACTGCGGAGGGCTGGAGCGCGCCATCGCTGATCTACCTAGCGCCGTTGAAGGCTTTGCTGAACAATCTGCTGCCCCGGCTCGAGACATACGGAGGATGGGCCGGGCGGCGCGCAGCGCTGTGGCACGGGGACGTGACGTCCAGAGTGCGGGCGCGCATGCTCCGTGATCCGCCCGACGTGCTGTTGACCACGCCGGAATCGCTGGAGGCGATGCTGGTCAGCGTCAACGTCGACCACCACCGGTTGTTCGGGCCGCTGCGGGCCGTGGTTGTCGACGAGGTGCACGCCTTCGCCGACGATGATCGTGGCTGGCACCTGCTCGCGGTGCTCGAACGCATGACCCGGCTGACTGGCCGGCCGCTGCAGAGAGTCGGCCTGTCGGCCACCGTCGGGAACCCCGATGAGCTGCTGTCCTGGCTGCAGGGCTCGGGTGCGGGGCGGCGGGCGGCTCGCGTCCTTGCGCCGGACCTGCCCGCCCGATTGACGAGCGGGCTAGAGTTGGCTGACGCCGGGCGGACCGGCCCGGCATCTGTCTCGCCGACCGTACCGCCAGGTGACGTCCAGGTTGACTACGTCGGCTCGGTGGACAATGCGGCTAGGGTCATCGCGGCGCTGCACCAGGGCGAGAAGCGGCTGGTGTTCTGCGACTCTCGGCGTCTGGTCGAGGAACTGGGCGCCGCGCTGCGAGGCCGCGGAGTGACCGCGTTCCTGTCGCACGCGTCTTTGTCGCTGGATGAACGGCGCCGTGCAGAGCAGGCGTTCGCTGACTCGCGGGACTGCGTGATCGTGGCGACCAGCACGCTGGAACTCGGCGTCGATGTTGGCGACCTCGACCGGGTCATCCAGATCAACGCTCCTGCTACCGTCGCCTCATTCCTCCAGCGCCTTGGCCGCAGCGGCCGGCGCGCAAGCTCGGGCTCTAACTGTCTGTTTCTCGCGCTTGACCAGGCCAGCCTGCTGGACGCAGCAGGGCTGCTGCTGCTGTGGGGCCGCGGCTGGGTGGAGCCAGTGGTACCGCCGCCCGATCCGCGCCACATCGTCGCCCAGCAGATCCTGGCCCTGTGCCTCCAAGAACATCGGGTCGGCGAGAACCTTCTGGCGCAGTGCTGGAACGGACTCGGGCCGTTCGGGCCTTCCGCCGCGCCGATCCTCTCCCACCTTGTCCATGAGGGATATCTCGACTCCGACGGCGGGATGCTGTTCATCGGCCCCGAGGCCGAAAAACGCTTCGGCCACCGCCATTTTATGGAGCTCACGACGGCCTTCACTGTGATGCCGCAGTTCACGGTACTGAATGGCAGGCAAGAGATCGGTCGAACCGATCCCGCGCTGCTCACCGCGAAGATCGACGGACCGCGACTGCTGCTGCTCGCTGGCCATAACTGGCAGGTCACCTGGATCGACTGGAAACGACGCCGCTGCTTTGTCGAGCCCGCCGACGCGGGCGGCAAAGCCCGCTGGATCTTCCCCGGCATAGGAGGCGCATCCTTCGCACTGAGCCGCGCGATCCGGGAAGTGCTGCTCGGCGCCGATCCCCCAGCCCGGCTAACCCGCCGCGCACAGGACGCGCTGACCGAGGCCCGCGAGACCGCCCCGGATCTCGTGCATCCTGGAGGGACTGTCATCTCCCGCAGACCCGGCTGGCGATGTCCGCTGGTGGACCTGGGCAGGCTGGCGCGCCAACGCGACCCTGATCGCCACCCTCGGCGACATGGCCGACTCCGCGCAGCGAGTCGAGGAGTTCTTCGTGCGGCTGCGCCGCGACGCAACGCCGGAGAAATGGAAGGCCACTCATGGCCGGCATCGAAGAACGCCTCTGCTTGCCAGCTGTCGATGACAAGGCCCTCGACGGCCTCAAGTTCAGCGTGGCCCTCCCCCGCCACCTGGCCGAGGCAACCCTAGCCGCGCGACTTGCCGATCTTGACGGCGCCCGATCGCCCTCACCGAACCACACCGCTTCCTTACAAAGTGACGATGCCGGCGTCGGGATCTACTGAATCGCAGGCTAGTCCACGGGGCATAGATAGCGTCGCCAACTGGTCTCCGAAGAGCCATCCGGCGGTGACTGACGAGTCGGCGCATACCAGCGTTGCTACAAAATCGGTAGACCCAGCCTTACCGAAAGGCCAGCGAATTTAGAGCCGTAGTTTCACGTATGGAGATGGCCCGCAGTGCTGTCCAACACGGCGAGTACGACGGGATCTAGTCCTAGCTTGCTGGTGGTGGTCTGGATCGCTTCCCTCAGATATGGCTGAGCGATGTAACACGCCTCGTGGCTGGCATAGGCTGATAGCGTTTCGAAGTCAGGTTCCGGGCCCTCCTCAAGTCGGAAATCCACGACGCACAGGACCTCGATCAGGCCGAGGTGCTGCCCTGCCTCATCGAGCAGGATGACACGTTCGGCGAAGCGGCATGCGAAATTAGACCGTGTGAGTTGTACGTCCGGCGCAGCCACGCGCAATCCTATTTTCATTACCGCTAGGGGCGGGCGTACGAACACTTCTCCGGCCAGTCGCTGGATGTAGACGTCTCCCATTTGGAGGCGCTCGTTGAGCGCGGCCACGCGCTCAACGAGCGACTTGTCTTCGGCCGCAGTGCCGCCCGGATCAGGCATGGCCGACCTAGGCACAGTCATTCGCCAACGGTGCCTGTTGCGCCGCTCTTCCGCATAGCTGCTAGCGAAATGCTCTCAGCCTTCTTCCCCGGTGATGCGGGCATGTCAATGAGCCGCGCAAAGGAATGTTCCCCCGACGGCCGCCATTGGTCTTGCTCGTCAACCCGATCACAAAGCGAGGCGTTTAGGTGAGCGACCTCGTGGTCCGACGGGTAGCGCACGCCTGGCTCCGGATCGAGCTTGTACTGGCTCCGGAGCCAGTTGATTACATCCGCCCAGGCCCATACCTTCATCGACGTCCGCCCCTGGCTTATCTGTCCGCGGGGAGCAGGGAAAGGCGGGCCTATCTTCCGCCGCTGGCCCGTGGTCCATAGACGCACGCCTTCACTGCTCAATCCCACGCGGTCAGCGATGTCGCTCACTGCGACAAGCTGTTCATCGACCCGAACGACGGTGGCGTCTGCCAAGTACTTCTCTATGCAGTGGACCACGTCGAGCGCCGCGCCCACCACGTCGGGCTCATCGGTGTAGAAGGTAGCGGTGACTTGACCCTCCACCGAATCCCAGCCGAGATCGTCCAGGTGTTGGGCGAGGGTAGCCAGCGTCTTGTCATCGCCTAGATCGACGTTCTGGATGCTCAGCACGATCTTCGTCTCCACTCCACACCTCCTCAGCCGCATATGATACCCAAGTGTTGGGGATCCCCAACACTTTTGTCAAGCTCCATGCCGTCGATCTATTCCCTACTCAACCCCACCGCCGCGGACCGGATGGCCTCGACCCGGATCCTCAGGTCGTGGATCCGGCTCCGGAGCTGCTCCACCCCGGCCATGCCCAGCGCCTCATCAACGGTGCATGCGGCCGCATCGATACGTTGCTCGGCCTCAGCCGCGAGATCACCCGCAGTCGGTGACTGCACGGGCGGGTACCCGGCCGCCGCCGCCTGCGTCCAGGACTTGATCCGGCCGGCCTGCGCCCGGCCGTCGAGCTCGATGGCACGCTCGAGCAAGTCGTCGGTGTCAGCCACTACGAGGCTCTCAGCTGCTGCCATGGTGTCCTGCGCCTTATCTAGCAAGTCCTCCACAGCTGCTGCATCGGCATCGGCCGCTAGGCAGCTCTCGGCCGCGTCCAGGAGCTGGGCTGCTCCGTCGAGGAGCCGACCGGCCTCCACAAGGCGCTGGGCAAGGGCAGAAAGCTGGTCATCCCGGGGATGATGGCAGCGCCTGACGAGCCGGGCTAGATCCCTGGCATGGTTCTCGCCAGCGCGGCCAGAGGAGAAGATCACCTTCTCGCACGGGCCGTCGATAGCCCGGCTGCATACGACCTTGCCCCAGCCGTGGTCGGTAAAGATCTGCAGGTGCCAGCGCGCCGAACGGGCCTCAACCAGGGCTTCCTTCCACCATGACTTGGGATGAGCAGGCCAGTTTTCGTCTGGGCCATACCAGCGATGCTGCACCTAGTACCCCTCTGCGTCCTGCTAGCACGTGCGCTTACATTGAGAGTAGACTGAGTCGGCACAAGCCTGACGGCGCGCGTCTACCTATCTGCCTGCTCAAAATCACTCCTGGACCAAAGTCGGCCGAAGCTCGGCGCGCATGTGGCATCGTAGCACACGATCCAGGCTAACACGTGCAGTACAATTTTTGCGGGCCCAGCCTGCCTCACAACTTGCGGCCGTCCCCACAGTCGTCCGCTGGGATCAGACCCCGACGCAAGGAGAGCCGATGATCAGATCTGCAACGCTGACCGCAGACCTGAGGAAACAGCTGTCCGTCCTGGAATCGGACATACGTGAGCAGGCTGAGGATCCAGACATCGACGCTCGGTTGCGGTCGGAATGGGAGTCGGTCCGTGCGGCGGCCCGCACCAGTGCAGCCTACGAATCCTGGAGAGATGAACAGATAACTCAAATCGGCGTGGCATGGCTGTTGGGGACGGTCTTCCTGCGCTTCTGCGAGGACAACGGCCTGATTGCGACTCCCTATCTGGCCGGACCGAAGAGGCGGCTGGACCTCGCAGAACAAAGGCAGCTCGAGTTCGAACGGGACATCCAGGACGCAAGTCATCGTCAGTGGATCCTGCGCGGGCTTCGGGAGATCGATGCATCATCGGCGATGGCGGGCCTGCTGGACCGGCAGCGCGGCCCGATGGGACTGATCGAGATCTCTGACCGGGCAGCCGGTGACCTGATCACCTTCTGGCGCACCCGGAAGAACGGCGAGGTCATCCACGACTTTACCGATGCGGAATGGGATACTGGCTTCCTGGGTGATCTATACCAGAACCTGTCCGAGGGCATGAGGGTAGCCGGTGCCCTGCTGCAGACCCCGGCCTTTGTCGCGGAGTTCATACTCGATCGCGCGCTCAACCCGGCGATCACCGAGTTTGGGCTGGTGGGACTCCGAGTAATTGACCCAGCGTGCGGCTCAGGCACCTTCTTGCTCGGCGCATTCCGCCGTCTGCTTGATCACTGGCGATACCGGGAGCCGTGGGCTGGTCCGTGGGCTGCGGTCAGCTGTGCGCTGGCCTCGATACACGGAGTGGACAAGAACCCGGCCGCCGTTTCTATCGCGCGATTTCGGATAACTATCGCGGCGATGAGGGCAGGCGGCGCCAGGCGGCTCACTGATTCACCCAGCCTGTCCCTCGCTATCGCCACTGGGGATTCATTGCTGCACGGCGACGGCACACGACTAGGCTCAGGGCACGCAGATCAGCTAAGTATCACCGAGCCGTACTACAGGTGCGCAGAGAACATCGACGACTTTGCAGAAGTTGGCCTCCTCGATGCTCGAAGCTACCACGCGATCGTTGGAAACCCGCCATATACAACCGTCAAGGACAGCGCAGAATCAAAAGCTTATCGCGCCCTATATCCGTACTGCGTCGGCGCATACGCGCTGTCCATCCCATTCATCGGCCGGTCCTTTGACCTCGCAGTGCGCGGCCCAGGCGGGCAGGCAGGATTCGTCAGCTTGCTCACCTCTAACAGCTTTATGAAACGGGAATTTGGGCGAAGTCTTATCGAGCAATTCTTCCCGACCGTCGATCTCACTGACGTGATCGATACGTCAGGGGCTTTCATCCCAGGCCATGGCACGCCAACTGTCATCCTTTGCGGCCGCAACCAAGACCCCCAGGCTTCCCCAGTCCGTCTCATTGCAGGTCTCCGGGGGGAACCACAGGTTCCCGAAGACCCGGCCCGCGGACACGTATGGCGCTCGATCCTCGGCGGGATCGAGCACGTTCCCTACGATGACGGCTGGACGCGAGGGCAGAGCATCGACCACTCAGTGCTCTTTGCGTTTCCGTGGAGTCTTGCGGATGAGACTACGACCCGGATCCTGCAGCAGATGGAGAGCGGAACCCGACTCGGCAGCCGAGTCACCCGGATTGGATACTTCGCCAACACGGGCTCGGACGAACTATTCACAGCGCCGCTGGCCTCATTTCTCCGAACGAAGGCCGAGTCCGAGCCACTGATCCCGGTGATCACAGGCTCGGAGGTTCGGGACTGGACGGCGATCTCGGCGACTGACGGCGCGCTTCTGCCAGGCCCGGAAGCGGAACCGCCGACCAAGGCGGCGTTTCATCGCCATCTACAGCGGCTATGGCCGTTCCGGACAGTCCTGAGTAACCGGCAGAACTATTCAGGGCGCTCTTATCTCGAAGATCATCGTCCCTGGTACACGTGGCATCACGTTACCGAGGATCCTCATGCTCATCAGTGGATGATCGTCTTTCCGTGGGTTAGCACGCACAACCACTTCGCCGTATTGCG
Organism: uncultured Actinomycetota bacterium; assembly: GCA_963815575.1. GTDB lineage: Bacteria > Actinomycetota > Actinomycetes > Streptosporangiales > Streptosporangiaceae > JAJYUU01. The sequence continues at coordinate 8,491 of CAWFHE010000001.1, read as the reverse complement.
CGGCCGAGCAGCCCCACTGAACTCTGCGCCTGTAATCAGGCTGCCGGAGGCTGCTTCAGACTCCGACCTCATCCAGTTGACGGCACTGCTCAACAGCTCGCTCGTTTGCTTCTGGCTCAAGCAGTACAGCAACAGCAAAGGACAGCCGAGAACCGACCAGACCGGAACCGGAGAACCGTGGACATTGTTCTATGAGTTCACCGGCACCAGGCTCGCCGAGTTGCCACTCCCGCCTGACCGGTGGTCAAAAGATCGCTGGTCTGTACATGCCGAGCGGCTGGACCAACTGGCCCTGGAACTGTCGTCAGCTGATCCGCGATCCCTACTCGGCCCAGGTTCGACCGTGACCGGCGCGCAACTGGACGCAGCGCAGGCCAGCTGGGAGAAGGCACATTCCCAGCTCGTGAGCTTGCAGGAGGAGCTCGACTGGGAGATCTACGTCAGATATGGCCTGGCAACCGAATCCGAGGAACTCCTAGCCCCGAATGAAGCGATTCCCGACCTCAACCCCGGCGAGCGGGCCTTCGAGCTGCTGCTAGCCAGGCGCCTCGCCAGTGGTCAGGCAGAGAGCACCTGGTTCGAGCGCCACAACGTAACCCCGATAACTGACCTGCCGAGCCGCTGGCCCGCTCGGTACAGGCAGATCGTAGAGAATCGGATCAAGGCTATCGAGCGGCGGCGGGATATCGGCCTCGTTGAGAGGCCTGAATTTAAGCGGCGCTGGGCGGGGGCGCCCTGGGAGAAGCGGGAAAGAGACGCTGTCAGAAACTGGCTCCTCGACCGCTGTGAGGACCAGGCGCTATGGTACGAGACAGGGAACGACGGCAAACGTCGACCACGGCCTATGACAATAGACATGCTTGTGGAACGGTTGAGTAACGACCAGGCGTGTGTTGCGATGGCCTCACGCTACTCCGGTGGGCGGGCCGACCTAGCCGGGATAATCTGCGAGATAATCCAGAATCAACACGTCCCTTATCTCGCGGCACTCCGTTACAGCGACTCCGGCCTCCAAAAGCACATCCGTTGGGAGCAAACCTGGGACCGACAACGCGAGGAAGACGAGCTCGGACCGCTCCCAGGAATACCGGTACCGCCGAAGTATGCTTCCGGCGACTTCCTTAGGCCCGATTACTGGCGGCAGCGGGGAAAGTATGACGTCCCAAATGAGCGTTTCGTATCCTATCCGTCGGCGCCGGTCAGTAGGCAGATGACCATTGGCTGGGCGGGCTGGAATCACGCTGAGCGAGCCCACGTCCTCATGGGCCTCGTTGAGGACCGCGCGCAATCCGTCCCTGATGGCACCGCGTCAGTAATCCCGTTGCTGGCCGGCCTAGTCGAGTTGCTGCCCTGGCTCCGGCAATGGCATAGCACAGCTGAACTTCCCCCTTGGGAAAACAGCCCGGCAGAGGAGGCAAGGGCATATCTGGAGAAACAGCAGGATCAGCGGGGCCTATCGAGCGGGGACCTAATCGCATGGCGGCCGCCCAAGCCGAAACGTGGACGGCCACCTAAGACCTCGGATTCCTAGACCACGAGGATCCGTGAACCGTCGCGCATCGCGCAGGCGCGCAGCATTCCAGCGCCACAATGGCCGGAGCCGCACCTCGATAGGCAGCTCCAGCTCGTACGCCAGTCCATCGCCAGTAAGCTCGCTCCGGACTGGCCTGGATACGTGCACGCATCGGCCCTTCCTTCTTGCTGTCGGAGCGAAATGAGCGGCGAGCCGGCGCCAGCTACAGTGAGACGAGGTAAGCAGACGCGAACCTCACATACCAGGCGCCCGTGACGTGCAGAAACCCTGAGGGCCTGCAGCATCAACACTCCCCGCGCGCAGTTGTGGTTCTGGATATCGGTGGGCTGCTGTCCCATTGCTCACCCCAGGGAAACGCAGGTCATCCCATTCATCCTGAGGTTTCCGCTTTCCCAGGCTGTTTCTAAGTCGAGCAGCTTTCTAAGCAGCTGGACCGAGGAGAACGTCCATCTTGTCAGCTCCCTTGGTCATTTCCGGACGGAGTTGATGTCGATAGACGATCTCGGTGACCTTATGCTGGCGTGGCTCACAGCCACCGGGCTGCGAGCTCGCATAAAGCGCCTCGAGTGCTGCGACGGCGAGCTTCCGCAAGGCTAGGGTCCGGCGCGACCGCGTCGCTTTCTTATCGGCTCTCGCGCGCACAGACCGCAACACCGCGATGCTCGCAATCCGCGGCGGCTCGCTGTCCGGATCTCCAAAGTCGACGGCTCCCACCGCAGTGCGCGTGCCTCAGTCCTGATCCCCGTATACAGTGACAGCGCTGTGTACGCGTAGGTCCGCGGACGGCCGCCTGAGCAACCGTCAGTAAAGCAGTCGCCTCGGCCAGTGTCATGCTCCGGCTAGGGCGTCCAGTGTGCCCCTCAGGCGTCCCGGTCAGCGCCAATACGTTCCGCGCGATCAGACTCTTGGCCTGCGCCCGCGTGATCGACCTCGTCAGTGCCCAGTGAGCAATCCCGACGGTCGCTGTCGACCGGCTCGCCGCAAGCACGGCCAGTGCGTGGTCCACGTCCACGGCACCAAGGTCCCGCAGCCGTATACCGCCAATGATCGCCAGTAGCGGCTTCAGCACGTACCTATTCTTCGCTATCGTCTTGAAGTCACGGCCAGGCAGGCGTTCGCAAGCCAATGCTCGCAGCACTGTCGCACGGTGTGCAGCCTGGTGCCTTCTTGGCGACGCAACAGCAGCTTCGACGCGCAAGCGCTTCAGCTCGTCTTGCACCGTGGCCGTGGCCCGGCTTCCGTGCCCGTGCTATTCACGATGCTGTGGCGGCCGCCTTCGCACCTAGCCAGCCAAGCCCCGTCGGCTGTGCGCTGACCTGACATTGGCTCTCGATAGCGGCACGCGTCCGGACCAAGCATCCCTCAAACGCAAATCTTGCTGTGACCCTTGCGCGCTGGCCTGCTCGCCGACCGAAGCCGCGCCGCCGAGAGGTGCTGATGCAGCGACGAAGCCACGTTCCAGCGGCATCGGAGGTCCCGCTCATCCATGACGCTCCACCATACGAACACAGCCCGGCCGCCCTCGGCAGCGATCGACGTCACGACGGAAGAACGAAGGCGGGCCGTGTCAGCCTCCACGAGCGGTAGCGGTGCCACTGGGCGATCGACGGCCGACTGAGAGCCGTCGCGGGCCGGCCTGAACCGTCAATCGGTCCTACATCCCCAGAGACTCATCTTTCCCGCTATATCGGACAGTGGAAGCGGCGCTGCCGCTGGCATACGTCAGCTGTAACCTTCAAAGCATGACGACGAACGCTCAAGATGATGACGCTTTGGACGAGACGTCCACTGCAACAGGCGATAGCCAGCTCTTTCGGGCAATGCAACAAGCAGAAGGCGGCAGCCCTCGCATCGCACCAAATCACCTGGGCGTTCGAATACCGAACGACATTCAGCCGGACACAGCCGGCAATGTTATACCTAACACCGGTGGAATGAGTGTTACACCCCATGACCCTATGGACCTGCCGTTGCATCGTCTACCGCTCGAGCTCGGTGGCACAAGTCGTTGGCCTGTCTGGTGGATACTTGACGGTAAATTGCCAGCTACTTTGGCCTTTCGGCCCGATCCACGAAGGAGAACCCATGGATATGTGGAGCCGAGCGCGGTCATGAGTTTGGCTCAATATCAAGCTGGTATCGAAGGCACCGCCCCCACCTGGAACCTGTACAATGTCTGAAGAATTGTCAGTTCAGCCAACGGCTCTTGCGGCTCTGCGTCGAGAGATTGCCGCGCCCGATGCGACCGCCGATGCGATTCTCCTGCCCCTACGCGCTCTCCAGCGCCTGGGTTTGACAAGCGCCGATCTACGAGTACACATTGAGCGGATTCGCGCTGCAAACGACGTGACGGACGATGATGAGACGGTAGAAGAGAACTGCCTGCTCGCCCTTGATATGGTCGCCGGAACTCTCCCTAATGACTTTCTCCGGTGGGATTCGGCCGAAATCTCACGGGTCTACCTACCTAAGGCCGTCCGCCCTGAATGCATGAACCGTGGCCTTGACGCAGCTCTGAGACCGTCGGACATGCTGCCCCCAAGACCCATATTCGAGGTGCCTGAACGTAGTCGCACAGAAATTGTTGACCAAGTCGTGGAGCGACTATCTAGCTATGATGCTGAGCCGCAACAGGCCGACTTCTACCGAGTTCCAAAGGCTGGTATGACTACTCGTCCAGCCGCTCTCCTCGCACCGTACGATCGAATAATATTTGAGGCACTTGCGCTGGAGATTAACAGCGAGCTGGAGCACGCCCTGCCCGCGGCGGTTATCTGGCCGCGAAATGCTGACGTCGGTGTTCCTCACTCGATTTTTGCCAGCGTCCCGAAGGGCTGGACCGATTCATATGTAATCGTGGCAGACATCGAGAGCTTCTATGAATGCGTTGACCACACACTACTAGTCAGCTTTATTAGCTCAGAGCTAGGCAAACGAACCCAGTACTCGAAGGCGTTGGAAGCATTTCTGGAGACGGTTATGGCGTCACGCACCGGACTACCACAAGGTCCGGTGGCTAGCGACATCTTCGCGTCGGCCTATCTGCTGCCGGTTGACCACTTGCTCACAAAGCGGCCCTGGACATTCGTGCGATATGCTGACGACTTTCTAATCGGTGCCGATTCCGTCCTTGATGGTCGGCGAAAGATAGAGCTTCTTGAGGGGCTTCTCAGGGAAATCGGGCTGCGCCTAAACGTTTCAAAGACGAAAGTCATGAAACGCAAGACCTATCTATCGAACCTGGATAAGCCATCGCAGCAGGTCGAGAGGCTTCGCAAGGAGATTCAAGATCTCACAGAGGAGCGCGTTAGAGATTCTGAAGATGCCGACGATGTGGCAGAGATTCTCGTGGAGGCGGGAGTCGATGAGCAGATCCTGTGGGACCTCTTCTACAACCAGATAACGACGCTCGATGAAGTCATAGAGGAGGTCCGAGATCTATTCAAGCCGCCCTTGATTGACTCATACGCCGAATACTTCACACGGGCGGCCCAGAGATTGAGGAGGGAGAACCTCCCTGACGACATGCTCGCTACTGAGAGGGACCTACGTGAGTGTCTTGTCGTACTATCGAGTGCTAGCCGGCTTGTTGACCTCGGACTAGTTGACGAAGTATTGAAATGGTTCCCACGTTTGGCACAACACACTTCAGCTTATCTGCGTTCCGTGACACCCGAGAATAATCGCTCCGTGAATCGGTTCATCACTCGATGGCTGGATCCTCCCGCTGATACTGATTGGGTGACTGCGTGGCTCTGCAATGTCGCGGAGATCTATCCTGAACTGGTCTCGGGTCGGCTTCACAAGGTTATGACGCGGCTAGTTAGGGATGAAAGGGCCGGTCAGCTCACGCGGGCTGGTGCCGCTCGGGCGCTCGCTGCGGGAAAGAGACTCAGTAGAACAACATTTGACGAGCTTCTACGGACGTCATCGGCCGCTATGAGGTCAGAGATGGTGCTAACTGCGTGGGCGGACCCTGAGGGTTACCCGTTCCGTCGGTTGGCGATCGAGGGAAGGAACAGGCGAGAAGGTGCAGGAGACCTGCCACGACCCTGATGCACCCGGTGGCCGCGGTTTGCTGGGCTCGTCGTACCCCTCGTCACGCTAGCGACGCAGCCGTGCCTGCACGCACCGGCGCCAAGACCCGACCTGCCAGCGGATGCTGGCCGTTCGCGCTCGCCAAACGCGTCGCCTCTGCCATGGGGCTCCGCTGGAGGATGGCAGTACCGGGCTGCTGCCGGTGCTGGTGATCACCGCCGCTTATTCGCGGTTCATGACCGGGCGGATGATCCCGACCCGCACGACCGCGGATCTGCTGCTGGGGTCGTGGGAGCTGATCCGCCAGCTGGGCGGGGTGCCGCGGCGGCTGATCTGGGACAACGAGACAGGGATCGGCCGGGGCGGCAAGCTCGCTGAGGGTGTGGCCGCGTTCACCGGGACGCTGGCCACGGCGATCATGCAGCTCCGCCCACGTGACTCGGAATCGAAAGGGATCGTGGAGCGGCGCAACGGGTTCTTCGAGACCTCGTTCATGCCAGCCGCGGGTTCGCCTCGCCGGCTGACTTTAACGCCCAGTTCGCCGGCTGGCTGGACCGGGCGAACAGCCGGGTTGTGCGCACCATCAAGGTCAGTCCGGCCGGACTGATCGAGGCTGACCGGGCCGCGATGCTGCCGCTGCCCGCGGTCCCGCCGCCGGTGGGCTGGCGCACTCAGGTGCTGCCTGACGTAGGCGTACAGATCCTCGCCGACATGCGGCGGCTGTTGGAGGAACGGTTCCCAGGCGAGACGTGGGTGCCAACCAAGGCACTGGCTGCCGAGCGGAACAACCTTGACGGCCGCGAGTACGACGACGATCTGACACCCAACCAGCTTGGACGTCGGCTCGCCGGATTCGGCATTCACCGGGACTCATCTCCTCGGCGCCAAGGCGGTCAGGGCGGCAGCAGCGGAGCGTGGCTTCGTCATCAGGTCCGGCGGCAAGTTGGCCAAGCCGTGGCAGGACGCGTTCGACCGATATGACGTATAGCCGGGTAGCACTGGTAGAACGGGTAGCGCCACCCGGTACGACGACCGCCAAACGCCGGCGCTCGGGCAATGAAGGCCGTCCACAAGGGCTCGCGAGACCCGCCTCCTCATACTTGCCGGACCTCTACGCTGAGGACGCAATGGAGGAGCAGCACATGGACAACGGTGCATCGGGGAACGGGCAGCTGCCGCACAACGACCCCGTCGGGCTTGTCGTCGGGACCGTTGCGGCGACGCCGTTGCAGTTCTCGGTCGCTGTCGACCCGCAGCATTACCTGCAGCTCGACGACGTCGTCACGACCAGCCGCCAGCTGCCCGGCCATCCGCCGATCCGCATCTCCGGCGTTGTCACCAACGTCGAGGCCGTGCACGAGGGCGCGCGGTTCGCCTCGGATGTGTTCCTGATCCAGCAGGGCGCGCTGCCGGCCGAGGTCGCGGAGATCGCCCAGGTCTCCGTCACCCGCGTCGAGCCGGAGGTCTACGTCCCGCCGATCCCCGGCGCCCCGGTGATGCGCGCCAAGGGCAAGGAGCGCGACCAAGCGCTCTACTTCGACGAGATGGGCGACCAGAAAGTCCCGGTCGGCTTCGGCCGTGACGGCAACCCGGTCTACATGAACTTCGAGTTCGTCGACGGAACCCGCGGCGGCCACGTCTCGATCTCCGGCGTCTCCGGTATCGCGACCAAGACCAGCTTCGCCCTGTTCCTGCTGCACTCGATCATCCACTGCGGCGTCCTGGCTAACGAAGCGCACAACACCAAGATGCTGGTGTTCTCCGTCAAAGGCGAGGACCTGCTGTTCCTTGACTACGCCAATCAACGCCTCAGTCCTGAGCAGCGCAAGCGGTACGACGAACTGGGACTGCCTGCTACCCCGTTTCAGAACGTAAGGGTCTTTGCTCCTCCACGACGAGGCGACCAGTCCGGGACGCCGGATGTAGCCGCGAGGGACAAGGCGGTCAGCCCGTTCTACTGGACGCTGGCGGAGTTCTGCCAGGACGAGCTGCTGCCGTTCGTGTTCGCCGACGCCGAGGACGAGCGCGCGCAGTACACCATGCTCATCAGCCAGGTCGCCGCACGGCTCAAGCGCGACGCCGCGCCAACGGGCGGCGACGGGGCCGTGCGGATCGCCAACGTCGACCCGGCCAACGACAAGATCATCCGCACGTTCGGCGACCTGGTCGAGCTGCTCGAGGCGGAGCTCGGCGACGACCAGCTCAGAAGCAGCTGGGTCGCGGGCAGCGCGGTCACCGGCAGCATCAACGCCCTGCTCCGCCGCCTCCGCTCGGCGGTCAAGCCGCTCACCGCCATCATCCGCGGCGACCTGGCGCACCGCGGCGAGCGCTCGATCTCCACCTCACGCGCCCAGGTCACCGTCGTCGACCTGCACAACCTGCCCGACCGGGCGCAGCGCTTCGTCGTCGGCGTCACGCTGCGCGGCGAGTTCGCCCGCAAGGAACGCCAGGGCACCGCGCGGCCGCTGATGTTCGTCGTGCTCGACGAGCTCAACAAGTACGCGCCGCGCGAAGGCGACAGCCCGATCAAGCAGATCCTCCTCGACGTCGCCGAACGAGGACGGTCGCTCGGCGTCATCCTCATCGGCGCGCAGCAGACCGCCTCGGAAGTGGAGCGGCGGATCCTCGTCCAACTGCGCCATCAAGATCGCCGGACGGCTCGATTCCGCCGAGGCCGAACGCCCCGAGTACGGCTTCCTGCCGCCGCAACAGCGCGCCCGCGCGATGCTGGCTAAGCCCGGCACCATGTTCGTGTCGCAGCCGGACATCCCGGTGCCGCTGGCTGTTGACTTCCCGTTCCCGGCCTGGGCGACACGGCCCAGCGAGAAAGGCGTGTGGGCGGGCGTGGACGACGGGCCGGCCGCGCCGTCGGACCCGTTCGCCGCGATTCCCGGCGCGCATGACGACCCGCCGCCGTTC